>JAXMDE010000040.1:0-1022 GCA_046349015.1 Bradyrhizobium sp. | reverse complement strand
TCCCCTGTCGGTGAAGGGGCCTCATAGATGCCGTCACTCAGCAGATACAGACGATCCAGCGACAGCAACGGGGTATGCATGCTTTCAAACACACTGTGCGGATCGAATCCCAAGGGAAGACTGGCCATGGAGAGCCATCGGGATCCATCGCCGGCTGCCTGCAGAAATGCTCCGCTATGGCCTGCGGTGGCGTAGGACAGCATACGTGAGGAGATGTCCAGACGCCCCACCCATAAGGTGAAATATTCTCCGTCCTGCGTCAGCGGAAACAGACGATTCGCCTCCGTAATGATCGCTCCCGGATCAAAACTTCCGACCACTTTCGCCAGATTGTCTTCACGGAGAAAACTCATGAGTCCCACTGCTCGCAAGGCGGCAGCCACTCCGTGCCCCGACGCGTCGAGGATGTATAACCCTAGAGCATCGGCTCCCCAGGAGCACACTTGAAACAAGTCGCCGCCCAGGGCAAGAGATGGCTGGTAGGCCCACTGCATACTGACTCCCGTGGCCGGCATGCCGGGCAGAGGGAGTTGCGCGCGGACGAAATCCGCGGCTGATTGCAGCTCGCTTTCCAACTCCGCTTGTTTCGCCGACAGCAGACGGTGAGAGCGATCGAGGTCGTCGCGCGTGTGTTCGATTTCACGTACCAGGGCGCTCGACCGAAGGCTGGCTTGCACCCGCGCCAATACTTCCTGTTTGCTCGCCGCTTTGCTCAGGAAGTCATCGGCCCCGCGGGAGAGCCCTTCCGCGATCTGTTCGGGTCGGTCGTGTGCCGTCATGAGCACGATCTGGCTGGATTTCAACTCGAGGTCGGCGCGGATCGCTTCGCAGACACTCGGGCCGTCCATCCCCGGCATCATCCAATCCAAGATGACCAGATCCGGGCGTTGAGCACGGATGGCGGTCAAGCCGGCGGTTCCGTCACCGGCCTCAATCACCCGGTACCCCAAGCGTTTCAGTCGTCCGGCCATACCGGTGCGGGTGATCTCGTCGTCGTCGACGAGAAGGATGACCGGCGTCGG
>JAXMDE010000039.1:0-1332 GCA_046349015.1 Bradyrhizobium sp. | reverse complement strand
TTCGAGATGCAGGAAGGGAAGATATTCGTCCAGCGGAAGCGCCGGAGCCAGCTTCACCACACCCGTAAGCATCAGCGGCGCCACTTCGCCTGCGGCTCTGGCCATAGCGAGAATCAATCCCGTCAAAATCCCGGGCAAGGCGCAAGGCAGAATGACATGCCGGATCGTCTCGAATTTGGTGGCCCCCAACCCCACGGATCCTTCCCGGAAATCGCGGGGCACCGCGGAGAGCCCTTCTTCCGTGGCGACAATCACGACAGGAACGGTGAGCAGAGCGAGGGTCAGCGAAGCCCAGAGAATCCCGCCTGTCCCGAACGTGGGATTCGGCAAGGATTCAGGAAAGATGATCTGATCGATGGTGCCCCCCAGCGCATAGACAAAGAAGGCCAACCCAAACACGCCGAACACAATCGAGGGCACTCCCGCCAGGTTGTTCACCGCAATTCTGACCAGCCTGACGAGCGGTCCTTGTTTCGCATATTCTCGAAGATAGACGGCCGCCATTACCCCGAAAGGCATCACGGCCAAGGTCATCAAAAACACCATCAGCACCGTCCCGAAGATGGCAGGAAATATCCCGCCCTCCGTATTGGCTTCGCGAGGTTCGCCGGAGACAAAATGCCAGAGGTTCCGGACATAGGCCAGAGCCTTTTCGAACCAATTCATCGCATTCGGCCGACTGACAGCCAAGACCTGATCGAGCGAGAGACGCACCGATCGTCCGGTGGAGAGGGTAAGGAGCACGACCTCCTGGGTTGCCTCTTTATGCAATTGCTCCAGTGCGTCGGTCTTTGAGAGGTAGTCACGTTCAAGCGCGGCGATCTCCTCGACGAGACGCCGGTCTGTTTCGGTGCTGGCGGGGTTGCCTGCACCTTTCAACACCAGAGCCTGACGCGCAAGCCTGGCCTTCTCGATGCGATAGTTAATCGACCCGATGTCCTCCCGCTCGAGATGTTCGATCCGCTGACGCAACTGGTTGGCGCGGTCCACGAGCGTTTCGATGGTGCTCCAGGCGCTGCCATCGGCGTTGGTTGCCGCGGTACTTTCTGCTGCGAGGCTGATACGGCCGTAGGCAGGGCCCCATTCACGACGCTCCACGAACACCAGATCGTCGGCCGCAGATATCGAGGCGATCTCGGATTCATTGATCCACCGGTATTCGGAACCGAATTGATCCCGATTGCCGACGCGATAGCGAAAGCGCCGTTGCCCCAGTAGAGCATCAGTCGTCATCGAATGGGGAATCGTTTCCTCGCCGACGAGGTGTCCGATCACCGTCTCCTGCGTCTTCAGCGTCACCTGTTGCAATGTGCCAGGCCAAAACTGCCCCAA
>JAXMDE010000038.1:0-7059 GCA_046349015.1 Bradyrhizobium sp. | reverse complement strand
CGCTGGGTCGGTACCAATCAGTTCATTGGTGCCGATGGTCACCGTTTCCGGCCGTTCAGTGTTATCACGCAAGGTCAGGCAGGGAACGCCTAGCACGGTGGTTTCCTCGGTGATGCCGCCTGAATCGGTAATTACGCCGCGGGCATGCTTCACCAAATAATTGAACTCGAGATACCCTAACGGATCGACATAGTGCATCGACGGAAGTGCCTGCCCTGATTCGCGGAGGTTTTTGGCAGTTCGAGGATGAACCGGAAAGACCACCGGTAAACCTTGGGTACCCTCCGCAATGGCCCGTAACAGTCCCAGCAACTGCTGCTCGCCGTCCACGTTTGCCGGACGATGCAGGGTGACAACAAAGTAGTGATTGGGTTTGAGGGCAAGAGAACTCCAGCAGGCCGGAGGCCGTAACCGGTCCGCATGTTTGAGCAGCGTATCGATCATAGTGTTGCCGACAAAGAAGATACGGTCGCTTGTGACACCTGCCCGGCGCAAATTCTCATTGGCCGTTTCGCTCGTGGTGAAGAACCAGTTGGTAATGGAATCCGTGACGACGCGATTGATTTCCTCCGGCATTGTCCAATCGTTTGAACGGATACCACCCTCCACATGAGCCACCGGAATCCCCATCTTGCGGGCGACAATCGAACAGGCCATGGTCGAGGTCACGTCCCCGACGACCAAGCAGAGATGGCTTTTATCTTTGGCCAGAACTTTTTCGTAGTTCACCATGATGGCCGACGTTTGTTCGGCTTGCGTGCCGGAACCGACTTCCAGATTGATGTCCGGATCCGGGATACCCAGTTCCTCGAAAAAGCTGCCCGACATGGCGCGGTCGTAGTGCTGCCCTGTATGAATGAGTCGAAAACGAAGATGGCTTCCACGCGACCGGGCGGCATTCAGCGCATCGATGATCGGCGCGATTTTCATGAAATTCGGGCGTGCTCCGGCGATGAGATCGATGCGTGTCATGGCATGGTTTCCTGTACGGCGGCGGAGGTGGATGGTCGGTCAGTTCATTACATAACGAACCTTGATCGATCCGTCAACAAAAACGACTCGAAGACAAGTGATGCGAAAATGTGGGAGGCGTGTCACGGAGCGAATGGCGAGGGCTGACACAGGCACAGAAGCCGGCTTGCCTGCCGATCGCCATTCGGGAGTGGCTATTCTTTTTCTACCAGCCGCCACCCTGTTTTTCACACAGCGTTCCGTGGCCTGGATGATCAGGAGTTGAATGCCCTGCTGCAGTTTAGGGTCGCGCATGGTGTCGGCCTGGCACTTGTTATAGTCAGGGTAAATTGGTCCTTCGGGCGATTGGGGTGAACCCACTCGGCAGTACTGCAACCAGCCGAAAAGGCACATAGCATGAGAAGAAACACCGGACGAGTGAGAGAGAGTATGAGACGCCTCATTTGTGAGCGGTCAGGAGGGAACGGAATCAGCGAGGGAAGATAAACCGCGAAGCGGAGCGCGTCAAGCCGCAGGACGCGTCGAAATTGTAGAGCCTAGGGCACCGGCACAGAAAACGTCACTTCCGTCCCGCGTTCGTTGTAGGTCAAATCGGGGAAAAACGCCCCTTCAAGAAAAACCCCCGGCCGTTGGGATGGCGACTGTCGCAGGGCTGTTCAGGTGTGGCCACAAAACGGCTCCGGGCAAGCCCTTTCCCTCGTCCGTGATCGCATAACGAAGGCGCCGGCGAGTTTTGTCATACGACGCCTGCACCACGACACGCCGCCTGGCAAACCGCGGGTGGCGGCGGCGTTCTCCTCAATCAGGCGCTCAAACTAGTCGCTGCTCAATGCCTCGTGTTTTTCCTGGTACAGGATCTCGAGACTGCCATGTTCTACGGCGTTGACGATGAGTTCGGTCAACGTGGTGCGAAGATGCAGGCGCTGCATCTCGGGTAGCGTCAGGGCGGTCTGCTGAATCAACCAGGTCACACGGGCCTCGACATGATCCGGATTGGTGCCCAACACCAGACGGTAGTCCACCTGTTCGACGCCAGCGATATTCTCGACGGTCGACGGAAGCTGTCGAAGCGCCCGATCCAGCGCCAGGCCCAGTTCTTCCACGAGCAGGGGCTTCCGTAGATAGTCCCCAGCGCCCGCCCGTACTACGTTCAGAATCGTCTCCAGCATCTCCAGACTCGCCGGTCGCAAGGATGCCGCCGAGACCGCATGCGAGTTCACGGATCAGCAACACACCGGCCTGGTCAGCCGGGAACAGATCAGTCATGAGGATATCGGGGGCAGCCATATCGATCATGGCCAATGCCACCTGCGGATCCGGCGCTGTAATGACGGAGATCCTCGGAGTTTCCCCTCCTCCATGGCCATTGCCCAGGTCTCGGCAGAGGCATCGACGACCAGCATCGTGGGCGATGCGGCGTGACCGGTCATGAGGGAAAACCCTTTTTGCATGATCTCAGCCAGTGCGGCCGTCAGGCGTTCGACTTCTGCACGAGTCTGTTCGGCGAGCGCCGGGATTAATCCGCGGCCGCCTTTCGGGCCGCTTCTTCAAGGTGCGCGGCTGCGGCGACGGCGGGACGCGCACAAAACTCCATGGCCGACCCTTTTAATTTATGGCTTCGCCGACCAGCACCGGAAGGTCCTGGGCCGACAGAGCGCTCTGAAGTGCGGCCAGCGCCTGTCCCCGAGCGTTCCACAAAGAGGCCGGCAAGGGTCAGAAACAAATCCTGATCCCCGTCGAAGCGATCGAGGGCGGCAGCCAGGTCCATGACTGGTTGCGAGTCCATTACGCCCTTTCCTTTTGGCCCAACAAGAGTATCAGCATCTCTAACCCAGCAGAGCGACGTCATCGGGAAAATCTCCCCGCCAGCCATTGTCGCGCGGTGGCCATGGTGTCAGCGATGCTTTGTCCAGGAGCTTATGGCTCCGGTGCGCTTCCCGGCGTTGCTTGCAGCGGTTTCGTCCCCCAGAGTTCCCCTGTCGGTGAAGGGCCTCATAGATGCCGTCACTCAGCAGATACAGACGATCCAGCGACAGCAACGGGGTATGCATGCTTTCAAACACACTGTGTGGATCGAATCCCAAGGGAAGACTGGCCATGGAGAGCCATCGGGATCCATCGCCGGCTGCCTGCAGAAATGCCCCGCTATGGCCTGCGGTGGCGTAGGACAGCATACGTGAGGAGATGTCCAGACGCCCCACCCACAACGTGAAATATTCCCCGTCCTGCGTCAGCGGAAACAGACGATTCGCCTCGGTAATAATCGCTCCCGGATCAAAACTTCCGACCACTTTGGCCAGATTGTCTTCACGAAGAAAACTCATGAGTCCCACCGCTCGCAATGCGGCAGCCACCCCGTGCCCCGACGCGTCGAGGATGTATAACCCCAGAGCATCGGCTCCCCAGGAGCACACTTGAAACAAGTCGCCGCCCAGGGCAAGAGATGGCTGGTAGGCCCACTGCATACTGACCCCCGTGGCCGGCATGCCGGGCAGAGGGAGTTGCGCGCGGACGAAATCCGCGGCTGATTGCAGCTCACTTTCCAACTCCGCTTGTTTCGCCGACAGCAGACGGTGGGAGCGATCGAGGTCGTCGCGCGTGTGTTCGATTTCACGTACCAGGGCGCTCGACCGAAGGCTGGCTTGCACCCGCGCCAATACTTCCTGCTTGCTCGCCGCTTTGCTTAGGAAATCATCGGCCCCGCGGGAGAGCCCTTCCGCGATCTGTTCGGGCCGGTCGTGCGCCGTCATGAGCACGACCTGGCTGGATTTCAACTCAGGGTCGGCGCGGATCGCTTCGCAGACACTCGGACCGTCCATCCCCGGCATCATCCAATCCAGAATCACCAAATCCGGGCGCTGAGCACGGATGGCGGTCAAGCCGGCGGTTCCGTCACCGGCCTCAATGACCCGGTACCCCAAGCGTTTCAGTCGTCCGGCCATACCGGTCCTGGTGATCTCGTCGTCGTCGACGAGAAGGATGACCGGCGTCGGCTTTGCGGCGCTGTCAGTGCCGGATTGCGGCTCGATACGTCGTGCGGGTTCAGCCACGTGTCGTGCTCCTGATGTGTCCCTTACCCGGCTTTGGGCAACCGGCAGGCAGCCAGTGCGTCCTGCTCCGAATGGTAGACCGGCAGCAGTTGATGCAAATTTGCCAGGGTCAGGATTTCTTTGACATAACTCTGGGGGTTCAGGAGACCGATCGTGCCCCGCGTCGCGCTGAGGCTTTGCGTCAGTAACGCCAAGGTCCCGAGCGCCGAACTGTCGAGGAACCGAACGCCTTGCATATTCAAAATCAGATGATGGACGCCGCCGGCTCTGCTGCGCTCCACCGACGCTTTGAACGTGGCTCGATTCGCATACGTCAGTTCGCCCACCAAGTCGAGAATGACGGACTCCCCGACTCGCCGTTCAGTAATCTGCATGCCTGTTTCCTTTCATATCCAGAAAAGAAGGGTCATGCGCTTTTCTTCGCCGCAGAGGGAACCGTCGATTCAATCAGCGGAATGGTCTTGTGCAGATTGGCGAGCTCGATGATCTGCCGTACCGTCGCTTGAGGATAGGCCAACGACAAGGTGCGTTTTTCGGCCTGCAACTGCCGATGGGAAATCATCAGGAGTCCCAACGCGGCGCTGTCGAGAAATGCCACCTGCGACAGATCGATGACGATGTGTTCCATCGGATCGACGCTGACGGACTTCAGCATTTCCTGAAACGGCTTCCGCTGGGTATAGGTAAAGTTCCCTTCCAGTTTTAAGGTCACTTTATGATTGTGGACTTCGCTGGTGATTTTCATCGCAACTCCTCTTGATGGAAAAGGTGAACAATCAGGCACGGGTGACTTGAGTCAAAATGGCTGACGCGATGTCGTCCAGCGGACGGACGATGTCGGCGGCCCCAAGCTTAATGGCTTCTTTCGGCATGCCGAACACCACGCAGGACGCTTCGTCCTGGGCGATGGTAAAGGCGCCGGCTTCTTTCATGCGCAGCAGGCCTTTGGCCCCGTCTCCTCCCATGCCGGTGAGAATCACGCCGACCGCGTTGCCTCCTGCATACTGGGCGACGGAGTCGAACATCACATCGACCGAGGGGCGATGGCGATTGACCGGTTCATCCTGGTTGATGCGGACCGAATAGCGCGCGCCGCTGCGAACCAGGGTCATGTGGTAGTTGCCCGGCGCCACGAGCGCATGCCCCGGCAGCACGCTATCCCCATCCTCGGCTTCTTTGACGGAGATGCGGCAGAGCTGATTCATGCGATCTGCCCAGGTCTTCGTAAACCGTTCCGGCATGTGCTGGGTGATGAGGATCGGCGGGGTATTGGGAGGGAGCACCTGGAGCACGTCTTTGACCGCCTCTGTCCCACCCGTGGAGGAGCCGATCGCAATAATCATATCCGTGGTCTTGATCATGGCCGAATTGAGAGATGTCGGACGCGAGGTGCTCGATGCCGCCGCCGTGGTGGGACGCACGGAGGCCGTTGCGGCAGCCTTGATTTTGGCAATGAGATCCTGCGCCACCTGGTCCATGCCTTCGCGCAAATCGATTTTCGGTTTCGTGATGAAATCGACCGCACCGAGTTCCAGCGCCCGGAGAGTCGTTTGGCACCCAGCCTCAGTGAGCGAGCTGACCATGATCACCGGAGTCGGGCGTCCGCGCATCAGCTTTTCGAGAAACGTGAGCCCGTCCATTTTGGGCATTTCCACATCCAGGGTCAGCACATCGGGATTCAACGCCTTAATTTTTTCCCGGGCGACATAGGGATCCGGTGCGCTGCCGATCACTTCGATGCCAGGATCTTTTGACAACAGCTCAGCCAACACCTGTCGCATCAGTGCGGAATCATCGATAGTCAGGACTCGAATCTTAGCCATTGCCACACATCTCCTGGTCTTCTGGTGTGCGCATGTTCTGTGCCGCCACCGGTCTTCTGTGTCAAAACAACGTAATATTGTCTTGTTGCACGGTCGGTTCGACTTCGATCCGATGCTGGTATTCCGTCTCCCGCTCGTAGATCGTGCGGTTTTTCACGCGCTCGATCTTCTTCATCAGGACGCGGCCCGAGTCGGTGAAGTAGTACACTTTCCTCGGATACACATCGCCCAGGTCGCTTTTCGCAAGGGCGTAGCCTTCCGTCTTCAAATATTGGAGCACCCATTCCGTGTTGCGTGCTCCGACATCGATATTACCCTCATAGATCTTCCCTGCCCCGAATAATTTCACTTCCAGACGGTGCCGGAGTCCGCCGCGTTTCAAAATTTCGTTGATCAGCTGTTCCATCGCGAAGGACCCATAGCGGGTCGATTCGCCGCCCCAGGCATCGCCGGACTGATGCTCCTTCGGAGCCGGAAGCATGAAGTGATTCATACCGCCGACCCCCACGATGGGATCCCGGATACAGGCGGAGATGCAGGAACCAAGGACCGTGTAGACGACCATCGGTTCCCGGCTCACAAAAAACTCTCCCGGCAGGATGCACGCCACCTCGTGGGGGAATCGTCCATCGCGCATGCGCCGGATATGCGAGAACGCATCGGTGTCGATGACGGCCATGTCTCTCAGGATTCCTTCCAATAGATCGTCGGCGCGATGGTTTTGAAGGGATGAGACACCCACTGCAAACTTTCCGAGTGGCCGATGAAGAGATGCCCACCCGGTTTGAGATGGTGGTAAAACTTGTTGACCAGGCGTTCCTGTGTCGGACGATCGAAATAAATCATGACATTCCGGCAGAAAATCACATCCAGCGGCGCTTTGATTGGAAAATGATCGTCCATCAGGTTCAACCGCCGGAACTTGATGATGGCGGAGAGGTGAGGCTTCACCTTCACCAGTCCCGCACTATCTCCCCGTCCCTGAAGGAAATGATGTTTGACGATTTCGGGCGGCACCTCGCGCACCCGGTCTTCCGCATACAGCCCCTTGGCAGCATGGGCCAGAACTCGCGTCGAAATGTCCGAAGCCAGAATTTGGAAGTTCCACTGGGCCGGCTGTTGAACTCCTTCGTGAAGGGTCATGGCAATGGTGTAGGGTTCCTCGCCGGTCGAGCAGGCTGAAGACCAGATACGGATACGCTTCTCCTTCTCGA
>JAXMDE010000037.1:0-4581 GCA_046349015.1 Bradyrhizobium sp. | reverse complement strand
GCAGTGCCCGATGCCGAGCGACGGCGTTTCTGCGTTTCCGACGCAGAGGTGCTGAGCCTTGCCGATATCGCCGTCCGGATCGAGGAGCACTATTCGAAGCATGCCGGCGCCGCCATGCCGATGGATATCGAATGGGCAAAGGACGGCTCGGACGGCAAGCTCTATATTATTCAGGCGCGGCCCGAGACGGTCGCCTCGCAGCGTTCGCCGGACGTCTTTGAAACCTATAATCTCAGAGGCCACGGGCCCGTGATCGTTACCGGTCGCGCGGTCGGAGAGAAGATCGCCTCGGGACGCACCCGCCGGATTGCGACCAAGCGGGACCTTGCCGCCTTCAAGCCAGGGGAGATCCTGGTGGCGCCGGCCACCAGTCCGGACTGGGAGCCGGTCATGAAAGTGGCGGCCGGCGTCATCACCGACAAGGGCGGCCGTACCTGCCACGCCGCCATTGTGGCACGCGAACTCGGCATTCCTGCCGTGGTCGGCGCGACACATGCGACCAAGAAACTCAAGACGGGGACCGCCGTCACGATCTCCTGCGCCGAAGGCGACACCGGAAGCGTCTATCAGGGGACGGCCGCTTTCGACGTCACGCGCACACCGGTGAGTGAACTCAAGCAGCCGCGTACGGCTATCATGGTCAATGTCGGCACTCCCGAAATGGCATTCCGGACGGCCATGCAGCCGCAGGCGGGCGTCGGATTGGCACGCATGGAGTTCATCATCAGCGAACATATCGGCGTGCATCCGATGGCCCTTCTCAAGCCGGAGAAGGTCAAATCGGCCAAGGCAAGAAGCGCGATCGCGCGCCTGGTGCAGGGTTACAACCGTCCCTCCGATTTCTTCATTCAGAGGCTGGCCGAGGGCGTCGGCACAATTGCCGCCGCTTTCCATCCCAAGCCGGTGATCGTCCGGCTCTCCGATTTCAAGACCAACGAATATGCCAGCCTGCTCGGCGGCGAAGCGTTCGAACCGAAAGAAGAGAACCCGATGCTCGGGTTCCGCGGTGCTGCCCGTTACAGCCACCCCGCTTACGCCGAGGGATTTGCGCTGGAATGCGCAGCGCTCCGCCGGGTGCGCGAGGACATGGGCCTTGCCAATTTGCGCATCATGGTGCCCTTCTGCCGAACCGTCGCGGAAGGCCGCCGCGTGATCGCGACCATGGCGGAGCATGGGCTGAAGCGCGGCGAAAACGGGCTCGAGATCTACGTGATGTGCGAGATCCCGAACAATGTCATTCAGATCGACGCGTTCGCTGAATTGTTCGACGGCTTCTCGATCGGCTCGAACGATCTGACCCAGCTTACGCTGGGCGTCGACAGGGATTCCGACATCGTTGCCTTCGATTTTGACGAGCGCGACCCTGGAATGCTGGAGATGTTCAGACAGGCGGTGGCGGGCGCCAAGCGGAACGGACGCCATGTCGGCATCTGCGGCGAGGCCCCGGCGAATTATCCCGAAATTGCGCGGTACCTGACGCGCCTTGGAATCGATTCGATCAGCGTCAACCCGGCAAGCGTATTTCGCACCATGGCTGCGGTTCTCGAGGCGGAAGACAGCACGGACGAAGTCAAGACGTGAAAGTGCTATTCCCGGATTGGCGCGCGGTTCATTCGAACGGCCGTGCACATGGACGGGGACCCGAAGTCATTCACGCGGCTGGCGCGCCTCTGCGTGAATTCGTTCAGCCGTGGTATTGATCCTCGTCATCGCCTCGGTCAGTTCCCCATAAGCATCGTCCTTGATCGTTACCGTGCCATAGTTCGAATTTTCACCATCAAACCGGCCTTCGGCAGGCTGATCCGCGAATTCGAACCAATGATAACCAACGACAGCCGGCTTGCGCAGGGCCGCAGAGACGTAGTGCTCGAAACATCGGGCGCGCTCGGTCTGCGTCGCCACCCGCGGCCCGGCGCCGTGAGTATTGGGCAGCCCGGAATCGTCGCCGCGGAAGGAAAATTCGGAGATCAGGCACGGTTTTCCCGTCGCCGAATATGCGTCAATCACAGCGCTGGCGTCGAAGCCGTAGCAATTGAACGAGATCACATCGAGGTGGCGTCCCGCCGCGGCGACCACCGTGGGATACGGCTGGTAGCCAAACCGCGAGCCGATCACGAGGTGATTGGGGTCGACGGCCTTGATGGCAGAAACGCACAGCTCGAAGTATTTCTCGGCCACGACAGCGACAAAGACATCGCAATCGGCGGAGAATGCCGCGCGCTGGGGACTAGCCAGGTTGGCCCTGATTTCGAGCGCGTCGTTCGCACCGCCCGGCGGCATTCGGAAGAACGGCGCCTCGATACGTCCGATCCTGCCGAGCTCCTCCCATGAGCGTGCCGATGTTCGCCAGACCGCGTTGAACTGGGAAAACTCCCGATAGTGTTCCTGCAGCCGCGAGATGGCCGCGATGCGGCCGGGACGAAAAGCCGGCAGGTTCAGAAACAGCGTCAGAAGTTCATCGGCCCCGCGCCAGTCCGGCGACCAGTAAAGTTCGTTGTCGATGAACGTGCCGAGCAAATTCCGCTGGTTGCGCCGCGTTGTACATTTATCGATCGCACTTTCACGGATATGGCGCGCGAATTCGGGGTCGAAGACGTCGGGAAATATCTCGTCGCGCCGGTGAAACTTGAAGGTCTGCCCCAGCTCGATCGTGGGGGCGACCGCAAGCAGCGAAGACCCGGCGCTGCCGACCAGCTCGTCGGACCAGCAGCCGAGTGTATTGAATTTCCAGCCCGCCAGCCGATCGGCCGTCGCGGCCCGCCAGATATCCACCCGGCCATACTTTTCCCGGCAGGCGTCGGCGTATGGCGCGCGACCCGCATTTCCGATGTGGTCATGTTCGAAGCAGACCGTGTTGACGCCCTTCGAGAGAAACCGGCCGCCGTCGGGATCGACGAGCCAGAATACGCCGTCATCCTCGTCGACACGAAAAAAGCCGCTCCCGCGAAAGCGGTCATCGGCGATTCCTCCCCATCTCGTTCTTTGCAAGCGACACCTCAACGGCCAAAGCGGCTTTCAAGTTTGGCATGCCCGCCTTTCGCGAGCCCTTGATTTGGCTCAACATCGTCTCACGCCCGGCTGGATTAATGAACTGCTTGCGCTTCCCGATCGCGCCGCGGCCTTAGCTCTGCCTGGAGATTCGACGGTCCATTGCATGCCCGTTTCCGAGCTTCCCCCGACCTCCAGCTTGCGCCCGGACTTCATCTGGGGCGTTTCCACCTCGCTCGAAAACGGATACGGCAGCCACGACCAGCCCGATCCTGCAGGAGCCATAATGGACACCGGACGAATAGCGTTTCTGCGCGACTATATCGCGGCGATGAATTCCGCCGCCGCCGGTGGCGTCGACGTCCGCGGCTATTTCGTCTGGTCGCTGCTGGACAATTTCGAGTGGGACCAGGGCTACAGCGTTCGGTTCGGCCTCACCTATGTCGACTATCCGTCGCTCCGCCGCGTTCCGAAATCATCGTTTGGGTGGTACTCGGATTTGATCAAGACAGCCCGCCGTCGCTCCGGGGCCCCGTAATCCTCTGCAACTCGCCGGCCACCCATGGACCGCCGGCGGATTCGGGCCGTCGCTGGGCAAGTTGCCGCGTGCTCCGTGGGGCCGTCGTTATGCAATGTCTGGAAAGTTTGGTGGGCGCACCAGGGCTCGAACCTGGGACCCGCTGATTAAGAGTCTCGTCTTTTCAACACAATTTCAAAGGCTTGGATACAAAATGGGGGAATTCCAAGTCCAAAGATATCAATAGCTTACCATCGAATTGTAAATCGGCCTCTATTCGCGGAACCGTCTCGTGCAGACACACAGGCAGATGCTGCGGAAAATACCCTACCCAATAATGCCCGCAACGGGCGACACCAAAAGCGGCCATTAAGTTTATTCTATCACCTGCATGCACAAAAAAGATGGAGGATATTTCACGATAGAAAAAGTCTGCGGCTTGCTGCTGAGACGCGCTCGGTTGCTTCCACGTGAAGACATTTTTACAGTATCTGCACTTCAAGATTCTCTTGGCGTCCGGAGGCAATCGTAGTTGCTCCCGACAGTCTGGCGTCGGACATACCGGTATCGCGGGTGCACCGCACACCAATCTCTCACAAAACGACGCCCCCGGGATCACCTCGCGGATAGCGGCCGTTGCCTGTTTTCGCCTCAGGGACCCGAGTGCGCGATAGGCGGGATGTAATTCAGTCAACCTGCATCAATTGCTGCTATGCGACGTCAGCGCCACGAATTAGTCGCCGCGCCTGACACCTGATAGGATTTTGTGCAATTGTTACGAACTTCCATTCTTTCCGAACATATTCTTCCAGGCCTCGGTGCCCGGCTTCGCTTCCCATTGCTTGCTGTCGGACAACGTATTTATTCCCGCCCGAACCCCCGGACGGTCCTTGATCGCCTGGTACCACCGATCAATGTTCGGGTACTCCGACAAGTCGCGTCGATGCAGCTTTCGCGTGCGAACCCAAGGGAATGTGCTGATGTCAGCGATGGAATACTCGCCGGCGAGATATTCAGATTCGCCAAGGCGCTTCTCGAGAATGTTGTAAATTCGACCGACTTCCCGATCATAACGT
>JAXMDE010000036.1:0-1278 GCA_046349015.1 Bradyrhizobium sp. | reverse complement strand
GGCGACGACGAGTCCGAGGAAGGCGACGAGGAAGAGGAAGCCGTCGACACCGGCCCGGATCCCGAGGAGGCCGCGCGCCGCTTCGCCTCGATCCACAAGCTGCACGGCCAGCTGCTGGTCGCGCTCGACAAGCTCGGCGTCGAGGACCCGAAGACGCAGAAGCTGCGCAGGAAGCTCGCCGACGAGTTCATGGAGCTCAAGCTCGCGCCGCGCATGTTCGATGCGCTGATCGCGAACCTGCGGCTGCACGTCAACGAGATCCGCCAGCTCGAGCGCGAGATCATGGTCATGGCCGTGCGCGACGCCGGCATGCCGCGCAAGGACTTCCTCGCGACCTTCCCGAAGAACGAGACCAGCAACCGCTGGCTCATGAAGCACATCAAGGGCGGCAAGAAGTACTCGCCCGTGCTCGCGAAGTTCCAGGAACCGATCGAGCAGCGCCAGCTGCGCCTCGGCGAGCTCGAGAAGGTCCACCACCTCACGATCTCCTCGATCAAGGACATCAACCGCGAGGTCTCGATCGGCGAGGCCAAGGCGCGGCGCGCCAAGAAGGAGATGGTCGAGGCCAACCTGCGCCTCGTGATCTCGATCGCCAAGAAGTACACCAACCGCGGCCTGCAGTTCCTCGACCTGATCCAGGAAGGCAACATCGGCCTGATGAAGGCGGTCGACAAGTTCGAATACCGCCGCGGCTACAAGTTCTCGACCTACGCGACGTGGTGGATCCGCCAGGCCATCACGCGCTCGATCGCCGACCAGGCGCGCACCATCCGCATCCCGGTGCACATGATCGAGACGATCAACAAGCTCAACCGCATCAGCCGCCAGATGCTGCAGGAGATGGGCCGCGAGCCCACGCCGGAAGAGCTGGCCAAGAAGATGGACATGCCCGAGGACAAGATCCGCAAGGTCATGAAGATCGCCAAGGAGCCGATCTCGATGGAGACGCCGATCGGCGACGACGAGGATTCGCACCTCGGCGATTTCATCGAAGACGCCAACGTCGAGTCGCCCATCGACGCCGCCACCGGCACCGGCCTGCAGGAGACCGTGCGCGATGTGCTGGCCGGCCTCACCCCGCGCGAGGCCAAGGTGCTGCGCATGCGCTTCGGCATCGACATGAACACCGACCACACGCTGGAAGAGGTCGGCAAGCAGTTCGACGTCACGCGCGAGCGCATCCGCCAGATCGAAGCCAAGGCGCTGCGCAAGCTGCGCCACCCGAGCCGCTCCGAGCAGCTGCGCTCTTTCCTCGATCTGGAATAAGCCCCGCGCCGT
>JAXMDE010000035.1:0-1422 GCA_046349015.1 Bradyrhizobium sp. | reverse complement strand
TCCTTGCGGATCGCGCTCATCGGCGCGGGCCGCCATGCGCAACACCATGCCCGGGCCATCTTGCGATGCCCCGGTGTGCAGTTGGTTGCGGTGGCCGATCCCTCCGATGCGGCTCAGGCTGCCATGCGCGATATTGTACCGGGAATCGGCTGCTTCAAGACGCCGGAAGAGCTGTTCGCCTCGGAAAAACTTCACGTCGTCCATATCATCACTCCGCCGGCGACCCATGCCCCGCTCGCACGCATGGCCCTCAAGGCCGGCTGCCATATTTACGTCGAAAAGCCGTTCACCGAATCCGTCGAAGATGCGCAGCAGCTTCTGGACGAAGCCAGTGCCAAAGGCCTTCGCGTCTGCGCCGGCCACCAACTGCTCTACGAACCGCCCACCCGGGTGTTGACGCAATACCTGCCTTCGATCGGCCGGGTGGTGCATGTCGAAAGTTACTTTTCCTTCCGGACTGTCCGGCATGCGCCTGGCGGCCGGAAGGTGCTTCGCGCCGACCATCAATTACTCGATATCCTTCCGCATCCCGTCTATCTGCTGCTTCAGGTGTTGGAGCAAGCCGGAGAAGGACGCACGGAACTGTTGTCGCTGGAAGTCAGTCAGGCCGGGACGGTCCATGCGCTGGTGCGTCGAGGCGGCGTCACCGGGGCATTGATCGTGACGCTGGAGGGACGCCCCGTTGAAAGTTATCTGCGGGTGATCGGCAAGAACGGATCTCTCTTTGCCGATTACGTCCGTAGTACCACGCAACGAGCCATCGGGCCAGGATCGTCCGGTATTGATAAATTATTCGCTCCCTACCGACAGGCTTGGCAGCTGTTGACCGGTACGACCTCGGCGATGGCGAGCCGCTTCCTCAAGAGCCAGCGGAGTTATCCGGGATTAGCCGAGCTCTTTTCGGCGTTCTATGACTCGGCTCGCAACGGGACTCCGTCGCCCTTGTCGCCCGAGAGCTTATTGGAAACTGTCCGTATCTGTGAACGGGTGGCGAAGGCACTGAAGGCGGGCGAAGCCAAAGCTTTGGCGGCGGCCGCACCGAAACCAGTCGAAAGCCGCGGCGTCCTGGTGACCGGTGGAACGGGATTCTTAGGGAAGGAAATTGTCCGGGCCTTGTTGTCCCGCGGTCGTCCGGTTCGTGTAGTGGCGCGTCGAGAGCCCTCGCCCTGGGAGCGGATTGCCGGCGCCGAATATGTGGTGGCTGATGTGGCGACTGGAGCGGGTGCTGATCTCTTTAAAGGAGTGGACACCGTCATTCATGCGGCGGCCGAAACCGCCGGGGGCTGGCCTGAACATCAGCGGAATTCGCTCGATGCGACGGAACACATGCTTCGTGGCGCGGCAGGGGCGGGTATCAAGCATTTCGTGCATGTGAGCAGTCTGGCCGTGCTGGCTCAAGGGACAGGGCAGCCGATTCCCGAC
>JAXMDE010000034.1:0-1613 GCA_046349015.1 Bradyrhizobium sp. | reverse complement strand
CTCCGGGCTCGCCCTCTTCGTGGGTACTGCCATCGCGACGCACCTGCTGTACCGACTCGGGAATCCAGGGGTCGAGCTATGTACCGCGTTCGTATGGCCGGGTTTCGTAGTCCCCGTGGTAGTCATGTCCATGGTGTCGGGGCACCGCGCGAAGAAGCAGTCCGAGCCACAGTCCGCAGGTGCTCAGCGTCAGACCGCGGACGGCCCGACTCCGCGGTAGCGAGGGGGCCGTCGAACAAAGGCATGAACCTGACGCGGGTTGGTGCAGGAGCGAGGCGCAGCCGGCGAGACGAGGCATCGTCGCGGATCGCCGCGCAGGTTATGCCCGGTGTTGGCCGGCGCATGAAGCACGACGGAGGCTGGGCGTGAAGGAGCTGACCGTCTGTCACGGCGCCTGCGCTGTAATGAGCCAGGCTCAGAGGCGGCAATCAGCCTCTCGCGCCAGCGAGCAAGCTCGGCGGGCAGCCTCGCGGGCACGGACCTCGTCGTCGCCGCGTGCGACTTCGAGGCGTGGTGCTCTTGTGGCTTGGGCAGTGGGCGGCGTCGCGGCATCAGCGGATGGCCCTTCTGCTACGGACGGCTGGGCAGGCGCCGCGCCAGCCGGCGAGCTCGTCATCCCACGCTCTCGCGCCGCCGGCCAACAATGCGATGAACCTGACAAAGGGCGGTTGGTGGTAGGGCGTAGCATGGTGCTCGGCTGGTCATCGCGTCGTACTGCTGGTCACCGTGGGGCGCTCTCGTGGACCGCGCCCTTTGCAGGTTATCGCCGTGTTCGGCGGACGATTGTGGGGCGAGCGTTGGAGGTGACATGACGCGCAGAGAGCTTGCAGGCTTTGCAGCGGGCCTGCTGATCGCAGGAGCGGGCGCCGCGGCGGGTGCGCAGGGCCTGCCAACGTGCCGCGTGCGCGTGGTCAGGTCCGCCGCGGCCGACGCCGCGCCCAGCGCTGTCGTGAAGCAGGTCGAGCGATGGGTCGACGCTCGCGCCAGAGGCTCGATGCTCGTTGCGAGCATCGATGATGCGGACGTACTGCTGGAACTGAATGCATACCGGCCGCTCACAACGACAGACGGCACCCTGGCCGACGAGTGGCGGTTCGTAGCGCGCCGCTTGTCGGAACCAGTTCGCGCGAAGGCGACCTACCGATTCGGATACGTCACTTGGCCCAGTCACGAGACGCGGGAGCACGTAGCGAAGGAATTGCCGACCGTGCTGAGCGACGTGTGTTTGGGATACCTCCCGAAGGTCGCGGTAGGTTCCTCGCGCGAGTGAGCGCGCCGCCGAACAAAGGCATGAACCTGACACGGGTTGGTGCGGCAGCGCAGCGTCATCGTCGGGGCGTCGCATCTCCGAAGGTCGCCGTGCAGGTTATGCCCGGTGTTCGACGGGCTGTGGGGAGGAGCAAGCGGACGGCCGTCCGGCTTGGCTAGGCGCCTATGCAGTTCGACTTGAACATGCACACGGTCTGCATCGGTCCCACCGAGCCGGCGTTTCTAGCGGCGGTATTCCTGGGAGTGGTCGCGGCGTTTCTGTGCGGCCGGGGCCTGGGCCGACTGGATGCTGGGCTTCGGGATCGATGGCGTCGCCTCATCTACCTTCCGGTACTACTGGTAGG
>JAXMDE010000033.1:0-40705 GCA_046349015.1 Bradyrhizobium sp. | reverse complement strand
GACCTGACCTGCCCCCTGCAGCCATACCAGTGATTCGGCAGGAGTCCTGGGGTTGAAGGTTACTGGATCTCGTTGCTTGCAGGGGTGAGGTGCCGAGCAGCATCGCCGGCATGCCGGCGATGCTGCTCGGCGAACCGCGCCGGTGGTATCCGACCGATGCTGCCGTGCGGGCGCACCTCGTTGTAGTCCCGGCGCCACTTGGCGATCTCCGTGCGCGCCTGGTGCAGGGTCTCGAACCAGTGCTCGTTCAGGCACTCGTCGCGGAAGCGGCCGTTGAAGCTCTCGATGTAGCCGTTCTGCATGGGCCTTCCCGGCTCGATCAGGATGTGCCGGATGCCGTGGCCCTGCGCCCACGCGATGAAGGCACGGCTGGTGAACTCCGGTCCGTTGTCGGTTCTCACAGCTGCCGGGTAGCCCCGGAACAGCGCGGCCTGGTCCAGCAGCCGTGTCACGTACTGGCCGCTGATGCCGTAGTCCACTGCAATGTCCACAGCCTCGTGGCTGAAGTCGTCGGCCACGGTCAGGCACTTCAGGCGCCTGCCATTGGCCAGGCTGTCACTGACGAAATCCATGCTCCACACCTCGTTGACCTTGGTGGCAATGTTCAGCGGCGTGCGCTCGGCCGGTGGCCTGCGCACCTTCTTGCGCTTGCGCACGGCCAGGTTGGCATCGCTGTACAGCCGGTACACGCGTTTGTGATTGACGCCAGGGAAGTCCGGACGCAGCAGGTCGTGCACGCGCCGATACCCGAAGCGCCGGCGCGCATGGGCGATCTCGAGGATCTTCGTCTTCAGCGCCTCGGTATGCGCGCTGGCCACCGGTGCGTTGCGATAGCTGTCTCGGCTCAGCCCCACAAGCCTGCAGGCGTGCCGCTCGGACATCTGATGCTTGCTGATCAGCTGCCCGATGGCGTCCCGCTTGACCTGTGGGGCTAGCGCTTTACCCCGAGGACGCTCTTGAGCGCGTGCATGTCCAGGTGCGCCTCGGCCAGCAGGCTCTTGAGCTTGGCGTTCTCCGCCTCCAGCTCGCGCAGCCGCCTGGCCTCCGACGCCTCCATCCCGCCGAACTTGGCGCGCCACTTGTAGAACGTTGCATCGGAAAACCCGCCCTTGCGGCAGATCTCCGCCACTCCCAAGCCGGCCTCTGCCTGCTTGAGGAACCCAATGATCTGTTCCTCGGTGAATTTGCTCTTCCTCATGTCCGCCATTCTCCTGGTTGGCGGACTCCTGCTACTTCAGACTGGTACGGCTGGCGGGGTGCAGGTCAGACCGGCCAAGATAATTGTCGTCGACTACCGCGCCCAGCACGATCCGCGTGCGCCTGCTCAAGATCGGCGCGGCGATCCTGCGCAACACGCGCCGCATCCGCCTGATGCTCGCCTCGCACCATCCGATGCGCGAGGTGTTCGTCGTCGCTGCCCGCCACTGGCCGGCTCGAGTCCATAGAGCGCACCGAGTGCTGTCGCCGGCACGTTGAAAAACAACGGGGGTAGGGGGTGGTGTCTCTGCGAGCAGCGAAATCGGCCTCGGCGCATCGTTCGAGAGACCGCCCGATGCTTCGCACTCGATCAGCGGGCGGGAAAGCGGCGCTCCGGGCCTACTGATGAAATGTCCGGGCTAGGGCGACAGCCCTCGAGCCGGTCGATTCGATCAGGCAAAGCGCGCGAAAGCAAAAGGCAGCCGGAACGCGAAGCGCCCGCTACTCAGGCGGCTTATGCGTGTCCGGAACTCGCCTCAGGCGCCGTACTGTCCCACAATCGCGATCGACGAGACGTTCTGACTGGGGAATCCGCCGAGATTGTGCGTCATGCCAAAGACCGGGCCGCCGCGCTGGCGCTCATCTGCACGACCCTGCAGCTGTAGATACATCTCATAAATCATACGCAGACCGGACGCACCGATCGGGTGGCCGAAGCACTTCAAGCCACCATCAATCTGGCACGGCAGCTTGCCCGATGCGTCGTAGAAGCCGTCAAGCACGTCACGAATCGCCCCCCCCTCGGGAGAAAGTTGCAGGTCTTCCATCGTGACAAGCTCCGTTACTGAGAAGCAGTCGTGCACCTCGACTAGCGAGATCTGCTCACGCGGCTTTGAAATCCCTGCTTCGTTGTAAGCGCGAGCTGCCGCTATGCGCGTAGTCGCAAAGTAAGAGCCGTCCCAGTCGCCAAACTGAACTTCCTGACCGTTCGACACCGCAAGCTGCAGCGCCTTCACGGCCACGAGGTCCTTCTTTCCCAAACCCCTCGCAACGTCTGGCGTCGTCAAGATTGCGCACGCAGATCCGTCGGACACACCGCAGCAGTCATAGAGTCCGAGCGGCTCCGCAATCATTGGCGCATTGAGCACATCGTCCTCGGTGATCTGATTTCTCAGATGAGCCTTCGTATTTGTTGCCGCATTTGCATGACTCTTCACCGAAATGTGCGCCATCGCACGCTTCAGATCCTTCTTGTCGACGCCGTGCTTCGCTCGATACGCAGCCGCGAGTTGCGCGAACGAACCCGGCGCCGAGAAGTTTGGCCAAAAGAGATCATTGAGCGAGCCTCGCGTCCTCTGCGGCAGACCCCCGTAACCAGTGTCCTTCAGCTTCTCGACACCGAGCGCAAGCGCGATGTCGCAAGCGCCCGAAGCGACCGCGTAGACAGCACCCCGAAACGCCTCGGTGCCCGTGGCGCAATAGTTCTCGACACGGCTCACCGGGATGTACGGCAGTCGCAGCGTCATCGCAAGCGGCACGCCGGACTTACCTACATGCTGCTCTTCGATTCCAGTTCCGAACCATGCGGCTTCAATCTGCTTGCGTTCGATGTTCGCGTCCTTTAGTGCCTCCTCGAAAGCCTCGACCATGAGATCGCTGGCATTCGCGTCCCACCGTTCGCCAAATTTCGAGCATCCCATCCCAAGGACGACGACCTTGTCTCTGATACCTGTTGCCATCTCGTTACACTCCTTTGCCCCATACTGTGGCTAGCGCTCCATGCAGATTAGGCTGCTCTCGGGGCTGCTTTCCAGAAGTATCGGCGGAACCCGCGATTGTCATCGTAGTCCTTAACACGAAACATAACGCGCACCGGCAGTCCAACTTCCATTTTTTCAGGGTCTACGTCAGTAAAGTCCATCATCATCCTTCCGCCCCCGTCAAACTCCACCATGCCAAAGTACGTTGGCGGATCTGGACTGTAGGTCAAATAATCAGCCGTAAACGACATCACTTTTCCGGTGCGAGACGCGAATCCGTAGTCGTCCTGGCTGTCGAGAGCGTTGCAGTTTGGGTTCACGCAGTACCGTTGGCGCGGATATTGCACCGTACCGCAGTTGCGGCACATACCGCCCACAAGCCCTTGGATCATGTCTTGGTTACGATAAAGCACGGTGAGTGGAGTGGCCTTATCGACTTCGGCACGCATGCCTCGTTCGAGATCCACAAGGTTGTTCAGGGAGAGGTAACGCATGTAATTTGAATCCTCACGGCGACGCGCGAGGGCGCCCTTGACACCGCCGCGGGGCGCCTGCGTGGCACCTGTGCGAACGACATCGAAGACCATAGCGTCGCAGCCTCCGCTAAACGCTACAAGAAGGATTCGATCCCCTGATCGCGAATCCTGCAACGCATCGATCAGCATCATGAGCGGATGTGCAGCGCCGGTGTCGCCGCATACGTCGCCCAGCGTATCGCGCACAGATGTCCTCGGCAGCCCGCATCTTTTCGCAACCGCGGCTCCGACTTTGCCGAGCGTCGTCGGCATGCAAAAGTGCGTTATCGTCGACGCTTCGACACCCGCCGTCTTTAAAGCCGCACTGATCGCTTGCGGCACAATCTTGAAGTAGCCTTCATCCCGAATCCAGCGCTCTTCCCAGCAATAGTCGTAGCTGCGACCTGCCTGTCGATACTGCTGAACGAAGTCGACGGTTTCCGAGGCGGCGCCGATGAGTCTCGCCACGGGTTCGCCGGAACCGACGAGCACCGCTGCGGCGCCATCTCCATAGAGCATTTCCTGCCTGCTACCGGCCTTGGCTTTGCGAGCGTCAGACCCGATAACGAGCGTCGAGCCGTCGGCGGATCCGACGAGTGCCTCCACGAGCGCAGTGGTAGCCGAACGCAGACTTCCGGTAGTGTCCGCGGTGCGTACCGGTGTCGGCAGCATGAGCGCGCTTCGGATTACCCCCGAGTTCTGACGGTCCGCGAATGGCAATGTGGTCGAGGCGAGCACGATCGACGAAACCTGAGCAGGATCAAAGCCGACGAGGGATTCTCGGGCGGCTTCAGCGCCCATCGTAATCACGTCCTCATCCCAACCGCCGATCGCGCGCTCGCCTTGCGCGAACGCGCGCAGCGATGAGTTGAACCAACTATTCGATGCCGCTATTGCCTTGCGCTGCAGCCGCGTGGATGGAACATATGCACCGTACGAGAGGATTCCGAAACTGCTCATTTCTCGAGGTTCTCCATTGCGACTCTCCGGCACCTTGTGCGCACTCGCATTCCGTTGAAGGTCGAGGCATCGCTATCCGAACGCCGAGAGTCTGTTGACATATTCAACTCAATGAGTCCGTTGAGCACTACAACCGTTGTCCCGGGCAATCGCGATGCCGAACTCAAGACTCACAACTAATAACTTCTAGAGCACTGGTGGCCGCTATGCATCCAATGGTCAGCGTCCCTGCTCAAGCTCTCGGCTGCGTTGGCCCTGGCCGACTGGCGTTAAACGTCTTGGAGAATTCTATGAACCAATCCAGAGCCTCCGGATTAGCTACCGCATCACGATTGACAACTTCGGCCAACGGAAAGCCTAGCAAGAGCTTCTTTATGGGGAGCTCCAACTTCTTTCCTGTAAGGGTGCGCGGTATGGCGGCGACCGCAACGATTTCATCAGGGACGTGTCGCGCGGAAAGAGCGCTTCGAATGCTATGTCGAATCTCGGAGTCCAACTCACGGCTCAGGCTGCAGCCATCGCGGAGCACGACGAACAGCGCCATATGCGATTCGCGCCCGAGGTACTCCAGGTCCACAATTAGGCTATCCTGCACTTCTGGACACTCCTCCACCACCCGATACAGCTCGCTGGTACCTACCCGAATCCCGTGGCGGTTTATGGTGGTGTCTGAACGGCCGTAGATAATGCCGCCGGTGGCCTGCTCCCGCGGAATCAAACGCAGCCAGTCGCCATGCCGCCATACCGGCTCACCGCTTGGGCCTCTGAACAGATCAAAGTACGTTTCCAAGTAGCGGCGCTTGTTCCTATCATTCCAAAAGTAGAGCGGCATGGAGGGGATTGGCCGGGTGCACACTAGTTCGCCGACTTCATTCATCAGGGAGTCGCCGTTATTGTTGAAGACGTGAACGGCCGCTCCCAGAGCGCGGCATTGCATCTCACCCTGATGCACGGGAAGCGTAGGGCTACCAGCAAGAAACGGCCCGGCGATATCAGTACCGCCTGACACGCAATTTAGCCACACGTCCGGCTTAACGGCGTTATAGACCCACTGGTAACTGTCCGGTCCCAAGGGCGAGCCGGTTGAGCAGACGGTCTCAAGCGCAGCGAGATCGCCGATCGCTCGGGGCGCAACGCCTGCTTTGTTGCAGGCAGCATAGAAGGCCGCCCCTGCGCCGAACGCCGTAATCCGGTGACGGTCAACCATGCGCCATACCGTATACCAGTCGCGTTGCTCGCCGCTCCCTGTAACGCTCCCGTCATAAAGCAGAATTGTGGTCCCGCTCAACAAGCCACGGACCTGCACATTCCAGACCATCCAGGAGGTGCTCGAAATCCAAAACGAGCGTTTAATCGACGAAAGATCCGCGTGCAGGCAGGTGCTCACGAGCCCGTTCAGCAAGGCGCCGCCGTGGCCATGGACAATAGCCTTCGGCAGGCCGGTTGTTCCGGAAGAATAGAGGACCCAAAGAGGGTGCTCGAAAGCAACATCATCTGGCCTCAGCCGCACCGACCCGGCAGTCGCCTCGTGCCATGTCACGACGCGTTTCTTGCCCGCTACCGCGGCTGGGTCTGCTTCAGGGTCGAGGTGCGGCACCCAAACAATCGCTTCAACGCTGGGAAGGGCCGCGATCACCTCCCGCACGTGCTCGCGCCGATCAAAAGCCTTTCCTGCGAAGCGATAGCCGTCACACGTTATGAGCACTTTGGGGTCAATCTGCTTGAATCGGTCGCGAACGCTCGCCCACCCCATGTCGGGCGCGCTGATGGACCAGATGGCGCCGACGCTTGCGACGGCTAGAAAGGCGACCACAGCCTGATGGATATTCGGGAGATAGGCGACCACTCGGTCGCCCGCTTGGATATTCAGGCGGCGAAGCGTGGCAGCAAGCGCCGCAACTTGCGCCTCGAGCTCGACCCACGACAACTCGCCGTTGCCACCCGCTTCACTCTCGTAGAGGATCGCAGGCCCTGATAGTTCGCGATGGCGGAAAACCTGATGAACAAAGTTTAGCCGGGCGTCGGGAAACCATTGAGCGTCCGGCATCGTCGCCGCCCCCAATACGCGGCTGTGCGACTCGCTCGCGATAATGTCGAAATAGTCCCAGACGGAAGACCAAAATCCTTCAAGGTCTTCCACGGACCATTGCCAGAGATCCTCGTAGCGCGCGAACTTGAGCCGGCGCTCCCTTGCAAGCCAGCGGCAATAATCGGTCAACCGAGCTTGGGCTATACGCTGCTCGGGCGGAGTCCAGAGAGGGATCCGAATAGGTTCCTCTTGGGCTCTTAGGTCTTCGTCGATAGCTCGTGGCATAGGGGCCTGCGAAAACTCTTCCTAGTTATCCAGCGCCGGCGCGCTAACGTGTTTCGGCGCGCGAGTCCAGGCGCTCCGCGATCCACTGCGTGTTCGTCCGACTCTCGAGAAAGGCGTTATCCTCCAGCAACTCCCGATATAGCGGCAGCGTCGTCTTGACGCCCGCCACGGTGCATTCGCGCAATGCCCGCCGCGATCGCGCGAGCGCCAGCTCTCGCGTTTCGCCATGAACGATTATCTTTGCGAGTAGGGAATCGTAAAACGGCGGTACCGTGTACCCTTCGTAACAGTGCGTATCTACCCGCACTCCGGGGCCCAGTGGCAAAGACAGCCCGGCCAAGCGGCCGGCACATGGCTGGAAGTCAGCGGCCGGATCCTCCGCGTTGATGCGGAACTCGATCGCGTGGCCGCGGAAGCGCACATCTTCCTGCGCAACAGGCAGCGGCATTCCCGAGGCGATTAGGAGCTGCAAGGCCACGATGTCCAAACCGGTCACCATCTCGGTGACCGGATGCTCGACCTGCAAGCGCGTGTTCATCTCAATGAAGTAGAAGCGCCGCGTATCTTGGTCAAGAAGGAATTCGATGGTTCCGGCGCTCGTGTAGCCGATGCGCCGCACTAGGCGAATTGCGGCAGCTGCCATTTCGTCTCGGAGCGCAGGCGAGACGCAGGGCGATGGGGATTCTTCGATCAGCTTCTGATAACGGCGCTGGATCGAGCAATCGCGCTCGCCAAGTTCAACTAGGCGGCCGGAATGGTCCGCGACAATCTGCACTTCAATGTGCCGGGCGTTGGGAATGTACTTTTCGATGTAAAGCGCACCGTCACCGAAGGCCTGCTGTGCTTCGTTGGCGCTCATCGCCAAAGCATGGGAGAACTCCGTTGCATCGTTGACGCGGCGCAACCCCAGGCCACCACCCCCGGCGGAAGCCTTGAGCAGGACCGGAAAACCAATGCTTCGCGCCACGGCCGTTGCCTGCTCCGGATCCTGAACAAGGGCGAATGACCCCGGAAGGACGGGGACGCCCGCATCGGCGGCCGCCCTTCGGGCCTCAAGCTTGTTCCCCATAAGCGCGATCGCTGCGGCCGATGGTCCGATAAACACCGTCCCCGCCTTCTGGCACGCTTGCGCAAAAGCGGCGTTTTCCGACAGGAATCCATAGCCGGGATGAATAGCGTCCGCCCGCACGGCCTTTGCCGCCGCCAGGATGACCTCCATGTTTAAGTAACTGGAGCGCGGTGGCGCCGCGCCGATACACACCGCACGATCCGCTTGGCGTACCGCCAGGGAATCGCGGTCCACGTCGGAATGCGCCACGATAGCTTCCATGCCGAGATCCCGGCAGCCGCGGATGACGCGTACAGCGATCTCCCCTCTGTTCGCAACGAGTACCCGCCGAATCATTGCGCGTCCGACTTCATCCACATGAGCGTCTGCCCGAACTCGACCATCGCTCCGTCCTCAACGCAGATTTCGACGATGCGACCGCTGTGATGGCTTTCCACTCGATGGAAGAGCTTCATTACTTCGATGATGCAGACCGGGTCCCCGGTGCGGACCGCCCCCCCGATCTGTACGAACGGCTCCTGATCTGGCGCGGGCCGGCGGCAGAACACACCGAGGGTCGGCGCGTCAATCGCGATAAGGCCAGTCCGCTCACCAAGCCTAGAAACAGCTGGTTGCACCGTGGCCGGGACTTCTGCTTCGCCCTGCTGCTCAAGCTGCAGCGGCGCGGGCGACGGCCCGGCCGATCGCTGTGCTTTCCGCACCGGCGCAGAGGAGATCACACCCCCGGCCTTAGATATCTCGAACTTGAGATCTCCGATCTCGATATACATCTGCTCCAGATCGGAATCGCGGAAGATCTTGAGTATCGCTTGTAGATCGTCGATAGATATTTCCATAATCGCGTCCTGTCATCCACTATTGCCAGAAGCTCGGCAGCCAGAGCGATAGTTGGGGGATGTACGTAATTGCACCCAGCGCCCCCAAGTATAGAAATATGAATGGCACGCACCCCCAGATGACACGCGTCATCGGAGCATTGAATATGCTGCTGCTGACGAAGAGGTTGATGCCAAATGGCGGCGTAAACATCCCGATCGCCAGATTGACCGTGACGATGATGCCCAGGTGAATGACGTCTATGCCTGCGGCCGTCGCGAGAGGGACCAGCAGCGGAACAAACACCACGAGCGCCGAATTAGGGTCCATGAACATTCCGACCACGAGAAGCACCAGGTTCACCGTCAACAGGATTGTCACGGGGCTGAGCTCTAAGGTAAGCACAATGTCTACGAGCGCTTGCGGAATGTTCTCCAGCACCAGGACGACCGAAAATGCCGAAGCGGCGGCAACGATGATGAAAATCTTTGCGGTCAGAAGCGCGGACTCGAGTGTCGCCTGCCATAGCCCACTTAGATCGAGATCCCGGTGAACCAGCATCGCAATCACGACTGCGTACACGGATAGAACAACGGATGCTTCGGTGGGGGTAGAGAAGCCTGTATAGATGCCCCCAAAGATGATGAGCGGGGCGCCGAGTGTCCACGCCGCAGCTTTCGTGGACCGGCCAATCGCCGACCAGCTCAAGCCTCTAGCATGCGAGCGGACGTCGTGCTTGAGCGCATACCAAACCGCGTAGGCGGCCACGACGAGTCCGATCAGGATTCCGGGAATGATGCCGGCGAGAAACAGCTTCCCCACGGATGCCGGTGCCAACGCGCCGTACAGAATCATCGTGATGCTCGGAGGGATGATCAGGGCGATGGCGCCCATAGAGGTTACCAGCCCGAGCGAGAAGTCATCCCCATACCGATCTTGCCGCAGCGCGGGATACATCACCTTGCCGAGGGCGGCGATAGTTGCTGTGCTCGAGCCAGAAATGGCGCCGAACGCTTCGGCGCCGGCTATGGTCGTGATAGGCATGCCACCTGGGACTCGGCCGAAGAAGTTAGCCACCCAATCGATGAGCCGCTGTGCCATCCCGCTTCGCACCATGATTTCCGCCGCGAAGACGTAGCCGGGAACCGCAAGCAGCGCATCCACGTCCAGGCTATTGAATAGGCGGATCGCCAGGACCTCGGGAGGCAAGCCGGAGAGCAGCAGCAATGAAAAGACAAGAAATGCCATCCAAATCGGATAACCGAAAACGAGCAGCAGCACGCTGAGCGCGAGCCCAAGGATCAGCATGAGATGTCCCCTGCAACCATGCGCCGCGCCTTACCGCCCAAACGTGCCACCTAGCAGGCGGAACCGATGGTTTCCTGGAAGCAGGACTTCGACGAGGTAAAGCAAATATGCAAGCGCCATTAAACCCAATCCGAGCGGGATCGCAAGGTAGCCGATCCATGCTGGCAGATAAGTACTCGCGCTTGTTTGGCCTTGCTGGAACGCCAGAACTGTGAAGCGCGTCCCAAGGAACGCGAAATAGCTAGAGAGAACGATTCCGACAATGCAGACGGTGATATTGACTAAACGCCTTCCTAATGGGGGCAGCGCCTTGTGCAGCAGATCGATGCATATGTGCTCGCCTCGACGCGCCAATACCGCCGAACCCAGGAAAACCAGCCAGATAAGGGAGTAGCGCGAGACGTCAGCGAACCAGGGGAACGGCAGCCCGAACGCCTCGCGAAAAATCACTGCCACGAACACTGCAACCATCATGCAGGCGAAGATGAGACCGACAACAGCCGTCAAGAGCCACATGATCAGGATATCAAGGGAGTGCAGCATGGCGGCGGCGCGGGCGACGGCGCCGCGGTTGCGTGTCGAGTCAAGTTGTCGCGAGTCGCCCATGGCCATGACGAAAAGCGCTATCGCCCGTGTGAGGATGGCGTCGAAAGCTTCTCGATATCACTAAGCAATGTCTTGAACATCGGCCCTCTAACGGGTTCGCTTGCGATTTTTTCCCAGATTCCGTCTTGGTTGAGTTGTCTCATGCTTCGCATGTCCCCGTCCGGCAACTCCGTAAACTTAATCTTGCTATTGTGCTTCAGGGCTTCTATGGCCTTTTCCTGCGACTCGATGTACGCCTGGGTTCCGATCCGCTCGAGCTCCTTGCCCGCCTCGTCGACGGCCATCTTCAGATCGCCCGGAAGGCTCGCGTACCAAGTGTTGCTGACGACGATCATCTCGACGAGCGAATTATGCAGGGTATGTAACACATAAGGCGCGACTTCATGGAACTTCAACTGCAACGTGACGTCCGGCGGGAGATCAAAGCCGTCGACCACACCCTGCTGAGTCGCGGTATAGACCTGCGGAAGGGCCATGTCGACGCCGATGGCGCCCCAGTTCTTGACCGTTTCCAGATGTTCATCGCCGGGGACGGTGCGCAGCTTCTTCCCTTTGAAGTCCGCCAAGCCCTTAATCGGGGCGCTGGAGAAAACAAGTTGGGGACTAATGCCGAATAGCGACACAATGTGGAAGCCCTTCTGCTCGGAAAGGCGCTTGAGTTCGGTCGCCGCGTTTCCCTGCATTGCCTGGGTAATGTTATTCGTGATTTCCTTCACCGAGTTGCCGGGATAGAGCCAAGGCATCTCGAAAACCCCGGCCTGCGGTACGAATGAGCTCAAATTGGCGAGCGGCACAATATAGGCCTGCACGGAACCGATCTGGAGTCCAGTCATGACTTCGCGGTTCGGCCCGAGCGCAGCGGCCGTGTATAGTTTCCCGTCGATTCGCCCCTTCGACCCTTGCTCCACCAGCTCAATGAACCTCTCGGCCAGGCGCTCTTGCGTGTCCTTTGCCGTGATGTTTCCCATACGCATGTCATAGATCTTGGTGCTGTCGGCGGCCATTGCATGTGTGGCAATAACTGCCCCAACACCCATCGCGGCAGCGACCAGAGTGATCTTCATTTGTCTCAGCACCATTGCATCTGTGTTGATCACGAGAGATTCTCCTTTGATTATGAATCCGCGTTGAAAAGCGATCCTGTCAATGAGCCGGCGTTAGTTGATCCAGCGAAAGCGGGTGATTCCCTTGTTCTTCGCCACTTCCCGCACGAGCCCTACCAACGAATGCTCGGCGGTAAGGTCGTCAAGACGAATTGGCCCGCTGTCGTACATGGCCTTAAGTGCTTCTGGCATGAAGAAGGCATTCAGCAGCAACTCCTCGTCTGAGCGAAAATCTCCGTGGCTTGCTCGGATTCGATCGAGCGCGGGAGGCGTCACGGCTCCCGGCCGTGCATTGATCCGCTCGGCGCCGTCGCTCACGCGGTCGACGAGGTTGGCATCTACGGGTGACGGCGTTTCGCCGTACCAGCCGAGGAGCAGCATTTTGACCTCACCCAGGATGACTTTGTACCGCCCGTACAACACGTTCATTGCTGCCTGAGTGGCGATGATTTGCGAGAAAGGCGTAACCATGATCGCCCAGCCGAGGTCCGAGCGAACGGCGGGAATTTCCTCCAGGACCTGCTCGAATCGGTCTTGTATGCCAAGCTGTGCCAGTTGGGCGAGGAAGTTGCTGACCATGCCGCCTGGCATTTGGTGTATGTAGCACACTGGGTCGTATTCAGCAGGCCGTCCGAGGGGTTTCCCGTGTCGCACCGCGACCCGATGGAAATGCTCCGCAACCTGGCGCAGCTTATGATCGTCGAATTCGACGCTGTGCCCCATGCGACGCAAGTGGCGAACCATGGATTCGGTATTCGGAAGCGATGAGCCATTCGCGAGTGGTTCCGCTACGGTCCAAATACCCGTGGCCCCCGACGTTACCGCCTCTAGGTTGTTCGCAGGTCCCAATCCGGTACTGCAATGCGAGTGGCAGTAGACCGGCATCCCCTCCCCCGCCCGGCGCAAGGCCGGCACTAGGGTTCGCACCCGTTCCGGCGTAAGAATGCCGCTCGGGTCCTTGAGCACTATTGCGTCCGCCCCGAACCGCTTGAGGTCTGCAACCTTGCTCGCGAAGTGCTCATCCGTGTGCACCGGACTTATGGAGTAAGTGATGCTCGGGAGCGCCCGCCCTCCCGCTTCTTTTACTGCCCGGATCGGCACCTCCAGGTTCCTCATGTCGTTGAGGCCGTCCAGTAGGAAGAAGGAGTGAATGCCATTGCGGGCGCAAGTCTTGAGGTAAAGCTCAAGCAGGTCGTCCGGGAGCAACCCCTTGCTGCTCACGCTAAAAACCGGCGCGCAGATCATGCCGAGCGGCGTTTGCTTAACTTGCTGCCGAACCAGCCGCATGCGCTCCCATGGATTTTCCTTGAGGTGCCGTATGCAAACCTCCATGGCGGCTGCGGAGGTGTATTCGATGGCCTCGAAGCCGAGCGCGTCTAGCAGTGGCAGCACCGGCAACATCATCGCGGTAGTCATACGCGTCGCCCATAGGGACTGCTGACCGTCCCGAAGGCTAGTCTCGATGATGCGAACCGTTTGCTTCATGCGCTTCTCCAATATGTTCTCTCAGACGGCGTAGAACGCCGTGTGTCCAATCGTCCAGCGAAGAATCGGCTTATCCCGGCACGATCAGCGCTACGGCCCGCGCGTCCGGAGATAAGTCAGCCGCACTTACAACCAGACGGTCGCTAAACCGAGCGACGGAGCGCTCTCCTCATAACTCCTCCTTCGATATCGGTTTCTGTGCCCGGGGCGGCCGCAACGATCCTCTCCAGCGCCTTCTTGTTTACCTTTGTTCCCGCCGGGTTCATGGGCAGGGCGTCTATGAACTCAAGCCTCTCCGGAATCTTGAATTTGGCCAAGCCGCGCTCCAGCATGAACGAGTAGAGCGCTTCGAGATCCGGACCGGGCGCACCGTCAGGACGGACAACGAACACACACACCCGCTCTCCCATCTCGGTATCCGGCATCCGGACTGCGGCTACCTCGCGTACGGAGGGTAGTGACATTGCTTGCAAAGTGCAAGCATATGTCTGGGAACCGGTAGCGTCAATGGTTGGCGTAATGCCTCTGGAACAGAGCTTTCCTACCGATGCTCCATCCTGAGCACGCCTGCAGCTTCTCGGGCGCGAAGGCGTAGGCCACCAGCGCCGCGATGAACCCGCAGAAGGCCACGGCGGCGACCGCCGCCATGTAGTCGCCAGAGCCGTGGATGGTTGCCGCAGCGTTGAAGATGCCGAACAGGCTGTCGGCGTTCTGGTAGGCGTAGATCTCCCACATGCGTCGCTCCAGGGGGAGCGTGGATCCTGAAGCGATGTGACGATGGCGTCGGCCAGGAACGACCTCAAAAGCACGGGGATATCGGCACTAAGGTGAACGACGGACTCCCGCCGGGGCTGGCCCACCCCAACCGGCTGCACCCGGTGGAGGGCCATCTTCTTGCACCCACAAGCCCGACCGAAGGGCGATGGCGAGTGCAGGGCGATGCTGGGACGGTAGAGGTCCCCATCGAGTCCTCTGCATGCCGTGCACGCCGCCCGCCAGCCCGGTTCCTTACCCGGCTTGGCCAGCCGGCTCCACTACGAACGCCACCGACCGGAGCAGACCACGCTGTACCGCCTGGTCCAGCAGCATGCGGCCAGCTTCATCGCCCACACCGAGGCCAGCACGGACGCCGAGTTGCCGCGGTTCATCAAGGACGAGTTCGACGCCTTCCTCGAGTGCGGCATCCTGGCGCATGGATTCCTGCGGCTACGCTGCGGCGAGTGCGGCCACGACAAGCTGCTGGCGTTCAGCTGCAAGCGGCGCGGGTTCTGCCCTTCGTGCGGCGCGCGGCGCATGTCGCAGACGGCAGCGCACCTGGTGGATCACGTCATCCCGCACGTGCCGGTGCGCCAGTGGGTGCTGTCGTTGCCCATCCCGCTGCGCGTGCTCCTGGCGGCGCAGCCCGAACTGGTCACGCCGGTGCTGCAAGTGGTGCAGCGCGTGATCGCGCGTCATCTGCTGCAGGCTGCCGGGCTGAAGTCTGACGACGGCCACGTCGGCGCGGTCACGCTGATCCAGCGCTTCGGGTCGGCCGCCAACCTCAACATTCACCTGCACTGCCTGGTGCTGGACGGCGTGTACCGGTGTGGTGCCGATGGCGGGGCGGAGTTCGTCGAAGTGGGCGCGCCCACTGACGACGAGGTGCATGCGCTGCTGCAGACCCTCATCGCGCGGCTCATGAAGATGCTCACGCGCCGGGGCGTGCTGGTCGAGGAGATGGGCCAGACCTACCTGGCTTCAGCCGATGCCGACGGCGAGGAGTCGCGCACGTTGCTGCCGCTGCAGGCGGCGGCCATCACTTACCGCATCGCCTTTGGCCCCCGTGCCGGGCAGAAGGTGTTGACCCTGAGAGGTGCGATGCCGCGCGAGGAGTGGGTGCGCCAGCCGCTGTGCGCCGACATCGACGGTTTCAGCCTGCACGCCGCGGTGCGCGTCGAAGCCCATGACCGCAAGCGGCTGGAACAGCTGTGCCGCTACATCACCCGGCCGGCGCTGTCCGACGAGCGCGTGCAGCTCAACGCCGCCGGCCAGGTGGAGCTGAAGCTCAAGACGCCGTGGCGCGATGGGACCACGCACCTGGTGATGAGCCCGCTGGAGTTCATGCAGCGGCTGGCAGCGCTGGTGCCGAGGCCGCGGCTGCACCTGATCAGGTTCCATGGCGTTCTGGCACCCAACGCCAAGCTTCGCCCGCGGGTGGTGCCGCAGGGGCCGCTCGAGCAAGAGGAGCCGGCCACGGAAGCCGCTGCGGCCGCCGAGTGCGAGGTCCAGACTGTCCAGGCACGGCCGCACTGCATTGGCTGGGCGCGGCTGCTCAAGCGTGTCTTCGACATCGACATGGAGCACTGTCCCAACTGCGGTGGCGGCGAACTGAAGATCATCGCGGCCATCCTGGAGCGGCCGGTGATCGAGAAGATCCTGACTCACCTGGGGCTGAATCCGCAGCCACCGCCCCGAGGTCGCGCCCGTGAGATCGGGCAACTCTGACGCCACCTGAGCCGCGCCGGCCGTCATCAACATCACATCCGCAGGCAGCAGCGCCGCAGTGCGGCCGAGCGACGCTGCGCGCGGAGTGGGCACGGCGTTGCCGAACGAAGGTCAACCCTGAGACCGAGGCTGCCGATCAAGGCCGGATGAGCCCCCGGCGGCGTGGCGAGGTGGTCCGAATGGGCACCGCTGCCACGATCTTGCTGCCGCAGATGTCCCGTCCCGGTGGTTCGCGGCCCGGTCGTCGGCCTTGCAGGGGCGTTTGAAATTCCTATGCCCACATCTTCGATCGTCAGCGGGTCGCGGGCGAAGGCCTCGGGGTTGAGCTGGGCCCAGCGTCGCGCGGCCACGGCGACTTCGGCGAGGTGCCGGCGTGTGGTGCCGTACTCGTGCATATGGCGCGCAGCCATCATCGCGTACGACGAAGGCGGATTGAACAGGCCGTAGGGCGCCTCGTAGGGCAGTGGGTCGAGTAGGGCGCGTGCGTCGGCGCGCTCCTTGCGCGGCACGGGCGTCGAGCGCTGCGTGCTGCCGTAGCAGACCAGCACCGCGTCGCACTGGCCGGCCATGAGCGCGCGCGCCGCCGGCAGCATGTGGCCTATGAAGGAGGTACCGCCGATGTTGGTGCCGTCGATGTAGGTGGGCCGGATGTTCAGGTACTCGACCACGTTCAGCGGCCACATCGCGGCGCTGATGTTGGCAGTAGCCAGGCCGTCGATGTCGGACATCTTCAGGCCCGCATCGTGTACGGCCGTGCGCGCGGCCATTGCTAAGATCTCCATCTCGCTGAAGCCGGTGGCGTCGCCACAGCCGGCCGTGCCGACGCCGACGATGGCTACAGCGCCACGCAGTTCTGCATCGGTCATGCGGCCTCCGTCAAGGTGAAGACTACCAGCGGCTTGCCGCCCTGGTCGATAATGCTGGCCTGCACGCGCATGCCGATCTTGACCGCGTCGGGCGCGATGCCTTCTACGCGGCCCATCATGCGCACGCCTTCATCCAGCTCGATCAGCGAGATGTTGTATGGCCGGTCGTGCTTGATGCGTACGGTGGTGAGGGTGTGCACGGTGCCGAGGCCCGAGGCCTGCTCCCACGACAGCGACAGGCTGTCGCACTGAGGGCAGAAGGGGCGCGCGTGGAAGATGGCGTGGCCGCAGTCGCAACAGCGCTGAATCATCAGCCGGCCCGCCGCGAGCGCAGCGAAGTACTCGGCCTCGGCGCCGCGTGGCTTCGCGGTGTTGACGGGTGCATTCATCTCATTGACCTCCGAAGGCGCCGGCGCGTGCCAGGGCCTCATATTTCTGCGGGTCGATGCCGACCAGCTCGGCCAGCACCTCGCGGTTGTCGGCGCCTAGCTCATGGCTCGGGATGCTCTCGGGCCCGGCGTAGCCGGCGAAGCGTAGCGGGCTGCCCATGCCCAGCATGCGGCCGTAGACCGGGTGCTCCGTCCAGGACAGCATGCCGCGTGCATGCAGGTGCTCGTCGTTGATGACTTCCTCGAGCTCACGCACCGGCGCGCTCGGGATGCGGGCCGCGACCAGGCGCTCGAACAGCTGCTTCTTGGTGAACTTCTGCGCCAGCTCGCCGATCGTGGTATCGAGTGCAATTCGGTTCTTCACGCGGCTCATCTTGTCGGCGAAGCGCTGGTCGGTGACGAGCTCGGGGCAATCAAGCACCGATCCGAGCGAGTCCCAGTGCTGATCGCTTACCGCGAGAATGGCGACGCCGCCGTCCTGGGCCTGGTAGACGTTGTAGGGCGCGATCATCAGCCCGCCGTGGCCGTTGCCGGTACGCAGGTTCTGCTTGGAGCCAGCCTTGTAGAGGCCGAGTGTGGACATCAAGCTGGGCAGCAGCGCATCCATCATTGCCACCTCGACGTTGCAGCCCTCGCCCGTCACTCGCCGCTGGTAGAGCGCGGTGACGATGGCGCCATACAGGTGGGTGCCCGCGAAGAAGTCGGCCACGGCCGGGCCGGCCTTGACGGGGGCCTGGTCCGGGTGGCCGGTGACGGCTATCACGCCCGTCATGGCCTGCACGGTGAGGTCCATGGCCGTGTAATCGCGGTAGGCGCCATCGGCGCCGTAGCCGTTGCCCGAGGCGATCACGAGCCTGGGGTTTACCGTGCGCAGAGTGTCTTCGTCCAGCCGCAGTCGCTTCATCACGCCCGGCGCGAAGTTTTCCACCAGCACGTCGGCTGTGCGCACGAGTTCCAGCAGCACCTCGCGGCCCGCGTCGGACTTTAGGTCGAGCACCAGGCTGCGCTTGTTTGCGTTGAGCACGGCAAGCGGCTCGGTGGCGCCGCGCGCATGCGGGCGGCGGCGCAGGTGCTCGCCTTCCTCGGGCTCGATCTTGATGACGTTGGCACCGGCCATGGCCATCAGGAAGGTGGCGTAGGGGCCGTTGTAGATCTGGGTGAGGTCGAGCACGACCACGCCGTCGAGCGGGCCGCGGCGCGCCGCCGTGGGGTCTTGTTTCACTGGGGGCTCCTTTCGAGTTGGAAGCGCGGCAGCGCGATCCCGTCCTCGGTTTCGATCTTTAGCACGAGCGGCGCGTCGCCGCGAAGCTCGTTGAGTGGTGCCAGCACGGAGCTGATCAGGCGCGGGCCTTCGGTCAGCTCGACCAGCGCGACGTTGTAGGGCAGCCGGTCCTTGAACGCCTCGTTGTAGGCGACGTGGTAGACCACCCAGCTCAGCAGCTTCGCGTGGCCTTCCGCGGCCTTCCACTCCAGCTCCTGCTTCAGGCATGTGGGGCAGAGCGTTCGCGCGGGCAGCCAGCGGGCGCCGCAGGCGCTGCAGCACTGGTAGAGCAGTTGGCCCCCGCTCAGGGCGTCCCACCAGGACTTGTTCAGGGGCGTGATCTCGGGTTGGGGAAGCATGCGGTCTCCTTAGTGGCCGAGCAGCAGCGTGGCGTGCGTGTGCATCGCGCCGCCCTGGTTGCTGATGGCGCAGAGCTTCGCGCCCGCCACCTGCGAGACGGCGGAGCCGCGCATCTGCCGAACGCCTTCGTGGATGAGCTGCATGCCGGGCATGCCGGTTTCTGAAAGTAGACCGCCGCTGGTATTGACCGGCATGCGGCCGCCGATCTCGATCTGGCCGTCGCGCACGAAATCGTTCACTCTGCCCTTGGCGCAGAATCCGTAGTCCTCCAGCGTCATGAGCACGGCCACGCTGAAGCAGTCGTAGATCTGCGCCACGTCTACATCGGTTGGCCTCGCCCCCGCCATCGCAAAGGCGTGGCCGGCCGAGCGCACGGCTGCGGTGGTGGTGAGGCTGACGCGGTTTTGCAGCTCGGCAGAGGTGTTGGCACCGCCCAAGCCGAGGATGGGCACGGGCGCGGGCACACGCAACTCGCGCGCACGCTCGGCGCTCATCACCACGACGGCCGCGCCGCCATCGGAGACCAAGCAGCAGTCGTCGCGGCGCATCGGCTCGATCTGGTAGGGCGCCGAGAGGTAATCCTCCATCGTCAGCGACCTGCGCAACTGGGCCTTCGGGTTCGCCGCGCCATGCCGGCGCGCGGCCATAGCGACCGCGCCAAAGGCCTCTTGCGGCGTGCCGTATTCGATGATGTGGCGCTGCTGGATCATGGCATACCAGGCACCGGGAGAATACCAGCCGTGCGGCGCGTCGCCGCCGCGTGGCCGGTTGTAGACCTCGCCCGAACCGCTGCGCGGGTTGTCGGCGTAGGAAATCAGCGCCACGTCGCACTGGCCAGTCTCGATCGCCATGATCGCAAACGAGATCAGCGTGATATTCGCTGCGCCGCCCTGGTCCCAGGCACCGCCCCAGCGCGGCTGCATGCCCAGCGCCTCGGCCACCTTCTGGCCGTAGAGCATCTCGCGCGCCGAGGTGGGCGCCTTCAGCAACAGCGCGTCCACGTCCTCGCGGTCGATGCTGGCGTCGGCTAGCGCCTCGCAGCAGGCCATCGCGTTGAGCGAGACCGTGTCCAGGCCGAGTCTCCCGAAGGCCGTGCTGCCGATGCCGGCGATCACGTAGCGACCGCTCAGGTATTGCGCTGTTCTCATGACGATGTGAATCGGGCCGGGCGCTTCTCGGCGAAGGCGGTCGAGCCTTCCTTGGCATCGGCTGTGGCCTGCAGCATGCGGTTCATGAACTGCTCCATGCGGAAGCCTTCGGCCAGGCTCATCTCGCGGCTGCGCAGCGCCAGTTCCTTCGATGCCTGCAACGCCAGCGGCGCGTTGGCGGCCAGGCGCCGTGCGTATTCCAGCGCGGCTTCCTGCAGTTGCGCCAGCGGCACCACTTTGTTGACGAAGCCCCAGCGCTCGGCGGTGGCCGCGTCGAAGCGGTCGCCCGTGAGCAGCACTTCCATCGCGATCGCGCGCGGCAACTGGTCGAGGATGCGCTGAGTCCCGCCGTTGCCAGCTACGATGCCGCGCTTGACTTCAGAGAGAGCGAACGTCGCATGGTCCGCGGCCACGCGGATGTCAGTGGCCATCAGCAGCGTCATCCCGCCGCCCAGACAGTAGCCGTTGACGGCCGCGATGATCGGCTTCCAGATTTCCAGGCCGCGATTGAGCAACTGATCCTTCTGGGTCAGGTACATATCGGTCGCGGTCTTTTTCCCGAAGAAGGAGTTGAGGTCGGCGCCCGCGCTGAACGACTTTTCGCCCGCACCGGTGACAATGACGCAGCGAATTTCCGCGTCGTCACGCACGCGCGACCAAGCCAGCGAGATGTCGCGGTAGTGCTCTTCGTCGAAGGCGTTGTGTCGCTCGGGGCGGTTAATGGTGATGCGGGCGATGCCGTCACCCATGATTTCGAGGTCAATGGACATGATCTCTCGCTTCAACCGTTCGAGCCGCTAAGCAGTTGGCGTGCCAGCACCATTCGATGCACTTCGGATGGGCCTTCGCCAATGCGCTTGATCCGCATTTCGCGATACCAGCGCTCTAGTGGCATCTCCTTTGCCAAGCCCATACCGCCAAGGATCTGCAAGCAGCGATCGACTACGCGTCCGGCAGTCTCTGTGGCTACCACCTTGCAGATGGATGCCTCTACCTTGAACGACTGATTTGCGTCGCACTTGCGAGCAGCGTCCTGCACCAACAGGCGCGCGGCACGGAGCTCCATATCACTGTCTGCAATCATCCACTGGATTGACTGCTTCTCGGCCAAGGTTGAGCCGAAAGCACGACGTTCGCGGGCCCACGAGATCGCGATCTCCAGAGCTTCCTGCGCGATACCGATGCACCCCGCCGCATAAGGCACTCGGTTCTCGACCAGCCACCGCTCGCAGAGAGCAAACCCCTGTCCCTCCTCGCCAAGCCTGTGCTCGACGGGTATTTCGACGTTCTCGAAAGTAATTTCGTAGGTTGGCCATGCGCGAATGACGGGTACCTCGCGCATGGTCATGCCCTTCGGCTTTCCGTCGACGATGAAGCAGGTAATGCCTGCGCGATCGCCTTGGTCACCAGTGCGTGCGAACACTAAGCCCCACTTGGCGCTCTTTGCTCCTGAAATCCAGAGCTTGGATCCATTGATGATGTAGCGGTCACCTTTGCGCACAGCACGGGTTCGGATTGAGCGGGCGGGGTCCGAGCCCCCTGATGGTTCGCTGATCGCAATGAAGTTTTTCGCGCCATCCCGAATCGCAGGTACGGCAAATTTTTCAATCTGCTCTCTAGTGCCCAGTAAGATCGGCGCCGGCACGTTGCTGCCCGTGGCCCCACATGCGGGAATATAGGCGCCCATCTTGCAGCGCGCGGCCTCTTCTGAGAAGACTGTAGAGGCTTCCAGGCCTAAGCCGCCACCGCCGTATTCAGCTGGAGATCGCACAGCCCATAGGCCAATATCTTTAGCTTTTTTACGCAGCGGCTCGAGCAAATCGGCCGGCAGCTCGTATGCATCGTGCGGCACCTTGTCCTCGGCGGGCCGAACTTCTTCGCGCATAAAGCGGCGCGTAGTTTGTCGCAGTTGTTCGAGCTCATCGGCGGTGGGGATGATGACTTCCATGAATCGAATGTCCTTTTCTGGGTTCAGTTAATGTGTGCTCATTCCGCCTGGATTCCCGCGGCGCGCACGGCCCGGCCCCAGATCTGGAGTTCTGATTCGTTAAACTTCTGAAATTCGTTCGCGGTCATCTTGACGACGCTGCCTCCCGACAGCCGGAAGCGCTCCTTGGCTTCCTTAGTCTGCGTTGACTCGTTCAAGAGCTCGTTGAGTCGATTGATGATTGTTGAGGGCGTCTTCGCAGGAACGTAGGCGCCAATCCAGATCGTCAGTTCGATGGGAATTCCAACCTCACGCATTGTGGGTACATCTGGCAAGATTGACGAGCGTTCCGAACCAGTGACACCAAGTGCACGAATAACTCCCTGTTTAAGTAGGGGCGACGCGACAGTGAGGTCGGCAAACATGAAGTCGACATTCCCGCCAATCAGATCGCTTATTGCTTGCGGATTTCCCTTGTAGGGAACATGTACAGTGCTAGGTGACATCGCCAACCTCTTGTACGTTTCAGCAGCCACCAGCGAAGAGGTGTTCCCACTCGCAAAGCTTAGCTTTTCGCCCTGCGCCTCCAACTTGGCCGTTAGCTCCAAGACACTCTTCGGCTGATCGAAAGAGTTTCGAACGACCAGAACCATTGCTGATTTGGAAAGCATTGCTACCGGTACGAAATCCTTGACGGGGTCATATGGAAGCTTTTTGTACAGATAGGGATTGACCGATTGAGTGGTCATAGATGTGATGAATACCGTATGCCCATCGGGCGCCGCCTGCGCCGCCTGTTGAGCGGCAATCAGCCCGTTGCCTCCCGGTTTGTTCTCAACGATCACCGCTCGGCCAGTGCGTCGCGCAATGTAGTTCCCTGACTCGCGTGCTGCTGAATCGGTGCCACTACCTGGAGGAAATGGCAGGACAAAGCGAATTGCCTTGGTTGGATAGTCGGTCTGTGCGTGCGCCACCACCGCCATGAAGGGCATGCTGCACAGCAAGAGGTGCACAACGCGTAGAGCAGTTCTCTTCATCTGATGTCTCCAATCGAATGATGAAACTATAAACCCGTCTATGGGGCTAATGCAACTAGGGTTAACACGGGGCCGACGGCGAGAAGGAGCAACGTGCTAACATGCGTCTGCCATGCACCCGAAGTCACAGTTTCATATTCCAGCCAGCGCCAGCACTATGGCCGTCAACAGCGCACAAGGCGTCAACCTCTACATTCAGGTTGCAAACATCCTGCGACACAGCATCATTTCTGGCGAGAATCCTCCTGGAGCGCGATTGCCCACCGTTGTCGAATTAGCTGAGCACTTCAAGGTTGCGCGCATCACAGTACGTGAAGCGCTTCGAGTGCTTAGTGAAGAAGGCCTACTCGCGTCAAGTCGAGGACGTGGTACGCTCGTACTTACACATGCACTCAGAAATCGACCGGCGCCTCAAGTTGTGAACACTCTGAGCGCTGACTCTTCTGATCAGAAAATCATTGTTCTTGGGGTAGAGGATGCATCTCTCATCCCTGATGAAATTCTGGGAGATGCAACAGCCTGCACTTCGTACAAAAGCATAACAAAGCTGCACACTTATGAAGGTCGACCACTTGGCCTTATGCGGATCTTTGTCTCCAGCACTGTGTTCCGTAGGTTCCCAACGAACGGAGTTCAGACACGTAAGATATTGCCTATGGTGCGTGAGGCTGTTACCAACGAACCTCTTGAGTTGAGATTTACCGTCACTGTAGAACCGGCGGATGTTGCCTTGGTTGAGCATTTGGGCGGCCCATTGGGAGCACCCGTGGCAAAGATCATCCGCCGACTAATTGATTCGAAGGGGAATGGGATTTATCTCGCACTCTCTTGGTATCGAGGCGATATGTTCTCGTTAACAGCAAGCATTCCGGACGCATTCTTGCCACAGGTCCCAACTAGTGTTCCTGGAAATTTTTCAGCTTCTTCATAGGCCGTTGCTTGTGACCCGCGCAGATCATGCCGAGCGGCGTTTGCTTAACTTGCTGCCGAACCAGCCGCATGCGCTCCCATGGATTTTCCTTGAGGTAAGCGTATGCAAACCTCCATGGCGGCTGCGGAGGTGTATTCGACGGCCTCGAAGCCGAGCGCGTCTAGCAGTGGCAGCACCGGCAACATCATCGCGGTAGTCATACGCGTCGCCCATAGGGACTGCTGACCGTCCCGAAGGCTAGTCTCGATGATGCGAACCGTTTGCTTCATGCGCTTCTCCAATATGTTCTTCAGACGGCGTAGAACGCCGTGTGTCCAATCGTCCAGCGAAGAATCGGCTTATCCCGGCACGATCAGCGCGATGGCCCGCGCGTCCGGAGATAAGTCAGCCGCACTTACAACCAGACGGTCGCTAAACCGAGCGACGGAGCGCTCTCCTCATAACTCCTCCTTCGATATCGGTTTCTGTGCTCAGCGGCCGCAACGATCCTCTCCAGCGCCTTCTTGTTTACCTCGTTCCCGCCGGGTTCATGGGCAGGGCGTCTATGAACTCAAGCCTCTCCGGAATCTTGAATTTGGCCAAGCCGCGCTCCAGCATGAACGAGTAGAGCGCTTCGAGATCCGGACCGGGCGCACCGTCAGGACGGACAACGAACACACACACCCGCTCTCCCATCTCGGTATCCGGCATCCGGACTGCGGCTACCTCGCGTACGGAGGGTAGTGACATTGCTTGCAAAGTGCAAGCATATGTCTGGGAACCGGTAGCGTCAATGGTTGGCGTAATGCCTCTGGAACAGAGCTTTCCTACCGATGCTCCATCCTGAGCACGCCTGCAGCTTCTTGGGCGCGAAGGCGTAGGCCACCAGCGCCGCGATGAACCCGCAGAAGGCCACGGCAGCGACCGCCGCCATGTAGTCGCCGGAGCCGTGGATGGCTGCCGCAGCGTTGAAGATGCCGAACAGGCTGTCGGCGTTCTGGTAGGCGTAGATCTCCCACATGCGTCGCTCCTGGGGGCGGCGTGGATCCTGAAGCGATGTGCCGAAGACGTCGGGCCGGAACGACCCCAAAGGCACGGGGATATCGGCATCACGAGAAGTGCGGGAGTCCTGCCGGGGGCTGGCACCCCCCCATCGGTTGCACCCGGCGGAGGGCCACCTTCTTGCACCCACAAGCCCGACCGACGGGCGATGCCAGGAGCAGGGTGATCCTGGGACGGTAGAGGACTCCCATCGAGCCCTCTGCATGCCGTGCACGCCGCCCCCCAGCCTGGTTCGTCACCCGGTCAGGCTGGCCGGGTTCACTACGAACGCCACCGCCCGGAGCAGACCACGCTGTACCGCCTGGTGCAGCAGCATGCGGCCAGCTTCATCGCGCACACCGAGGCCAGCAGCGGCGCCGAGTTGCCCCGGTTCATCAAAGATGAGTTCGACGCCTTCCTCGAGTGCGGCATCCTGGCCCACGGCTTCCTGCGGCTGCGCTGCGGCGAGTGCGGCCACGACAAGCTGCTGGCGTTCAGCTGCAAGCGGCGCGGGTTCTGCCCTTCGTGCGGCGCGCGGCGCATGTCGCAGACGGCAGCGCACCTGGTGGATCACGTCATCCCGCACGTGCCGGTGCGCCAGTGGGTGCTGTCGTTGCCCATCCCGCTGCGCGTGCTCCTGGCGGCGCAGCCCGAACTGGTCACGCCGGTGCTGCAAGTGGTGCAGCGCGTGATCGCGCGTCATCTGCTGCAGGCTGCCGGGCTGAAGTCTGACGACGGCCACGTCGGCGCGGTCACGCTGATCCAGCGCTTCGGGTCGGCCGCCAACCTCAACATTCACCCACCTGCTGCCCTGGTGCTGGACGGCGTGTACCGGTGTGGTGCCGATGGCGGGGCGGAGTTCGTCGAAGTGGCGCCCACGACGACGAGGTGCATGCGCTGCTGCAGACCCTCATCGCGCGGCTCATGAAGATGCTCACGCGCCGGGGCGTGCTGGTCGAGGAGATGGGCCAGGACCACCTGCTCAGCCGATGCCGACGGCGAGGAGTCGCGCACGTTGCTGCCGCCGCAGGCGGCGGCCATCACTTACCGCATCGCTCGGCCCCCGTGCCGGGCAGAAGGTGTTGACCCTGAGAGGTGCGATGCCGCGCGAGGAGTGGGTGCGCCAGCCGCTGTGCGCCGACATCGACGGTTTCAGCCTGCACGCCGCGGTGCGCGTCGAAGCCCGCGACCGCAAGCGGCTGGAACAGCTGTGCCGCTACATCACCCGGCCGGCGCTGTCCGACGAGCGCGTGCTCCTCAACGCCGCCGGCCAGGTGGAGCGAAGCTCAAGACGCCGTGGCGCGATGGGACCACGCACCTGGTGATGAGCCCGCTGGAGTTCATGCAGCGGCTGGCAGCGCCTGGTGCCGAGGCCGCGGTTGCACCTGATCAGGTTCCATGGCGTTCTGGCACCCAACGCCAAGCTTCGCCCGCGGGTGGTGCCGCAGGGGCCGCTCGAGCAAGAGGAGCCGGCCACGGAAGCCGTGCTGCGGCCGCCGAGTGCGAGGTCCAGACTGTCCAGGCACGGCCGCACTGCATTGGCTGGGGCGCGGCTGCTCAAGTGCGTCTTCGACATCGACATGGAGCACTGTCCCAACTGCGGTGGCGGCGAACTGAAGATCATCGCGGCCATCCTGGAGCGGCCGGTGATCGAGAAGATCTCGACTCACCTGGGGCTGAATCCGCGCCACCGCCCCGAGGTCGCGCCCGTGAGATCGGGCAACTCTGACGCCACCTGAGCCGCGCCGGCCGTCATCAACATCACATCCGCAGGCAGCAGCGCCGCAGTGCGGCCGAGCGACGCTGCGCGCGGAGTGGGCACGGCGTTGCCGAACGAAGGTCAACCCTGAGACCGAGGCTGCCGATCAAGGCCGGATGAGCCCCCGGCGGCGTGGCGAGGTGGTCCGAATGGGCACCGCTGCCACGATCTTGCTGCCGCAGATGTCCCGTCCCGGTGGTTCGCGGCCCGGTCGTCGGCCTTGCAGGGGCGTTTGAAATTCCTATGCCCACGCCCACCGGGCTCTTGATGCCGGTGGCGAGCATGTCGATGCGGTTGCGGATCGGTGGCACCCAGATGTTGGACAAGCCCGGCACGCGCACGATGCGGTCGAGTTCCTCGACCAGCCGGTCCGGCGTCATGTCCGTGCGCCACTGCTCGCGCGGCTTGAACTGGATCGTGGTCTCGAACATCTCCAGCGGCGCCGGGTCGGTGGCGGTCTCGGCTCGGCCGGCCTTGCCGTACACGCTCTGCACCTCAGGCATCGTCTTGATGAGGCGGTCGGTCTGCTGAAGCAGCTCGGCGGCCTTGCCGGCCGACAGGCCCGGCAGCGCGGTGGGCATGTACAGCAGGTCGCCCTCGTCCAGCGGCGGCATGAACTCGCTGCCCAGGTGCTGCAGCGGCCACAGGCTCACTGCCAACAGGACCACGGCCACCGCCAGCGTGAGCCGCGGCAGCTTCAGCACCGCGTCGAGCAGCGGCCGGTACAACGCGATCAGCGCGCGGTTGAGCGGGTTGGCGGTCTCGCTCGGAATGCGGCCGCGGATCAGGTACCCCATCAGCACCGGCACCAGCGTGACCGCCAGCCCGGCTGCAGCGGCCATCGCGTAGGTCTTGGTGAAGGCCAGCGGCGAGAACAGCCGCCCTTCCTGCGCCTCCAGCGTGAAGACGGGTACGAAGCTGAGCGTGATGATCAGCAGCGAGAAGAACAGCGCCGGGCCGACCTCGACCGCTGCGTTGCCGACGACGCTCCAGCGCGCCTCGCCTTCGAGCCTGGCGCCGGGATGCTCGTGCGCCCAGCGCTCGAGATGCTTGTGCGCGTTCTCGATCATCACGATGGCGGCATCGACCATCGCGCCGATGGCGATGGCGATGCCGCCGAGCGACATCACGTTGGCGTTGATGCCCTGGCTGTGCATCACGATGAAGGCCGCCAGCACGCCCAGCGGCAGCGAGACGATGGCCACCAGCGCGCTGCGAAGGTGGAACAGGAACACCAGGCACACCAAGGCAACGACGATGAACTCCTCGACCAGCTTGGTGGTGAGGTTCTCAACCGCGCGCTCGATCAGGTTCGAACGGTCGTACACCGGCACGATCTCCACGCCCTCGGGCAGGCCGCGCTGCAGTTCGGCGAGCTTCGCCTTGACCGCACCGATGGTCTGCAGCGCGTTCTTGCCCGAGCGCATCACGATCACGCCGCCGACGGCTTCGCCCGCACCGTCGAGCTCGCCGATGCCGCGGCGCATCTCCGGGCCGACCTGCACCCGTGCCACGTCGCCCAGCCGCACCCAGACACCGGCATCCGTGGTCATCAGCGGAATCGATCGGAAATCGTCCAGCGACCTGAGGTAGCCGCTGGCGCGCACCGCGTACTCGGCCTCGCCGACCTCGACCACCGAGCCACCCGCCTCCTGGTTCGCGCGGGACACGGCGTTGCTGACCATCATCTGCGAGATGCGGTACGCGGCGAGCTTGTCCGGGTCGAGCACGATCTGGTACTGCCGGACCATGCCGCCGACGCTTGCGACCTCGGCCACGTCGGGCACGGTCTTCAGCTCGAAGCGCAGGAACCAGTCCTGCAGCGAACGCAGCTGCGCCACATCCTGCCGGCCGCTGCGGTCGATCAGCGCGTACTGGTAGATCCAGCCCACGCCGGTGGCATCCGGCCCGATCGACGACTTCGCAGTTGCCGGCAGCCGCGACTGCACCTGGTTCAGGTACTCGAGCACGCGCGAGCGCGCCCAGTACAGGTCGACGCCGTCGTCGAAGATCACGTAGACGAAGCTGTCGCCGAACATCGAGAAGCCGCGCACGGCCTTCGTGCCCGGCACCGACAACATCGTGGTCGTCAGCGGGTAGGTGATCTGGTTCTCGACGATCTGCGGCGCCTGTCCCGGCCAGCTGGTGCGGATGATGACCTGCGTGTCCGACAGGTCGGGCAGCGCGTCCAGCGGCGTGCGCAGCAGCGACACCACGCCCCAGGCCGTGATCATCAGGCTGGCCAGCAGCACCAGGAAGCGGTTGGTGATGCTCCAGCGGATGAGGTGCGCGATCATTTGGCCCCTCCAGACTTGGGTGCCGGCGCGATGCGCTGGATGGCCGTGATCTGCGGCACGTCGCCATCCTGCATCAGGAACTCGATCTGCACCTGTTCGCCGGACGCCAGGCCGCGCGGGCGCTGCGCCTGGGGCGGCAGGCGGAAGTCCATCACCATCTGCGGCCACTTGAGCGATGCGATCGGCGGGTGATCCAGCGTCACGGTGTCGCCGTCGATCGCCTGGACCGTGGCGCCGGTGCGATGCGTCGCTGCCGCGGCTGGCCCGGGCTGCTGGTTGAGCTTGGCCTCCAGGCCGCGCAGGCTGGCCTCCGAGTCGATCAGGAACTGGCCCGAAAGCACGACGCGCTGGCCGACGGACAGGCCAGCGACGATCTCGGTCTGGCCACCCGACTCCAGCCCGGTCTTCACCTCGACCGGACGGAACCCGCCGCCGTCCCCGGCCAGCATGACCACGCTGCGCCGGCCGGTGTGGATCACCGCATCGGTCGGCACGAGCAGCGTCTTCTCGCGCCCCGGCCGGGCAAAGCGCATCTGCACGAACATCCCGGGGACCAGTGCACCGCCGGGTTTGGCGAGTTCCAGGCGCGCCTTCAGCGTGCGGGTGCTGGCGTCCACCTCGGGCAGCAGCGCCTGCACCCGGCCCTCGAACGTCCGGCCGGGCAGGCCCGGGCTGGTCGCGCTCACGCGCGCGCCGGTTCTGAGTAACCGTCTTTCGAGTCAAGTGCCGTGAAGCGATTGATCCCAGGGTTTGTTGGTTCTGACCATCGCGTTGAGCGTGGTCAGGAGCTTGCGCATGCAGGCCACCAGCGCCACCTTGGGCAACTTGCCTGCTTCAAGCAGCCGGTCATAGAAGGTCTTGATCGCAGGGTTGTGCCGTGCTGCGGTGAGCGTGGCCATGTAGAGCACACGGCGTATCTCGAAGCGCCCGCCTTGCACGCGTCTTCTGCCCTTGGAGGTGCCGGAGTCATTGGCCATGGGAGCCACGCCGACCAGGGCTGCGATCTCACGGCGATTGAGCCTGCCGAGCTCGGGCAATTCAGCAATCAGGGTGGCGCTGGCCACAGGGCCGATGCCGCTGGCCGAGCGCAACAGCTTGTCCAACTCAGCGTATTGGCCTGCATGGCTGACCATCTGGGCTTCCACGTCATCGAGCTGCTGCGGATCGCCTCGATCATGGCCTCGATGCTCGGGCGAACGATCGCGATGGCCAGTTGCAGCCGCTGACGCTCCGACAGCATCATCGTCACGAGCTGGCGCCTGCGCGTGACCATCGCCGCCAGCGCCTGCTGCCGCGCATCGGCCAGAGGGCGGATGAAGCTGGACAGGTCGGGACGCACGAGCACGCCAGCAAACTCGGCGAGCATGCGGGCATCGATGCGATCGGTCTTGGCCAGTCGCCCCATGGACTTGGCGAAGTCGCGCGCCTGGCGCGGGTTGACCACGGCCACGGGCAAGCCCGCGGCCTGCAACGCGCAGGCCAGCGCCGCTTCGTAGCTGCCGGTGGCCTCCATTACTACCAGCGCCACGTCCAGCGGCTTCAAGGCCGCTGCCAGCGCCGAGTGGGCCTCGGCCTCGTTGTCGAACCGCTGGGTATCGAGCTTGGCGCCCAGCACCGAGACATCCACGTGTGCCTTGGCCACGTCGATGCCCACCACCACTGAGGAAGCAGACATGGTCTTCAGATCCCTTGCTTGTGAATGCGCGCTCGGACAAGCCGGTGCGCGTAACCGTTCGGGCTTCCGGAAGACCAGCGCGGTGGCCGTGCGCAATGTACTCAGAAACGGGCTTCAAAGCCCCAGCCGCTACCAAGCTGCACGGACCGGTCTGGCCGCCTCAACGGCGCCCAAACTCTACCGCGCTGGTCTGGTCTGAAACATACAAGCAGCGCGGCCTGGCTCTCGGGCACCTGGCCCTCGGCCCAGACCGTGCCGGTGCCCTGCAGCCGCAGCAGCGGCATGCCCGGCATCACCGTGGCGCCTTCGCGCGCCATCAGTTCGCTGACGACGCCGCCGATCGGCGCGGTCAGCGTCACGCTGGCCGACACGCTGCCGTCGCGCACCACGCGCTCGATCAGCGCGTCGTCCATGCCAGCCTGCCGCATGCGGGCGCGGGCCGCGTCGCGCAAGGCGTCGACACCCGGGCCGGTCATGCGCGCGACGGCCAGGTATTCCTCCTGTGCCGCCACCCAGTCGGGCACGTAGAGGTCCACCAGCGGTGCACCGGCGCTGACGCGGTCCAGCGTGGCGCGCACATGCAGCTTCTCGACGAAGCCCATCGCGCGCGCGGCGACCACCTGCTGGTCGCGCTCGTTCCAGGCCACGTTGCCGACGGCGCCGACCTCGGTGGCCAGCGAGCCTTCGACCACCGGCACCGTGGGCAGGCCGAGGTTCTGCTGGATGCGCGGGCTGACCGTGACACCGGAAGCGTCGTCGCCGCCGCCCGCGCTGGCATATCGCGGTACCAGCATCATCTCCATGAACGGCGACTTGACCGGGGCGTCGAAGTTCTTTCCCGGCACCATCGGGTCGTGGTAGTTCTGGATGCGAAGGCCGGTGACGGGGTCGGTATCGCCCGCCTTGAGACCTTCGCGGATGTGGCGGCGCGTGGCTTCCTCGCCCTGCGGGATCGTCCACTGCGAAGGATCGGCCGGTGCGGATGCCGGGGTCTGTGGCGCCGCGGCCATGTTCATCCCCCGCTGGATGCCCAGCCGCCAGGCCAAGGCGCCGACTCCCGCAGTCAAGGCCAGCGCGGCCACGCCGAGGATCAGGGTATTGCGGTTCATCGCGTCGCTCCTTGGTCCGCGGCGGGCGCGGCAGCGTTCGGCTTCGCGATATCGGTGTCCAGGTCGACGATCAGGAACTCGAGCCGGGACCAAAGGCGCGCCGTCTCGAGTTCGACCTCGATGCGCTCCATGCGCTGGGCCAGGGCCAATCGGCGCGCCTCGAGTACCGCTGCGAGCGGCGCGCCGCCGCCGCGGTAGGCAGCGAGCGCGGCGTCGACGCGCTGCTGCGCCAGCGGCTCGCGCTCGCGGTCGATCAGCGCCAGCCGTGCCAGGGCGGCGCGCCAGGTCTCGATCCAGTTCTCGGTCTGCGCAAGGTGTTCGCGCGCCGCCTCTTCGCGCTCTGCTCGCAGCGCATCGGCCTGGGCCAGCCGGGCGGCGAGTTCGCGGTCCTGCCGCTGCGGCCGGTCCCAGGGCAGCGGCAGCGATACCCCGACCGACACCATGTTCGAGTAGCGCGAGCCGCGCTGGCTGAACATCAGCTCGGCGCTCCAGTCGGGCTCGCGTTCGGCGCGGGCCACAGCGGCCTCGGCGATTGCCGTGGCCTCGCGCGCCTCGAGCTGCGCCAGGTCGGGGTGGTGCCGGAGGCGGTCCGCCACGGTGTGCGCGACGAGCGCGTGGCGCTCCAGCGACGGCGCATCGGCCAGCCGCTGCTCGTCCGGGCCGCCGGTCCAGCGCGCCAGCATGCGGCGAGCGTTGACAAGTTCTGCCCGGGCGCCCAGCAGGGCCTGGTCGAGTTGCGCCACCGCGTCGCGTGCGGCCATGGCGTCGGCGAGATTCCCGCGCCGGCCGCGCAGCGCGGCTTCGACTGCCTCGACCTGCAGCCGGGTCTCGTCGCGCTTGGCGCGCAGGAGTTCGAGACGCTGTTCGGCCGCGCGGCGCTCGAACCACGCCGTAGCGGCCTCGCGCTGCACCGCGGCGACACGCGCGCGGCGGTCGGCGCGTGCCGCCTCGGCCTCGCGTTCGAAGCGTTCGGCTCGCGCACGGCGCTTGTCGTCGCGGGTGAATGTCTGCGTCAGCGCGACGGAGCGCTGCGTCATGAAGTCGCGCGTCGTGCTGAAACGGTCGGGGCCGTCGGTCGGCACGTTGTCGAGCGAGAGACGCAGCACCGGGTCGGGACGCTGTGCGGCGGCCACGGCCATCTCGCGCGCTGCACGCGCCGTGGCATCGGCGGCTTCGGGAGCAGCGGCACGGTCGACGGCGGCCCGCACGGCGTCGCCGACCGACAGCGGCGTGACCGGACTCGACGGAGTCTGTGCTTGCGCGCCGGCCATGATGGCCAGCAGCACCGCCTCGATCACTGCGCGCGGCAGCGACGGACTGCGGCGCGGGCGCAGGCACGCCTGCGCATGGGAAGAATGAGACATGAACTGAACTCCGGGCCGCGCGTCGCAGCGCGCGAGCGCCGGACAACGCGGGACACTGGACCAACCTGGCGCCGAAGGCAGCGGGTCACCGGCGCGCCGAGGGCGCGCGAATGCGGGTCAGTTCGTGGCCGGAGGTCGCCACGGCGTGGCGGTGGGCGCCGACAAGACCGACGTGGGTCTTGCTTGCGGTGCGATGGACGCCGTGGCCGCGGCAGCAGTGTCGAGGGCCGACGCCGGCGAGAGAACCGGCGGTGCGTTGCAGTCCGTGCCCGACTTGCACAGGTGTCCCGTCGCCGCGAAGGTCTGCATGTCGTTGCAGCAGTCGGCCACCAGGTCGGCGGGATCCAGATCGCCTGCAGCCAGCATGGCCTGCATGGTCGCTTCCATCGGACACGGCGCCTTCTCCAGCGCGCGCACCGCCTCACCCTGAAGGGCAAGGCCCAGGCACACCAAGACGAAGAAGATGCGACGAATCACGGGCGGAGTTTATCGAGTTCGGCTTCTCGCCTGCCAACCGCGGCCAAGCGGTGCTTTGCGCCGTCAATGGCTGGGAGGGCCTGTGCGGCTGCATGTCGTTGCGGATGGCACGCGCGTCATCCTGCGCAACAGGACAGCTGGCTTACGTCCCTGGTGAAAGTCTGCGCGCACAGCTTGAGCCCTTCCACCATGGTCAGGTACGGGAAAAGCTGGTCGGCCAGGTCGTGCACCGTCAGGCGTGCGCGCAGCGCGAGCGCGGCGCTCTGAATCAGCTCGCCGGCTTCGGGCGCCACGGCCTGCACGCCCAGCAGCCGCCCGCTGCCGGCCTCTGCCACCAGCTTGATGAAGCCCCGGGTGTCGAAGTTGGCCAGCGCGCGCGGCACGTTGTCCAGGGTCAGTTGGCGCGTGTCGACTTCTAGGCCCTTGGCGCGTGCCTCGGCTTCGGTCAGCCCCACGGTGGCCACCTGCGGGTCGGTGAAGACCACGGCGGGCATCGCGCTCAGGTCGAGCGCAGCTTCGCCGCCGGTCATGTTGATCGCCGCACGCGTGCCGGCGGCGGCGGCCACGTAGACGAAGGGTGGCTGGTCGGTGCAGTCGCCGGCGGCAAAGATGTTCGCGCTGGAGGTGCGCATGCCCGGGTCGACGACGATGGCGCCTTGCTTGTCGACCAGGACGCCCGCCGCATCGAGCCCGAGGCCGTGCGTGTGGGGCGCCCGACCCGTGGCGACGAGCAGCCGATCGGCGCGCAGCTCACCACGATCGGTCGCGAGTATGAATTCGCCGTCGGTGTGGTCCACCCGGCTGGCTTGCGTGCGTTCGAGCACGGTGATGCCCGCGGCACGGAACGCCGCCGTGATCGCCTCGCCGATCGCGGGGTCTTCGCGAAAGAACAGCGTGTGGCGCGCGAGCACCGTCACCTGGCTGCCCAGCCGGGCGAAGGCCTGTGCCAGCTCCAGCGCCACCACCGACGAGCCGATCACCGCCAGACGAGGCGGGATCTCGTCGCTGTCCAGCGCTTCGGTCGATGTCCAGTACGGCGTGTCCTTCAGCCCTGGGACTGGCGGGATCGACGGATGCGCGCCGGTGGCGATCAGGCAGCGGTCGAAGGCCAGTTCGCGCTCAGCGCCCTCCTTGAGTTCGACGACGAGGTGCTGTCCGTCCCTGAAGCGTGCCGCGCCGTGCAGCACGGTGATCCCCGGGGTGCTGTCGAGGATGCCCTCGTACTTGGCTTGCCGCAGTTCGGCAACGCGGGCCTGTTGCTGCGTGAGCAGTCGAGCGCGGTCGATGGTCGGCGTGCCGGCGGCGATGCCGCTGTCGAAGGGGCTCTCGCGGCGCAGGTGCGCCACGTGCGCCGCGCGGATCATGATCTTCGACGGCACGCATCCCACGTTGACGCAGGTGCCGCCGATCGTGCCGCGCTCGATGAGCGTGACGCGCGCCCCGCGTTCCGCGGCTTTCAGCGCCGCCGCCATCGCGGCGCCGCCGCTGCCGATGACGGCGAAGTGCAGACGGGATGCCGTGACGGCAGGGGCGGGGCAGCAGGTCATCGCTTCAGGGTGGACGGGTAGCCCGCGTTCTCGGTGGCCTCGGTCAGCCTCTGCGCGCTGGCCTTGGCATCGTCGAAGGTCACGACGGCCTGGCGTTTCTCGTAGCTCACCTCGACCTTGCTTACGCCGTCGACCTTCGAGATCGCCTTCTTCACGGTGATCGGACAGGCCGCGCAGGTCATGCCGGGCACGTCGAGCGTGACGGTCTGGGATGCTGCGTGTGCAGTGGCAACGGCAGCGAGCAGGGCCAGGGACAGCACAGTCTTCATCGTCGACTCCAGGTCAGTAGAACAGCGGCGCAAGAAGCGGAAACACCAGCGCGACCAGCACCAGCGCGGCCACGATCCAGAACAAAACCTTGTAGATGGTGCGCACCTGCGGGATCGCGCACACCTCGCCCGGCTTGCATGCCTGCACCGGCCGATAGATGCGGCGCCAGGCAACGACCATCGCCACCAGCGCGGCGCCGATGAAGATCGGCCGATAAGGCTCCAGCGCGCTGAGGTTGCCGATCCAGGCGCCGCTGAAGCCCAGGGCCACCAGTACCAGTGGGCCCAGGCAGCAGGTGGACGCCAGGATCGCGGCCAGTCCGCCAACGGCGAGAGCACCGCGCCCGTTCTGCGATTCGGTCATGCGTTTCCCTTGGCACGTCTCGAGACGATGTCGTAAGCTTATTTCCGTACTCATGTACGGAGTCAAGCGGCATGGATCGCAATCACATCGGCCTGACGATCGGGTCCGTCGCCAAGGCGGCCGGGGTCAACGTGGAGACGGTGCGCTTCTACCAGCGCCGGGCCCTGCTGGCCGAGCCGGACAAGCCCTACGGCGGCATTCGGCGCTATGGCGCGGATGACGTGGCGCGCGTTCGGTTCGTGAAGGCCGCGCAGCGCCTGGGGTTCAGCCTCGACGAAGTCGCCGGGCTGATGAAGCTCGACGACGGCACGCACTGTGGCGAGGCGAGGCTTCTGGCCGAAGCCAAGCTCGCGGACGTGCGGGGGAAGCTCGAGGACCTGAGGCGCATGGAGTCACTGTTGTCCGGCCTGATACGCCAGTGCAGTTCGACGCGCGGTCGGGTGTCCTGCCCGTTGATCGACTCGTTGCAGCGTCCCTGAGCGATGGCTGCGATGTCCATGCTGCGGCAGCGCCGGCACGGTACCGACGTGCAGGTCAATGGCAAGCCGGTCAGGGTCGAATGGTCGGCGGCGGCGCAGGCAGTGCTCGAGCGCCGTGCGCAACCGCTCACCGTGGAGTTGGAGCTTTACTTCTCCTGTCTGATCAAGAAGTTCGTCCACTTCCACGAAGAGCCGCCCGCGCGCGAGGCGATAGCCGTCGGCGACCGGTTGCGGTTGTACTTCAGGGCTGTCACGTCGACCGCTTGCACCATGGAACTGGCCGAGCGCCTGGGACGGCAGCCGGAGATTGACCTCGATGGCGACATCGCGCGCAAGCTGGCGCCCAAGCGCCTTTGGCTCGACCATCGGCATGGGGCTTGGCTCGGGGAGTTCTGGATGTGAAGCCGACGTGTCATGCTGCCTCAACCGCTAGGTGCCGGGCGATCCGGGTATGGTTCATCGGCCTGGCCCTCCTCGGTGCCGGTCCTGCGCTCTTCGCAGCGGAGCCGACGGCCGCGCCCATGCAGATGTTTCCCGACGTCGTGGCCGTGAAAGTGCGGCCTGGCGGAATGGGGCGGTTCGACTTCGACGTGACCGTCTCGTCGCCCTATGACACACCCCGACGCCATGCCGACGCCTTCCGCGTGAGCGGCAAGGACGGCAGCATCTATGGCGAGCGCAAGCTGCTCCACGACCACGCCGACGAGCAGCCTTTCACGCGCGACCTGCACGGCGTGACGGTGCCTGCAGCGGTGAGGGTGGTCGTGGTCCAGGCGCGCGACAGCCAGTTCGGCTATGGCGGCAGGGCGATGGAGGTCCGGCTTCCCGGACGGGACTGAACGCCTGGCGGACGCCTACTGCCGGGTCCCTGCCACATCGATCCGTGCGCCGGCGGGCCTTTCCGACCAGAGCGCCGACGCCAGATCGACCACGAACCGCCGGATCAGCGGTCCGTCGGCCGCCGGCGCCAGATCCTGGGGCTGGCCCTGGCGTCCTGTGGCTTCGACGGCATCGGGCGGGCTCCCCGGAGACCCGCTGACGCGGTACTCGCCGCTGCAATTGCGGCAGTAGACGAGGTCACCTGGTTGCTGTTCCCGCCGCAGCACTAGCGTCGGCCCGCACTGCATGCAGTGCTGCAGCGGAATCCCGTCGTCGCTGTGCCCTGCGATGTGCTCGAGCAGCCCCTCGGCGCCAAGGGCCAGGAAGTGCAAGCCGAGCGGCTCGTCGAACTGCCGACCCAGTTCACGCTCGATGTGTTCCAGTGCCTGCGCGACCGGCATGCCGGAACGGTAAGGCCGCGTGCTCGTCATCGCGTCGAAGGCATCGCAGATGCCGACGACGAGCGCAGCATGAGGGATCGTGTCGCCGCGCAGGCCCCGCGGATAACCCAGCCCGTCGGGTCTCTCGTGGTGCGAGCGCACGGCGTCTGCGGCCCAGTGTGCGAGCGGATGGCCAGCGAGCAATCGCGCACCGAGTTCCGGATGGGTCTGGATCACGGCCCTCTCGTCATCGTCAAGAGCCGACGGTTTGCGCAGGACGGCATCGGCAATGCCGACCTTGCCCAGGTCATGCAGGAAGGCGCCGATGCTGACGCGGGCGCACACGGTGCGCGAGGTGCCGGAGCGTTCACACAACAGCGCGGCGTAGCGCGAGACGCGCCACAGGTGACCGCCGGTGTAGGGGTCACGCGCCTCCACCACCCAGGCCATGCCGAGCAGGCTCTCGAGCAGCGCTGACGAGGCCGCGAGGTCGCCGACGGCCTGGCCGACCGGCTCGGTCGGTGCAGCGCGGCCACGCGCAAGAAGTCTGAACAGATTCATCCCCGCCTGCTCCTATGCGGCCGTGCCGAAGCGCCGCATGAAGCGACGATCGATGCGGTCCTTCCAGCACCAGACCCAGCGCCCGCTCCACGACCATCCGCCCCAAGTCGCCAGGGCGTGGCGGTCACCCGTGCTGATGAGGTAGAGCGCGCGCGGCTGCGGTGTCCACGACGGCAGTGGCTGGCCTTCGCAGAAGGCGCGCAGATGGCGCGCCAGCACCGGACCGGCCCGGACGGCATAGACGCCAGACTTCGGGCGTGGGTCCGCGTACGCCGCCACGTCGCCGGCGGCGAACACGTTGGGATGCGAGAGGCTCTGCAGTGTTCTTCCCACGCGGACGAAGCCCTGCGCGTCCGTGGCCAGGCCAGCCGCGGCCGGCCAAGACGGCGCGCTGGCGCCCGTGACGACCAGGCAGGTGTCGAAGTCCATCGCCGGCGCATGCTGCACTTCCAGGCGTCCTGCGCCGAAGCCGGTGGCACGAAGGCCTCCTCGCCACTGGATGCCGCGTTGCTTCAGCAGCGACAGGGCGTGCCGCCGCGTGGCGGCCGGTGCGCCGGGCAACGGCCAGTCCTCGCTGCCGACGACGCTGACGAACAGGTGCGACCAGCCTTCGAAGTTGGCGCGGTGGCGGATCGCGAACGCCAGTTCGATTCCCGCAGCGCCCGCGCCCAGCACCACCAGGTCGAAGCGCCGGCACTGGTTCGCAATGCGTTCGACCACCGCCGGCCAGGCGGCGATGAATCGCTCGATGGGTCGCACCGGCAGCGCATGCTCCGCGGCACCCGGCAGGTCGGCCAGCGACGGCATCGGCCCGGTGTCGATCGACAGTGCGTCGTAGCGCAGCGCGCTGCCGTCGGCACACTGAAGTGACTGCCCTGTCAGGTCGAGTGCCGTTCCGGCGGTTTCGTGGAACGCCACCGCGCCGCGGGAGGCAAGCTGGTCGAGCGAGATCGCGCAGGCCTCCTGCGGGTAGTGGCCGGCCACCCAACCGGGCAGCATGCCCGAGTAGATTTGCCGCCGGTAGGGCGAGACCAGGTGCACGTCCCAGCCGGCGAGTGGCTGCTCGGCCAGATCGGCGAGCACCTTCACGTGCGCGTGGCCGCCCCCCAGCAGCACGAGGCGCTTCATGCTGCAAGCCTCAGGCACGTCCTCTGCGACACCGACAGGCGCGCAAGATCGTCGGGCACGTCCAGGTCCCACAGGGTCTCGAGCTCGCGCCAGGCCAGGCCCGCGGCTGCGGCCCGCAGGCGGGTGTCTTCCATCACCGTGGGCGTGCTCCAGCGCATGTCGCGGAACAGCGTGATTTGCGGCTCGCGCAGGCCGACGAGCGCGTAGCCGCCGTCTTCTGCCGGAAGGAAGACCGCGTCGCATCCTGCCAGCAGAGCCTGCGCTGCCTCACGCAGGTGATGCGGCGTGAGCGGCGGGCAGTCGGTGCCGATCAGCAGCAAGGGGCCCGTCGCGCAGTGCAGCCGGAAGGCCGTGTGCATGCGCTCGCCCAGGTCGCCGCTGGCCTGCACGAGGCAGGTCACGCCCATCGCACGGTGCAGGGCCCGAAAGCAGCGATGTCGCGCGTCCGGGGCACACCACAGGGTCACCGGTCCCAGACCGGCACCGAGCGCGGTACGGATCGCCTGGTGCGTAAGCCGCCGCTGCAGGCGGGCCGCGCCCTGCGCACCGAGTGCTGGAATCAGGCGCGTCTTGGCGAGACCTGGAATGGGCGCCTTGGCCAGCACGGCGACCTGCATGCGGTCCAGTCCGGGCGCGAGATTGACGCCCTGCTCAACGGGGGCGGTAGCCATACTGGATCGCCAGGTCATGGGGGTCGGCACCGAAGAAGTAGGCCGCACGCAGCCGCCACATCAGGAAGATCGTGCGCCACGCGCCATGGCGCTCCCAGCGCCGCGCCGAGGTCGTGACACGTTCGTGCAGGCAGGCTGGGCGACCATGCGGCTTGAGCAGGCGGCAGATCGCGATGTCCTCCATCAACGGCAGGTCCGGAAAGCCGCCGATGCGCTGGAAGAGGTCATGCCGCACGAAGAGCGCCTGATCGCCGGTGGCGATGCCCGACCAGCGCGAGCGCAGGTTCATCAAGGCGCCGACGAGCCGCAACAGCCGCCGTGGGCTGTCGATGCGGACGTCGAATCGCCCCCAGGCAAAGGGGCCCAAGGTGGCACGCCGCACCAGGACATCGGCGTTGTCAGGCAGTACGGTGTCGGCGTGCAGAAACAGCAGCACGTCGGCCGGGCAGGCGGCGGCGCCGGCGTTCATCTGCGAGGCCCGCCCGCGCGGCGCGAGCAAGGCCAGGTCGGCGTGCTCGCGGGCAATGGCCAGGGTCTCGTCCTGGCTGCCGCCGTCCACCACGACGACGCGGGCGCCGCGACTGCGCAGGCCCTGCAGTGCGCGCAGCTGCTCGGCCAATGCCGAGGCTTCGTCGAGCACCGGCAGCACGATGCACAGCGCGGGCCTCATCCGGTGACGACCTCGCGGCTGTCGTGCCAGGTCAGCGCACGGTGGTCGAAGCCGGCTTCCAGGGTGGGTTTGATCACGGCGAAATAGGGTGAGACATCGAAGTCGCGCGGCGCGAACAAGCTGTGGTGCCGGACGTGCAGGATCTCGTCCATGCAGCCCGGGCACATCGGGTCCTTCGAGGGAATGGTCTCGATGGTTGGCAGGATCGGGTAGCGCACCGACTGGAAGGCCTGTGCGATGAGGGTTGAGCAGATGGCACGTGTCGGGTCGCCGCTGCCGAGCGCCAGCATGCGGCGGCGCCATCGCACCGGCACCGGCGGCGTGGGCAACAGGTAGCGCGCCAGGTCCACCACGTTCTTCAGGTCGTACTGATGACCGAGGCGAGACAGGGCATGACCCAGCAGGGCTTCGATCTCGGAAGGGCAGTGAACATCGCCAGGTTGTAGGGATCCTGCGCAATGTCGATTGAAATCGAATCGCCTCTCTCCCTGGCCACGGCAAGCCGCTCAGAGAACGCGGC
>JAXMDE010000032.1:0-1124 GCA_046349015.1 Bradyrhizobium sp. | reverse complement strand
ACTGGTGACCAGCGGGCCGGAGCCCTGCCTGGCCCAGTTCGGCTCGCGCGCCAGCACCACGAAACGGGTGGTGTTGTGCGCTTCGTCCTCGACGTCTTCGGCCAGAATATCGAGCCCGTAGATCTGCGCCGCCAGCCGCGAGGCGATCGCGGCGACGCTCTTGTCCTTGCGCTCGGAAACGTCGCGGGCGCTGCCGGCAGTGTCGGCGGCGACGATCGGCCTGATGCCGAGCTTGCGGATGATGCGCCGGCACTGGCCGAGCGCATGGACATGGCTTTCCACCGTCTTGATGTCGGAGAGTTTTGCGCCCTTCAGCGCCATCAGCTGATGGCGGATCGGCAGGAAGAACTCGCCGACGATGTAGAGGCCGGAGGCCGGCAACAGATGATGGATGTCGGCGACGCGACCCGCGACCGAGTTTTCGATCGGGATCATGCCGAGGTCGGCCTCGCCGCCGGAGATCGCGCCCAGCGCGTCCTCGAAGGTGGCGCAGGGCAGGGCGCTTGCGCCCGGATAGGCCTCGGCGATGGCGATGTGGGAATTGGCCCCCGGCTCGCCCTGGAATGCGATGGTCAGCTGTTTGGTCATGTCGTGTTTCCTGGCGCCTTGTAGCAGCCGCTCAGCCTTTTGCCAGCATTCGGCGGGCGGTTTCGAGGTCGGCCGGAGTGTCGACCCCGCGCGGAACCGTGTCCACGATGGTGATGTCGATCCGCATTCCTGCCTCCAGCGCCCGCAGCTGCTCCAGCTTCTCCTGCATTTCGAGCGGCGAGGGCGGCAGCCGCACAAAACGTTCCAGCGCCGGCCGCCGATAGGCATAGAGTCCGATGTGATGGTAGCGCGGCCCCTCGCCGTAAGGCGCCGTGGCGCGGGTGAAATACAGCGCGCGCAGCCGCCGCGCTGAGATCGGCGAGCCGACCGCCTTCACCACGCTCGGCGCCTGGTCTTCCTCCGCGGTATGGATCGGCGCGGCCAGCGTCGAGATATCGACCGCTGCGTCATCGAGCGGAGGCAGCGCAGCGCGGATGGTGTCCGGCGTGATCGTCGGGAAATCGCCCTGCAGGTTGACCACGATCCCGGCCTCGCCGCGGGGATCGAGGATGGTCGCAGCCTCGTAGATGCGGTCG
>JAXMDE010000031.1:0-1272 GCA_046349015.1 Bradyrhizobium sp. | reverse complement strand
TTCAACGACATTGTTCATGGCTTTACTCCGTGTTCGTCCAGCCATTTGCGGATGCTGGCAACCGCACCTTTGTCCGTATCCGGTGACGGGTGCGGACGATGAAAGACGCGCACTTCGCCGAACAGAAACACGCCTATCCGCGACCCTTCCCGCTCGGTGACTTCCGCCCCGAGAGCTACGAACAGCGCCTCTATGTCGGCCCAGCGGATCGAGCCGTTGACCGGGCGGGCGAAGATCAGTTCCAGCGTGGCTCTGTGACGCTTTTTCATGGAGTGTCCAGTATCATTTTTTAGTACCGTTTTCAAGGTCGATTTCGATCCCGGCGTCGGGCGACCCGGTGTCGGGGCCGAACAATTCATCGAACAGGTCGCCGAACCATCGCTCGAACACTTCGATTTCGGCTTCTGTAACCGGAACGGGGTCGGGCCAGTCGTCGGTGACTGTCCATGTGCTGAGGTCATGTTTGGGCGGCCTGCCGGGGAACGGCCAAGGATAGCCCAGCAATTCCTCAAGCTGCTCCGACGCCGTGGGCGGGCGTTTGGCGTACCGGGAACGAGATGCCGCCTCGGGCCTGTCGTCGTCCCTGCGATCAATAGTCATCGAGGAAGTCAAACTCGTTGCGCGAGCGCTGCCGCCACCCGGCGGGATTGGCAACCCAGCGGTTGATGTCAGATTCCCGCCATCCAGCGCCGTTGGTGCTGATCTTGAGTTGGGCCGGGAAAGTGCCCTCGGCGATCTTGCGATAGATGGTGGACCGCGACAGGCCGGTGCGTGCACGAACGGTGTCAAAGCGGATGATACGGTCTGGTTGACGCATGATTGCGCTGCCTCCTGCTGGCTGTTTTTGACGATTGCAGAGACCAGACAGAGCAACGAATTGTCATTGGGCAACAGATATTTACCGTTCGTAGTGCTGTAGCGTAGAAACGGCGGCAAAAAGGAAAACCATACAGGCCGAAACCTCGGCCTCTGCCAAGGTCAATGCCGCGTGTGACGGAGAGTCTGCGGCCAAGACTGCGGCCTGATTCGAGGCTGAAGCCGAGTTCGCACCTACGCGGTCTTTGCAGTTTTGCGCCCAGCAGATACTGGCGCTGTATATGGATGGGTGAGGCGCGTAAAGCAGAGGGCGAGTGGCGCGATGACAACATTATCGGACGATGCGCTGCAAACGATTCAGCGTGAAATACAGAGATTGCTGGGTCGATGCCTGCTGCGACTGCAACAGTACGAACGCCTTATCAAGGCAATCGTGGCACATCACGAAATCTCGGG
>JAXMDE010000030.1:0-2158 GCA_046349015.1 Bradyrhizobium sp. | reverse complement strand
AGAACACATGGCCAAATGCCGGGATCGGCACAGAGAAGCCGAAATTGGCAAAGGCGGCGCCAACGCCCTTCACGCTCAAGCCGCCGAGCCCGAACCCGAACAGGGTGGAGCCCCACGCGATCAGCATGCCCGCCGCGATGGCGACGAGGCCGGCCGGAATCCCTCTCGGATATTTTACCCCGCCGAACCAGCTGGCGAGAATGATCGCGAAGCAGACCAGGCCGATCTGCGGCGTCATGTACATTTCGAGCGCCGGCCGCATCGAGATGAAGGTGACGGAGACGCCGGCGAGCGTGCCGAGCAGTGCTGCGCGCGGCGTTATTCTCCTGATGTACGGCGCGATGAAGCCGCCGATCATCAGGATGAAGCTCTGGAAGAACACCCAGACCAGGCCCGCCGACCAGCCCTTCAGCGGGTCGCCCGTCTTCAGCGTAATCGGCAGCATGATCACGAAGGTGACGATGAACATATGCGGTACGCTGACGCCCGAAGGCAGCGCGCAGACGTCGCTCCGTCCGGTCTTCGCCGCCAGCCGATAAGCGAGCCAGGCGTAATACATCGTAGACAGGCACATCATCAGTCCCAGCGCCGGCAGGATGCGGCCGAACACGAGGCTGTCGGGCATCTTCAGCACGAAGCGCAACAGGCCGGTCAGCACCAGCATGTTGACCAGGATGTTGGTGCCGAAACCGAAGACCGCGTTCCAATCGCCCGGCGTCCACAGCGCCGGCTTGAAGCCAGGTTTGACCGCAGTCGTGCTCGTCGTCATCGTGTTGCCCCCGCAGCAAGCGTTTTCGAATTTTTGGGATAGATCGCCTCCAGCACCGCGGCGGAATCAGCGACCCAGCCGAAGATGCCGCCCTGGGCCTTGATCATCTTCAGGCCCATCTCGTGAAACTCGGGAAAGTAGGATGCACAGCCGTCGGAGATGACGACGCAGCGATAGCCGCGGTCGTTGGCCTCGCGCACGGTGGTGTTGACGCAGACCTCGGTCGTGACGCCGCACACCAGCAGGTTCTCGATGCCGTAATTCTGCAGGACCTGGCCGAGCTCGGTGGCGTAGAACGCGCCCTTGCCGGGCTTGTCGATGACGATCTCGCTGTCGAGCGGATAGAGCTCGGGAATGATATCGTGCCCGGCCTCGCCGCGGATCAGGATGCGGCCCATCGGGCCGGGATCGCCGATGCGCAAGGAAGGCTTGCCGCGCTCGACCTTCGCGGGCGGCGCATCCGACAAATCGGGCAGATGTCCCTCGCGGGTATGGATCACGAGCAAGCCGCGCTCGCGTGCGGCCGACAGCAGGGAACCGATCGGCTTCACGGCGCGCGCAAGCTGCGACACGTCATTGCCGAGCGTCTCGCCAAAGCCGCCCGGCTCCATGAAATCGCGCTGCATGTCGATGATGAGGAGCGCCGTCCTCGCCCAGTCGAACGCGATCGGCGACGGCTCGGCCAAGATGGTGCCGCTGGATAATCCCGTTGCGCTCGCCATGACCGGTACGCCCCGAACGAGAAAGTCGGGGACAGGCGAAGCAAGGCCTATGCCATTGTGTACAATCGGGCGGCCGCACCGGGACGGCCCGAATCAGCCGTGAATTCATGCGGTTAAATTTTCGCTGGCCGATGGCACAGCCCTGCACCGGGCCGCTCCGACGCGCAATTGCCTATTACTTGGGCGCGCGTTGACACTGGCGCAGACCGACGCTTGTGTGTCCAGCAAGAGATCGCACATCCGGAATCAATTCATGCCGCCCGAAAAGACGCAGGAAAATCGACGCCGCCTCATGCACCGCCGCGCCATCGAATGCGACGGCTATCTGCGCGACGACGGGCTCTGGGAAGTGGAGGCGCGGCTGGTCGACACCAAGCCCTTCCTGCAGCGCGACCGGTTCCGCGGCGACCTGCCGCCCGGGACCCCCGTGCACGACATCCGTCTGCGACTGGCCGTCGACGATGACCTGACCATCTGCGAGGCCGAAACCAACATGGCCGCGACACCCTACCCGACCTGCGTCGAGGTGGACGGCATTTTGCAGCGCCTGATCGGCGTACAGATTGGCAAGGGCTTTCGCGAAGCCGTTCGCCGCAAGATCGGCAGACTAGAGACCTGCACGCATCTGTCCGAGTTGCTCGGCCCGGCGGTGACCACGCTGTTCCAG
>JAXMDE010000029.1:0-7526 GCA_046349015.1 Bradyrhizobium sp. | reverse complement strand
ATGCAATTCCGTCGATCACGAGCTCCTGTTGATACACGCGCCAGGCCGCGCCGCCGGAGAGCAGCACTCCGATCAATCCGATCAGACCGACGATGAAACCCAGCCGAACCACTCGCCTACTCGGGCATGAAAGGATTGCAATGAAGCGGAAAACGCATCCGGCTCAAACCGTGGCGACGATGATCGCGCGGGCAGCGGTACAACCGGACGCGCGGGATATTGGCGGAGCCGTCATCGGGACGCAACCGAGCTTGACCAAAGCGGACAGTCACACCAGGCACCATACCTGGGTCACCGCGAGGCCGGAAAGTTCCAACCGCGGTAACGGAAATTGGTTCCCGCCAGCGTTGCACATTCCGCTGCACGGCACGAGGCAAGGCAGGCGTTAACGAACATTAACGTCGCCGGCTCAGCCGGCCTTCGCCTTCACAGCCGGTTGCAGGCCGCCCTTGGCCTCGATGAAAGCGATGATACGGTCGAGCCCCTCGCTTTTCTTCAAATTGGTCATCACGAACGGCCGCTCACCGCGCATCCGCCTGGCGTCGGTGTCCATCTTCTCCAGTGATGCCCCGACATGGGGCGCCAGATCGATCTTGTTGATGACGAGGAGGTCGGAGCGGGTGATGCCGGGGCCGCCCTTGGAAGGGATCTTGTCGCCGGCGGCGACGTCGATGACATAGATGGTGAGGTCGGCCAGTTCCGGCGAAAAAGTCGCCGCCAGGTTGTCTCCACCGGATTCGATCAACACCAGGTCGAGTGCGGGAAATTTGGCCCGCATGTCGGCGACCGCGGCGAGATTCATCGAGGCGTCCTCTCGGATTGCCGTGTGCGGACAGCCGCCGGTCTCGACGCCTGCGATGCGGTCCGGCGTCAGCGAGCCCGAGCGCACCAGAAACTCCGCATCCCATTTGGTGTAGATGTCGTTGGTGATGGCAGCAATGTCGTAGCGCCCGCGCATGTTCTTGCAGAGCAGGTCCATCAGCGCGGTCTTGCCAGATCCGACCGGACCACCAACGCCGACCCGCAGGGGGCCATGGGATTTGCTAGGCATGCTTTCTCCAATGTCGAAGCGTCATGACCGGAACAACCTCGTATATTGCGTCTCGTGCCTGAGAGAGGCCAGATCGGCACGGAAGGTGGCGCTGCCGAGATCGTCGAGCGCAGCGGACATTGCCCGTTTGGCCGTCGCCGCAACGTCGACCTCGAGCTGCGCCAGCACGCGCTGGCTGTCGGTCTGTCCGAGCGGGATCAGCCGGCTGCCGGCAGAGATCCAGTTGGATACCACCGCATGCAGGAAGGCGTGCAGCGCAGGCTCCTGCGGAATGCCATGCGCGGCGCTGACGAGGCCGACGGCGACAGGATAGACAATGGGCCCGCCGCAGGCTGCGATCACCTCATCCAGCCCCTCGCACGACCAAGCCGCCCGCGATGTTTCGATGAAGGCACGGCCCTGCGTGGTGGTCTCCAACTGTCGCTCGCGCGAGGGAACGAAGGCGGCGGCGAGCTCGGCGATCCCACGGAGCGCGGCGTCTTCGTGTGCAGAAACTGCACGGTGTGTCTGCGCCAGGAATACGGCGTCGCAAAAGCCTGCGCCATCGGTCAGCATCGCGGCGAGCCAGTCGCGCAAGGTCGCGGCATCGGCAATGTCGCCCGCCTCCACAGCCCATTCGATGCCGCTGGAATAGGAGAAAGCGCCGACCGGAAAGGATGGCGAGAGCCACGTCATCAGCCGGTACAGCGCGGCGGTTTCCTCATCGCTCATCGCGCGGCCGACGGGCGGCTCCGCGCTATTTGTGGTCATGAGCATGGGTGTCGCCGTGGTGATGCTCGTGCTCGCAATGCTCATCGTGGTGATGGTGATCGCGGTGATGACCGCCATGATGGTGCGAATGGTCATCGTGATGACCGTGATCATGGTGGTGGTGGTCGTGCGCGTGGTGATGGCCGCCGTGGTCGTGGCCATGATCCTGCGCGGCATGCGCGGCCGCATAGGCGCCGCCTTCCGGATCGAACGGCGCCTCGATCTCGACGACGCGGGCGCCGAGCCCCTTCACCATTTCCTCGATGACATGATCGCGACGGATGCGCAGGCCCTTGCCCATGATCTGCGTCGGCAGATGTCGGTTGCCGAGATGCCAGGCGATCCGCACCAGATGCGCCGGGTCGGCCCCGCGGATCTCGACCAGCGGCTCGGGCGCCGCCACCACCTCGACCAGCCGGCCGTCCTCCAGCACCAGCGCATCGCCGCCGCGCAGCGCAACGGCGTTTTCGAGGTCGAGCAGGAATTCGAGACCGCGCGTGCCCGTCATCGCCATCCGCCGCCGGTGGCGGTCGTCGAAATCGAGCACGACGGTGTCGGCGGGCGCGTCCGCCCAGCGATACTGCCCTCGAACCTGCGTCGCCCTGATCATGCCCCTATCCTTTGAGGCATGACCTCATCGGAAAACCGGTGTCCACATTTCCGGGTCATGCCTTGATGGTATCCACCTTGTCAGCGCTGATGATCTCGATCACCGTCGGCGCGGCCTTCAGCGGCGCGGAATATTCGCGCCATACCTTCATATGCGGCGCGCGGCCGTGGGCGTTGAGGTCGTCACGTGTCTCCCAGCGCTCCACCACCACATAGGTGTTGGGATCGTGAATGCTGGTATGGCCCTCGTAGGAAACGCAGCCCTTTTCCTTCAGCGTTTCGGCAATGCACTTCTTGTGGCCCGCGATGAAAGCATCGCGGCTGTCCAGCTTCACCTGCGTAGTGGCGACGACATAGATCATTGTTCTCTCCCTTTTCTTTTGTTCAGCGCACGGTGACGTTGGCAGGCGTGATGATCTCGATCTTTGGCGGCGCGGTGATGCATTTCACCACGACGCGGCCGAAGGTCTTCATGTGATCGGCGGTGCGGTGCGGCACCAGCGCCTCCTCGTTCTCCCACTGCTCGACGAACACCATCTTGGATGGATCGGTGACGCTCTCGTGCAAATCGTAGGCGATATTGCCCTTCTCCTTGCGCGTCTCCTTGATGCAGGCGCTGGCGGCTGCAATGAATTCGGCGCGCGCTTCGGGTTTCACGGTGAGCGTAGCTACGACATAAATCACGATAAATCCTCCCGGCTTTCGTTCTTGGGCTGTGCCGGGAGCGGTTTTAGAACATGAAATAGCGCTGTGCCAAGGGCAGCACCTCTGCAGGTTCGCAGGTCAGAAGCTCACCGTCTGCGCGTACCTCATAGGTCTCCGGATCGACCTCGATCTTGGGCGTGGCGTCGTTGTGAATCATGCTCTTCTTGGAGATGCCGCCGCGGGTGTTTTTCACCGGGTACAGCGCCTTGTCGATGCCGAGCTTTCGCGCCAGACCGCCGGTAACGGCAGCCTTGGACGTGAACACCACCGAGGAAGCCGTCAGCGATTTGCCGAAAGCCGCAAACATCGGCTGGTAATGCACCGGCTGCGGCGTCGGGATCGACGCATTGGGATCGCCCATGGGCGCGGCCACAATCGAGCCGCCCTTGATGATGCAGTCCGGCTTGACGCCGAAGAAAGCCGGCGACCACAGCACGAGGTCAGCCAGTTTTCCCTTCTCCACCGAGCCAATCAGTTTCGAGACGCCGTGCGCGATCGCGGGATTGATGGTGTACTTGGCGATGTAGCGCTTGACGCGGAAATTGTCGTTGTCCTTGCCCTTGTCCTGTGGCAACGAACCGCGCTGCTTTTTCATCTTGTCGGCAGTCTGCCAGGTGCGGATGATGACCTCGCCGAGGCGGCCCATCGCTTGCGAGTCCGAGGACATCATCGAGAGCGCGCCGAGGTCGTGCAGAATATCTTCGGCGGCAATGGTCTCCTTGCGGATGCGGCTCTCGGCGAAAGCGAGGTCTTCCGCGATGGAGGGATCGAGATGGTGGCACACCATCAGCATGTCCAGATGCTCGTCGATGGTGTTGCGGGTGAACGGCCGCGTCGGGTTGGTCGATGACGGCAGCACGTTCTTCAACCCGGCGATCTTGATGATGTCAGGCGCATGGCCGCCGCCGGCGCCTTCGGTGTGGAAGGCGTGGATGGTGCGGCCCTTGAATGCCTTCACCGTGTCCTCGACGAAACCGGATTCGTTGAGCGTGTCAGAATGCAGCATGACCTGGATGTCGTAGTCGTCGGCGACATCCAGACAATTGTCGATCGCCGCGGGCGTCGTGCCCCAGTCCTCATGCAGCTTCAGCGCACAGGCTCCGGCCTTGATCATCTCGACCAGCGAGGCGGGCCGCGCCGCGTTGCCCTTGCCGGAAATGCCGAGATTGACCGGGAAGGCATCGAACGACTGGATCATCCGCGCGATGTGCCAGGGGCCTGGCGTGCAGGTGGTCGCGAAAGTGCCGTGCGAGGGACCGGTACCGCCGCCCAGCATGGAGGTGACGCCGCTCATCAGCGCGTGTTCGATCTGCTGCGGACAAATGAAATGAATATGGCTGTCGAAGCCGCCGGCGGTAAGGATCTTGCCCTCGCCCGCGATCACGTCGGTGCCGGGGCCAATCACGATGGTGACGCCCGGCTGGATGTCGGGGTTGCCGGCCTTGCCGATCGCGCTGATCATGCCTTCCTTGATGGCGACGTCGGCTTTGACGATGCCCCAGTGATCGACGATCAGCGCATTGGTGATCACCGTATCCGCCGCGCCCTGCCGGTTGGTCACCTGCGACTGCCCCATGCCGTCCCGGATCACCTTGCCGCCGCCGAACTTCACCTCCTCGCCATAGCTGGTGAAGTCCTTTTCCACCTCGATGATGAGGTCGGTGTCGGCCAGCCGCACCCGGTCACCGGTGGTCGGACCGAACATGTCGGCATAGACGGAACGCTTTATTTTCGTGCTCACGGAAAGCTCCTTGCAAGCTTGACGGTGTCGTCGAACAGGCGGTCGAGCGCGGCATTGCCGCCACGGCAGCCTGCGACCACCTGTGTGGCCCAGTCGACGTAATCAATCAGATCGGCGCGCTCTTCCGCGCTCGGATCGGCGTGGATGCGCGCGCGGATGTTGCTGATCTTGTCAGCGATCTTGATCGCTTTGGCGTCCGGCGATTTGTGCGGAGCGTCCTCGATCTGCTTTTGCCGACGCTGTGGTTTCGGAAGCGACATGTCGTCGGTCACCTCCACGACCAGTGCGGCGACCCGTTCGCCGAATTTCCGCGCCAGTTCCTCGCCCGTCGTGTCAGTGTCCTCGACGGCATCATGCAACCATCCGGCCGCGACAAGCTCGGCATCGGCGCCATCAGAAACGTCGGCGAGAATCCTTGCCACTTCCGCCAGATGATTGATGTACGGCTCGCTGCCCCTTCCCTTCCGCGCCATGCCATTGTGGCGCCGCGCCGCGAGATCGGCGGCTTCCGAGATGAGACGGACGCCATTGAGCATTGCGTCACAGCTTGCCCATCACGTCGCCGCGGAAGCCATAGATCGTGCGTTTGCCGGCAAGCGCGACGAGTTGCACGTCGCGGCTCTGGCCGGGCTCGAAGCGGACGGCGGTGCCGGCCGCGATGTCGAGGCGCATACCGCGGGCTTTCCGGCGGTCGAATTTGAGCGCGGGATTGGTTTCGAAGAAATGATAGTGCGAGCCGACCTGAATGGGGCGGTCGCCGGTATTGGCTACCGTGAGCGTCACGGTCTTACGGCCGGCATTGAGTTCGATCTCGCCGTCCTTGATGAAGAGTTCGCCGGGGATCATGCCAAAGCTCCTATCGGATCGGCTCGTGGACGGTGACGAGCTTCGTTCCGTCCGGGAAGGTCGCCTCGACCTGGATGTCGTGGATCATTTCGGGAATGCCCGGCATTACCTGGTCGCGCCGGAGCACCTGGGCACCGGCCTGCATCAGATCGGCGACCGTGCGGCCGTCGCGGGCGCCCTCGACGATGAAATCGGAAATGATGGCGACGGCTTCCGGATGGTTGAGCTTGACGCCGCGCTCGAGGCGACGGCGCGCCACCATCGCAGCCATCGAGATCAGAAGCTTGTCCTTTTCACGGGGGGAAAGATTCATGCGGAAACACTCGTCGTTTGAGAATCAGTTCAACCACAGGCGCGGCAGCGGGGCTTGTGAAGCGCGGCCGAGCACCGTCATCATGTCGGCGCGCAGCGCTGCCGCATCTTGGGCACAGAAACGCGCCATTGCAAAGCCATTCCAGGCGGAGATGCCGACCTCCCCGCCAAAGCAATCGGCCGCCCCGCGAATGCGCTCCACGACCGCCTCATCCCCGGGCACGATCAGCGCCGTGCCGATGGCAGCGCCGCCCCTTGCTACCGCCGGTCGCGCCAGCTTTGCGCCGATATCGCCGTCGAGCCGGACGGTCTCGGCAAACACCAGTTTGCCACCCCGGCGCAGACGCCAGCGGTCGACGAATTCGCCCGCGCCGACACGCTCGCCCATGGCCGCGCGCCCGAACACGACGATTTCGCAGAGCAGAAGGGAGGCACCTTCCGCCAAATCGAGATCGATCCGCCGGTGAATTCTCGCCCGGTCGAACAGGATCGTTTCCTGCGGCAGCCAGGCCAGATGCGCGCCGGCAGCTGCCTTGAGCGAGATATCGAGCTGCGCGGGAACATCCGTCGCGCGATAGACCTTCTCGGCCGCTGCCGTGGTCAGCGTCAGGCGAGCCCCCTCGCCGGCTGCAATCGCGACCTCGAAGCGGTCGCCTCCGGCAACGCCGCCTGCGGTATTGACGAACACGGCCGACAGGCCGTCGTCCTCGGGCGAAGGGAAGCGCACGCGAAGCGAGCCGGATTCATGCAAGGCGCCGCGGCGGGTGACGCCGTCCTCGTAACGTACGTCGAAGCCCACGGCACCCTGCGCGCGGTTGGCCGCGAAGATCGCGGAAGCTGCGCGCGTCTCGGTCCGCATCCTTCCCCCAGGGAGCGGCCACGAGCGACCGCGCAGAACTCTGTTACAGCGCCATCTGGCGGCTGATCTCGGCCGGATCGAGGCTTTCGCGGTCGCACGTATATTTCACCGCACCCCGGTCCATCACCGTGAAATTGTCGCCGAGCTCGCAGGCAAAGTCGAGATATTGTTCCACCAGGACAATGGCGATGTTGCCGAGATTGCGCAGGTAAGAGATGGCGCGGCCGATATCCTTGATGATGGAAGGCTGGATGCCTTCGGTCGGCTCGTCCAGCAACAGAAGCCTCGGCCGCATCACCAGCGCGCGACCGATCGCAAGCTGCTGCTGCTGGCCGCCGGAGAGGTCGCCGCCCCTGCGGCCGAGCATGGTTTCCAGTACCGGAAACAGCGAGAACACGTCATCGGGGATACTGCGCTGTTCGCGCTTCAGCGGCCCAAAGCCCGTCTTGAGGTTCTCTTCCACCGTGAGCAGCGGAAAGATCTCGCGGCCCTGCGGCACGAAGCCGATGCCGCGCCGGGCACGCTCATAGGGTTTCAGCGGATTGAGATCCGTGCCGTCGAAGGTGATCCCGCCCGAGGAAATCGGGTATTGCCCGACCAGGGCGCGGAGCAACGAGGTCTTGCCGACACCGTTGCGGCCGAGCACGCAGGTC
>JAXMDE010000028.1:0-12055 GCA_046349015.1 Bradyrhizobium sp. | reverse complement strand
CGTGCTCTCCCCGGTGAGCGGCCTTTATTGTCACCGTTGCCGTGCCCGCACGGGCGGGCCGGATCGACGCCAGGGTCGCGGCGCCAGGACCACACGACTTCGCCGTACGCTGCCGCGTTTCGTCGGGTGCAGATCACCTGACGCGGCAAGCGTCCATCGCAACCCATACCACGTTGCGTGACGATTGCGCGAACGTCCCTCTTGGCGGCGCGGGCTGGAATGGAAGGTAGTTCCGATTTACGGAAATGTCAAGGGGTGTTTTCGTAATTCCGAAATGAGCGACGCCGCCCCTTTTCGGGTCCACCGCTTCGCGCCGGAGAACGACGAAGGGAATTGGCGGCTGGTTCAGGCGTCCTTGCGCTGGAACTGGCCCATGGGGCGGAAGCGCCAGAGATATTGCGGGGCGATCGCGGCCATCGGCTCCGGCGTGATGCCAAGGCCCTGCAGCGTCAGGCCGGCGGCCTTGGCTTCGTCCGACACCACCTTGTCGGTTTTCAAAAGCTCGACCTGGTCGGGCGTCAGCTTCAGGGCGCCCGGCGCGAATTGCAGGAACAGCGCCTTGAGCTTGGCGAGGCCGAACGGCAGCGGGACCAGCATGCGGTCGCGATCCGTGATCTCGAGGATCATTTGCATGATCTCGCGCATGGTCAGCACGTCGGGGCCGCCGAGCTCGTAAGTCGCGCCCGCTTTGGTCTTGCCGTCGACGGCATCGGCAACGGCGCGTGCGACGTCGCCGACATAGACCGGTTGCATCCGGGTGTGGCCGCCGCCGATCAGCGGCAGCACCGGCGACATCTGCGCCAGCGCCGCGAAGCGGTTGGTGAACTCGTCCTCGGGGCCGAACACCACCGCGGGGCGGATGATGGTGGCCGACGGCACCGCGGCCAGCGCGGCCTTCTCGCCGGCTGCCTTGCTGCGGGCGTAAGCCGACGTCGAATGCTCGTCGGCACCGGTGGCGGAGATGTGCACCACGCGCGCGCCGATCTCGGCCGCCGCCTGCGCTACCGCCCCGGAAGCGCGGGCGTGCACCGCCTCGAAGGACTGCTCGCCGGCGGCCGAGAGGATGCCGACCAAATTGACCACGACGTCGGAGCCCCGCATCGCTGATTGGACGGAAGCGGCATTGCGCACATTGGCCTGCACGGGGTGGATCTGGCCAACCCTGCCGATCGGCTGCAGGTGGAACGCCAGTTCCGGCCGGCGTACGGCGACGCGAATCCGGTAATCCCGCCTCGCCAGCGCCCGCACCACATGGCGTCCCAGAAAGCCCGATCCGCCGAAGACCGTAACGAGTGTTTCCGAGTTGGCTGCCATGGGGGTCAATCCTGCGGTCGAAAATTGCGCGATGGCGGGGTTTTAGCGGATTCGCGATACGCCATCATCCCGGTCCTGTACAGCGGATTTGGGTCGATAACCCCGCGATTTGACAATCGTGCGACCGGTCCTTAGTAACCCGCCCGGGCCCAGGTGGCGGAATTGGTAGACGCGCTGGCTTCAGGTGCCAGTGGCTTCACGGCCGTGAAGGTTCGAGTCCTTTCCTGGGCACCATTGCCCTTGCCCTCAGCGATGATGTTCTGAAGCTGGAGTTGAGCCTCCCGGAACGTCCGGCCGGCCACTCGCCTCTTGCATGATTGGCGGGTAGGTTGTTTCCGGATCGAATCGACCGGAACGCCCTGAGGCCGCACCCATGACCATCCGCCTGCATCGCGGCGACCTGCCCGACCTTTCGCGCTACACGACATCGGTGGCGATCGACACCGAGACCATGGGCCTCCATCCGTACCGCGACCGGCTGTGCGTGGTGCAACTGTCGAACGGCGACGGAAGCGCCGACATCGTGCAGGTGCCGAAGGGCCACAGCAATGCACCGAACCTGAAGAAGCTGCTGGCCGATCCGAAGATCACCAAGATCTTCCACTTCGCGCGTTTCGATCTCGCCGCGCTCGATCACGCCTTCGGCGTGATGCCGCAGCCGGTCTACTGCACCAAGATCGCCTCGCGGCTGTCGCGCACCTACACCGACCGTCACGGGCTGAAGGATCTCGTCCGCGAGGTGTTGAATATCGACCTGTCGAAGCAGCAGCAGTCGAGCGACTGGGGATCGGACAGTCTTTCCGAGGCGCAGCTTGCTTACGCCGCCTCGGACGTGCTGCACCTGCATGCGCTGCGCGAAAAGCTCGATGCGATGCTGGCGCGCGAGGGCCGCGCCGAGCTCGCCAGGGCCTGCTTCGAGTTCCTGCCGAGCCGTGCCAGGCTCGACCTGCAGGGCTGGGAAGCCGAGGACATCTTTGCGCATTCGTAAGCATGCGCGCGGGTAATTGCGCCGCAGGGCGAATCCGCCCTGTTTCGGTCACTTTGGTGAATGAACCCCGGGCTGCATTGTCCGGCAAGACGGGGTAGACTAGCTGTCGATGTTTGGGCCCTTGGAGCCGCGGTGAACTTCGTCCAGAACCAGACCTTCGATGCGACGCTGGAGGCGCGCTTTGCCGTGGCGGCGCGCCATAGCCGCATGGTCCGCATCCTGCGCGTCGCCGTGCCGGCGGCCGTGGCGGTGGCGATGGGCGTCGTGATCTTCATCTCGGTCGTCAACCCGTTCCGCATCCTGATGCCCAAGCTGCCGGTTGCCATCGACAATCTCGTGGTGTCGGGCACCAAGATCACCATGGAAAATCCGCATCTCGCCGGCTTCTCTCCCGACCGCCGTCCCTATGAGGTCAGGGCCAAGGCGGCGATCCAGGATCTCACCACTCCCGACAATGTCGAGCTGCGCACGCTGCGCGCCAAGGTGATGATGGAAGACCGTTCCACGGTGACGATGGATGCGCAAACCGGCTTCTTCGACAACAAGCAGCAGATCCTGGAGCTCAAGAAGGACATCTTCCTGCAGTCCTCCACCGGCTATGAGGCCAAGCTCTCGCAGGCGACGCTCGACATCAACAAGGGCCTGGTAACGTCGCACGAGCACGTCGATGTCAAGCTGTTGAACGGCACGCTGGTGGCCGATGGGCTGAAGATCGTCAACAGCGGCGAGATCGTGCGCTTCGAGGGCAATGTGGTGATGAACCTGACCATGGATCAGCCCGAGGCACCGCCGGCGGAAGGGGCGAAGACTCGCTCGCCCGGCGGCAGCGGCAAACCCGCCGACGCGAAGTGATCCTGCCGATGCAGTTGTTGTCCCGAAGTTCCGGCCGGATGATGGCGCGCGCTGGCGCGGCCATCCTGCTGCTTGTCGCCTTCGCGCTCGATCAGACGCGGGCGCAGAATTCGATGCAGGGCGTGCCCAACGCGATGCAGGGTTTCTCGCAGAACCGCGACAAGCCGATCCAGATCGAGGCAGCCTCGCTCGAAGTGCGCGACAAGAAAAAGGAAGCGACCTTCTCCGGCAATGTGAAGGTGGTGCAGGGCGACACCACCATGAGTTCGAAGACGCTGGTCGTGTTCTACGACCAGGGCGCCGGTTCGGAGCAGCCGGCGCAGCCCAAGCAGAAGGCCGCCAACAGCGCGCCGATGCAGTCGGCGACCCCGGGTCCCGGCGGCAGCTCCTCGATCAAGCGGCTGGAAGCGCGCGGCAGCGTGGTGGTGACGCAAAAGGACCAGGTCGTCACCGGCGATCTGGCGGTGTTCGACACCAAGGCCAACCTGATCACCATGTCCGGCGGGGTGGTGCTGACCCAATGCAAGAACGTGCTGCGCGGTGACCGCCTGATGGTGGACATGACGACCGGCGTCTCGCGCGTGGAATCCGATTCGGGCCGGGTGCAGGCGCTCTTCATCCAGGGATCCGAAGGTTGTGGCGGATCTTCCAAGAGTGGCGCACCGGCGCCCGCGCCTGTGATTCCCTCGCTGATCCCGGGTAAACAGAAGTAATATCAAATACTTGCAAGTTTGTTGCGGCGCGCGAGGTTGAAGCAGGCCGCTGGAGCCTGTATCTAGCCCACAGCATGATCCCGAAAATCGAGACCGGCTTTCGGACAAGATCATGCCCGACAGTGAGTGGCGGCGGTAGGGAAACGCCTTTCGGAAGGCGGTCCGCTGGGCAACGGGCATCCATTCATTCATGGTTCGCTTGAGGGCGAATCGAATCTCGCCGCGGGCGTTTGCGCCCGCGTCACCGTGAAAGGCTGAGCGAAGCGGGATGGTGGACCTACTTGGCATGTTCCGGCGTCGTCCGGCCAAGGCAAAGCGCTCCGGCTTTGCCCGCGCGCGCCAGGACATCACCGCGCTCGGCGATTCCGGCGGCGACATGCTCTCGGGCCCGGTGCGCGACGCGCCGCCGATTGCCCGCGACGGCTCGATGTCCGGCATCGACCTGCCGGCAGTGGAACCGGCACGCGCGCCGCAACAGCGTTCGCCCGCGAAGACCAAACCGGCGGCCAAATCGCAGAAGGCCAAAGGCGGCGGCCCGCAATTGCTGCGGCGGCCGGGACTGCTGGCTGTGCACAGCGTGGAAAAGAGCTTCGGCAGCCGCCAGGTGGTGCGCGGCGTTTCCATCTATGTTCGCCGCGGCGAGGCGGTCGGCCTGCTCGGCCCGAACGGCGCCGGCAAGACCACGGTGTTCTACATGATCACCGGGCTGATCAAGGCCGATCGCGGCGCCATCGAACTCGACGGACACGACGTCACGCAGCTGCCCATGTATCAGCGCGCGCGGCTCGGCATCGGCTATCTGCCGCAGGAAGCCTCGATCTTCCGCGGCCTCACCGTGGAGCAGAACATCCGCGCGGTGCTCGAGGTGGTCGAGCCGAGTCACAAGAAACGCGAGCGCGAGCTGAACGCGCTGCTGGAAGAGTTCAACATCACACGCCTGCGCAAATCGCCGTCGATCGCGCTGTCCGGCGGCGAACGCCGCCGCGTCGAGATCGCGCGCGCGCTCGCCACGCGTCCGAACTACATGCTGCTCGACGAGCCCTTTGCCGGCATCGATCCGATCGCGGTCGGCGACATCCAGGACCTCGTTCGCCACCTCACCAATCGCGGCATCGGCGTGCTCATCACCGACCACAATGTGCGGGAAACGCTGGGCCTCACCGACCGCGCCTATATCGTCTATGCCGGCGAGATTCTGACCGAGGGCAGCCCCGACCAGATTGTCAGCAACCCCGACGTGCGCCGGCTGTATCTGGGCGAGGAATTCCGGCTCTGAAGGCGTAACCCGACAAATTTCGGAAGGGCTTGGGCGCTTGCCGCGATGCGCTGCTCCGGTGTTGCAGCGCGGTAACCACTTTGTGGGAAAGCCCCTTTAGCTCAAAATTTGCTTTCGTCAAGCCGTGTACAAGGAGCTTGTACTGGAGTAAGCAAAAATCGGACCAAGTTTTGGACGGTTTCTTGCCCAAATGGCACTGACCCAGAGATTAGAGTTCCGGCAGTCGCAGTCACTGGTGATGACGCCGCAGCTGATGCAGGCGATCAAGCTGCTGCAGCTGTCCAATCTCGACCTGTCGACCTTTGTCGAGGAGGAGCTCGAGCGCAATCCGCTGCTGGAGCGCGCCAATGACGGCCCCGAGCCGCCGGTGGCGGGCGAGGCGACCGAGCCGTCGTCATTTTCGGATGCAGGCGAGGCGGGCGGCGACGAAGGCGGCGGCGATTATGCCGCGGGCTCGACTGAAGCTTTCGAGCCCGGCCAGGAAGAATGGATGAACCGCGATCTCGGCAGCCGCGCCGAGATCGAGCAGACGCTGGACACCCGTCTCGACAATGTCTTCACGGAAGAACCTGCGGAAGCAGCGGCGCGCGCCGCGCAGGATGCCGCGCCCACCGCCTACACCGAATGGGGCGGCGGCGCCTCGAGCGATGAGGACTACAATCTCGAAGCTTTCGTCGCTGCCGAAGTGACGCTGTCGGATCATCTCGCCGAACAGATGGCGGTGGCCATCACCTCGCCGGCGCAACGCATGATCGGGCAGTATCTGATCGATCTCGTCGACGAGGCGGGCTATTTGCCAGCCGATCTCGGCCAGGCCGCCGAACGTCTCGGCGCTTCCGACGAAGCCGTCGCGGAAGTTCTCGCAACCTTGCAGAAATTCGATCCGCCGGGCGTGTGCGCGCGGAACCTGAGCGAGTGCCTCGCCATCCAGCTCCGCGAACTCAACCGCTACGACCCGGCGATGCAGGCGCTGGTGGAAAATCTCGACCTGCTGGCGAAGCGCGATATCTCCGGCCTGCGCAGGCTCTGCGGCGTCGACGACGAAGACATCACCGACATGATCGGCGAGATCCGCCGTCTCGATCCAAAACCCGGCCTCAAGTTCGGCTCCGCGCGCACGCAGACGGTGGTGCCCGACGTCTATGTGCGTCCCGGCCCCGACGGCGGCTGGCACGTCGAGCTCAACAGCGACACGCTGCCGAAGGTGCTGGTCAACCAGACCTACTACACGGAATTGTCGAAGACGATCCGCAAGGACGGCGACAAATCCTATTTCACCGATTGCCTGCAGAACGCGACCTGGCTGGTGCGTGCGCTCGACCAGCGCGCCCGCACCATCCTGAAAGTCGCGACCGAAATCGTCCGCCAGCAGGACGGTTTCTTCACCCACGGCGTCGCGCATCTGCGGCCGCTCAATCTGAAAGCGGTGGCGGACGCGATCCAGATGCATGAATCGACGGTGTCGCGCGTCACCGCCAACAAATACATGGCGACCAATCGCGGCGTGTTCGAACTGAAGTATTTCTTCACCGCCTCGATTGCATCCGCCGACGGCGGCGAAGCGCATTCGGCGGAAGCCGTGCGGCATCACATCAAGCAGATGATCGATGCCGAAAGCCCGAGCGCGATCCTCTCCGACGACACCATCGTGGAACGCCTGCGCGCCTCGGGCATCGATATCGCGCGCCGCACTGTGGCGAAATACCGCGAGGCAATGCGGATTCCTTCCTCGGTGCAACGCCGCCGGGACAAGCAGAGCATGATCGGAAACGCGCTGTCGGCTTCCGCCGCTGCCGACCGGTCCCGCGACACCGCGCCGGCCTGATTGCATCAGCGCGAAATCGCGATAGGCTCAATTCACCCTCACACGTATCGGGGTTCCATCCATGACTCTTCGCATCTCGGGCAAAAGCATCAGCGTCGGCGAGGCGCTGCGCAACCGCGTCAGCGAACGAACCGATGAAGTCCTGCGCAAGTATTTTGACGGCAACTATTCGGGGCACATCACGCTGTCCAAGGACGGTTTCGGCTTTCGCACCGACTGCGCGCTGCATCTGGATTCCGGCGTGTTGCTGGAGGCCGATTCGAGCGCGGCCGACGCCTATGCCAGCGCCGACCAGGCGCTGCTGATGATCGAAAAGCGCCTGCGCCGCTACAAGAGCCGGCTGAAGGACCGCTCGGCGCGCAAGGCGCATGCGGCCAATGCCGCCTTTGCCGAGATGGAGGCTCCGGTGCTGGACGCGCCGAGCTATGTCATCGAGGCGCCCGCCCATGAGGAGGAGAACGCCGGCTACAACCCCGTGATCATCGCCGAGACCACCAAATCGCTGAAACGGCTTTCGGTCAGCGAGGCGGTCCAGGAACTCGACCTCTCCGGCGCGAACTGCCTGGTGTTCCAGCACGGCTCCAGCGGCCGGATTAACGTGATTTACCGCCGCGCCGACGGCAATGTCGGCTGGGTCGACCCGCCCGCGGTTACCCCCTGACTTATATGCCGCACCACATTGACCCCTGGGGAGACCGCCCATATGGTCCGCGGCCCAAAAGACGGCGATTAAGGAACCGGGCTCTTAGCGGTTGGCACCGTCTATGCATTGGAGTAGAAGCCCTGCGGAATCGGGACCCGGGCCTAAACCCGCCTCCCGCCTCATGTTCTTGACGGCACGCGCCTGAAGACTATCTCGCAACCAGACGGTCGAATTCACCCCCGGACGCACCTATGACGATTACCGATCTGGTCGCGCCAGAGGCGATTCTCCCGGCGTTGAAGGTTTCAAGCAAGAAGCAGGCGTTGCAGGAACTCGCGGCCAAAGCCGCCGCGTTGACAGGGCAGAACGAGCGCTCGGTGTTTGAGGTGCTGCTGCAGCGCGAGAAGCTCGGCACCACGGCCGTCGGCTACGGTGTCGCCATCCCGCACGGCAAGCTGCCCAAGCTGGAAAAGCTGTTCGGCCTGTTTGCCCGGCTGGAGCGGCCGATCGATTTCGAGGCGATGGACAGCCAGCCGGTCGACCTGATCTTCCTCCTGCTCGCGCCTGAAGGCGCCGGCGCCGATCACCTCAAGGCGCTGGCGCGGATCGCGCGCCTCCTGCGCGACCAGGACGTCGCCAAGAAGCTGCGTGCTTCGCGCGATGCGCAGGCGATCTATTCGGTGCTGGCCCTGCCGCCTGCGACCGCGGCTTAAGGCCGCGCCGCTCCCATTTCCCCACGATAGCCGCCGCAGGCAATGCGCGTTCCCGCCGCCGCTGCGGCGAGGCGTTGATCTGGCGCAAAAACGGTACCGCTGCGGGGAGTACGTTTTTCAAGTCATTTTGCGGAGCGCTGCCATGATCATCGAGCGCTTGTCCGGGGAACATCGAAACATCGAGAGGCTGCTCGCCATCCTCGAGAGAGAACTCGAGGTTTTCGGTCGCGGGGACCGCCCCGACTATGAGGTCATCCGCGCGATTCTCAGCTATTTCGAGGTCTATCCGGAGGTCTATCACCATCCCCAGGAAGACCTCGTCTTTGCAAGACTGAAGACGCGCGATCCCGCCGCGGCGGCGAAGGTCGGCGACCTCGCCGGCGAACACCGGAAAGGAGCCGAAAGCCTGCGGCGCGTCGTTCAGGTTGTCGACAACGTTCTCGCCGGCCAGGAAATCCTCCGGCAGGACGTCGAGGCCATCATTCGCGGTTTCGTCGAGCACGAGCGGCGACATATGAAGATGGAAGATCGCGACTTCTTTCCAGCGGCCGTCAAGGCGCTGCGGCCGCAGGATTGGAAAGAGATCGCCTCGGCCGTCACCAGCCGCAAGGATCCCCTGTTCAGCGATGCCGCCGAGGAGCGGTTCGAGATGGTCCGTGCGCATATCCAGCGGCTCGAACAGGAGGCGGAAGAGGAGCGAAAATAGCCGGGCTTCCTCGATTCAGTTATCCGGGCGCAGGGCCGCTTCGATGCGCTGGATCAGCCGGCCCCGCAGGGAAGGCACCGCGTCGCCGAGGACGACGAAGGTGCGGACGATGGGCAGATACGGCTCCATCGCCGCCGACAGCTCTGCGCGAGACATGCCCGCCAGCCGCGCGTATTCGGATTGCGCCGCCGCATTGGTCGCGCGCGGCCGCTCCGGATTGTCGGCGATTTCCGGGCCGAGCTCGGAAAGGACGACATGCAAGAATCCAAGTTCGAGGGCGGCGGGCCCACGCATCGCGCCAACCCAGTCGACGAGCTTTGGGCCTTCCGCCGTCATGATCACGTTGCCGGGGCTCAGGTCGGTATGGCAAAGCCCGTCGCCGGGCGGCAGCCGGTCGATCAGCGCGAGGATGTCGGTCGCGATGTGTTTCGGAAGCTTGCCGTCGTCGTGCCGCAGCTGGGCCTCCATATAGTCTCGCATGGAGAGCACTTCCGGCGGCGGCGGTGTCTTGTGAATGGACATGGCAAGAGCCGCGACGATCGCGCCGGCCTGTTCGAACGTCACCGCGCCGGTCCGCGTCAGCTGCAGCAGGGTCGGTCCATCGAGCCGCTGCAGCACGATGCCGAAGCGTCCGTCCATGGTCACCTCGCCGAACACCTCCGGCACCGGGACGCCGGCGGCGTGGACGGCGCGGATCATGTGCACCTCGAACCAGGGCATCCGCCGCGGCAGGCCCGGCTTGAACAATTTGACGACTTGCCCCGGCGCCCAGGCGTAAGCCTCGGAGTAGGCGCCTTCACCAATCTTCTCCCCCAGCGATCCCTGCATCGTCGCCCCCTGTGTGGTCGTTACCCTCACCCTAGGGTGACTCGTCTGGCCGGGCATGGCCGTTCGAAGAGCGGCGTCGCTTCGCCGCCTCCAAACAAAAACGCGGGCAGTCTCCGATCCGGAAACCACCCGCGTATGGTTGAATCAGTCCAGCGGCGTTTTCTGCCGCGAGAATCTCGCTTGGCTGGTCAGCGATCCCTTAGTGACAGCGCGACTGCGCGTCAGTGGACGCTGACGGCCTGCAGCTCGTTGCTCCATGCGTTCGCAACCGCTGCTTCCCGGCTATCGGTCAGCATCATCGGCGTGCCGTCGGCGGCATGCAGGGCAAAAAGCTTGAGGCCCGGCGCGATCTTCGGCGCCTGGGGGAACAGCCCCGGCACATCCTCGGAACGAACCTGCTTCACATAGGCGATATGGCCTTCACCAAGATGGGCCAGCGCCTCCAATGACACTCTTTCTGAGGTCACACTCACATTACTCATGGTCTCGACTCCTTCTAGAGACAAGCGGTCGAGTCCGCTCCTCGTTCCATTATTCGTGCTCATTGATAGCTATTGTCTTAACGACCCTTTCAGGCTCGGGCCTGGCGAGGTCGATGGACAACAGCCCGTTCTTCAGATCCGCACCCAGCACCTGCATCCCCTCCGCCAGCACGAAGGTGCGCTGGAAGTGGCGCGCGGCGATGCCGCGGTGGATGTATTGCCGGGTCTTGTCGTCCTGCTGGCGGCCGCGGATGACGAGCTGGTTTTCCTCAATGGTCACATCGAGTTGGTCGCGGGTAAAACCCGCCACCGCCAGCGTGATGCGCAGGCGTTCGGGCTGGCCGTTGGACCGGTCAAACCGCTCGATGTTGTACGGAGGATAGCCGTCGGCACCCTTCACGACGCGATCGAGCGCACGCTCGATTTCGTCGAACCCAAGCAGGAACGGGCTGGAGAGCGAAGGAACACGTGACATTGCAAAGTCCTCTCGAAGCGACTTTGACGCCTCGGGCCCTTGCGGCACCCTTGGCGCATGCCCGGCAGACGACTGATTCCGCCGCCGGACAGCCACAATATGGCAATGGTGGGGTGGGGGTTCAAGTGGCTCTGGAAACAGCCGGAATCGGCCGGGAACCCCTCATTCAGAGCAGGTTGGACGCGAGCAACCCGGAATTAACTGCGATATGGAGTTTGCGGTGATTCCGGAATCATACGGGTCAGATTTCCACCCGCTTCCGCCCATCCGCGCTGAACAGATGCAGCTTGTCGCGGGCCGCAACCGCCCGGATTTTCTCGCCGATGGCGGGGCCTGTGGCGCCGGGGATGCGGACGATGACTTCGCCGGGCGGCAACTCACCGGGGTTGGCGGCGACGCCTTGCACCACGTTCTGGCGCGAGCCGTAGACGAAGGTTTCGGCGCCGACCTTTTCGATGGCCTCGACGGTCAGATTGAGCGCGACGCCGCCCGCGACGTTCTCGCCGGTGATGACGAAGTCTTCCGGGCGGATGCCGAGGATGCTGGCCTGGCTCGCGGGAAGCTGCGATTTCAGCTCGTCCGACTGCGTCGGCATCAGGTTCATCGGCGGCGCGCCGATGAAGGAAGCGACGAAGGTGGTCGCAGGCTTCTGGTAGATGGCAAGCGGATTGCCGATCTGCTCGACCTGGCCGCCATTCATCACGACCAGAATGTCGGCGAGCGTCATCGCCTCGAGCTGGTCATGGGTGACGTAGATCGACGTCGTGCTCAGCCGCCGCTGCAGTTTGCGGATCTCGACGCGCATGGCGATGCGCAGCTTGGCGTCGAGGTTCGACAAGGGCTCGTCGAACAGAAACACCTTCGGCTGACGCACGATGGCGCGGCCCATGGCGACCCGCTGGCGCTGGCCGCCGGAGAGTTGCCGCGGCTTGCGCTCCAGCATGGTGGAGAGTTCGAGGATGCGCGCGGCTTCGCTGACGCGCGTCTTGATCTCGGCTTCCGCCATGCCGCGGTTGCGCAGGCCGTAGGCCATGTTGTTGTAGACGCTCATGTGCGGATAGAGCGCGTAATTCTGGAACACCATCGCGATGTCGCGGTCGGCGGGCTCGACCTCGTTGACGACGCGGCCGCCGATGTCGATGTCGCCGCCGGTGATGGTTTCCAGCCCCGCGACCATGCGCAGCAGCGTGGACTTGCCGCAGCCGGACGGACCGACCAGCACGCAGAACTGGCCGTCGCC
>JAXMDE010000027.1:0-12151 GCA_046349015.1 Bradyrhizobium sp. | reverse complement strand
CCGCGCTTCCTCACCAGCGAAGCCGGCCTGCGCGCCACCGGCCTGTTGCAGCCGGGCAGCCTCGTGCGCTGGATCTATCGCGTCAAACTGCCCGACGAGGCGGCCGACGATCGCTCAGCCGCGGCCTTCATCGCCGATGCCCGCGCCGCCTCGCCGGAAGCCGGCTGGGAGATCAGGAGCCGTGCCAACGCCTCGCCGCAGCTCGAACGCACCATCAATCGCTTCACCCAGTTCCTGACACTGGTCGGCCTGGCCGCATTGCTGGTCGGCGGCGTCGGCGTGGCGAACGCCGTGAAGAGCCATATCGATCGCCGCCGCGAGGTGATCGCGACCTTCAAGGCGGTCGGCGCCACCGGCCGCGATGTCTTCACCATCTACACCACGCAGGTGATCGTGCTGGCCGCGCTCGGCTCGATGATCGGGCTCGCCGCAGGCGCCGCCCTGCCGTTCCTGATCTCCGGCCTGTTCGGAAAGCTGCTGCCGCTGCCGATGGAGCCGGCGCTGCATTTCCACGAGCTGCTGCTTTCCTTTGTCTACGGCCTGCTCACTGCGCTCGCCTTCGGCCTGTGGCCGCTCGGCCGCGTGCATGACGTGCCGGTCGCGGCACTGTTCCGCGAGATCGTCACCAGCGCCTGGCATCGCCCGCGCTGGCGCTACATCGCGCTGATGGCCGCCGTCATCGCGACGCTGGTTGCGGTTGCGATCGGGCTTGCCTATGACAAGCGCGTTGCCGCGGTGTTCGTCGTATCTTCCGTTGCCGTGTTCGTGCTGCTGCGCGCCATTGCCGCCGGACTGATGGCGCTGGCGCGCAGGATGCCGCGCTCCCGCATCACCATGCTGCGGCTGGCAATCTCCAACATCCACCGGCCCGGCGCACTGACGCCGTCGGTGGTGCTGTCGCTGGGCCTGGGGCTCGCCGTGCTCGTCACCATCACGCAGATCGACGGCAATCTGCGCCGCCAGTTCCTCGCCGCGCTGCCAGAGCGCGCGCCGTCGTTCTATTTCATCGATATCCCCTCCTCCGAGTCGGAGCGTTTCGGCGCCTTCCTGAAACAGGTCGCAGCCGACTCGACCATCGAGGAAGTTCCGATGCTGCGCGGGCGCATCGTCGCCGCACGCGGCGTCAAGGCGGAGGAGCTGAAGCCCTCGCACGACAGCGAATGGGTGCTGCAGAGCGACCGCGGCCTGACCTATACCGGCGAGATTCCGAAGGGCTCGAAAATCGTCGAGGGTGAATGGTGGGGCGCCAACTATTCCGGCCCGATCCTCGTCTCGATGGAGAAGAAGATCGCCGACGGCCTCGGCCTGAAGATCGGCGACGAGATCGTGGTCAACGTGCTCGGCCGCGACATCCCGGCGAAGATCGCCAATCTCCGCAACATCGACTGGCAGGGGCTCGGCATCAATTTCGTGCTGGTGTTCTCGCCCAACGCCTTCAAGGGCGCGCCGCACAGCCATGTCGCGACCTTGACTGAGACGCATCCGGACGCCGCGGGCGACGCTAAAATCATCAGGCAGGTGGCGGACGCCTTCCCGATGGTGACGAGCGTGCGGGTACGCGAAGCGCTGGAGACCATCGGCGCCGTCGTTACCAATCTCGCGATCGCCATCCGCGGCGCCAGCGCCGTGACCCTGATCTCGGCGATCCTGGTGCTGGGCGGCGCGCTCGCCGCCGGCCATCGCCACCGGGTCTATGACGCGGTGATCCTGAAGACGCTCGGCGCCACCCGGGTGCGCCTGCTCGGCGCCTACGCGCTGGAATATCTGATGATCGGATTCGCCACCGCGATCTTCGGCGTCATCGCCGGCTCCGTGGCGGCCTGGCTGATCGTGACCCGGCTGATGACGCTGAGTTTCGTCTGGCAGGCCGGCAGCGCGGCGGGCGTGGTGGCGGCAGCGCTGGTGGTGACGGTCGGGCTCGGGCTTGCCGGAACGCTGCTGGCGCTGAACCAGAAGCCCGCCACGGTCCTGCGGAATTTGTGACAAAGTGAAGCGGGCTGCCGTCAGCCCGCCGTTCCCGCCTGCAACTGTAGGGTTAATGGGATTTCAGCGTGATTCCAGCGCTGGAAGCGACATTCAGCCGCGCGTGGAAGCTTGCTTTGGGTGTGTTAGTTTCCCACATACTGGACAAGCCGGAAACACCGCTTGATGACATGAAATTAATGTCGGCAGGCGGAAGGTTTCTGGGATAGATTTCTGTCCGGCGGCGCGAAGCTCTCGCGGCTTGCCGGACCAACCAACGGGAATTCGACCATGTCGGACCTAGACCGCAACTATGCTTCCCCCTTCGGCCGGGCCGCCGGGCGCGTTGATGCCGCGACCGTCGATGCCGGTCTGCGCGCCTACATGCTGCGCATCTACAACTACATGAGCATCGGCCTGGCCATCACCGGCCTGGCAGCGCTCGGCGTCTTCATGATGTCGACGACCACCGATCCCGCGCAGGTCGCCTACAAGTTCAAGGACATCGCGCTGACGCAGTTCGGCTACCAGATGTATTTCGGCCCGCTGAAGTGGCTGTTCATCTTCGCCCCGCTGGTCATGGTGTTCGTGATCTCGGCCGGCATCAACCGGCTGCGGCCGGCGACCGCCCAGCTGCTGTTCTGGGCGTTCTCGGCGCTGATGGGCATTTCGCTGTCGTCGATCTTCCTGGTGTACACCCACACCTCGATCGTCCGCGTGTTCTTCATCACCGCTGCGACCTTCGGTGCGATCAGCCTCTACGGCTACACCACCAAGCGTGACATCAGCGGGATGGGCTCGTTCCTGTTCATGGGCCTGATCGGCATCATCATCGCGAGCCTGGTCAACCTGTTCCTGGCGAGCTCGATGCTGCAGTTCATCGTATCCGTGGTCGGCGTGCTGGTGTTCGCGGGCCTCACCGCCTGGGATACCCAGCGGCTGAAGAACGACTACATCTACGGCTACGCCGCGCAGGGCGGTGACATTGCCGAGCGTGCGGCGATATCAGGCGCACTCTCGCTCTACCTGAACTTCATCAACCTGTTCACGCTGCTGCTGCAGCTGCTCGGCCAGCGCGATTAACACGAACCTGAGCTCGCGAACCAGAGCTGAAGTTCGAAGCCCCGGCCTCACCGCCGGGGCTTTTCTTTTGCGGCAGGCAAAAATACTGTTCCCTCCATGCCCGCCCTTGAAATCAGGCCTACCGTCGAGGCCGACCTTCCCGCCATCACCGAGATCTACGAGCACGCGGTTCTCCACGGCACCGCGACGTTCGAGCTGATCCCGCCCGACCTTGCCGAAATGACGCGGCGCTATCGTGCGCTGGTCGACGGCGGCTATCCCTATTTCGTCGCCACCCTCGACGACGAGGTCGCAGGCTACGCCTATGCCGGCGCCTACCGGCCGCGGCCGGCCTATCGCTTCACGGTGGAGAACTCGATTTACCTGAGGCCCGCGAGCCACCGCCGCGGCATTGGGCTGCGCCTGCTGCATCGGCTGATCGAGGAATGCGAGAAGCGAGGCTATCGCCAGATGATTGCCGTGATCGGCGATTCCGCCAATGCGGGATCGATTGGCGTGCACACGGCTTGCGGATTCAAGATGATCGGCACCCACCCGGATGTCGGCCTCAAATTCGGCCGATGGCTCGACACCGTGATGATGCAGCGCGCGCTCGGGCCGGGCGCAACGACGGTGCCTGCCGACAAGGCTTGAACTAGACGACCGCGAGCTTGCGGTCGATCACCAGCAGCACGCGCTCGAGCTCATGGCCGCGGCGCAGGATCAGGCCGGTCGCCGAGATCACGCTGTACATGCCCTGCTTGCGCGCCAGCCGCGGGTCTTTCTCGATGCGATAGAGCGGCACCTCGGTGGCGCGGCGGAACACGGAAAACACGGCGCGGTCCTTCAGGAAGTCGATGGCGTAGTCGCGCCACTCGCCGTCGGCCACCATGCGGCCGTAGAGATTGAGGATACGATTGAGCTCGAGGCGGTTGAACGTGACGCGATTGGGCGGTGGATTCGCAGCGGCGGGTCGCGCCGCTGCGCGAAGCTCGCTTGGATCGGTGTCCTCCGAAATCGTGCTCATGGAGCGCCTCCTGATCACACTGCGACGATCCCTCTTGAGCCTGTCCCCAGCTTTCGGGATCGTCACGTCACTGACATGATTGCGCCGACTGCAGTCGGCCGCAAGGGGCCCCCGATAAATACCTCCGGCACCGGGCGAATCCGCCGCACGCCGGCAAAAGCGCGGGTCACGGGATCGTTAGGCACATCTTATTGCTGCCCTACTTCCGCCAACCGCCTGCCGTGCCCACTTGCGATAGATGATTCTGCGTTGACCCGGTCCTTTCGGTTCCGGATTCCTCAGCCCCCAGCCCCCCGGGGCCGTCGGGATCGGGTCTATCGCAAGGGGTTTATTCCCCGAGACTGGGCCAACGAAAGTTGGTCCTTTTCTTTTTGGGCGCTCGCAAGTGCAACGCCGGGCGCCGGCGCCAGATCATCTTCCGACAAATTGCAGCGACGCGCGCGACCGCGCTTCGGCGCGGCTTGCGGCGAGAATTGAATTTAACGGTTGGTTAATGCAGCGTCGTGAAAGCCGCGCCGAGCATCGGGCCGGGCTTGTCGCGATTGCCGTCCTGGACCAGCACAGCGGCGGCATCGATGCCATCGCGCATCACGCTGTCGAGCGGCACGGTCCAGCTGCCGGGATTGCCGTTGAAGTCGCCGACCTTCACTAGGTTCCGCACGACGTTGTGATAGACGACCTCGCGTCCGCGATTTTCGCCACGGGCGATCGAGATCGGAACCGACTTCGAAATCGAGCACAGCCAGATCTCGCCCTTCGCGGGCGCGGCGTCCTTGCCCGCGGCAACCGACACCGTGAGCTGCTTGCCCGACAAGGTCATCGTCACCGGCACCGACATCACCCTGTCGGCCTTGCCGGTGTCCTTGATCGCGCCTTCGATGCGCGCACGATCGCTGCCGATCACATGCGCCGCGCCGTTGACGACTACCTGCGGCGTGTAGACGTCGCGATCGCCGCGCATATGCGAATAGGCTTTCTGGCGCGCACTGAAGCGGGAGTCGGCCAGCGTGTCCTTCCAGCCGAGATAATCCCAGTAGTCGATCGGCAGGCTCAGCGCGATCACCGACGGATCCTTGGCGAGCTCGCCCAAAACCTTGTCGGCCGGCGGGCAGGAGGAGCAGCCCTGCGAGGTGAACAATTCCACCACGGCTTTCGGCTCGGCATGGGCGGGGCGGATCACAGCGACGATCGCGCAGACGCCGAGTGCACCGGACCAACGCGAAAGGGAACGATAGGCCATTAACGCTGTCATAACGGGGTCCGGGGATTTCGCATCGCTGTATTCGTTAATCCGTAGTTGTACGGGGCCACTCGTACCCCAGAACGAGCGAAGGCGGCCCTTGATAGGCCGCCTTCTTTTTACCTGCCACTCACTTCGCAGTGAGGCATGGATCACAAATCCGCGTCAGGCCGCGAGCTTGCGCAGGACGTAGTGGAGAATGCCTCCGTTCCGGTAGTATTCGAGCTCGTCCAGCGTATCGATGCGGCAGAGCAGCGGCACGTCCTGCCTGGCGCCGTCGGCCGAGGTGATCTCCGCCGTCAGCGTCTGCCGCGGCTTCAGATCCCCTTGCAGGCCCCGGATGGTGACCTTCTCGTCGCCCTTCAGGCCGAGCGAGGACCACGACGCGCCGTTCTCGAAGGTCAGCGGCAGCACGCCCATGCCGACCAGGTTGGAGCGATGGATGCGCTCGAAGCTCTGGCAGATCACGGCACGGACACCGAGCAGGCGGGTGCCCTTGGCCGCCCAGTCGCGCGAGGAGCCGTTGCCGTATTCGGCGCCGGCGAACACCACCAGCGGCACGCCCTCTTCCTGGTAACGCATCGCCGCGTCGTAGATCGACATCTGCTCGCCGTCGGGCCAGTGCTTGGTGAGGCCGCCTTCCGGGATGTTGCCGTCGGCGCCCTTCAGCATGAAGTTCTTGATGCGGATGTTGGCGAAGGTGCCGCGCATCATGACTTCATGGTTGCCGCGCCGCGTGCCGTACTGGTTGAAGTCGGCGGGGCGCACCTGGTGCTCGCTGAGGAATTTTCCGGCCGGCGAAGTCAGCTTGATCGAGCCGGCCGGCGAGATGTGGTCGGTGGTGATCTTGTCGCCGAACATCGCGAGGATCCGCGCATCGACGACGTCGGTGATCGGCTCCGGCTGCTTCTTCATGCCGTCGAAGTAAGGCGGGTTCTGCACATAGGTCGAGCCCATGTTCCAGCGATAGGTCTCGCTGGTCACGGTCTTGATCTTGCGCCAGTTGCCGTCGCCCTTGAACACGTCGGCGTAGCGCTTCTTGAAGATCGAGGCCGTCACGAACTTCTTCATGAAGGCGTTGATCTCCTTGGTCGTCGGCCAGATGTCCTTGAGGTAGACCAATTTGCCGTCCTTGCCGGTGCCGATCGGCTCGACCGCGAGATCCCTGGTCACGGTGCCGGCGAGCGCATAAGCCACGACCAGCGGCGGCGAGGCGAGATAGTTCGCCTGCACGTCGGGCGAAACGCGGCCTTCGAAGTTGCGGTTGCCCGAGAGCACGGCGGCGGCGACGATGCCGTTGTCGTTGATCGACTTGGAAATCTCTTCCGGCAGCGGGCCGGAATTACCGATGCAGGTGGTGCAGCCGAAACCGACCAGGTTGAATCCGACCTGATCGAGATGCTTCTGCAGGCCGGAATTGGCGAGATATTCCGCCACGACCTGGCTGCCCGGCGCGAGCGAGGTTTTCACCCACGGCTTGGCCTTCAGGCCCTTGGCGGCGGCGTTGCGCGCCAGCAGGCCGGCGCCGATCAGCACGCTCGGATTTGACGTGTTGGTGCAGGACGTGATCGCGGCGATCACCACGTCGCCATGGCGGAGTTCGAAGTCGCGGCCCTCCACGGCATAGCGCTTGTCAGCATCGTCAGGCTTCTTGTATTCGCTGGACAGTGCGGTGGCGAAGCCCGTGGAGACCGCCGGCAGCGCGACGCGGCCTTCGGGGCGCTTCGGTCCGGCCATCGACGGCACGACATCGGCAAGGTCGAGCGTCAAGGTCGCGGTGAACACGGGGTCGGCGGACTTGGCGGTGCGGAACAGGCCCTGCGCCTTGGCATAGGCCGAGACCAGCGCCACGCGATCCGCCTTGCGGCCGGACGTCTTCAGATAATCGATGGTCGCGGCATCGACCGGGAAGAAGCCGCAGGTCGCGCCGTATTCCGGGGCCATGTTGCCGATGGTGGCCTTGTCGGCGACCGAGAGATGGTCGAGGCCGGGGCCGAAGAACTCGACGAACTTGCCGACCACGCCCTGCTTGCGCAGCATCTGCGTGACCGTCAGCACGAGGTCGGTCGCGGTGACGCCTTCCTTGAGCTGGCCCTTGAGCTTGAAGCCGACCACTTCCGGCAGCAGCATCGACAGCGGCTGGCCGAGCATGCAGGCTTCCGCCTCGATGCCGCCGACGCCCCAGCCGAGCACGGCAAGGCCGTTGACCATGGTGGTGTGCGAGTCGGTGCCGACCAGCGAGTCCGGATAGGCAACTTCGAACATGCCGGTCTTCTTGCCGACGGTCATCTTCTCCTTCTTCGTCCAGACCGTCTGCGCCAGATATTCGAGATTGACCTGATGGCAGATGCCGGTGCCGGGCGGCACCACGGAGAAATTCGAGAACGCCTTCTGGCCCCACTTCAGGAATTCGTAGCGCTCCTGGTTCTGCTTGTACTCCTCGACCACGTTCTTGGCGAAAGCCTTGTTGTCGCCGAAGAAGTTCACGATCACGGAGTGGTCGATGACGAGATCGACGGGGACGAGCGGATTGATCTTCTCGGCATCGCCGCCGAGCTTCTGCATGGCGTTGCGCATGGCGGCGAGATCGACCACTGCGGGCACGCCGGTGAAATCCTGCATCAGCACGCGCGCGGGACGGAAGGCGATTTCATGCTCGAGCTGGCGCTTCTTCAGCCATTTGCCGACCGCGACGATGTCGTCTTTGGTGACGCTGCGGCCGTCCTCGTTGCGCAGCAAATTCTCCAGCACGACCTTCATCGAATAGGGGAGCTTCGAAATCCCCTTCAGACCATTCTTCTCGGCGGTCGGGAGGCTGTAATAGACATAGGTCTTGCCACCGACCTTGAGGGTCTTGCGGCATTTGAAGCTGTCGAGAGAGGTCATGTCAGGAAATCCCAGTTGATCGTGATACCCGGCGAGGGTATTTGAGCACCGTCAGAAGGGTGGGGCCGAATGGCTTGCAGACACCGGTCCGGTGCTGCATCAAGGTTCGGGCTTATAGAATCTTTCTAGAAGCGCCGCCACACTGACTATCGTGCTGCAGCATCGCGTCAGCAAAAAATTGCGCTGCGGTACCCCAAGGTTTTTGAGGGCTGTGAAAGGGCAACATGCGGCTCTCGGGACGCGGCTTGAAATGTGTGCGGGGCGGCCGGGAAGTGTTTTCCGGCCTCGATTTCGAGAGCGCGGCGGGCGAAGCGCTGGCCGTGACCGGCCGCAACGGCTCCGGCAAGACCTCGCTGCTGCGGCTGATCGCCGGCCTGCTGCATCTCGAGGGGGGATCGATCGAACTAGCCGGCGGCGATGCCGAACTGACACTGCCCGAACAGGCGCATTATCTCGGCCATCGCGACGCGCTGAAGCCGGCGCTGTCGGTGATGGAAAATCTTTCCTTCTGGCGGGATTTTCTCGACGGCGAGGCCGGCGACGCCGCAGCGAGCCTGGCGCGCGTCGGCATCGAGCACGCCACTCATCTGCCGGCGGGCTTCCTCTCCGCCGGCCAGCGCCGACGCCTCTCCATCGCGCGGCTATTGTCGGTGAAGCGGCCGATCTGGCTGCTGGACGAGCCGACCAACGCGCTCGATGTCGCGGGCCAGGCGATGTTTGCCGGCCTGATGCGCGAGCATCTCGCCGGCGGCGGGATGATCATCGCAGCCACGCACGCACCGCTGGGGATCGAGGCAAGGGAATTGCGGATCGGAGGCGGGGTATGACCGCACTCTCCGCACTCATCCGCCGCGACATCCGCATTGCGCTGCGCGTCGGCGGCGGCGCGCTGATCGGCGTACTGTTCTTCCTGACGGTCGTGGTGCTGATGCCGTTTGCGATCGGGCCCGATCTGCCGCTGCTGACGCGGCTGGGACCGGCGATCCTCTGGCTCGGCGCGCTGCTGGCGAGCCTGCTCACACTCGATCGGCTGTTCACCGCCGACCATGAGGATGGCTCGCTGGATCTGATCGTGATGGGCCGGACTCCGCTGGAATTTGTCTGCGCCGCGAAAGCGCTGGCGCACTGGATTGCCGCGGGCCTGCCGCTGATCGTGGCGACGCCCGTGCTGGGCCTCTTGCTCAACCTCGATACCGAAGCGACCGCCGCCGTGGCGCTGACGCTGCTGGCCGGCACGCCGGCGCTCACCTTCACGGGCATGATCGGTGCGGCGCTGGCGGTGACCCTGCATCGGGGCGGGCTGTTGCTGGCGGTGCTGGTGCTGCCGCTGTCGGTTCCGGTACTGATCTTCGGCGTCGCCGCCTCGCAGGCGGTGATCGTCGGCCCGACGCCGTTCGGAACCCCGTTCTCCATCCTCTGCGCGATCTCGCTGGTGACCTTCGTGGTCGGACCGTTTGCCGCAGCCGCCAGCCTGAAACACGGACTCGACTGAATTGACATCGATCAACTCTTGTCGAGGCGCTTTGGGCCAATTGCTTGCGGGCGCCCACACCAGTATCAGGATGCCATGACGCTGATCGACCTCGCCAACCCCACGCGTTTCCTGTCGCTGACCGCGCGCGTGCTGCCATGGCTGATGGCGGCGACCGCGATCCTGCTGGCGACCGGCCTCTATCTGTCGGCGCTGGCGCCCGACGACTATCAGCAGGGCGCGACCGTCAAGATCATGTTCATCCACGTGCCGAATGCGTGGCTGTCGATGTTCGTCTGGGGCGTGATGAGCATTGCCTCGCTGGGCACGCTGGTGTGGCGGCATCCGCTGGCCGACGTCGCGGCCAAGGCGGCGGCCCCGATCGGCGCCGCCTTCACCTTCCTCGCGCTGGTCACGGGCTCGCTATGGGGCCGGCCGATGTGGGGCACCTATTGGGAGTGGGACGCGCGGCTCACTTCCGTGCTGGTGCTGTTCCTGATGTATCTTGGGCTCATCGCGCTGTGGCGCGCGGTCGACGATCCCTCGCGCGCGGCGCGTGCGGTCGCCGTGCTCACGCTGGTCGGCGCGATCAATATCCCGATCATCAAATTCTCGGTCGACTGGTGGAACACGCTGCACCAGGGCGCCTCCGTGCTGCGCATGGGCGGCCCGACCATGGACCGCTCCTTCCTGATTCCGCTGCTGGTGATGGCGGTGGCGTTCTCGCTGCTGTTCATCACCCTGCATCTGGCCGCGATGCGCAACGAGATATTGCGTCGCCGCGTGCGGAGCTTGCAGATGATCCAAGCGTCTCAGCGGACCGCGTGACATGTCGCTTGGTCCCTACACTTCCTTCATCACGACGTCATACATGCTGGTCGCTGTGGTCGTACTGTTGCTGATCGTCTGGATAGCGGTCGACTATCGCACCCAACAAGCACGCCTGCGCGAGCTCGAAGCAAGCGGCGTCACGCGGCGCTCGGGCCGGGGCGCGACGGAGATTTGATGAGCACGCAGACAAGCGAGAGCGCGACGCGCACCCGGCGCTGGCTGGTGATGCTGCCGCTGATCGTCTTTGGCGTGATCGCCGCGCTGTTCCTGTTGCGGCTCTATGGCGGCGATCCCTCGAAAATTCCGTCGGCGCTGATCGGGCGGCCCGCGCCGCAAACTGTGCTGCCCGCGCTCGCAGGACTGACGCGCGACGGCGCCGCGGTACCCGGACTCGATCCCGGCGTGTTCAAGGGCAAGGTCAGCGTCGTTAATGTCTGGGCATCCTGGTGCGTGCCCTGTCACGACGAGGCGCCGCTGCTGACGGAACTGGCCAAGGACAAGCGGCTGCAGCTCGTCGGCATCAACTACAAGGACGTGGCTGACAACGCACGGCGCTTCCTCGGCCGCTATGGCAATCCGTTCAGCGTGGTCGGGGTCGATGCCAACGGCCGCGCCTCGATCGAGTGGGGCGTCTATGGCGTGCCGGAGACGTTCATCGTCGGCAGCAACGGAACCATCGTCTACAAGCTGGTCGGCCCGATCACGCCAGACAATATCGATCGCGTGCTCAAGGCCGAGATCGAGAAGGCGCTGAAATAGGAGTCGTCATTCCGGGGCGCGCGAAGCGCGAGCCCGGAATCCATACTCCCGATGGTGTTTATGGATTCCGAGCCTGTGCCTAACGGCGCATCCCGGAATGACGAATGGAGAGAGGGTCGTTACCCCTTGCTGATATCGCCGGCTTCCGCCTCGCTCGCTTCCAGCGAGGCCGGTTCCAGATGATAGCGCTTGATCAGCGGCATCTGGGTGATGGCAAAACCCATGGTCAGCGGGATCGCGCCGAACGCCTTGAAGGCGACCCAGAAGTCCGTGCTCTGGGTGCGCCAGATCACCTCGTTGAGCACCGCCATCGCCAGAAAGAACAACGCCCAGCGCAGCGTGAGGATGCGCCAGCCGGCAGCGGTGAGGTTGAACATCTGGTCGAACATGATGGCGATGAAGGAACGGCCGAACACGAGCCCGCCGCCGAGCACGGCCGCGAACAGGCTGTAGACGATGGTCGGTTTCATCTTGATGAAGGTCTCGTCGTGCAGCACCAGCGTCAGCGTGCCGAACACCAGCACGATCGCGCCGGTAACCAGCGCCATCATCGGAATGTGCTTCGTCACCACATAGGAAGCGATCATCGCCACCACGATCGCCACCATGAACGCGCCGGTGGCCGCGAACAGGTTGAACTTGCCGTTGACGACAAAGAAGACGACCAGCGGACCGAGTTCGGTCGCGAGCTTGAACAGCGGATGCGGCTGAGTCTTGTCCATACCTAACTCTCGATCCCCGCAATCGCCCTGGCAAAATCCCTTGCCGTGAACGGCGCGAGATCGTCGATGCCTTCGCCGACGCCGATGAAGTGCACCGGCAGTTTGTGCTTCTCCGCCAGCGCCACCAGGATGCCGCCGCGCGCGGTGCCGTCGAGCTTGGTCATTACCAGGCCCGTGACCCCTGCGGTACG
>JAXMDE010000026.1:0-14654 GCA_046349015.1 Bradyrhizobium sp. | reverse complement strand
CCGACATCGCCACCGGCATCGCTCGGCAATGGTATGATACGGGTGGCGTCGATCTGATCACCGACGTGATCAATTCCGGCGTCGCGCTCGCCGTCTCCAGCGTTGCCGAATCGAAAAACCGTGCGCTGATTGTCACCGGCTCGGGGTCGACCCGTCTGACCAACGAGCAGTGCTCGCCCAATACGATCAGCTATACCTGGGACACCTACTCCTTCGCCAATGGCCAGGCACGTATCGTCAAGTCGATGGGGCTCGACACCTGGTACTTCGTCGCCGTCGATTACGCGCTCGGCAAGTCGCTGGTTGCCGAGGCTTCCGATGCATTGACGAGATCGGGCGGCAAGGTCGTCGGAACGATCTATCATCCGATCAGCACGACGGACCTGTCGTCCTTTCTGCTGCAGGCACAGGCTTCGAAGGCCAAGGTGATCGGTTTCGCCAATGCCGGTGCTGACCTGCTGAACTCCATCAAGGCCGCAAAGGATTTCAACATCACGCCCGGCCAGACCATCGTTCCGCTGGTCGGCACGATTACCGAGGTCAATGCGCTCGGGGCGGCTGCGACACAGGGGATGTTCCTGGTCGAGCCGTTCTATTGGGATCTCGACGATCTCTCGCGGGCATGGAGCAAGCGGTTTTTCGAAAAATTCGGCAAGATGCCGAACTTCGTGCAGGCCGGTGCCTATTCCGCCGTGACCAACTATCTGAAGGCGGTGCAGTCTGCCAAGACCGATGATGCCGCCGCCGTCATGAAGCAGCTCAAGTCGATGCCGATCAACGACATGTTCGCGCGCAACGGCAAAATCCGCGCCGATGGGCGCATGGTACACGACATGTATCTGGTGCAGGTCAAGGCGCCCGGCGACGTCAAGGACAAGTGGGACTATTACAATGTGAAGGAAACCATCCCGGCCGACGAAGCCTTCCAGCCGTTGTCGACCTCCAGGTGCAAGATGGTGTTGCAGTAGAGCTGCGACGCCACGTCAGGCGGGCTGCAGCCGGTAGAAATCGGCCGCCGTCTTCGAGAACAGCGCCGTCTTCTCGGCCTCGCTGCAGGACGCGGCGATCCGCTTGAAAGCGTTGAAGATGACCTAATAGCTGCATTGGCCCTTGTCGGGCGGGAAATTGCTCTCGAACATCGCGCGGTTCGGGCCGAATGCCTCGATGCAGGTCTCGACATAGGGCCGCCACGCGGCCGCGGCTTCTTCGGAGGAAGGCGGCCTGGGCCGGAGATGGAAATCATAGCCAAGCAGGCACATCGCCAGCCCGCCGAGCTTGACGTGGACATTCGGGCATCTGGCGATGTCCTCGATGGCGGCCTTCCACACCTTGAACGTCTCTTCGCGCTTGCCCGCGAACCGGCCGCGCCCGACCGGCCCGCCGCAATGGTCGAGCATGATCCTGGTGTCGGGAAAGGCGCGGGCAAGGTCGGCCAGTTCGCCGATCTGCGGATGAAACAGCCAGGCGTCGAAGGAGAGGTTGAGCGGTGCAAGGCAGGCGAAGCCCTTGCGGAAGGTGGGGTCGAGCAGCAGGCCTTGCGGCCGCGTCGCATACATGCCCGCAACCGCAGGCTCGGAATCCCAGGCCGAGGAATGCCGGATACCGCGGAAGCGGCCGCCTCCGGCGGCGATCTCGGCCTCCAGCACGCCCTTGACGGCGTCGCCGAGCAGCAGGTTGGCGTGGCCGACGATGCCGGCATTGATCTGCGCCTTGCCATAGCCGCCGCTCGCGCTCATCGCGGCAGCGCCGCTGGCGAATTCGACCTCGCCCACGGGACGGAACGGCTCCGGGCCGCCGGCGCGATACATCGAGCGCGCCTCGACATAGACGGTCGCGACGATGTTGTGGCCGGACGCGATGTCCGCAGCCAACTCCTCGATCATGTAGCGCAAGCCGCCGCGGTCCCAGAGGTGGTGATGTGGATCGACGATCGGCCGGGCTGGATCGATGATCTTTTCGCTATGCTGCGCTAGCCATTCCTCGCGCGGATCGGCGTATAGCCCGCTGCTCGAAGCAGGCGCGGTGCTCGCGGACATTCTCGCTCCCAGTGCTGTTCTGTTTGGTGTGTCTTACACCCCGTCGAGAATGATCACCGTCGGCGTCTTTGGCAAGGTGTCGCGGGAGATCTTGAGGGAGCGTTCACCGCGCCGATCGATCTCGAACTGCTGGCCGATCTTCTGCATGAATTCGTCGAGCGGGGTGGAGAAGCGGTGCATCGGCAGCACCACGGAGGAACGCAGCCGCTTGGTGATCTCGGAGATGCCGTCGAGCGACATCGTGTAGCCGCCGTCGATCGGCACCATCAGGATGTCGACGCGGCCCATTGCCGCAAAATGGGTTTCGTCGAGCTTGTGGTGGAGATGGCCGAGATGGCCGATGCACAGGCCCGCGACCTCGAACAGGAAGATCGAGTTGCCGTCCCTGATCATGTCGCCGCCGGAGAAATCGCCGTAATAGCGGCGGATGTCGGTGGTGACGTTACGGACATAGACGTCGCCGACGCGCAGTTCGACATGGGCCGGCTGGCCATTCTCGCCCCAGCCATGAAGGACATGCGGGATCTTGGGATCGGGAAACAAGGTGTAGTGCGTGGAGTGCGCCTTGTTCATGGTGGCAATGTCGGGCAAGCGGCCGACGCCATAGGCGCCGCTGAAGTCCGTCGCGATCCGCACGCCCTGGGGCGTATCGATGTAATAGGTGGAATGGCCGGCATAGGTGATCGTGACGTCCTCGGCCTTGGCGGCCAGGCGATAGCTCACCGGCACCGCGCGCGGTGCGCTCGCCATGGCCAGGCACTCGCTGCGCTGCAGGCCCTGCGCCCCGGCAGAAGCGGCGAACGAACAGAGCAAGGCGAGTGCTGCGATCAATCTCGGCATGACGGGCCCATCCGCGAGAACATTCCGGCAGGCACTCTAACGCCGAATCCGGCCGCCGTCATGACGGCAAGCGCGCATGCGTCAGTCGCGTCGCGGGCTGATCTTCCAGGTCGCGGCCATGATGGCCGCGGTCAGTGCGCCGCTGATGATGGCCGCAGGCGGGGCCGCCAGCGCCAGCGCCGCCGTGGCGGCCCAGCCGATCGAGGAGAAGGCTTCGGCGAAGGTCGCGATGCGCGAGGAGGTCTGGCGGCGGCGGAACTGGCTGCGTCTGGCCTGTACCCGGAACCAGAGCTGGATGGCGGTGGCAGAGACGGTGGCGATGACGATGCCGGTCATCGTAACCGCGGCCTGCAGCGGAGATGCAAAGGCAAGCACCGCAATCAGCGGGACAAAAATCGTGGCGATCGCGATCAGCACCACCTCGATCTTGGCTCTGACGATGCTGACTGGCAGCAGCGGCGCGGTGGCAACGAGGTCGGCGGCGTCCTCGCCCGAAATGGTCAGCCAGGCGAGCCCGCCGGCAAGCTGGCCCGCGGCCATCACCATCACCGGCGTGATCAGCATGATCGCGGCCGAACTGTCAGAGAAGCTCCGCCACAAGAGCAGCGCGGGCGGCACGAGATAAAGCAGCTGCATCAGGCTCTGCGACATCAGCCATGGGTCGCGCCTCAGCAGCAGGAACTCCTTGCGCCGCAGCGCCTGCTGGCGCGATCCGTTGCGGAAGGGATTGGCGTGCTGAGAGCCACGAGACGAGGTGCCGGCGGCGGAAACGCGGATGGCGGTATCGGCAAAGCGCGGCGAGAAGGCCGCCATCACAGCACCGAGCATGACAAGTCCGCCCGAAAGCAGCAGCAACAGCGCCTCGGTATCGCCGAGCGCGGCACGGGCCGGCCACCAGAGCAGGCTGTCACCATCGGGCGCAAATGCCGCCGCGGCGTCGGAGGTCAGCACTGCAAATCTCGACAGCGTGCCGTAGGAGAGAATGGCTGCGACCTGCAGCGCAATGACAAAGCCGGCGCCGACCACGGCCGCCACGATCTGCGCCACCAGCCGGGTGCGGCCCGGGCCGATCAGGCGGAACAGGATCAGCGTCACGGCAATCGCAATCGCCGCTGCAGAAAGGCCGACAGCGATGACGACGCCGAATGCGGCAAGCCAGCGTGCGCCGCCGCTAAAGACCAGCACATCGATGAACGGCGTGGAGAAAAAGAGCGCCATCGAGGTGACGGCGAGCGCGATGGCGGCGATGCGGACCGAGAAGATGTTGGTCAGCCGCACCGGCGAGGACATGATGAGATCGAGATCGGCGCGTGCGTAGAACACCCGCGTGACCGATTCGATAGCCTGCGACAGCATCAGGGCCCAGGCGAGCGCAATGGTGGCCGTCATCACGATCAGCGAGGTCTTGTCGAGTGGCGCCTGCAGATCGGCGAAGCGGCCGATCACGGCATAGGCAGGCAGGTGCATCAGGGCGGCAAACACCACGAGACCGATCATGGCGATACGCTTGCGGCCGCGACGGCCGCCGGTGAGCATGGCGATCCACTCGCGCCACGCCAGCCGTACTTCGTGACGGACGAACCAGGAAAGGCTGCTCGCCGAGCTCATGCCGCGGCGGCCTCGTCAACCAGTGCGATGAACATGTCTTCCAGCGTGTCGTTGCGGCCGTTTCGCTCGCGCAGTTCGCCGAGCGTGCCTTCGGCGACGAGGCGGCCCGCGGCGATGACGCCGATGCGGTCGGCCATCCGTTCCGCCACCTCAAGGATATGCGTGGTCATGATGACGGTGCAGCCTGACCGCACGCGGGCCTGCAGCAGTCCCTTGACATGGCGCGCCGACAGCGCGTCGAGGCCGGTCAGCGGCTCGTCGAGGATAATCAGGCCGGGATCGTGCACCAGCGCTCCGGCCAGCGCCACCTTCTGACGCATGCCCTTGGAGAAGCCTTCGCAGCGTTCGTGCAGATGCGGCTCGAGACCGAGCGAGGTCAGCAGTTCGTATGCCGAAGCTTCCGCGGGCGTCGCATCGATGCCCCAAAGGCCGGCGACGAATTCCAGATATTCCAGCGGAGTCAGCTTGTCATAGATCATCGGTTCGTCCGACACCCACGCCATCACCTGCTTGGCGGCGACGGGATCGGCGAGCGCGTCGATGCCGAGGATCGACACCGATCCGGCATCCGGTCGCAGCAGACCGGCGACCATGCGCAATGTGGTGGTCTTGCCTGCCCCGTTGGGACCGAGCAACGCGTAGAATTCTCCCCTGCGGACGGCGAGATCAAGCGCATCGACCGCCGGGCGGTCAAAACGCTTCGTTAACCCTCGCACGGTGAGCGCGGCCTCGGTGGTCGTCATACGGAATATCCATGTCCGGTACGCTCGCAGACCATGGACCGAAGTTGTTTCGGCGCGGTGAATCGCCTCGCCGCAATGATTAACAATTCACCCGCCTGCGGCATTTCTCCGCAATAAGCAAGTGCGGGCCACAGCCAAGGTTTGTTGACAGCGATCAGGGGTTTAGGGCTGTATAGCTGCAGCCTCTCGCAAGGCTCAATCGGCGCGCCAAGACGCCGTAGCGTGTGGACACAAGATGCGAAAGAGGCGGTCTTCCAGGAATCGCCGTCGCGTCGGGGGAGGGATGTGATGCTGGACTTTGTTCAGCAGCTGGTGAGTGGCATTGCGCTTGGCTGTGTCTACGGCCTGATCGCGCTCGGATTCGTCCTGATCTACAAGGCGACCGAGGTCGTTAACTTTGCCCAGGGCGACCTGATGATGCTGGGCGGGTTCTTCGGCTTCACCTTCATCGGCATGCTCGGGTTCAACTACTGGTTCGGCTTCGCCGGCGCTGTCATCGCCATGGCGCTGTTCGGCATGCTGGCCGAGCGTGTGGTGGTGCGCCCGATCCTCGGCTACCCGCAGTTCTCCATCATCATGGTGACGATCGGGCTCGGCTATTTCCTGCGCTCGATGGCCGGCATCATCTGGGGCACCGATGATCTCAAGATCGATACGCCGTTCAGCCAGGGCGTGCTGAAGATCGGCGCGCTGGTGCTGGCCTATGACAAACTCTCGGTGATCGCGGCCACCGTCATCCTGTGCACGCTGCTCTATCTTTTCTTCAATCGCACGACGCTCGGCACTGCGATGCGCGCGAGCTCGGAAAACATGCTCGCCGCCTATTACATGGGCATCCCGGTCAAGCGCGTGGTTTCCATCGTCTGGGCGATCAGCGCCGCGGTCGCCGGCACTGCCGGCGTGCTGCTCGCGCCGATCACCTTCATCCATTCCAATGTCGGCCTCGTGCTGGGGCTGAAGGCGTTTCCTGCCGCCGTGCTCGGCGGCTTTGGCTCGATTCCGGGCGCACTGGTCGGCGGCGTGCTGATCGGCGTGATCGAGAGCATGGCCGGCTTCTATCTGCCCCAGGGCTGGAAGGATGTTGCGCCCTACCTCGTTCTGCTCGCCGTGCTGCTGCTCAAGCCCGAAGGCCTGTTCGGCCTTCATACCCGCAAAAAGGTCTGAGGAGCGGCCATGCGTTTCATCTTCAAGACCGATTACGAAGACGACATCAGGCTGTTTCCGCATTCCGGCTATATCTGGACCTATGGCACGCTGTTGGTGCTGCTGGCGATCGCACCCTTCGTGCTGTCCAGCTACATCATGAGCCAGCTGGTGTTCGTCTGCATCTACGCCACCGTCGGCGTGGGGCTTCTGATCCTGTCCGGCTTTACCGGACAGGCCTCGCTCGGCCATGCCGCGTTCCTCGCAATCGGCGCCTACACGGCAGCCTATCTGCAGCAATACAACGTGCCGTTTCCGGTCTATTTCCTTGCCGCGGGCCTGCTTACCGGCATCATCGGCGCGCTGGTCGGCTTTCCCGCGCTGCGGCTGCAGGGCATCTATCTCGTCATCGCGACGATCTCGTTTGCCTTCATCGTCGAGGAAATCCTGGCGCGCTGGGAAAGCGTCACCAACGGCAATGAAGGCATGCGGGTGAAGACGCTGTCGCTGCTCGGCCAGACCGTGCCGCGCGACAGCCCGGCGTTTTATTTCCTCTGCCTCGGCGTCCTGATCCTCACCATCGTCGGCACGCTCAATCTGATGCGCTCGCCGACGGGACGGGCCTTCATCGCGATCCGCGACAGCGAGACCGCCGCGCGCAGCATGGGCGTCAACGTTGCGCTCTACAAGGTGAAATCGTTCGCGATCTCGGCGGCGATCACCGGCTTTGCCGGCGTCCTGTTCGCGCACAAGCTCACCTTCATCTCGCCGGAGATGTTCACGCTGCAGCTCTCGATCGAGTTCATCATCGTGATCCTGATCGGCGGCACGTTCAGCCTGCACGGGGCGGTGCTGGGCGCGATCTTCCTCGTCATGATCGATCCGTTCCTGACATACCTGAAGGACGACATGCCCGGCATCATCGCCGGCGTCGCCGCGACCCTGGGCGCCAGCAAGGCGACCGCCTCCAATATCCAGAGCAATGTCGCGGCGTTTGCCTCGGCCAACGGCCTGAAGGGCGCGATCTACGGCGTCATCATCATGGTGTTCGTGCTGTTCGAGCCGCTCGGGCTCTACGGCCGCTGGCTGAAGATCAAGCTATTCTTCCAGTTGTTCCCGCTCTACAAGCGCGCCACGTTCAAGCGGCAGAAAATCTACGTGAAGTCGGAGCGGAACCGATGAGCTATTTTCGGGCCGAAAACCTGTCGCTGCATTTCGGCGGACTGAAGGCGGTCGATTCCGTCAGCTTTGCCGTCGAGAAGGGCGAGATCCTCTCCATCATCGGCCCCAACGGCGCCGGCAAGAGCTCGATCTTCAACCTGATCTCGCGCATCTACCCGCCGACCCACGGCAAGATCTGGTTCGAAGACCAGGACATCACGTCGGAGCCGGCCTACGACATCGCCAAGCTCGGCATCGCCCGCACCTTCCAGAACATCGAACTGTTCGAGAATGCGACCGTGCTGTCCAATCTTCTCGTGGGCCGTCACCGCCACTCCACGACCAGCCTGTGGCAGGAGCTGCTGTTCCTGCCGGGCGTGCGGGCCAGCGAAAAGGTGCATCGCCGGCGGGTCGAGCAGGTGATCGAATTCCTCGATCTGGAACCCTATCGCGACAAGCTGATCTCGGGCCTTCCCTATGGCGTGCGCAAGGTGATCGAGCTGGCACGTGCGCTGTGCTCGGAGCCGAAGCTGATCCTGCTCGACGAGCCGTCGTCCGGGCTCAACGTGGAAGAGACCGACGACATGTCGTTCTGGATCCGCGACATGAAGAGCGAGCTCGGCATCACCGTGCTGATGGTCGAGCACGACATGAGTCTGGTGAACCGCGTTTCCGACCGCGTGATCGCGCTGAACTACGGCAAGGTGCTGGCGATGGGCTCGCCTTCCGAAGTGCAGAGCCATCCCGACGTCGTTGCCGCCTATCTCGGCGCGTAAGAGGGCGATGGCATGAGCGCTTCCGACATCATCCTCAAGCTCAGTAATATCGAGAGCTATTACGGGCCGATCATGGCGATCCGCGGCATCAGCCTGGAAGTGCCGCGCGGGCGGATCGTGACGCTGCTCGGCGCCAACGGCGCGGGCAAGACGACGGTGCTGAAGACAATCTCCGGGATTCTCGATCCCCAGAAGGGCTCGATCGAGTTCATGGGCAAGCCGATCCAGCGCATGGAGGCCGACAAGATCGTGCGCATGGGATTGTCGCACGTGCCGGAAGGACGCGAGGTATTCCCGTTCCTGACCGTGCGCGAGAACCTGATGATGGGAGCCTATCCGCGCAAGGATCGCGAAGCCGTGGCTGAAGACCTCAACATGGTCTACGGCTATTTCCCACGGCTGAAGGAGCGTCTCAACCAACCCGCGGGCCAGCTCTCCGGCGGCGAGCAGCAGATGCTGGCGATCGGACGCGCCCTGATGAACCGGCCCGCCATGCTACTTTTGGACGAGCCGTCGCTCGGGCTGTCGCCGATCCTGGTGAAGGAGATCTTCACCATCATCCGCCGCGTCAACGAAGAGCAGGGCACTTCCATCCTCCTGGTCGAGCAAAACGCAAAAGTGGCGCTGGAAACGGCACATTACGGCTATGTTCTGGAGATCGGCCGCGTCGTCATGAACGACACCTGCGAGAGGCTGATGAATTCGCAGGACATCCAGGAATTCTACCTCGGCGCCAAGGAAGCGGGCGCACGGGGCGAGCGGCGCTGGAAGAAGAAGAAAACGTGGCGTTAAGAGGGACTTGACGTTAGATTCGCCCCGCCCGCTGCACCAAGACCGGCTTGAACCGGCTGGCGGGACGAGGCCTGAGGAGAGGGAGAAACGAGCATGGCCGGAACGGCAGTGCTGACGGTGGCCGATACGATTGCAAGGAGCTTCGTGCTCGCCGTGGAGAAGCGCGGCGACAAGCCGGCGATCCGTGAGAAGAAGTTTGGCATCTGGCAGCCGACCAGCTGGCGGCAGTGGCTGCAGATTTCCAAGGACATCGCCTACGCCCTGCACGCGGTCGGATTCCGCCCCGGCGATGTCGCTTCCATCCTCGCCAATGCGGTGCCCGAATGGGTCTACGCCGACATGGGCATCCTCTGTTCGGGCGGCGTTTCCTCCGGCATCTATCCGACGGATTCCGCCGCCCAGGTCGAGTACCTCATCAACGACTCCCGCACCCGTGTCATATTCGTCGAGGACGAAGAGCAGCTCGACAAGGTGTTGAGCTGCCGCTCGCGCTGCCCGACGTTGGAGAAGATCGTGGTCTTCGACATGGAAGGCCTGTCCGGCTTTTCCGATCCGATGGTGCTATCGCTCGCCGAATTCACGGCACTCGGCCAGAACCACGAGCAGGGCCGCGCCGAGCTCTGGGATGAGATGGTCGGCAGCCGCACCGCCAACGATCTTGCGGTCCTTGTCTATACCTCGGGCACCACGGGTCCCCCCAAGGGCGCGATGCATTCCAACCGCAGCGTAACGCACCAGATGCGCCACGCCAACGATCTCTTCCCGTCGACTGACCAGGAGGAACGGCTGGTGTTCCTGCCGCTCTGCCACGTCGCCGAGCGGGTCGGCGGCTACTACGTCTCGCTGGCATTGGGTTCGGTGATGAACTTCGCCGAAAGTCCGGAAACGGTGCCGGACAATCTGCGCGAGGTGCAGCCGACCGCATTCCTTGCCGTGCCCCGGGTGTGGGAAAAATTCTATTCCGGCATCACCATCGCGCTCAAAGATGCGACGTCTTTCCAGAAGTGGATGTATGGCAAGGCGCTCGCGGTCGGCAACCGCATGACCGATTGCAGGCTCGAGGGCGAGACGCCGTCGCTGGGCCTGCGTGCTGCCAACAAGCTCGCCTACTGGCTGGTGTTCCGCAACATGCGCCGCATGCTCGGGCTCGACCGATGCCGCATCGCCTTCACGGGCGCAGCGCCAATCGCGCCGGACCTGATCCGCTGGTACATGGCGCTCGGCATCGACATGCGCGAGGTCTACGGCCAGACCGAGAATTGCGGCGTCGCCACGCTGATGCCGACCGAGCGCATCAAGCTCGGCTCGGTCGGCAAGGTGGTGCCGTGGGGCGAGGTGATGATCTCGCCGGAAGGCGAAATCCTGGTCAGGGGCGACTTCCTGTTCATGGGCTACCTGAACCAGCCGGAGAAGACCGCCGAAACCATCGACGCCAAGGGCTGGCTGCACACCGGCGATGTCGGTGCCATGGACAATGAGGGCTTCGTCAAGATCACCGACCGGATGAAGGACATCATCATCACCTCGGGCGGCAAGAACATCACGCCATCGGAGATCGAGAACCAGCTCAAGTTCTCGCCCTACGTCTCGGATGCGGTGGTGATCGGCGACAAGCGGCCGTACCTGACCTGCCTCGTCATGATCGACCAGGAAAACGTCGAGAAGTTCGCACAGGACCAGAACATCCCCTTCACCAATTATGCGAGCCTGTGCCGCGCCAGGGAAATCCAGGATTTGATCTGGCGCGAGATCGAGGGGGTCAACGCCAATTTCGCGCGCGTGGAGACCATCAAGAAGTTCTACCTGATCGAACGCCAGCTCACGCCCGAGGACGAGGAGCTGACGCCGACCATGAAGCTGAAGCGCAGCTTCGTGAACAAGCGCTATGCCGCCGAGATCGACGCGATGTATCGCGACCGGGCGGTAGCCTGATTTTATCGAAAGAAACGGCGAAGGATTGAGAGGCCCCCACCCTTCGCCCAACACGGGCCAAACGAAGAGGAGACTGCGAATGTCGAAATCGTTCAAGGCGCTGGGCCTTGCGGTGGGCGCGCTTGCGCTGACCCACCTGCCGGCCGTCGCCCAGACCAAGGTCACCAATCAGGGAGTCTCGGCGGACGAGATCGTGATCGGGACGCATCAGGATCTGTCCGGTCCGATCAAGGTCTGGGGCGTGCCGGTATCCAACGGCATGAAGATGGCGGTGGAGGAAGTCAACGCCGCGGGCGGCATCAACGGCCGCAAGATCAAGATGGTACTGGAAGATTCAGGCTACGATCCGAAGCGCGCGGTGCTTGCCTCGCAGAAGATGGTCGAGCGCGACAAGGTGTTCGCCATGGTCGGCCCGATGGGGTCGCCGACGGTGCTCGCCTCGCAGGACGTGCTGTTCGACGCCGGCGTGCTGCAGCTGTTTCCGCTGACCGCGGCCGAGTTCACCTTCAAGTTCGATCCGAACAAGCCGCAGGAGCGGCTGAAGTTCAACAACCTGCTGCCCTATGTCGAGAGCACGCGTGCCGCGCTCAAATACATGATGGAACAGAAGAGCTTCAAGAAGCCCTGCATCATGCACCAGGACGACGAGTACGGCAAAAACGTGCTTGACGGCTTCAATCAGCAACTCGAGGCGATGAAGGTGCCGGCTGCCTCGATCACCAGCTACAAGCGCGGAGCGTCCGACTTCAGCGCGCAGATCGCCAAGATGAAGGCGGACGGCTGCGACCTCGTCGTGCTCGGCACCGTGATTCGCGAAACCATCGGCGCGATGGGCGAGGCCAAGAAGCTCGGCTGGGACGTCACCTTCCTCGGCGCCACGCCGACGAACGTGCTTGAAGTGCCGGCGCTCGGCAAGGAAGCGGTCGAAGGCCTCTATGCAGCCTCGGGCTTCGAAATCCCGTATGACGATACGGCAAAGGGCAAGGTCAAGGACTGGCTGGTCAACTACAAGAAGATGTTCGGCACCGATGCCAATACGCAGGCAATCATCGGCTACAACGCGGTCATGACCTTCGCCTTCTATGCCCAGAAGGCAGGCAAGGAACTGACCGGCCAGAAGATGCTCGACGCGCTGGAATCCGGCGACAAGTTCCTCGACATCTTCAATTCGCCGCCGACCAAGTTCTCCAAGACCGACCATCTCGCCAACACCATCACCCAGGTGCAGCAGATCAAGAGCGGCCGCTGGGTCCTGGTGAAGGAAGGCCTGATGTTCTGAGGTCCTTCCTCAAGGTCCAACAAAAAAGAGGGCTGCGCGAGACGATCGCGCAGCCCTCTTGTTTTGCCCGTTTCTCTCCACGTCATGCCCGGGCCTGTCCCGGGCATCCACGTCTTGCTTTCCGTCCTATGGCCCCGCGTGGATGGCCGGGACAAGCCCGGCCATGACGACGACTGGCGCCGTCGTCACTTCGGCCGTATCGCGTCGGCGGTGCCCTGGATGAAGGCCTGCAGCTTCGGAATGTCGTCTTCCTTCAGCCTGCCGGTGAAGTCGGGCATGCCCTGGTCGCGGAACGGGCCCTTGAACACGAAGTCCTTCAGATTGGCGATGGTATCCTTGGGTACGTAGCCGAGATTGCGGACGTTGCCGCCCTTGTCGACGCCGGGCACGCCGTGACAGAGCACGCAGTTGGAGAGGTACAGCACCGTGCCCTCGCCGACATGCTTGGGATCGTAGGGCACGCCGGCCAGCAGGCCCTCGGTCTGGTACTTCACGAATTCCGGCGGCGAGGCGTTGCCGTCGATGACATAGGTGTAGACCGTGCCCGGGCTCTGCGTTTCCGTGGCGCGCTGCATGATACCGAACACGCCGCCCCAGCCGACCGCGATCGAGACATATTGCTTGCCGTCGATCATGTAGGTGGAAGCCGCCGCAACCGCGCCGCTGCCTACCTGCTTCTCCCAGAGTTTTTCGCCGGTCGTTGCGTTGTAGGCGACGAAGCGCCCGTCGGCCGTGCCCTGGAACACGAGGTTGCCGGCGGTCGTGAGCGTTCCGCCGTTCCACGGCGCGACATGTTCGGCGCGCCAGGCTTCCTTCTGCTTGACCGGATCCCACGCGATCAGGCGGCCGAACGGCTTGTTCTGCGGCGGGTCGGCGTCGAAATTGAAGCCGATATTCCAGCCAAGACCGCCATGGGGCTTTCCGGGGACGTTGGCATTTTGTGACCAGTTCTTTTCTTCGACCAGTCGCACCGGAACGTTCTGCGCCGGAAGGTAGACGAGACCGGTCTGCGGGTTGAACGACATCGGGTGCCAGTTGTGGGCGCCATAGGGGCCCGGGATGCTGTCAAACGGCTTGTCGCCGCGCGCTGCGGCAACCTCGATCGGCCGCCCGTTCTCGTCATAGCCGGTGGCCCAGTTCACATCGACGAAGTTCTTTGCCGAGATGAACTTGCCGTTGGTGCGGTCGATGACGAAGAAGAAGCCGTTCTTCGGCGCGTGCAGGATCACCTTGCGTGGTGCGCCGTCGATGGTGATGTCGGCGAGAATCATCGGCTGGGTAGACGTGTAGTCCCAGTTGTCGCCGGGCGTTTCCTGGTAGTGCCAGATATACTTGCCGGTGTCGGCATTTAGCGCCACCAGCGAGGCAAGGTAAAGATTGTCGCCGCCGGCGGGGCTTCGTGCATTGCGGGCCCAGGGCGAGCCATTGCCGGTGCCGATATAGATCATGTTCAGGTCGGGGTCGAAGGTGATGGTGTCCCATGCCGTGCCGCCGCCGCCGTTGATCCAGTATTTCCCGGAGGGGTCCCAGGTCTTGGCCGCCGCGGCCATCGAGTCGTCCTCGAACGGCTTCGACGGGTCGCCCGGCACGGTGAACCAGCGCCATGCCTGGTTGCCGGTCTCGGCGTCGTAGGCGGTGACATAGCCGCGTGCACCAAATTCGGCGCCGCCATTGCCGATCAGGACCTTGCCGTTGAAGACGCGCGGCGCGCCGGTGATGGTGTAGGAGTGCTCCTTGTCGATCAGCGTGTCCTTTTCCCAGACGACCTTTCCTGTGACCGCGTCGAGCGCGACCAGGCGGCCATCATAGACGCCGACGAACACCTTGCCCTTCCACAGCGCAACGCCGCGATTGACGACGTCGCAGCAGCCCTTGTAGCCCTTCTCGCGGTCGACCTTGGGATCATAGCTCCAGAGCCGCTTTCCGGTGCGCGCGTCGATCGCATGGACGACGCTCCATGATGCCGTGACATACATGATGCCGTCGACGACCAGCGGGGTCGCCTCGACGCCGCGCGAGGATTCTAGCGGATAGGTCCATGCAAGGCCGAGCTTCTTGACGTTATCGGCGTTGATGTCGTGCAGTTTCGAGAAGCGCGTCTCGGCATAATCCAGGCCTGTGGTCGGCCAGTCGTTCGACATCGCGGTATTTGCTCGGATCGAGGCGCCGTCGACCGCCGACGTCACCGCCTTGATGTGTTCCGGCGATCCCTTGGCCGGCGTCTGCGCGGACGCGCCGCCGAGCGACAGTGCCAGGCCCATCCCAAACGCGAGCATGGCGCCTGCAAGGCGCTGCGAAGGTCTGGATTGTGGGGAAAGATCGCAGGAAAGCAGGCGAGCGCAAT
>JAXMDE010000025.1:5000-23050 GCA_046349015.1 Bradyrhizobium sp. | reverse complement strand
CTTCATGAACATGGTGCTGCAGCATACCGGCCATCGCGGTACCGGCTCCGACATGGCGAGTTCGTTTTCCCGCTACGGCACACGCGTTTCCGGGCCGCAGGTCGGCGCCATCGCGGTGATGTCGCGCGGCCGCGGCGGCGGACATGTCGGCATCATTACCGGCATCGATGCATCAGGCAATCCGATCATGATCTCGGGCAACAACGGCAACCGCGTGCGGGAGGCTCCGGTATCGCGCGGTCGCATCTACGCCTACGTCATGCCGAACTAGATCAGCGCCGGCTGCTCGACCGCGATGGTGTCACCGGCGGCAATCGGCCCGCCCGTAATCACCTCGGCATAGATGCCGCAATCGGCGTGGCCGAGCCGCCGCTGCAATGCGGGGGGGATGGCGAGGTCGCGTTCGGCGGTGTCGGGATCGACATTGACAGCGGCGCAACGGACGATGCGCTTCACCACCTTCAGCCTGGTTCCACCGATCGCAAGCGTGCGGTCGAGCAGGTCGAATTCCGACCAGGCCGGCCAGCCTTCGACATAGAGGTTGGCGCGGAAGCGCAGCGGATGCACCGGCGCACCCACCATGTTCTCGATGGCGCGGACGCTGGAAAGATTGATGATGGAGACGACCTTGCGGGCGACGTCGGAAAAGCTGTGGCCGGGGCTCGTCAGCACCTTTGGCGGGCCTTTGATCCGGCCGGCAAAGACGGTCGAGAAAAAGCTTTCGATTGCCGCGCGGCCTTCGGCCGTCTCCAGATTGCCCCGGGCTGCGACCTTGCCGTTATGGTGAATCGTCAGGACGTTGGTCGCGTCTTCGAAACCGGTGCGCAGGCCGGCCAGCCATTCGTCCCGCATCAGCATCAGGAAATGCGGCTTGGAAAGCCAGGCCGGCGCAGCCGGATCGAAGCCGGAAGGGCCGTGCTCGATGGCATATTTCCGGTCGGCCAGCAGGGTCTGGCCGGGCTTGAGGTCGGCGCGGGCGAGGGGTTCCGGGGTCAGGCCCTTGACTGGATAGCGGTAGAGGCTGGCGACCTTGGCGGGGGCGAAAGCAGGCTCGGGCATGCCGTTTATTAAGGGATTCTTGGGTCCTTTGCCATTGCTCGCGATTTTGTGAGGACCTCCCTTCCACTCGGGAAACCCCGTTCCCATATCTGCCTCAAGCCTACCGAGGGCGACGACCGCGGCCGGTTGAGGAACGTCAATGCGGCCCGTGGATACCCAATGAAGATGCCGCAATCGTGCCTTACAGGGCGGCTGTGGCAGGCTGAGGGAAACAGCAAATGAATATCGAAAAATACACCGAACGTGCGCGCGGCTTCATCCAGTCGGCGCAGTCGCTTGCCATGCGTGACGGCCACCAGCAGTTCTCGACACTGCATGTGTTGAAAGTGCTGCTGGATGACAATGAGGGGCTGGCGAGCGGCCTGATCGACCGCGCCGGCGGCAATTCCCGCGCCATTCTGAAAGCCACCGAAGAGGCGCTGAACAAGCTGCCGAAGGTTTCCGGCAGCGGCGCCGGGCAGGTCTACCTTGCGCCCGAATTGGCGCGCGCCTTCGACGCCGCCGAGAAAGCCGGCGAAAAGGCCGGTGACAGTTTTGTCACGGTCGAGCGGCTTCTGCTGGGGCTTGTGCTCGACAAGAACAGCGAGGCCGGCGGTATCCTGGGCAAGGGCGGCGTGTCAGCACAAAATCTCAATGCAGCGATCGAGGCCCTGCGCAAGGGCCGTACGGCGGATTCCGCCACGGCCGAAAACGCCTACGATGCGCTGAAGAAATATGCCCGCGACCTGACGCAGGCCGCGCGCGACGGCAAGCTCGATCCGGTGGTCGGCCGCGACGAGGAAATCCGCCGCACCATCCAGGTTCTTTCCCGCCGCACCAAGAACAACCCCGTGCTGATCGGCGAGCCCGGCGTCGGCAAGACCGCCATCGTCGAGGGCCTGGCGTTGCGCATCCTCAATGGCGACGTGCCGGAGAGCCTGAAGGACAAGAAGCTGCTCTCTCTCGACATGGGCGCACTGATAGCCGGTGCCAAGTATCGCGGCGAGTTCGAGGAGCGGCTCAAGGCGGTGCTGCAGGAAGTGACTTCGGCCGAAGGCAACATCATCCTGTTCATCGACGAGATGCATACGCTGATCGGCGCCGGCAAGGCCGACGGCGCGATGGACGCGTCCAACCTGCTGAAGCCCGCGCTGGCGCGCGGCGAATTGCACTGCATCGGCGCCACCACGCTCGACGAGTACCAGAAGCATGTCGAGAAGGACGCGGCGCTCGCCCGGCGTTTCCAGCCGATCTATGTCAGCGAGCCCACGGTCGAGGATACCATCTCGATCCTGCGCGGCCTGAAGGACAAGTACGAGCAGCACCACGGGGTGCGGATCACCGACTCCGCGCTGGTGGCGGCGACGACGCTCTCGAACCGCTACATCACCGACCGCTTCCTGCCCGACAAGGCCATCGACCTGATGGATGAGGCGGCCGCGCGGCTGAAGATGCAGGTCGATTCCAAGCCGGAAGAGCTCGATCTGCTCGATCGCGACATCATTCGGCTGAAGATCGAGCAGGAGGCGCTGAAGAAGGAAAGCGATCCCGGCTCGAAGAGCCGCCTGCAGAACCTGGAAAAGGAGCTTGCCGATCTCGAAGAGAAGTCGGCGGCGCTGACGGCGCGCTGGAGCAAGGAAAAGAACAAGCTCTCGGATGCCGCCAAGCTGAAGAGCGAGCTCGACGGCTTGCGCATCGAATTGGCCAACGCACAGCGCCGCGGCGAATTCCAGCGTGCGGGCGAGCTGGCCTATGGCAAGATTCCCGAACTCGAGAAGAGGCTGGCCGAGATCGAGGAAAACGAGGCTCCCGGCGACATGATGGAAGAGGCGGTCACCGCCAACCACATCGCGCAGGTGGTGTCGCGCTGGACCGGCGTGCCCGTCGACAAGATGCTGGAAGGCGAAAAAGACAAGCTCCTCAAGATGGAGGAGGCGCTGGGCCGACGCGTCGTCGGCCAGGCCGAGGCCGTGCGTGCCGTGGCGACCGCCGTGCGCCGCTCGCGCGCGGGCCTGCAGGACCCGCACCGCCCGACCGGCTCATTCATGTTCCTGGGGCCGACCGGCGTCGGCAAGACCGAGTTGACCAAAGCGCTCGCGGAGTATCTCTTCAACGACGAGACCGCGATGGTCCGCCTCGACATGTCCGAATACATGGAGAAGCACTCGGTTTCCCGTTTGATCGGCGCACCTCCCGGCTATGTCGGCTACGATGAAGGCGGCGCGCTCACCGAAGCCGTGCGGCGGCGGCCCTACCAGGTCGTGCTGTTCGACGAGATCGAGAAGGCGCATCCGGATGTCTTCAACGTGCTCCTGCAGGTGCTCGACGACGGCCGCCTGACCGACGGCCAGGGCCGCACCGTCGACTTCCGCAACACGCTGATCATCATGACCTCGAACCTCGGTTCGGAATTCCTGGTGAGCCAGCCGGAAGGCGAGGATACGTCGGCCGTGCGTGACCAGGTGATGGGAATGGTGCGGGCGCACTTCCGCCCCGAGTTCCTCAACCGCGTCGACGAGATCATCCTGTTCCACCGCCTGCAGAAGAGCGAAATGGGCCGGATCGTCGAGATCCAGTTCGCGCGGCTGCAGAAGCTGCTGGAGGACCGCAAGATCGCGCTGACGCTCGATACCGCGGCACGCGACTGGCTCGCCGACAAGGGCTGGGACCCCGCCTATGGCGCCCGGCCGCTGAAGCGGGTGATCCAGCGCAGCGTGCAGGACCCGCTGGCCGAAATGATCCTGGCCGGCGAGGTATCCGACGGCGCCACGGTGAAGATCTCGGCCAAGGGCAACGTGCTGACTTTCAACGGCAAGCCGGCCCAGACCGCCGAGATCGCACAGTTCGAAGCGCCGCTGCCGAAGCGGAAGCTGAACTGATACGGCGCGCTATTCCGTAAAAAAGAAAGGCAGCCTGCCTCGCGGCAGGCTGCCTTTTGCTGCGAAGGCGTGTTTTGCTCTATCCGGCCTTCGCCTCGTCGCGCACGACCTCGGTGAGTTCGCCGGTGTCGATGTTGTAGAAGAAGCCGAAGATGTTGACATGCTTCGGCGTGCCGGCACTCGCGCGCAGCAGCGCGGTGTCGCGCCTCAGCGAGGCCTCGTAATCCTCGATGCAGATGCTGCCCCGTTCATAGAGATGGGCGATATCGCTGTGATGCTCGTGCTTGTAGGCATCGATGATGCCGTCGGCAGTGAAGCTGGTCGCGCCGCATTGGGAGTGATGCACCACGACGATGTTCTGGATGCCGAACAGATGCTGCGCCACCGTCACCGAGCGTAGCGCATCGACGGCGCGGCCGCCGGCGACGATGACCGGAAAGATGGTAGCGGTGGATGCGACCCGGTTGCCGGAGGCGTCGGCGACGATGTCGCCGGGGTAGACCTCGTTTCCGAGTACCTTCGCCACCGCCTGCGGAATTCCGACGGCGCGCGGATCGTAGCAGTAGATCACCAGCGTCTTCAGCGGCACGGCTTTCGCGAACGCCTTTCGCGTCGCTGCCTCGTCATAGGCGGGGTTCTTGCTGAAGGCGTATCGATCGAACTTTCCCATCTCTCTTCTCCTTTCGTGTATATGCACAAAAACGGGCTGGTCATACCCGCAATCGTCCCTGTGCGAATTCAGGACAAAAGCGGCCGGGTTTCCTCGGTGAGTTCGGCAAGTGCGTCCTGCACCGCAGGCCAGCGCTGCTGTCCCAATCGCCGCCGGATCGTACGCTGGGCGTCTTCCCATAACGGCAGCGCCCTGGTGAGCGTCGAGCGGCCTGCCGGCGTCAGTTCAAGCATGCGGGCGCGGTGTCGCGCTTCCGGCGCGAGCAGCACGAGGCCCTTGTCCTCGAGCGGTCGCAGGTTGCGGGTAAGGGTGGTGCGGTCCATGCCGAGCACGTCGGCCAGGGACTGGATCGACAGCGCGCCGCGGGAGCCCACGGCAGCCAGGACGGAAAGCTGGGTGGCGCGCAGCCCGGTATTTCGCAACGCATCGTCATAGGTCCTGGTGATGGCCCGCGCAGCCATGCGCGTCTTGTGACACATGCAGGTGTCGAGCAGATTTTGCGCCAGGCGCGAGGTCGCTGCTTTGTCCATGTCATGCATATGCACGACACTAGGACGAATGTCAAGCCCGATGACGCCTCGCAGGCAGGTCAGCTAATCGTGAAGATGACACGCCACCGCGCGCCCCGGCGCGGCCTCGCGCAATTGCGGCTGCTCGGTCCTGCACCGCGCCATCACGCGCGGGCAGCGGGTATGGAAGGCGCAGCCGGGCGGCGGGCGGAGCGCGCTCGGGACTTCGCCTGTGATCACGGTGCGCGGGCGCCCGGCCTCGACTTCGGGATCGGCGACGGGTACGGCCGCCATCAGCGCTTCCGTATAGGGATGCAGCGGATTTCGATAAAGCTCGTCGCGGTCGGCGATCTCGACCAGCCGGCCGAGATACATCACCGCGATGCGCGTCGAGATGTGGCGGACCACGGCGAGGTCGTGGGCGATGAACAGGTAAGTGAGACCAAGCCGCTCCTGCAGGTCCATGAACAGGTTGATCACCTGCGCCTGGATCGAGACGTCGAGGGCGGAGACCGGCTCATCGGCAATCAGCAGGCTCGGCTCGAGCGCAAGCGCCCGCGCGATGCCGATGCGCTGGCGCTGACCGCCGGAAAATTCGTGCGGATAGCGGTCGGCCATGTCGGGCAGCAGGCCGACCGAGGCGATCAGGTCTGCGATTTTCTGGCGCGTCGCCTGCTTGTCGGCATCGAGGCCGTGCACGGCCAGCGGCTCGCCGACGATGGAGCGGATGGTCATGCGCGGATTGAGCGAGCCATAGGGGTCCTGGTAGACCATCTGCATTCGGCGGCGCACGTCGAGCAATTCCGCGCCGCGATGTGGCGCAATGTCCTGGCCCTCGAACACGATGTGGCCGGCGGACGGCGTCAGCATGCGCAGTACCGCAAGCCCCGTGGTCGATTTGCCCGATCCGCTCTCGCCGACGAGGCCAAGCGTCTCGCCGCGGCGGATGATGAAGGAGACGCCGTCGACCGCCTTCACGGTCGCAACCTGGCGCTGGAAGATGATCCCCTTGGTGACGGGGAAATGCACCTTCAGCTCCTCGACGCGGAGGATCGGCTCGCTTGAACGGGACTGCGGCAGCGCGTCAGACATTGGCAAAGCACGCTTTGGAATGACGATCGCCGATCCTTTCCAACTCGGGGCGCGCTGTCCGGCACTGATCAAGAATGGCGCGGCAGCGCGGCCCGAAGGAGCAGCCGGCCGGAAGGCTCGCCAGATCCGGCGGCTGGCCCTCGATCGGCGCCAGCCGCTTGCGGCCGCCGCCGTCCAGCCGGGGCACCGAGGCCATCAGGCCCGAAGTGTAGGGGTGTTTCGGCCGCGCGTAGAGTTCGCGTGCCGGCGCCACCTCGACGATGCGACCGCCATACATCACCGCGACACGGTCGGCATAGCGGGCGACGACGCCGAGGTCGTGGGTGATCAGGATCAGCGATGAGCCGGTCTCGCGCGTCAGCTCTTTCAATAGATCGAGGATTTGCGCCTGCACGGTGACATCGAGCGCCGTGGTCGGCTCGTCCGCGATGATCAGCCGCGGCGCACAGGCGAGCGCCATCGCGATCATCACGCGCTGGCGCATGCCTCCGGAATATTGGTGCGGATAGGAGCCGAGCCGGCTCGCGGCGTCCGCGATGCGGACGCGGCCGATCAGTTCGGTCGCGGCTTCATAGGCTTTCGCCCAGGGCGTGCTGCGGTGCAGGTTGATCGGCTCGGCCACCTGCAGACCGACCGTGAGAGCCGGGTTGAGCGAGGACATCGGCTCCTGGAAGATCATGGCGATCTTGTTGCCGCGCACCGCACGGATGCCGGGGTCGTCGAGCTTGAGCAGGTCTTCGCCGTCGAACAGGATCTCGCCGCGCTCGATCCGGCCCGGCGGACTGGGGATCAGGCGCAGCACCGACAGCGCGGTGACGCTCTTGCCCGAGCCGGACTCCCCGACGATGGCAAGCGTCTCGCCGGGATCGACGTGGAAGGAGACGTCATCGACCGCCGTCACGGTTCCGCGCTCGGTGCGGAACCGTGTCGTCAGGCCGTTGACCTCGAGCAGAGCCGACGCCATTGCGCTTCGCCCGCTGCTCAGTAGCCCATCTTCTTCTTCATCTCCTGGTCGATCCAGATGCGGGCATAGATCGGACCCGGACGCACGGCGCCGGCGCGCAGCTCGCCGCCGTAGTTCTTCACCCACGGCCACCACGCCGTGTAGATGTAGGGCGTCGGCAGCCAGATATAGGGCGCCTTGTCGAGGATCTCGCGGGTCATCTCCTTCAGCATGGCCTGGCGCTTGCCTTCATCCGGCTCGAGATAGGCCGCGTCCATCTTCTTGTTGTATTCGGGATCGTCCCACTGCGAGGGATTCCAGACCTGACCCTTCACGAAGCTCTTGCGGATCGTCGTGGTCGGATTGGTGTGCCCGTTGGACATCATGTAGCCGGGCGTATTGGTCTTGCTGGTCATTGCCGAGAGGAATGCGGCGTATTCCATCGGCTGGATTTCCATCTTCACGCCGACCTGTTCGAGATAGGCCGCAACCAGCGGCAGCAGGTCCATGTGATCGGGCGAGCATGAACAGACCTGCACCTTGAAGGAAAAGCCGTTGGCATAGCCGGCTTCGGCCAGCAGCTTCTTGGCCTTGGCCGGATCGTAGGTGAAGAGCTCCTTGATGGAAGCGGGCATGGCTTCCAGCGGCTCGAAATAGCCGAAATAATCGGGGTGTTGCGGATAGGCGAAGAGCTCGGCATTGCCGCCGTAGTAATCCTTGACGATCTCCTGCTTGTTGACGGCGAAATTGAGCGCGCGGCGCACGCGGACATCGTCGAACGGCTTGGTGTCGACGCGCATGGCGACGAACTGGCCGCTCATCGACAGCCATTTCGACCATTGCAGCTGCGGCGCGCTCTTTTTCAATTCGTCTACCGCCGACCAGCGGATGCTTTCGAGGATGTCGAGCTTGCCGGTGCGCAGTGCCGTCAGGAAGGTCGCCTCGTCCTTGATGGTGCGGTAGACGACCTTGTCGAGCAGCGGCAGCTTCACCTCGGTGCCGTTGATCTTGTCCTTGTCCCAGTAGTTCGGGTTCTTCACATAGGTGTTGGAATTGCCCTGGACGAAATCGGCCAGCATGAACGGGCCGGTGCCGTTGACGTTCTTCCAGTTGCCGGCGCCGGCGTCGGCGACCTCCTTCGGAATGATGCCGGAGTAGTAGCCCCAGCCGAAGCGGTAGTCCCATTCGGCGTTGTAGTTCTTGAAGGTGAAGACCACCGTGTGCTTGTCGGTTGCCTCGACCTTCTCGACATGGTCGAAATAGCCCGCGATCTTCTTCGGGCTCTTGTCGAGCCGGTTGAAGGTGAAGACGACGTCGTCGGCGACAAATTCGCGCGCGGCCATCACGCCGGGCTTTTCCGGGAACATGATCCCCTTGCGCAGCCTGATCTCCATGCGCAGCGGGTCCTTCTTCCATTCCCAGCTCTCGGCGAGCTCGCCGCGGATCGCATCGGATGGCAGCCAGGCGTCGGCATAGAAGCGGTGCTTGCCGCCGAGCCGTTTCGACTTGGAGAGATCGGCGGCAAAGAGCTGCTCATAGAATGCGCCGGTGTCGTGATTGTGCTTCCAGTTCCAGTCGGCATTGTCCCAGGACAGTGCCGACAGCGTCACATAAACGGTGCCGACTTCCAGCGTGCCGCCGGGTTTCGGCATCTGCTCGGATTGGGCGAAGCCGGGGCCGGCGAAAACGAGCGCCGCTGCAATGGACGCTGCCGCGAGCAGCGCAGTCCTGAACTTCTTCATGACTTTCCCTCCCATTTGGTTCTTGGTTAGCGCGAGCCGCGCATGCGCGGATCGAGCAGATCGCGCAGCGCGTCTCCGAACACGTTGGTGGCGTAGACGACGACGGTCAGGCACAGGCCGGGCGCGAGCGCCAGCCACGGTCCCTGGAACATGAAGGTGCGGCCGGAACCGGACAGCATGCCGCCCCAGGTCGGGGTCGGCGGCGGTACGCCGAGGCCGAGGAACGACAGGCTAGACTCCGCCAGGATCACGGTGCCGACACGGGTGGTGAACAGCACGATGATCGGCGGCATGATGTTGGGCAGGATATGCCGCAGCAGGATGCGGCCGGTGGAGGCGCCGATCGATTGCGCGGCGTGCACATACATGTTCTCGCGCACCGAGACCACCGCGGAGCGGATGATGCGCGAACCGGCGATGCCGAGCAGGCAGCCCAGCGTGAAGATGATCTGCGGCACGCCGGGTCCGAGCACGGAGACGACCACCAGCAGGATGATTAGGTCGGGAAAGCTCATCCAGGCGTCGACGAAGCGCTGCACGATCAAATCGATCTTGCCACCGAGATAGCCGGTGACGATGCCGATCACGATCGAGACGATCGTTGCCAGCGTCGCGGTGGTGAAGGCGATGATGACCGAGATCTGCGCGCCATAGAGGCAGCGCGAGAGCATGTCGCGGCCGAGATTGTCGGTGCCGAACCAGTACGTCCAGGACGGCGCCATCAGCCGGCTGCGCGGCGAGATCTGGTTCATGCCGTAGGGCGCCAGCACATCGGCGAAGATGCCGCAAAGCAGGAACAGCACGAAGATGACGCCGCCGGCCGCACCAAGCGGCTTTTCCCGGAACAGGCGGACGATGAACCGGATGACGTTGTTGCGCTGCTTGCGCGCGCCGGCGGCGGGGATGTCGAGCGCCAGCGTCATCAGCGGTATCTCACCTTGGGATCGAGCAGGCCGTAGGAGAGATCGACCGCGAGGTTGATCAGCATGACGCAGAAGCCGATCACGAGGCTCACGCCGGTGATGATCGGATAGTCGCGCTGGCTGATGGCATCGAGCAGCAGCAGGCCCATGCCGGGGATGACGAAGATCTGTTCGACGATCACGGCACCGCCGATCAGGATCGGCGCCTGCAGGCCGACCAGCGTCACCACGGGGATCAGCGCGTTGCGCAGAGCATGGCGGACCACGACCAGCTGCTCGGAAAGGCCCTTGGCCCAGGCGGTACGGATATAGTCCTGCCGCAGCACTTCCAGCATCATGGTGCGGGTCAGCCGCATGGTGATGGCCGAGAGCGCCATGCCGAGGATCAGCGCCGGCAGGATCATCTGCTTGAGATTTTCGACGGGATGCTCGGTGAAGGGCACGAACTTGACCTGCGGCGACCAGCCCCACCAGATTGAGGGAAACACCATCACCATCGTGCCCATCCAGAAGCTCGGCACCGCCAGCATCAGGATGGAGAAGGAGCGCGTGATGTAGTCGCCGGCAGTGTCCTGCCGGATCGCGGAATAGATTCCGATCGGGATGGCGGTCGAGAGCGCCACGATCAGTGCCATCAGGCCGAGCTGGAAGGTGATGGGCAGGCGCGCGGCCAGCAGCTCCCGCACCGGCGTGTTCTGCCACAGCGACTTGCCGAAATCGCCATGCAGCAGGATGCCGCCGATCCACGAAAAATATTGCTGCCACATCGGCCGGTCGAGGCCAAGTGTGGCGACGAGCTGGTCGCGGGTAAGCTTGTCGGCGCCGACGTCGTTCTGGGCCAGCATCAAATCGATGATGCTGCCGGGCACGAGGCGGACGATGACGAAGACGATCAAGCTCGCGAAAAACAGCGCCGGAACCAGCGCAAGCAACCGCCGTGCAAGATAGGCCTGCATCCCCGCGTTCCGCCCTCGTCCTTGTTTTGTCGGCGAGAGTGAACCCCGTTCGATGCGCCTGCAAGCCCTCTCGTGGCGCAGTCGCTGCGACCATTCGTTTCGGCAAAAGGCGGCGACGCGTCGGGAAGGATGTTGCATTCCGCGCCGCGGGAAACAGCGCAGCGCGGAATGCGTTCGGATGCGAACTATTTCTTCGTCACCTTGTAGATCGCATTCTCCACATCGGAGGAGAAGTAGATCGTGCCGGAGGCGCCGACGCCGACGCCGGTCGGGATGTTGGTCGGCAAGCCGCCGGGGTTCGCCGGCAGGCCGATCGGCAGGTTGCCGGCGATCTCCGTCACCGTTCCCGAATTCGGATCGATGGAGACCAGCCGCTTGGCGCCGACCTCGGCCACCACGAGCTTGCCGTCGGAAGCGACAGCGATGCCCTCCGGCATCTTCAGGTCCTTGGCGACAACAGTCCTCTCGCCGTTGGTCCCGATCTTCGACACGACGCCGGCAAAGGCCTCGGTGACGTACACGCTGTCCTTTCCGGCGGCGGCCATTCCGATCGGGCCTTCCAGGCCGCCCACGATGGCGGTGCGGTCCTTGCCATGTTCGCCGCTGGCGCGGATCAGCGACTTGCTGCCGAGTTCGTTCACCAGGATGCTGCCGTCGTCGAGCATGACGGCATCGTGCGGGGCCTTGAACTCATGCAGCATCTCCTTGGTCTTGCCGGTCTTGCGGTCGACCACCTGCACCGTGCCGGTGAACCAGCTCGACAGCAGCACCGTGTCGCCCTTGGCCGTCGCGCTCATCGGATATTCCAGCGGCACGCCGTCGGCATGCATGCGGGCGACTTCCGTGACCTCGCCGGTCGCGCCGTCCACGGTGCGATAGGCGAAGAGGTCGGCGACGTAGATGGTGTCCTTGGCGCCGTCGGAGACCACGGCGATGCCGCTCGGCAGCGCCAGCTTGCCGATGATGACCTGCTTCGTCGTGCCCGTTTCCGGATCGACTTCCTGGATGCCGTTGTCGGCCATGTTGGAGACGAAGATGCGGTCCTTGTCGTCGATGGCGAGATTGTCGAGCGAGGCCTTGAGTTGCGCCGCCACCTTCTTGGCGCCGGTCTTCGGATCGACCTTCACGAGCTGGCCGAGTGCCGTGTCGACCACGAAGAGATTGCCCTTGGAATCGAAATTGACGGCGGCCGGAATCTTGAAACCGTCGGCGACGACGGAAAGCTCGCCCTTGTCGACATCGACCCTGGCGACCTGTCCCTTGAACCACAACGGACCGTAGAGCTTGTCGTCGGGGCCGAATTCGAATCCGTTGAGGCCGCCCATCTTCTCCATGATCTTGCGCGGAGGCTTGGCGCCCTCGGTGTCGATCTCGTAGAGCGCATCGCCCAGAAACACCTGCGTCGCATACAGCCTGCCGTCCTTGCGGTAGGCCAGCGAATTGATGCCGGGCAGTCCCGAGGCGAGCTTCTTGACCGGCCCATCGCCCTTGCGCGAATAGAGGTCGCCGGTGAGAAAGCCGGTCCAGGCCATGGTGCCGTCGGGCGCAAATGCGATGTCGTCGGCCATGCCCTCGGGCGCGGCGACGGCGACCTTGGCCGTGCCATTGGCGCGATCAACCTCGTAGAGCGTGGCGCCGGCGACGCTGCCGGCGAACAGTCGGCCGGATTTGTCGACGCCGAGGCCATGCACGCCATGGAAGGCCGAGCCTGGAACGAGTTTTGTGACTTCGTATGTTTGCGCCCACGCACCGATGTCGGTGGCCAACAAGGCCGTTGCCGCTACGGTCGCGTAGAGGGCGAGCCTGCTCGTCATGACGTACCTCCCGTTTTTTTATGGCGGGAGTATTCGACCGCGGCCGGACTTTGGCAAACGAAACTTCTGGAGGTTGCAGAGACCGCGGCCACAAAAACGACACGCCGCCCGAAGGCGTTGCTTGGTTCAGGAGCGGGAAATTCGCGCCGTCAGCGGTTGCTGACCTGACGGACATTGCCGGTGTTGCCGGCATCGGAGACGCGCGCGCCGGCGCCGCCGCGGTTGTTCATCATGCCGTCGAGACGATCGCGCTCCTTTTCGAAGCCGGCGAGAACGCCGCCTTCCAGCGAGCGGCCGCGCGGCAGCTTGATGCGCATGGGATCGACGAAGCGTCCGTTGACCAGGATCTCGTAATGCACATGCGCGCCGGTCGACATGCCGGTCGAACCGACGAAGCCGATGACCTGGCCCTGGCGCACGCGCTTGCCGGGCTCCATGCCCTTGGCATAGGCGGACATGTGGCCGTAGGCGGTCTCGTAGCCGTTATTGTGCTTGATGCGGACATACTTGCCGTAGCCGCCTTCCCAGCCGACCTTCTCGACCACGCCGTTGCCGGAGGCGAAGATCGGCGTGCCGTAGGGCGTGGCCCAGTCGACGCCGGTGTGCATCTTCACATAGCCCAGGATCGGGTGGCGGCGGCCGCCAAAGCCGGAGCGCATGATGGCATTGTTGACGGGCTTTCTGACCAGGAACTTCTTCGCGCTCTTGCCGGTCTCGTCATAGAAGTCGACGACCGAGTCGTCGGGCGTCTGGAAGCGGTAGTACTTCTTGATCTCGCCGCCCACCGTGAGCGAGGCAAACAGCACCTCGCTCTTTTCCGTGATCGTCGTGCCTTCGTCCTCACCGGCATAGAACACATCGAAGGAATCGCCGGGCTGCACCTTGCGCTGGAAGTCCACGTCGTAGGAGTAGATCCGGATCATGTCCTCGATGATGTTGGCCGGAACCTTGTTGCGCAACGCAGTCTCGTAGATGCTCTGGTAGAGCCGCACGCCGCTGCCGTCATCATCGTCATCATCGTCGGCGGCGGCCGTTTCAGTGACGGTGTTCATGCTCTGCACGTCGACGGCGACATATTTGCCGAGATCGGAGAGCGCAGCCACCGCCTCGATGGTGGCATCGTTGGCGACCATGACGCGATAGGGCTGTAGCCGCGCGCCGGGCGCCGGCGTTGCCGCCACCATCAGGATGCGCACTTTCTGGCCTTCCTTCAGGCCGCCATCGCGGCCCTTGGCGCCCAGCGTGTAGGCGATCGACTTGGCTTCCTCGGGACTGGCGCCGAGGTCGCGCAGGATCGAGGTGATGGTGTCGCCCTTCTTGACGGTGTGGACGCGCTCGCCCGTGGGATTGCCCCCAGTAGCCTGGTCCTTGGTCTTGGGCAGCAGCGTCACGTTCTCCGGCACCACGCGGGTCTCGAAGCCGGCATAGGGATCGGACGAAACGCCCTCGGTGGCGTAGGCGAGCTTGACATCCGACTTCACGCCGCTGGCATCCGCCGTGGCGTTGGCGAGCGTCGCGTAGCGTACGCCGCCGGTATTGCCGCGCCAGTTCGAGGCGTCGCGGACCCGCAGGATGATCTCGTCGAGCGGCACGTTGGCGGCAATCTTGGCCTTCGGCAGGACGGTGCCGAGATCCTTCATCACGAAGGAGACTTCCGCGTCCGGCTCGACCGCGTCGGGGTTGTTGGGATCGTCAGCGGCAGTCTGGGTCGGGGAACCGACGTCGGTCAGCATGCGCTGGGCGTTGAAGGGCGGGATCTTGGCCGACAGGTCGCTGGTCGTCATCGACAGGTTGCCGGAGATCCGGATGAACGGCCGGACCCGCATGACGTCCCGGTTGCCGACGCGGGTAGCGGTCGAAACGCGGATCACGTTGCGCGCGGCGGAAGATTCGCTCGGCGGCGGCAGGCGGTCGCTCTTGTGCAGGCTGGCGGTCTTGTCGTTGGCGCCGAAGCCGCCACGCAGCGCGCCTTCGACCCGCTCGGGAATCTTGGCGAAGGTCATCTCGCCGTCGAGCGACGCAAAAACGGCGCCGCCGATCAGAGCCGCGCCGCACAGGCCCGTCAGGATGGTGCCGCTGAACCATTGGACGGAGACGCGGCGGCGGTCGATCACCGCGGCTTCGGTGCCGTCAACCGAAAGCGGCGGCTCGTGGCCGAGATCGATGATCCCTGCCTCGCGCCCGTACCCGCCCCCACGTGACGTCCGTTGGCTCAAGCCGTCGTCCCCCCGAATTCCATCAACATTCGAAACCTCAAACCCCGGGTCCCGCACCCCGCCCCCGATGAAAGGGGCGCCTCCGGAGCATGGCGCGCCGCACATGGAAATTCGGGAATCAGGGGCCCTAAAGAGCGGCCGGAATCTCGAAGGTCAATGGTGCGCAGAGCTCTCGATGTTTCTCGGCCGCAAAGGGAAGGGCGGGTACTATCGCCACTCCCCGGTCAAATTGCCGGCTAGCCCCCTCTGGCATTCCGGCGATTCAATCCTTAACTTATTCTCAGAACGTCGCAGGATTGTGGCTCAAGTACGGCGCAAAGCCTCTGAATAAAGGGGTTTCCTTGCCGCCAAAGAATCTGCAATCGATGTGAAGTTTTGTTGACGACGGGCGTTGACAACGCCGGTTGGGCGGGCCTATAAACCGCCCACTGAGCGCGGCGCTGCATTGGCCCCTTGGCCAAGGCAGTTTGTCGTGCCCGTCAAGCTCCTCATGATGATGAGTGAACAACAGCCGATCCCAATCGGTTGTCATTTGCCGTCGAATGACGGGGTTTGCGGACCTCCCGCCACGGGAGTTGGGGTTTTCGGACCCCGGGCTGTTTGACAAGTGAAGATGAAGAAAGAGAAACGTGGACGGCGGAGTCCTTGCGGGTCTCGAATACTTGGAAACTCAGGTTTTCAACGTTCGGGACCGGACGAAAGACTTCGGCGGTACACGTTTTGAATAAGGTTACACCATGATCCCTTCGCGGGGGTCAGGTCGCCAGCGATGTGAATCGCTGCGCGATTTCGGTGTGGACCTCGTCAAACGTTGTGATCAGCCGGCTCAAAGTTTCAAGTCCAACTTGAGAGTTTGATCCTGGCTCAGAGCGAACGCTGGCGGCAGGCTTAACACATGCAAGTCGAGCGGGTGTAGCAATACATCAGCGGCAGACGGGTGAGTAACGCGTGGGAACGTACCTTTTGGTTCGGAACAACCCAGGGAAACTTGGGCTAATACCGGATAAGCCCTTACGGGGAAAGATTTATCGCCGAAAGATCGGCCCGCGTCTGATTAGCTAGTTGGTGAGGTAATGGCTCACCAAGGCGACGATCAGTAGCTGGTCTGAGAGGATGATCAGCCACATTGGGACTGAGACACGGCCCAAACTCCTACGGGAGGCAGCAGTGGGGAATATTGGACAATGGGCGCAAGCCTGATCCAGCCATGCCGCGTGAGTGATGAAGGCCCTAGGGTTGTAAAGCTCTTTTGTGCGGGAAGATAATGACGGTACCGCAAGAATAAGCCCCGGCTAACTTCGTGCCAGCAGCCGCGGTAATACGAAGGGGGCTAGCGTTGCTCGGAATCACTGGGCGTAAAGGGTGCGTAGGCGGGTTTTTAAGTCAGGGGTGAAATCCTGGAGCTCAACTCCAGAACTGCCTTTGATACTGAAGATCTTGAGTCCGGGAGAGGTGAGTGGAACTGCGAGTGTAGAGGTGAAATTCGTAGATATTCGCAAGAACACCAGTGGCGAAGGCGGCTCACTGGCCCGGTACTGACGCTGAGGCACGAAAGCGTGGGGAGCAAACAGGATTAGATACCCTGGTAGTCCACGCCGTAAACGATGAATGCCAGCCGTTAGTGGGTTTACTCACTAGTGGCGCAGCTAACGCTTTAAGCATTCCGCCTGGGGAGTACGGTCGCAAGATTAAAACTCAAAGGAATTGACGGGGGCCCGCACAAGCGGTGGAGCATGTGGTTTAATTCGACGCAACGCGCAGAACCTTACCAGCCCTTGACATCCCGGTCGCGGACTCCAGAGACGGAGTTCTTCAGTTCGGCTGGACCGGAGACAGGTGCTGCATGGCTGTCGTCAGCTCGTGTCGTGAGATGTTGGGTTAAGTCCCGCAACGAGCGCAACCCCCGTCCTTAGTTGCTACCATTTAGTTGAGCACTCTAAGGAGACTGCCGGTGATAAGCCGCGAGGAAGGTGGGGATGACGTCAAGTCCTCATGGCCCTTACGGGCTGGGCTACACACGTGCTACAATGGCGGTGACAATGGGAAGCGAAGACGCAAGTCCTAGCAAATCTCAAAAAGCCGTCTCAGTTCGGATTGGGCTCTGCAACTCGAGCCCATGAAGTTGGAATCGCTAGTAATCGTGGATCAGCACGCCACGGTGAATACGTTCCCGGGCCTTGTACACACCGCCCGTCACACCATGGGAGTTGGTTTTACCTGAAGACGGTGCGCTAACCGCAAGGAGGCAGCCGGCCACGGTAGGGTCAGCGACTGGGGTGAAGTCGTAACAAGGTAGCCGTAGGGGAACCTGCGGCTGGATCACCTCCTTTCTAAGGATGGTTCTTCAGAGAGCTCACGCTCGCTATCGAACCGTTTTAGAAACATTCAGGGGCCAACAGTTTCAGGATTGTTGAGCTCCATTGGCGGGATTTCGCCGTCTTCGTTTCTCTTTCTTCGCGGACGAACACGCGCCAGGGGCTGCGCTGTGCAAGGCTTATTGCGTTGAGAATTCGGCGCTTCGCCGATCGCGCAGCATGGGCTCCTCGTGTAGGGGCTTGTAGCTCAGTTGGTTAGAGCGCGCGCTTGATAAGCGTGAGGTCGGAAGTTCAAGTCTTCCCAGGCCCACCACTTTCATCGAGCGTGAGCATTCGTCTTCTGGCTACGGGGCCATAGCTCAGCTGGGAGAGCGCGTGCTTTGCAAGCATGAGGTCGTCGGTTCGATCCCGTCTGGCTCCACCAGCCTTCGCAGGCTTCGCCTGCTTCGGCTAGGCAAGCCGGCCGGTAGCGAAGGCTGCCACGTCGAAGCTCGAAGAGCGAAGACGGGCCGATCGCCGGTATCGTGACCCGTATCCATCATCGTCCGCGAAACATCACTTCGCATGTTGCTCATCCTCACCAGGATGCTGCATGCGTGTTTTCTGACATCGTAAAGAGGAGATCGATCCGAGTTGGATCGTGCATGAACAGTTGCACGATTCTTCATTATCTCCGGATCATTTCGGCGCCCGCTTTCAGCCGTGAGGCAGACGGCGGGTTGTAAATGATCCTTTTAGCCAAGCTTGACCGCCTGGCTATCGGAACGATCTTACGAAGCAAGCTGGTCTTTCTAGTCAATGTCCGGCCGCGGCATCGCATCTATCGAGGGTGCGCGTTCGGGATCTCTTAGATCCCGGGCAGGTGTGCGGCATACATTCTGCCGAGTGTGTGGACATTGATAATGAGAGCAATCAAGTGCCTTAAGGGTGTTCGGTGGATGCCTTGGCGCTGA
>JAXMDE010000024.1:0-23915 GCA_046349015.1 Bradyrhizobium sp. | reverse complement strand
CCCGAACTCGGCTGCGGCCTCGAAGGGCTGCTCAGCAAGCGGTCGAATGAGGAAAGGCTGACAGGCATCCTCAACGGCATCGACGAAACCTGGGATCCCCGCGTCTGCCCCCAGCTGGCCCAGCAATTTGCGGCCGGGGACTGGCTGGGCAAGCAGGCCAACGCGGATTACGTCCGCAGGCAATTCGGACTTGCGGTGTCGCGCGGGCCGCTGTTTGGCCTGGTCGCGCGGCTTGTTCATCAGAAGGGCATCGACCTCGTGCTGGCGGCAGCCGATCAGATCATCGGCTCGGGCGGTCAGATCGTCGTTACCGGAAGCGGCGAGCCGGCACTCGAGCAGGCGCTGGTCGAGGCGCACCGGCGGCGGCCGGATTCGATCGGCGTCACCATCGGTTTCAACGACGCGCAAGCGCGCCGCATCTTTGCCGGCAGCGATTTTACACTGATGCCGTCGCGCTTCGAGCCGTGCGGGCTGAGCCAGATGTATGCACAGCGCTTCGGCTCGCTGCCGATCGGCCACCAGACCGGCGGCCTTGCCGAGACCATCAAGGACGGCGAGACGGGTTTCCTGTTCGACAAGCCGTCGATGGACTCGTTCATCGAAAGCGTGCACCGCGCCTTCTCCGCCTTCGAAGCCAAGGATCGCCTGGACACGATGCGGCGCAGCGCGATGGCGAAATCATACAGCTGGGACGCTTCCGCGGCCCGGTACGGCATGCTGTATCGCAAAATTGCCGCGGCTTGATGAAGCGGACGCGGCCTTAATGCTCGGGCCCGTCACGCGTCAACGCAATCGAAATGGATCTGATGGCCGGCGCGGCGAGCAGAACCACCGGCAACATGGCAATCCACGAGATCAGCCATGATGCCAGCCAGTTCCACCAGAAGTGGCCACTCGAGACGGACTGAAAGCTCGCAATTCCCGCAGCGATGAAGCATGTCAATCCGGACTGGAGGACGCCGAAAACAAAGTGGCTGTGGCGGCGCGGGATTGCGAACATGGATCACCCTTCGTTCGATCCTGTGCAACCCCTATGCCATTCCGATGTCAAACTTCACATGCATCGCAAGAAATCTCATTCCGCCGCCATCGGCATCGCTTCCGGCGGATCGTGCAGGACGACCCCCGACAGCGGATCGAACTCACCGACCCAGGGCTTGCGCTCCAGCACAGCCTTGGTGTGAGCATGGCCCGCCTCCCAGCGCTGCATGATGCCTGATGGCGAGAAGTCGATGTCCTTGGTGTGGGTTTCGCATTCGAGTTGCGGGGCCAGCAAGCGCACCACATGCATCCGCGTCGGGCAGCCGTAGCTTGCGAGTTCGCGGACCGCTTCGAGCTTGCGCTCCTCCTCGGGCAGGCGAGCAACCAGCTGGTTGATGACATGGCGCAGCCGGTGCGCCTGCTGCTGGCGCGCGATGTGGCTGGCGATCCGGCTGGAATACTGCACGTCCTTGTGACGGTTCAGCACGTCCCTCATCGTGCCCGGTTCGTCGCCGGCTGGATTCCACAGATGCACGGCGAAGATCAGCGAGTTTCGGCGGGGGTTGTCGTCGAACACGGCTTCCGTCGGCGTGTTGGAGAGGATGCCCCCGTCCCAGTAAAGCTCGCCGTCGATGCGGATGGCCGGGAAAGCCGGCGGCAGTGCGCCCGAAGCCATGATGTGGCGAACGGTGAGCTCGCCGTCGCGGCTGTCGAAATAGCGCATCTGGCTGGTGCGCACATGCGCGGCACCCACGGTAAGGCGCGGCCTGCCTTCGTTAAGCAATCTGAAATCGACGAGCTCGGTGAGCGTCCGCTGCAGCGGAGCCGTCGAGTAGTAGCCGGCGTTGTCGGCGCCGAGCGGATAGGAATCGCCGGCATGAGCCAGCGCATTGGGCCGGAAGAAGCCGGGAATGCCGCTGGTCACCGTCGCCCAGTAAGAGAGCTTCTCGTTGAAGCCCGGGAAAAGGTCGCGAAAGCTGAAGACCGGATTCTGCTCCATCTTCTTCCAGAATTCGCGCAGGCGCGACAACCTGTTTTGCGGCGAGTTGCCGGCGATGAGACCGGCATTGATCGCGCCGATCGAGGTGCCGATGATCCAGTCCGGCTCGATGCCGGCCTCATGCAGCGCCTGGTAGACGCCGGCCTGATAGGAGCCGAGCGCGCCGCCGCCCTGCAGCACCAGCACGACCTGGCCCGGGTCGGGCTTGCCCGATAGATTCCTGTCGATCGCGTTCATCGCCCGCTCCCTTTCTCAATGCGCCGTCCAGCCGCCATCGACCGGCAGCGCGGTGCCGGTGATCGAGGCGGCTGCGTCACTGGCCAGAAACACGGTGAGCGCACCAAGCTCTTCGACGGTGGTAAATCGCTTGTTGGGCTGCTGCGCCAGCAGCACGTCGCGGATGACCTGATCGCGCGAAATGCCATGCGCCTTGGCCTGACCGTCGATCTGCGCCTCGACCAGCGGCGTGTAGACATAACCCGGGCAGATCGCGTTGCAGGTGATGCCGGCTTCGGCGGTCTCCAGCGCGATCACCTTGGTGAGCCCGACGATGCCGTGCTTGGCTGCGACATAGGCCGCCTTGAAGGGCGATGCGACGAGGCCGTGGGCCGAAGCGATGTTGACGATGCGGCCAAACCCGTTCCGACGCATCGCCGGCAGCGCGGCCCGCGTGGTGTGAAAGGCGGAGGAAAGATCGATCGCCAGAATGGCGTCCCACTTCTCGACCGGAAACTGCTCGAGCGGCGCGACGTACTGAATGCCGGCGTTGTTGACCAACACATCCAGCCGGCCATGCTCGGCAAGCGTCGCAGCAACCATGTCCGCAATCGCTGTCGGACTGGTCATGTCGGCCGGCGAATATTCGGCCTTGACGCCGAAGTCGGCGGCAAGCTGCTCGCGGGTCTTTGCGATCTCGGCCGCGACACCGAGGCCGTTGAGCACCACGGCGGAGCCGGCTTCTGCCAGAGCCCGCGCAATTCCCAATCCGATGCCGCTGGTCGATCCGGTGACCAGCGAAACCCTGCCCGCAAGCGGCCGGGTTGCGGTATCTTGCCTCTTTACCTGGATGTTCATGACTGACCCTCTCGCTTTGATAGGGGCCAATCTGCCGGGCGGGCCGTTCGATTAGAAATACCCTTTGGCTCACGAAACCATAGTCGCCCGCTATTGCACTTTCCTTGTCAATTCAGTGAGTTATCGGTTAGCTTGAGCGCCATCTGAGATCGGGGCAGACGATCATGGAAATGCACCAGGTGCGATATTTCCTCGCGGTGGCGCGCTCGCTGAACTTCACCAAGGCGGCCGACGACTGCAACGTCGCGCAGCCATCGCTCACCCGCGCCATCAAGCAGCTTGAGGTCGAACTTGGCGGCGATCTGTTTCGCCGCGAGCGGCCGGTGCAGCTGACCGAGCTCGGCCAGCGCATGCAGCCACTGCTGCGACAATGCTTTGAGGCGGCAAGCGGCGCACGGTCGCTGGCAGCGTCGCTGAAGAGCGGCGAAATCGGCGCCTTGCGCATCGCGCTGACGCATTCGATCGATCTGTCGCTGCTCATCCCCTATCTCGACCAGATCAAGCGGCAGTTCAACCGGCTGGAATTCCGCTTCCTGCGCGGTGACAGCCGGCAGGTCGGCGAATATCTCAAGAGTGGCGAAGCCGAGCTTGGCATCGCAGCCGAGCTCGGCAGCGACTGGGAACGCCTCGACGCCTGGCCGCTGTTCACCGAGGGTTTCGAGCTCGTCGTCAACGGCCAACATTCGCTGGCAAGCCGCGAGGCTGTCGAACTTGGAGATCTGCGCAGCGAACAGCTGCTGTCGCGCTGTTACTGCGAGCATTCCGAACGGATCAACGATTCGCTGCGCGAGCGCGGCCTCGACGTCGACCGCAAGCACGAAATTTGCTCCGAGCGCGACCTGATCGAACTGCTCGAAGCCGATATCGGCATAGCCGTGGTCCCGCATACCGCTTCGATGCCGAAGACGCTGTCGCGCAGGACGGTCGATGGGCTCGATGCGCGGCGGACCGTGCATCTCTATGGCGTCGCCGGCCGCGAACGGACTGCGGTGGCATCCGCAGTGATGCGAATCCTGCGCGGCGCGGATTGGCAGCAGTTTCTGGCCAAGAGTTCTGTTGGATAGTGCAGTCGGCTAGTACGGCTGGTCAGTGCGGTTGGTCAGCGCGCTTCGCTGGCGCTCCGCAGCGCGGCGAGCAGGTCGTCGATTTCCATGCGTCTGCGAAAATCCGGATCGACGAAGCGTGCTTTCACCAGGCCTTCGCGCCCGACCACGAAGGTCGCCGGTATGGGCAGCAGCCAGCCATCGTTGCCGTGGAAGCCGGCGAGGTTCTGGTACGCCAGCAGCCGCTGGATCTCGGTGCCGAGCCAGATCGCCAGGTTGAGCGAGAGCGCATAGCCGTTGTCGATATCGGTCAGCACCGGAAACGGCGCGCCTGACTCGGCCTTGAACTTTTCGGCGTATTCCTGCAGCTCCGGCATGATCGCCACGACCTGCGCACCCATTGCCTTGATGCGATCCATCGCCTGGATCACCGCGCGGACATTGAGCCGGCAGTATGGGCACCAGTGGCCCCGGAAGAACATCACGGCGACCGGCCCCTTCGCGATCAGGGAGTTCAGCGTCACCAGCTTTCCGGTGTCGTCGGGCAGCATGAAGGGCGGCATGGGCTCGCCCGGACGCGGCGCATTCTCGCCGCCGCCATTCTCATGAATGCGCGCCACCAAGCGGTCGACCGCATCGCCATAGGCCGGAAAAATCTCCCGCCCCGCCGCAGCGTAAGCCTCCAATTGCTCGCGCAGCGTACCTTCCATGTCGCGGCATTGCAGAAAGGCGTTGCGCAGACGGTCGGCATTGGCTGGCGTCAACTGGCTCATCATCGGGCTCCGGCTTTCTCAGATAGCATCATATTTTCGAGCCGCAACCGCCCGCAAGGGGCGGTGCGGCATCGCGTACCCCATCAGGGGCGGTAGAAATTTCCGGTCGGATCGAGCGTGCCCGAAGCCGAATAGAGTTCGTTGTTGTGCATGAAGAACACCGTGTTGCCCGGCACCTTGGTGGCCTGCTTCATCATGGCATCGTGGTTCTTCTCACCGGGGGCCATCGCCATCGCGCTCATCTTGCCGGGCCCGCCATACATGTAGGCCATGCCGGACTTGAACTCCCAGGCCGCCTGCGAGAACGCGGTCGTGGCAATTGTGGCAAACGCTGCAGCAGCGATCAGGGTCTTGGAGAGTTTGGTCATTGTGGGGGCTCCTTCTGGGTTGGACGCCCGCCATCGGGCGCGCTGCCATCAAAGGACGATGCGCCTCGTCGCGGAAATACCGATGCCCAATCGGTTCAATAGCCCGAATGCATCGTGGGCCGGATAGCAGGCGGCTATCGCAATAAGAGCGCATTCGCATTTCATATTGCACCCGCGCGCCGTCATCCTGACTACCAGCCATCCCGCCAACGGACAGGAGTGACCCATGATCCGCCGCCTCGCCCATCTTTCCGCATCGCTGTTGTTTGCCGTCCTGCTTGCGATGACCGTCGTTCCCGCCCGCGCCGACAGCGACGACGGCGTCGTCCGCGTCAAGAGTGCAGTGCCGATGCAGGAGGCGATCACCCGGATCAAGGCGGACATAGCCGCCAAGGGCATCAAGTTCTTCTCCGAAATCGACCAGTCGAAACTGGCGGCCGATGCCGGCATCAAGCTGCGGCCGTCGACGCTGCTGGTGTTCGGCAACCCGCCGCTGGGCACGCAGTTCATCACCTCGAATCCGAACGCCGGACTCGACTGGCCGGTGCGGCTGCTCCTGACCCAGGACGACAACGGTGACGTCTGGGCGGTCTGGACCGATTTCGAATGGATCGCCAAGCGCCACAACATCAGGGACCGCGTGGCACAGTTCAAGATGGCGACGAGCGTCGTCAACTCCATCACCTCGACGATCACGGCAAAATAGCGGGTCCGGGGATCGCAGAGCCATGGCAGGCCGCGGCATCTTCCGCGGCCCTCACGCATGAAGGGCAAGCCAATGAGCGAGAAATTCGATGTTGTGATTTTGGGCGGCGGCAACGCCGGCATCGGCGTTACCGGGCCGGTACGCCGCGCCGGCATGTCGATCGCCATGATCGAAGCACGCGACCTCGGCGGCACCTGCCCGAACCGCGGCTGCACGCCAAAGAAGATCCTGGTCGCCGCCGGTCACACCCTGCACGAGATCGAGCGCGCCTCGGTGCATCAAATCGCCGTCGGCAAGCCCAGGCTCGACTGGGCCGCCCTGATCGATCGCGAGAAAGACATGATCAAGGATATCCCGGCGAATCTCGCAAGGTCGATGGCGAAACGCCAGGTCGAGATCATCAAGGGCCATGCGGCATTTGCCGGCCCCAACGCGATCCGCGTCGGCAACCGCATGCTGGAGGGCAGACACATCGTTATTGCGACGGGATCGAAGCCGCGGCCCCTGCCGATTCCTGGCGCCGAACTCATGATCACGTCGGACGAGATGCTGAGCGAGCGTGCATTGCCGGGCTCCGTGATCTTCGTCGGCGGCGGCGTCATCTCGCTTGAGTTCGGCCACGTCTATGCCCGCGCCGGAACCGCCGTCACCATCCTCGAAGCGCTGCCGCAGCTGCTGCCCGCGATGGACACCGACGCCGTTGCGCAGCTTCAGGCCGAGAGCGAGCGCGTTGGCATTCGCGTCAAGACCGGCGTGAGCGTGAGCAGGATCGAGCCCCATGGCGGCAGGCTTCGCGTCACCTTCGTCCATGACGGCCGCGAGCAATCGCTGGAAGCCGACCGCGTCGTCAATGGGGCCGGCCGAATCGCCAACGTCGACTCGCTGGATCTTGAGTCCGGCAACGTCGCCCATGCCAACGGCCGCGTGGCGATCGATCCGTATCTGCGCTCGACGTCCAACCCGTCGGTCCATGTCTGCGGCGACGCCGTGCCGACTTCGCCGCAGCTTTCGCCGATCGCCACCTATGAGGGCGACATCGTCGGCCGCAACATTGTCGAAGGGCCGAAACACAGTCCCAATTATGAGAGCATGGCGAGTTCCGTCTACACCATGCCCTCCCTCGCAGCCGTCGGCCTGACCGAAAAGGCGGCAAGGCAGAAGAGCGACACGATCGACGTTCATGTCAACGACATGCTCAGCTGGTTCTCCGCCCGCACTTATGCCGAAACAGTGGCGTGGTCGAAGGTGATCGTCGAGAAGACCACTGACCATATCCTGGGCGCGCATTTCGTCGGCCATGCCGGCCAGGAGCTCGTCAATATCTTTGCCCTTGCCATGCGCTTTGGCATCACGGCGACGCAAGTCCGCGAAAACGTCTTCGCCTATCCGACCTTCGCCTCGGACATCAAGCACATGCTGGGGCACGCCTAAGCGAATAGCGCGTCGCTATCGAACCCAAAGCCAGCCGGCATTTCCTTCTTGAGGTCATCTGAACGAAATTGGTGCCATAGCCGGCCAGATCAATCGGGGCCGGGGCCAACGGCCAACACGGCCAAAGGAGATCATGACATGTTCACGCTCAGCAAATACTCCCATCCGCTGCTTGCGGCACTGACCCTCACGGGCATCCTGGTCGCGGCTCCCGCGTTTGCCGGCGAATGCCCGGCCGACAAGATGAAGCCCAATGTCCGCGAGAAGGTCGATTACAAGCCGGTCGGCGTCACCGACGTCACGCTCGGTTCGATCAATCTGGAAAAGCAGCCGGCACACATCAAGGATCGCGAGCTGCGCTTCCGCAAGCTGACCATCGAGCCCGGCGGCATCGTGCCCTGGCATAGCCATGACGACCGTCCGGCGCTGATCTACGTCCAGCAGGGCGAAATCGTCGAGTACGCCTCCAACTGCGCCGATCCGATCGTGCACAAGGCCGGCGACATCAGGCCCGAAGTGTCCGGCACCTCGCATTGGTGGAAGAACCTCGGCAAGGAAACCGTCATCCTCTATGTCGGCGACGTCCGCAAGGACCCGCACGACCACAACATGTAACGAGCCCCTGCCCGTGCTCGTTATAGGGATGTGACGTCCGGAGTCCCCGTGTTGCCCCGCACGGCCGGCGTCACATCCCTCCCCATCTACGGGAGAGCTGCGATGAACGAACTTGCCGCGTCCATGAGAGCAAGCGAGATGCAGGGCCACTCCCCGGGCGTGGTGTTGCGCTCGCTTATCATCGGGCTGACCGCTTTCCTCACCGTCGTCGACCTTTTTGCGACCCAGGCGATTCTGCCCTCGCTGACGCGGCATTACGGCGTGACGCCGGCGGCCATGGGCTTTGCCGTCAACGCCAGTACCATGGGCATGGCGATTGCGGGCCTCATCGTCGGATTCTTCAGCCCGCATATCGACCGCCGGCGCGGCATCCTCCTGAGCCTCGTGCTGCTGGCGGTTCCGACGACGCTGCTCGCCAGCGCGCCGAACCTGACGGCGTTCACGATGCTTCGCGTCGCACAGGGTCTCTGCATGGCCTCCGCCTTTGCGCTGACACTGGCCTATCTCGGCGAACAATGCAGCGCGATGGACGCAGGCGGCGCTTTCGCCGCCTATATCACCGGCAATGTCGCGAGCAATCTCGTCGGCCGGCTGGTTTCGGCGGCCGTCGCCGATACGCTGGGACTGGCGTCGAATTTCTACTTCTTTGCCTTGCTCAATCTTGCCGGCGCCGTGCTGGTCTACTTCACCATCCGGCATGTGCAACCGATGCACGCAATGGCGACGACACAGTCGCCGTTCGCGGCGACATTGGCGCATTGGCGCAACCGGCAGCTTCGCGCCGCTTTCGCCATCGGCTTCTGCATCCTGTTCGCCTTCATCGGCACCTTCACCTTCGTCAATTTCGTGCTGGTGCGCCCGCCGCTTGCACTCGGCATGATGGATCTCGGCTTCGTCTATTTTGTCTTCGCGCCGTCAGTCGTCACCACGCTTCTTGCCGGAAAGGCCGTCGCATACCTGGGAACCAGGTCTTCGATCTGGGCCGCATTGGCCGTTGCCGCCATCGGTCTGCCGCTGATGCTCTCCCCGCATCTTGCAGAAGTGCTGACCGGCATGGTGCTGGTCGGCATCGGCACCTTCTTTGCGCAGGCCTGCGCCACCGGTTTCGTCGGACTGGCCGCGCACGACAATCGCGGCGTCGCCAGCGGAACATATCTCGCCTGCTATTTCCTCGGCGGGCTCGTCGGCAGCGCGGTGCTCGGCCAGCTGTTCGACCGCTTCGGCTGGACGGCCTGTGTCGCCGGCGTCGGCGCGGCGCTCGCGGCGGCTGCCGTCCTGACTGCCCGGCTCGTTCTCACGCCACCCGCCGCGTCTCCGGCATGACGAGGACGATCAGCAGCCATCCGGTTGCCGCCACGCCCGCAAGTCCGAAGAAGGCGATGCTGCCGCCGAACTTGTCGGTGACATAACCCGCCAGCACCGTGCTGAGCGAGGCGCCGATCCCGGTCGCCGTGCCGACGATTCCCAACGCGAGATTGAAGTGGCCGCTGCCGAAGGCGATATCGGCGACGATCAGCGGGATCATCACTGCGAACACGGCCGCGGTAATGCCGTCGAATATCTGTACGGCGACCAGCAGGAACGGATCGGTCACCGTCGCAAACAGGACGCCGCGGATCGCCAACGCGCCAAACCCGATGAGCAGGATCGGCCGCCTGCCCCAATCCTGTGCCTTGCGCCCGACCGTCGGCGACATCAGCGCGACGATGGCTTGCGGCACGATGATGCACGCCGCGATCAGCACCGGCGCCCACTGGCTCGAGCGGGTGGTGACGACGCCGGCCATGATCGGCAGCATGGCCGCATTGGCAAGCTGCAGCAGCAGGATGCTGGCAGCAAAGATCAGCAGCGGCTTCTGCCGGATCAGGGCGAAGATGCTGGTCGCCTTCTCGTCGGGCTTCTCGCGAAGAATGGCGCCGTGCGCCTGCACGATGTCGATCTCCCGTTCGCGGATGCGCGACAGCGCCAGCAATGTCGGAATGGCGAGCAGGAAGGTGACGAGAAAGACGGAGCGATTGGAAATGTAATAGCCGCAGGCGCCCATCAGCGCGGCCGCAGAACCGTTGCCGAGCGAGGCAAACCGCGCGTTGCGGCCGAGACGTTCGCCGATGGCGAGCGGGCCGACCAGGCCAAGGCTGATGGCGGCAATCGCTGGCCCGAGTACGCAACTCGCCATCGCGTGCATGATCGCCGCAGCGGTCACGACCGGGAAGATCGGCCACAATGCGTAAGCCAGCGCGCTCATGCCGATGGCAGCGACCGCAAAGCCCGCCACCACCCGCTCCGAGCGCGCGGCATCGACGATCGCCCCGCCCGGCATCTGCCCGAGCAGGCCGACAATGCCGCCGATCGAGAGCACGATGCCGATCTCGACCTGGGTCCATTTCTGGGTGGTCAGATAGACCGCAATGAACGGCCCGAAGCCGGTCTGCACGTCGGCGAGAAAGAAGATGAACCAGTCGAGCCCGCGCTGGCTCTGCCGCGACGGCGGCGCCCTCGTTGCGACCTGAAGCGGCACGACATTGTCGTGCGCGGACTGCCTGTGGCGCTCGCCCTCTTCCTTCGCGGTCAAACGGAACGGATGCGGCACGAGCGCGCAGCTCCAGCTAGTGGTCGAACTGCCAGGGTTGCAGGCTGCCCGCAGCACCAAGCACGATCACCGGTTGATCCTCCTTGTATTCGGGCGCCTTGCTGACCTGCTCCCTGGTCAATTCCAGCGTGATGCTGTCCTTCTTGTTTTCGACGGCGCCAAAGCGGAGCGCGCGCCAATCGACGACGATCTTGCGGCTGCCGACGCCGAGAAAGCCGCCGAAATCGATCACCGCGGCGCGAACCTGCCCTTCGCGATCGACGATGACGTCGACGATGCGGCCCATGTTTTCGTCGACTGCACTGCGAACCTCGCGGCCGAGGATGCCGTGGGCGTCCCGCGCTCCGATGACAGTGACGGAGGGCGGCGGCTGCGGCTCTTTCGCAGCATCCCGCTTCGGTACGTCCTGCGCCGTGCTGCGTCCCGCCGTCTCGCCCTGTGCCCATGCGCCAGTGGAGATGGCGAGCGTCACGGCCAATGCGGCTACGAAACATTCTTTACGCATATTTTTTCCCTCGCCTGTCTCACGCCGCGTCAATGCGTCAGCACGATGGACACCTGGATCTGGCCGCGCGTGCGCAGCACTTCGAGTGAGACTTCCTCGTCGTGGCGTCGCAACCGCAAATCCACGCTGGACGATCCAAGCTTGAGATCGCGCAGCACCACCTCGTTGAGAAACGCCGGCAGCTTTGGATCGCGCAGGCGGATTTCACCGCGCGCCGCGTCGAACTCGAGGCCGAGCGCGGCTTCCAGCAGGGTGAACGCAGCCCCGCTCGCCCAGGCCTGCGGCGCGCAGGCCACCGGATAGAGCACCGGGCCGCGCTTGCGCTCGCGGCGGAAGCCGCAGAACAATTCGGGGAGCCGCCGCAGGTCCATGTAGCTTGCGCCGTCGAACAACCCCTGAAACAGGTGAGCCACCGAGTGCTTCAAGCCGTAACGGGCAAAGCCGAGCGCAATCAGCGAGTTGTCGTGCGGCCAGATCGAGCCGTTATGATAGGACATCGGGTTATAGCGCGCCTCGCCCGCCGCGATGGTGCGGATCCCCCAGCCGGAATAGAAGTCCCGGCTCATCAGACCGGCGGCAACGCGGCGCGCGCGATCCTCGCGTGCGATGCCGGTGAAGAGGATTTGCCCGGCGTTGGATGACCGGACCCGGCATTGCGTCTTGGCGCCGTCGAGCGCCAGAGCATAGGTGCCGAGCTCCTCGCACCAAAACGCCTGCTCGAAGCGTTCCGCCAGTTCGCGGGCTTCCGCCTCCAGCTTTCGCACCATGTCGAGACGGCCAAGGCGCCAGGCACAGCGCGCCGCCAGCCGCTTTGCGGCGAACACATAGCCCTGCACCTCCGCAAGCACGATGTGGCCCTCGGCCAGTGTGCCGTCGGCATGGAAGATGGCGTCGAAAGAATCCTTCCAACCCTGATTGGCGAGCCCCAGCTCGCTGGCACGCCGGTACTCGACAAAGCCGTCGCCGTCGGGGTCGCCCGGCCCGTCGATCCATTGCAGTGCCGCTTCGATCGCCGGCCAAAGTTCGGCCAGCAATTGCTCATCTCCGGTGCGCTCGACATAGAGACCGACCAGCAGGACGAATAGCGGCGTGGAATCCACGCTGCCGTAGTATTGTGCAAACGGCACCTCGCGCAGTGCGGCCATTTCGCCGCCGCGCATTTCGTGCAGGATCTTGCCCGGCTCGGCATCGGCGAGCGGATCGGTGATGTCAGCCTGGAAATGGGCCAGCCGCTTAAGCACGCCGGCGGCGATACGCGGATCGACCCAGAGCATCTGCAGCGCCGTGATCAAGCCATCGCGGCCGAAGGTCGTCGAGTACCAGGGGATGCCGGCATAGGGATAGCGCCCTTGCGGCGTATCCGTCATCAGCATGTTGAGATCCGCCATGGCCTGGCTCAGGACCTCGTTGAAGATGTTGTTCGAGGTCTCCACGGTCGCGGCGCCCGCCGTCTGGCGGCGCATCTCGCGCCGGTGCGCCAGCAAGCCACGGAAGAACGGCACCGATTTTCCCATAAACGGCTTGTTGCAGGAGACGGCGACGGAGAGCGATATCCGCTGCCCCGGTTCGAGCTCGAAATGATAGGTTGCAGCATTCACCGACAGCCGGGTCGGCCGCGGGTCGAAATGCAACACGGTGAAACGCCCGCGGCCATCGAGCCCTCGATAATCGAGAACGACGTCGGCCGGTCCCGACACTTTGCTGCCGCCCACACCGCGCTTCGGCCGCCGCTCGCCCCGCACCTCGAACAGATCGGCGAAATCATTGTCGAACAGCAGCGTCAGGTCGAAATGCGCCGCCCGATCGCCGTGATTCTGCAGGCCGATCCGCTGGTAGGCCGTGCCCCGCCACAGAAAGATCGTGCGCACGATGTGCAACGTGTCCTTCTGCAGCACCAGACGGCCGCCGCGATAGACGTCGGAATTGGTGAGATCCACGCTGAGTGCCGAATTGTCATCCCGCAGATTGGAACCGAGCAGCAGCGGCTGGACGTCGTCCAGCATCATCTCCAGCCGGGCAAGATAGCGGGTATCGTTGTTGAACAGTCCGTCAGTCCCGCCGGGAGAGGCGCCGATATCGCCATGGCTGTCGAGGACAATGAAAGTATCGTCATGCTTCAGCGAGCGGCGCGGACGCGTCGCTGGTCCCTTCATCGGGATATAGAACGGCGATTCCGCGGCTTGTTCGACCGGGCGAAGCTGGCTTGCGGGTTCTGATGCCATCGCGACCTCGAACGGTTGATTCATTCCTGGGCAACACGCAAACGCCGGCGCATCAGGCCGCATTGACGGCGAGACGGCCGATCTCGCGGGCGACCAATTCGCGGTAAGGTCCCCTGCCGCGCAACAGGATGTCCGGCTGGCCGTCCTCCAGAATCTTTCCGCCCTGCAGCAGCACGACCCGGTCGAAATTGCGCAGCGTCGCCAGCCGATGCGCGATGGCGATCACGGTGCGTCCGCGGACCAGACGCGCCAGCGCCTCGCGGATCGCTTCCTCCGATTCGGAGTCGAGCGCCGCGGTAGCCTCATCCAGCAGCAGGATCGGCGCGTCCTTGAGGAAAGCGCGTGCAATGGCGATGCGCTGGCGCTGGCCTCCCGACAGTTTCAGGCCGCGGTCGCCGACGACGGTCGCCATGCCCTGCGGCAGATGGTCGATGAAGTCGCAGCGCGCAGCGATAGCCGCCTGCATGACATCGTCGTCGCTGGCGCCCGGCCGGCCATAGCGGATATTCTCCAGGATCGAGCGTTGGAACAGGGAGATATCCTGCGGCACAACGGAGATCGCCTCGCGCAGGCTGTGCTGGGTGACCCTGGATATATCCTGACCATCGATGGCGATGCCGCCGTGTTCGACGTCATAGAAACGTTGCAGCAGCGCAAATACGGTTGACTTGCCGCCGCCGGATCGGCCGACCAGACCAACCTTCTGCCCGGGCAGAATACACAGGCTGAACTTCTCGAATACCTGGGCGCCGCCGGGATAACGGAACGAGACGTTGCTGAAGGCGATGGAAGCGCCGCGCTTGGCAAGTGGTGACGCCTCGGGATGGTCGATCAGTTCATGCGGCTGCAGCAGAGTCGCAACCGCCTCGCTGAGGCGGGCGAAATGCTGGGTGACGTCGACGAGCGCAACCGCAAGGTCGCGCGTGGCGCTGAGAATGGCCAGCCCCAGCGTGCACACCAGGACGACGTCGCCGGTCGTCGCAGCGCCGCCCTGCCAGAGCGAGACGACCCAGGCCAGCAGCGAGACCGTGAGCACCACGGTGACGGCCGCGTGCGCTAGGCGGAGTTTTTCCAGATAGCGAAGGCTTCGGCCGCGGGCGACCACCTCGCGACCGACCGTGGCGTCGAAGCGGTCGTATTCGTGACCGAAGCCGCCGAACGCGCGCACCAAGGGCATGTTGTTGATGACGTCGACCATTTCACCGTCCACCGCGGCGGCCTTACCGGCGAAATCATCGTGCAAAGGCTTGCCGGCCGCCGCAAAGCGGAACATGGCGAAGACCATGATCGCTGCGATTACGATCAGGCCGACCGACATCGCGGGACTGACGGTTCCAATCAGCACGATGGCCGATAGCGTCGCGATACACGGCGGTATCACGTTCCAGATCATCATGTTTTCCGCGGTGAAGACCGCATTTGATGTGGCCGTCACCCGGCTGGTGAGCATTCCCGGCAAACGCTCTGAGAAATAGCTCGGTGCATGACCGGTCAAATAGCGGAACAAATCCCGCCGCAAATCGCCGGTGACGGCGACGAAGGTCACACTCGCGAGCCAGCTTGCGATCCGCCACAGGAAGTTGTCGGCGGCGATGAGCGACATGAGGATCACGAATGCCAGCCATACATCGTTTGCGTGGGATGGTCCGGCGGCGAGGCAATCGACCAGGTTCTTGACGCCGTACTGCGTGCCCACCGAGCAGGCAACAGCGGAAACAACGGCAACGAATATGACCAAATGAGCGGCCAAGCGCCTGCGCAGGTAGCGCAGCACGAAGGCGGTCGGACGATGCGCATAGCCTGACAGATCTTCCATGATCTCCACAAATCCATTGGTGCCGCGCGAGATGCAACGATGCTGAAGCATCGAGTTTGAAGAAAATCTGCTTGCGCGAAATGGCATCAGCGAGACCGCAGCGTGAAAGAAGAATGATGGGCGCCGCGAGGGGAACCTCGCACCTGCGAAAACGTTCCCGACTCATAAAGAACGGCCGGGGTCAATCTCACCAGGTACACACAGGAGACCAAGATGCGCATCGCGCAGGTTGCCCCGTTGACGGAGGCTGTTCCACCCAAGCTCTATGGCGGCACGGAGCGGGTGGTTTCGTGGCTGACGGAGGAATTGGTCGCGCTCGGACACGAGGTCACGCTTTTTGCCAGCGGCGATTCGCAAACGTCAGCGAAGCTCGAGGCAACCTGGCCCAGGGCCCTGCGCCTCGACGGCGCCGTGCGCGACCCGAACGCCCTGCATACCGTGATGCTGGAGCGTGTCCGCCGCAAATGTGACGACGAGGAATTCGACTGCCTCCACTTCCACCTCGATTATTATCCATTTTCGCTGTTCCAGCGTCAGCCGACGCCTTTTGTCACCACCCTGCATGGCCGTCTCGACCTGCCCGAGCACCAGCCCGTATTTCACAGCTTCAAGGTGCCGGTGATCTCGATCTCGAATGCGCAGCGGCGGCCGGTTCCGCAGGCCAACTGGTTAAGGACCATTCATCACGGCTTGCCGGCAAACCTGCTGACGCCGCAGGCGGTCAGGCCGTCCTATCTCGCGGTGCTCGGCCGGATAGCGCCGGAAAAAGGTGTCGACCGCGCCATCCGCATCGCCGCGCGCTGCGGCATTCCGCTCAAGATCGCCGCCAAAGTCGACCACGCCGATCAGGATTATTATGACGAAGTGGTTCGGCCGCTGATCGAGAGCAATCCATTGGTGGAATATATCGGTGAGATCGGCGACCGCGAGAAGCCCGTGTTTCTGAGCGGCGCGCTGGCGTTGCTGCTGCCGATCGACTGGCCGGAACCGTTCGGCCTGGTGATGATCGAGGCCATGGCTTGTGGCACGCCGGTAATTGCCTACAACCGCGGCTCCGTCGCCGAAATCGTCGATGACGGCCTGACCGGCTTCGTCGTCGAGGACGAGATCAGCGCCGTTGCCGCGGTGGCTCGGATCGCAACACTGGATCGCGGTGAAATCCGCGACGTATTCGAGCAGCGTTTCACGGCCCGGCGAATGGCGCTCGACTACCTGGCGGCGTATCGCAGCCTGATGGAAGCAGCCGAGCCCCGCATCAAGCTCGTCAGCAGCGCGGAATAGCGTCGCGCGCCGAAGCGCCTGTCAGGTGACCGGCGTTCGCTTCGGCTCGACGATCTCGAACATCCGCGGGAACTCGTCCATCAGCATCATCAGCTCGCCGAGCTTCAGCGGATTGCCCGTTACCTTGATCTTCCCGGCACCGACCGCGTCAGGGAAACTGGTCAGCTTGGCGATCACCTCGTCCAGGACGCCGCGCGCCAGCGTGAAGCCGGCGTCGGCATCCGCGGCCTGCGCACCGGCGACATAGGTCAGCGCGGAGTTCTCCAGATTGAGGACGAAGGTTTCGCCGGTATCGGTGAAATCCCAATTCAGCACGATGCGCTTGCCTTCGGCCTTCGGACCATTGAGACGGACGCCGAGCACGTCCCAAAGCTGCTCGGTCCGAAGTGCGGCAAGCGTCTCGCGCTGCATGGCCGCGCGCGGCGGCGTTTTCGGCATGCCGTGCCGCAGTTCCTGGGCGCCGAACAGATAGGCGTTGCGCCAGGTGGAGCTTTCCGCGGCATAGCCGAGCTGCTCGAAGGTGTCGGCGAGCAGCGCGCGCGCCGCCTGATTGTCGGGGTCGGCGAACACCAGATGGCTGACGGCCTGCGCGACAAAGCGGAATTCGCCTTTGGCAAAATCTCTGCGTGCGCGATCGAGCAGGGCATCCGCGCCGCCCATATACTCGACATATTTCTTGCCGGACTCGACCGGCGGCAGCGGATCGAGATGGACCGGGTTGGCGTCATACCATCCGAGATATTTCTGGTAGATCGCCTTCACATTGTGCCGGATATGACCGTAATAGCCGCGGCCGTGCCAGGCGCCGTCGAGGCTCTTCGGCAGGCGGATCGTCTCGGCAATCTCGGTAGCGGTGAGGCCGTGGTTCATCAGGCGGATGGTCTGGTCGTGCGCGAACTTGTAAAGATCGCGCTGCTCGCGGATCATGGCGTCGATCCGCTCCCCGCCCCACACCGGCCAATGATGCTGGCCGCACATGGCGTCCGCCTTGCCTCCCCACATCTGCAGGGCTTCGCCGAGATATTTCGACCAGGCCAGCGCATCGCGCACGTCGGCGCCGCGGAACGGCAGCAGATTGTGGAAATTATGCGTGCAGTTCTCCGCAAGATTGAGCAGCTTGTAGCGCGGCACGTAGAAATGCATTTCGGCCGGCGCTTCGCTGTTCGGCGCCATCTGGAATTCGAATTCCAGCCCGTCGATCATGCGCTTGTCGCCGGTTGCGATGATGAGGTCGGTCGGCCGCAGCAGCGCCACGGCGCCGGCCGCCATGCTCTTGCCGAGCCCGCAATCGACATGGCCTCGCACGCCCTTGGCGAGGAACGGCCCGAACTGGTATTGCGCGCGACGCAGCATCGCCGGCCCCGCGATGATGTTCTCGGAGACGGCGTGCTCCATGAACAGGTTGGGCGCGATGATCGGCACGCTGCCGCCGGCGAGCGCCGCATCGTCGAGCACGCCGCGGGCGCCGCCCCAATGGTCCGTATGGGTGTGGGTGAAGATCACCGCGGTGACCGGCTTCCTGCCGCGATGCTGGAAATACAATTCCATCGCCGCGCGGGCCCCCTCGATCGACGTCAGCGTGTCGACCACGACCACGCCCTTGTGGCCTTCGATCAGCGTCATGTTGGCGATGTCGAGCCCGCGCACCTGGTAGACGCCGGGCACCACCTCGAACAGGCCGTGATTCATGTTGAGCCGCGACTGCCGCCAGAGGCTCGGATCGACGGTAGGTGGCGCTTTCTCCTCCTTCAGGAAGCCGTAGGGCTCGAGGCTCCACACCACCCTGCCCTGGGCCGAAGTGATCCTGGCGTTCTCAATGGTGCCGAGAAAGCCGCGCGCAGCTTCGTCGAAATCCCTGACGTCGGAGAACGGCAGCGCTTTCAGCGTTGCCTCGTGCTGCGCAACCACCGCGGCGGATGCGTCCTTTGGCATTTCTCTCGTGCTTTCGACGGCTGCCTGGGTCATACGCGTCACTCCCCTGTCTTGTTGTGATCTGCCTTCAGCGGAATTCCAGTCCTGCGAAGCGGCCATCGCTGCGCCAGGCATCGATGTATTTGAAGTAGGCCGTCGCACCCGCGGGATAGCCGACATTGAGCTTCGCCGCGGGACCGGGTTCGTGTCCCTCGTTGTTGTAGTAGCCGGGCGTGCAATCCTGCGAACCGATCATGCGGCCGGGGCCGGTCAGCAGCAGTTCGATCCAGCGATCTTCCGCCGCCTTCGTCACCTCGATCTGCTTTGCGCCGATCGTCCGCGCGTGATTCACCATCGTCGCAATGGTCCGCGCCGCCTCGGTCAAGTTGTGCGGCACGTTGGAGATGAGGTTGGCGCCTTGCGTCGGCTGCACGAAGAATGCGTTCGGAAAGCCGTGCACGTGGATACCGTGCATGGTGCGCATGCCCTGTCCCCAATAGTCCGACAGCCTCACGCCGCCGCGACCGGTCAGATCGAAGCCGGCACGGCGCCTGTATTCGGTGCCGACCTCGAAGCCGGAGGCATAAATGATGCAGTCGAGCTGATATTCCCTGCCCGCGACGACGATGCCGTTCTCCGTGATCCTCTCGACACCCTTGCCGTCGGTATCGATCAGATGCGTGCCCGGGGTGTTGAAGGCCTGCAGGTAGGAATCGTGGAAACATGGCCGCTTGCAGAGCTGACGGTACCAGGCTTTCAGCTTGGCGGCGGTCTCGCGGTCCCTGACGATGCCGTCGACCCGGGCGCGGATCTCCTCCATCTTCTCGAAGTCGGAATCCTCGAACGCGGCGAGCATGTTCGGCGGCGTTCGCTGCTCGCGCGGCAACCGGATGACCTTGGCGCGGATGCGCCGGTTCAGGTCGGTCCAGCCGTCCTGCACGAGATCGATTTCGGCGGTGCCGCCGGCCTGGTTGGCGGTGAAATTCTCCAGCCAGCGCTGTTGCCAGCCTGGCGTTGCAATCTCGGCAAACCATTTGGAATCGATCGGTGCATTGTCGCGCACGTCGACCGAGGATGGCGTGCGCTGGAAGACATAGAGCGCCTTGGCCGCGCAGGCGAGATGCGGCACGCATTGCACGGCGGTGGCGCCGGTGCCGATGATGCCGACGCGCTTGTCGGCAAGTTTTGTCATCAACGCACCGGAGGGATCGCCGCCGGTATAGTCATAGTCCCAGCGGCTGGTGTGGAACGAATGTCCCCGGAAGGATTCGATGCCGGGAATGCCGGGAAGTTTCGGCACGTGCAGCGGCCCGGTGCCCATGCCGATGTATTGCGCGGTGAAGGCATCGCCCCGGCTGGTATGGATCAGCCAACTCGACTTCGCCTCGTCCCAATCGAGGCTGACGACCTCCGTGTGGAACAGCGCGTTGTCGTAGAGGCCGTATTTCCTGCCGATGCGCTGGCAGTGGGCGAGGATCTCCGGCGCATGCGCATATTTCTCCGACGGCATGTGGCCGGTCTCTTCCAGAAGAGGCATATAGACCATCGAAGCGGTGTCGCATTGCGCGCCGGGATAGCGGTTCCAGTACCAGGTGCCGCCGAAGTCGCCGCCCTTCTCGATGATGCGGACGTCGCCGACCCCGGCCTCCACCAGCCGCGCGGCGGTGACGAGGCCGGCGAAGCCGCCGCCGACAAAGGCAAAGGTGACGTGATCGGTCCTCGGCGCGCGCGGCGTGACGGGCGTGTAGGGATCGTCGAGGTAGTGCGCAAGCCGGCCCTTGATCTCGAGATACTGGTCGTTGCCGTCGGGACGCAGCCGCTTGTTGCGCTCGTCGAGATATTTACGGCGCAGCCACTCCTTGTCGATCCCGGCCGTCCGCGGAGGCTGGTCCGTCATGGTCATTGCCAAGCGCCTTTCGGGGAGGTTCGTCGTGACTTCATTATTGCCTCAGGCAGGGCGGGCCGCCAGATAGGGTGAGTTGGCGATCGACCAGGACGGCGTCGGCTCCATCCGGAAAATCTGCCTCAGATGCACTTCGTCCGGACCGTCGCCGATCCGCAACAGCCTTCCCCAGGCCAGCGCCTGATGGATCGGAGTGTCTTCCGAACCTCCCATCGCGCCGAACACCTGCATAGCGCGGTCGGCGATCTTCTGCAGCATCGCGGGCACTGCGACCTTGATCAGGGAAACGTCGCGCCAGGCGCCATGATGGCCGCTGCGGTCGAGCTGCCAGGCGCAACGATAGGCAAGCAGGCGCGCCTGCTCCAGCTCGACACGGGACTCGGCGATCCAGCGCTGCACGGTGTCGTACTGGATGATGGTGCGGCCGAATGTCGAACGCTCCATGGCGCGCACCATCATCAGCTCGATCAGCAGTTCGCACAGTCCGATCGAGCGCATGCAGTGATGGATGCGCGCGGGACCGAGCCGCACCTGCGCCACCTTGAACCCGTCGCCCTCTCCCCCGAGCAGATTTTCGGCGGGAACACGAACATTCTCGAAAGTCAGCTCTCCGATCGGCGCGACATGGTCCTGGCAGCCCATCCAGCTCAGCCGGCGCACCAGCCGGACGCCCGGCGCATCCATGGGCACCATGATACAGGAATGCCGGCCCGTGCGGTCGGCATCCGGATTGGTCACGCCCACCACGATCAGGAAGCTGCAGCGCGGATGCGCGGCACCGGTGATGAACCATTTGCGGCCGTTGATGACGTAGTCGTTGCCGTCGCGCACCATCCGCGTGGCGATATTGGTCGCATCCGATGATGCGACATCCGGCTCGGTCATGCCGAAGGCCGAACGCGTCTGCGCTTCCAGCAGCGGACGCAGCCAGCGCGCCTTCTGTTCCGGCGTCGCGCAGTTCTGCAGCGCAATCATGTTGGGGACATCGGGTGCCTGGCAGTTGAAGACTTCAGGGGCCCAGAACAGCCGGCCCATGATCTCCGCGAGCGGCGCATATTCGAGATTGGAAAGTCTGCTGCCCGGCTCGTCCTCGGCGAGTTCGGGCAGGCCGAGATTCCACAGGCCCGCGGTGCGCGCCTTCTGCTGCAAGCCGGCCATGAAGGGCGGCGCGTCGGAACTGGCTGCGACATGGCCAAGCCAGTCGCGATGGCGTGGCAGCACTTCATCGTCGAAGAAGGTCTGCAGCTTGCTGCGCCACGCCTCCGACCGTCCTGACAGATTGAAATCCATACTGCTCCCTGCCTTTTGGCCGCGAGATAAGCCTATGTCGACACGAAAGGCAAATTCATTTCGATATATTGACAATATTATCCATTCTGTATCACTATCCTACCATGCCGGCTGTCCTGTCGACCGTAGAAGCCCAGACCGATCCTTCGTTCGCGACCACGCTGGCGCACGGGCTCGATGTGCTGGCCGCCTTCCGCAGCAATCCCGGTCCCCTGTCGAATGCCGAGCTCGCGGCACACACCGGCCTGTCGCGGCCGACGGTGTCGCGGCTCACCTACACGCTGGCGCAACTCGGCTATCTCAAGCGCGACGCCAAAGGATTTGTGCTCGGGCTCGGCATACTTGCCGCCGCCTACCCGGTGCTGTCGGCGCTGAAGGTGCGTCAACTCGCCCGTCCCCTGATGCGCGAGTTTGCCGCCTATGCCGGCGGCACGGTCTCCATCGCGATGCCGTTCGGGCTCGACTTCATCTATGTCGAGACACTGCGCACCACAGATGCGGTGCCGCATCTGCCCGATGTCGGCTTTACAAGCACGCTTGCCACGACGGCGGTCGGGCGCGCCCTGCTGTCCTTGTATACAAGGGAAGAACTCGACGGTTACGTCGCAAGAGTAAAGGCCGAGCGTCCGCAGGATGCCGACTATGTCATGCAGCGTACCCTGCCCGATACCGAGCTTTGCCGCGAACGCGGTTTTGCGGTGTCGCTCGGCGAATGGCGGCGCGAGATATTCGGCGTCGCCGCGCCGCTCTACCGCACGCCGTCAGGCGAATGTCTCTCCGTCAATTGCGGCATTCCTTCGTTCCGGTTTTCCGCCGAGCAGATCGAGCGCGAATGCGGGCCGCGTATCCTCGGGCTCGCACGCAGCACCAAGTCGCTGGTCGCCGCTGTATAGTCGATAAGCGCCGCTCGAACGGCGCAGCAAATGTGGGAGGAAGTCATGAGCCGGACCAGGGCCACACTGGGCTTTGCCGCAGCCATCCTCATGCTGATGGCCGGTAACCTCGCGGCGCAGGAGAGTTGGCCGAGCCGGCCGATCCGCGTCATCGTCCCCTACCCCGCCGGCGGCATCGTCGATATGGTCGCGCGCGCCGTCACCGAACAGGTCGGCCGCGATCTCAAGGCAACCGTCATTGTCGAGGCGCGTCCCGGCGGCAACAGCAATATCGGCACGGCAGCCGTCGCGCGTAGCGAGCCGGACGGCTACACCTGGCTCGTCACCGGACCGGCGGCGCTGGTCAACCCCGGCCTTTACAAGGATGCCGGCTGGGATGCGATGAAAGACCTGAAGTGCGTCGGGCTTGCGGTCTGGACCCAGAGCGTGGCGGTGGTCAATCCCACGATGCCGGCGAAATCGATCGGCGAGTTCGTGGAGCTGGCACGCAGCAAGCCGGGTGAGCTCAACTTCGGCAATCCCGGCACGGGATCGTCGATCGATCTCTCGGCGCAAAAGCTGTTTCAGGCCGCGAATATCAAGCTGACCAATGTCGGCTACAAGGGCCAGCCACAAGCGCTGGTCGATCTGATGACCAACCTGATGCATTTCGAGATCGTCTCGATGGCGCTCGCGCTGCCGCATATCAAGCAGGGCAGCATCAAGCCATTGGCCGTGCTCACCCACAGCCGCGTGGCCGAACTGCCGGATGTGCCGACCATTGCCGAAGCCGGATATCCGGAGGCTGCCTATGTACCCTGGTACGGCATTTATGTGCCGGCCGGAACGCCGGATGCGCTGGCCGGCAAGATCAATGCCGCCGTCAGCAAGGCGCTGGAAAATCCGGACGTGCAGCGGCAGCTTTCGGTCACGGACATTCCGGGCAAGCCGACGTCGCTCAGCGACCTCGCAGCACTGATGAAGAGTGACCATGAGAAGCTGACCACGGTCGTCAAGACCGCGGGCATGGCGCTGCAGTAGTCGGGCCGCCGCGCTACTTCTTCACCTTGCTCGCATCCATCTTGATGGAGGGATCGAGCATCTTCGTGGAGAACGCGGTGCCGACATCGAACGGCTTTTCCATGCCGAGATATGTCTGCACCAGCTCGTAGTCCTTCTTCATGCGCTCTCCGTCGATCCAGCCCAGCCCCTTGGTGGTGGTGAACTCGTCGGTCATCAGGAACTTGATGCGCTCCCACTGCCGCTCCTGGTTCTCCTTGTCGAGGCCGGAGACCTGGTCGAGCAGCGCCTTCAGGCAGGGCGCAACGTCGGCGACGCAGGCGGCAAACGCCTTCTGGCTCACCCGGACGAACGCTTCGACCAGCTTCGGGTTCTTCTCCGCATAGGCGCCGTTGACGATCAGCGAGTTGCCATACGGGTTGAGCCCGATGTCCTTCCAGTTGACGTAGCCGAGGTCGGCGCCGAACTCGATCACCTTCAGATCATGCTCGTTGTAGAAGTCGCTGATGATATC
>JAXMDE010000023.1:0-24872 GCA_046349015.1 Bradyrhizobium sp. | reverse complement strand
TTGACCGGCTGGAACACCGGCGTCACGGCGGCGCTGGCGGATGCCCTCGCGCCATGGAAACCGGCTTCGCTGCGTTCCGGCGTGGCTGCGCTGTTGCGCTCGAAGGCGCCGAGCTTGATCCTGGCAACCAGCTCCTGCGTCGCCTTCGACGGTTCCATGCCGTAGTCGCGGTCGAGCAGATCCCACAGCGCCTTGTAGAGGCGCAGCGCGCCCGCGGCGTCGCCGTCTTCGGCATGCGCCTGCATCAGGCGGCAGCAGGCCTGCTCGTGCGTCGGATCGAGGTTGACGATGGCGGCCGCAATGTTCCTTTTCGCCTCGGCGGAAACATGCGCGGCTGCCAGACCGGCATCGAGACTGCGCATCAGCCGCTCATAGATGGTCTGGCGTTTCGCCAGGATCCAGACGCGGAAAGAAGGATCGAGGTCGTCCATGCCTTCCAGCAGCCGCTCGTCGAGCCGCTGGGTGTTGAGCAGCAAGGGGAGCACGCGCGCGTTCTCCGCCTGCTGCAAAATGCTTTCGACGTCGACCTCGACCTGGCCCGGGTCGAAGCCGATGGAGAGACGCTCGGCGTGGAAGCCGGCAAAACCGGCATCCTCCAGAACGTTGCGCAGCTCGCGCACGACCTGGCGCAGCGAGGCGCGCGCCTTTTCCTCGTCCGACCGGCTCCACAACAGACCGACCAGCCGCTCGCGGCTCTCGCTCTTGGTATCGGACAGCGCGAGATAACCGAGCACAGCCGCAGCCTTGCGCGTCCGCAGTTCGACCGCGCGGCCGTCGAGCCGCAGCGCGAGGCGCCCGACCAGCGTGATCGACAGGCGGCGCGCGGTGCCCGGCACGGCTGGCTCTCTCACGGTCTGGACGGCTGCAATCGCTGGCATCGGAAAAGTTTCGCCGTGGGGGCTAAGCGCGTCAAGCCATATGAAGGTGAACTAGATCAATGGGATGCCACCGGTGTGGGCAGCGCCCCCGCCAGTTTGCCCAATCATGCCGGAAAGCCGTGACGTAACGATGGTGGAGGGTTCCGCCTGCAGCCCCGGAGCCATGATCCGCGCCACGGGAATGCCGAACTGCGCTCGCGTCAGATCGAGGGCATAGGTCTCGATCCCGCATTCGGCGAGGCGCCGCACGACCCCTTGCAACGCCTCTTGCGGATCCGGACCGTCGATCGAAAGATGTTCCACCTTACCGGACACCGGATGCAGTAACGCACAGCTGTCGGCATTGACTGATGTGGCGCGCTGCAGATGCGTGCGATCCCCGGCATTGAGCGCGGCGTCGCCGCGTTCGCGGCGCTTGGCCTCGACGACTGCCTGGGCCAATTCGATCTGGCACAGTTCCAGCACCGCCGAGCGCGCGGCTTCCTGCAGCGTCCGTCGCGCGGAGAGCCCGAAGGCAAAACCGAATCCGTCGGGCCCGCAGGACAGCGCCGCCACCGCGGGAATGTCGATATCGGTGGTGATGTCGAGCAGCCAGCTGCGCCGCGGCGCCCGCACGCCGGCGCGAAGCTCGGCCAGCAGCGCTTGCGCGCTCGCCTCGACTTCTGGCGGAACCGCCCTTCCCCGGCTGCCGCCTTGCCACCACAGGCTCGCGGCATCGCGTTCGATCAATTCGAGCAGGCCGTGCAGCGCGGCGCCGTCCCGGGAGGTGCCGGCGGCCGAACCGATGCTCAACGGCCAGGGCGGCGCGAACTCCTGCGCAGCCGGCGGCCGCCGCAGACAGAGATCGGCCGGCAGCAGGACCTCGCGACCATCGGACAGGCTTTTGGCGCGATGCCATGTCAGCGCAACGCGCGCGCGCGACTTCAGCGCGGTGACCAGCTCGCGCGCCGGCCGGTCCAGCGCCGTCGTCGGCGCATCGTCATCGGCCTGCACCAGGGCATCGCCGGCGTGCTGCAGCTGAGACAGATATTCGATGCCCTCGCCGACACATCCCTGGAACGCCTGCTGCATGGTCTGGCCGATGCCGGAGACGCCGACCGGCGGACTGCCCCGGTGCATCGCATCGGCGATGGCCGGATCGAACTCGGCGCCGAATGCGATCAGCCCCGGGGCATCGGGCGCGGCCAACTCGAAAATTCGAATAAATTGCGATGCAGCCTGCAGCAGCCGCGCGCGATGGCGCGTCGCGGGGTCGGCCTCCCGTTCCGGTACGGCATAGCCGAGTTCCGTGAGCAGGCGCGGCGCATCGTGATTCACGGAAGCCGCGGTCGCATCACCGAGGAGTAACGCAGCCGCGCCGGAAAACAGGGTGTTATTCATACTAATTCACGGTGTTCTCACGTCCGGCGGGGGATTCTCGGCAGGAGTACTTTCTAGTTCGTGCCGGAGGAATCAATGCCTGCGAAAGCGTTCGTCCTAGCCATGGCTGCCGATATTGCCCGGTCGGACTATGCCAAGCCAACCTTGGTGAAGAGCCGCAGCCATGAATGGATGATCGCCTGCCGCTGGGGCCCGGAGGGCGAATATCTGTCGCTTGCAACCGCCGGCACCATTATGGGACCGCCCGGGCTGTTCGCGCCCGAGGCGATCAGCCCCATTTACAGCATGGTCGGCGTGCTGGTGTCGGAATCCGAGAGGACGGCGACCAGCACGTTCCTGCTGATGCGGCAATTGCCGCGCCAGATCGAGCTCGCCGGCACCTTCTTTCCGGCCGACGGCTATGTGCTGCTGCAGCAGCATGACGACATCCGCCTGGTCTGCGAGACGCGCTATTCGCACAGCCTGGGATGGCTGGATGGCAGGGAAATCCGCAAGGATATTCCGGATCCCGCGCCCGGCTCGGCCGATGCGATGTCCTGGCATATCGAGGCGGTCAGGCACAACTGGATCGGCGAGTTCTTTCCAGCCAGCGAGCCGATGAGGCGGGAGCCGTTGCGCGTGAGCGCGTAGAGGGCGCACGTCAGCGCATAGAAATTGCGCGCCGGCGCGTAAGAGCGCACGCCGATCTGGGGAGACGCGGCGGGCGCTGGCTAGTCGACCAGCTTCAACCTGGGCTTTTCCGGCGCAGACGTTCCGCGCTGCAGGACGCATTTCGCGTCGGACTCGACCCTGGCACTCACTGGCCGCGGATCGGCGGCGGCAAGGAACTCGTGCAGGGCCAGCCGGCTCGCTTCCGGAAGCGCAAACACGGCACGCATGGTCTCGAAGAAGTCCGGCTCCTGCGCGATATAGAGCAGCTCGCGCAGCTCGGCTCCGGTGAACTGGCCCAACGCGGAGAACAGCCATTCGGTCTCGTCGACCGGATCGTTGGCGGGCGGACGCTTCAGGTAAAACACGACTGATTCGGCACTCATGATTCCCCCAAATGAAGGAAATGGTCCTGAACCACCCTTCTTGCCGTGAATTGTGCTGGGGCCAGCGTGATCGCAGCGTGATTGGTGCGTTACCAATTGGCATCAAGGGGTTAACAGCGGTCGGGCAGCACCCTTTTTGCGGGCGAAAACGACGCCGAAAAGCCCGTTCACGAAGGCAAGAGGGGATTTCACGCTTGCACCGGCTGTTCGATGCGACGCGACGCATTGACGCAAGCCCTCGCGTTCCCGCAGCGCGATTTGCGCGGCGCCCTTTCGTCCGGCGCCCGACTGGCCCCTTGCGGAACCAAGCCGGCAACGCCTGAGTTTGCAGCGTCCATCGCATCCCGCCCTCGACGTACCGTGACGATCGCGGAACGCCCCTCAATGGGCAGGACGGGGATGAGTTTGGGGCTTGATAGACTATGTGAATCAGAATCGACGGCAATTCCTCCGGCCCGCCCTATGCGGAGACCCCTATTGCGCCGGTGAGAAGGCACGCGCCTTCCCAGATGGTTGTTGCAACCTTTAGCTGCAGATGCATAATTGCGCTCACTTTTGCTCAAGCGACGTTTAGCGATCTTTCGCGATTTGCTTTGGGGAATTTCTATGCGCGGCTCCCGAAGGCGGCGCTTCGCTGCGGTCCTAACTACCCCAAGGCGCTGGAATACGGTGGCGAGCCGTTTTCGCATTGGCGCGACTGAGGTCCCATCGACCCATCAGCCGGAATTTTGCGCGGGAGGAATCTGATGACTGACGGCGAGAAAATGCTGCGGCTGGCTGAGACGCGCATTGGTGAGAAGTACGTCAATGTCTGCGTGCCGAAGAACAACAAGAACTGGCATGGCCCTTGGGACTGTGCCGAGTTCATGTCTTGGCTGGTGTACCAAGTTGGTGGGTATCTATATGGATGCGTGGATGATACCGCCAATCCGGCAACCGTCGAAGCTTATACGGGAGCCTGGAAAACTGACTCACAGAAGCTCGGCAAGCGCGTTCCATGGAAGCAGGCGGCCGCGACGGTGGGCGGCATCCTTCTCCGCTATCCTCCTGGACCGGGCATGATGGGACACATCGTTGTATGTGATGGAGAGGGCGGAACAGTCGAGGCGATGGGCACTGCTTATGGCGTCCGCCGAGGCAAGGTGTCAGGCCGGAACTGGGATACGGGAGTCCTGCTGCCGGAATTTACTTATGGACCGGCAAGCGGGCCGCTCAATCTGGCCGGACCAACCAAGTTGTATGCGCTCGGGCGCCCCAACATGAAGGCTTCGGTTATCAGGAGCATCCAGCAAGCTCTAAAGGAGCTTGGCTTCAATCCTGGACCGATCAATGGAGACTATAACGACTTGACAGCAGCTGCAGTGGCGGCCTTTCAGGCTACGAAAGGTCTCGTCGTTGACGGACAAGTAGGGCCCCAGACAGCCAAGCGGCTGAAAATCGATCTCTAGGTTGTCCCCAACGCCCTTGCGCATGCAGGCGGCACGATTGCCGACACCGGGGTGCCGCATGCAATGTCACCTGACCGGCACGGGGTGCTTGCTTGCCAACGCGTCGAGCGACAGTTTGGCTTCCTTGTCCGTCAGCGGAAACCGCACGAGCACATCCTGCCGGCCGAGTTGGCCCCACGCCCCTTCCGACGACCATTTCTGCGGCTCGGGGCCGCGCGGTCCGTCGATCCAGACGAGATACCACTCCGTCATGAGAGCGTCCCGAAGCTTGGAGATTTGCGATTCTGCGCCCTGCCGGCAAAAGCGGGCAGGGAAAACTTGGTTGCGGGGACAGGATTTGAACCTGTGACCTTCAGGTTATGAGCCTGACGAGCTACCGGGCTGCTCCACCCCGCGTCACCTTAGTCCGGCTTCCCAAGCGGACCGGAAGCGAAACCGTCCCAGCACCAAGGCGCCGATCGATCCGCTTCCAGAGGCTTCCTGAGAAGGCGACCCGGGCATGGCCAACGGGTGCGGGGCGTATGTATCAATGCCCGCCCTCTTTGGAAAGGGCCAAACGGCGCCTTTTGAGGTTTTTGTGACAGGTAAAATGCCTGTTTTCCTTCGAAAATTCGCATCCGGAAACGGCTCTTGCCAGATGGAACGCAAAAGCGGAGGTTTGCCCGCGAAAGCAGCCGGGAAGAACGCCGTGGACCAACCCCTGAAGAGCCCGGGCCTCCGCGCCCTGGAAGACGCCTTCCATCGCCAGATCGAGCTGTCGCGCAACGAGCCGGCGCCGACCCTTGCGCAGCGGCTCGACCGGCTGAAGCGGCTAAAAGCCGTGGTCGCGGAGAACGAACGGCGGTTCGAACAGGCGATCTCGGCCGATTTCGGCCATCGCTGCGCGATCGAGACCGCCGTCGCCGAGACCGTGTTCATGCTGACCGAGATCCGGCACGCCACAAAGCACCTCAAGAAGTGGATGGCGCCGCAGAAGATCGCGACCGCGCTGCAATTTGCGCCCGCCAGCAACCGCCTGCTGCCGCAGCCGCTCGGCGTGGTCGGCATCATCGCGCCCTGGAATTATCCGCTGCAGTTGACGCTGGCGCCGGCGGTGGCGGCGATCGCGGCCGGCAACCGTGTGATCATCAAGCCGAGCGAACTGGTGCCGCGCTTCTCGGCGCTGTTGCGCGAGGTGATCGGCCAAAAATTCGATGCCAGCGAGATCGTCGTCACCGGCATCGAGGACGAGATCGCAAAGGCCTTTGCGACGCTGCCGTTCGATCATCTGATCTTCACCGGCTCCACGCGCGTCGGCCGGCTGGTGGCGGAGGCCGCCGGGCGCAATCTCACGCCGGTGACACTGGAGCTCGGCGGCAAATCGCCCGCCATCGTCGACCGCTCCGCCGATCTCGATGTCGCCGCCGAACGCATCGCCTATGGCAAGCTGCTCAATGCCGGGCAGACCTGCATCGCGCCCGACTACGCCATGGTGCCGGAGGCGCAGGTCAAGGATTTTGCCGCGCGGCTGCACGGCCACATGCAGAAGATGTTCGGCACCGACCCCGACAATACCGATTACACCTCCATCGTCTCGGACCGGCATTATGCGCGGCTGGAAGCGCTGGTGGCTGATGCCGCCGACAAGGGCGCGACCATTTTGCAGCCGGCCTCGCCTGCCGACCCCGACTGGAAGGGCAAACGCAAGTTTCCGCCCACCATCATCGTCGGAGCTGCGCCCGACATGACGGTGATGCAGGAGGAGATTTTTGGGCCGCTGCTGCCGGTGTTCGGCTACAAAAACGCGAGCGAGACGATCGCCTATATCAATGCGCACGACCGGCCGCTGGCGCTGTACTGGTTCGGGTCCGACAATGCCGCGCGCGACGAGGTGCTGGCGCGCACCGTCTCAGGCGGCGTCACCGTCAACGACTGCCTGTTTCATGTCGCGCAGACCAACCAGCCGTTCGGCGGCGTCGGCGCCTCCGGCACCGGCGCCTATCACGGCGAATGGGGTTTCCGCGCGCTGACCAAGCTGAAGCCGGTATTTTACCGCTCGCGGTTCAACCGGCTGGCCGATCTCTATCCGCCGTACGGGGCGAAGATCGCGCGGCTGCAGAAGGTGATGAGGTTGCTGTCGTAGTTGCACTAACCGTCATTGCTTCGGAGCTCACGCTCCTCGCAATGACGGCGCAGAATAAAACAAGGGGGAAACACGCGTGAGTGATACGTTTGATTTCGTGATCGTGGGCGCCGGCTCCGGCGGCAGCACGCTGGCGGGCAGGCTTTCCGAGGACAGCAAGACGTCGGTGGCGCTGCTCGATGCCGGCGGCAAGAACGACAATTGGGTGGTGACGACGCCGTTCGCGCTGGTGCTGATGGTGACGAAGCCGATCAACAACTGGTCGTTCAACACCGTGCCGCAGAAGGGCCTCAACGGCCGCATCGGCTACCAGCCGCGCGGCAAGGGGCTCGGCGGCTCCAGCGCGATCAACGCCATGGTCTATATCCGCGGCCACCGCGCCGACTACGACCAATGGGCCTCGCTCGGCAATGCCGGCTGGTCCTATTCGGACGTGCTGCCCTACTTCAAGCGCGCCGAGGACAATGCCGATTTCGACGGCGAGTTTCACGGCAAGGGCGGGCCGCTCGCGGTCAACAAGCTGCGCACCGACAATCCGGTGCAGCAGACCTTTCTCGAGGCGGCGCAGGAGGCGCAGTTCCGCTTACGCGAGGATTTCAACGGCGACGATCACGAAGGCCTCGGCATCTACCAGGTGACGCAGAAGAACGGCGAGCGCTGGAGCGCGGCGCGCGCCTATGTGCATCCGCACATGGGAACGCGGCCGAACCTGCGGGTCGAAACCTTTGCCCACGCCACCCGCATCCTGTTCGAGGGCAAGCGCGCGGTCGGCGTCGAATACATGCAGGGCAAGGAGAAGAAGGTTCTGCGGGCGCGGCGCGAGGTGATCGTGGCGTCCGGCGCGTTCCAGTCGCCGCAGCTATTGATGCTGTCGGGCGTCGGCGATGCCGCCGCACTCGGCAAGCACGGCATTGCCAGCGTGCATCACCTGCCGGGCGTCGGGCAGAACCTGCAAGACCATATCGACTTCGTGTTCGGCTACCTCTCGGACAATCCCAACTTCAACGGCCTCTCGCTGAAGCAAGTGCCGCGGCTCTTGCGCGCCATCGGCCAGTACCGCCGCGAGCGCCGCGGCCCGATGACCTCGAATTTCGCCGAATGCGGCGGCTTCCTGAAGACGCGGCCCGATCTCGACATTCCCGACATCCAGCTGCATTTCGGCATGGCGCTGGCCGACGATCACGGCCGCAAGCGGCACAAGGGCGCCGGCTTCACCTGCCACGTCTGCCTGCTGCGGCCGAAGAGCCGCGGCGAGGTGACGCTCGGCAGCGCCGATCCGCTGGCTGCCCCCGTGATCGATCCGAATTTCTTTGGTGAAGCCGCCGACCTCGAGACCATGGTCGCCGGCTTCAAGACGACGCGGCGCCTGCTGGAAACGCCGGCGCTGCGCGCATTGCAGAAGAAGGACATGTACACCGAGAACGTGAAGACCGACGACGACATCCGCAACATCCTGCGCGAGCGCGCCGACACCGTCTATCACCCGGTCGGCACCTGCAAGATGGGCAGCGATGCGATGGCGGTGGTCGATGCCAAGCTGAAAGTGCACGGCATGGAAGGCCTGCGCGTGGTCGATGCCTCGATCATGCCGACGCTGGTCGGCGGCAACACCAACGCGCCGACCATCATGATCGGCGAGAAGGCCGCGGATATGATCAAGGCGGAGCTGCGGCACTGACGTCATTGTGAGGAGCGAACAGTTGGTCCTCTTCCTTCTCCCCTTGTGGGAGAAGGTGGCGCGCATCGCCAGATGCGCGACGGATGAGGGGTCTGTCTCCACGGATAGAGACCCCTCACCCCGCTTCGCTGCGCCATAGCCGATGCAGAGCATCGGCGTTATTTCTTAAGAACGGCGGCCGAAGGCCGCCTGTGCCTCTCCCACAGGGTAGAGGGTAAGAAAGATCACCGACCCATTGGCTTGTAGCCGCCGAAAAATTTCACGGGACGCCCTCTCGTTTGAGGAAGGTTTGCCGGATTGCATCAAATGCAAGCCATCGCAACGCCGGTTCCTTGACGAAGCCGTGGCATGGAAAGCCGGCGGGGTTTTGCATGAACAGTTTCGATATCGCCGTCGGGCTCGGGCTGCTCGTCGCCGTCGTCACCGGCTTCAGGACGGGCCTGCTGCGCAGCGCGCTGACCATCCTCGCCTATCTGCTGGCAATGCCGATCGCCTTGTGGGCGATATCGGCGATCTCCCCGCGTATCGATGCCGGGCCCACTTCGCCGCTGTCACAGGGCTGGCTGCTGTTCTTCGGTATATTCCTCGTATCGGGGATGGCGCTGGGCAAGCTGGCGCGGATGGCGCTTGATGAGGCCATCGGCCACGAAGCCGGCATCCCCGACCGGCTCGGCGGAGCTACGCTGGGCGCGATCCGCGTCGGCCTGGTCGCAACCACCTTTGTGCTGATCTTCGACCAGTTGCTGCCGGCCAACCGCCAGCCCGCCTTCCTCAACGGCTCGCAACTGCGGCCATTGTTCTCCGCAGCGGGTCAGATGGGCTTTCGCTCGCTGCCGCCGGAAGCTGCGGCCGCCATCGATCGCCTGAAGAAAGAGCGACACATCTAGGGCGCGGCCGTCACGGCATGGCCGTCGTCCCCCTCATGCATTTCTGCGGCGTGAGGCGCCCTTATCAGGGCGGCCGAGGTTGGCTAGAGTGCGCGCCATCGAATTCCAAAAGCCGTCCAAATCCAGGGGAGTGAAACAGTGGATCTCGGGATCAAAGGCCGCCGCGCCATCATTTGCGCCTCCAGCAAGGGCCTCGGCCGCGCCTGCGCCATGGCGCTCGCGGGTGAAGGCGTCAATATCACGCTGACGGCGCGGGGCGCCGAGGCGCTGAAGGCGACCGCCGACGAAATCAGGAAGAAGAACCCGGGCGTCACCGTCACCGAGATCGTCGGCGACATCACGACGCCCGCGGGGCGCGAGGCCGTGCTGAAGGCCTGCCCCGAGCCGGACATCCTCATCAACAATGCCGGCGGCCCGCCGCCCGGCGATTTCCGCAACTGGACCCGCGACGACTGGATCAAGGCGATCGACGCCAACATGCTGACCCCGATCGAGCTGATCAAGGCGACGGTCGACGGCATGATGGCGCGCAAGTTCGGCCGCATCGTCAACATCACCTCCGCCGCGGTGAAGGCGCCGATCGAAATCCTGGGCCTCTCCAACGGCGCGCGCGCCGGCCTCACCGGCTTCATCGCCGGCCTGTCGCGAAAAACCGTGATCAACAATGTCACCATCAATGGCCTCTTGCCCGGCCCCTTCCTGACCGACCGCCTGCGCAACACCGCCAAGGCCGAGGCCGCAAAACGCGGCATAACGGTGGAGGAGCAGATGGCCGAGCGTACGAAGCAGAATCCGGCCGGCCGCTTCGGCGACCCCGAGGAGTTTGGGCTGGCCTGCGCATTCCTCTGCGCCGACAAGGCCGGCTTCATCACCGGGCAAAATCTCCTGCTCGACGGCGGCGCGTTCCCGGGAACGCTGTGAGAGCTGTCTGGTACGAACGCTCCGGGCCAGCGGCGGAAGTTCTCACCTATGGTGAGATGCCGACGCCGGTTGCGGGCCCCGGCGAAGTGCGGATCAGGCTGGAGGCCTCCGGCATCAATCCGGCCGATGTCGGCCGCCGCGGCGGCTCCTATCGGGCCATGGAATATCCGCGCGTGATCCCGAACAGCGACGGCGCGGGGATCATCGACCAGGTCGGCGACGGCGTGACGCGTCTCAAGGTGGGCCAGCGCGTCTGGCTGTTCAACGGCCAGCGCAATGGCCGCGCTTTCGGCACGGCGTGCGAATATATCGCGCTCGCAGAGCACCTGGTGACGCCGCTGCCGGACAATCTTTCCTTTGCGCAGGGCGCCACGCTCGGCATCCCTGCGATGACGGCGTGGACCTGCCTGTTCTGTGACGGGCCGATCGCTGGCAAGACGGTACTGGTTACCGGCGGCGCCGGCGCGGTCGGCCACTATGCCGTGCAGCTCGCCAAATGGGGCGGCGCGCAGGTGATCGCGACCGTGAGCTCGGCGGCGAAGGCCGAACAGGCGCGGCTTGGCGGCGCCGATCTCGTCGTGAATTACAAGACAGACGACGTGGTGGCGAAGGCGATGGCCTTCACCGGCGGGCGCGGCGTCGATCGCGTCGTCGATGTCGATTTCGGCGGCAATATCGATACTACGCTGAAACTGATGGGGATGAATTCGACCATCGCGGTTTATGCCACCAATGGCAACCGCACACCTGTAGTGCCGATGCGCGAGTTGATGGAGAAGTGCATCGCGCTGCGTTCGCTGGTGCTGTTCGCGCTGCCGCCGCCGCTGCTCGCGGCAGCCCAAGCCGACATCACGAAGTGGCTCGCGGCCGGTCCGCGCATTCACAATGTCGCCGGGCAGTTCGCGTTGTCCGACACCGCGCAGGCGCATCTCGCGGTCGAGAAGGGCGACAAGCTCGGCACCGTGATCGTCGATTGCGCGCGATAAGAAAGAAGCAAGAGGGAAACGCCGGGATGCAGTGGAAGATCGGCAAGGTCAAGATCACCAAGGTCGTGGAGCTCGAAACCGTCGGCAGCACGCGCTTCATCCTGCCGCTGGCGACCAACGAGGAAATCCAGAAGCTGCCCTGGCTGATCCCGCATTACGCCAACGAGGAGGGGCGGCTGAAAATGTCGATCCACTCGCTGCTGGTGGAGACGCCGAACCGCCGCATCATTGTCGACACCGGCCTCGGCAACGACAAGAAAGGCCGCAACGTACCGACCTGGAACGACCGCAAGGATCCGTTCCTGGAGAAGCTGACGGCGGCGGGTTTTCCGCCTGACAGCATCGACACCGTGCTGTGCACGCATCTGCATGTCGATCATGTCGGCTGGAACACGAGCCTGATCGGCGGCAAATGGGTGCCGACCTTTGCCAAGGCGCGCTACGTGTTCGGCAGGACCGAATTCGAGCACTGGCGCGACCACAGCGCGGAGCCAGCGCATGTCGCTGTTTTCGCCGATTCCGTGAAGCCTATTGCCGATGCCGGCAAGGCCGACCTCGTCGCCAGCGACGCCAAACTCACGGACGAGATTTCGCTGATTCCGACGCCCGGCCACAGCCCCGGCCATATGAGTATCCACATCGCTTCCGACGGCGAGGAAGGCCTGCTGACCGGGGATGTCGCCCACCACCCCTGCCAGATGGCGCATCTGGATTGGTCCTCGACCGCCGACAGCGACGGCAAGAAGTCAGCCGAGACCCGGAGGACGTTGTTCTCGCGCTTCGCCGACAAGCCGGTGCTGGTGATCGGCGGTCATTTCAATGCCGGTCACATCAAGCGCGAAGGCGATGCCTTCAAGTTCATCGCGCTGACGTAGACCTGCCCTGCAATGCAGCATCGGGCGGCCATTGCAATCCCGCCCGCGCTGTTCCAATAAGCCTGCAAGTAAACAAGACCCTCAAGGGAGTGCTGAAAAATGAAGCTTGTTCGTTACGGGGCCAAGGGCGCGGAGAAGCCGGGCCTGATCGACAAATCCGGCCAGCTGCGCGACCTCTCGGCCCATGTCAGGGATCTCGACGGCGCCGCTTATTCGCCCGAGAGCCTGAAGAAACTGGCTGCGATCGACCCGGCTTCGCTGCCGGCCGTCTCCGGCAATCCCCGTTTCGGCGCGCCCGTCACCGGCATCTCCAAGTTCGTCGCCATCGGCCTCAACTATGTCGACCATGCCAAGGAAACCGGCTCGCCGATCCCGACCGAGCCGATCTTCTTCATCAAGGCCAACACCGCGCTATCGGGCCCGAACGATCCCGTCGAGAAGCCGCGCGGCTCGACCAAGCTCGACTGGGAAGTCGAAATCGCCGCCATCATCGGCACCCGCGCCAAATACGTCTCGGAAGCCGATGCGCTCAACCACGTCGCCGGCTATTGCTGCTGCAACGACGTCTCCGAGCGCAACTTCCAGATCGAGCGTCTCGGCCAGTGGACCAAGGGCAAGTCGCACGACACTTTTGGCCCGGTCGGCCCCTGGCTGGTCACCAAGGACGAAATCCCCGACGTGCAGAAGCTGTCGATGTGGCTCGACGTCAACGGCAAGCGCCGCCAGACCGGCTCGACCTCGACCATGATCTTCTCCATGGCCAAGTGCATCTCCTATGTCTCGCAGTTCCTGACGCTGTTGCCCGGCGACATCGTCACCACGGGCACGCCGCCCGGCGTCGGCACCGGCATGAAGCCGCCGCAGTTCCTCAATGTCGGCGACGTCGTCACGCTCGGCATCGAAGGCCTCGGCGAGCAGCGCCAGGAGATTATTGCGGCGTAAACGCGCAGCGGCTGCCCACACCGTCATTGCGAGCGAAGGCGGAAGCAATCCAGCTTTTGGTGCAACAAGCAAGCTGGATTGCTTCGTCGCTTCGCTCCTCGCAATGACGATCCGATTTCCAACCGATCGATTGGAAGCACCCCATGAAGCTCACCTTCTCCCCCGCCTCACCCTATGCCCGCAAGGTGCGCATCGCCGCGATCGAACTCGGGCTGATCGACAAGATCGAGTTCGTCTCGGAAACCGTCGCGCCCGGCACGGCCAACGAAAAATATCAGGCCATCACGCCGCTGAAGAAGCTGCCGGTGCTGATCACCAACGAAGGCGACGTTATCCTCGATTCCTATGTCATCGTCGAATATCTCAACGAGATTTTCGGCGGCGCGCTGATCCCCGGTTACGGCCGCAAACGCTGGCAGGTGAAGACCGATCACTCGCTGATCAACGGCATGCTCGAATCCATGCTGCTGTGCCGCTACGAGAGTATCACGCGGCCGGAGCCGCTGCGCTGGAAAGCCTGGTCGGACGACCACTGGAACCGGGCCTGGAGCGGCATGAAGCGCTTCGAGAGCCGCGACGACGTGCTGAACGGCCCGCTCGACATCGTGCAGATCGGCCTCGTCTGCGTGCTCGGCTATGCCGATTTCCGCTTCGCCGATTGCGGCTGGCGCAAGGCCTATCCCAAGCTCGACAAGTTCCATGAGAGGATGCTGGAGCGGCCGTCGGTGAAGATATCGGTGCCGCCGGCGGCGTAAGGGGAAATCGCATGAGCCTCACCTTCAAAGCCGGCGACATCACCATCCACCGCATCATCGAGCAGGAAACCAGCTTCCTGCCCGCGCTGGAAATGCTGCCGACGCTGACGCCGGACGTGCTGGCGGAGAACCGCAGCTGGATGCAGGCCGCAAAAGCGCTCGATGCCAACGATGCGCTGATGCTCTGCTTCCAGTCCTATGTGGTGAAGACGCCGCACCACAACATCCTGATCGACAGCTGCATCGGCAACGACAAGCCGCGGCCGCAGCGTCCGAAATGGAACATGAAAACCGACGACACTTATATGCGCGCGCTGGCGGCTGCCGGGCTCTCCGTCGGCGACATTGATTACGTCATGTGCACGCATCTGCATGTCGATCATGTCGGCTGGAACACGCGGCTGGAGAACGGCCGCTGGGTGCCGACCTTCCCCAAGGCGAAATACGTGTTCGGCAAGACCGAGTTCGATTACTGGGCCGGCGTGCATGCCAAGACGCCGGTACCGCCGATCGAGGACAGCGTGATGCCGATCGTCGAGGCGAAGCGCCACGAGGTGGTCGGCGACGAAGCCGCCATCGGCGATCACGTTCGCCTGCTGCAGACGCCGGGCCACACCCCCGGCCATGTCGCCTTCCGGCTCGGCCGCGGCAAAGATGAGGCGGTATTCTCCGGCGACCTCATGCACTCGCCGCTGCAGACGCGCTATCCGGAATTATCGCCAAAGTTCGACGTCGATCCGACTGAGGCCGGCAAGACGCGCCGCAGCTTCCTGGAGCGCTATTGCGACACCGATACGCTGTGCTGCACGGCGCATTTCCCCTCGCCCTCGGCCGGCAGGATCAGGCGCAAGGGCAACGGGTTCTCCTGCGAGACGGTGTGACCGTGGCCCCAGCAACGCAGCAATTCGCGACGCTTTCGATCGAGAGCGTCGATGCGCATGTGGCGATCGTCAGGCTGAACCGGCCGGATGCGTCCAATGCGCTCAACACCCAGATGGGCCGCGATCTCGTCCGCTGTTTCGAGGATGTCGCACTCGATCCGCAAGACCTGCGCTGCATCGTGCTGACCGGCACCGGCGACAAGGCGTTCTGCGCCGGCGGCGACCTGAAGGAACGCCGCGGCATGACCGACGAGGCATGGACGCGGCAGCACGTCATCTTCGAGCGGATGGTGCGGGCGCTGATCGACTGCCCGGTGCCGATCATCGGCGCCGTCAATGGCGCGGCCTATGGCGGCGGCTGCGAGATCGCGGGGGCTTGCGATTTCCTCTACGCCGCCGATAGCGCGCGCTTCGCGCTGACCGAGGTGACGCTCGGCATCATGCCCGGCGGCGGCGGTACGCAGACCCTGCCGCGCGCCGTCGGCGAACGCCGCGCCAAGGAACTGATCCTGACGGGAAAACCCTTTACCGCGGCGCAGGCCCGCGACTGGGGTTTTGTGAATGAAGTATTTCCGTTGAGCGACCTGGTGCGGGAAGCGCTGGCGACCGCTGCGCGCATCGCCAAAAATGCGCCGATCTCGGTGCGGCAAGCAAAACTGTCGATCCATCGCGGGCTGCAGTTGTCGTTGCGCGACGGGCTCGCGCTGGAGATCGAAGCCTACAACCGCATGGTCCCGACCGAGGACCGCCGCGAAGGCGTGCTGGCCTTCAACGAAAAGCGGCCGCCGAATTTCAGGGGGAAGTGAGTTCACCTGTCTTCCCTTCTCCCCTTGTGGGCCTGTTGCGCTATAGCGTTTTAGAAGGCGAAGGGCACGGGAGAACGGCTTGTTGCGCCGGGTTACCCGGGGTTGGTTGCCAGAATGGTGGTCGCCGCCTCGATGGCGCGAGGCTCAGGCGGCGATTGCTGACCATCGCCGCATGTTGAAGGCGATGGCGGCTAACAGAACTTGTGCGCTTGCCTTGATCAGACCGACGTAGCGGATGCTTGTCAGCCGCATGCGGCGTTTGAGGGTGGCGAAGGTGGTCTCCACCGCTGCACGTCGTCGCGCAATGAGGCGATTGTACCGCTTGAGCCTGGGTGGCAGATCGGGATGATGCCTGTTGGGCCGGCGGGCGATGCGGGGCTTCTTGCCCTCCGCTTTCAGCCTCGCCCGCCTGGCATGGGTGTCGTAGGCCGCATCGGCCCACACCACCGCTTCATCGCCGCAGATCAACTCGTCCGCCGGCGTGGTGTCGTTGACATTGGCGGGCGTGGTCAGCACCACACGGATCAGGCCAGATCCCTCATCGACACCTACATGCGCCTTGTAGCCGAAGGTCGAACCGCTCTTGCCTTGCCGCTTGGCGAACCGGGCGTCGGGATCATTCGAGGGGCGGTCCTCCTTCGGCGGAGCCGACACCGCCTGGATCAAGGTCGCATCCAGCATCGTGCCGCGCTTCAGAATGAGGCCGGCGTTCTCGAGCTGGCGATCGAGCTCGCCAAACAGCTTCTGCAAAAGATCCTGCTCGATCAACTGGTTCCGGAAGCGGTTCAGCACCGTGTGGTCGGGTGCGGCATCCTCAAGGCTCAGGCCGACGAAACGCTTGAATGACAGTCTGTCTGCCAAGGCTTCCTCGAGCTCACGGTCCGACAGACCGTACAGCGACTGAAGCAGCAGCGCTCGAAACAGCACCAGCACCGGATAGCCCGGCCGACCCGGTCCCTGCTCATCCCGCAAATGCGCCAGCACCTTCTCGAACCGGTACCACTTCACCAGCCCTGACAGGCGATTCAGCGCCGCATTCGCGCCAGCCCCCTTCGGCAGCAGCGCTTCCACAAAGCTCGGCTGTCCAGTCTGCTTCACCGCCATCGTCGTCCCCCAAGGCTTTGCCTCAGAGAATCATATTCGCCGAATTACGCAACAGGCCCCTTGTGGGAGAAGGTGGCGCGCATCGATAGATGCGCGACGGATGAGGGGTTGGTTCCGCGTACGCCACAGCCTCATTGAGGGATCTCTATCCGCGGATAGAGACCCCTCACCCCGCTTCGCGTTCCGCGAAGCGACCCTCACCCACAAGGGGAGAGGGTGCAGTCCCGCTCAATCAAACAGGCTCGGCGTGTGGTTCACCACCGCGCCTTCGATCGTCAGCATCTTCAGCTTGGTCACCACGCCGCCATTGGCGGAGAAGCCGCCGGGCTTGTTGCCGGCCGCGAGCACGCGGTGGCACGGCACCACGATCGGGCACGGGTTGCGGCCGAGCGCCTGGCCGACGTCGCGCGACAGTTCCACGCCGCCGAGTTTCTTGGCGATGTCGCCATAGGTCAGGGTTTGGCCCGGCGGAATTTTTCGCGCGATATCGTAGACGCCGCGGTTGAACTCCGGCACGCCGTCGAGGTCGAGCTCCACATCGAGCAGGTCGTTCGGCTTGCCCGCGAGCAGCTCGGTCATCTCATCGATCGCACGCTTCACTTCGGCGGGCGGCTCGCCTTCGGGGATGTCGCCGTTGCGCTGGTGGATGCGGTTGCGGGTCTTGTCCTCGCTGCCCATCGGCAGCTGCACGCCCGATATGCCGCGCTCGCCCCAGATCACGCCGCAGGCGCCGATCGGGGTGTCGAAAATCGCAAATTGCTGGCCGGTCATGGCTGGCTCCTTCGAGGTTCCTGCCTCGCTACCCGCTAGTCCTAAATCTAGGCTTGGAGATTGTTGCTATCCACCCGAAATCCGGGAAGAATTCGGGGGATCAACAGGCCCGGTCCGGGCGGGAAATGCAGCTCTGCACACGCATTTCGGCGATGGGCACCGGCACTTTTCCGTGGAACTATGGCGTTTCCTCCTCCGTGATCCCTCCTGCGAGAACCTCATGCAGACCCTGCGCGTCGACGGATATGACATGGCCTATATCGATGTGGGCCAAGGTCAGCCGGGAGCGCCGCCACTGGTTTGCGTGCACGGATCGCTCAACGACTACCGTGTCTGGAGCGGCGTGATCGGACCGCTATCGAGGAAGCATCGCGTGATCTGCGTCAGCCTGCGTCATTTCTTTCCCGAGCAATGGGACGGCAAGAGCAACACCTATTCGATCGCCCGACATGTCGATGACGTCATTGCCTTCATCGAGAAGCTGAACGCCGGCCCGGTCGACCTGATGGGTCATTCGCGCGGTGGACATATCTGTTTTCGCGTGGCGCAGCAGCGGCCCGACCTGTTACGCAGGCTGATCCTCGCCGAACCCGGCGGCGAGCTCGATGCCACGCTCGACCCGGATTTCGCCGACGGCCCCTCGCCGCTGCTGGCGCACTTCACCGCCGCGGCCGACAAGATCGCGGCCGGAGACGTCGATGGCGGGCTCGCCGTCTTTGTCGATACGCTGGAAGGACCCGGCCGCTGGAATCGCCTGCCGCCGCTGATGAAGCAGCCGCTGCGCGACAACGCCTATACGCTGATCGGCCAGGTTCGCGACAGCCGCCCGCGGTTTTCGAAGGCGGATGCCGAATCCATTAGGGTGCCGACGCTCTTCGTTGGCGGCGCGAAAACCAGGGGCCTGCTGCCGAAGGTACTGCACGCTCTGGCCGCGCATGTCCCCAACGCGAAGACGGCGATGATTCCAAACACGACACATCCGATGTTCGAACAGGCGCCGCAGGCCTTTTCGGAAGTCGTGCTGGACTTCCTGTCAGGCTGACCCATGCAGACGATCACGGTCAACGGCTACGATATGGCCTATCTCGAAGTCGGCAGCGGTCCGCCGCTGGTGCTGGTGCACGGCACGCTCGGCGATTTCCGCACCTGGAATTCGGTGATGGGGCCGTTGTCGAAAAAACATCGCGTAATCTCAGTGAGCCTGCGGCACTTTTTTCCCGAGCATTGGGACGGCACAGGCTCCGATTACAAGATGGCGCAGCACGTTTCCGACCTGATCGCCTTCATCGAGCAGGTCGAGCCCCGCCCGGTGGATCTGCTGGGCCATTCCCGCGGCGGGCACATCGGCTTCCGCGTCGCCGAGCAGCGGCCGGATCTTCTGCGCAGGCTGGTGCTGGCCGAGCCGGGCGGCGATCTCGATGCGTCGCTGCTCGAGCCCGGCGCACCGCCTCCCCCGCCGATGCCGCTGTCGCTGGTCATGCCATCCGTGTTGCAAAACATTCGGGGTGGCAAGATCGACGACGCGCTGAAAACTTTCGTCGACGGCATCGACGGCGAAGGCGCCTGGGCACGGCTGACCGCCGCCGCAAAGCAGCAGTTGCGCGACAACGTCTTCACCCTGCTCGGCCAGGTCGGCGAACAGCGCAAGCCCTTCACCAGGGCGCAGGCGGACTCGATCCGCACGCCGACGCTGTTCGTGGGCGGCGGCAGCACTGTGGGAAATCTCGCGCTGGCTCACCGCGTGCTGGCGCAGCATGTCGCAGGCTCGCAGACGGCGATGATCGACGGCGCCAAACACTGGATGTTCGACGACGCGCCTGTGGAATTTTCGGAGGCCGTGACGACGTTTTTGGCGGAGTAGCCATCTGTCCCTCTCCCCTCGTGGAGAAGGAAGAGACCAAACCCGGCGCTTCGCCCGACCTCATGGGTCTTTAGCCCCTTGACCACCTCGGCAGGTGGGGCTAGTTTCCGAATACGGAATTCCGTATTCCAAATGGACTGCTGGCCATGATCCCGCTCGACCCGCTTCCGAACCTGATCGACCAGGTCTATGCGCGGATTCTGGAGGCGATCATCGACCGCTCGCTGCCGCCGGGCCAGCGCATCCGCCAGAACGAATTGGCCGACCGGCTCGGCGTCTCGCGCCAGCCGGTCAGCCACGCGCTGCATCTGCTGCACCGGCAGGGCCTGGTGGCCGAAAGCGGCCGCCGCGGCTTCGAGGTGGTCGGGCTCGATCCGGAACGCATCCGCCAGCTTTACGAGGTCCGTGGCGCGATCGACGCGCTGGCCGCAAAACTGGCCGCGGCGCGCGCCAGGACCGATGCCGCCGGCCGGGCACGGCTCGAGGCGGCGCTGGCGGCCGGGCGCTCCATTTCCGGCAAGACGCCGCTTCCCGAGCTGATTGCCCGTGACGTCGATTTCCACCGCGCCATCTATGCGCTGTCGGGCAATCCCGCGATCGAGGAAATGATCGCGCCGCACTGGCCGCACATGCGCCGCTCGATGGCGACCGTGCTCGGCGAGCTGGATTACCGCGAAAGCGCCTGGCACGAACATGAAACCATCGCCGCCCATGTGCTGTCGGGCAACGCCAGGGCGGCGGAAGCAGCCGCCTTGGCGCACGCGCTCGGCGCCGGACGGATGACGGAGGAAAGGCTGAGGGAAAGCGACAAGGCCGCGTAGCTCAAACGACAATAAGCAAAGGGAGAGGAAAACATGAAACTGACACCGCAGCAGATCGAATTTTTCAACCGCGAAGGCTGGCTGTTCCTGCCTGAATTGTTCTCGCAGGAGGAGGTCGACTTCCTCGCCCGCGAGGCCGTCGGCATCTACGACGCCAACCGGCCCGAGGTCTGGCGCGAAAAGAGCGGCGCGCCGCGCACCGCCTTTGCCGCCCATCTCTACAACGACGCCTTCGGCGTGCTGGGCAGGCATCCGCGCATGATCGAGCCGATCGAGCAGGTGTTCGGCGAGAAGGTCTACATGCACCAGTTCAAGATCAACGCCAAGGCGGCCTTCACCGGCGACGTCTGGCAATGGCACCAGGATTACGGCACCTGGAAGCGCGACGACGGCATGCCGCTGCCGCGCGCCATGAACATCGCGATCTTCCTCGACGAGGTGATGCCGATCAACGGCCCGCTGATGCTGGTGCCGCGCAGCCAGAATGCCGGGGATCTGAAGGCCTCGCATGACCTTGAGACCACGTCCTATCCACTGTGGACGCTGGACGAGGAGACGGTCACGAAGCTGGTCAAGGAAGGCGGCATCGTCGCGCCGACCGGCAAGGCCGGCGGCATGCTGATGTTCCATGGCAACCTCGTGCACGGATCCTCAGGCAACATCACGCCCTACCCGCGCAAGATCGTGTATCTGACGCTGAACGCGGTATCGAATTACATCCGCACGCCGACGAGGCCGGATTACATCGCCCACCGTGATTTCACTCCGATCGAGACGGTCGCCGACGACGCGCTGGTGCGGCTGGCCCGCGCGCCGCGGCAGGCGGCGGAGTAGTATATTTCTCGTCATTCCGGGGCTCGCGAAGCGAGAGCCCGGAATCCATAACCACCATAGTGAGTATGGATTCCGGGCCCGCGCCGAGTGGCGCGTCCCGGAATGACGGCCAATTGGATATCCTCAAATGAATCTCTCCCGCCTCCTCCATGCCCGCCATGCCGCGAGCAAACCGGTCCGCGTCGCGCTGATCGGCGCCGGAAAATTCGGCTCGATGTTCCTGTCGCAGGTGCCGCATACGCCGGGGCTCGAAGTGCCCGTGATCGTCGACCTCGATCCACGCCGCGCGAAGGACGCCTGCCGCACCGTCGGCTGGGACGCTGCACGGATCGCGGCGACGAATTTCGTCACCGACGGCATCAAGGCGATGTCAGGCGACATCGAGCTGGTGGTGGAGGCGACCGGCAATCCCGCCGTCGGCATCAGGCATGCGCGCGCGGCGATCGCCGCGGGCAAGCATATCGTCATGGTCAATGTCGAGGCCGACGTGCTGGCGGGGCCGCTGCTGGCCGAAGAAGCGCGCAAGGCCGGCGTGGTCTATTCGCTCGCCTATGGCGACCAGCCGGCACTGACGGCGGAAATGGTCGACTGGGCGCGCGCCACCGGTTTCCGCGTCGTCGCCGCCGGCAAGGGCACCAAATACCTGCCCGCCTATCATGACGTGACGCCCGACGGGGTCTGGCAGCATTACGGGCTCACGGCCGGCGAAGCGCAATCGGCCGGCATGAATCCGCAGATGTTCAACTCGTTCCTCGACGGCACCAAATCCGCCATCGAGATGGCGGCGATCGCCAATGCCTGCGGCCTCGATGTGCCGACCGGCGGGCTGCTGTTTCCGCCCTGCGGCGTCGACGACCTGCCGCATGTGATGCGGCCGCGCGAACAAGGCGGCGTGCTGGAGAAATCCGGCGTGGTGGAGGTGGTGTCGTCGCTGGAGCGCGACGGCCGTCCGGTGTTTCGCGACTTGCGTTGGGGCGTCTATGTCGTGCTGGAGGCGCCGAACGAATATGCCGCCGATTGCTTCAAGCAATACGGGCTGAAGACCGATTCCAGCGGGCGCTATGCGGCGATGTACAAGCCGTACCATCTGATCGGGCTCGAACTGAATATTTCCGTCTTGTCGGCGGCGTTGCGCAAGGAGCCGACCGGCCAGCCGCACGGCTTTCGCGGCGACGTCGCCTCCGTTGCCAAGAAGAACTTGCGCGCCGGCGAGATGCTCGACGGCGAAGGCGGCTATACCGTCTGGGGCAAACTGATGCCGGCGGCCGCGAGCCTGAAGGTGGGCGCTCTGCCCATTGGCCTGGCCCATCGCGTCAAGCTGAAGAACGACGTCGCCCACGGCGCCGTCGTGCGCTGGAGCGATGTCGAGTTCGACGCTGATAACGACACGGTGAAGACGCGCAAGGCGATGGAGGCGGCCTACGCCAACACTAAGGCAGCAAGCGGCACGCCTTTGCCTCCGCAAACCATTTCCGAAACATCGCTTCCGTATCCATCATTTCGGTGAAGCCGGCCTGGTTGATCTTCACGGTGGAGACGATCGACGGCGGGCCGGGCTCGGTCTGGCCGTAGCGCATCTGGTAATCGGCATACTGGAACGACAGGCCGACGAATTCGTCGAGGCCGGGCGAAACCAGGCCGTGCTTGCGCCGCAGCTCGTCCCAGGTCGCGATCCATTTCCGCGATTCCTGCGCCAGCGACAGCGGCACGGCCCTGCCCGGCTTCATGCCGAGCCCGTCGGCCACCGCGGGCCAAACATTCTCCCAGGTGAAGACGTCGCCATTGGTGACGTTGAAGACTTCGTTGCGCGCCGCATCCGCTTCGCCGCACCAGGCGATGGCGCGCGCCAGCAGATCGACGTCGACCGCCTGGCTGACGCGGGGAGCGCCGCCGGGATAATCGAGGTCGCGGCCCTGCTCGCGCAACATGGCGGCGTAGACGCCGAGCGGCGGAATCAGGTCCATGGCGCCGCCCATGGCAAGCCCGACGATGAGGACGGGACGCAGGACGCTGAAGTGCCAGGCCTTGCCTTTTTGCAGTTCGCGCAGGAATTTCTCCTGCGCCCAATAAAAGTTCGGCTGCTCGTACATTTCCGAGCGGCCCTCGCGCGCCGGCACCTTCAACGAGCGAACATGGGAGCCATAGGCCTTGGTGCCCTGCAGCAGCGCGACATGCTTCAGCGCGGCTGCTGCCGGCTCGAGCGCCGCCATCAGGTTACGCAGCATGCGGTCGTTGATCTCGATCTGGTTCTGGTCGCGCCAGCCGTCGATCAGGCTCGGCGCCTCGTAGAGCGCGGCATAGATCAGATGGGTTGCACCGGCGAGCTCCGGCGCGGCCTGCGCGCATTGCGCGGCATCCGTAAGGTCCACTGGCACATGGCGGGCGCCATAGAGCTGGCGCGGCTTGCGGCGGGACAAGGCGACGACTTCGGCGCCGCCGGCGCGCTCGAAATGGTGCAAGGCGGCGTTGCCGACCAGCCCCGTTGCACCCGCGACCACCACCTTCTTGCCCGCCATTGCATCACTCCCACCACTGCCGGCCCTCCCTAGCAGATGATGTCTGGCGCGTCAGTCCGCCGCGCAGTGCCCCCGTGGAATGGGCCGGTCCGTACGACTTTGGTGCAAGATCGGGCCTTAACGGCCTCTTCGCAGCTGCGTTGGGCCGCGCTTTGGGCACGATGCCCTTCCTATGCTCTTGATTCCCGGAGAGTGTTTGGCCATCCTGCGCGCAGTCTGGAATTTCATCACGTTCGGTTTTTCGACAAGCCCCAGCATAGGGGTTCGGGAAGCCCGGTTTCAGATACAAGCAAAACGCCAGGCCATCGGCGAAGCAGAGGCGACAACAAGATCGCCGCCCCTGTCGAGGTTATCGGCAAACGGAGAGGGAAGCGCATGAAACGTCGTGATTTTCTGAAAGTGAGTGGCGTCGGTCTCGCCGCGACCGCGGTGGCATCGCCCGCGATCGCACAATCGAACCCCGAAATCAAATGGCGCTACGCCGCAAGCTGGCCGAAGGCGCTCGATACGCTCTACGGCGGTTGCGAATATTTCGCCAAGCGCGTTTCCGATGTCACCGACGGCAAGTTCCAGATCCAGCCGTTCGCCGCCGGCGAAATCGTCCCCGGCCTGCAGGTGCTCGACGCCGTCTCCAACGGCACCGTCGAGATGGGCAACACGGCGCTGTATTACTACTGGGGCAAGAACCCCGCCTTCACTTTCGGCACCTCGCTGCCGTTCGGCCTCAACACCCGTTCGCATATCGCCTGGCTGCACTTCGGCGGCGGCACCGAGATGCTTAACGACCTGCTGAAGGAATACAACGCCGTCGGCATTCCGACCGGCTCGACCGGGGCGCAGATGGGCGGCTGGTTCCGCAAGGAGATCAAGAATATCGATGACTTCAAGGGCCTGAAATTCCGCGTCGGCGGCTTCGCCGGCACCATCATCGCCAAGGTCGGCGGCGTGCCGCAGCAGATCGCGGGCGGCGACATCTATCCGGCGCTGGAAAAGGGCACCATCGACGCCGCCGAGTGGGTCGGCCCCTATGACGACGAAAAGCTCGGCTTCGTGAAGGTCGCGAAATACTACTACTATCCGGGCTGGTGGGAAGGAACCGGCCAGGGCCACAACATCATGAACATCGAGAAGTGGAATCAGCTGCCGAAGCACTATCAGGCGGCGATCGAGACCGCTTCGCGCGACACCTTCACCTGGGTCACCGGCAAGTACGACTACGTCAACCCGCCGGCGCTCAAGCGCCTGCTGGTGGCTGGCGCCATTCTGCGGCCGTTCCCGCAGGACGTGCTCGAAGCCTGCTACAACGCGGCCAACGAGATCTATGCCGATCTCGTCAAGTCGAACCCGCACTTCAAGAGGCTGTACGAGAGCC
>JAXMDE010000022.1:0-40126 GCA_046349015.1 Bradyrhizobium sp. | reverse complement strand
AGCTATGATCTGCCGCTGTTGCTGTCGTTCCTGAGCGACATCAAATCCGGACGAAGAGGCGTCCGCGCGCCGGTCTACTCGCATTTGCGCTGGGATATTGTTCCGAACCAATGGCAAGAGGTCGACCAGCCTGACATCCTGATCGTCGAGGGTGTCAACGTGCTGCAGACCGGCCGGCTGCCACGCGACGGCAAGGCGGTGCCCGTCGTCTCCGACTTCTTCGATTTCTCCGTCTATATCGACGCCGATGAACCGGTGCTGCGACAGTGGTATGTGAAGCGCTGGCTAACGCTGCGTGACACCGCCTTCAAGGATCCAAAATCCTACTTCCACCGCTATGCGCTGCTGTCGGACGAAGAAGCGATCGCCACTGCGGTTGCGATCTGGGAGCGCACCAACCTGGCCAACCTCGAGGACAACATCCTGCCGACCCGACCGCGCGCGACCCTGATCCTCAAGAAGGGTGCCGATCACGTCATCGAACAGGTGGCGCTGCGGCGGCTGTAGCGCGTGATCCGGAAAAGTGGGAACCGGTTTTCCGACAAGATCATGCGCAAACAATAAGCGCTCAGGCGGCGATGTGCCGCGCGGCGGCGAGGCTCGCCAGCGCCTCGGCGAGCTTTTCTCGGTCCAGCGGCTTGATCAGAAATCCGTCCATCCCGGCTTCGAAGCAGGCATAGCGGTCTTCGACCAGCGTGTTCGCGGTCAGCGCCAGGATCGGCGTGCGACGGCCTGGCTCGCTGGCTTCCAGGCTGCGCAAGCGGCGGGTGGTCTCGATGCCGTCTAGACGCGGCATCTGGATGTCCATCAGCACGAGATCGTAGGGTGTACCGGCGGATTTCGCCGCCTGCCAGGATTCCAGCGCCTCTTCGCCGTTGGTGGTGATGACGGCGCGGTGGCCGAGGCGGCCGAGCAGCGAGCGCATCAGCAAGGCATTGATCTCGTTGTCCTCGGCGACGAGGATGGAAAGGCCCGGCGCTGCAGTGATGGGCACGACCTGTTCCGGAACTTCGGCCGGCGCCTCCGCCGCGATGTCGGGCGCTGCTACTTCCGGCGGAGCGGCGAGACGCGCGGCAAGCGAAGCCGCGCGCAGCGGCTTGACCAGATAACCGGTGAAGGCCGAGCCGATGGCCTTCTGCAGCTCCTGCCGTGTCGAGGGCGTCAACATCACGATGCGATGCGCGGCATGCGGGCGCGCCAGCTCGGCGAATTTCTCGATGGCCGACGCGCCGAAGGCATGATCGATCATCACGGCGTGCCAGGGGCGTTCCGGCAGCAGGGCTTCCGCCACCGCGACATCCGAGACCATGCAGATCTGGCCGCCCCAGCGCTGCAGCCGCCGTTCGATCAGCGAAACGCCGATGCCCGGCGGTGCCACCAGCATGATCGAAAGGCCAGCGAGATCGGGCGCGGCAAGGGCCGGCTGCAGGCTCCAGTCGGCCGCGTTGAGGGGGATCGACACTTCGAAGGTCGAGCCCTCGCCGGGCTTGCTCTCCAGCGAGATGCGTCCGCCCATGCGGCGCACGATGCGCTCGCTGATGGCGAGCCCCAGCCCGGTGCCGCCATGGCTGCGGGCGATGTTGTCGTCGGCCTGCTCGAACTCGCGGAAGATGCGGCCCTGCGCTTCCGGCGCAATGCCGATGCCGGTGTCGCGCACCAGGAAGGAGATTTCGTTGGGCCAGATGCCGGGCTCGACGATCAGCGCGACGCCGCCATGCTGGGTGAACTTGATGGCGTTGCCGGCGAGATTGAGCAGTACCTGGCGCAGCCGCGCAGCGTCGCCGACGACTTCCCGCGGCAGGCGGTCGTCGACATAGGCGGCGATCTCGATCTGTTTGGCCTGGGCGCGCGGCGCCAGAAGCTCGGTGATGTCTTCGATCAGGGTGGCCAGCGCGAAGGGGCGCGATTCGAGATCGATCTTGCCGGCTTCGATCTTGGAGTAGTCGAGCAATTCCTCGATCAGCGCCAGCAGCGCCTCGCCCGAGGTCTTCACGGCCCGTGCATAGGTCGCCTGTTCCGGCGTCAGCGGCGTGTCCAGCAGCAGGCCGCTCATGCCGAGGATGCCGTTGAGGGGGGTGCGGATCTCGTGGGAGGTCATCGCCAGGAAACGCGACTTGGCGCGGTTGGCCGCGTCTGCGAGGTCGCGGGCCTCGGCCAGCGCTCGCTCGCTCTCGGTGCGGTCGGTGACGTCGCGGCCGACGCTCTGCATCTCCGCCGGCCCTCCGGCGTCGTTGCGCACCAGGCCTTCGCGCCAGGCGATCCAGCGCGGACCGAGCGCAGTCTCGATCTTCTGGTCGTGGACGCGGGTGCCGTTCAGCTCCAGCACGGTGTCGCCCTGCTCGATGATCTTCGGCGTGGCCGTGCTGCCGATAAGCCTTTCGCGCGGCATGCCGGCGAGCTCGCAATAGGCGTCGTTGGCATAGGTAATGCGGCCCTCGGCGTCGCGCAGCACGATCAGATCGCCCTGCGATTCGAACAGGCTGCGGGCGCGCGATTCGGCTTCCTGCAGTTCCCAGTTGCGGTCGGCCATCGTCTCGTTGTGCGCCACGATCTTGCGTAGTTTGCGCCGCATCAGCCGCAGGCGAATGCCTTGCGTGACGATCCACAGGCAAGCCAGCGCGAACAGGAAACTGGCGCCGATCGCAAAGGCATGCGGATCATAACCGGCGATGGGCGAGGTGCTGCCGGCAATGAAACCATAGGCTCCGCCGAACGCGGCGGTGAAGATCATGCAGGAGCGGACGATGGCGGTCAGCCACGGATGCCGGCGCGCGAAGCGGCGGATGTGCAACTTGATCCGGAAGGTCCGTCCCATCGCCGACTTGCTCCAAGATTGTCCGAAATCGCCCCGGTCCGCGTTGTCACGATGCGTCGGCGCGCGTTGCAAAGTGCTTGAGGCCGTATCGGGCCCGGAGGCGGCGATACAAACAGGGTTGACGAAAGGTTAAAGCGTGGCCGACTGGATGTTCAGACGCCCGCCGCGGGCGCCGACGATCAGGGCCGCGGCGTCGAGCATCGAGAAGGTCTTCGACTGCACGAATATCCGGTAGTCGGCCGGGCCTTCCCGCGTCAGGAAAATCACGGGGTCGGATGCAGAGGAGCTTTTCGATATCGACACCAGCTGCGGCGGCCGGCTGGGGTGGCACGTGCCGCCTTCCTTCGTGTCGATGTCATCGATGACGGCGAAGTCGGCAATCTCGGCCTGGTCGAGGATCTGAACCCGCACGGTCGCCTTCGCCGGGTCGGAAGTGAAGCTGACATGCTGGCTGGACTGCCAGGGCAGGGACGTGAGCTGCACCGACGTATCGGCGACCGCGATGCAGGGGCCCGAATCGGCGAACAGCTCGCCGCGCGCAAGGAAGGCGGCAACCGCCAGGGGAATGACCGAGGCCAGAACACGCAAACGCAACATGAACACACTCACTATTCAGGCTAGGCGAACGCCGGCCTTATGGTTGGCGGAGCGTAAAGAGGAGTGGTTACTGCCGCGTTGACGCGGGCTGGATCTACGCCGCGCGTCGGAGATCGTCGGCCAATGCACGATAGGACAGCGCTTCGGCAAGATGCAGCCGGCCGATCTTCTCGGCGCCGTCGAGGTCGGCGAGCGTGCGCGCCACCCGCAAGACACGGTGATAGCCGCGCGCGGTGAGGTGCATGGTCTCGGCGGCATCGCGCAGGAGCGTTTGGCCGGCCGCATCCGGCTGCGCGACGGTCTCCAGCAGCGAGGCCGGGGCTTCCGCATTGGTGCGGATGTTGGGCAGACCGGCCGCGGCAAAGCGGGCGGCTTGAATGTTTCGTGCGGCGGCAACACGGGCGGCGACCTCGGCGGAGCCTTCAGAAGGCGGCGGCAGGATGAGATCGGCCGCGGTCACCGCCGGCACCTCGATGCGAAGATCGATGCGGTCCATCAGCGGGCCGGAGATGCGCATCTGGTAATCGGCGGTGCAGCGATCGATGCGGCCGCGCTTGCAGGCATAGCCGGGCTCGAAGGCGTGGCCGCAGCGGCAGGGATTCATCGCTGCGACCAGCATGAAGCGCGCGGGATAGGTGACGCGGTGATTGGCGCGGGAGACGGCGACCTCGCCGTTCTCCAGCGGCTGGCGCAGCGAATCGAGCACGCGCGGATCGAACTCCGGCAGTTCGTCGAGGAACAGCACGCCCTGATGCGCCAGCGAAATCTCGCCGGGCCTGGCGCGCACTCCGCCGCCGGTGAGCGCGGCCATGCTGGCGGAATGATGCGGGCTGCGGAACGGCCGCCGCGCGGTCAGTGCGCCGTCGCAGATTTCGCCGGCGACGGAGGCGATCATCGACACTTCCAGGAGTTCCGCCGGCGACAATGGCGGCAGGATCGAGGGCAGCCGCGCTGCCAGCATCGACTTGCCCGCGCCGGGCGAGCCGATCATCAGGAGGTGATGACCGCCGGCGGCTGCGATCTCCAGCGCGCGCTTGGCGCTTTCCTGGCCCTTGATGTCGCGCAGGTCGAGCTGGCTGTCGGCGAGCTCGTGCACTTTCGGCTGCGGCCGCGACAGCACCTGGGTGCCCTTGAAGTGGTTGGCGATCTGGATCAGCGATTTCGCGGCGATGATCTGGATATCCGGGCTCGCCCACGCCGCTTCCGAGCCGCAGGCCGCCGGGCAGATCAGCCCCTCGTCGCGGGCATTGGCGCCGATCGCAGCCGGCAGCACCCCCGCGACAGGCGCAATCGATCCATCGAGCCCGAGTTCGCCGAGCACGGTGAAGCCCGCGAGCGCGTCGGGCGGAATCGCGCCGATCGCCGCCATCAGGCCGAGCGCGATCGGCAGATCATAGTGGCTGCCTTCCTTGGGCAGGTCGGCGGGCGCGAGATTGACGATGATTCGCCGCGCCGGCAGTGCGAGCCCCGAGGCGATCAGCGCCGAGCGCACCCGCTCGCGCGCCTCGGAGACCGCCTTGTCCGGCAGGCCGACGATGGCGAATGCCGGCAGCCCGGGCACGACCTGCACCTGCACGTCCACCGCGCGGGCCTCGATCCCCTCAAAAGCTACCGTGGAAACCCGCTGGACCATGCCGCTCCCTGCCGCAATCGAAGGTAGCGGAAAGTCGTGGCCGCATCAAGAACATTACGGGAACATTTACGCCGCTAGTTCACGGTCATATTGTACACGAGGTTGGCGCAGCCCTCGACCGCGCCTTCCCTGCCGCAGACACGCAGCGTGAACGGGTCGCTGCCGGTAAATCCTGTCGGCGCCGTATAGAAATAAGTGCCGCCCTCGCGCAGCTGGACCTTGCCGTGGGCGGGGGCCTGCACGAGGTAGAGCCGCTTGAAGACCATGGTGCCACCCGCGGTATAGCTGCCGCTGCAGCTCTTGCCCTGCTGAATGGAACCGTGGCCCTGCCACGGGCCCTCGCTGGTCAGACGAAAATTCATGAAGCGGATACAGGCCGCATTGGCCTGTGAGGCTGTCAGGATGAGCAGGCCCGCCGCCAGAAAAAATCGGTGTCGCATCGCCAGGCGAATCCGCAAGCAAGGCGGGGACGAACATGAGTCCGTCCCCGCCCAATAGTAGTCAGAGTTCCATCTTCATCGCTGCGGGATAGTAATGGAAGCCTTCGCCGGTCTTGGCGATGTTGCCGAAGCCGGGCCAGGCATAGTGATAGGACATGACCGGCAGCTTGTTGGTCGCGATCATGTCGAGCAGTTTCACCCGCGTCGCAGCCGCCTGCTTCGGATCGGTGTCGTAGGAGAATTCCATCCGCGGCTTCTCCAGCAACAATATGTGGTGGTGCGAGAGATCGCCCAGGAAGACGAACGACTTGCCGGCCGAGCTCACCGTAAAGATGGTGTGGCCGACGGTGTGACCGGGCGCCCCGATCGCCTGTACGCCGGGCAGGAACTCCTGGCCGTCCTTGATGAAGACGATGCGGTCGCGCACCGGCAGCAGGTTCTTGCGGGCATGCACCACGAAATCCTTCAGCGCACCGCCGAGCTTGCCCTCGTCGGTCCAGAACTCGAAATCGCTCTGGGTGATGTAGTACTGCGCGTTCGGGAACAGCGGCTTGTCGTCGGTGCCGACGATGCCGCCGATATGGTCGATATGTGCATGCGACAGCACGACGGCGTCGATGTCGGATGCCTTGATGCCGGCTTCGGCCATGCTCTTCTGCTGGCGGCCGGTGGTCGGGCCGAACGCCTTCGAAGTGCCCATGCCGGTGTCGAACAGGATCAGCTTGTCGCCGGTGTTGACGATCGGCGAGTTCTGCTCGAGCACCACGTTTTCCGCCGACAGGAAATTGTCGGTCAGCATCTTCTTGACCTCGTCGTCGGGCACGCCGACGAAGGTGCCCTTGGGCGGGCCGAGCGGTAGCGTGCCGTCGGAAACGATCGTCACCTCGGCGTCGCCGAGGACCATCCGGTGCCAGTAAGGCGTCTGTGTTCCGACCTTGGGCGCCTTGGCGAGTGCGCTACCGCCGAGCAGGGTCGACGCGCCGAGCCCGGCGCCGAGCGCAAGGAGAGAGCGTCGCGAAAGTTGGGTTGTCATTCGTTCCTCCACATTCCCGATTTGTTATTGCGTTGTTATTGCGCGGCCGGCCTGCCGCCCGGACGGCGCGCGCATTGATATGCTGCGCTCGCCTGCGCAAGCTGGCAAGAAGAATTAGCCGCGTGGAGGGACTGAGTAGGAAATAGGCGTTGCCGCAACTGCGAAACTATTTCGCGACCCGCTTGGCCTCGATGGTATCCCAGATTTTCGCGGCGACGTCCGGCCCGCCGAGCCGTGCAATGGCGCGGATGCCGGTCGGCGAGGTGACATTGATCTCGGTCAGGTTGCCGTCGATCACGTCGATGCCGACGAATAAAAGTCCGCGCTCGCGCAGCGCAGGGCCGAGCGTAGCGCAGATTTCGCGCTCGCGCGGCGAGAGTTCCGTCGCCTGCGCTGCACCGCCGCGCACCATATTGGAGCGAAGGTCGTCGGCCGCCGGCACGCGGTTGACGGCGCCGGCAAATTCACCGTCGACCAGGATGATGCGCTTGTCACCGTGCTTCACCTCGGGAAGGAAGCGCTGGATCACCCAGGGTTCGCGGAAGGTGACCGAGAACATGTCGAACAGCGAGCCGAAATTCATGTCCTGCGGCAGCACGCGGAACACCGCCGCGCCGCCATGACCGTGCAGCGGCTTCATCACCACCGCGCCATGCTCCTTGCGGAAGGAGTTGATCTCGTCCATGTCGCGCGAGATCAGCGTCGGCGGCATCAATTGCGGAAAGTTCATCACGAACAGCTTTTCCGGCGCGTTGCGCACCGAAGCGGGATTGTTCACTACGAGCGTCCTGGGGTGGATGCCTTCAAGCAGGTGGGTCGAGGTGATGTAGGCGAGGTCGAAGGGCGGATCCTGCCGCAGCAGCACCACGTCGAAGCCGTTCAGCGCCTCGCGCTTCGGCTCGGCCAGCGTGAAGTGATTGCCTTCCTCGTCGCGCACCGTGAGCCGTTGCACCGGCGCCACCAACTCGCCGCCGCGCAGCGAAAGCCTGTCGGGGGTGTAGTAGGAAATGCTGTGGCCGCGCTTCTGGGCTTCCAATAGCAGCGCAAAGGTGGAATCGCCGCGGATGTTGATGCGCGCGATGGGGTCCATCTGGACGGCGACGTTCAGTTTCATCGTCAGGGTATCCGGCTGTTCTTGAGGGTCTTAGGGGCTGGCATCGAATGCCGCCAACACATGGCGCGGCAGGCTTCCGGGTGCAATCAGCATGGCATCGAAACGCATCTCGAATTCTGCATGCTCGGGATGCGCCATCAACCAGGCTTGCGCGGCGTTGACGATGCGCTGCTGCTGGCGCGGTGTCACGGCCCAGGCGGCGTCATCGAGGCTGGCGCGGGCCTTGACCTCGACAAAGGCGAGCAAATTGCGCCTGCGCGCGACGAGGTCGATTTCGCCATAGGGCGTACGGAAACGTCTTGCCAGGATGCGATAGCCCTTGGCCATGAGATAGGCGGCGGCGCGGCTTTCGGCGGACAGGCCGGTGCGGAATGCCGCGACTCGCTCGGGCGATGCGTTCTCAGTCTTCGCCATGCCCGCCCCGGCTTTGTTTCGCCAGCTCCAGGGCGCGGGCATAGACCTCGCGGCGTGGCCGCCCCGAAACCTCGACCGCATGCGCGACCGCGTCCTTGACGCTGTCTTGTTTCAGCGCAGCCCGCAGCACATCGTCGAGCTCGTCTTGCGCCATGACCTTGTCGCCGGCCAAGGGCGGACCGATCACCAGCACGAACTCGCCGCGTGTTTCGAGCTCGCCGGCGCAAGCAGCCAGTTCCGCGATCGGCGCGCGCTTGATCTCTTCATGCAGCTTGGTCAGCTCGCGGCAGATGGCGGCCTCGCGCCCGCTCATAAGCGCCGCGAGATCGGCCAGCGTGTCCTGCACGCGATTGCCGGATTCGAACACGACGAGCGTTGCCTCGATGCGCGCCAACTCCGCCAGCCGCCTGCGGCGCGCGGCCTGCCTGGATGGCAGGAAACCTTCGAAGAAAAAGCGGTCGGTCGGCAGTCCTGCGACCGAAAGCGCCGTCAGTACCGAGGACGCGCCGGGCACGGCGATCACCGGATAACCAGCCGCGCAGGCTTCGCGCACCAGCTTGAAGCCGGGATCCGATATCAGCGGCGTGCCCGCATCCGACACCAGCGCAATCGAGGCGCCTTGCGCGAGCTTCTCGAGGATCTTCGGCCGCGCCGCGGCTGCATTGTGCTCGTGATAGGGCACAAGCTGCGCCGAGATGACGTAGCGCTCGATCAGGCGACGGGTGATGCGCGTGTCTTCGCAGGCGATGAGGTCGACGCCCGCCAGCGTCTGCAGCGCGCGTAGGGTGATGTCGGTGAGGTTTCCGATCGGGGTTGCCACCAGATAGAGCCCGGGGATCGGCTTTGGCGCGTTCAGGACGTGGCCGTCGATGGAAAAAGTCCTGGCTGCGGAACCTGTTTCGACATCGGACCCGTATATTGAACTGGCTTTTGCGCGCATAATATCAATCTAGAGAGGGGACGGCGTTTGCGCCATCCGGGTCTGGTCCACAGGCGACGGCGGCGCCGCGGGCAATCAACGGCAATCAACCTTTTGTTCGGGTTCACTTTTCGTCGACAATATGCCTGAATTGGCGCCCCATTTTGGGAGGGAGTCTGGCCGCTTTCGGTCGGCCAGGAGATGAGAAACATGGTGGGCCCGCTCGACCGCAAACCCTTATCTTCGGGTCGTCCGCCCTCCGGCACGACCCGGCGGAGTGCCCTTGGCCTGATCCTCGGCGCGCCGTTGCTCGGGGCCTGCGCCAGCGTGCAGCAAAGTCTTGGCCAGTTTTCCTCGGGTGGGTCGGAAGGGCCGGCCGGCCCGCCGCAGGAGCCGACCGCGGTCGGCAGCGGACAGGTCAAGGTCGGGTTGATCCTGCCGCTCTCAGCGGCGGGCAATGCCGGCGTTGCGGCGCAGTCGATGAAGAACGCTGCCGAAATGGCGCTGGAGGAATTCAAGAACCCGAACATCCAGCTCCTGGTCAAGGACGACGGCGGCAACCCGCAAGGCGCCAACGCCGCCGCACAACAGGCGGTCGGTGAAGGTGCCGAAATCATGCTGGGGCCGTTGTTTGCGGCTTCGGTGCCCGCGGTTGCGCAGGTCGCGCGCACGCGCAACATTTCGGTGATCGCGTTCTCGACCGATTCGAGTGTCGCCGGGCGCGGCGTCTATCTTCTGAGCTTCCTGCCCGAATCCGACGTCAACCGCATCGTCGACTACGCGGCCGGTACGGGCAAACGTTCGTTTGCGGCGCTGGTGCCCGACAACGCCTACGGCAATGTGGTCGAAGGTGCCTTCAAGCAGGCGGCCGGCCGCAGGGGCCGCGTCGTGGCATTCGAAAAGTACAGCGGCGATCGCGCGACCCCGGCGCGGACGGTGGCGCAAGCGCTCGGCTCGGCCGACGCGCTGATGATCGCCGATGACGGCGATTCGGTGGTTGCCACCGCCGATGCATTGACCGCAGCAGGCGCCAACCTACGGAACATCCAGATGCTGGGGACGGGGCTATGGGACAATCCGCGGATATTCGCCAGTCAGGCGCTGCAGGGCGGCCTCTATGCCGCGCCGGATCCGTCCGGCTTCCGCGCCTTCTCCGGACGCTACCGCGCGCGATTTGGCTCCGACCCCGTTCGTACCGCGACGCTGGCGTATGACGCCGTGGCTCTGATGGCGGCGCTGGCGCGCACGCAAGGCGGCAATCGTTTTGCGCCGGAAACGCTGACCAACCCGTCGGGCTTTGCCGGCATTGACGGGCTGTTCCGCTTTCGCGGCGACGGCACCAACGAGCGGGGTCTGGCCGTGATGAAGGTGACGACCGGCGGCGGCGTCCCGGTTGCTGGCTCGCCAAAGAGCTTTGGAGCGTAATCCTGCTTGCCGATCACGCCTTGGCGAATTCAGCTTCGTAGCGGCGGCGATTGCTCCAGTAGATGTTGGCAAACAACGCTGCTTCCTGACGCCAGGGAATATGATGCTCGCGGTCCTCGCCAGCGTTCGCCTCGATCCACGCAGCATGCTGCCTGATCGCGCCCGACCGGTCGCCCCCGAGCGCGGCGACCTGGAACTCGAACATATGGCTCTCGATTTCGGGATAGCGGTCATACCAGCAGGTCGACCACTGACGATTCTGCAGCGCGAAGCGGCGGATCCAGCGTTCCTGCAAGTCCATCTCGTGTTCCGGCTTGGAAAACATCACGTCGCGCCGCGCTTCCTGCAGCGTTTCGATGGCGACCGGCTTGTTGTGGCGCCACAACGTCTGCATCGCCGGATCGGCCAGAAAGCGATCCGCATAGATCGGATGCGGGAAGGCGTGTTCGCGCAGGTCAGGCAGTTCGAAATAGACCCTGATCTCCGAGCAGACGCTCGCTTTCAGTTCGTTGTCTTCCATCTTGCGATGGAAAGCGTCGAAACCGATGCCGGGGAAGTAGGGCATGTAGGCGGCGTGGAACATCTCGTGCAGCAAATAGAGGTCTGCGATCGCCGCGTTATCGTAGGTGCGGTGCATGGTGACCCCCCACCATGAGCAGAAATGCGCGCGTTCGAGCCGGTCGTCGCTGGTGTCGCAGAACAGGCGCGGCAGCCCGGCGAACTGCTCGACGATTTCATGAATGAAGCCGCCGCCGCTGTGGGATTCGCGTAGCGATTTGCTGCGCCAGAGCCCGTGGACATGCTGGTGAACTTCCCGTGGACTGGTGAGGATCAGGGGGCTCTTCAGGATGCGCCCCCTGCTGCGGCGATCGGTCCGGCGGTTCCGATCATTTCGGCCATGGTTGGCGTCAGGCACAACCGCAACGATGCCTTGGGATCGCCGGCCGGCCGGCGCAGGAAGGCGGCGAGCGCGCGATCGGCGGTTGCGGCGTCGGCCTGCGCCAGCACGATGACGTCGCTGGCTGCCAGCGCAAGCCCGAGCCGCGCACCGATCTGGGCCGCCGCCTCGCGCTGGGTCTCCTTGTAGCGGCGCGGCAGGTCGAACACGTCGTGGCGGTCGAGCAGGGCCTGGCCCAGCTGCAGCGAGGTCAGGTTCTTGAACCACTGATTGCCGAACAGGCTCGGTATGGTGCTGCGGCACAGAATGCCGCCGATGCGGTCGTAATATACGCCGTACGGCTTTGACAGGCTGAACGCCAGCGCCTGCACGGCCGGGCTGTTCGCGGCGATGCGTGCCGGCGGCGGCTCGGCGATTGCGCCGACATAGGTGACGTCGAGCAGGACGCGCGGCTGGTTGCTGCCGGTCGCAAGCAGCGCAAGGAAGTCGTTTGCGTGAGGCCACACATTGCCGTCGATGGCGGATGGCTGGCTCAGGCAGAACAGTGATGTCGCCGAAAGCGTGCGGCCGACATCCTGCCAGCGCGCGCGGTCATGTTCGACAACGGCGATCCCGCATGCTTCTGCGTAGGCCTTGTAGCCTTCATACTCGCCGGCGAAAACGTGGACTTGCGGCGTGAATTGCTCGAGCAGCGCGCGATTGCCATAGGCGGCGATAACATGGAACAGCGCCTCGCTGGCGCCGCCCGTCGGATAGCGCCAGGGAAAGGCCGCTGAATCGATGGCGACAACCGGCGCGGCCCATTCCATCCAGCGCTCGATGAAGATCTCGTGAGACGCAAATTGCTTGCCGGTCCAGGCGTCGCGGAATTGCTCGAGATAGCGACGCCGCGCCGCATCGGGCGCGACTGCGGCATTGCCGATGACCGCGCTCTTCGCCGCCTCGGTCTCGGGCGTGACGAGAGCATAGACCGTCTTGCTCGCGCCGGCGTCTTTCACGCGCCGGTCGAGTTCGGGATCATGGATCGGTGGCGGTATGATCCGGTCGTTCATTCGGTGGTGTGACGGTCAGCCATGCACTGGCTGATCTATCACATCAGGAGGACGCGCGTCCGGCTTTGGCGATTTGCTGTTAGCGAATTCTTACGCGGCCAGATCGGCCACGACGGCATCGAGCACGGGAAAGCCGTCCTTGGTGACGCGCAGCCGGCCGTCGGCATCGACGGAGATGGCGCCTTCCTCGCGCAATAGCGCGATGCGTTTCGGGTCGAGCGGGCGGCCCGAAAGCGCCTGATAGCGACAGGGGTCGATGCCCTCGGTCAGCCGAAGACCCATCAGGAGGAATTCGTCGGCGCGCTCCTCGCTGTTGAGGATGTCGTCGGTGACGAAGCCATGGCCGGAAGCCTCGACGCGCATCAGCCAGGATTCCGGGCGCTTCTCGGTCGCGGTTGCGTGTCTGCGGCCCTCGATGTCGAGCCGGCCATGGGCACCCGGTCCGATGCCGGCATATTCGTCGCCGCGCCAATAGACGAGATTGTGCCGGCACTCGGCGCCTTTGCGCGCGTGGTTGGAAATCTCATAGGCGGGAAGGCCGTGCTTTGCGCAGACCTCCTGTGTCACGTCATACAGCGCGCGCGCGGTCGCTTCGTCGGGTGTCGGCAGTTTTCCGGCGGCGTGCAGACCGAAGAACGGCGTGCCTTCCTCGATAGTGAGCTGGTAGAGCGACAGATGCTCGGCCGCCTCGCCGATCGCGAGCTTCAGCTCATCGGCCCACATGCCAGGCGTCTGGTCCGGGCGGGCGTAGATCAGGTCGAACGAATACCGGTCGAACGCGCTGCGCGCGATCGCCACCGCATCGAGCGCCTCGCGCGCGGTGTGCAGCCGCCCGAGCGCCTTCAGCGAGGCGTCATCCATCGCCTGCACGCCGAGCGACACGCGGTTGACGCCGGCCGAGCGATAGCCGCGGAAGCGCGTCGCCTCGACGCTGGTCGGGTTGGCCTCCAGCGTCACCTCGGCATCGCCGGCAACTTGCCAGTGCTTGCCGATGGCATCGAGGATTGCGCCGACGGTTTCCGCACGCATCAGCGACGGCGTGCCGCCGCCGAGGAAGATCGATGTCACCTCGCGACCGCCCACGCGCTCCGCCGTCGTGGCAATCTCGCGAGTGAAAGCGCGCACATAGCGCTCCTCGTCGACCGCCGCGTGACGAACGTGGCTGTTGAAGTCGCAATAGGGACATTTCGACAGGCAGAACGGCCAGTGCACATAGACGCCGAAAGCTTTTCGTTCAGCGGCCATTGAGGCAGATCTCCGCGAGTTTGACGAACGCGCGGGCGCGATGGGAGAGGCCGAGCCCGAGCGGGGGCAGGCCGTGCTTCTCGACGCTGGTCATCTCGCCGAAGGTACGCGTGTGGCCCTCGGGTAGAAAGGCCGGGTCGTAGCCGAAACCGGCGCTGCCGCGCGGCGGCCAGACCAGCGTTCCATCGGCTCTCGCCTCGACTTCCTCAAGATGGCCGTCGGGCCAGGCGACGCACAGCGCCGAGACGAAATGCGCCTTGCGCTTGTCCGGTGCGCTGGCGCCGCGCTCCTGCAACAGCCGCTCGATCCGCGCCATGGCGGCGGAAAAATCCTTGTTCTCGCCGGCCCAGCGCGCCGAATAGATGCCGGGTGCGCCGTCGAGCGCGTCGACGACGAGCCCGGAATCGTCGGCAAACGCCGGAAGCTGCGCGGCCTTCGCCGCCGCGATAGCCTTGATCGCGGCATTGGCGCGAAACGTCTTGCCGGTCTCCTCGGGCTCGTCGAGGTCGAGATCGCCGGCGGAGATCGCCTCGACACCATGGGGCGCCAGCAGCTCGCGCATCTCGGCGAGCTTGCCGGGATTGTGGGTCGCGATGACCAGTCTGCCGGTGATCTGTCGATGCATGGATGCGTCAGGCCACCGCGATCTTCTGCAGGTCGACCAGCTTCGCCACGCCCTTCTTCGCCAGTTCCATCAGCGCGACGAACTCGCTCTCGGTGAACGGCGTCTTCTCCGCGGTGCCCTGCACCTCGATGATGCGGCCGTCGCCGGTCATCACGAAGTTGGCGTCGGTCTCGGCCTCGGAATCCTCGGCATAGTCGAGGTCGAGCACCGGCGTGCCCTGATAGATGCCGCAGGAAATCGCGGCCACGTTGTCGCGCAACACGTTCGCCTTCAGCATGTTGCGGGCCTTCATCCAGCCGATGCAGTCGGCGAGCGCGACCCATGCGCCGGTGATCGAGGCGGTGCGGGTGCCGCCATCGGCCTGGATCACGTCGCAATCGACGGTGATCTGGCGCTCGCCGAGCGCTTCCAGATTGACCGCGGCTCGTAGCGAGCGGCCGATCAGCCGCTGGATTTCCACCGTGCGGCCGCCCTGCTTTCCGGCGGCCGCTTCGCGGCGGGTGCGTTCCAAGGTTGCGCGCGGCAGCATGCCGTATTCGGCGGTCACCCAGCCGCGGCCCTGGCCCTTCAGCCACGGCGGCAGACGTTCCTCCAGCGTGGCGGTAACCAGCACGTGGGTGTCGCCGAACTTCACCATGCAGGAGCCTTCCGCATATTTGACGACGCCGCGCTCGAGGGAAACGGGGCGCAGCTGGTCGGGGGCACGGCGGCTCGGCCGCATGGGAAACCTCCAGAAATCGGGGCAAGGACCAGAGCATGACCCCGGAAAATTCGGGTCTCGGTTATCCGGAAACGTCATGCTCAAAACACGGAGTGCTTGTAGGTGCGGGAAAGGTTACCGGCAAGCCTTGTTTGTGGCTGCGAAAGTCCGCTTGTCAGAGGGCCGCCGGATGGACAAATTAGGAGCGATTTTCAGGAGTTAACGCGTGGCCCACCACGACCCGATCGGCCTGATTGCCCCCTATGCCGGGCTTGCCCAGCTCAACGAGCGTTCGCGGGACATTTTTCGGCAAATCGTCGAGAGTTACCTCGCCACCGGCGAGCCCGTCGGCTCGCGCAATATCTCGCGCCTGATTGCGGTTCCCCTTTCGCCGGCTTCGGTCCGCAACGTGATGTCGGACCTGGAGCAGCTCGGCCTGATCTATGCGCCGCACACTTCGGCCGGCCGGCTTCCGACCGAGCGGGGCCTGCGGTTCTTCGTCGATGCGCTGATGCAGGTTGGCGACCTCACCGAGGCCGAGCGGCAATCGATCCAGAGCCAGCTGGCGTCCGTCGGCCGCGCCCAATCGGTCGAGGGCGTGCTCGGCGAGGCGCTGACCCGGTTGTCGGGCCTGACACGCGCGGCGGCGGTGGTCCTGACGCCGCGATCGAACCCGCGGCTGAAGCACATCGAATTCGTGCGATTAGAACCGGAGCGGGCGCTGGTCGTGCTGGTCAGCGAGGACGGCCAGGTGGAAAACCGTGTGCTGACCTTGCCGCCGGGCGTTCCCTCCTCGGCGCTGACGGAAGCGACGAATTTTCTCAATGCGCGGATCCGCGGCCGGACGCTGGCAGAATCGCGGCTGGAGCTGGAGACGGCGCTGGCGCTGGATCGGGCCGAGCTCGATGAGCTGACCCAGAAGGTGGTGGCCGCCGGCATCGCCAGCTGGTCCGGCGGCGACAATGACGCCCGCCAACTGATCGTGCGTGGGCATGCCAACCTGCTGGAAGATCTGCACGCGCTGGAAGACCTCGAGCGCGTGCGCACCCTGTTTGACGATCTCGAGACCAAGCGCGGCGTGATCGACCTGCTTGGGCGGGCCGAAAGCGCCGAGGGCGTGCGTATCTTCATCGGCTCGGAGAGCAAGCTGTTCTCGCTGTCGGGCTCCTCGACCATCATCGCGCCCTATACGGACGCGGCTGGCCGCATCGTCGGCGTGCTTGGCGTGATCGGGCCGACCCGGCTCAACTATGCCCGGGTGATCCCCACGGTGGACTATGCCGCGCGTATCGTCAGCCAGATGCTGGGTGGCTGATCTGCCTCGAAATGGGGCCGGTTGTGCTTGATTTTCGGCGCTCAAAGCACGATATGCGGGCCTGAAACCCCGATAATTCGGATCGAAGCGATTTTTCGAAAAGGCCATCCATGACCGATCCCAACCGGCCCAACGACGACCCGGCGCAGGCTGGCGAGCCTGTGGTCTCCAAACCCTACGTGATGCCCGACGATCCCGAGCCCGGCTCGGTGGAGGAGCTGCAGAAGGAAGTAGCCGACGCGCGCGACAAGATGCTGCGCACGCTGGCCGAGATGGAGAACCTGCGCAAGCGGACCGCCAAGGAAGTCTCGGATGCGCGCGCCTACGGCATCACGGGTTTTGCCCGCGACGTACTCGACATCGCCGACAATCTGCAGCGCGCGCTGGATGCCGTGCCGGCGGAAGCCAAGGCCAACGCCGATCCTGGCCTGAAGGCGCTGATCGAGGGGGTCGAGCTCACCGAGCGCTCGCTGCTCAATGCGCTCGAGAAGCACGGCGTGAAGAAATTCGATCCTTCCGGCGAAAAATTCGACCCGAACTTCCAGCAGGCGATGTACGAGGTACCCGATCCCACGGTGCCGGCCGGCACCGTGGTGCAGGTCGTGCAGGCCGGCTACATGATCGGCGAGCGCGTGCTGCGGCCGGCGCTGGTCGGTGTTTCCAAGGGCGGCGCAAAGGCCGCGCCGGTCGCGACCGAGGCCTGACCCTCATGGTGAGGAGGCGCAACGCGCCGTCTCGAACCATGAAGGCCCCGCTGCAACATCCCGGCCTTCATCCTTCGAGACGCCCGCAAGTGCGGGCTCCTCAGGATGAGGGTCCTGCAGACAGCGCAACCTCTTAGATTGCAATATCCGCAGACTGGATGCGCTTGACGCCGGCCTTGGTCATGTCGGCCCAGGCCGCCGCCAGCGATCCCTGCGTGTCGATGCCGCGGCAGGCGTCCTCGATGACATAGGTCTCGAAGCCTGCCTTGCGCGCATCCAGCGCGCTCCAGGCGACGCAGAAGTCGGTCGCCAGACCCGACAGGAACAGTTTCTCGATGTTGCGTGCCTTCAGATAGCCGGCAAGCCCCGTCGTGGTCTTGCCGTCCGCCTCGGTGAACGCGGAGTAGCTGTCGACGTGCTTGCGGAACCCCTTGCGGATGACGAGACCGGCATGCGGAATCGCCAGGTCCTCGGAGAGCGCCGCGCCCTCGGTACCCTGCACGCAATGGTCGGGCCAGAGCACCTGCTTGCCGTAATCGAGATCGACGGTCTCGAACGGCTTCTTGCCGGAATGGCTCGAGGCGAACGAGATATGGCCGCCGGTGTGCCAGTCCTGCGTCAGCACCACATTGGAAAACGCTTTCGCAAGCTTGTTGATGACGGGCACCACCTGGTCGCCGTCCTTCACCGCGAGGCTGCCGCCGGGCAGGAAGCAGTTCTGCACGTCGATCACCACAAGGGCCGAAGCCTCGTCGGGCTTGACCGTTGCAGCCGCGAGCGCGGTCGTTCCCAAACCAGATAGAATCTGCCTTCGGCTCATGGCGCATCTCCGCTTTTCAGAGGATTCGCATCAGCAAATCAGGTCGGCATGAGGGCGTAAAGCGGCTTTTGAGTGCACCGGTTCGCCAGCATTTGCGGCGGGCGTCAGGTGCGCGGCTGGATTCCGTCACGCACGGCGCGGAAGCGCGGAAATGCCTTGGCCCATTGATCGCGCGGGGAACTGCCGATGATGCGCATCGCCGATGCCGAGCCGAAGCGCAGCCACTGCACGATGGTGACGGGCGTGTTGTCCTTGCCGCTGGTCGCCTCGATCCGCGTCTCGTAGCCCGGCTGGCCGTCGATGCGGACCGGCTCGGACATAGTGATGCGGCCGTCGCGGACGCCGGGGATCTGCGTTGCGATCTGCTGGGCAAAGCGGCCGCGATCGTCGGGCGTGGCGGCGGTCTGGCCGATGAGGCCGATGATCATGAAGGGCGCGGCTTCGAAGCCCGCGGCTTCGTCGCCGTCGGCGAGCACGACGGCTACTCCCGGCGCCAGCGTGCGCACATTCTTGAACTCTCCGAGTTCGCTGACCTTGAACGACAGCAGTCCGAGTTGCTCGTCGGCGGGCACTTCCTTGCGCACGACGGCGGAGGCGAACATCTGCCGCACCGCCTCGTCACTGTAGATCTTCCAGGCATTTTCCGGGACCTGCACGGCGACATAGCCGGAGAAGCCAAGGCCCGGAAGCATCATCGAGTAGCGCCGCACATTGGTGGCGCCGTCCTTGGCGGTCTCGATCGTGTAGTAGGCAAGTCCGGCGGCGGTCTCGAGGCTTTCCGGCTTGATGCCCCCGGCGCCACCGGGGCTGCTCTTGAAAGCACTGGAGACTTCCTTGTAGGCCTCGGCCGGCAGGTCGGCGATCACGACCTTCACCGTCTTGTCCTCGCTTTCGAACCCGATGAAGGATTTTGCCGGGTTCAGTCCGACCAGGGGGACGAGGCCCACCCGCGCGCCCGGCGCATAGGCGGGATCGGCGGCGGGGGCGGGGTTCGTCGCGGCGATCACAAGGAGCGCGGCCGCGAACGAGCGTCGGATCAGGGTCATGAAATATCTACCGGGTTTGCATGAAGCCGTTCGGTGAAGTGCTGGCCGCAGCCCCTTGGCCTGGAGACTTCCCGCTCGGTCGGGGCGCTTTTAGCGTTTTTGCAGTCCGGGCAACAGGGCAGCCCGTGCTTTCGTTCCTCGGCGCTTCGTCGCGCGGCGACCCGATTCGCGCCAGGCAAGTTCAGGCAATGTTCTCCCCGTTGCGGCTCGCCGCGATGGCGCCGTTTAACCCTTTTCCCCGCCTGGCAGGCGCGATCTTTCAAACATCAGGCTTTTCATGGGCTAAGGGCTCTTACGGTCCTTGCGGGCCTAAGCCACCCTCCTATATGAGGCTCAACGTCGCGACATCGCGCGTATTTGAACTCCTGGGGGTTCGGTCCAGGGCGCCGCCAGGGCCCGACCAGCCTGCCGCAGAAAAGAGGATAGAATCATGGGAAAGGTCATCGGTATCGACCTCGGCACGACCAATTCGTGCGTCGCCGTCATGGACGGCAAAACTTCCAAGGTCATTGAGAACGCGGAGGGCATGCGAACGACGCCCTCGATCGTTGCTTTCACCGACGATGGCGAGCGCCTCGTCGGCCAGCCGGCCAAACGCCAGGCTGTCACCAATCCAGAGCGCACCTTCTTCGCAGTGAAGCGCCTGATCGGCCGCCGCTACGACGACCCGATGGTCGAGAAGGACAAGAAGCTCGTCCCCTACAAGATCGTCAAGGCTTCCAACGGCGATGCCTGGGTCGAAGCCGACGGCAAGACCTATTCGCCTTCGCAGATATCCGCTTTCATCCTGCAGAAGATGAAGGAAACCGCCGAAGCCCATCTCGGCCAGAAGGTCGAGCAGGCCGTCATCACGGTTCCGGCCTACTTCAACGACGCCCAGCGTCAGGCCACCAAGGATGCCGGCAAGATCGCCGGCCTCGAAGTGCTGCGCATCATCAACGAGCCGACCGCGGCTGCGCTCGCCTACGGCCTCGACAAGACCAAGACCGGCACCATCGCGGTGTACGACCTCGGCGGCGGCACCTTCGATATTTCCATTCTCGAAATCGGCGACGGCGTGTTCGAGGTGAAGTCCACCAACGGCGACACCTTCCTCGGCGGTGAAGATTTCGACATGCGCCTGGTCGGCTATCTCGCCGACGAGTTCCAGAAGGAGCAGGGCATCAACCTGCGCAACGACAAGCTCGCCTTGCAGCGCCTGAAGGAAGCCGCTGAAAAGGCCAAGATCGAGCTGTCGTCGACCGCGCAGACCGAGATCAACCTGCCGTTCATCACGGCGGACCAGACCGGGCCGAAGCACCTGACGATGAAGCTCACCCGCGCCAAGTTCGAGGCGCTGGTCGACGACCTCGTGCAGAAGACCATCGAGCCCTGCCGCAAGGCGCTGAAGGATGCCGGGCTGACCGCCGGCGAGATCGGCGAAGTGGTGCTGGTCGGCGGCATGACCCGCATGCCGAAGGTCCAGGAAGTGGTGAAGCAGCTGTTCGGCAAGGAGCCGCACAAGGGCGTCAACCCGGACGAAGTCGTGGCGATCGGCGCCGCGATCCAGGCCGGCGTGCTGCAGGGCGACGTCAAGGACGTGCTGCTGCTCGACGTCACCCCGCTGTCGCTGGGCATTGAGACGCTGGGCGGCGTGTTCACCCGCATCATCGACCGCAACACCACGATCCCGACCAAGAAGAGCCAGGTGTTCTCGACCGCCGAGGATAACCAGAACGCGGTCACCATCCGCGTCTTCCAGGGCGAGCGCGAAATGGCGGCCGACAACAAGGTGCTCGGTCAGTTCGACCTGATGGGCATTCCGCCGGCCCCGCGCGGCATGCCGCAGATCGAGGTCACTTTCGACATCGACGCCAACGGCATCGTCAACGTCTCGGCCAAGGACAAGGCGACCGGCAAGGAGCAGCAGATCCGGATCCAGGCGTCCGGCGGCCTGTCCGAAGCCGACATCGAGAAGATGGTCAAGGACGCCGAGGCCAATGCGGCCGAGGACAAGAAGCGCCGTGAGGCGGTCGATGCCAAGAACCATGCCGACGCGCTGGTGCATTCCACCGAGAAGGCGCTGGCCGAGCACGGTTCGAAGATCGCCGAAGGCGAGCGCCGCGCCATTGAGGACGCCGTCAGCGACCTCAAGGAAGCGCTGAAGGGCGACGACGCCGAGGCGATCAAGGCCAAGACCAACACGCTGGCGCAGGCTTCGATGAAGCTGGGCGAGGCCATGTACAAGCAGCAGGCCGAAGGCGAAGCCGCGGCCAAGGGCGCTGCGAAGGATGACGTCGTCGACGCGGAGTTCACCGAGGTCGACGACGACAAGAACAACAAGAAGTCCGCTTAACGAGCGGGTTTGCGATCATGACCCCCACGCCGGAGAGTGCGCGCCGCGTCTCGAAGGGTGGGGGTCATTTTTCGTTAAGCCGAACGCTGCATCTTTTCAAACGCATCCCCTGAGAGGGACGGCCGCGAATTCGGAACTGAGCAATGTCTGCCAAGCGCTGCTATTACGAGACCCTGGAAGTCGAGCGCACCGCCGACGAGTCCAAGCTGAAGTCGGCCTTCCGCAAGCTCGCGATGAAGTGGCATCCGGACAAGAATCCGGGCGATGCAGAGAGCGAAGTCCGCTTCAAGGAAATCAACGAGGCCTACGAAGTCCTCAAGGACGGCCAGAAGCGCGCCGCCTATGACCGTTTTGGTCATGCCGCCTTCGAGCAGGGTGCGGGCGGCGGCGGTCCCGGCTTCGGCGCGGGGTTTGCGTCGTCCTTCTCCGACATTTTCGAAGACCTGTTCGGCATGGCGAGCCAGCGCGGCCGCGGCGGCCGCGAGCGCGGCGCTGACCTGCGCTACAACATGGAGATTACGCTCGAGGAGGCGTTCCAGGGCAAGACCGCGCAGATCGAGATTCCCGTTTCCGTCACCTGCGAATCCTGCTCCGGCACCGGCGCCAAGGCCGGCACCAAGCCGAAGACCTGCTCGCATTGCGGCGGGCAGGGGCGCCTCCGCCAGGCGCAGGGCTTCTTCACGCTGGAGCGCACCTGTCCGGCCTGCCAGGGCCGCGGCCAGACCATCGAGGACGCCTGCGCGTCCTGCTCGGGCCAGGGCCGCGTGTCCCGCGAGCGCACGCTGTCGGTCAATATCCCTCAGGGCGTGGAAGACGGTACGCGCATTCGCCTTGCCGGCGAAGGCGAAGCCGGCGTCCGCGGTGGTCCGCCCGGCGATCTCTACATCTTCCTGTCGCTGTCAGCCCACGAGTTCTTCCAGCGCGATGGTGCCGACCTGCATTGCAGGGTGCCGATCTCGATGGTGACGGCCGCACTCGGCGGTGAATTCGAGGTTCCCACCATCGACAAGGGCAAGACGCGGGTGAAAATCCCGGCCGGTACGCAGTCCAACCGGCGATTCCGCATCGCATCAAAAGGAATGCCGGTGCTGAGATCGCGCCAGACCGGCGACATGTATGTGCAGGTCGTTGTCGAAACGCCGCAAAACCTGACCAAGAAGCAGCAGGACCTGCTGTCGGAGTTCGAAAAATTGTCGTCGGGCGCGACGCAACCGGAATCCGTCGGATTCTTCTCAAAGGTCAAGGACTTCTTCGGCAACCGCGCCAGTCCCTGACACTAGAGCCTGTTCCGGTTGAATCAGAACCGAAGCTCTAGATTCCTGATTTGACGAGATATCTTCACGCCAGCCGGCATCCACCTCGCTCGAAAACGCTCTTGCGCCCGCTTGACCGTAACGCCTTCCACCTATACGTCTTTGTGACTGTTTTCTGACATTCCCCGCTTAATTGCGGTCCCGCCTGGTAGCGAAATGCCATTGCAGTCGTCCGCGCGTGCGTTGAAGAAGCCTCCCCGTCTCGACGATGAGGTTCGCTTCCTTCGATCCTGGATTGAAAAGCCGCTGCACGTCGGCGCCGTGATGCCGTCGGGCAAGCTGCTTGCCCGCACCATGGCGCAATATGTCGACGTCAACTCCGACGGTCCGGTCGTCGAGCTTGGGCCGGGTACCGGTCCTATCACAAGCGCACTGATCGAGCATGGTGTCGACCAGAAGCGACTGGTGCTTGTCGAATACAATCCGTCCTTCTGCTCGCTGCTGCGTGACCGCTATCCGCAGGCGACCGTCGTGCAGGGCGATGCCTATGCGCTGCGCGACTCGCTGGGAGACGTGCTGAAGCAGCCTGCTTCCGCCGTCGTCTCGGGCCTGCCGCTTGTCACAAAACCCATGATGATCCGGCTGAAGCTGATCCGCGACGCCTTCGCGGCCCTGTCGCCGGGTGCTCCCTTCGTGCAGTTCACCTACGCCGTGGTCCCGCCGATCCCGAAATCGCTGCCGGGCGTGTCCACAGAAGCCTCCGAGCGGATCTGGATGAACCTTCCTCCCGCCCGGGTCTGGGTGTATCGCAAGCGTTAATTCGCCCGGCGCCAGTCGCGACGGGCATTTGTCCCGATCGTGATTTCAAGAGATGGCTGCGCTGAAAATCCTCGTGATCCCGGGATCGCTGCGAACCGGCTCGCTGAACGCGAAGCTGGCCACCGTCATTGCCCACGCGCTGGTCGTGGCCGGCGCGGAAGTGACGCGCATCTCGCTGTCGGATTTTCCGCTGCCGATCTATGACGGCGATCTGCAGGCCAAGTCCGGCGTGCCGAAGAATGCCGTCAACCTCAAGCGCATGATGGGTGCGCATCAGGGCGTGCTGATCGTGACGCCGGAATACAATTCCTCGGTGCCCGCGCTGGTGAAGAACACCATCGACTGGATCAGCCGCGTGCAGGATCCGCAGGAGACGCGGGGCCAGGTATTTCGCGACCGCGCTTTTGCGATTGCCGCTGCTTCCGGCAATCGTCTGGGCGGCACGCGCGCGCTCCAGGCGTTGCGGCTGATCCTGACGGCTTGCCATGCGACGGTTGTGCCCAACCAGCTGGCGCTGTCCTTTGCGGAGGAAGCCTATGACGACAACGATCGCCTGAAGCACCCGCACGACATTGAAGCGATGGGCGCCCTGGTGCGGCAGCTGATCGAATTCTCCCAACGCATGATGTGAGGTGACATGCAGCCAGCCAGGATCGCTCCCCGGGACCGCCTGATCGTGCCGCTCGACCTGCCCAGCGTCGAGGCGGCGGAAGCCATGATCGGCAAGCTCGGCGACAGCGTCACCTTCTACAAGATCGGCTACCAGCTCGCTTATGCCGGCGGCCTGCCGCTGATCGGACGGCTTGCCGAGCGCGGCAAGAAGGTGTTTGCCGATCTGAAGCTGCACGACATTGGCAACACGGTGGCGCGCGGCGTCGAGAGCATTGCGAAATCGGGCGCGACCTTCCTCACGGTGCACGCCTATCCGCAGACCATGAAGGCGGCGGTCGAGGCGCGTGGATCGAATCTGAAAATCCTCGCCGTCACCGTGCTGACGTCCTACGACGACGGCGACCTGCATGCAGCGGGCTATCGCCTCAACGTCTCCGACCTCGTTGAAGCGCGCGCGCAGCAGGCGCAGGTGCTCGGCGTCGACGGCCTCGTATGTTCGGCCGAAGAAGCGGCGCGTCTGCACAAGATCGTCGGCCACCAGATGTGCCTGGTCACGCCGGGCATCCGCCCCGCCGGATCTGCGGCCGGCGACCAGAAACGTGTCATGACGCCGGGCCGCGCGATTGCGGCCGGCGCCGATTACCTCGTGGTGGGCCGTCCCATCATCGAAGCCGCCGATCCCAGAGCGGCGGCGGAGGCGATCCACGCCGAGATCGCGCAAGCACTGGTTTGAAGCAGGGAAGGAAAACAAGATGGCAAAAGGCTACTGGATCGGGCGCGTCGACGTTCACAATGACGAGGGCTACAAGGCCTACGCGGCGGCGAACCCCGCGATCTTCAAGAAATTCGGCGGACGCTACGTCATTCGCGGCGGCAAATATACCGGTGTCGAAGGTCAAAGCCGCTCGCGCAACGTGGTGATCGAGTTCAAGGACTATGACACCGCACTCGCCTGCTACAACTCGCCGGAGTACCAGGCCAACATCAAGGTCCGGCAGCCGCACTCGATTGCCGATCTCATCGTCATCGAGGGCTATGACGGCGCGCAGCCCTGATCTGCTATCAGCAGTTCGTCATGGCCGGGCTTGTCCCGGCCATCCACGACTTCTTTCTCGGAAACGCGTGGATACCCGGGACGAGCCCGGGCATGACGGCGGCGGGGCTCTGTCGGTTGCCGGAACAGCCCACGCCCGCTATAGGGCGGGGAGAGGGTATTGCCATGGCTGATATGCGTTTGATCGTTGCGGGGGCCGGCGGCCGGATGGGCCGCGCGCTGACGCGGGTCATCTCCGAGACCAAGGGTGCGGTGTTGACCGGCGCGCTGGAAGCGCCGGGGTCGCCGCTTTTGGGCAAGGATGCCGGCCAGCTGGCCGGCCTCCCGGAGAACGGCGTCAAACTCTCCGCCGATCTCTGGTCGCTGTCGTCGAATGCCGACGGCATCCTCGACTTCACCATTCCCGGCGCCACCATTGCCAATGTCGCGATCGCTGCCGAACGCGGGCTCGTCCATGTCGTCGGCACCACGGGCCTGTCGGCGTCGGATGAAGCCGTGATCAGGAGCGTGACCCAGCGCGCCATCGTGGTGAAGTCGGGCAACATGAGTCTCGGCGTCAATCTTCTGGCCGCATTAGTCAAGCGTGTCGCAAAATCGCTCGACCAGACCTTCGACATCGAAATCGTCGAGATGCACCACGGCGCCAAGATCGATGCTCCCTCCGGCACGGCGCTGATGCTTGGCGAGGCCGCCGCCGACGGACGCGGGATCAAGCTCGCCGAGCATTCGGCCCGCGGCCGCGACGGTCACACCGGTGCGCGCCGGCCCGGCGACATCGGCTTTGCATCGCTGCGCGGCGGTACCGCGGCGGGTGATCACAGCGTGATCTTCGCCGGCCCTTCCGAACGGCTGACGCTGTCGCATCACGCCGAAGATCGCATGATCTTCGCCCATGGCGCGATCAAGGCGGCGCTGTGGGCGCACGGCAAGAAGCCCGGATTCTACACCATGGCTGACGTGCTCGGCCTCGCCGACTAACTCAACTTCGAAACGGACAACAGAATGAGCGACCGACTTCTCGTGCTCGTACGCCACGGCCAGAGCGAATGGAATCTGAAGAACCTCTTCACCGGCTGGAAGGACCCCGATCTTACCGAGCAGGGCATTGCGGAAGCCAAGTCCGCCGGCCGTAAGCTGAAAGAGCAGGGTCTGTCGTTCGACCTCGCCTTCACCTCCGCGCTGACGCGTGCCCAGCACACGCTGAAACTGATGCTCGCCGAGATCGGCCAGACCAATTTGCCGACGCAGAAGAATCTCGCGCTGAACGAGCGCGACTATGGCGACCTCTCGGGGCTCAACAAGGACGACGCCCGCAAGAAGTGGGGCGAAGACCAGGTGCTGATCTGGCGCCGCTCCTACGACGTGCCGCCGCCCGGCGGCGAGAGCCTGAAGGACACGCTCGCCCGGACGCTGCCCTATTACGTGCAGGAGATTCTGCCCTGCGTGCTGCGTGGCCAGCGCGTGCTGGTCGCCGCCCACGGCAATTCGTTGCGCGCGCTGATCATGGTGCTGGAGAAGCTGACGCCGGAACAGATCCTGAAGCGTGAGCTCGCGACGGGCGTGCCGGTGATCTACCGCCTCAATGCGGACTCCACGGTCGCGACGAAGCTCGATCTGGCGGCTTGATAGACTGCTACGATCTACTTTGCATGGAGTTGTTTCGCGGTTTGCATTTCAATGCAAACCGACCTGCCCCGCTTCCCAGCCCAGCATCGCCTGCTTGCGGGTAATGCCCCAGTGATACCCCGTCAGCGCGCCGCTCTTGCCGAGCGCGCGATGGCAGGGCACCACGAAGGACAACGGGTTGCGGCCGACCGCGGCGCCCACGGCGCGCGAAGCCTTCGGGTTCTTGATCTTGCAGGCGATGTCGGAATAGGAGACGGCGCGGCCCATCGGGATCTTCAGCAGCGTCTCCCACACCCGCACCTCGAAGTCGGTGCCGATCAGCACGACGCGCAACGGCTGGTCCGGCCGCCACTGTTTGGTGTTGAAGACTCGGGCAGCGAGCCCCGCCGTGCCCTCATCGTCGTGGACATAAGTCGCGTTGGGCCAGCGCCGCGTCATGTCGGCGAGCGCGGCCTGCTCCTCGCCGGGATCGGCGAAGGCAAGGCCCGACAGGCCGCGTTCCGTCGCGATCACGATCGCCGTGCCGAACTGGGAAGGATGGAAGCCGTAACGCAGCGTCAGGCCGGCGCCGCCGTTCTTCCATTCGCCCGGTGACATCGCTTCATGCGTCACGAAGAGGTCGTGCAGGCGTCCCGGGCCCGACAGGCCCGAATCGAGCGCGGCGTCGAGCACGCTGGCGGAGTCGCGCAGCAGGCCCTTGGCGTGATCCAGGGTGAGCGCCTGCATGAAGGCCTTCGGCGTGAGCCCGGCCCAGCGGCGGAACAGGTGGTGCAGCTCGTCCGGCGTCACGCCGGCAGAGTCCGCCATCGCCTCGATGGTCGGCTGCGTCCGCCAGTTCTCGCTGATGAAGGCGATGGCGCGGCGCACGGAATCGTAATCGCGTAGCGCCGCGGTGCTGTGGGTGCCTGGCTTCGCCAGGCGCTGGTCATGTATGGCGAGTGTCATCATGCTTTTTGATTTAGTGGGCATGCGACGTTCCGGCCACCCGATTCCCGATAACACCGAGCATGATCCCGAAAAGTGGGTACCGGTTTTCGGACAAGATCATGCTCAAACGTTACGCGATCGGATTGTAGGTCGGGCCGCGTTTGGCGGCCTGCAGCGCAGTTATTAAGGCTTTGGCAAAACTGGCCTTTTCGTCCGGACCCAGGAAGCTACCGATCGATAGCCGCCGCCCGTGCGAGACCAGCCAGAGCCGCTGGATGCCGAACTCCGGATCCTCCGCGCGGTCGAGCCGTACCCAGAGCGGATTGAGCACCCATTCCACGACATGGCCGCGGTGGCTCGTCCGGCGCACGCGCAACTCCGACGGCGTCACCCTGATTTCCTCGCTGGCCCTGGCGGCCCGGTTATTGACCCGGAACGCCCACCAGATTGCCAGCACGTCGAGGCCGAAGAAGCCAAGTACCGGCCAGGCGCCCATCATCAGGAACACCATGCCGGCAATGAAGCTGACCACGCTGATAAAGCCCATCAGCAACAGAAATCCGGTGCGGCCCAGCGAGCGATGCGGCGTCAGCAGCGCGGAAAACAATTCCGGCTGTGGAACGTCCACTCCAAATGCGTTGCTGCTTCCATCCATGGCCTGCCAGTATACGCCGATCATGGCCAAAATCATCCGCAAGGCGAAATCGAAGGCGAAGCCGGCAAAGCCCGCCCCGAAGAAAGTCGCCAAATCCAAGCCTGCCAAAAAGGCACCGAAGCCAAAGCCATGGACACCGGCCGAGGTCCACGAGGCCTTCAGCCGGTTCCGCAAGGCCAACCCCGACCCCAGGGGCGAGCTGGAACATCTCAATCCCTACACGCTGCTGGTGGCCGTGGTGCTGTCCGCGCAGGCGACCGACGCCGGCGTCAACAAGGCGACGCGGCCGCTGTTTGCGATTGCCGACACGCCGGAGAAGATGATCGAGCTCGGCGAGGAGAGACTGCGCGACTACATCAAGACCATCGGCCTCTACCGCAACAAGGCGAAGAACGTCATCGCGTTGTCGGAGAAGCTATTGGCCGAGTTCGGCGGCGAGGTGCCGCGCACCCGCGCCGAGATCGAATCGCTGCCGGGCGCCGGCCGCAAGACGGCGAATGTCGTGCTCAACATGGCCTTCGGCGAGCACACCATGGCGGTCGATACCCACGTCTTCCGCGTCGGCAACCGCACCGGGCTCGCGCCCGGCAAGACGCCTCTCGAAGTCGAGCTCGGGCTGGAGAAGGTGATCCCCACCGAGTTCATGCTGCATGCGCATCACTGGCTGATCCTGCACGGCCGCTACACCTGCCTCGCCCGCAGCCCGCGCTGCGAGGTGTGCCTGATCAACGATCTCTGCCGCTGGCCGGAGAAGAAGGTCTAGACAGGCATGCTCGTTTTCCGCGCCGGCTCGATCAGTTCCGGCCGCGGCCCCGACAGGCGCTTGTGCATGTGCACCATGAAGGCCATGCCGAACAGCGGCGTTGCCAGGTTGACGATCGGGATTGACACGAAGGCGGCGATGAAGAGGCCCGCGGTGAACACCGTCGCCGCGTGATATTTGCGCATCGCCTTGGCTTCCTCCGGCGAGCGGAACCGCATCGCGGCGAGTTCGAAATATTCGCGGCCGAGCAGCCAGGCGGTGGCGATGAAGAAGATCAGAAAGCCGGCACCCGCGAACAGCACGAAGGGCAGCGCGACCAGATAGACCAGCACGGTGAGCAGCGCGGTCTTGATGCCCTCGGGGACGGCCACGCCGAGCGGCAGCGCGACGCCGGGCTGTTCCGCCGGATAGTGCTCGCGCTCGACATGGTCGGCGATCTCGTCGACGAACAGGCTCGCCACCAGCGAGGTGATCGCCGGCATCAGGAATATGCCGCCGAGCACGATGCCGAGCCCCGCGGCGATCGAGACGATCCAGGCCAGCACGTTGATCGAGGTATGGAAGCCGGGGCCGAGCATGGCCTCGAGCCAGGCCTCGCCATTGGTGGCAAACCAGGCCAGCAGCCGCTGCAAGCCGACCGCGAGCACCGTGATCAGCACCAGCGCGAGCCCGATCGAGCGCCACAGGATCGAGCGCATCGGCGGCGACAGCATTTGCGAAAGCGCCTTGACGGCGGCGTCCAACATGGCAGCAAAACCTCTTGCGGGTCAGAAATACCCGCGAGAGGTAGAGATCGCCGGGCCCTTCGGCAAGGGCGTGTGGCAGAGATCAGGCGTCGAGTGGCCTGCCCCTGACCGCTGGTCCCCACACCGCGATCGAAACAATCACAATCACCATCGCCGATGTGATGAGCCCGAACACGCCACCGACGCCAGCCTCGCGCAAGACATAGGCCACGATGAAGCCGGAGAAGGTCGCGCTTACTCGGCTCATGGAATAGACCAGCCCTGCGGCGCGGGCGCGGATCGCCGTCGGGAACACCTCGGTCTGATAGGCGTGGTAGGCATAGGATAGCGTCATGTTCGATGCCGTGATCAGAACGCCGCTCGCGATCAGCAGCGCCGGTTCAGTGAGCTGCGAGAATGCCATGCCAAAGGCCGCAATCGCTGCCGCTGCACCGCAGATGATCCACTTGCGTTCGAACTTGTCGGCGAAGGTCCCGGCGAGCAACGGCGCGATGGGGTAGGCGAAAGCTATGATGAAGGAATATTGCAGGCTCTTCGTAACCGTAATGCCCTTCTCGACCAGCAGCGCCGGAACCCAATTGGCAAAGCCGTAGACGCCAAATGCCTGACAGAGATTGAAGACCATGAAGAGCACGACAAGTCCGGCATAGGGCGGCCGGAACATCTCGGCATAGCCTGCCTTTGCAACGGCGCGCACCGACGCGGTCGTCGCCGCCACAGATGGCGGTGCGGACGAACCTGCCGTTGCTTCGAGCCTTTGCAGGATTCCAAGTGCCTCCGCGTTGCGGCCATGTCGCGCGAGCCAAAGCGGGCTTTCCGGCACGTAGAGCCGCAGGATCCAGATTACCATGCTGCCGGCGGCGCCAATCAGCACCACCCAACGCCAGCCATCGACGCCGTAGGGCGTAAGCGGCACCAGCCACCAGGCCAGTGCAGCCACCACAGGCACCGAGGTAAACATGACGGATTGATTGATGGCGAAGGCGCGGCCGCGCATTCGGCTCGGCACCAACTCGGTGATGTAGGCATCGATCGTGATGACCTCGACGCCGATGCCGATGCCGGCGAGGAAGCGCCACAGCAGGACGCCCTCCGACGTTGTCTGGCAGGCCATGATGACCGACGCCGTGGAGTAACCGAGCAGTGCATAGGTGAAGATCGCGCGTCGCCCGAATTTGTCGGCGAGGAAGCCGAGAAAGAAAGTGCCAACGAAAAGTCCTGCGAAGGTAGCAGCCACGAAGGCGCCAATGCCGGAGAACCCGAAAAAGGCTTGTGTCGTCGTTGTGAGGAGCCCGCTGCGATTGAGGCCCGGAGCAATGTAGCCCGTGAAGAAGAGGTCATAGACCTCGAACCAGCCACCAAGGGAAAGCAGAATGACGAGCCGCCAGACATAGGGCGAAGCGGACAGGGCTTCGAGCCGGCGCGAGATCTCGTCGGCGCTGCCGGTCTGGGCGGCAAGGTTCGTGGATGCGTCCATCCCAACGGCGCTCATGGTGGCCTCCCCAAAATTCGTTTCAAGGCTGCCTTTCTTGACTGAAGGCTTGCCCAAGGGTTGGTATTGGCAGGCTGCAGGCAGAAATCCAGACGAACATATCGAAGGAATCGTTCGATAACTTCGATATCAGATCAGAAGCGTCGCCTCCCAGGCGCCGCGGCCGACCTGATCCGCGACGAGGGCCAGGATTTGCCGGCGCATCGCCTCCATCACGTACGTCATCGGCCGGTTGCGCAGACGACAGAGGTAGAGCGTGCGCGTCAGCTTCGGTTCGATCACCTCGCGCGCGATCAGGGTCCCGGCCTTCATCTGCTCCTTCACGAACAGTTTTGTGGCGACTGCGACGCCAAGCCCCTCCAGCAGCGCGCCTGTCGTGCCCGTGATCGAGTTGAGACGAAGGATGGCATTGGCCTCCAGTCGCTTCAAAAGCACCGGATCATCGAGCAGCGCGCGAGAGGAAAGGCCATGCGCGAGGACGATCAGTGGCAGCCGCGTCACCTCGTCGAACGTCATCGGTGCCTTGCGCTTGCCCATCAGTCTTGCGGTGCCGACGCAGTACATCTGCTCTTCGAGCACCGGCTCGGCAATCAGATCCTTTTCCGACGGAGGGTTGTAGACCAATGCGAGGTCGACTTCGGACGCCATCAAGTGCATCAGCGTGGTACCCGAGAGGCTTTCAGTGAGCGAAAGCTTCAGTTGCGGAAATTTTTCCAGTACCGCGCGCATAAGCGGCACGCCGATCGCCTTTACGCCGGAGTTCGCCATGCCGATCGAGACCTCGCCGGCAATTACATTGGCGCCGTCCCTGATCTCGCGTTCGGCGGCCGCCATTGCCCGCAGGATGATGCGGGCATGTTCATAAAGACGTTCACCCGATGCAGTCGGTTCCATGCCGCGCGGCTTACGTTCGAACAGCGGCACGGCGAATTCCGCCTCGAGATTGGCGATGTGGTGGCTCAGCGCGGATTGTGCGACATTGGCCTGGTCCGCTGCCCGCGACAGGTTGCGCTGCTCGTAGACCGCGATGAAGTAGCGAAGCTGGCGGGAATCCATGGCTGGCTAGCGTTCTAGGGATACGAATGAATTGTTCAACAGATTATATTTTCCAGATGGTTCGAGAAAGCCTAGATTTTCGAGTTAAATAGCCTGACCAAACAGGAGAAGCCGATGGCCGGGACTGGACTGCCGCTTGCGGGCGTGAGGGTCATCGAGATGACCCACATGGTGATGGGGCCGACCTGCGGCATGATCCTGGCGCAGCTGGGCGCCGAGGTGATCAAGGTCGAGCCGCCGGCCGGCGACAAGACGCGCAGCCTGGGGGGCATGGGCGTCTCCTTTTTCCCGCTGTTCAACCGCGGCAAGCGCAGTGTCGTGCTCGATCTTGCGAGGGCCGAGGACCGCGACACCATGCACGCCCTGCTCGCGAGCGCCGATGTCTTTGTCGAAAATTTCCGCGATGGGCAGCTGGAGAAGCAGGGCCTTGGCCCGGATGAGCTGCGCAAACGGCATCCGCATTTGATCGTCTGCGGCCATAAGGGCTTTCTCTCGGGCCCTTACGAGCATCGCCCCGCGCTCGACGAAGTGGTGCAGATGATGTCGGGCCTCGCCGCCATGACCGGCACGCGCGACAAGCCGCAGCGCGTCGGCTCCTCGGCCAACGACATCATGGGTGGCATGTTCGGTGTGATCTCGATTCTCGCCGCGCTCTACCAGAAGCGCGGCGGCACAAAAGACGGCGCCGATATTCGCATCGGCCTGTTCGAGAACTGCCTGTTCCTCGTCGCCCAGCACATGGTCGAATACGAGATGACGGGCAACAAGCCGCGCTCGATGCCGGAGCGCGAGCATGCTTGGCCGATCTACGATATATTCGATACCGCGGGCGACGAGCGCATCTTCATCGGCGTGGTGACCGAGGGACACTGGCAGGCCTTCTGCAGGGAGTTCGGCCTGCAAGAGTTTCTGGACGATGGCTCGCTCGCCACCACCACCGACCGCATTCTCGCGCGCTCGCGCATCATCCCGCGTGTCGCCGAGGAGATCAGGCGCTGGAATATTGCCGAGCTGTCCGAGCGGCTCGACCTGCTCAACATCTGCTTCTCGCCGATCAACCGGCCGGAGGATCTGCTCGCCGACCCGCACGTGCTACGGCCGGGGGGGCTTGTCAACAATGTCACCGCCGACGGCAAACCGTTCCGCGTTCCCGCGCTGCCGGTCGAATGGAACGGCGGCAACATCGGCGAGGGCCTGCAAGTCCCGGTGCTCGGCGCCGATACGGCCTCGGTTCGCGCCGAGCTCGACAAGCAAAAATCAACCGACAACGCTGCGTGAGGTTTTCATGACCCGCTATCAGGACGTCTATCCCAATAACCGCGTCATCCTGCGCGAAGTCGGCCTGCGCGACGGCCTGCAGCTGGTGAAGAAATTTCCCTCAACCTCGGCCAAGCAGCAATGGATCTGCGACGAATATGCCGCGGGCGTGCGGCATTTCGAGACCGGCTCGTTCCTGCCGGCAAAGACTTTTCCGCAATTCGTCGACGTCCGCGAGATCGTGGCGACCATCGCCGCGCTGCCGGGTGCGCATGGCATTGCGCTGGCGCTGAACGAGCGCGGGGTCAACGAGGCGCTGGAGAGTGGGGTCGCCGAGATCGCCACCGTGGTATCGGCCACCGAAGAGCACAGCCAGGCCAACGCCAACCGCTCCCGCGAATCCGCCATCGCCAACGTCAAGCGAATGGTCGATCTGCGCAATGCCAGCGCGCACAAGCCGGTCGTCAATGCCGCGATCTCGATGGCGCTCGGCTGCTCCATCACCGGCGAGGTCGACCCGAACGAGGTGATCCGTATCGCGGAAAAGCTTTATGAAGTTGGCGTCGATATGGTCGCCGTCGCCGATACCGTCGGCTATGCCGGGCCCAAACAGGTCGGCGACCTCACCAGGGCGGTGGTGAAGATCGCAGGCGACAAGCCGGTCTGCGTGCATCTGCATGACACCCGCGGCATGGGGATCGCGAACGCTTCCGCGGCGCTCGATGCCGGCGCGCGCGTGCTCGACGGTTCGCTCGGCGGCCTCGGCGGCTGTCCCTTCGCGCCCGGCGCGACCGGCAATGTTGTGTTCGAGGATCTGGTGTTCCTCTGCGAGAGCAAGGGATTCCCGACCGGCATCGACCTCGACAAGCTGATCGCCGTGCGCAAGATTTTACGCGCGGAAATGCCGGACGAGCCGCTCTATGGCGGGCTCGCCCGTGCAGGATTGCCGTGCGGCACGGCGGCAAGGGCGGCCTGACGGCATGATCGTTGACGCGCTCGAGTTGCTGAAAGAACGGGAGATCGTTCATCCAAGCTCGGTCGTGTCGTCGCACATCGAAGCGGGAGAATTTCAGCTGGTGATCTCAGGGTGTCCGTGGTGGCGCGGTGAAAGGGAAGTTACCGAGGGCCAGATCACCTTTCGCTTTTCAGGCGTGACAGATGGGCAAATGGATTTGCCAGCGCTGCTTGGCCGGGAGGCGGATGAGGCTCTGGAGGATTTTGCAGTCAACCTCACGTCCTCTCTTGATTGGGTTTCTTCTGAAGTGTTCGGGATCTATTGTAGCGCGCCGTTGCCGGATCCTCTCAAGGTCTATGTGGCCGTGGAGAATTACCTTCTGGCCGCCGGGGCGTCCTGGACTCCGATCCATTACCTGAACGGGGCCCGGCGCCTGGATCAATTTCTCGAATTCACGGCTTCGGCCGGCTACCTGCTGGCAACCGTACCCCGGTCGATCCGCGACCTCGTCGTGCGCGAACTTGAAGCGCAAGGCGTTCATCACACCGTCGTTGCGACGAAGAGATATCCACAAGGCCGCCTCTTCGTCAGGCTTCTGGGCTCGGCTTTCTTTTGCAGGACAGCTGTGGCGGAATTCGAATAGCGTTTCCGCGACTGAATCGTTACGGCTTCTAATCCAGCCGCGTCACGCGCAGCCGCAACGCGTTGCCGACCACGCTGACCGAAGATAGCGCCATCGCGGCCGCCGCGATAATCGGCGACAGCAAGAGCCCAAAGGCCGGATAGAGGATGCCCGCCGCGATCGGGATACCGGCGGCGTTGTAGATGAAGGCGAAGAACAGATTCTGCCTGATATTGCGCATCGTCGCCTGCGACAGCTTTCGCGCCCGCACGATGCCGACGAGATCGCCCTTCAGCAGCGTAACGCCCGCGCTCTCCATCGCGACATCCGTGCCGGTGCCCATGGCGATGCCGACTTCGGCGGCCGCCAGCGCCGGTGCGTCGTTGACGCCATCGCCGGCCATGGCGACGATGCGCCCGGCCTTCTGCAGCTTTGCCACGACCGCGCTTTTCTGGTCCGGCAGAACTTCGGCTTCCACGTCGGCGATGCCGAGTTTTCGTGCGACGGCCGTCGCTGTGGTTCTGTTGTCACCGGTCAACATGATCACCTTGATGCCTTCGGCAGCCAGTGCCCTCAGCGCATCCGGGGTAGACGCCTTCACCGGATCTGCAATGGCAAAAAGGCCGGCGAGCCTGCCGTCAATCGCGATATTGATGACGGTGGCGCCGTCGCCGCGCAGCCGTTCGCTCTCAGTGTCAAGCGCGGCCCCGTCGATTCCGATCGAGGCGAGATATCTGGCGTTGCCAAGCGCAATACGCTTGCCGTCGACCTTGCCGATGGCGCCTTTGCCAGTCGGCGAGTCGAAGTCTTCCACCTTGCTCAGGGCCAGCGAGCGCTCCTTCGCCGCGCGCACGATCGCATCCGCCAGCGGATGTTCGCTCGCCTGCTCGACACTGGCGGCCAGACGCAGCAAAGCGTCTTCATCGAAGCCGTCAGCCGGCACGATGCCGACCACCTTCGGCTTGCCCTCGGTCAGCGTGCCGGTCTTGTCCACCACCAGCGTGTCGATCTTTTCCATGCGCTCCAGCGCTTCGGCGTTCTTGATCAGCACGCCGGACTGTGCGCCACGGCCGACGCCGACCATGATTGACATCGGCGTCGCCAGTCCCAGCGCACAGGGGCAGGCGATGATGAGCACGCTGACAGCCGCGACAAGGCCGAACGCCATCCGCGGCTCCGGCCCGAACCACGCCCAGGCGGCAAAGGCGGCAACGGCGACGACGATCACCATCGGCACAAACCAGCCGGCCACCTGATCGGCCAGCCGCTGGATCGGCGCGCGCGAGCGCTGGGCGTCGGCGACCATCTGCACGATCTGTGAAAGCAGCGTGTCGCGCCCGACCTTGTCGGCGCGCATCACGAATCCACCGGATTGATTGAGCGTGCCCGCGATTACCCGAGCGCCCGCCTCCTTCGTCACCGGCATGGACTCGCCGGTGACGAGCGATTCATCGAGGGAGGACCGGCCCTCCAGGATGACGCCGTCCACCGGCACCTTTTCGCCGGGCCGCACGCGCAGTCTGTCTCCGACGACAAGGCTCTCGATCTCCACCTCATGATCATGGCCGTCATCGCCGATCCGGCGCGCCGTCTTCGGTGCGAGCCGCAAGAGCGCCTTGATCGCGCCGGAGGTCGCCTCGCGCGCGCGCAGCTCCAGCACCTGGCCGAGCAGCACCAGCACGGTGATGACCGACGCCGATTCGAAATAGACCGGCACGGCGCCGCCATGGCCGCGGAAGGTCGCCGGGAACAGCTGCGGCGCGACGGTGCCGACAACGCTGTAGAGGTAGGCGACGCCGGTGCCGATCGCGATCAGCGTGAACATGTTGAGGTTGCGGGTCTGCAGCGATTGCCAGCCGCGCACGAAGAACGGCCAGCCCACCCACAGCACGACCGGCGTCGAGAACGCCAGCTGTATCCAGTTGGACAGCGTCGGATCGACCCAGCCGTGTCCTACGGCAAGGTGTCCGCCCATCTCGAGCACGACCGTCGGCAATGACAGCAGCACGCCGATCCAGAAGCGCCGCGTCATGTCGTCGAGCTCGGGATTGGGGCCGGCATCGAGGCTCGCTACTTCCGGCTCCAGCGCCATGCCGCAGATCGGGCAGCTGCCGGGACCGACCTGGCGGATCTCGGGATGCATGGGGCAGGTGTAGATCGTCCCTTCCGGCATCTCGGCCGGGGGCGCCGCATTCTTGTTGAGGTATTTGGCGGGATCGGCGGCGAACTTGGTGCGGCACCCGGCCGAGCAGAAATGAAAGGTCTCGCCGCGATGCTCGAAGCGATGCTTCGATGTCGCGGGGTCGACCGTCATGCCGCAGACGGGATCGAGCACGCCGGTCCCGGGGGCGGCGTGGTGGTGGTGATGCCCGTGCCCGGCATGATCGCCGTGTCCGCCTCCGCCGCAGCACCCTTCCTTGGCCGTCCCCACGGCTGCCTTTGCCGCGCAGCCGCAGCCCCCGCCGTCACCCGCTCCGGTCATCCTGGATCTCCGGCCCCTTGAAACCTATACCCTGTAGGGGTATATAGGGTTGATGCGAAGAGACATCAAGGCATCCTGTCAGAAACGCCTCGGCCGGATCGAGGGTCAGGTTCGCGGCCTCTCGAAAATGGTCGAGGAGGACCGCTACTGCATCGACATCGTCACGCAGATTTCCGCGGTTCGCGCCGCGCTGCGCCGGGTCGAGGAAGAGGTGTTGCGCGACCATGTCGCCCATTGCGTCGAACACGCGATCGCGAGCGGCAACAAGGCCGACCAGCGCCAGAAGATCGCGGAATTGATGGAAGTCATCGGCCGCTCGGACCGATAGGCTTGCTCGGGCAAGCCGCGGAGCAGATCGCTAGTCGATCAGTTCCTGCGCCGTGCGCAGCCGTGAGCGGCGGTCAGGTGCGCGCAGTGGGATGTATTCGACGGCGAGGAAGTGCTCGGTGACGCGGACCTGCTCGACGACAACCCGTTCGCCCCCGTTCTGTCCGACCAAGGTCTCCTCGACCGCGATCACGGTCACTTCTGCAGCCGAAACCGGCGTTTCTTCGTCAGCCTCTTCAGGAACAAGCGGCGGCGACCTGACCTCTTCCTGAAACACACCGAATTCGCCTGCCACCTCCTCGAGCGGCTTCTGCTTGTCGGCCCAGTGCAGCGCGGTGTAGTCGAACCCGTGCACGATGGTGGGTTTGACGATTTCGAAATAGGGCGAGATGTCGAAATCGCGCGGCATGTAGAGCGAGGAGTCGCGGATGTGCAGGATTTCCTTGCGGGCGCGCCGCGATCCCGCCTTGGTGATCTTCGGCAGGATCGGATAGCGCACGGCGTCGAACGCCTGCGCAATCAGCGCCGAGCAGATGATCTTGGTGGGGTCGCCCGATCCGAACGCAATCATGCGCCGGCGCCAGCGTTGCGGCACCGGCAACGGGATCAGATAGCGCATCAGGTCGACGATGTTCTTGGTGTCGTAGCCGAAACCGATGCGGTTGATGGCATAGCGGCAGACCGTGTGGCGATCCTCGTAGGAGAGGCCGACAGGGCGGCACATGCGGGTATGGTAGGAAAAATATTTGGATAGCGGCGCCGAAGTGACGCCTTCGCCGATATTGGCCTCGATCAGCACATGCGGTTCGCCGTCGGGCTCGAAGGCGCCGTCGATGGGACCGACATAGAGGGCAGCGTGCGACCAGGTGGATTGAGTCAGATACTTGATGATTCCAGAAATGCGGTTGTTGCCTTCCACGAGCAACACGTCGCCGGGCTGGATGACGCCGCGAAGATGCTCCGGATCGCTGGGCGTAAACGGTTCGTATCCCGGAACTTCCTTCTGCAGGTAGCTCGCGATCAACTTGCCGACGGTATCGAGCATTACGCCCATTAACTTCCCCCCAGCGGCTTTGGAGCCGCTTTTTCTTCCATATCATGGTCGAAAGCTGTTGCAATTCAGTTCATCGCTTGAGGTGTTCAATCATGATTGATTCACCATGAGTGTTGCCGCCCCCGTGCGAATGCGGCAAAGTTCGCAACATGTTCTCGGCTTTATCAAGCGCCCGGAAACCATGACATGACAATGACGCGCCGCAATTTCCTGTCGGCGTCCGCGGCTCTGGCGGCCTTGCCTGCTGCCGCGCGGATGCTGGGCCGGCCGGCGTGGGCTGCGCCGTTACCGCGGGAGGCTGATATCGTGGTGGTTGGTGCCGGCGCGGCCGGCATCGCCGCGGCGCGGCGGATTGTGGCTGCGGGCCGCAAGGTCATCGTGGTGGAGGCGGCAAGCCAGGTGGGCGGCCGCTGCGTCACCGACATCGCCACCTTCGACGCGCCGTTCGATCGCGGGGCGCGCTGGATCCACAATCCGGAGACCAATCCGATGATCCGGCTCGGCCGCGCAGCCGGACTGGAAATCACGCCCGCGCCATCCGGCCAGAAGATCCGCATCGGCCGTCGCAACGCGCGGGCCAGCGAGACCGAGGAGTTTCTGGCCGCGCTGGTGAAGGCCAACCGCGCCATCGATGAGGCCTCGCGCCGATTCGACGTCTCCTGCGCATCGGTGATGCCGAAAGATCTCGGCGACTGGGCCGGCACGGCCGAGTTCGTGCTGGGGGCGAGCTTTACCGGCAAGGATCTCAAGGACGTCTCCGTGGTCGACAAGGTCCGCGCGCAGGATCGCAATTCCGCGATTGCCTGCCGGCAGGGACTGGGTACGCTGATCGCCAGGCTCGCCGATCAGCTGCCGCTGGTGCTGTCGATGCCGGTCAGCCGCGTCGAATGGGGAACACGCGATGCTGCCGTGCAGACATCGGCCGGCCGGATTTCGGCGCGCGCCGTCATCGTCACGGTGTCGAGCAACGTGCTCGCAAATGGCAGCATCAAGTTTGCGCCCGACATCCCCAAGCGCACGCTCGATGCCGCGGCAAAGCTTGGTCTCGGCAGCTACGACCACATCGCACTGCAGCTGCCGGGCAATCCGCTGGGTCTGGCGCGAGACGACATCTTGATCGAGCAGAGCAGCTCGAATCGCACGGCGCTGCTTTATGCCAATATGGGTTCAAGCTCGCTGTGTTCGATCGATGTCGGCGGCTCCTTTGGCCGCGATCTCGCAGCGCAGGGCGAGGCCGCGATGGTCGCATTTGCCGTCGAGTGGCTGACCAAATTGTTCGGCAGCGACCTCGCCAAA
>JAXMDE010000021.1:0-41729 GCA_046349015.1 Bradyrhizobium sp. | reverse complement strand
TGGCGGCCGAAATCGGTGTCGCCAACGGAGCCGTGTTCAATCTCGTCGACGATATGGACGAATTGATCCTGCGGGTGGGCTCGCGAACGCTGGCGCGGCTGGACGGCGCACTCTCCACGGCGGAGAGCCAAGGCTCCCCCCCGCCCGCCGAGATGCTGGTGCGCATTGCGGTGGCCTATTGCGATTTCGCGACGGAGAATCTCGAACTATGGCGCGCATTGTTCGAGCACCGGATGGCGCCGGACAAACCGATCCCGCAATGGGCGATCGAGGAGCAGATGAGCCTGTTCCGCCACATCTATCATCCCCTGGCAAAGCTCTTCCCGAAATGGAGCAGGGACGAGCTCGGCATCACCGCGCGCAGCCTGTTCGCCGCCGTGCATGGCATGGTCAGTCTCGGTCTCGAGCAGAAACTGATCGCGGTCCCTGTCGCAGCACTGCGCGACGAGATCGCGACCATCGTGAAGGCGACGATCAAGGGATTGAACTAGGGTCCACCCCTACATTGCGATTTGGTGAAGTATACTCCAATCTCGCTCGATCAATCTCGGCTTGAAATTTTCAGGCCCAGACGACCGCACACGCGTTCAAAAATTGCTGGCACGCAACAAATTTCGTACCTCGCAAGCGAAAGAGTTTGACGCGCTGAAGTTTCTCTGCGCTTAGATTGTGCCGTCGCGGGTGAAAATGCCCGCACTCTTGAGGACCACAATGCACCACACACGGACATTCATCGTAGGGACCGCTGCCCGCGTTCGGCCGCTCATTTGGCTGGCCGATTGGTCGTGCATGTCCGCGATGACGCGCGGTCCGAATTTTCAGCCCGAAGGCGGGCTGATCCGCAAAGCAAGAGTGTAAACCTCGGCGCAGGGCAGCTCCCTCCGCCGAACCGGCAGGAGGGCAAGATGAGCGCCCGCAACGACGTCAAGAAATCATTTCGGAACCTGGACCTGAGGCTTGTGCTGGCAGCAGCTCGACTGCGCTTTGCCGCTCAGGTCGATTTTCTCGTGGCCCGGTGGCTCGAGCGCTGCGCTGCGAATGTCGAGGCCGCACAATGGTTGCTCAAGGCTGACCAGAAGCCCGCGCGCGGGTTTGGAGCTGGCATACGCCTTGTCGTCTCATCTCCGCATTGGGATGAGTCCTCGTGACGAGACCGGAAACGGGCGCCGGCGGAATTTCCGCCGGCGCTCCGAGTTCGGCCTCACACCAGAAACACCGTCGAACCCGTGGTCTTGCGCGCGGCGAGATCGGTGTGGGCTTTGGCCGCATCCTTCAGAGGATAGGTCTGGTGCACCTCGATCTTCACCGCGCCCGACTTGACGACGTCGAACAGCTCGTTCGCCATGGCGACGAGGTTCTCGCGCTTCATTGCATAGGTAAACAATGTCGGGCGCGTGACATAGAGCGAGCCCTTGGCGGCGAGCAGGCCGAGATTGAACGGCTCGACCGCGCCGGAGGACTGGCCGAACAGGGCAAGGACGCCGAGCGGGGCGAGGCAGTCGAGCGACTTCATGAAGGTGTCCTTGCCGACGGAATCGTAGACCACGGGGCATTTCTTGCCCCCGGTGATCTCCTCGACGCGCTTCACGAAATCCTCTTTGCTGTAATTGATGGTGTGGGCACAGCCATGGGCCTTGGCGAGTTTCGCCTTTTCGTCGCTGCCGACGGTGCCGATCACGGTGGCGCCGAGATGCTTGGCCCATTGCGACAGGATCAGGCCAACGCCGCCGGCCGCCGCATGCAGCAGGATGGTGTCGCCGGCTTTCACACGATAGGTCTGGCGGATCAGGTATTGCGCGGTCAGCCCCTTCAGCATCATTGCCGCTGCGGTCTTGTCGTCGATGCCGTCAGGCACTTTCAGCAGGCGGTCGGCCGGGATCAGCCGCGCCTCCGAATAGGCGCCGATCGGTGAATTGCCGTAGGCGACGCGATCGCCGGGCTTCAGATCGGTGACGCCTGCACCAACCTCCTCGACCACGCCGGCACCCTCGCCGCCGAGCCCGCTCGGCAGCGGCACCTGGTAGAGGCCGGATCGGTTATAGATGTCGATGAAGTTGAGACCGACCGCGGTGTGGCGGATGCGTGCCTCACCGGGACCGGGCTTGCCGACCTGTACCTCCTCCCAGACCAGAACCTCGGGGCCGCCGGTTTTGTGAAAGCGGATGGCATGCGTCATGAATACTCTCCTTGAACAGGGACGATGGGGGTGGGATCGGTGCCGCGGCCTTACGTCTCGACGATGACGTAGGAATCCTCGACACGGACAGGAAAGGTCTCGGCCACGTAAGGGCCCTTTTGCAATTCCTCGCCGCTTTCGACCGCAACCGGATAGGCGCGCACCTTGACACGCTTGGGGTCGAACCAGGACTGGCCGGTGCGCATATCGAACTCCCAGCCGTGCCAGGGGCAGCGCAGCAGTTCACCGACGCGGTCGCGTACATAGACGCCGGGCTCAGGCGAGGTCAAGCGCGCGACGCAGGCAGCCTGCGCCAGCGGTGCGCCCTCATGCGGGCAACGGTTGAGCAGCGCGAAGAATTCTCCGTTGACATGGAAGATGACGATATCGCGGCCCTCCACGCCGACAACCTTGTTGCCGCCGGGAGGGATGTCGGAGGTGCGCGCGACGATGTGACGGGTCATATTATGCCTTAAGCATGATCTCTACGAAACACCGGTGCCCACTTTTCCGGATCATGCTCCCGGAATCAGAACTTGTAGACGGCGCGCGCGTTGGTGTTGAAGATCTTCTTTCGCTCGCTCTCGGTCAACGGCGTCTTGAAGGCAAAGCGCGGGTCGTCGAAATCCCAGTGCGGATAGTCCGACGAGAACAACAGGCGGTCGACGCCGACCCACTCGATCAGCGAGCGCAGGTGCTTGCCTTCGTCCGGCTCGTCGATCGGCTGCGTCGTGAACCAGAAATGCTCCTTCACATATTCCGACGGCTTGCGCTTTAGATGCGGAACCTCGTCGCGGAATTTTTCGAAATGCTGGTCCATCCGCCAGGTCGCGGACGGGATCCAGCCGAAGCCGCCTTCGATGAAGACGATCTTCAGCTTCGGGAAGCGCTCGGGAACGCCTTCGAGCACCAGGCTCGTCAGCTGCGCCGCCATGGTGTGCGCGTTGGATTGATGCTCCTCGCAATAATAGGACGGCCAGCCGCCGCCGGTCGGCGCGTGGCCGCCATAGCCGCCGACATGGATGCCGAGCGGCAGTCCGAGCTCCTGGGCGCGGGCGTAGATCGGCCAGTAGCGGCGGCGGCCGAGGGGCTCGTTGGCGCGCGGCGAGACGTTGATCTGGATGTACTCGCCGGTCTTGGCGCAGCGGTCGATCTCGGCGATCGCAAGCGCCGTATCATCCTGCCCGGCCAGGATCGAGGCCTTCAGGCGCGGATCGCGATGCGACCAGAACGCCAGCTGCCAGTCGTTGATGGCGCGCTGGATCGCGGCGCCGAATTCGAGATTCTGCTGCGAGAAGATGAAGAGGTCGAGCACCTGCAGAATGCCGAACTCGACGTCTAGCGGGTCGAGATGCTGCTTCTGCATGAATGCCAGATCCGAGCCTGGAACCCCGCCGGTCGGCGGCCAGGCATCGCGCCGCGCGATCAGGGGCGAGGAGCGCGGATACGGCGTGGTGCCGATATAGGGCGTGCGCAGATGGCTGCCATAGCTCTTCAGGTGCTCCTGCCAGCGCTTCGGCAGGAACTCGTTGAGATCGGAATGCGCGTGAATGCTTGGATGGACGTCGCAATCGATGATGCGCAACCGCGTCGCCGCGGTCTTTTCCTTCTCAAGGGTCGGACGGTCGATGACGTCACTCATGCTGATCTCCTCATGAGTTGAGCTTCAATCGCGGAAAGGTTTCGAGCGGGTTGTCGGCGCACATGCGCGCGACCAGGCCTTTCGGCAGGTTCGGCGGCACCGGATCGTCGCCCTCGAACTGCCAGTGCGGATAGTCGGACGCGAACAGGAACATCTTTTCCGAGCCGATCTGGTCGATGATGTCCTCGACGGCGCGTGCATCCGGCGGGGCGTCGAACGGTTGCATGGTGACGCGGAAATTGTCGCGAATGATCGATGCAGGTTCCCGCTCAACCCACGGCACCTCGACGCGCACGCCGCGCCAGGTCTTGTTGGCGCGCCACATGAAGGCGGGCAGCCAGCTCACGCCGGATTCCATCAGCACGACCTTGAGGTTCGGGAATTTGCCGAACACGCCCTCATAGATCAGGCTCAGGATCTGCGCCTGGAAGGCTTGGGCCTCCGAGAGATAATATTCGTAGCGATAGGAGGCCCAGCCGGCCGAGCTCGGCGCGGTGCGATAGGCGCTGCCGGCGTGGATGGCGAGCGGCAGATTGTATTTTTCGGCGAGCCGGTAGATCGGCCAGTAGTGGCGGCGGCCGAGCAGCGTCTCGCCCTGCGACAGCACGAGGATGGAGACGAAGCGATTGTCGGCCGCGCGGCGCTCGATTTCTTCCAGCGCCAAGTCCGGCGCCTGGATCGGCACCACGATGGAAGCGCGCAGCCGCTCGTCCCTGTCGAGCCATTCGGCTGCGATCCAGTCGTTGATCGCCTTGCAGAAGCCCGCGGCCATGTAGGGGTCGAACACCGCCTGCGCGCCATAGACGACATTGCAGATGGCGTGGGATGCGCCGAGCTGGTCGAACGCGCCGCGCTGCACCATGGCGAGATCGGAGGCCGGCTTGCTGCCGTCCTTCGGCCGCCAGTCGGCGCGGCCGGACAGGGGCATGTTCGGCGGATAGGAATTGAGGTCGAGGCCATCGATCGCGCGGCTTACCACCTGCTCCTTCCAGTGATCGTCGAGATAGGGCAGCAGCGTGGTGCGCGTTCCACCCACGGACGGGTGGATGTCGCAGTCGATCCGCGTGGCCGCCATGGTCGCTTCCCTGTGTTTCGCAGTCTTGCGCCGCCCGGCAAGTGTGCCGCTGCATGACTCCACGGGCAAGGGTCAAGGCGGCCAAGACAGGTATTTGAGCCATGCAGACCGGCCGGGGCTGCACCTGGACCGATGTTGCCGACCGATGCTTCCCGGAAACCTAATGCGCGGGACTGAGCGACGCGCGCTGGAAGCGCAGCCAGATGACGGCGGCTGCGGCAGCCAGCATCAGCAGCACGGAAAACCAGTTGAGCGGCTGCCAGCCCCACTTGTCCTGCAGGAAGCCCGCCATGAAGCTCGACGTCGCGGTCGTGCCGAAGACGAGCAGGTCGTTGAGCGCCTGTGTCTTGCCGCGCTCGTTCGGCCGGTAGCACGTCGTCACCAGCGTGGTGGCACCGACGAACAGGAAATTCCAGCCGACGCCGTTCACCGTCAGCGCGATCCGGAAATTCCATTCCGCCATGCCCGCCAGCGCCGCGGTAACGCCGAGCAGCATCAGCACGATGCCCACCGACATCACCGCTGTGGCGCCGAATCTCGTGATCAGGTTGCCGGTGAAGAAGGACGGCACGAACATGCCGAGCACATGCATGAAGATGACCCAGTGGGCTTCGGAGTGCGGAAAACCGCAACCGACGATGGCCAGCGGCGAGGCGCTCATGATGAAGGACATCGTGCCGAACGCCAGCATGCCGGCCATGACCGAGGCGATGAAGCGCGGCTGGCTGGCGATCTCCCACAACGGCCGCGGCGGCGCGACGGATTCGGTGTGGCCCGCAACGGCGATCGTGGTGGGAACCGCCGGAAAGGTGATGAAGGACATGATGGTGAAGACGATGACGTGCAGGACGAAAATGGCGGCATAGGTCGCCAGATACAGCGGCATCGCCAGATCGTGTGTCACGCGCACGAGGCTGGGGCCGATCACGGCAGCGGCAACGCCGCCGGCCGTGACCCAGGAAATCGCCTTGGCGCGATAATTCAGGGGCACCAGTTCCGCAGCCGCGAAGCGATACATGTGCAGGCAGGCAACCGCATAGCCGAGAACAACACCGCCGGCGCACATCACCAGGAAGTTGGCGGTATACAGTCCAATGCACATCACGGTGGAGCCGGCCATGCCGAACAGCGAGCCGACGCGAAAACCGATGCCGCGGCCCATCCGCTGCATGAACAGCGCGGCCGGAAATACCCAGATCATCACGCCGATGTGCTGCATCGTGACCGGCAGATTGGCGAGATCGGGACGGTGATAGAAAGTGATGACGGATAGCCCCGTCGCTGCGAACATCATGGTGTTGCAGGCTTGGCCGACGGCCTGACAGCAGGCCAGAAGCAGGAGATTGCGATGGGCGCGCCGGTCGAGCCCCCTCGCCGGTTCGACTTGTGGCTTCAGTCCGGCCTCGGGGTTCAGTGCATCCATTATTGTTCTTGCTCTACGGGCCCAGAAGGCCGGACGTGCCACCCGGGCGTTCATCCAGTAAAATCTGCCGCCGTTCAAGGCTCCTATGGAAGATTCTCGCCGTTATCGAACGCATGGCAGGCATTAATTCTCCGCAGCGTTGCTCGGCCGGACCAATTGCGTAAGCTCGGAAGACGCGGCTTCGGCGCAGGCGACAGCTTCAAATCCTGCGGACAACAGGGACGCGGCGAGGGAGCAAATGACCGGCGACCTGAATTTCATGGTGCAGCGCCCACCAGCCTATGGCGAATTGACGGATCTGCTGCCGGGGCTTTTCTGGGTGCGGCTTCCGATGCCGACCGCCCCCAACCACGTCAATTGCTGGCTGCTCGACAACGGCTCCGGTTGGACCATGGTCGATTGCGGCCTGAACACCGACGATTCCTTCGAGATTTGGGACAGGCTGTGGCGCGGGCTGTTGCGCAGCCGTCCCCTGCAGAACCTCACCTTGACGCATGCGCACGCCGATCATTCCGGCCTCGCCGGATTCTTCGCGAAGGAAATGAAGTGCAGCGTCCGGGTGCCGCTCGCGGAATGGCTCAGCGGCTGGAAGACGTGGCATGAACGCGAGGAAGGCCCGGACGAGCATTTTGCCTCATTCCTGAAACGAAACGGCGCATCAGGTGACGATGCCGCCCGGATCGCCGAAGCGCAGCGCCGGTCGACCTTTCTGGGTGGGCGGCCGCCGCGCGAATTTGCGCGCATTCGCGACGGCGAGGTGATCGCCATGGGGCGGCGCGACTGGCGCGTCATCACCGCGGGCGGACATTCGCCGGAGCATGCGCTGTTGTTTTGCGAGGGCGACAAGATCCTGATTTCGGGCGACCAGATCCTGTCGCACATGACGCCATCGGTGATCGCCCCCCCTGCGCAACCCGAAGCCAATCCGATGAAGGAATATCTGGATGCGCTGACCCGGCTGGAAGCGCTGCCACCGGACACTCTGGTGCTGCCCTCGCACGGCCTGCCCTTCCGGGGGCTCCATGCACGCCTTGCCCAGCTGCGCGAGCACCATCAGGCCCGCCTCGACGACGTGATGTCCGTCGTTACCGGCCGGACAAGCGCGTTTGCGATCGCCCAGGAAATATTCCCGCGCGTGCTGTATGTGAATCCGCGCCAGGCCTTCGGCGAAGCGCTCGCCCATCTCAACATGCTCGCTTCGACCGGCCGGTTGACGCGCGAGGTCGACGGCGACGGCGCCATTGCCTTCGCGCCGGCCTGACATCTAGGCTGGCGACGTGCTCGACACGAACCAACGCGATTCTCCGCCGATTTCGGCCGGCTGGCCGCGCGCAAGGCCCTGGCAAATTGCCATGATCGGGCTCGGCACGGCGGCGACGCAGCTCGACACGTCGGTCAATATCGCCTTCCCCGCCATCACAAGCGGATTCGGCCTCGAGGTCAGCGACATCCAGTGGGTCGTGATCTCCTACGTGCTGACCTATGCCAGCCTGCTGCTGGTGCTCGGGCGGATCGGCGACACCATCGGCCACGCGCTGATTTTCCGGATCGGCCTGGTCTTGAGCGCGGCGGCGCTGCTCCTCGTCGGCTGGTCGCCAAGCTATGGCGCGATGCTGGCCTTTCGCTGCCTGCAAGGCGTCGGGGCCGCGCTGGTGCTGAGCTGCGGCGCGGCACTGGTGACGTCGCTCTATGGCGAGGCGAGGCGCGGCCGCGCGCTCGGCATCTACACCATGATGCTGTCGCTCGGCCTGATGCTGGGCCCCTTGCTTGGCGGTGCGCTGACGGCGGCCTGGGACTGGCCAGCGGTGTTCTGGTTTCGAGTTCCCATCGCGATCGCGGCGCTGATGCTGTTGCGCGGCATGCCGGCGTCGCCGCCGCGCCAGGAGAGCGATCGCTTCGACCTGTTCGGAGGCGCCGCGCTGGTGCTCGGCCTCGTGACCATGCTGATGGCCATCAATCGAATCCGCGAATTCTCCGCCATCGGATTCGGATTGATCTCTGCGATGGCGTTTGCGGCTTTCATTTTCAGGGAATCGCGGGCGGCGCGCCCGATCATCGCCGTCGGCCTGCTCAGGAAGCCCGGATTTGCGCTGCTCAATCTCGTGAGCGTGCTGGCAAATCTTGCCGCGTTTTCGGTCTGGCTGCTGGTGTCCTATTTTCTGGCGCGAATTCCCGGCACCTCGCTGGCCGAGAGCGGCGCCATCCTGGCAGCGGCCGCGGCAGGCGCGGTGCTGGCGGCGCCGATCGGCGGCCGCCTCGTCGGGCGACGCATTTCCGCCGAACGGCTCGCGATCGCAGGTGCCCTCGCCATCGGCGCCGGCCTGCTTTGGCTCGGCACCTGGACGGAGCAGACGCCGACACTCCTGCGCATCGCCGGGCTTGCTTTGCAGGGCATCGGCCTCGGCCTGTTCCAGCTCGCCTATTCGGACATCGTCACCGCGACGCTTCCGCTAAGGGATCGCGGCGTTGCAGTCAGCCTCGTCCTGCTGACGCGAACGCTGGGCACCGTGACCGCCGCCTCGATCGTGCTGATGGTGTTCGAAATCCAGAGCAGCAATCACAGCTTCGTCGAAGCCTTCCAGCAGACATTCCGGCTTGCGGCCATGCTGGCATTTGCGGCGGCGGCCCTGCTGGCGGTGACGCCGCGCGTCCGCTGAAGGCCGCCGACCGTTCGATCAAGCCGGCTCGAGGCCGAGCGACTTCGCGGCGTCCATCCAGACCGGCAATTCGCGCTGGTAAAGGGCATTGCTTTCCTTGAAGCCGATCGCAGGCTCCAGCCCGAAGGTGGCGAGGACTTCCTTCACCTTGGGATCGTTGTTGGCCGCCACGCAAAGCTCCGACAGCCGGTCGACGATCGGCTGCGGCGTCGCCTTCGGCAACGCCCAGCCCGAGAAGCCGCTGATGGTGAAGAATTTCGATGTCGCCCCCTGCTCGGGTAACGTCTTGATGTCGGGTATCCCGGGGACCCGCTTCGAATGTACGGCGAAGACGTTGCCATTGTTGCTGCCCAAGACGGATTGCGCCGCCGTCCAGCTTCCCATGGCGACATCGAGCGTGCCCTCTGCCAGTCCCGTCCACATCGGCGCTTCGCCGCGGTAATGCACCGGCTCGATCGCGAGGCCATACTGTCGGTTCAGCTCGTTGACCGTCATGTGCGGGGACGATCCCGCACTGTAGGTGCCGAAATTCACCTTGCCGCTCTTCTTCGCAAAGGCGACGAAATCGTCGAGCGATTTGATATTGAGGCTTGGCCGCGCGACCAGCAGCAGCCCCGCGCCCGGAATGATGCTGACGAGCGTCAGGTCCTTGTCCATGTCGTAGCCGGGATTCTTGATCATCGCCCGGTTCATCACATAGGTGGTCGCGATCGAGCACAGGATGGTGTGGCCGTCAGGTTCCGCACGCGCAACCTCGGCCGCACCGATGGCGCCTGAGGCACCGGCCTTGTTCTCGATGACGACGGTCTTGCCTACTTGCCGGGAGATGAAATCGCCAAAGGCGCGCGCCAACAGGTCGGTCTGCCCGCCTGCCGGATAGCTGCAGACCATCCGGATATTCCGCGACGGCCAGGCGGCCTGCGCCGAGACGGTGCGCGGCAGGAGCGGCATGGCGGCTGCCGCAGTTCCGGCAGCGATCAAACGACGTCGATCGATCTTCGCTGGCATCTTTTGTTCCCTTCTTGAGTCGCCGATGAAGGGTATCGCATCGCCCGATCCCCGCCATCCGCGAAAGGCGGGACAGATTGGCGCACTCAAACGCGGCAGCCGGCGACGCAGAGCGCCGCCGGCCGATTCGTGCAGATGATGATCAGAACAGCCCGGGCAGCATCATGGCCACTTTCTCGCGATAATGCCGGTATTGATCGCCGAACTGCGCCACCAGATCGCGCTCCTCGAGCCAGATGCCGACGAAGATGTAGGCGGTCGTCACCGCCGCGAACAGCAGATGGCCGAGCGTCATGACCGGCACCGACCAGAACGCAATGATGAAGCCGAGATAGATCGGGTGCCGGATCAGCCGATAGAGGCCCGGCGTCTTGAACTTCATCGGCTCGGTGATCTTGCCTGCGAAGTGGGTGACCACCTGGGTCAATCCGAACAGCTCGAAATGGCTGATCAGGAACGTGCTGTAGAGCACGATCAGCCAGCCGAGGAAGCCGCCGGCCGTGGCGGCGTAGGCAAACAGCGGCGTTTCGATCTTCCAGACCAGGGCCGGGATCGGCTGCCATTGCCAGAACAGCAGGATCAGGCTCAGGCTCGCCAGCAGCACATAGGTTGAGCGTTCGAGCGCGGGCGAGGCGATGCCCACGAACAGCCGCTTGAAGCCCTGACGCGCCATGCCGCTGTGCTGGACGGCAAACAGCGACATCAGTACGAGGTCGATGACGAGGGCATGGGTGGGCGAGGTCGCCGCGCCGCTGTCGATCGTCTTGGGGACGATGAACTGCGACACAAAGCCGATGGCGTAGAGGAAGGTGCCGAGGAAGATAAGGTAGGCGAACGCGCCGTAGCCGAGCACGAAGGTGCGTGCTGCGAGCGAACTACGCGCCTGGACCGGCCGATGAACCGGCCCGCCTTGCATGGTGATGGACATGTTCAACTCTCCTGATTTGCGATGAAGGGGTGAAGGGCCGCCGGCGGCGAGGGAGTTCGCCGGCGGCCCGCGCTTGCGTAAGGCCAGGCAGGTCCGACGCGGACGTAGTTCGTGTGGCAAAGCCCGCGGAGCGATCCACGGGGTGCGGTGTTACTCGGTGTCCTTGACGGAGACGCCGCCGGTGCTCTGGGCGGGCTTGGGGTCTTTGCGATGATCACGAACCTCGGGCGCGTTGGCGCGATGATCGCGAACGATCGGCTTGTTGGTACGATGGTCACGGACGGTGTTCGTGGCCGATGCCGGAGCAAGCGACATCAGCACGACGCCGATGGCTCCGATTGCGACTGCCGTGATCTTGGATTTGACGAGAATCTTCATGATTTCCTCTGGGTTTCGGGGGGCGGAGGTGCTCGGCCGGCGAAAGCCATCTGCCTTCGCCGGCGGAGTTGGTGAGGCGCAACGCCGGTTGCGTTGGCCGAATGTCGAGGCGGACTATCGCAAGCTCTGATCGCCAACGACCGCGGTGACGCAGCCGCGATCCGGTCTTTCCGCCTTCGCCACGGCAGGCGAGAGCGAACCGGCGAGGATCAATCCGAAGACGGCGGAGCGGATGCCGATGCGGGTGTGGCGGGGGCCGATGTCCTTCGGCTCCCTGTCGCGGAGCTTCTTCAGCATGAACCGCATGGCCTGCCGCTCGCAGCTTTCCAGCTGGTAGGCAACCGACCGGTTGACGAACCGGCGGAAGCGCAGAAGGGCCGCGGTCAGGTATCGATGCAGCTGGCTCGGCGCGGGCGCTTCAAACAAGACAGACATGGTATTCCTTTCAATGAATTCGTGAGTGAAGACAGCGCCCGCGCCAAAACGTCATTCCGCGGCAGCCGTCTTTGGCGCAGGATCGCTGCGCACGACGACGGTGGTGGCGACCCTGTAGAACTCCTCGCCCGGCATGCCGACGCGGCGCGCATGCTCGCGGATCGATTCGCCGTCGCGCGCCTCGTAAATGCAGAAAGTGCCGATGCGACCATCCGCCTCATGGACCACATAGCTGCGGATCCAGCGGACGCGATCGGACATCTGCTCGTTGCCGATCCGGGCAGACTTCGCGCCGGCAATTTCCAGCTCGTCGAGGTTGGCCCAGGCGCTCGGACGGCGGATGACGTAGAGTTCCATCAAAATCTCCTCAGGTTGGGTTCGTTAACCAGGGGACGCGGGAAATCGCGTGCCGTGAGGAGCTTCTAGGCGCTGTTGCAGCTGACCGTCCTTACCGGGGCCTGATCATTTCCTGATCCTTGCCTGAACCTTTTTCCCCCTGCCGGGACTCAACGATATGACCCTCAGGTTCGGACCCTTCGAGCTCGACGAAGCGGGCCGCGTACTCATGTGCGCGCGGCAAGAGGTCTCGCTGCAGCCGCGCGTCTTCGATCTCCTGGTCTATCTCGCGCACAATCGCGATCGGGTCGTCTCCAAGGATGAGCTGCTGGAGGCCGTCTGGCCCCATGTGACCGTGACCGACAATTCGCTGCAGCGGGCAGTGAGCGCGCTTCGCAGCGTGTTCCGCAAGGGCGGCATGGACAACGCCATGCGCAACGTGCCGGGCAAGGGATATCGCTTCTGCATCGACAGCGAATGCGGGCTGCAGGCCCAGACAGCCGAGACGGCCATCAAGGAAAAGTTGGACGCACGTGCCCATGCGCGACGCGCTGCTGCCGCGCAGGCGTGGGTCGAAGCCGCAACGTTGTTCGAGAAGGCCGACTCCGCGGGTCCGCTCGACGGAGAGGATCTGCACCAATGGGCCCTCGCCCTTCAGTGCACCGGCAAGACCGATGCGGCCATGCCGCTTCTGATTCGCGCCGTTGCCGCGCATACCAAGGCGGGCGATGTAGCTCCGGCTGTGACCGATGCGGTCGCGCTCTCGGCCCTGTATTTCGAACGCGGCCAGGCAGCGATTGCGAAGGGTTGGCTGGCCCGCGCGGAGGATTGGGCGTCGGAAGTTCAGCAACCGGCAACGACTGCGCTGATCCTCTGGATGAAGTCCAAGGTGGCTGCGTTCGACGGCGAGCCGGAGCAGGCGCTTTCGCTTGCCGACGCCGCCTACACTGCAGTCCGGCACAAGGACGCCGTCAATATCGAGGCGCTAAGTCTCGCCTATCGCGGCTTCTATCGGCTGTGCCTCGGCGACACGCGCGCGGGACTTGCCGATCAGGACCATGCCGCGACGCTGGCATTCTCCAGCAACGATCTCGATCCGATCATGGGCGGTATCCTCTACTGCAACATCCTGTGGGCATCGAGGATGTTCGGCGACTGGGCGCGGGCCGACCAGTGGACGCTGGGTTACCAACAATTCTGCTCGGAAAGCGGCATGGAGCTGACAGGATCGTGCCAACTCCACCGTTCCGAGGTCCTTGGCGTCAGGGGCTCGCTTGGCGAGGCCTTGTCGCGCATCCAGGACTCGCTGGCCCGGCTGACCAACGATGCGCCATGGTCGATCGGTGACGCCAACCGGGTCCTGGGCGACATTCAAGCTGCTATCGGTAACGACGACGCTGCGCTCGAAGCCTATGACAGGGCCTATTCCTTCGGATGGGATCCCGAACCGGGCCGCGCGATGCTGCTATTGGAACGCGGCGAAGCGGAAGCGGCCTATGCCAGTCTCGAGCGAAGCCTGATCGGCAAGACCTGGTGGACGCTGCAAAGGCGAGGAATATTGTTTGCGCACCTGGCGCTCGTTGCCGCCCACACCGGCCGGCACGCGCAGGCGCTGGAGCTGATCGAAGAGCTTTCCGGAAGTCCCGATCGCTGGCCCATGCCGTCGATCCGGGCGTTGACGAACGAAGCGCAGGCCGTGCTGGCGCATACCCGCGGCGACTACGAGGCTGCCATAAAACACCTGCACCTTGCGCGACAGCTCTGGTCGAGCGTCGACGGACGGGTCCAGTGCGTGCGGCTGAGGCTTCGGATCGCAAGACTTCAGCTGGAACATGACGACGTCAGGGGTGCACTGGCGGAGGTTCACGCCGCCCAGCTCATTGCAAACGAGCTGGGCTCCCACAAGCTGCAGGCCGATTGCATTTCCCTGCAGCGTGACATCGACGCACGGAAGACCGCCTTCGCCATGGCCAGCGCCGGTCGATGAGCCCGCCCTTCAGGCCGTGACATAGGGAAGGCTGGTCACGAACGCGACCAGCAGGATCGCATTGCAGAGCATGCCGGCCCAATGCAGCCGGCGGAGCCGCCGCACCGCATGGGCATCGCCGGCATCCCTCGCGCCAAGCTCCGCATCCATCACGTCCATGAACCGGCGGCGCCCGAGAATCGCGCCCGCTGCAACGAGACCGGCGGCGATGGCGAAGGCCGGCCGGCCCGCCAGGGCAAAGGCCAGCGTGCCTATTACCCCGGTGACACCAATCATCACAAACTGGATGTCGAACATGCCGCGCAACAGCTGGGTGACCTGGGGGATGTCGAGCTTCACCAGCAGGAAGGCGGGCGAGGCGAGAAAGAAATAGCCCATCGGAAACAAGAGGATGACGGCGGCGGCAAGAGCGGCACCATTTGCTGTCATGCAAGCAAGCCCTTTTCTTTTTGACCGGGCAGCGGTGATCCTGCGACGGCTATGATAGTACACGGACCCATCCACACTATTGGGCTTTGGTTGGACGTTGAAGCGCCATCAATCGATGCCGTCCTCGCTTTCCCACGCCAGCCATCGGACTGCGGCCGCAACGCAAAATTCAAACTGGCCATACGAAGGGATTAGAGCGGCGCCGCTTTGCCGCTGACTCAAGTAAGGGCAGAATCTTGTTGGATATGCAATCAGTCCGACGGGGTTTGAACTCCGACATTCTTCGCCTCTAGGGTCAGCCCACGAAAAAGGGGTGTCGCTATGGGTTACTCAAATCAAGCGTGGATGCAAACGGACGACCACGTCCCGTACATCCTTCTCGAGGCAGTTCTGCCCCGGGGAATGAGCCCGGACGAAGTGACTTCGCTGCTGGCTTCACGGTATAGGCCCGTGCAGAACATCTACAACTCCACCGCCTTCTCCATGGACGATGCCTGCACAACAGTGTTCTCCATTAAGAAATGCGGAAAGAGCGCCTTTATCCTGTTGGTGAATGAACCAAAGGCTCTCGCAGCGAAAGACGATGCGCTGCTCGATCTTAGTGCTGGCCTGAAGCGACACATGCACAACGCCAACCTGGCGCTGGGTATTGAAGATGATCGCGACGGCATTCAACTCAGAAGTTGGAGAATGGAAATTTCCAAAGTTGAGAGGGGCTAGCCAGAACCTTGGGAGGATCTCATGACAGAGAAAGTCGAGTACCTCGACATCGCCCAGCGTATCAGAGCGTTGATGAGTTATCGTTGGACTTACTGGGACGGCCGCCGGGTGTTAATTTACCAGGATGGCTTCGAGGGAACGGGCAGTGCAGAGAGAGGCCCAACTTACGAGGCGCTGCGGAAATACAGCCTCGGCGAGACCAAACCCAACGAGGATTCACTGCTCAGGATGCTGCGCGTCTTGATGACGCAGATGAAAAATCCTCCGAAGCTCTCGATCGAATTGTTACGCTCAACCACGCCCATCCGGAACTTGTACGAGGCGCTTGGCAATAGTCCAGAGCAGATCGAGGCGATCCTCTTCACCTATTGGGCACAATATACCGCCAACCTCTGCAACTCCTTCACATTCGAGAACGTCGAAAAGGCCGAAGCGTTCTCGCAGTCGCACAGTCCGGGCCTCTACATAGGTGAACGCACCCCTCAGGAACGCCCGAGCGCCAAGCCGCACAAGTTCGCGTTGGCGGTGCTCGGAAAGACTCCTGCCTCCACCCAGGATCGTGGGAAGAAGCGGTTCTTCATTCCGGTTATGCTCACCATACGATCATGCGCCGGGACATCGCTGTTTTCGTACCGCGGCGCTATTAGTCCTATGTCACGAGGTCTCGAATGGGCCTTCTTCCAGGAAGGAAAAGGTATGCTCGATCGGATTCGGATCATGACGTCCGACGGCGATTCTCGTTATGAAAACCCCTATCTCGGCTCCATGCTGACGATGACCGAAGGACCGACGTATCGGGATATTACCTACAAGGTTTCGATTCGCAGATATTCACAGCTCACATCATGGGCGGCCACGAGTCAATTTCTCATCAAGACACCCACGCCCACCAGCAGCAGCGTGAATAGCGAGCACAAGATCGCGCGAAGGTACCATCTGTCAGGTGAGCGCAAGAGCTAAGCACTCACTATCCAAGGGAAGGACCAAAGCCCTTCCCTTGGTTTGGCGCGCCTTCTCTGCTCGCAACCAGTTGCACAAACACGGAAGACAGGTGCGCTTCTACTCAAGCTGCTTTTGGAATTTTCTCCTGAGCGTTCACCCAGGAGATGCAATATGACCACAACCGAAATCGATGACGAGGACGACCTGATTCGTTGGGGCAGCGACGGCGGACAGAACGTGGACCGTGAACGCCCGTCGATGCGAAACCATTCTTCACCACCGAAATTTGAGATTGCTTCTACGCCCCACAAAACTCTTTTGCGCCCGCGCAGCAAACAGGGCAGTGCCAAGCCTCCGAGATACCGCCGATTGAAGGGCGTTTGCGCCAGAAGGCGCCTACACCGCCTGCGCCATCCGCTCGCGCGATAGCGGCAGCACCTCGCGGGCAAAGATGCCGGCAGAATGCAGCACTTCTTGCTGGGTGAGATCACCAAAGGAGAACTGGCTGATGAAATAATTGGCGCCGGCTTCGCCCGCCATGCGGCTGACCTGCTCGCTGATGGTGCCCGGCGAACCCACGATGCCGCCGCCGTTCTTCACCACAGCCTCGAAATCATCGGGGATGCGGGCATAACGCGGCTGCGTGCCGTGCAGGTTCCAGAGCTTCATGAAGCTCTTGTAAAAGTGCGGCCAGGCGCGGCGGCCTAGCTCCATGGCTTCCCGATCGGTATCGGCGCAGACCACGAAGCGGTTGATGCCGAGCAGCGGCAGTTGCTCGCGCGCGTTTCCGGCCGCGGCCCATTCGGCGCGATAGCGATCGCTGATCTCGCGCACCCGCGGAATCGGCCCGCCACAGACGATGTTGATTCGGTTCTGCGCCGGCCACGCCGCGCCTTCGGGCACTGGCACCGCGTACCACAGCGGCGGATGCGGCAGCTGCGCCGGCTTCAAATCGATCGGGACATTCTTGTAGCCAAAGTGCTTGCCGGCGAAATCGACCTCGTCCCTGGTCAGCGCCTGCATGATCACTTGATAGGCCTCGACATACATCGCCTGCGCCTGCTCGTGATCGACGCCGAAATAATCGAGCTCGTGCGGCGAGGCGCCGCGCCCGATGCCGATCTCGATGCGGCCGGCGCTCAGATGATCCAGCATGCAGATCTCTTCGGCGAGCCGCAGCGGGTGATGCGTCGGCAGCACATAGACCAGCGCGCCCAGCCGGATTCGGCGCGTGCGCTGGGTGGCGGCGGCCAGGAACACGCTCGGCGATGGCGTCAGATTGAGCGGCGTCGAGTGATGCTCGCTCATGTGATAGGTGCGAAAGCCGGCACGGTCGTAGAACTCGATCAGCGCGAGCCGCTTCTCGTATTGCTCGGAGAGCGGATACGGGCCGCTGTCGTTCTGGTCGAAGATGCCGAACTGCATCGGCCCACCCTACTCCGCCGCCTGAGCCGCCGGCCGGCCGATCTCGCCTTCGATGCGCGCGCATTCGGCACGATAGCGCGCGACATTGGCCTCCTTGATGTGGCCGTAGCCGCGTACGACCTCGGGCATCTTCGCCAGCGCCACCAGCCGCGGCAAATCGAGCTTGCCGTCGAGATGACGGAAGATCATCGCCGAATATTCGCCCGGCAAGGCGCGCTCCATCCTGCGCTCGGCGGTGCGGCCGAAGATGTCGAACGCGGTGCCGCGCAGGCCCTTCAGCTTCGCCAGCACGCCGAACGCCTTGAAGACCCACGGGCCGAATTCGCGCTTCTGCAGATGGCCGGTGACCTTGTCGCGGCGGGCGAGCAGCGGCGGCGCCATCAGCACCTTGAGCGACGGATCGCCGTCAAACTGCGCTTGCAGGGCCTTGGCGAACTCGCCATCGCTATAGAGACGGGCGACTTCGTATTCGTCCTTGTAGGCCATCAGCTTGAACAGCCCTTTGGCGAAGGCTTCCGTCAGTTCGGTCGAGCCGGGCGCAGCCTTGGCTTCCGCCGTGCGGACACGCTCGACGTCGGCGAGATAACGCCTGGAATAAGCCTCGTCCTGATAGCCGGTGAGGAACGTGGCGCGGAAGGCGATGGTCTCGTCCGGCGTCTTCTTTGCAGGCGCAGCCCCGCTCGACTTGAAGCGCGCGGCGGAGACGACGCGCGGCAGATCGTGCGCGGCAAGCCGGCCCCAGGCAAAGGCCATGCGGTTCATCTCGATGGCCGCGCCATTGAGCTCGATCGCCTTCTGGATCGCTTCCAGCGACAGGGGGATGGCGCCGCGCTGGAAGGCAAAGCCGAGCATGAAGGCATTGGTGGCGATGCTGTCGCCCATCAGCGCGGAGGCAAGCCCGGTTGCATCGAGGATGTCGAGACGATCTGCCGTAATGGCGCCGTTGAGCGCGTCGCGCATCGCACCCATCTCGAAATCGATGTCGGGATTGATGACAAAGCTCGCAGTCGGCAGCAGGTCGGCATTGACGACGGCCCGGGTGACGCCGCGCTCGGCGGTGTTGAGCGCCGTGGCCGAGGTCGCTACCACGATGTCACAACCGAGGATCAGGTTGGCATTACCGGGTGCGATGCGCACGCTGGAGAGATCGTCGGCCGAAGTTGCAATGCGAACGTGGCTCATCACGGCGCCGTTTTTCTGCGACAGGCCGGTGAAGTCGAGCGTCGAGCAGGCCTTGCCGTCGACATGGGCCGCCATGCCGAGCAGCGCGCCGATGGTGATGACGCCGGTACCGCCGATGCCCGTGACGAGGATGTTGAAGGGGCCTTCAAGCTGCGGCGTCACCGGCTGCGGCAGATCGGCAAACAGCGCCGAAGGATCGGCGGCCGCGCGGTCGGCCTTGCGCAGCTTGCCGCCATGCACCGTGACGAAGCTCGGGCAAAAGCCCTCGATGCACGAAAAGTCCTTGTTGCAGTTCGACTGGTCGATGCGGCGCTTGCGGCCGAGCTCGGTCTCCAGCGGCTGCACCGAGACGCAGTTCGACACCTGCGAGCAGTCGCCGCAACCCTCGCAGACGCGCTCGTTGATGAACACGCGCTTGGGCGGATCGGGATACAGCCCGCGCTTGCGGCGGCGGCGCTTTTCCGCCGCGCAGGTCTGGTCGTAGATCAGGACAGTGAGGCCGCCGACGTCGCGCAGCTCCCGCTGCACGGCGTCCAGCTCGCGGCGATGGTGCACGGTGGCAAGCGGCGGGAAATAGTTGCTCGGATATTTTTCGGGGTCGTCGGTAACGATGGCGAGACGCCTGGCGCCCTCGGCCGCCACCTGATGCGCGATCTGCGAGACGTTGAAGCCGCCTTCGGCCGGCTGGCCGCCGGTCATCGCCACGGCGTCGTTATAAAGGATCTTGTAGGTGATGTTGACGCCGGCAGCCGCCGCCGCGCGCAGCGCCAGCAGGCCGGAATGGGTGTAGGTGCCATCGCCGAGATTCTGGAAGACGTGCTTCTCGCTGGTGAACGGCGCCTGTCCGATCCAGGCGACACCCTCGGCGCCCATGTGCGAGATGGTCGTGGTACGCCGGGCGGGGATGTACAGCGCCATGCCGTGACAGCCGATGCCGGCCATGGCGCGGCTGCCTTCCGGAACCTTGGTCGAAGTGTTGTGGGGGCAACCTGAGCAGAAATACGGCGTGCGCTGCAGCTTGGCCGCGCCGATGCCGGCGGCCGGGCGCTCGAAAGCCTCGAGCTTCGCCAGCCGCTGCTCCAGCGCGGGGCTGCGATGGCCGAGCTTGCGCAACCGCGCCACGACGGCTGCGGCCACCATGGTCGGCGTCAGTTCGCCTTCGCTCGGCAGCAGCACCGCGCCGCTCTCGTCGCGCTTGCCGACCACCGACGGGCGCTTCGAAGCGTCCATGTTGTAGAGGATGCGCAGCAGCTGGTCCTCGATGAAGCCGCGCTTCTCCTCTACCACGAGCACGTCCTGCAGGCCTTCGGCGAAGGCGAGCGCGCCGCGCACTTCGAGCGGCCAGGTCAGCGCAACCTTGTAGATGCGCAGGCCCAGCGCCTGCGCCTCGGCGTCGGTGATGCCGAGATCGGCGAGCGCCTGGCGCAGATCGAGATAGGCCTTGCCGGTTGCCATGATGCCGAGCCGTGCGGGCTTCGAATCCAGCACGATGCGATCGAAGCGGTTGGCGCGGGCGAAGGCGGCGACGGCTTCCATCTTCGGGCCGTGCAGACGCTTCTCGGCCTCCAGCGGCGGATCGGGATAGCGGATGGAGAGGCCGCCGGGCGGCATCTCGAAATCGTCAGGCGTGACGATCCTGATCCGATCGACGTCGCTGATGATCGACGCAGAGCTTTCCACCGTCTCCGAGATCGCCTTGAAGCCGACCCAGCAGCCGGAGAAGCGCGACAGCGCAAAACCGAGGATGCCGAGATCGAGATAATCCTGCAGCGTCGCCGGATTGACCACCGGCATCAGGGCCGACGCAAACACCTGCTCGCTCTGATGGGCGAGCGTGGAGGACTGGCAGCCATGGTCGTCGCCGGCCAGCGCGATCACGCCGCCGTTTTTCGAGGAGCCGGCGGAGTTCGCATGCTTGAGCGCATCGAGCGAACGATCGACGCCCGGCCCCTTGCCATACCAGATGCCGAACACGCCATCGACTTTCGCGCCGGGGAACATCCCGACCTGCTGGCTACCCCAGACGGCCGTGGCGGCGAGGTCTTCGTTCAGGCCGGGGAAGAAAGCGATGTCATGCTGCTGCAGGAAGGACTTGGCGCGCCACAGCGCGTGATCGTACATGCCGAGCGGCGAGCCGCGATAGCCGGAGATGAAACCCGCGGTGTTCAGTCCCGCGGCGCGATCGCGTTCCCGCTGCAGCATCGGCAGCCGGACGAGGGCCTGCGTTCCCGACAGAAAGATCCGCTTCGCATCCAGCCGGTACTTGTCGTCCAGCCCAACTTCCAGCAATGCCATGATGAACCTTGCCCCGCGCTCCCTGCGGCCCTTGTTCGGGCCTGATTTCATTTGGCGGCAGCATGCCCGGATTGGCTGTTCATGCACAGCCCCCTATTTGCCGCGCCGCGGCATATCAGGCGTGCATTTTACTTGATTCCGCCGGCGGTCTTGCCCAAGGAACAAACGACGATGGAGACGCCGATGACAAACGCCTTCGACACCGAAATCGCCGAGAGCAATGGCGTGCTGTCGGGACCGTGGCGCAAGCCGAAGCAGATGCTGCATGCGCAGACCTATGATTCGCACGCCTCGATCCACGACGATGCGACCGCGCAGAAGCTCGGCTTCCAGGGCGGCACCATCGAAGGGCCCACCCACTTCAGCCAGTTCGCACCGCTGTGCGAGCGCATCTGGGGCAAGGAATGGTTCGAGACCGGCTGTCTCTCCGCGCATTATCGCAATCCCGCCTTCGAGGGCGAGGAGGTGCAGGCGAGCGTCGTGCGGCCGCCGCCGGGCGCGCGCATCGGTACGATCGGCATGACGCGCAAGGACGGCACGGAGATCTTGCGCGGCACCGCTTCCGTCGGACGCGACGTCGCCGACACCGCCCTGTCGCTGCGGCTGAAGGAACTGAAGCCACTGACCGATCCGGTGATCCTGCGCGACATCAAGGTCGGCATGAAGACGTCGCGGCAGGAAGTGAAGATGGATTTCGACCAGCACATGGGCGACCTCTACCCATTCTCCCTTGCCCAGAAGCTGAAGGTCATCACCGAGCCCTCGCCTTATTATTCCGGCAGCGACAATCCCTGGGGCCGGCCGGTCGTGCCATTCGAGATGCTGAGCGTGCTGTTCCAGTACCGCGCGCGAGAGGATAAATTTCCGGTGCGCGGGCCTGCCGTGGGGCTGTTCGCCGATCAGGAAATCCGCCTGCTGCGCGGCCCGCTGTTCACAGGCCAAAGCTACACGCTCGAGCGCGAGGTGGTTGCCTTGAGCGGCAGCCGCCGCACGGAAAGCATGTGGGTGCGCACCACCGTGTTCGGCAGCGACGCCACGCCGGTGGCGACCATGCTGCTCAATGGCGCGAGCATCAAGCAGTCCTATGCAGCGTATGAGAAGGAATACGCGGCGCTCTATCCATGAACCTGCTGCTTCCGGCACGAGTTGGTGCTAGGCTCGACTGACTGGGACTCACGGCACGGAGGAAGCAATGGCCGACAACAAGAAGAAGCGTGGCGGCACGGACCGCGCGCTGATCGCGCTGACGGAGAAATACGAAGTCGCCTATTGGTCGAAGAAGCTCAAGGTGACGCCGGCAAAACTGAAATATGCAGTCAAGAAGGTCGGCCACTCCGCCAAGAAGGTCGAAGCCTACATCAACGAGCAGAAGCACAGGGCCGCCGACAAATTGCGCATTGCGCTGAGCCAGCCCTACGAGGTCCGCTACTGGTCGAAGAAGTTCAAGATCACGCCCGCCAGGCTGAAGGCCGCCGTCGCCGCCGCCGGGCATTCCTCGAAGAAGGTCGAGGCGTATCTGAAGCGCCAGAAGGCGGCGAAGAAGGCTGCGAAGAAAAGAAAGAAGGCAGCGTAAGAGGCCGCGAGCGCGCGGGACCAGCCCGCCTTCGCCAAGGCTTCGGCGTGGCAGCCGTCGCTTGCTTCGCTTTGGATAGTTGGCAAGCTGGCTTGCCTGGCCGTAGCTCGCGAAGCGAGCGAAGGCTGGTGGGCACGACAGGGATCGAACCTGTGACCCCTACCATGTCAAGGTAGTGCTCTCCCGCTGAGCTACGTGCCCGAATAATAAGGTGGTTGGGTCGGGGGTCCGTATAGCGGCTGCGGACCCGTGCTGCAAGGACGGTCAGCCCCGATTTGAGGCGAATCAGGCCGCCAGCATCTTGTTCACTTCGCTGACCAATTCGCGAAGATGGACCGGTTTGGCCAGGACCTTGGCGTTCTTGGGGGCCTCTGAATCGGAGTTGAGGGCGACCGCGGCAAAGCCGGTGATGAACATGATCTTGATGTCGGGGTCGAGCTCGGCGGCGCGGCGGGCCAGTTCGATGCCGTCCATCTCGGGCATGACGATGTCGGTGAGCAGCATTTCGAACGGCTCCTCACGCAGCCGCTGATAGGCGGACATGCCGTTGTCATGCGGCGAGACCTCGAAGCCGGCATTTTCCAGCGCCTTGACGAGGAAGCGGCGCATGTCGTTGTCGTCTTCGGCCAGGAGAATCTTGTGCATGGGTTTCGGTCGTCTAGTCCGGGTCACTGGATCACTCCACTCACTAAGCCCTGCAGACAGTAAATTTCGGGTGAAAAACCGCCGGCCAGACCCGCCGACACCATTTAATAGCGATCTTACTGCACCAGGTGGCGAGCGGAAGGCAATCGAGAGCGGCTTCGCGGTACGGCAAAGAAATGTTCCAAGGTAAACGGGCTTTTTTTCGCTTGGCAGGGAGGCCGTGATCCCGGACAATATCGCCTGACAAAACACGCGATTTTCTGGCAAAAATGCGCCTGAGAGAAGAATCGCGGACGGGAAAAGGGACAGCGCCTGGCGAATGACCCAGTTTGACGGCGAATTGTCGCCACCGTTCGAGATCCTGGAGCCCGCAAACTGGCGGGCGCCGATCATCTTCAATTCCCCCCACTCGGGCTCGGTCTATCCGCAGGACTTCCTCAATGCGTCGCGGATCGACCTCGCCGCCCTGCGCCGCTCCGAGGATTCGTTCATGGACGAGTTGATCGGGCATTTGAGCGAGCGCGGCTTCCCCGTGGTGACGGTGAATTTCCCGCGTTCCTATGTCGACGTGAACCGCGAGCCCTACGAGCTCGATCCCAGAATGTTCACCGGACGGCTGCCGAGCTTTGCCAATACCCGCTCGATGCGGGTGGCCGGCGGGCTCGGCACGATCCCGCGCGTGGTTGGCGACGGCCAGGAGATCTACCGCGAGCGGCTGTCGGTCGACGACGCGCTTGGCCGCATCGAGGCGCTGTACAAGCCCTATCACCGCGCGCTGCGCCGGCTGATCAACAAGGCGCACCAGCGTTTCGGCACCGTGATCCTGGTTGACTGCCACTCGATGCCGTCGGTCGGCGTGTCGCGCGACGAGCCGCGGCGGCCTGACGTCGTGATCGGCGACCGCTACGGCACGAGCTGCGCGCCGCTATTGCCGGAGATGGTGGAGGATACGCTGGCCGGGCTCGGCTATTCGATCGGCCGGAACAAGCCCTATGCCGGTGGCTTCATCACCGAACATTACGGCAATCCCGCAAGTGGCCTGCACACGGTCCAGCTCGAGCTGAACCGGGCGGTCTACATGGACGAGCGCTGCAGGGAGCGCAGCCCGCGCTTTGCCCAGGTGGCGGCCGATTTCGCCGCCATTGCCGAGCGGCTGGCGGAAGTGCCCCTCGGCGACCTCGGGCCGTTTCAGGCCGCGGCGGAATAGCCGCGCGGGCGGCGCCGCGGATTGTCATCGAGGCTTCCGGCAATCTTTCAGGACGAGGACAGAGCGTTGTTAACGCTTCGGAGCCGTTTGCCGCCGGCAAACCGTCTCTCCGTGGATTTACGGAGGATTTTAGCATTCCCCTTTAACCGGTCTTCAACTCCTTGCCCCATGTTCCCCCACGCGGACCTGATCCACACAGACAAACCCTGGAGGGTAACTTGAAGCAGATCTTCTCAAAATTCCTGAACGATGAGTCGGGGGCAACTGCGATCGAATACGGTCTGATCGCCGCCGGCATCGCGCTTGCGATCATCGCCGTGGTCAACGGCATCGGCACCAACCTCAACGACAAGTTCTCGTCGATCAACGGCTCGTTGAAGTAACCGGTCCTCCCTTGCGAACCCTTCCGGGTTTCGCATACCGACCTAGAAAAAAGGGCCGCTTGAATGAACAAGCGGCCCAAGTCTAGGGAGGAAACGCCCAAGGAGGGCAGCGATAGCGCGAGGCGCTACCGCACCGCAACAATATGCGGCCGCGCTGCACAAAAGGCAAGAGGTTTCGATTAATTTCCTGGGCAATCACGATCGGGCCGGTGGGAAAGCAACGAGCTGGTTAAATAACAAATAATATAATAAGTTCAATTGCTTGACTGGCGGTCCGGGGAAAATCCGGGAGTTGCCAAATAGCCACCATTCACACAATTCGCAACTTCGTGATCGGGCCCGCTCCGCGCTGATACCCGACCAAACGATGTGATTCGAGAGAAAAAGCGTATCGGCGGACCGGCCATCCCGCATCCGGACTGGGAATAACGTCTTGCGACCGGTGCATGGGCGTGCGGTTTGAGATAGGGGAATGGCGAACCACCCCCTCTCCTTCCGGCGTACCATCCAGGGACCATCGTGACCGTCATCGATTTCAAAGCCTTCATCGGGCGGCTCGCGACCTCATCCGGCGAAACCATTCTGCCGTTCTTCCGCACCTCGCTCTCCATCGACAACAAGAGCGTCGCGCAGGATTTCGACCCCGTCACCGAGGCCGATCGCGCGGCGGAAGCCGTGATGCGGCGGCTGATCAAGGCCAACTTCCCCCAGCACGGCATCGTCGGCGAGGAATTCGGCAATGAGCGCGAGGATGCCGAATATGTCTGGGTGCTCGATCCCATCGACGGCACAAAGTCCTTCATCGCGGGGTTTCCGATCTGGGGCACGCTGATCGCATTGCTGCACCAGGGCACGCCGGTGTTCGGCATGATGCACCAGCCCTATATCGGGGAACGATTTTCCGGCGACAACGGCTCGGCAACCTATTCGGGCCCGTCCGGGGAGAGAAAACTGACCGTAAGGCGCTGTGCGTCGCTGAAGGAGGCGACCGCCTATACCACCAGTCCGCTTCTGATGAACGCCGCCGACCGCGCCCAGTTCGCCAAGATCGAAACCGCCGTGAAGCTCGCGCGCTACGGCGGCGACTGCTATTCCTACTGCATGCTGGCGGCAGGCCATCTCGACCTCGTGGTCGAGACCGAATTGAAGCCCTACGACATCGCCGGCCTGATCCCGATCATCGCCGGCGCCGGAGGCGTCGTCACCACCTGGGACGGCAAGCCGGCGCAAAACGGCGGCCGCATCGTCGCCGCTGGCGATCCGCGGGTGCATGAAGCGGCGATGAAGATCCTCAACAGCTAGGCAACACTGTCAGGGGCTTGCATGAAACGATTTCGCAGGCTGCTGACGGGACTGGCGCTGTTACTGGCTCCCACACTGGCGGCGGCGCAGGAATTTCCGGCCAAGCCGATCAAGCTGATCGTGCCGTTCCCGGCCGGCGGCCCCAACGACATCGTCGCGCGCATCGTCGGCCAGCGCGTGTCGGAACTGACCAGGCAGCCGGTCGTCATCGACAACCGCGGCGGCCTGGGCGGCGCGCTCGGCACCGACGCCGTCGCGAAAGCCGCGCCCGACGGCTACACCATCGGCATCGTCAATGCGGGCGCGCTTGCCATCAACCAGAGCATGGAGAAGGTGCCCTACGAGACGCTGAGGGATCTCGCGCCCGTCACTCTGGTGGTCACCGTGCCGGAGATGCTCGTCGTCGCCAGCAACGTGCCGGCCAAAAATATGAGCGAACTGGTGGCGCTCGCCAAGGCGCAGCCCGGCAAGCTCAATTTTGCCTCGACGGGCCCGGGCAGCCTGCCGCATCTGGCCGGCGAGTTGCTGAAACTCACCGCCGGAATCGACGTCGTGCATGTGCCCTACCGGGGTGCTGCGCCCGCCATCAACGACCTGCTCGGCCAGCAGGTGCAGATGACCTTCCTCGACCTGCCTGCGATCCTGCCGCATATCAGGAGCGGCATGCTGAAGCCAATCGCGCTCGGCACCGACGCGCGCGCGCCGACCGCGCCCGATGTGCCCACGACTTTCGAGATCGGCATGCCGGAGCTGCGCATCGAGAACTGGTACGGCATGGTGGCGCCGGCCGCGACGCCACCTGCGGTCGTCGCCACGCTGAACAGGATCACCGTGGCCGCGCTGGCCGACCCCGATGTGAAGGCAAAGCTCGCCGAGCAGGGCCTGACCGCGGTCGGCAATTCGCCGGAGCAGTTCCGCGACTACATCGCCGCCGAAACCGCGAAATGGGCCAAGGTGATCAAGGACGCCGGCGTCCAGACGACGAAGTGAGCTAGCGCGCGGCTTTCCGCAGATGCTCGACCAGCTGCTGCGCGGGCTTCGGCAGGGCCTTGAAACTGCGGGCGCAGATCGCGAGCTGCCGGTCGGCCCAGGAATCCCTGATCCGGACTACTGCGATCTTCATGGTGCGCGCGCAGCGGCGGGCGGCGACTTCAGGCATCACGGCAACGCCGATATTGCCGGCCACCATCTGCCCGATGGCGTCGAAATTGTTCAACCGCGCGCGCAGGCGCAACCGCGCGCCGAGCCGCGCGGCATGGCCGGCGATGTGGGCATGCAGCGCGCTCGAGCTGATCAGACTGACGAAATCGCGGTCCACCACCTCGCGGAAATCGACCTGGCGGCGGGAGGCGAGTTCGTCCTGGCGCGGCACCGCCAGAACCAGCCGATCCGAACTGAAGGGGATGCGCTCGATCCCCTCGGGCAGCGCATGCTCGGCAGCGAGCCCGAGGTCGGCGGCCCCGGAAGCGATGGCGCGTGCGATGTCGCCGCTCTCGCGTTCTTCCACGTCGATTGAAATCCGCGGATGCAGGGCCAGGAAATCGGCAAGCGCCCTCGGCAGATATTCAGCAATGCCGGAGGTATTGGCCAGCAAATGAACGCTGGCCCGCCCGCCGCTGGCGAAGGCGGCGATATCGCTGCGCAAGGCCTCGACATTGTGCATGACGATGCGGGCGTGATCGAGCAGGCTTTCGCCGGCGGAGGTCAGTTCAACGCCGCGGCGGCCGCGCTTGAGCAGCGCGACGCCCAGCGCCGCTTCCAGCCCCTTGATGCGCTCGCTGGCAGAAGCGAGCGCAAGATGCATGCGCGCGGCGCCTGCCGTGATGCTGCGCATCTCCGCGACCGCGATGAAGAGCTGCAGATCGACCAGATCGAAACGCATGGGACCTCGGTTTTCGGCCTGCCTTAGTTATCGCCGAAGGCATTCTCCGTAAGGTCCAGATTGTGCCCGTTGCGGCGATCGGTCAATGTGCCGCCATGCAAGACCAGCTTCTCATCTTCATCGCCGCCGCGTTCCTGCTCGCCGGATTCGTCAAGGGCGTGATCGGCCTCGGGCTGCCGACGGTGTCGATGGGCCTGCTGGCGGTGAACATGGCGCCGGGCCAGGCGATCGCCATCGTCATCGTGCCCGCCATCGTCACCAACATCTGGCAGACCTTCGTCGGGCCTTACCTGCGCGACATCGTCCGCCGGCTGTGGCCCTTGATGCTCGGCACCGTGATCGGCATCTGGCTCAACGCAGGCCTGTTGACCGGTCCCTACGCGCCCTATGCCACGGTTATCCTCGGCGTGCTGCTGGTGATCAACGCCATCATGGGCCTGACAAAACTGCAGTTCAGCGTCATGCCTCGCAACGAGAAATGGATCGGCGGCATTGTCGGCCTGATCACCGGCGCCGTGTCGGCCGGAACCGGCGTGCAGGTGTTCCCGTCCATGCCGTACATGCAGGCGATCGGCATGGAAAAGGACGAGCTGGTGCAGGCGCTCGGCGTCTACTTCACCGTCGCCACCGTTGCGCTCGCCTTCAATGTTACCGCGTCGGGGCTTCTGTCGGCTGCCACCGCACTACCCGGCGCGGTCGCCATGGCGGCGTCCTTTGCCGGCATGTTCGTCGGACAGGCCGTGCGCTCGCGGATGGATCCGGTGACATTCCGACGCTGGTTCCTGATCGCGATGATATTGCTCGGCTGCTACATCGGCGGCAACGCGCTGATCAGGATTCATGGCTAGCTGCGCGCGCCCTAGCGTGCCTCCAGCATGGCGACGCGAATGCCGAGATAGACGAACAGCCCGCCCAGCGCCCGGTTGATCCAGGCGATCGCGCCTTCCGACTCGCGGATGCGCATGGCCGCCTTCGACGCAAAGGCCGCAATGCCAACGCACCACAGCGTGCCGTTGAAGATGAAGATGGCCCCGAGCAGCAGGAAGGCCAGCGGCTGGTGCGCCGATCCGGCGTCGACGAATTGCGGCAGGAAAGCCAGGAAGAACAGCGCGACCTTGGGATTGAGCGCATTGGTCAGGGCGCCCTGCCAGAACACCGATGATAGCGAAGTCGTCCGGCTCTCGACCGCGACATCGCTGAGCGGACGCGATCGCGACAGCATCATGTGCAGCCCCGTGAACAGCAGGTAGGCCGCGCCCGCGAGCTTCAAGGCGACAAATGCCGTCGACGAGGCCATCAGCAGGGCGGACAGGCCGATCGCCGCCCCCGTCACATGGACGAGACAGCCGCAACTGATGCCGATCGCCGCCGCCGCTCCGCCGCGCCAGCCAAGCTGGATGCTGCGGCCGATGATATAGGCCGTGTCCGGCCCCGGCGTGACGTTGAGCAAGAGGCCGGAAATGACGAAAAGCCAGAATTCGTGAATGCCGAGCATGATCGCCTGTGGGTTAATGCGTCCGATCCTTCAAGCGCCGCAATGCCAGCTTCATCGCACCATGGCCAGACTTCCATGTCATGCAGGGTCTCGCGATTCTTACTTGAACAGTGGCGTACCCGGCACGAAGGCGTCGAATGCCGCCCAGAACTGGGCGCGGTAACGATCCTGCTCCTGCAGGATCTCGTGCTTGGCGCCCGCGATGACGAGATGCGAGCCGGCACGCAGATGATAGGCGAACTCCTCGATCGCCGCAGTCGAGACGATGGTGTCGTTGCTCGCCGCCAGCATCAGGATCGGCTGGCGGATATCCGAGGGATAGCTCATGCCCCGGAAAGCCTGCATCGCGGAGAAAGCCGCATCGGCCCACGCGATGGTGGGGGAAGCCAGCCCCAGCGTCGGATCCTCCTCCAGGATCGCGGCGTTGCGCGCGTAGCGCACGGGATCGCTGGTCAGAGGATTGTTGATGAAGGATTCCGTGCCGGTGAGCTGGTCGCTGCCGCCCGGCACGTAGCGGCCGCCCTGCCCCGACCAGCGCATGGCCTTCACCAGCATGCGCACCGGCAGCGAGGTGGACCGGCCCGGCAGGTCGATCATCGGTGCCGACAGCACCATGCGGTCGAACCAGCGCTTGCCGGCGTGCGCAAGCCGCAGCATGACGGCACCGCCCATGGAATGGGCCAGCGCAAAATACGGCGGCGGACAATCCGGCAGCACCACCTGCTGCACGAAGGTCTCGACGTCCATCTCGAAGTCGGAGAAATCGCGGACATAGCCCTTGCGCGGATCGCGCAGCCGCCGCGAGGAATGCCCCTGCCCGCGCCAGTCGATCATCGCGACGGCAAAGCCGCGTTCGCGCAGGTCGCGCACGGTTTCAAAATATTTTTCGATCTGCTCGCTGCGCCCGGTGAAGACGCACACCGTGCCCTTGCGGCCTGCCGGCGGCGCCCACCGCGCAAAGCGCAGTTCGGCGCCGTCGGGGGTCTTGATGGTGCCCGTGACGACATCCTCCGGGACCGGGTTGGACGGGATCGAGACGAGCGTCATGGGCTGGACCGCGGTAGGTGCAAAAGGCTGGAAATCAAGGGGTTTGGCGCCTGAAAGCCGGAGAAATCCCGCCCTCTTGAACGCCGCCGAACGACCTCCATATCACCTTCGTGCAGGCCGCTACCAGTGTCCAGAAATCGGGACATCAGGCTGCACACAAGGAACAGCCCGGCCCGATTTGGCGGGCGGGTAAATGCAACAGTCGCTCAATGGAGGACTTATCCATGCGTACCTACGACCTCACCCCGTTTTATCGTTCCACCGTCGGGTTCGACCGCCTCTTCAACCTGCTCGATCAGGTGACTTCGGACGGCAGCCCCGGTTATCCCCCCTACAACATCGAGCGCACCGGCGAGAACGCCTACCGCATCTCGGTAGCCGTATCCGGCTTTGCGCAGAACGAGCTCTCCATCGTCGCGAAGGAAAACACGCTGACGATCAAGGGCGAGAAGGTTGCCAATGAGAACGGCAAGGACAATTCCGCAGTGATCTATCGCGGGATCGCCTCGCGCGCCTTCGAACGCGTCTTCCAGCTCGCCGACTTCGTCCAGGTAAAGAACGCCACGCTCGAGAATGGCCTGCTCCACGTCGATCTCGTCCGCGAGATCCCGGAGGCCAACAAGCCGCGCAACATTCCGATCGAGAGCGGCGAGAAGGCCCCGCAGGTCGTCGACGGCTCGGCCGCCAAGGTCGCGGCCTGACGACGAGCGGTCTTCAGCAGATATTGGCTGGAACGAAAACGCCCCGGGAGACCGGGGCGCTTTTTTTGCTCCGCCCGCCTTCGCAGAGCCCTGTTCACACTCGCTTAAGCAATTCCTTTGCCGAGCATATCCAGGTATGCGCAACCTTGCGCTTTACGCGTATGATCGAGCCATGAATGCTCGGAAGAAAATGCTCCTTGTCATCTACCTGACGACCTGGACCACGATTATAGCCTGGCTGACAGCACTGATGATCAGTCCGCTATTTCCCGAGTTGCGAATGTCCGCCGTGCGGGTGGAGAGAGACATACTTGCCGCACTTCCGGGGTTTACACCCTTCATCGCGTTGCCGATCGCATTCGGACAGGCGATGAACCTGCTGCGCATGCTGCGACGGAAAGATGTGTCGGTTTACGGCTTGATCGTATGCTACTTCCTCGGCACGCCTGCGCGGATTTTCCTGGCAATCCTGATCGTCATTTCGCTGCTGACCGTGATCTTCGCACCGATCACTTTTTTGATGGGCCTGATCTATGGTGCCGTCCCGGCGCTGGCCGGAACAGCCATCCACTGCTTGGGGGTGATCCCGCTGCTTTACTTCCTGGATCGGCCCCTGCAGCTTCAGTTACCAAGCAGGGAAACCTGACGGCTATTCCAACCCCTGCGCCTTCGGCATTTCCTGTGTCGGCAGGATGCTCGGCGCGGGCCTGGCCTCGGGCTGACTGACCGTGGCGGTTGTAGCCGGCGCGGCCTCGGCAGGCTTCGCCTGCGTGGCAGCGGCCTGCTGTTTCGGCGGCTCGACGGCCGGCTTGCTGGCGACGGGCTCGGGAGCCGGTTTCGCGACAGCCTCCGTTGCGGGCTTGGCCGGCTCTGCCGGCTTGCTCGCCAATGGGCTCGGCTTCGGGACGGGCACAGTGCGGCTGGCGACACGCGACGCCGGGCCGGGCGGGTGGACGCTGCTTCTGAGATCGCCACCCGGCGGTAGTGGGCCGCGCGGGCCATACGAATTCCAGGCACCGCCTTCATACAATGCGCCGTTCTGCCAGGCCGGCACGAAGCGGAGGATGCGGCCCGAGCGGGCGTCAATCACGAGCCGGCCGTCTTCACCGCCGCGGTCAATCACCGCGATGGTGTAGATGAAGCCGCGCTGCTGCGGAACGCCGAGGGGCGAGAAGCCGGCTTCGCGGATGATGGTGTAGACCTCGTGTGGCGGCATCAATGCGGCCGGCCCATAACCGGGACCATAGGCGCCGTAGCCCGGAGCAGGGCCGTAGCCATAGCGCGGCAGCGGAGGCGGCGCATAATACGGACCGTTGCGATAGGGCCCCTCGACATAGGGGCCGCCAAAATCCGAGACCCTGCTGGGGCCCAACACCTGCGCACTGGCCGCAGTGGCTGTCAGCGCCAGCCCTGCCGCCAGCACCCATCCTGTGAAAAACTTCATCGCCGAATGCTCCTGTCTCGCCGCGGAGTGTCTTTCGCTCGCCAGCCGGCGGCCAGATTCCCCGTCGATTCCGGCAGACCTTGGGCAGGATCGCGGCGGCTCGGTCAGGAATCCGCGATGAGGCGGCTATCTCCATCGGCATGCCGGACCTATTCATGCAAGCGGGGACTTCCGGACGCTTGTGTGATAGAGAAAAATTTGGCATGTTGTGATTTAGGGCAGTATCGCTGTCCCAATTTCGGTGCTTTCCCGGCATGGGGATTGCAGCGGAAAATCGGCCCTCGGAGGCCGATACGGTGCAGGCAAGACGCGTTCACCGGGGACGATGAACGCTACAGCCTGAATTTTAGACATTGCGGCTCGCGGCGGACGAGCGGTGACCCGGGTGGGTACCGCAACGCCCAAGGTGCGCCGATGACGGTGAGGTTCTTAAGCGAGCCGGATCGAGAAGGACTGAGGAAATGAGCGGGTCGGAGTTCGAGCGCAAGGCCATCATCCACGATGCGATGTCGGCGGCCCCGGATTCGAAACCGGTCGAGGCGCGCGAGCACAGCTGGCGTCCGCCGGCCGAAGGCCTTTACGACCTCAGCCTCGAAAAAGATTCCTGCGGCGTCGGCTTCATCGCCAACATCAAGGGCAAGCGGTCGCACCAGATCGTCTCCGACGCGCTGTCCATCCTGTGCAATCTCGAGCACCGCGGCGCCGTGGGCGCCGACCCGCGCGCCGGCGACGGCGCAGGCATCCTGGTGCAGATTCCGCACGCCTTCTTCAAGCGCAAGGCCGCCGAAATCGGCTTCCAGCTGCCGGAGCCCGGCGAGTACGCCATCGGCGCGCTGTTCATGCCGAAGGAAACGTCGTGGCGGAAGGTGATCAAGAGCATCGTCGCCGACCAGATCCGCGACGAAGGCTTCCAGCTGCTCGGCTGGCGCGACGTGCCGTCCGACAACTCCTCGCTCGGCGTCACCGTGAAGCCGACCGAGCCCTATCACATGCAGGTGTTCATCGGCCGCAACGGGGTCGGCAAGACGAGCGACGATTTCGAGCGCCGGCTCTATATCCTGCGCAAGTCGATCTCGCAGGCGATCTACCAGCGCCGCGACCGCGGCGGCGCCGGCTATTATCCGGTGTCGATGTCCTGCCGCACCGTGATCTACAAGGGCATGTTCCTCGCCGACCAGCTCGGCAAGTACTATCCCGATCTGCATGAGAAGGATTTCGAGAGCGCGCTGGCACTGGTGCATCAGCGCTTTTCGACCAACACCTTCCCGACCTGGTCGCTGGCGCATCCCTACCGGATGATCGCCCATAACGGCGAGATCAACACGCTGCGCGGCAACGTCAACTGGATGGCGGCGCGGCAGGCGTCGGTGCATTCCGAAAAGTTCGGCAAGGACATCAGCCGGCTGTGGCCGATTTCCTATGAGGGACAGAGCGACACCGCCTGTTTCGACAACGCGCTGGAGTTCCTCGTGCAGGGCGGCTACTCGCTGCCGCACGCGGTCATGATGATGATTCCGGAGGCATGGGCCGGCAATCCGCTGATGGACGAGCAGCGCCGCGCCTTCTACGAATATCACGCCGCGCTGATGGAGCCGTGGGACGGCCCGGCGGCGATTGCGTTCACCGACGGCCGCCAGATCGGCGCCACGCTCGACCGCAACGGGCTGCGGCCTGCGCGCTATCTGGTCACCAGGGACGACCGCATCGTGATGGCGTCCGAAATGGGCGTCTTGAAGATTCCGGAAGACCAGATCGTCACCAAGTGGCGGCTGCAGCCCGGCAAGATGCTGCTCGTCGACCTTGAGCAGGGCCGTCTCATTCCTGACGACGAGATCAAGGCACAACTCGCCGGCAGCCATCCCTACAGCGACTGGCTGCATCGCACCCAGATCGTGCTGGAAGAATTGCCGGATGCGCCGAGCAAGGGCACGCGCTCGAACCTGCCGCTGCTCGACCGGCAGCAGGCGTTCGGCTATTCGCAGGAAGACATCGCCATCCTGATGACGCCGATGGCTTCCACCGGCGAGGAGGCGACGGGCTCGATGGGCAACGACACGCCGATCTCGGCGCTGTCGGACCGGCCGAAGCAGCTCTTCACCTATTTCAAGCAGAATTTTGCGCAGGTGACGAACCCGCCGATCGATCCGATCCGCGAGGAGATCGTCATGAGCCTCGTCTCGATCATCGGGCCGCGGCCGAACCTGTTCGATCTGCAGGAAGTTGCCTCCACCAAGCGCCTCGAAGTGCGCCAGCCGATCCTGACCGATGCTGATCTGGAAAAGATCCGCTCGATCTCGGAAGTCGGCGACGGCCATTTCAAGTCGCGCACGCTCGACACGACCTTCCATGCCGGCCTGGGCGCGGCAGGAATGGAGCAGGTGCTCGACGAACTCTGCGGGCGCGCCGAAGGCGCGGTGCGCGAGGGCGTCAACATCATCATCCTGTCGGACCGCATGACCGGCAGCGACCGGATTCCGATCCCGTCGCTGCTCGCCTGCGCGGCCGTGCATCATCATCTGATCCGCGTCGGACTGCGCACGTCGGTCGGCATCGTCGTCGAATCCGGCGAGCCGCGCGAGGTGCATCACTTCGCCTGCCTTGCCGGTTATGGCGCGGAGGCGATCAACCCCTATTTGGCGTTCGAAACCATCATCGCGATGAAGGAGAAGCTGCCGGGCTCGCTCGACGACTACGAGATCGTCAAGCGCTACATCAAGTCGATCGGCAAGGGCCTGCTCAAGGTGATGTCCAAGATGGGCATCTCGACCTATCAGTCCTATTGCGGCGCGCAGATCTTCGACGCCGTCGGCCTGAAGGCCGATTTCGTCGCCAAGTATTTCGCCGGCACCCACACCCGCATCGAGGGCGTGGGGCTTGCCGAGATCGCCGAAGAGACCGCGCGGCGCCATGCCGATGCGTTCGGCGATGCGCAGGTCTATAAGAGCGCGCTCGACGTCGGCGGCGAATATGCCTTCCGCACGCGCGGCGAGGATCATGCCTGGACGGCGGAGTCGGTCTCGGCGCTGCAGCACGCCGTGCGCGGCAATTCGCAGGAACGCTACCGCGCCTTTGCAAAGACCCTCAACGAACAGTCCGAGCGGCTGGTGACGTTGCGCGGGCTGTTCCGCATCAAGGCCGCCGAGGAAGACAAGCGCAAGCCGGTCGCCCTCGACCAGGTCGAGCCGGCCAAGGAGATCGTCAAGCGCTTTGCCACGGGCGCGATGAGCTTCGGCTCGATCTCGCGCGAGGCGCACACGACGCTCGCCATCGCCATGAACCGGATCGGCGGCAAGTCCAACACCGGCGAAGGCGGCGAGGAAGCCGATCGCTTCAAGCCGATGGCCAACGGCGATTCCATGCGCTCGGCGATCAAGCAGGTCGCCTCGGGCCGCTTCGGCGTGACGACGGAATACCTCGTCAACTCCGACATGATGCAGATCAAGATGGCGCAGGGCGCCAAGCCCGGCGAAGGCGGACAGTTGCCCGGCCACAAGGTCGACGCCACGATCGCGCGCGTGCGCCACTCGACGCCGGGCGTCGGCCTGATCTCGCCGCCGCCGCACCATGACATCTACTCGATCGAAGACCTTGCCCAGCTGATCTACGACCTGAAGAACGTCAATCCCGAAGGCCTGGTCTCGGTGAAACTCGTCTCCGAGGTCGGCGTCGGCACGGTCGCCGCCGGCGTGGCGAAAGCGCGCGCCGACCATGTGACCATCGCGGGATTCGAGGGCGGCACCGGTGCCTCTCCCTTGACCTCGATCAAGCATGCCGGCTCGCCGTGGGAGATTGGCCTTGCCGAGACGCACCAGACGCTGGTGCGCGAGCGGCTGCGCAGCCGCATCGCCGTGCAGGTCGACGGCGGCTTCCGCACCGGCCGAGACGTCGTGGTCGGTGCGCTGTTGGGCGCCGACGAGTTCGGCTTTGCCACCGCGCCCCTGATCGCCGCCGGCTGCATCATGATGCGCAAGTGCCATCTCAACACCTGCCCGGTCGGCGTTGCCACCCAGGACCCGGTGCTGCGCAAGCGCTTCACCGGCCAGCCCGAGCACGTCATCAACTACTTCTTCTTCGTCGCCGAGGAAGTGCGCGAGATCATGGCCTCGCTCGGCTTCAAGAAGTTTTCCGACATGGTCGGCCAGACCCAGCTGCTCGACCAGACTTCGCTGGTCGCGCACTGGAAGGCGAAGGGTCTCGATTTCTCGAAACTGTTCGTCCGCCAGAAGGAAGAAAAGGGCCAGAAGATCTACCACTCCGAGGCGCAGAACCATCATCTGGAGGCCGTGCTCGATCGTCGCCTGATCGACAAAGCGAAGGCCGCGCTCGACCGCGGCGCGCCGGTCAAGATTGAGGAAGAGATCAACAACACCAACCGCAGCGCAGGCGCGATGCTCTCCGGAGCGGTGGCGAAGATCTACGGCCATGCCGGGCTGCCGATCGACACTATCCATGTCAGCTTCAAGGGCACCGCAGGCCAGGCCTTCGGCGCGTGGCTGGCGCAGGGCGTCACCTTCGAGCTCGAAGGCGAAGGCAATGACTATGTCGGCAAGGGCCTGTCCGGCGGCCGTATCATCGTCAAGCCGCCGCGCAATGCCGGCATCGTGCCGGAAGAGAGCATCATCGTCGGCAACACCGTGATGTACGGCGCGATCGAAGGCGAGTGCTACTTCCGCGGTATCGCCGGCGAGCGCTTCGCCGTGCGCAACTCCGGCGCGGTCGCCGTCGTCGAGGGCGCGGGCGATCATTGCTGCGAATACATGACCGGCGGCATCGTCGTGGTGCTCGGCAAGACCGGGCGCAATTTCGCGGCCGGCATGTCCGGCGGCGTCGCCTATGTGCTGGACGAGGCCGGCGACTTCGCCAAGCTGTGCAATCTCGCGATGGTCGAGCTCGAGCCGGTGCTGTCGGAAGAGATGATCAATGCCGGCACCTACAACGCGACAGGCGATCTCGAGGCGCATGGCCGCGTCGACGTGTTCGCCAACCTGCTCGAATCGGATGTCGAGCGGCTGCACGTGCTGATCACCCGTCACGCCAAGCTGACGGGATCCAGGCGCGCCGCCGAGATCCTCGGCGACTGGAAGACGTGGCTGCCCAAATTCCGCAAGGTGATGCCGGTCGAGTACCGCCGCGCGCTGCGCGAATTGAAGGCGAAAGCCGACGCCGAGCCGCAGATCGCGATCGGGGCGTAGTCAGTTATCCTCATGGTGAGGAGGCGCGCAGCGCCGTCCCGAACCATGAGGCCACCATAGCGGCCTTCATCCTTCGAGACGCGCCAAAGGCGCTCCTCGGGATGAGGGTCTGAAGAACAAACGGGATGCAGGGGCGTCAGGGTTAGATGGGCAAGATCACCGGTTTTCTCGAGATCGAACGGCACGACCGCAAGTACACGCCGGTGGCCGAGCGGCTGAAGCACTACAAGGAATTTGTCGTTCCGCTGTCCGAGAAGGACGTGCGCGACCAGGCCGCGCGCTGCATGAATTGCGGCATTCCCTATTGCCACGGCACCGGCTCGGCGGCGCCGGGCACGCCGGGCTGCCCGGTCAACAACCAGATCCCCGACTTCAACGATCTCGTCTATCAGGGCAACTGGGAAGAAGCCTCGCGCAACCTGCACTCGACCAACAATTTCCCGGAGTTCACCGGCCGCATCTGTCCTGCGCCGTGCGAAGCCTCCTGCACGCTCAACATCGACGAGAACCCCGTCACCATCAAGACCATCGAATGTGCCATCGTCGATCGCGCCTGGGAGAACGGCTGGCTGAAGCCGGAGGTCGCGCCCGAGAAGACCGGCAAGAAGGTCGCCGTGATCGGCTCCGGCCCCGCGGGGCTCGCCTGCGCGCAGCAGCTCGCGCGCGCGGGGCATGACGTGCATGTCTACGAGAAGCAAAAGAAGGCCGGCGGTTTGCTTCGCTACGGCATTCCCGACTTCAAGATGGAAAAGCACATCATCGACCGCCGCATCGCGCAGATGGAGGGCGAGGGCGTGACGTTCCATTACGGCGCCTTCGTCGGCGCCAGCAGCGGCATCGACCCGAAGAAGCTGGTCGCCGAATATGACGCGGTCGCGCTGACCGGCGGCGCCGAGGCCGGCCGCGATCTTCCGATCCCCGGCCGCGAGCTTTCCGGCATCCACTTCGCGATGGATTTTTTGCCGCAACAGAACCGCCGCGTCTCCTCCGAGCCGCTGAACGGCGCCGCCGAGATTCTGGCCGGCGGCAAGCATGTGGTCGTGATCGGCGGCGGCGACACCGGCAGCGACTGCATCGGCACCTCGTTCCGGCAGGGAGCGAAATCCGTCACCCAGCTCGAGATCATGCCGGCCCCGCCCGAGCACGAGAACAAGGCGCTGACCTGGCCGAACTGGCCGTTGAAGATGCGCACCTCCTCCAGCCAGGCCGAAGGCGCCAAGCGCGAATTCGCCGTGCTGACGCAGAAATTCTCAGGCGTCGACGGCAAGGTGAAGAAGTTGCATTGCGTCAAGGTCGACGACAAGTTCAAGCCGATCCCCGGCACCGAGTTCGAGCTCGACGCCGACCTCGTGCTGCTCGCCATGGGCTTCGTGCATCCCGTGCACGAGGGCCTGCTGAAGTCGCTCGGCGTCGACCTCGACCAGCGCGGCAACGTCCGCGCCAATCTCAGCGACTACCAGACCTCGCTGCCGAAGGTCTTCTCCGCCGGCGACATGCGCCGCGGCCAGTCGCTGGTGGTCTGGGCCATCCGCGAAGGCCGCCTCTGCGCGCGGTCGATCGACATGTTCCTGATGGGGAAGACCGATCTGGCGAGGTAAAGCGTTGCAGTACTGCTACTACTGGGTGGACTTGGGTTGACATGATCTCCGAGTCAAAGCCCGGTTCCGAGATGGGCCAAAACCAGACATCCGCCGGCTTTTCTGATCCAATTGCGCAGTCAGTGGACCGTAGCTTTCAGCCAATCCGCAACACGTTCTCCCAGCATCATCACGGTTAAATTGGGCACGGCGCTCGGTATTGCGGGGAAAGCGGAAGCATCGGCGACGTAAAGATTCTCAGTGCAGCGAACCTTGCATTTCTGGTCCAGGACAGCATTTGCATCGCCGTCAGGACCGATCGGCACCGTGCCCGATGCATGGCAGTAGGTCCCGATATTTGCGCGGATGTACTTCTTCAGCTGTTCATCTGAGTTGACAACCGAGTCTGATAAACCGGCGATGCGCTGATACGCGCCAGCCATCGGCGGGCTTTTCATGACTCTCCAGGCCAGCCGGACACCTTCCATCAAACGGCGCTCGTCTTCGGGTTCGGAGCAATAATTCAATTCGATCCGCGGCTGCATCGTTGGATCGAGGCTTTGCAACGACAGCCGCCCATGACCACGTGGCAACATCAGCGCAGCCAGCAGCACTGCTACGACCGGCACACCGGCCTCTTCCACGAGCGCTGGTGCAGCCCGCAGGTCGACATGTGTCGCCATAACCAGCTGCATGTCGTCGATTTGAGAGGAGCCTAGCGCTGTGAAGCGCGCCATGACCTGAAAACGTGGGTCGCGGCCAATCACGCATTCGCCCGGATTTGGTACGAGCCGAATCGGGACTGCCGCGTGGTCCCAAATTCGAGCGCCGACGCCGGGAAGATCAAGACGCGATTCCACGCCCAACGCTTCAAGTGCGCGCCTCGGCCCGATGCCGGACCGCATCAGAATCGCGGGGGTTCCGATCGACCCGGCACATAGCGTGATACGTTCCGCTTTCGCCGTCTGACCATCAGAAAGTATAACGCTTGTTGCGCGGCCGCGATCGAGCAGGACCCGATCGGCCAGGCAGTTCGCTCGAATGGTCAGGTTCTTCCGCGTGCGCACCGGGTTGAGGTGCGAGAGCAATGTCGAAATCCGCGTTTCGCCGATACGGTTCATCGGCCACGGCCCGACGCCGGAACTTTTCAGGTCGTTGTGATCTTTGACTTCGGCAAGACCGGCGGCAAGACAAGCTTCGTAAAAATGTTTCTGTATCGGGATCAATTCCGCATCATTGTAACGGGCAATCGCAATCGGTCCACTCTGACCGTGATGCGATCCAACTCCACCGAGGTCCGCCTCCAGGCGCTGAAAAAACGGTGCCACGTCCGCAAAGGACCAACCGGCATTACCGAGTTTAGACCAGACATCGAAATCGGCCGGCCGAGCCCAGAGCGCTGCGGCTTGATTGATTGCGGATGTGCCGCCAACTACTTTGCCGCGGTGATAGGGTATCATGCGGCCCTCGTTGGGAATGGCCTTGTATCCCCAAGTGTGTGCAGCCACGGCGATATTTTTTGAGTCGAGCAGGTCAGCAGGTGTCGCGCTCTCATTTGCATAGTCTGGACCTGCCTCCAGCAGCAACACACTCGTGTTGGCATCTTCCGAGAGGCGCGCTGCGATGATGGCTCCGGATGTGCCTGCGCCTACAACAATGTGGTTATGCATGGCTTGCCCCGTTCGGCCGGAGAAGGAGAAATCGTACCACACACACAACCAAAAGCAGTTGTGCGCCACAGCAAGCCATGCCCTCCGAGGTCAGCTTTGGATCAAAAAGCCGTAGTGCCCTGAACGCGCTGAAAAATTTCGCTTTGCCCAATATCGGACATCAGAGAGCAATAAGTACGCGCCCTAATTCTGCACCCTCACCCCCAGCATCAGCACCGTCGAATTCGTGCTCGCCCCCACGACGTTCGACTCCAGCCAGTCGCGCCGCAGCGTGCCCTTGAGCCAGATGTTGCGGTTCATCTTGTAGATCAGATCGCCCGAGACCGAGTAGGTCTGGTCGCGGCGGACGTTGCCCTGGTAGTCGAGCGTGCCGTAGCTGAACCGGCCGATGCCGGTCAGCCAGCGGCGGAAATCGTGATCCACCTCGAAGGTGTAGGTGCGCACGAGAATGCCGGCGGTCGACGGCAGCGTCGTTTCGACGAGCTGGGTGTCGGTGATGAATTTTGCCGTGGTCAATGGCGTCGCGGTCCACACCAGCGAGCCGGCGGTGAGAAAGCCCTGCAGGCGCGGCAG
>JAXMDE010000020.1:0-45479 GCA_046349015.1 Bradyrhizobium sp. | reverse complement strand
GCGGGATGTCGAGCTTTGAGCGGCTTCCTTCTCGACACCAACGTCGTCTCCGTGCTGGCGCCGTCGAAGTCGGAGGCATCCGTTGACTTCCTCACTTGGCTGGACCGCATGGACGCCGATGGACGGCTATTTCTGTCGGTCGTCTCCATCCACGAGATCGAGAAGGGAATCGCGCTCCTCGACCATAAGGGGGCAACGGCGAAAGCCGCGAGCCTGAAAGCATGGCTCAGTGGCCTTGTCTCCACATACGATGACAAGATCATTGGCTTCGATGCGCAGGCCGCCGCAATCGGCGGTCGGCTGGAAGCGAAGGCGCTTGCGGCCGGTCACGACCCCGGCATGGCTGACGCCGTGATTGCCGGGACCGCCGCAGCGCATGAACTCGTCATCGTCACTCGCAACACGAAGCATTTCCTGCCATTCGGTATCGCCGTGTTGTCGCCTGACGAGGCTGCCGCACAAGGAGGCCCCGCATGACCGCTTCCACAATCCCCCTGCGCGCCGCCCTCTACCTGCGCGTTTCGACTGCGCGGCAGGCCGAGCATGATGTTTCCATTCCCGACCAGAAGCGGCAGGGCGAAGCCTATTGCGAGGCGCGGGGCCTGCAACTGGTCGAAACCTTCATCGAACCCGGCGCGTCGGCCACCAATGACCGCCGCCCCGAGTTCCAGCGCATGATCGAGGCCGGGACAAGCAAGCCCGCGCCCTTCGATGTTGTCGTGGTCCATTCGTTCAGCCGGTTCTTCCGCGATCACTTCGAGCTTGAGTTCTACGTCCGTAAGCTGGCGAAGAACGGCGTGAAGCTGGTTTCGATCACACAGGAAATGGGGGATGACCCCATGCACGTCATGATGCGGCAGATCATGGCGCTGTTCGATGAATACCAGTCCAAGGAAAACGCCAAGCACGTCATGCGGGCCTTGAAGGAGAACGCCCGGCAAGGCTTCTGGAACGGCTCGCTTCCCCCTATCGGCTATCGCACCGTCGCGGCCGAGCAGCGCGGCGCGAAGGTCAAGAAGAAGATCGAGATCGACCCGCTGCACGCCGACACGGTGCGGCTGATCTATCGCCTTGCGCTGGAAGGCGACGGCACCACCGGCCAGATGGGCGTCAAGAACATCGTCTCGTATCTCAACAGCCGCCGCATCTTCACCCGCGACGGCGGGCGCTGGGGCATCGGGCAGGTTCACCGCATCCTGACCCGGCGCACCTATATGGGCGAGCATGAGTTCAACAAGCGGACCAAGACCAAGGAATTGAAGCTGGTCAGCGAGATCGTCACCGTCCCTGTCCCGCCGATCATCGACAAAGAGACCTTCGACGCGGTTCAGAAGCTGCTCAAGGCCCGGAACCCCAAGGTCATGCCCGCCCGTGTCATCAGCGGCCCGACGATGCTCACCGGGCTTATCCATTGCGCCAAGTGCGGCGGGGCAATGACCATCCGCACCGGCAAGGGCGGGCGCTATCGCTACTATGCTTGCTCGATCAAGGCGCGGCAGGGACCGACCGCCTGCGAGGGCATGGTCGTGCCGATGGAGAAGCTGGACGATCTGGTCGTCAATCACCTTGAGAAACAGCTACTCCAACCCGAACGGCTGGAAACCGTTCTCGCCGCCGCGCTCGACCGCCGGGAAGAACATGCCGAGCGCCGCCGCGAGCATATCGCCGAATTGAACAAGCGCTCAGCCGAATCGGAATTGCGCCTCAAGCGCCTCTATGACGCCATCGAGGCGGGCATTGCCGATCTGGACGACCCGGCGTTGAAAGACCGCATCGACGGGCTCAAGGCCATCCGCGATCAGGCCAAGGCCGATGCAGACCGCGCGCAGGCCATGCTCCAAAACACGGGACAAAAGGCTGTAACGCCACAAATGCTGCGCACGTTTGCCACAACCGCCCGCGAGCGTATCCGGCTGGACGGCGGCGGCTATCGCCGCGACCACCTGCGCGCGCTCGCGCAGCGTGTCGAGGTCGCCGAGGGCGAGGTTCGTATCATGGGATCGAAGTCTCGGCTGCTACAGACGCTTGTGGCGGGAAGTGGCGTAAACTCAGTGCCCACTCAGGGACTGAAGTGGCGGAAGGGGTGGGATTCGAACCCACGGTGCCCTTGCAGGCACGCCGGTTTTCAAGACCGGTGCCTTAAACCACTCGGCCACCCTTCCGATCTGGGAATTTCAATCGCTTATCCGAGCGCAGCATTGAACGCAACCCGAACGCGGACCCAATCGGGACCCAAAAGCCTCACGTCTTTGCGGCCAAGGCCTTCCTTTACCAGCCATTGCAAACGCCCTACGCTCCGTGGTTGAGGTCGCTGACGTGGATCACAACAGCTCCTCGAAATGGGCAGAACTGTTCCGTGTTTTTGCTTGGCAGGAACGCTTTGTTAAAGGTCCTTGGTGGATTTGCGATCGTCGCAACATTCTTTTTCGGAACGCTCTTCTTGCTCGATTACGTCGATCAGAGGCGTTCGCCGGAAGCGTCGCATGCTGCCAACGTACGCTTGGTCATGGACGCCCTCCAGAAGTATCGAGTTGCAAAGAACACCTATCCCATCCTTCCGGACGGGCCGATTACGCAATTGGCCTCGCCGCTGGTCGACGGAGGGTATTTGACCGCTATCCCAAAAGATCTGGGTGGCTCGACCAACCGTTACCTCTCGGACGGCAAATCCTACGGCCTGCGGATAGCTCGGCCGACGGATGGCGACTGCCTCGTGGAAGTCGGAACAGCCAGGACAGGGTGGTGGGGACTGACTCTCCCCTGCAATTATTGAGGCATGCGCACCAAGCTACAGGCATGCGCCGGCCCGGCAACGAGTCATCAACCATTCCCGGCCACACTTGCTGCATGCAGATTCGGCCGCATCATGCCGCCAGGACAGTCGCGGGTAGGGCACCGGGGCAGCGCTCCGATGATCTCCTGCAGGTTTGGCTCGACTTCCTGGGGCGGATTGAAGGCCCGAGGAGGAGGCGCGCCGAGGAATTCCGCCAGCGTCGCGACAACCCCAGGCGCCGGGTGTCGAACCGGGGCTCTCACCTTCGGGCGTTCCACACCCCGCGTTAGCCGAGGCCTCGGCCCCGCGCTCAACCGAGCCGCGAGGTCGGCAACTTCTGCTGTAGCGAGGTTGCGAGCGCAGAATGCTTATCCAGCTTTAGCGCACCGCGCATCTCGTCGATCATGAGCGGCACCGCTTATGCAGGCGATTGCTCGCAAGACTGCGCTGCGTCACGGTCAGTCACAACAAGTCGTATCACGTGCCACCATGGCTCACACCCTTTGAGCAGAGCAAAAAACGAAGAATTTCTCACGCAAAACCCAAGCCCGCGATAATGATTTCCGGACTTTCTTCCCGCTACCTTCAGGCGGATTCGACGATGCGGCGCAACCGCGTTTGACCCGGGGGGCGGAGATTCAATTGCCTGGCAGGACATCTTGATGAAGAGAGCGAATATAAGATCGTTATCGATTGACGAATTGTGGGTACTGCACCAAGCAACGGTTGAGGCACTCGCCGAAAAGATCATCGCCGCGAAAAACAGGCTCGATGAGCGGCTGAAGCTGCTGGCCAAGAACAGCGTCGAACGCACGGGCCGTCCAGCAAAGCCTCGCCGACCGTATCCGCCGGTATTGCCAAAATTCAGAAATCCGGAAAAGCCTTCGGAAACCTGGGCGGGGCGTGGCAGGCAGCCGCGATGGGTTACCAGGCAGCTCAGGTCCGGGAAGCGGATGGACGATTTCAGGATCAAATCCGCGGCGGCATAGCGCAGTCGTCTGGCTTCGAGCTCTCGGCGAGGGCAGCATACGCTCCTGCCGGTGAGCCGGCGCCGGAAGCCATGGGGCGAGTGCAAACGGATCGCTGGAAAATGATGCGCGGCCGGTCCCGGCCGCCTTGCATCAGGTAAACGCGAACGCCAGAAGGCTCGAGCACAACAGCACAAGGCTTGCCGTGGTCAGCGCCAGAAACCCGCCCGAAACTGCATCCTGGTTGCGCATGGAACACCTGCCACTCGCGATGCTGGTCCGAATTGATTAAAGTTTTCGGAACGGCCTTGAACGCGCAATTGCTTGCTCGTCTCCGCGGTCGTCAGGCCCGTGAGCGGTAGCCGTCGAAGGCGTGCGCCAGGAAAATGCCCGCGCTGACCAGTCCCAGAACCGCCGTCAATGTCTCAATCATTGCAATATTTCCGTCTTCGCACCCCGCGCATGACCAAACGACTGTGGCCTTGCACAGTCAAAAAGATTCAAAGACCTGCAATGCAATCGGGGTGAAGTGAGGTATTGGCGCAACACATTGTCCGGGAGCGAGGCAGGAAGAGCCCTGCTTGAACGGAAAGTGTGGCAACGATTGATTTACCATGGGGTGGCTCTCCCCATTTCCGCCGCGTTCGCGTTGCGTTATCGTCACGATCCGATGCGGAGGTGGGCTGCGTCGGATGGTGTTGGCTGTGAGCGGCTCGAATCGAGGCGCATGGCCGGACGGCATGGTAGTTTGGGGCGATGGGGACTCAGGGATCAGATCCGGTTTTCCGGGCTGCGCGAGGCGCGGCTGCCGTCGTTGCCTGCGTCATGCTGGCCAACTGTGCCTCCCAGGACAAATTCGCCCGCCGCGTCGATCCCAAATACGGCGTCTCATCCAGCCCCCGCGTGGTGGAGCTGGGTGACCCCGTGCCGAGGGGCGGCGGCACCTACCGGGTCGGCAAGCCCTATACGGTCGCCGGCCGCGTCTATGTGCCCGAAGAGGATCCGAACTACCGGGCCGAGGGCATGGCCTCCTGGTATGGCGATGATTTCCACGGCCGCCTGACCGCCAATGGCGAGGTGTTCGACATGACCGCGCTGACCGCGGCGCATCCGACCCTGCCGATTCCGTCCTATGCCCGGGTCACCAACATTCGCAACGGCAAGTCGCTGATCGTGCGGGTCAACGACCGCGGGCCGTATCACGGCAACCGTCTCATCGACGTCTCGAACAAGGCCGCCGAACTGCTTGAATTCAAGAACAATGGCGTCGCCAGGGTACGGGTCGAATATGTCGGCCGGGCGCCGCTCGAAGGCACCGACGACCGCCAATTGCTGGCGACCCTGCGAACCGGCACCCCGGCGCCTGCGCCGTCGACAGTGCGGGTCGCTGCCGCGCGGCCCTTCGTGCCCGATCTGACGACCGGTGGCCGTCCCATCCGCGGCGACGTGCCGTTGCCCGAGGGCCGCCCCTACAGCCTCGGCAATACCTCGGCCGACTACGCCTCGATCAATGCGACGTCGGAGATGTCGGCATCGCGGCGCTCGGGCAGCCGCACGAAGGAAAATCCGCGTGCTGTCTCCTATGAGGACGACGAGCGTTTTGCTGCGCAGCCCACGGCCTATGCGCCGATCGATCCGCGCGGCCCGCGCGAGATCCTCAGCGGGCGTGGGCTCTATTAGCCCCTCAGGAAATCGATCAGGGCCGCATTGACCTCGTCGGGGCGCTCCTGCTGCACCCAGTGGCCGGCGCCGTCGAGGATGACCTTGGCCTTGAGGTCGGTCAGCACGCGCTCCATGTCGGCCACGCGCTTGGCGCCTATGAGACCCGTGATGACGCCGTCCTTGGAGCCGGCCAGGAACAGCGAGGGTTGATTGATGGTCGCATCCTGCCAGGCCGCGGTCAGTTCCCAGTTGCGATCGATGTTGCGGTACCAGTTCAGCCCGCCTCGGAAGCCCGATTGGGCATAGATCCTGGTGAAGTAGGCAAGGTCGGCTTCCGTGAGCCAACCGGGCAGCGGCCGGGTGGGATCGCCGCCATGGAGAAAGCCCTTGCCGTCCTCGACAAACTGGTGTGCGGAAGGATCGGAGAAGCCGCGGCCTGCAAGCACGGTACGCATGGTGAGCGCGACGTCGCGTTCGAACTCGGCTTCCGCCACGCCCGGCGGCTGAAAATACTGCCAGTAGAAATTGGTGATCCCGCCCTGGCGCAGCGTCTCCAGCGGCCGGCCGCGGCCGCGCACCGGCGGAGGAACGCTCAGTCCCGCGACCTTGGTGAAGACGTCGGGACGGAACATGGCGCAGTGCCAGGCGACCGGCGCCCCCCAGTCATGGCCCACCACGACCGCTTGCTTCTCGCCGAGCGCAGCGACCAGCGCGACGATGTCGCCGACAGTGTGGAAAATCGTGTAGGCGTCGATGTCCGAAGGCGCCGATGTCCTGCCGAAGCCGCGCATGTCGGGCGCAGCCACTCGGAAGCCGGCCGCCGCCAGCGCCGCAATCTGGTGGCGCCAGGAGTACGACAGTTCGGGCCAGCCATGGCAAAGCACGACCAGCGGGCCTTCGCCCTGTTCGAGCAGAAACATTTCGATGCCGTTGACGGCAATCGTGCGTGAGGATGACATGTTCTTCCGATTCTTGCCGGGAGTGGTGGGCGGGCAGGGGTCAGGATACGGGTGCGGGACGCCGCCGGCAAATTGATCAGGTCCGCCTGCCGGCCGGCCAAAAGCCGTGTTGTTCCTGCCTTCTTCAACTGTTAGAACGCCGCTCCGCAAGGACTGAACAATGGCTGCCAAACCTCCGTTTTTGCACAGATTCCGGGCGGTGCAGCCTGCCTGGCGGTGGCTTGTGGCGGCGGTCCTGGCAGCAGCCGTCGCTTCGGGTGGGGCGGTCTATGCCGCCAACAACAGCGTTCAAGGCGCCAAGAAGGAAGACAACGCCTTCGACGGCGACGCGCCGACTGCCATCCTGATGGAGGCAACCAGCGGCAGCATCCTGTTCGAGAAGAACGCCGACGAATTGCGCGCGCCTTCCAGCATGATGAAGCTGATGACGGTCGAGATCATCTTCAACGCGATCAAGGAAGGCAGGATCAAGCTGACCGACGAGTTCCGGATCAGCGAGAACGCCTGGCGCAAGGGCGGCGCGCCGTCCGGCGGTTCGACCATGTTCGCGGCCATCAACAGCAAGGTGCCGGTCGACGATCTCTTGCATGGCGCGATCATCCAGAGCGGCAACGACGCCTGCATCGCGCTCGCCGAGGGCATGTCCGGCAGCGAAAAGAAGTTCGCCAGCGACGTCATGACCAGGCGGGCGCGTGAACTGGGCCTGACCAGATCGACCTTCGGCAATTCCAACGGGCTGCCGGACCCCGACAACAAGATGACGGTGCGCGAGCTGGCGAGACTCGCGCGGCACCTGATCCTCGACTTTCCCGAGTTCTACAAGCTGTTCAACGAGCGCGAATTCACCTGGAACAAGATCCGACAGCAGAACCGCAATCCGCTGCTGAACTCCCTGAACGGTGCCGACGGGCTGAAGACCGGCTACACCAAGGAAGGCGGCTACGGCATGGTCGGCTCGGCCGTGCAGAACGGCACGCGGTTGATCGTCGTGGTCAACGGTCTCGACGACCCCGATGACCGCGCCCAGGAAGCCAAGAAGATGCTGGAATGGGGCTTTCGCAATTTCGAGACGCGGACCCTGTTCGCCGAGAACCAGTATGTCGGCTATGCCAAGGTCTTCGGCGGCGAAAGTCGTTCGGTGAAGCTGGCGAGCAAGGAGCCGATCAAGGTGATGGTGCCCAAGAACGGCAGCGAAAAGCTGATCGCCCGCATCGTCTATAACGGCCCCGTGCGGGCGCCGGTCGCGGAAGGCCAGCAGGTCGGCATGGTTCGCGTCTGGCGCGGCCCGAATGTCGCGATGGAAGCGCCGGTCTATGCGGCGGAAGCCGTCGCCCCCGGCTCGACCATGCGCCGCGCCATCGATGGCGCCAGCGAGCTCATCATCGGTATGTTCCGCGCCAGCGCCGAGAAGCTTTGAACCATGGGCGAGGCAGCTTCAGTCAAACGGCCGGGCGGGCGCGGCAAGTTCATCTCCTTCGAAGGCGGAGAGGGGTCGGGCAAATCGACCCAGATCAAGCTGCTGGCGGATCGGCTGGCGGCGGCAAAGCTGCGCGCCATCGTCACCCGCGAGCCGGGCGGATCGCCCGGCGCGGAGATCATCCGCCATGTCGTGCTGTCCGGTATGGGCAAGCTGCTGGGCCCGTACGCGGAGACGCTGCTGTTTGCTGCCGCCCGCGACGACCACGTCCGCACCGTGATCCAGCCGGCGCTCAACCGGGGCACCTGGGTGCTGTGCGACCGCTTCTCGGACTCGACGCGCGCCTATCAGGGCCGGCTGGGTGACGTCCTGCCGGGCGTGCTCAACGCCATGCAGCGGGTGACCATCGGCGACCTCAAGCCCGATCTGACCATCATCCTGGACGTGCCCGTGGAGATCGGCCTGAAGCGGGCAGCGGCACGGCGCGGCATGGGTGCGGCCGACCGGTTCGAGTCAGAGGACATCAAGTTCCACCGCGACCTGCGGGATGCCTATCGGCAGATCGCCGCCGAAGACCCCGAGCGCTGCGTGCTGATCGACGCGACACCGGATCCCGACGTCGTCGCGGCGCAAGTGTGGGCCGCCCTGCGCGATCATCTGTTCGCGATGGCGACGACGCCGGCATGAACGCCCGCAAGACCCAGGAAGAGATTGCCGTCCGTCATCCGCGCGAGACCAGCGCGTTGTTCGGTCATCGCGACGCGGAGATGGCGCTGCTGGCAGCCTATCGCAGCGGAAAGATTCCGCACGCCTGGCTGATTGGCGGGGCTCAGGGCATCGGCAAGGCGACACTGGCCTATCGCATGGCACGCTTCGTGCTGGCCCATCGCCATGCGAATTCGCCGGCCGTGCAGCGCGCCCCGTCACTGGGGGTCGATCCCGACGATCCCGTCGCGCGCCAGATTGCCGCCGGCGCGCATGGCGGCCTCTTGGTGCTGGAGCGCGGCCTCAACGACCGCGGCGTGCTGCGCACGGTGATTACCGTCGACGAGACTCGCGAGACCATCTCCTTCTTCGGCTCGACCGCGGCGGTGGAGGGCTGGCGCGTCTGCATCGTCGATACCGTCGACGAGCTCAACCCGAACGCGGCAAATGCGCTCTTGAAGATTCTCGAGGAGCCGCCGCAGCAGTCGCTGTTCCTCCTGGTCAGCCACGCACCGGCGCGGGTGCTGCCGACCATCCTGTCGCGCTGCCGCAGGTTGCCGCTGCGGCCGCTGTCGACCGACGACGTAATCCGCGCTGCGGCACTTGCTGCCGGCATGGATGCGGGCGATCCGGCGCTGCGCGAGGCGGCGGAAGCTTCCGAAGGCAGCGTGTCGGGCGCGCTGACGCTGCTCGGCAGCGATGCGCTGAAGCTGCAAGAGCGCACAGCGGCGCTGCTGGCGACGCTGCCGCAGGTCGATCCGCGTGAATTGCATGCCCTCGGCGAGCAGCTTCCGCTCAGCGACCGCACGGCGCTGGCGGCCTTTGTCGACAGTGTCGAGCGCTGGATCAGCGAGCGCCTGCGCAGCGATTCCGATGCCAATGCGAACCTGCCGCGCCTTGCACGGCTGGCGGAGGTATGGGAAAAGATCGCCCGCACGGCGCGCGATACCGCAGACTACAATCTCGAGCGAAAGCCCTTCGTTTTCTCGGTGTTTTCGCTGCTCGCGGAAGCGACACGCTGATCCGGCGAATCGTTCCAAAAACAATCCCGTCTCGCGCGGCAAAGGAATTCGTGGTGGCCAGGAAGACGACATCGTCGAAGAAGAAAAAGGCGAAGAAGACGACGGCCGCCGCCGCGAAGAAGCGCGCCAAAAAGGCTGTCGCCAAGAAGGCCAAGAAGACGGTCAGGAAGACGAAGAAGGTTGCGAAGAAGCCGATAGCGAAGAAAGCCGCAAAAAAGAAGTCTCCGAAGAAATCTGTAAAAAGGTCGGCAAGGAAGACCAAAGCCTCCAAATCTCCTTCTGCGCCGAAAGCGGTGACTGCGCCGGCGGCCGCTGCATCGAAGCCGGTCGCACCGAAAGCGCCCGCATCCCGGCCAAAACCTGCGCCGGGCAGGACTCAGGCACCTTCACTCCCCCGCGGCAACCTTTTCTACATCACCACCGCCATCGCCTATCCGAACGGCCAGCCGCATATCGGCCACGCCTATGAGGCGATCGCAACCGACGCGATCGCGCGCTTCCAGCGGCTCGACGGCAAGGACGTCTTCTTCCTCACCGGTACCGACGAGCACGGCCTGAAGATGGTGCAGACGGCAGAAGCGGAAGGAATGGGCGTGGCCGAGCTCGCCGCCCGCAATGCCGGCCGCTTCCGAGAGATGGACGAGGTCCTGAACGTCTCCTTCGACCGCTTTATCCGTACCACCGAGCCCGATCACCACAAATCGGTGCAGGTGGTCTGGAACCGGATGCAGCAGAACGGCGACATCTATGTCGATGTCTATGCCGGCTGGTACTCGGTGCGTGACGAGGCCTACTACGATGAAGAAGAGACCACGATCGGTGAGGACAATGTTCGCCGCGGCCCGCAGGGCACGCCGGTCGAATGGGTGGAGGAGAAGAGCTACTTCTTCCGCCTGTCCGCCTATCAGGACAGATTGCTCGCGCTTTACGAAGGCCAGCCCGACTTCATCGGACCGGAGTCGCGCCGCAACGAGGTGATCAGCTTCGTCAAGGGAGGCCTGAAGGATCTCTCGATCTCGCGCACCACTTTCGACTGGGGCGTCAAAGTGCCGAACGATCCCGCGCATGTGATGTATGTCTGGGTCGACGCGCTGACCAACTACATCACGGGTGTCGGCTTTCCCGACGAGAGCGATCCGCGCTGGCGCTACTGGCCGGCGGACGTGCACATCATCGGCAAGGACATCATCCGCTTCCATGCGGTGTACTGGCCGGCCTTCCTGATGTCTGCCGGCGTGCCCGTGCAGAAGCGCGTCTATGCCCACGGCTTCCTGTTCAACAGGGGCGAGAAGATGTCGAAGTCGGTCGGCAATGTCGTCGACCCCTTCAACCTCGCCAAACAATACGGCGTCGACCAGGTCCGCTATTTTTTCCTGCGCGAGGTGCCGTTCGGGCAGGACGGCAATTACAACCACGAAGCCATCGTGGCGCGGATCAACGCCGACCTTGCCAACGATCTCGGCAACCTCGCGCAGCGCTCGCTGTCGATGATCGCCAAGCAGCTCGGCGGCCTTCTGCCGGCCCCGGGCGAATTCTCGGATAACGACAAGGCGATCCTGGCACAGGCCGACGGCATGATCGCGCTGTCGCGCACGGCGATGGCGACGCAGCAGATCCATCAATGGCTCAACACGGTGTGGGCCGTGGTCGCCGAGGCCAACCGCTACTTTGCGGGCGAGGCACCGTGGGCGCTGGCGAAAACCGATCCGGCGCGGCAGAAGACGGTGCTCTATGTCACCGCTGAAGTCGTGCGCCAGATCGCGATCCTGGCACTGCCGGTGATGCCGGCCTCCGCAGACAAGCTGCTCGACAGCCTCGGCGTGCCCGCCGGCGAGCGTAATTTTGCCGCGCTCGGCGGCGCCAAACGCCTTGCGCCGGGGACGACGCTGCCGGCACCGGTCGGCGTGTTCCCGCGATATGTTGAGCCGAAAGAGCCAACCGACGGCCAGTAGGAAAATGCTCGTCGACAGCCACTGCCATCTCGACTTCAAGGACTTTGCCGAAGATCTCGACGGCATCGTCGCGCGCGCGGAAGCGGCCGGCGTCGGGCGCATCGTCACCATCTCGACCAAGGTGCGCCGGCAGGCTGCGCTGCTCGAGATCGCCGAGCGCTTTCCCAACGTCTATTGCTCCGTCGGCACCCATCCACATGAGGCAGACGAGGAGGACGGCATCCCGGCCGCCGAACTGATCGAGCTGACGAGGCACCCGAAGGTCGTCGCCCTCGGCGAGGCCGGGCTCGACTATTTCTATCAATACGGTTCGCGCGATGCGCAGGGGCGCGGCTTCCGCACCCACATCGCCGCAGCCCGCGCCACCGGCCTGCCGCTGGTGATCCATACCCGCGAGGCGGATGAGGATTGCGGCCGCATCCTCGAGGAGGAAACGGCGAAAGGGCCGTTCAAGGCGGTGCTGCATTGCTACACCGGCGGGCGCGAGCTTGCGATGAAGGCGATCGCGCTGGGCTTGTCGATCTCGTTTACGGGCATCCTGACCTTCAAGAAATCGGACGCGTTGCGGGCGCTGGCGGCGGAATTGCCCGCCGACCGCATCATGGTGGAAACCGACGCGCCGTATCTGGCGCCCGGAAAGCATCGCGGCAAGCGCAACGAGCCTTCCTATGTGGTCGAGGTGGCCAAGGTGCTGGCGGAAGTGCGCGGCGTCAGCCTTGCGGAAATCTCGCGGCAGACCAGCGAAAATTTCTTCCGCCTGTTCTCCAAGGTTCCGGCCGCGACATGACGCTGACACTGACGATCCTCGGCTGCGGTTCCTCCGCCGGCGTGCCTCGACCGGCGCTCGGCTGGGGCCGCTGCGATCCCGGCAATCCCAGGAACCGCCGCCGGCGCTGCTCGCTGCTGGTGGAGAGGAGGTCGGGCGAGGGCGTCACGCGCGTGCTGATCGACACCTCGCCGGACCTGCGCGAGCAGCTCATCGATGCCGAGGTCGACCATATCGATGCGGTGTTCCTCACCCACGAACACGCCGACCAGACCCATGGTATCGACGATCTGCGCTCGGTCGTGCTGCACCAGCGCCGGCGCATCCCGACCTATTTCAACATGTCGACCGCCAAGGACATCATGGCGCGCTTCTCCTATTGCTTTATTTCACCGGAGGGCAGCGACTACCCGCCGATCCTGACCCGGCATTCGATCGAAGCCGGCGAGAGTCATGAAATCCTGGGGAAGGGCGGCGCGATCACGATATCGGCTTTCGACGTCAAACACGGCAATATCCCGTCCCTCGGTTATCGCGTTGGCGATGCCGCCTACATTCCCGATGTCAGCGACATCCCCGAGGAGAGCTGGCCGGCGCTGGAAAATCTCGATCTCTGGATCGTCGATGGTCTGCGCTATGCACCGCATCCCAGCCATTTCTCCGTCGACGACGCGCTGTCCTGGATCAAACGCTTCAAGCCGAAGCGCGCCGTCATCACCAACATGCACTCGGATCTCGATTACGAGGTGCTGCGGCTGAGCCTGCCCGAAGGGGTGATGCCGGCACATGACGGGATGCGGCTGGCACTCGCTGACAGGCCGAGGTAGGCGCTCCCCAAGTTCAGCCGGAATCGGCGCGAGCTGCGCGGTCTTACTTCCGCAGGCGCCACGCCGAAATTTTGGCTCCGGGGCCCAGGTCGATCGGCTCGAGAAATTCCGGCGGCTCACCCCGGCCGAGCCGCGCCTCCAATCCCTCCGGTGCGAGCTTGATGATCTTCTGGTCGGGAGCTGCTGAGCAGGTCACCACGTAGTCGACACGGCGATCCGACAGGATTCTGTGGGCCGTGGGCAAGGGCGCCAGCATCAGCTTGAGGAAGGCGGTGTTGCCATCATTGTTGCGATGGTAGGGACCGGCAAAAACCTCGTGGTTGGTTTCGGCAAGTATAGCCGGTCCGAGATCGATGGGCGCCATCACGCGTCCCTTCGGAAGCCGCTTCAGGGATGCCACGTCCGACAAGCTTCGGCACGGGGACAAATCGCCGATCTGCTCCGGCTTGAAGATCGCATCCAGCATCGGCTTTGCCGAAATTCCGGCGACATCGAGACTGTAGGGAGATGCAACGGCCGACACCAGAAGCAGCATCGGTCCGGACGCAAGCCGGGGCCACAGCACCGCGAGACTGGCGACGAACACCGGAGCCGCCAGGATCGAGGCGGCAGCGAGCCCCCGCAACTGCAGAAGGCCGAAACCGACCAGGGCGGCAAGTGCGCTGATGGCAACAATCCAGCGAAACCGTTCGGCTGGATTCGATCGGATCAGCGCCATCACGGCGAGGCCGATCGTCACCATTGGGAATGCGTGGTAGGCGGCCATCTTCTCCGGAAAGAGCTGCAGCATCCGGGTGAATGAAATCGCTTCGCCGATATTGTTGACCCAGAGCGATACGACGATCGGATCGAGATGCCCGAAGGGCGAAGCGATGCATCCCGAAAACGATGCGAGGAACGAGCCGGCAAGAACGGTTGCCAGCGCAACACCACTCGCGACGCGCATGCGCAGGGTCGAGCGGTAGCGATCGATTCCGACCATGATCATCAGGACGATGCCGCCGCCGACGGTCAAGAGCAGGACGGGTCCGCCGAAAGTGTCGCATACCGGGGCGGCAAGCGACGACAATGGCAGCAATGCCGGGGCGAGCAGGAGCGATGATGCGGCCAGTCCTCCGCCGAAGGCGCCAACCTGCCGCGCGACGGCGGCGCCACGCCAGATAAAGAGCCCGGATATTGCAATGGCTATTGCCGTCAGCGCAGGCAGCATTTCGATGCCGATCGCCAGCGAAAGCGACATCGCCAGGCCGCCCAGCGCGGCCTTGACGGTGCTGCGCTCGATCTGAATCGTCATCAGGACCAATGCCAGCAACAACACGATCTGCGCGTTGTGGTGATCGATGGCACCGGCCCGGAAATGGACGAGGGCCGGAAGGGACAGCACACCCAACGCTACCGCTGTCAGCATCACCGTGGCATTGTTGCACATCTGCCTGGCAATCGCAGCGACCAGCGCCAGCGCGATCGCAAAGAGCAGCGCCGGCCAGAAGTACAGGATCACGGCCCGGGCGCCGCTCATTCCCAGGAGCGGCTTCAGCAACAGGATCAACCCGGCCAATGGCGCATCGATGAGACGCGACCAATGCATGGATGTCCCGCCCGGCGGGTCCATCCTGTACTGCGTCACGTCGAACCAGCCTTGCCCGCCGATCAGATCGTCGACCTCGACGAGCCGCATGGCATCATCCGTGGACAGGGCATTGAACACCCCGCCATTGATCGCGGGCCACGCGAGAACGACCGACGCTGCCAGGAACAGAAGCGATGCCACGATTTTCAGATCGAAGCCGCTTTGCACCTTCGGTGCTGCGGTGCGCACGGCCGCACTGAAGTCTGACATGATTACTGCCCTTGGCGGCGTCCTGATGCGGCACGCCGCCGCCAGAACTACTGCCAATTGGTTAACAAAGGTGCCGCCGCGGGCTTTGTGCACCCGCAGCAAGTGTCGCGATCGGCCGATAGCAGACACGCCTTAGTTCTGGGCCCCGGCCGGCCGGCTGGCAGCCGTGCAAGGATGATCCTCTTTCGGCCAATTCTCCAAGGCGATTCTCCAACACGACTATGTTAGGCTGTCGACGGGAACAGCCGCCGGCAATCACAAAAACAAGACAGCCGGCTCAAAGCCGCCACGGGCGGTCAGGGAGGAGTAGTACATGACGATCTCACGTCGGAATTTCGCTCGTCTGGCAGCAACGAGCGGTGCCGTTGCAGTGGCCTCGCCCGCGATTGCGCAGGGAGTGGTCAAGTGGCGCCTCGCGTCGAGCTTTCCCAAGAGTCTCGACACGCTGTGGGGCGCAAGCCCGACGCTTGCCAAGCTCGTGAACGAGATGAGCGACGGCAAGTTTGTCATAGAGCCCTTCGCGGCAGGAGAGATCTTACCCGGGCTTCAGGTGCTGGATGCCGTCGCAAACGGCACGGTCGAGTGCGGCCATTCCTACGGCGGATACTACATCGGCAAGAACCCGACGCTGATTTTCGACGGGTCGCTTCCGTTCGGGATGACGCCGCGCGAGCACTACGCCTGGTATCTCCACGGCGACGGCAAGAAGTTGATGGACGAGGCCTATGACAGCATGGGCGTGGTCAGCGTTCCCATGGGAAATACCGGCGGCCAGACCTTTGGCTGGTTCCGCAAGGAGCTTAAGTCGCCGGCCGATTTCAACGGCATCAAGATGCGGGTTGCGGGCTTTGGCGGCAAAGTGCTGTCGAAGCTCGGGGTGATCCCTCAGCAGATCGCGGGCGGCGAAATCTACCCGGCGCTCGAGAAGGGCACGATCGACGCCGCCGAGTGGGTCGGACCTTATGATGACGAGAAGCTCGGCTTCCACAAGGTCGCGAAATACATGTATCTCCCGGGCGTCCTTGAGCTCGAAGCCAACAACAGCCTCTACATCAGCAAGGCGAGGTGGGCCGAGCTGCCGGCACCCTATCAGGCGATCCTGAGATCGGCCTGCGCGTACGCGGTAATCGACATGCTTGCCAGTTATGATGCGCGCAACCCCAAGGCACTTGTTCGCCTCGTCGCCGCCGGCGCGCAGCTCTCCGTGCTCAGCCCCGACATCCTGAAGGCGCTGCGCGCCGCGCTGGAGCAGGTGCTGGACGAGGAGGCCGCAAAGAACGAGCAATTCAAGCGCGTGCTCGACAACTGGCGCGCTTTCCGCTCGGAGCAGCACCGTTGGTTCTCGATCGCGGACGCCCGCACCGAGATGTCGGTGTACGCGATCACCGCCGCCCAATAGGCCAAACCGCCAATCGTGGGATCGCAGAACCCACACCGTCATTCCGGGTTCGTGCTTCGCACGCCCCGGAATGACGCCGATCGCTAGGCCGAAATCGCCTTCGCCGACTCCACCTGGTTGCGCAGCAGGAATTTCTGGATCTTGCCGGTCGAGGTCTTCGGGATGGCGCCGAACACCACGGTCTTCGGCGTCTTGAAGCCGGACATGTGGGTGCGGCAATAGGCGATGATCTCGGCCTCCGTCGCCTTGGCGCCTTCCTTCAGCTCGACGAAGGCGCAGGGCACCTCGCCCCATTTCGGATCGGGCTTGGCGACGACGGCCGCGAACAGCACGGCCGGGTGCTTGTAGAGGATGTCTTCCACCTCCACCGACGAGATGTTCTCGCCGCCGGAGATGATGATGTCCTTGGAGCGGTCCTTGATGATGACGTAGCCGTGCTCGTCGAGCACGCCGAGATCGCCGGTATGAAACCAGCCGCCGGCAAACGCCTCTTTGGTCGCTTTCTCGTTCTTCAGGTAGCCCTTCATCACGATATTGCCGCGGAACATCACCTCGCCGATGGTCTCGCCGTCGCGCGGCACCTCGCGCATGGTCTGGGGATCCAGCACGGTGACGGCTTCTTCCAGCGGGTAGGGCACGCCCTGCCGGCGCTTCATCTGCGCGCGCGCTTCGGGCGTGAGTTGATCCCATCCCGGCTGCTCGGCGCAGACGGAGGCGGGGCCGTAGACTTCGGTGAGGCCATAGACGTGGGTGAGCTTGATGCCGATGCTCTCGGCGCCTTCCAGCACCGCGACCGGAGGCGCTGCGCCCGCGATCAGGCCGACCACGGGCTTTGCCTTGCCGCCCTTCGGGGCGCCCGGCGCGTTGATCATGGTGTTGTAGACGATCGGCGCACCGCACATGTGGGTGACGCCGTGTTTCGGGATCAGCTCGAAGATTTTTGCCGGATCGACCTTGCGCAGGCAGACATTGATGCCGGCCGCGGCCGCCACGGTCCAGGGGAAGCACCAGCCGTTGCAGTGAAACATCGGCAGCGTCCAGAGATAGACCGGGTGCTGGCCGAGATTGCCGGCAAGGATATTGCTGACGGCGTTGAGATACGCACCGCGGTGATGGGTCACCACGCCCTTGGGATTGCCCGTGGTACCGGAGGTGTAGGAGAGCGCAATCGCGTCCCATTCGTCCGCGGGCCGCCGGCTAACGAAATTCGGGTCGCCCTTGGCGACGGCCGTTTCGTATTCGATCTCGCCAATGCGCTTGCCCCCGGCAAAGGAGGCGTCGTCGACATCGACGACAAAAGGCTTTGGGCCCTTCATCAAGGTCAACGCTTCGGCGATCACGCCGACAAACTCCGGATCGACCAGGATAATCTTGGCCCCGCCGTGGTCGAGCTGAAACGCGATCGACGGTGCATCGAGCCGGATGTTGAGCGCGTTCAATACGGCGCCAGCCATCGGTACGGCAAAGTGCAGCTCGTTCATCGCGGGGATGTTGGGCAGCATGGCCGCGACCGTATCGCCGGTACCGATGCCGCGGCCGGCGAGCCATGAGGCAAAGCGGCGGCAGCGCGTGTAGGTCTCTGCCCAGGTGAAGCTGCGGCCTTCATAGACGGTGCTGACATGGTTAGGGAATACGGCCGCGGATCGTTCGAGGAAGCTCAGCGGCGTCAGCGGCACATAATTGGCCGGGTTCTTTTCCAGTCCGATGCTGTACTGGTTTTGCGTTCCGCTCATCGGCATTCCCCCGTGCTTGTCGAGAACCAACTACAAGAATCCGATCGATATCCAGGGGAAGACCGCGACGATGACGAGACCGGCCATCAGCGCCAGCAGATAACCCCAGATCGGCCCGATCCCCTCGTTGGGATCGACCCGTCCGATCGCACAGGCGGCATAATAGCCCACTCCGAAGGGCGGCGCGAACAGTCCGATGCCCATGGCGAGGATGATGACCATGGCATAATGCACCTCGTGGACGCCGACCGCGCGCGCAATAGGGAAGAGGAGGGGACCGAACAGCACGATGGCGGGGATGCCTTCGAGCACGCTGCCGAGGATCACGAAGGCCAGGATCGATACGGCCATGAAGGTGGCGGAGCCGCCGGGCAAGCCGCTCATGGCGGCGGCCAGCGCCCGCGAAAAGCCTGACTGGGTCAGGCCCCAGGCCATGCCGGTGGCCGCGCCAATGATCAGCAGGATCGAGCCGGACAGGCTCGCGGTCTCGATCAGCATCGGCACAATACGGCGCCAGTCGAGGTTGCGGTAGATCACGAGGCCATAGACGAAAAAGCCGACCAGGAAGGCATAGACGATACCGATGGTGGAGACTTCGGTGGCGGTCGCAATACCCTCCACCACGGCGTAGCGGATCACGAAGGGCAGCGCGAGCGCGGGCAGGGCAATGACAAAGGCCTTTGCGATCTCGCTGCCGCGGGCGCGCTTCACATGGCTCAAATCCTCATCGCGATACCGCCACCACACCAGCGCCGACAGCGTGATGGCGAGCACGACGCCCGGCAACAGGCCGCCGGTGAACAGCGCGGCGATCGACACGCCCGTAACCGAACCGATGGTGATCAGCACGAGGCTCGGCGGGATGGTTTCGGTCTGTGCGCCGGTAGCGGAAAGCAGCGCAACGAGATCGCCCGGCTTGGCGCCGCGCTGCTTCATCTCCGGAAACAGCACAGGCGCGACGGCCGCCATGTCGGCCGCCTTGGAACCGGAAATGCCGGATACCAGATACATCGCGCCGACCAGCACATAGTGCAGGCCGCCGCGCACGTGGCCCAGCAGGCTTGCGAGGAACGCCACCATAGCGCGCGCCATGCCGGTCATCTCGATCAGGAGCCCGAGGAAGACGAACAGCGGCACCGACAGCAGGATGAGATGGCTCATGCCCTCGTCCATGCGGCCGACCAGCACCATCAGCGGCGTCGAAGTCGTCAGCGCCAGATAGCCATATGTCGCCAGCGCAAAGCCGAATGCGATCGGCACCCCGGCAAAGACGCAAGCGCCGACCACGCCGACGAAGAAGATGATCAAATTGAGATTGCCGAGCGGCTTGAGCCAGGGCTGCGCGAGCCAGAACAAGCCGACCACGGCGGCGACCGTGGCTACGGCCGCCAGCACGGTCCTGGCGTTGCCGGCCGCCGCCAGACGCAGCGCCGCAAACATCGCCATCAGACCGATGCCGACGGGCAGGGCCGCCGCGCGCCAGCTGTTGAGGATCTGCAGCGCCGGCGTCGTGATGTAGCTCTCCTCGTAGGCGTATTCGTAGGCGGGCCAGGCGATCATCGCGAGGAACGCCAGCGCAGCGGCGATGGCCACGAGATCGAGATAGGCGCGCCTTGCAGGCGCAGCACCTGCGACGACCGCAGTCATGCGCATGTGCTCACCGCGGCGGAAGGCGACAGCAGCGCCGAGCATGGCAAGCCACAGGAACAGGATCGATGCCAGTTCGTCCGACCAGATCAGCGGCTGATGCAGGACATAGCGTGCAATGACACCGGCGAACAGGATGACGATCTCGGCGGCAACCAGCAGCGCCGCCGGGATCTCGACCAGCAGGCCCAACGCGCGCTCGACCGAATTCAAGAGCGCACGGTGGCGAGGGGGCGCCCCGCCGGCTGCATCAGTCCACTCGGCATGCGCCATGCCGGCCCCCTACGCGCTTGGATCTTGTTCTGACGCGTCAACTCAGCTTGCCGACGGACTGCTCGAGCAAGCTCCAGGCCTGCTCGCCGTATTTACCTTTCCATTCGGCGTAGAAGCCCGCCGCGCGCAGCTTGTCGCGGAACGGCGCCACGGCCGGCTGGTTGAAGACGAGGCCCTTGGCCGCCAGATCCTGCTGCAGGCCGGCATTGAGCTTGGCGACGTCGGCGCGCTCGTTGACGGCGGCGGCATTGATGTTCTTGGCGACGATGGTGCGGATGTTCTCCGGCAGCTTTTCCCAGGCGCGGCGGTTGGCCAGGAACCAGAAGCCGTCCCACATGTGGTTGGTCAGCGAGCAGTATTTCTGCACCTCGTAAAGCTTTGCGGTCGAGATGATCGCCAGCGGATTTTCCTGGCCCTCGACGATCTTGGTCTGCAGCGCCGAATAGACTTCGCTGAAATTGATCGAGGCGGGCGCTGCTTCAAACGCCTTGTACATGGAGGTCCACAGCGGCGACACCGGCACCCGGATCTTGAAGCCCTTGAGGTCATCGGGGCTGTTGATCGGCTTGGTCGAGGACGTGGTCTGGCGGAAACCGTTGTCCCAGATCTTGTCCATCACGATGAGGCCGGCCTTGTTGATCTCGCCGCGCACATAGGCGCCCAGCCCGCCATCCATGGCCTTCCAGACCGTATCGTAGTCCGGGAATGCGAACCCGATGCCGTTGATCGACGCCGCCGGCACCAGCGTCGCCAGGATCAGGCCCGACAGCGTGAAAAACTCGACGCCGCCGGAGCGGATCTGGCTCAGCATGTCGGTATCGGAACCGAGCTGGTTGTTCGGGAAAATCTGCAGGTCGAACTTGCCGTCCGTCTCGGCCTTGATGGCGGCCGCCATTTCCTTGGCGCGCACATTGAGCGGATGGCTGTCCGGCAGATTGTTGGCGTACTTGTAGGTGAATTCCGCGGTCTGGGCGCGCGCGATCCAGGGCGCGCTCACGCCGCCGAAAGCAGCCGTGGCAACCGAGGCCTTGAGCAGCGCGCGTCGAGAAATGCTCATCTGGTTTCTCCCTTGAGCGTTCTTGTTGGTCAGCGAAACGGACCGCGCTTATTGCAGCGGGAACGGCGAGCCGCAATACGGGATTGGGAGAAGCAGGCAGGCAGATTTGCGGGCCGGCTGTCGAGGCCTGGAAATACCCGACAATTTTGACCTGCGTCCGCAGGTTTCCGCCTTAACTATTTGATCCAATTCGACATAAATATATTCCATAATATACCTTATGCGAATCGCAGATAGACGACCAAAGGCTCTGAGGCGATGATCCCCTCCATTCAATCAGGCTGTTCCAGGCTGCTCAGACGCCCGTTGGTTCGCCGGCGGACAGCGCTGCTCGGATCTGGTCCGCGGCCGAAGCCGTCAGGCTTCCCCGCGCAAGACCGAGCGGGATCGTCCGCTCCGTGAGTGCGCGATAGAGTTCGCCGGCTCTTGAGCTGAACGTATCCATCGCCGCCACATGCCGGCGCACCGTGCCCACGTCGCCTCGGGCAACGCAGCCGCCCATTCCCTTAGCCAGGCTGCTGCTGGTGACGGCAGATGTCGTGCCGGCGAGAAGCGGCAGCAGTGCGTTCAAGGCGTCTTGCTCGGTCGCGCCGAACTTCTTCCAGATGGCGACGGATTCGGCCAGGAGCGCGATAAAGAAGGGGCCGACATAATAGACTGAGGCGTGGTAGATCGCGCGCTTTCCCTTCGGGACCTCGACGGTGTTGCAGCCGATGTCACTAGCCATGTGCTTGAGGGTCTCGAGGAATGCGGGATCCTCGGCCTCCACGCCGACCGTCACGCCCGGCAGGCCCCGCAAGGCGACGGCGGGGTCGGTGAACATCTGCAGCGGGTGGAAACCTCCGATCGATGCGCCGGCCGCCTTCGCTTTCGCCAGCGCATCGATGTCGGTCGCGCCGCTGCAGTGGACGACCTGGTGATGCGGCTGCCAATCGATGCCGTCGGCAACGCGCGCGATGGCATCGTCGGAAACCGTCAGCCACACGAACTCGCAAGCGTCGGCCACCTCCTGCGCGCTCGCTACGGCGCGCAGGCCCTCCACTTCCCGCTGCATCAACAGCGCGCCCTCTCCGCCTCGGTTCCAGGCCGCGACGACCTGATGCCCCGCATGGTGGAAGGCCTGGGCGAGCGTGCGTCCGACGGCGCCGCAGCCGATGAATCCGAATTTTCCCTGAAGCATCCCGATCAATTCCGGAACGAGGGGTCGAGCCTGTCGAGCTTGCGCAGGAGCGCCGCCCATTCGAGCGAGCCGTATCCGCCCGCACTCTGTCGCGCGTTGGCGTTCAGCGCGGGGCTGGTGTCGGCTTCGTTCAGGAGCGTGATCTCCTGGCCCGCGAAGCATGTCACGGTGTTTTCGATCGCCGCCGGGGATGGATGATGGACCGAGCGGCCGCAGCCGAGGAGATCGACCTGGATCCGGCAGGCGTTCTCGAGCCAGTAGATGGCATTGAAGGCCTGCTGGATCGTGCGCCCGCAAGCGAGCAGCCCGTGATTGCGAAGCAGCAGCACATTGTTTTCTCCGAGGTCGCGGACGACGCGATCGCATTCCTCGCCGCTGATCGCGGGCCCTTCGAAGTCGTGGTAGCCGACCCGGCCGTGGAAACGCATCGCCGTCTGCGAGAGCGGGAGCAGGCCTTCCTTCAGGCCACTGACGGCGGTGCCGGCACGGGTATGCGTGTGGATGATGCAGTGCAGGTCCGGCCGCGCCTTGTGAATGGGAGTGTGGAGATAGAAGCCGGCGACGTTGACGCTGTAGCCGTGATCGGGCTGCAGCAGCGTGTTGCCGGCGACGTCGATCTTGACGAGACTGGCCGCGGTAATCTCCTCGTACAGCATCCCATAGGGATTGATGAGGTAGCTTCCCTCCTCCCCCGGAACGCGGGCGCTGATGTGGTTGTAGATCAGGTCGGTCATGCCGAAGACGGCCATCAGCCTGTAGCAGGCCGCCAGATCGACCCGGGTCTGCCATTCCTCGAGCGTGACCGCCGATTTGATATCGGCGATGGAAAGCACCTTCATGTTGCCCATCTGCATTGTCCTTCCCAGGTGAACCGGCGCGCTAGCCGCATCGTTCGGACGAAGCTGTCGGCGAGGAGCCCTTCCCGCCAGCATCACTCCTCGACCGATCGGGACTTCTTCAGAGAGACGGCCTCCACCGCACCCGCCGCGGGCCGCTTGCGCTCGAGCAGACGGTTGTCCGGCTTGGCGACCGCCGCAAGGCAGATGTCGGCGATGCAATCGGCGAACTCTTCGGTCCGGGCCGGGATGCCGCCGGCTCCGGGCGCGAGAACGCTGATCAGCCCCTCCATGAAGGCCCCGACGAGGCAGGTAGCGGCGACCTCGACGTCGACCTCGCGGAATTCGCCGGCGGCAATGCCCTCCCGGATAATGGCCTCGAATACCCGGGCGACCGCACGGCGATATCTCAGGCGCGTGCTCTCCACTTCCGGATCGATCGGCTCGAAGATGAGGCCGTAGGCGAGGCGCCTGCCGCGCACGGCCCGCAGCACGAAAGCGCGGACCGCGTCCCTCACCTTCTGCGACGGCTCGCCTTCCGCGATGGCGATCCCCGACAGAACGTCGACCTCTCGCTGCGAGACCGTGCCGACGATGGCGGCGCAGAGCTCCGCCCGCGAAGGGAAGTATCGATAAATCGTACCGACCGCGACGTCGGCTGCGGCCGCGACGGCATTCATCTGAAGCTCCTGGAATCCCCCGTCCATCACCACGTTGCGGGCGGCTCGGAGAATTTGCGTCTTCTTGTCGAGAGAACGGACTTGCCTGGTCACCATGCCCACCACTCCCATAATGAAAATGAATTCAGTTTCATATTGCAATACAGCTCGACTCGTGTCAACTCTTACCAAATTTCGGCCTATTTATGGGGATTCTGGCGGACCCGAACATGAACATTGATTTCACTTTCGGGTGCAACGCCAATCCGGCCGAGCTGCGGCGGCACGACGTCAGCGTTCGCCAGCCAATCAAATCATCCAAGGATCCAGAAACGATTTGGAGACGTCCATGACCCCACCTTCCTCATCCGGCACGATCGAGGCTCCCGCGCGCCGCTACGGCACACATGAGGTCATGAACCAGGCGAAGCCCGCAGCCGGCTTCAATGCCTTCACCGGCGACGCCGTCCTGCGGGCTGCGATCGACCGCGAGGCGCCTTGGGCCGCCGACCGATGCGAGGCGGTTGGCGCCCTGGCTGGTGACGAGGAGATCCAGGAGCTCGCCCGGCTCGCCAATCGCCACCTGCCGGAACTCAAGACGCACGACCGCTTCGGCAACCGCATCGACTGGGTCGACTTCCATCCGAGCTGGCATCAATTGATGGCGCTTGCCTGGAAGCACGAGGTTCCGAACCTCGCCTGGCGTACCAACCAGAGGAACGGTCACTTCGCCCGCGCCGTCCTCTCTTACGTCTGGAACCAGGTCGAGCACGGCACCGCTTGCCCGACCGGCATGGCCTACGCGTCCTATGCCGGGTTCGAGGCCGAGCCCGCACTGTCGATTTGGGCTGAGAAGGTGAAGGGCATCGAATACGAAAACAGCCGCCGCGAGGTCGCCCAGAAGCCGTCGGTCGTCATCGGTTACGCAATGACGGAGAAGCAGGGCGGTTCGGACCTGCGGGAGACCCAGACCACCGCCCGTTTCTCCCATGCCGAGGATTATCATGGCAAAACCGCGCAATGGTACGAACTCACGGGCCACAAATGGTTCTGCTCGGTGCCGCAATCGGACGGCTTCTTCACACTGGCCAAGGTAAACGGCGGCGTCACCTGCTTCTTCCTGCCGCGCACGTTGCCTGACGGCAGCTACAACAATTTCTTCGTGCAACGCCTCAAGGAAAAGGCCGGCAACAAGTCGAACGCATCCAGCGAAGTCGAGTATGCAGGCACCCTGGCGATCCGGGTCGGCGAGGAAGGTCGCGGCATCCGCGAGATACTATCGCACGCCCATCTGACGCGCCTGGACTTCGCGATCGGCTCCGCCGGCCTGATGCGCCAATGCCTCACTTTGGCGCTTCAGCACACTACGACGCGCAAGGCGTTCGGAAGCTCGATCGCCGACCGACCGATGATGACGAACGTGCTGGCCGACATGGCCGTGGAAGTCGAAGCGGCGACATTGCTGGCGCTGCGGGTCGCCAAGGCCACGGACCGCATGAAGGACTGCGAACACGAACGTCTCCTCGCCCGCGTGGCGACGCCCGCGGCCAAGTTCTTCAACTGCTCACGCGCGCCGTCCATCGCCTATGAATCCCTGCAGTGCCACGGCGGCAACGGCTTCATCGAAGAAAATCCGATGGCACGCCTCTATCGCGAAGCGCCGCTGAACAGCGTGTGGGAAGGCGCTGCGAACATGATGTGCGTGGACGTACGCCGCGCGATGTCCAGGGACGCGCACACCACAGACGCCCTGTTCGACGAGGTGAAGCCGCTGTCCGGGCAGGATGCGCGATTTGACGCCCTTGTCCTGCACGCCAAACAGCTCGTGAAGAATTCGGTCGAAGACGAATTCGTTGCCCGCCCGATGACCGAAGCAGTCGCACGCGTGCTGCAGGGTGCCGAGCTTATGCGCAACAGCACGCAGGACGTGGCCGACATCTTCCTCGGCACCCGCGTCTCGAATGGATCCGGCGCCTGGGGCGCGCACTACGGGACACTGGCGTTCACGGTCAATCAGGACAAGGCGCGCGAAGTCATGCGTCGCGCCGTGGTCGGAAGCTGATCGTGTTGAGCGAGCTGCCGCGGTCGCGGCTGGCCGTCATCAGAGTGATCGCGGGACTGCGTCGCCGTTCATAGCTGCACCAGCGTGTCCTTGAAGAAAGCGTTCTGGGATATCTGCTGGGTCGAGAAAAGGTCGGACTGCTTCTTGAGTTCAGTCACGAGCTTTCCACGAGGCACCTCATGCTCCTCATGGAAGACACCCTCAAGAGTCGACATCAGCGTCTTCAGGCGCCCCGCCCCCGAGGTCGTGGACTTCTTCTTGAACAAGTTCCAGAGCTTCTTGGGCGTCGCATTCCAGCTGCCATGATGGCCAACCTTGTAGAGATCGACGCTCTGCAGAAGGGCCTTGTACTTGTCTTGAGTGCCGTCCAGCGCGTACAGCCAGTTCTCCAGCTGCGCATCGCCTGGAAACAGCAGCTTCTTGCTTCCTGCCTCGAACACCAGGATGACGCTGGTGTTGTTCATAACCTTGTCGAGCATGGTAACGATCGAGAGCAGTTGCTCGGATTGGGCGGCGCGCGCGTGATAGATCAGCCAGCGCGTCTCGACCGGGTAATTTGGCCCATTGCTGGCCACATGCCTGGGAAACAGCGGCTTGGGCTTGGCCTTGTCCTTTTTCCCGGTCGTCTTAAGCTGCGGTGCGGCGCCGGCTCGCATGGCGCGAGCCTGGAAACCCCAATATTGGTCGGATATCTTGGCGTAGGATTTGATCTTGTCGCTCTGTTCGACTGTGGGCGGCCCAAGGACGTGGACTTTCACGCCTGGCAATAGCTGATCGAGTCCCGACTTGGAGCCGGAAAAGACGTACACCGGCTTCTTCTGTCCCATGTCCATCAGGTTCTTGACCGCATCGAGGTTCTTGACGTTGTCTTCCCCGATGAAGCTGAGCTGGTTCTTTACACTGAAGGAAAACCGGCCCTGCTGCGCGGCCTGAACGACTTGGCCGGCAATGTCGTGCATGTCCGACAGCGCCGCAATGCGCGCAGACGCGCCCTTGCCGAACCGCTTGAGCGCCGGCTTGGTCGCCGATTGCGCGAGATTCGGTTCCTCTGTCCACGGTTGCACCACCAGTTGCGGCTTGAGGCTGCGGATGACATCTCCCGATCCATTGCCCTTGTTGCGCTGGAATCCGGAGATGTGGTCCTGATGACGATGCGTAGCGACCACGGCGACAAGGTCTTTGCCGGCGGTTGCCTTGATGTCGTTCGCAATCCGCAACATCAGGTCTTTCGGCGCTCCTTTCGGTAGCGCCTTGGTGCCGAAGTCGATCAGCACGTGCTTCTTCTTTCCGCCGTCGTAATTGAAGCTCAGAAGGAAGCAATCGCCGAAGCCGACCTGATAGGTCCGGATGTTCAGGCTCGTCGGAGCTGATGCGGCCATTGCGGTCACCCTGCCCTGGACATGCGTTCGCGGTGCAGTTGCGCAAAGCGTGCGCCGGCCTGCTGCTCGCCATCGAGTTCGCCCGCTTCCCAAAGGTATTTGAGGCGGGCCGTCTGGCGTTTGGCGTCCTCAATTCGATTTGCGATCTTGTATTTGAGCTGGCCATACTCGTCGAAGATGAGTGCACCGCCGCCGTAAATGCGCAGACGCGTCGTGGGAGGAAGATCCGGCGGCGGCTTGATGTTGAGAGCAGCTTTCAGCTCGCGTGCCTGCAACGTCATGATCTGCACATATTCGGCGACCGTCTCACGCAGCGTGAAGCCGTCCGGCCCGATCCGAATGCACGGCCGCACCGACTGAACCTCGACATAGCCCCGCTCATCGATATCGAGGGCCTTGCGGTTTTCCCAAATGAATCTGAAGACCTCTTCCTTGTCGCGCAGCATGGAGTCGAAATGGGTCCGGCCATAAACGAGCTCCGGACCGTGGTACCGCTCCCAGGTGCCGTCCTTGCCGGCGCCAGCGGCGTGCTTGATGTCAAAATCCTTGAAACACTTCAGCAGAGCTTCGCGGTAACCGTACCGGCTGTCATCAGGAACCACCTCGCGGTCGACGGTAAGCAGCGCCGAGAGGTAATCGGCGAAGGTGATGTCGGTCGGTGGACAATAGTCGAGCGCGCGGATCGCCATGGTCAGGAGATGATCGGCGGCGCGAGCGCCCTCCTGCACCACCAGGCTACGATCCTTCATGCCAGTCGAGATGAAGCCGATCTTGTCGAGACGTGCGGTCCATATCTCGAGGAAGGCATTCATCATCGCAGCGACCAACAGCTCGCCTCTGTCATGTTCCTCATTGAACTGCGGCATCGACATGTACCGCCTGCCCGGCCTCAGATGCACTGAACGACGCAGCGCGCTTTCGCGTCCGTTGGACAGCCCCAATCCCATTTCCTCCGCAAGCCCGATCAGCACTGATTGCTTCAGAACCTTGCTGGAAAGACTGGCCTTGGAGATCAACCGTTTGCGTGGGCTGCTCAGGTCCAGCAGCTGGCCGACGATGTCCGGAAGCGAGAACATCGAAAGCAGCGCGACGACGTCCGAAAACCCCTCGTGGAAGGCGGCTTGATCGGGCGACGACGGCTCCAGGTACCGCGAGCGTATCCCATCCAGAATGGCATGCGTGGTCTCATGGGCAACGATGTCGTGTGAAAGGCAGGTGAAGATCGGCCGGTTCGACGGGCCCATGAAATAGCCAAAGAAGATCGCGCGGTCCTCGCGGGAATAGAACGCGTTGGCATCGGCAAAGGCGTGGGGCGCCACATGGATTTGGTGCCCCTGGCTGCCCCAGGGCACACGACGCCCGAGCGCGAATTCGAACTTCGCCAGCGTTCGCATCACGATGGCGTAGACATTCTGGGCATGGAACGTCGGATCGGATACCAGCCGCTTATCGTATCCCTTCGGGCGCTTGCGGACGACGCCATTGGCGTCCTTTTCCAATGCGAACGGATCCTTGTATTGGCCGTTCGGCGCAGGCTTGAAGACGGCGGACCGGTACAGCGTGCTGGTCGCCGTATCGAAGTCGATGACATTCACGCGATAGCCCTGTGGGCCCGACAGCAATTCTTCCGCTGGCACATCGACCTCGGCGACGAGAATTTTTCCCCCGATTTTGACCGACGGATCCTGCGCGATGATCGTCAGCTTTTGGGTGTTGGCGAGACTATGGCTCGAACCACGCGTATTGCGCATGCTTTCTCCCCTGCTCAAGCCGCGAACCCGCGCGGACGATACCTCTCCATTTTGGATGAGTTTTGACGCTGTTGCAACTAGGGCGAGAGGTCGCGGGCGGCCACCGCCAGGATTAGGCTCACGATTTCAAGAAGGAATCGGCCAACTACAGCCCTCTGAACCTGGGCTTCCGCCGCTCAAGGAACGCGGCCACGCCTTCCCTGTGGTCCTCGCTGAGGCTGGCGAGCGCGAACTGGTCGACATCCATGTGGCTGGCAAGATCGTCGAGCGCGTGCGCGAGGCGGTTGACGGTGAGCTTGGTCATGGCGACCGAGAGCGGCGGTTGCGCGGCGACCTTCTCGGCGAGCGCCATGGCCGCGTCGAAAGCCTTGCCGGGCTCGGCCACCTGCTCCACCAGACCCCATTCATAGGCCTCCGCGGCGGAGATGCGCTGGTCGGCCAGGATCACCGCCTGCTTGGTGCGCGCCGGGCCGATCAAGTGCAGCATGCGCGGCACGCTTTGCCAGCTCATGTTCATGCCGAGGGCGATCTCGGGCACGCGCATATGGGCAGCGCCGGCCATAATGCGGAAGTCGAGGGCGACCGCCAGCGCCACGCCGCCGCCGATGCAGAAGCCCTCGATGGCTGCGATGGTGATCTGCTCCATGTCCTGCCAAGCCCGCGTCATCCGCGGTCCCAGCTTCAGATGCCGGCGCAGCGTGCCGAGGTCCATGCTCTTGCGCGCGCGGCCTTCGGGATCCTTGAGATCGAAGCCGGCGGTGAAGGTTTTTGCGCCGCCGGTCAGCACCACGACGGAGGTGGAGGCATCGTCCTCGAAGCTGCGCGCGGCATTGGTTAACTGGCGCATCGCTTCCGGCGACAGCGCATTGATGCCGTCGCCACGGTCGAAGCGCACGACCGCAATGCGGCCATCGGGGCCGAGGCCCTTCTCGATCTTCACAAACTCGGCCAACGCAACCTCCTGCCTGCTTTTCTTGTTGTCTCACAGATGGCCCGTGCGCTCGCGCGCCGGCTTGCCGCCTTCGACGGGAAAACGGATCGTGGTGCCGAGCGTGAACCAGCTGGCGCCTTCGCCGGTGATGTTATGCCCGAAGATGAGATCGACCGAGAAGATTTCGTTCGGACGGTAGCGTACGCCGGTCTGGAACCGCGGGCGGATGGCACCGGGAACGTCGTTGGACGGGCCCGCCTGCCCGAACGCCTCGATGGTCCATTGCAGCGTGTCGGTGAATTTCCAGTCGAAGCCGAGTCCGTAGGCGAAATAGTGCTTGTCGATCGTGCGGTCCCACAGCCAGCCGCCATTGGCATTGATGCGCATATTCTCCGACAAGCGATAGGTTGCCGGGATCACGGCGGCGACAGTCAGGTTCTCACCGGTCACCGCGTCGAACGACGCGTTGATGTAACCGGAGACGCCCAGCCGGCCGACGCCGGTCGGCAAGAAGTTCACCTTTGCTTTCGGCGCGATGGACGTGCTCCACTCGCCGTCGCTACGTGCGCGGTTGGTGAGCAGGCTCAACTCGACCGGCTTGAGCTTGAAGGGGTCGACCACGCAGGACGGGTTGGCGACGGCGGAAAAATCGGTGTTGGTCGCGCTCGACAGCCAGCTCTCGATCTTGCAGGAGCCGGTCTCGGAGATGTCGGCGGCATCGACCGCATAGGCGTTGTTGGCCGCCCTCGCCTCGCTGGCGAGCCACGGCAAGATCGCGATTGCCGCCACCCAGATGGCGCGTGTCGTCCCCTTCCCCATGGCGTGAATCTAGCAGAGTCTCTGCCTCGACATACCCCGGTTTTTGCGCCTATCTTCACCCTATGTCCGGGCACGATCACGACCATCACCATCACCACCACGATCACGATCATTCCGAGCTCTCGGAGACGGAGCTTCGCGTCCGCGCGCTGGAATCGATCCTGACGGAGAAGGGCTATGTCGATCCGACCTCGCTCGATCTCCTGATCGAGCTCTATGAGAAAAAGATCGGCCCGCGGAACGGCATCCGCGTGGTGGCGAAAGCCTGGGCCGATCCGGAGTATCGCGCCCGCCTGCTCGACAACGCCACCGCCGCGATCGCCGAACTCGACTATAGCGGCCGCCAGGGCGAGCACATGGTGGTGGTCGAGAACACGCCGGACCAGCACAACATGGTCGTGTGCACGCTGTGCTCCTGCTATCCGCATCCGGTGCTCGGCTTGCCGCCGGTCTGGTACAAATCGGCGCCCTATCGCTCGCGGGCCGTTGTCGATCCGCGCGGCGTGCTGAAGGACTTTGGCGTGACGCTGCCGGAGGCGACCAGGATCCGCGTCTGGGATTCCACCGCCGAAATCCGCTACCTCGTGCTGCCGATGCGCCCCGCGGGCACCGAGGGCTGGAGCGAGCAGCAGCTTGCCGAGCTCGTCACCCGCGACAGCATGATCGGCACGGGATTGCCGAAGCAGCCGGGAGAGGCCGCCTGATGGACGGCGCGCATGACATGGGCGGCGTCAAGGGGTTTGGGCCCGTGGTTCCCGAGCCGGATGAGCCGGTGTTTCACGAAGATTGGGAGCGCCGGGCTTTTGCGTTGACGGTGGCGATGGCGCGCCCGGGCGGCTGGAACATCGACATGTCGCGCTTTGCGCGCGAGAACCGTCCGCCCGCGGACTATCTCGGCAAGACCTATTATGAGCTTTGGATGGCCGGCCTGGAGACGCTGATGATCGAGCGCGGCCTGGTCACCCGCGCGGAGATCGAGGCCGGCAAGGTGCTGGTGCCCGCCAAGCCCGGCGTGAAGGCGGTCCCGCCGCAGGACGTGACGCCGGCGATCCGCCGCGGCGGGCCGACCGAACGAACGCCGGCCGCACCTGCCCTGTTCGAGGTCGGAGACGTCGTGCGGATGAAGGACATTCATCCCGTGACGCATACGCGCCTGCCGCAATATGTCCGCGGCCGTCTCGGCACTATCGAGCTCAACCACGGCTGCCATGTCTTCGCTGACGTCAATTCGCTCGGCAAGGGCGAGGATCCGCACTGGCTTTACACCGTGCGCTTCGACGGACGCGAGCTCTGGGGCAAGGAGGGAGATCCTACGCTCTCCGTCTCCGTCGATGCCTGGGAGCCCTATCTGGAGCGCGCCTGATGGAATTGACGCCGAGCCAGGCCATGCATGCCGCGGTCGCCGTGCCCGGCGTGCCGCGCGACCAGGATGGCCCGGTGTTTCGCGAGCCCTGGGAAGCGCGCGCCTTTGCCATGGCGCTGGCGCTGCACGAGGCCGGTGTGTTCACCTGGAAGGAATGGGCGCAGACGCTCGGCGAGGAGATCAAGCGCGCGCAAGCCGCGGGCGATCCCGATACGGGCGAGACCTACTACCGGCACTGGCTTGCGACGCTGGAACGCCTCGTCGCCGCCAAGGGCGTCACGACGGCAGAGCTGTTGCACCGCTACCGCGACGCCTGGGACCGCGCCTGCGACCGCACCCCGCATGGCAAGCCGATCGAGCTGACGGCGGGGGATTTTGGCTAAGGCTTGGTTGTCATCGCCCCGCTGGCGTTGCACCGGCTTTACGTGGGCGCATCAATCTGCTGTCGCAAATGCGCGATGAATCGGGGAAGCCAGACACCCGCATCCCGTTCGCCGTCCGGCAGATACTCAAGGCCGAGAGCTCTTATCTCGCCCAGGGTCTTCGTTCCAGCGAGCACATCCGCGTGCAATATTTCAAGATCCGAGAGTAGCTGGTTTTGCTCTGCAAGCGTATGCTGCTGACAGAACAAATCGATCGGCTCCGTGTCATGCGTAAACACGAGGTCGAAGTCCTGCCCGTACATTATGAAGAAAGCTTCAAGAAGGTTCGACATTCAAATTACTCAATGCCCCTGCCAGCACTTTTGCGTCGGCGCACTCACATTCCCGCTACATACTCCCGCCAACCCTTGGCGCGGAGGCTGCAGGCCGGGCACTCGCCGCAGCCGTAACCCCAATCATGCCGTGCGCCGCGTTCGCCGAGATAGCAGGTGTGGGAGTGCTCGCGGATCAGATCGACCAGCGCTGCCCCGCCGAGGTCGTGCGCCAGCTTCCAGGTTTCTGCCTTGTCGAGCCACATCAGCGGCGTGTGCAATTCGAAGTCCTTGGCCATGCCGAGGTTTAGCGCTACCTGCAACGCCCTGATGGTCTCGTCGCGGCAGTCGGGATAGCCGGAATAATCCGTCTCGCACATGCCGCCGACGATGTGGCGGATGCCGCGCCGGTAGGCCAGCGCCGCGGCGAAAGTGAGGAACACGAGATTGCGGCCGGGCACAAATGTATTCGGCAGCCCGTCCTCGCCCATCTTGATCTCCACATCGCGCGTCAGCGCGGTGTCGGAGATTACGGCGAGCGTCGGGATTTCCAGCGTGTGGCTCTCGCCGAGCCTGGCCGCCCAGTCGGGGCGATCGGTGCGGATGCCGGCCAGCAGGCGATCCCGGCATTCGAGCTCGATGGCGTGGCGCTGGCCATAGGCAAAGCCCAGCATTTCGACACGCGCGAAGCGGTCGAGCGCCCAGGCGAGGCACGTGGTGGAATCCTGTCCCCCGGAGAACAGGACAAGCGCAGTTTCCTGATCATACATGCCCCGCCCTTAGCACCCTCCGATCCACAGGCCAATGCGCTGATATCGCTGGGATCGCCGGGCGCGATACGGCATAAGGGGCCAAATCCCGGCAACCGGAAAAGACATGAAACCCTCCCGCGACATTTCAGGCCTGATCGAGGTGATGGCGGCGCTGCGCACGCCGGTTACCGGCTGCCCCTGGGACCTCGAGCAGAACTTTGCGACCATAGCGCCCTACACCATCGAGGAGGCCTATGAGGTGGCCGAAGCCATCGCACGCGGCGACCTCGACGATCTCAAGGACGAGCTTGGCGATCTCCTGCTGCAGGTGGTCTATCACGCCCGCATGGCGGAGGAGCGGCACGCATTCGCGTTCGGCGACGTGGTCGAAGCCGTGACGCGAAAGATGATCCGCCGCCATCCGCACGTATTTGGCGACGAGAACGGAGTCGTCACCTCCGGACATGTCGCGGAGAACTGGGATCGCATCAAGGCGGAGGAAAAGGCCGAACGCGCCGCGCGGCGGCCGCCGGAGGCGCACGCGCCCGCCTCGCTGCTGTCGAGCGTCAAGGCTGGCCTGCCCGCGCTGGCCCGTGCGCTCGACCTGCAGCGCAAGGCCTCCACCGTCGGCTTCGACTGGAACGACCCGCGCGCGGTGCTCAACAAGATCCGCGAGGAGGCGGACGAGATCGAGGCCGCGCTCGATACACAGGACAAGGCGCAGCTGGCGGAAGAGACCGGCGACTTGCTGTTCGCCGTCGTCAACCTCGCTCGCCATGTCGACGCCAATCCCGAGATGGCGCTGCGCGGCGCCAACGCCAAATTCGAGAAACGCTTTGCCTATATCGAGCGTGCGCTGACGGCGAAGGGCCGCTCGCTGGAAGACGCAACGCTGGAAGAGATGGATGCGCTGTGGGATGAGGCGAAGACAGCCGCCTCGCCGGCGATCGCGCCAGTCAGGCGAAGCGAGCGCGGATGAACGTGGCTGAGGTCATCGGCGGACTGATCACCGGCCTTGCCGGCGGCCTGTTCTCCGGATTTCTCGGCGTCACCGCCGGCGGCGTCCTGGTGCCGCTACTGATCCTCATTCTCGGCAAGGAGCAGCACGTCGCTCAGGGAATCTCGCTGGTGGCGCAGATCGTGCCGACCAGCCTGTCCGGCGTGCGCAATTACAGCAAGAGCGGTCATCGCATCTCCATGCGCTGGCTGGCTTGGCTCGCGGCCGGTTTTGGCGTCGGCGGCTGCGTCGGCGCGCTTCTTGCCGTCCACGTTCCCGACCGCGCCCTGCAATGGTGCTTCGTTGGCTATCTCGTCATCCTGCTTGCGATCATGCTGCTGCGTTCGCAGCGTGCGAAGAGCGATGGCGCGGGAGATGTCCCGGAGGACGTACCCCTGAGTTGGCTGACGCTCGGTGGGATCGGCGGGGCCGCCGGCTGGTCTTCCGGCTTTCTCGGCATCGGCGGCGGCCTTGCCATCACCGCGCTGATGGCAGGCATCGCCGGGATCGCGCAGCACCGCGCGCAGGCCATGAGCCTCGCGGTCACGGCGCTACCGGTGACGCTTCCCGCGGCGCTGCTCTACGTGCAGCAGGGCACCGAATTGCCGTGGCTTGCCATTGCCGCGCTCATTGTCGGCCTGTGGATCGGCACCGACATTGGTGCCCGCTTCGCCAACCGCGTCAGTCCCGATCGGCTGCGGCTATCGATGATCCTCATCATCGCGGCCATGGCGCTGTTCATGGCATTCAAGGCGGGGCGATAGGTCGCCGATCGTCACGCCACGTGCGGCACGGCAGCAAACCGGTTGACCACGATATCACGCTTGGTTTCGTCGACGCGCACGGTCATGGCGAAGCGGCCGTCATGCAGTTCCTTGTTCAGCACTTCGGCGTTGCGGTGCAGCCAGCTGATTCCGGCGCCGTCGGCGGCGTCGATCGACAGATCGAGCGTGGTGCGCGTGGCCGCGAGACGGTCCTCGATCGCCGCGAGTAGCGCGTCAATCCCCTCGCCCGTATGGGCCGAGACGAGGTAGCACGGCCGTTCCGGCGGGCGGCGCGCGGCGATGTTGCGGAGATTTTCGCGCTCCTCGGGGTCGAAGCGGTCGATCTTGTTCCAGACCTCGATGATGCGCTGGCCGGAATTGGCGGTGGGATCGATGCCGAGCTGGCGCAGCACGGCATCGACGTCGCGCTCCTGCGCCTCCGCGTCTTCATGCGAGATATCGCGGACATGCAGGATGATGTCGGCCTCCAGCACCTCCTCCAGCGTGGCGCGGAAGGCGGCGACGAGCTGCGTCGGCAGGTTGGAGATGAAGCCGACGGTGTCGGACAGCATGGCCTTGCCGCCATGCGGCAGGCTGAGCGAGCGTAAGGTCGGATCGAGCGTGGCGAACAGCATGTCGGCGGCCTGCACGTCAGCGCGTGTCAGACGGTTGAACAGCGTGGACTTGCCGGCATTGGTGTAGCCGACCAGCGCCACCACGCGGTAGGGCACGCGCTGGCGCCCGGCGCGGTGCAGCCGCCGCGTCGCCTGCACCTTCTTCAATTCGTTCTCGAGACGCGTGATGCGCTCCTGGATCAGGCGGCGGTCGGCTTCGATCTGGGTCTCTCCGGGACCGCCCATGAAGCCGAAGCCGCCGCGCTGGCGCTCGAGATGCGTCCACGAGCGAACCAGCCGGCTGCGCTGGTAGTTCAGATGCGCCAGCTCGACCTGCAGCGCGCCCTCCTTGGTCTTGGCGCGGCGGCCGAAGATTTCCAGGATGAGCCCGGTGCGATCCAGCACCTTTGCGCCCCACGCCTTCTCGAGATTGCGCTGCTGGATCGGCGACAGCGCGCAATCCATCACCACGAGTTCGACACTATTGCCCTTGATGAGGCCGAGTACCTCCTCGACCTTGCCCTTGCCGAGATACGTCGCTGGCCTGATCTGCGCGACCGGCGCGATCAGGGAGTCGACCACCGTCAGGTCGATGGCGCGCGCCAGCCCTTTGGCTTCATCCAGACGTGCTTCGGAATCGCGGGCGGACGCATCCGTCAGCGCATCGGCCTCGCCGCGCCGCGTCCGCAAATAGGGGCCGATGACGATCACCCGCCCGGTGGAAGTTCCCCCTTCCGACCGCGGACGGTCGGCCTCCCCGCCAAATGTCCGGGGTTCCAATCAGGTCTCTCTCAAGCCGGATCCTCGCCGCCCTCGAACAACTGGATCGGAGCGCCGGGCATGATGGTCGAGATCGCATGCTTGTAGACCAGCTGCGAGTGGCCATCGCGCCGGAGCAAAAGACAGAAATTGTCGAACCAGGTGACAATCCCCTGCAGCTTCACTCCATTGACCAGAAAGATCGTCAGTGGCGTCTTGGTTTTGCGAACGTGATTAAGGAAGGTGTCCTGTAGGTTTTGTGCGCGGTCTGCCGCCATTTTTTTATCCCGCAGTCTTGTCTGCTTTTATTTTTGAACCGGCGGCAGCCCTCTGTCGGAGCGGTTCGCCGGGTGCCGCCTTCCCCTTGAGATCCCCCTCCTGAGGTGCGGCGGTGCGATTAGAAGGCAGGCGCAGATATTAGGCAAGCAAGTTTGCAGCCGGGGCCTGCCGAACGTCGCGGCATTTCTTCCTAAGGTCTCGAAAAGAGACGAATATTCCCAAGCATCTGCATGGACTGTCCGGTGTCCCACGGAGCAGCAATCGGTCTTCCGATGCCGAATCCCTAACCCACGCCAAGCGCCTTCAGCTTGCGATGCAGCGCCGAGCGCTCCATGCCGACGAATTCCGCCGTACGTGAGATGTTGCCGGAAAAGCGGCTGATCTGGGCGATCAGGTAATCGCGCTCGAACACCTCCCTCGCCTCGCGCAGTGGCAGGCCCATGATGTGCTCGCCATTGTTGCTCGTCGGCATGGCCGGCACCATGGAACCGACGTCAGGCGGCAGCATGTCGGCGGTGATGATCACCTCGGGTCCGCCGCTCGCCAGAATCATCACGCGCTCGACGTTGTTGCGGAGCTGGCGGACATTGCCGGGCCAGACATGCGACTGCAACACCGCCATTGCGTCCTGGCCGATCTGCCGCTTCGGCAGGCCCGTGGCAGCGGAAATCTGGTCCATGAAATAGTCGATCAGTTCGGGAATGTCCTCGCGACGCTCCGACAGCGGCGGCACGCGGATCGGCACCACCGAGAGGCGGTGATAGAGGTCCTCGCGGAATTGCCCGCCGGCGATCTCCTCCTCCAGGTTGCGAGCGGTGGAGGAGATGATACGCACGTCCACGTTTACCTTGGAGGTGCCGCCGGAGCGCTGGAACGTCTGGTCCACCAATACGCGCAGAATCTTGTTCTGGGTCTCGCGCGGCATGTCGGCGACCTCGTCGATGAACAAGGTGCCGCCATGGGCTTCCTCCAGCGCGCCCGCCTTGCGTGCCTCGCCGCCGTTGGTCTGCTCGATTCCGAACAGCTCGACTTCCATCCGCTCCGGCGTGATGGCGGCGGCGTTGATCACGACGAACGGACCGTCGGCACGGCTCGACAGATTGTGCAACGTGCGCGCGGCGAGCTCCTTGCCGGCACCCGACGGGCCGACGATCATGATGCGGCTGTTGGCCTTGGCCGCACGATCGATGGTCTGGCGCAGCTGGTTCATGCAGGCAGAACGGCCGGTGAGCACGCTGGCGGCGGGCGCCAGCTGCTTCAGCTCCTTCACCTCGCGTTTGAGCCGCGAAGTCTCCAGCGCGCGGTTGGCGACGAGGATCAGCCGGTCGGACTTGAAGGGCTTTTCGATGAAGTCGTAGGCGCCGCGCTTGATCGCCGCGACCGCGGTTTCGATGTTGCCATGGCCGGAGATCATCACGACCGGCAGGTCGGCATTGTCTTTCTTGATCTGCTCCAGCAGCTGCAGGCCGTCGAGCTTCGAGCCCTGCAGCCAGATGTCGAGGAACACCAGATGCGGCCGGCGGTTGGCGATCTCGGCCAGCGCGGAATCGGAATCGCGCGCCGTGCGCGTCGAAAATCCCTCGTCGTCGAGAATCCCGGCCACGAGATCGCGGATATCGGCTTCGTCATCGACAATCAGAATGTCACTGGCCATGGGTTACACCTGTCTTGTCAGCTGCCGGTTGCGGCTTGAACATCTTTTTGGATTTCTTCTTCGTCATTGGTCGTCGATGCCACCGCATTGGTTTCAGACACCGGAGGCTTTGTGTCCTGATGGTGTTCGCCCGGCTTCTTGGCCTGTCCGGTGACGGAAAAGCGCAGCCGCATCCAGGCGCCGCGCTGGCCGGACCGGAAGTCGGAAGCATCCTTCAGCTCAATACGGCCGCCATGGTCTTCGAGCACGCGGCCGACGATCGCAAGCCCGAGGCCCGTGCCTTTCTGGCGCGTCGTCACGTAAGGCTCCAGCAGGCGCTGCCGCGCCACCTTGGGCAGGCCGATACCGTTATCGATGACATCGATCAAGATATCGTCGTTCTCGCGCTGGGCGACGACGTCGATGCGCCCTTTGCCCAGCTCTTCCGACGGAACCTGCTCGATGGCCTCGGTCGCGTTCTTGATGATGTTGGTCAACGCCTGCGAGATCAGGCGGCGATCGAACTGGGCGGGCATCGGATCCTGCCTGATATCGGCCTCGATATCGAGCTCTGGATGGGCGACCTTCATCAGGAACACCGCCTGCCGCACCACGTCGGCGACGTCCTCGCCTTCCATCACGGGCTTGGGCATGCGGGCAAAGCGCGAGAATTCGTCGACCATGCGCCTGATGTCGTCGACCTGGCGCACGATGGTGTCGGTGCATTGCTCGAAGATTTCCTTGTCCTTGGCCTCGGTGACGGTGCGGCCGAACTTTCGGCGGATGCGTTCGGCGGAAAGTTGGATCGGCGTCAGCGGATTCTTGATCTCATGCGCGATGCGGCGGGCGACGTCGCCCCAGGCCGAGGTGCGCTGGGCGCTGACGAGTTCGGTGATGTCGTCGAGCGTGATGATGTAGCTGTCCTGCGAGTGACTGGTCTGCTCGGCGCTGACGCGAACCGACAGATTGCGTTCGTGGCCGTCGCGGTTGATGGTGATCTGGCCCTGCACCAGCTTCTGCGTACCCTCGCGCGCAGCTTTCATCATGTCGTCGAGCTCGGGCAACACTTCGGACAGCGGGTGATCCAGCACCTCGGACTCCGCCTTGTCGATCAGCTTTTCCGCCGAACGGTTGAGAATGCCGATGCTGCCGGAGGCATCGACGCCGATGATCCCGGCGCTGGCGGAAGACAGCACCGCCTCGATGAAGCGGCGGCGGCTGTCGATCAGCTCCGAGGCGTTGACCAGCTCGTCGCGCTGGCTGCGTAGCTCCTGCGTCATCGTGTTGAAGGTCTCGCCCAGCTGGGCAAGGTCGCCCTCCGACTTCAGCACCGGCACCTGGACGTTGAGGTCGCCGGTCGAGACGATATTGGCCGCGCTCATCAGCCGGCGGATCGGTGCCACCAGGCGGTTGGCGAAATTGAGCCCGATCAGGACCGAGGCCATCAGGATGGTCAACGCGATCACGGCGAACATCAGTGCAAAGGCGACCTGGATTCCGAGCTTGCGCGATTCCAGTGCAGCATACTCAGCGACGCTGGCCTGGGTCTGCGTCAGCTGCGCGACCACCCGCGGGTCGAGCACGCGCGCGACATAGAGGAAGGTATCCGTGAAACCGCGCAGACGAATAACGGCGGCCACGTAGTTGGCCTCGATGAAGACGGCGATCTGCGGTTCGTTCTCGTCGACGCCCTTGAGGAATTCGGCATCCGGGGTCGTGAACTCCTGCTGGATTCCAGTCTGCGCGCTTTCCAGGATGTGGCGATCCTTGTCGATCAGCATCGCCCCCGGCAGGTTGCGCGAGGCCGCGCTGGTCGTGAGCATCTGGCGGAAGCTCAACGGATCCAGCTGGAACAGCGGACGGGCGTGGGAGATGTCGTTGGCCATGCCGAGGATGTCGCCGCGGATCAGCTGCGCATGCTCGTGCAGATAGGCGTTGGCGACGATCAGGGAGTTCTGGATCACTGCGCGGGTCGGTCCCGAAAACAGCCGGTCGAGGCCGCGGTCGATGGTGACGTTCGCGACGATCGCGACCAGCACCGCCGGCAGCACCGCGATGATCGAGAACAGGCTGACCACCTGAATATGCAGCCGCGCCGCCGCGCTGCCGCGCCTGCGGGCCTGCACCACCTTCCAGACTTCGCGGGCGATGATGCCGAGCAGGACCAGGATGGTCGCGGCATTGATCAGCAGGAAGCCGTAGACGACGTCGCGCTTGGGCTCGATCGGCGTCAGGCCCGTCAGCACGATGAAGGTCAGAAAGGCCGAGAACAGCGCCAGTCCCACCGCCACCGGGCCAAGCCAGCGGCGCACCGACCAGCCTGTCGGCCGGGCGAGCGAAGGATCATCCAGTTGGATCGCCGGGGTGTCTGCGCTGGTCATTAAGGGCAAAGGGGTGAACGACGGGGTCAGCCCGCCTGCCGCGAACTGATGCAATCTTATCACAACCTGTTGCCGAATTGCGACATTTCCACGGCGTCCCTACCCGTGGATTTTGCGTATCAACAGGACCCGTACCGGGAGTTGCTTAACCCCCGCTCCGGTAGACCTGAATGTCGAGATCCCTGATCTTCTTGCGCAGCGTATTGCGGTTCAGCCCCAGAAGGTCAGCGGCCCGGATCTGGTTGCCGCGGGTGGCCGCCAGGGCGGCCGTCAGCAGCGGTACCTCGATCTCCTTCAGGATACGGTGATAGAGGCCGGGCGGCGGCATGCCGTTCGGAAAGCCCGAGAAGTGCGAGGAGAGATAGGCCTCCACCGCTCCGCCGAGATTGTCGACGGTCTGGCTGGTGCCGCCGCTGGCCGAGACGGCCGGTGGGGCGAGCTCCCCGTCGATCACGGAGGCGGTAATGACGTCCTGCGGGTAGAGTGCGGCAAGGCGCCGGGCAAGGTTTTCCAGCTCGCGCACGTTGCCGGGCCAGCGGTGCTGCTTGAGCCGCTCCAGCGCCTGAGCGTCGAGCTTCTTTGGCGGCAGCCCGTCCTTCTCGGCCAGCGAGAAGAAATGCCGGATCAGGTCGGGCAGATCCTCGATGCGCTCGCGCAGGGGTGGAAGCCGCAGCGGCACCACGTTGAGGCGGAAGAACAAGTCCTCGCGGAACAGCCCCTGCTGGATCAGGATGCGCAGATCCTTGTTGGAGGCGGCGACGATGCGCACATCGGTCTTGATCGGGGTGCGGCCGCCGACGGTGGTGTATTCACCCTGCTGCAGCACCCGCAGCAGGCGCGTCTGTGCCTCCATCGGCATGTCGCCGATCTCGTCGAGGAACAGTGTTCCGCCCTCGGCCTGCTCGAAGCGCCCGGAGGCGCGGGTATTGGCACCGGTGAAGGCTCCGCGCTCATGGCCGAACAACTCGGACTCGATGAGGTCACGCGGGATTGCCGCCATATTGACGGCGACGAAGGGGCCGTTGCGGCGCTTGCCGTAGTCGTGCAGCGCGCGTGCCACCAATTCCTTGCCTGTGCCGGATTCGCCCGAGATCATCACGGTGAGGTCGGTCTGCATCAGCCGCGCCAGCACGCGGTAGATTTCCTGCATCGCCGGCGAACGGCCGACCAGGGGGATCGCGTCGAACTCGGAGTCGTCCTCCGGACCCGCCACCCTCTCCTTTGGCTCGGCGAGCGCGCGCCCGACGATGGTGATGAGCTCCTTCAGGTCGAACGGCTTCGGGAGATATTCGTATGCGCCGCGCTCGGAAGCGCGGATCGCGGTCATAAAGGTGTTCTGCGCGCTCATCACGATGACCGGCAGGTTCGGCCGCATCTTCTTGATGCGCGGCAACAGGTCGAAGGCGTTCTCGTCGGGCATCACCACGTCGGTGATGACGAGATCCCCTTCTCCCTGGCTGACCCAGCGCCACAGCGTCGCCGCGTTGCCGGTCAGCCGCACCTCGTATCCGGCGCGCGACAGAGCCTGATTGAGTACCGTGCGGATGGCGGTGTCATCGTCCGCGACCAGGATGCTACCTACGGCCATTGTTGTTCCTCATCTTGTGCCCTGTGAGGCAGGCGCCGGCGTACCCGGAACGTCGTCGCGATTGCTCGGATCGAATTGTGGTTTGGTGGTGCTGTACATCGGCATCAGCACGCGGAACGTGGTCTTGCGCGGCTGTGACTCGCATTCGATGATGCCGCCGTGATCGCCGACGATCTTTGCGACCAGCGCAAGGCCGAGCCCGCTGCCGGTGGCCTTGGTGGTGACGAAGGGGTCGAACAGGTTCGGCAGCAGATCTTCGGGCACGCCCGAACCGTTGTCTTTCACGCAGAATTCCAGCGGCAGCGACACGCGCGTTTTTTTGCCGGGCACCGACAGGCGCACACCCGGCCGGAACGCCGTGGTCAGCTGGATCTCCGCGTCGGCGCCGAGATCGGCGACCGCCTCGGCGGCGTTCTTCACCAGGTTGAGGAAGACCTGGATCAATTGATCCTGGTTGGCCAGCACCGGAGGCAGCGACGGATCGTATTCTTCGACGAACTTGATGTTGCGGGCAAAGCCGGACTGCGCCAGCCGTTTGACGTGATCGAGCACAGAATGGATGTTGACGGGGCCGCGCGCCACCGGGCGATCGTCGCCGAACACTTCCATGCGATCGACCAGCGTGACGATACGGTCGGCCTCGTCGCAGATCAGCCGCGTCAGCATGCGGTCTTCGGAGGAGGCCTGCTGCTCCAGCAATTGCGCGGCGCCGCGGATACCGGAAAGCGGATTCTTGATTTCGTGCGCCAACATGGCGGCCAGCGCAATCACCGAGCGCGCGGCGCTGCGATGGGTAAGCTGCCGGTCCATCTTGTCGGCGATGGTGCGTTCCTGCAGCATCACGACGATATGACCGGGCCGCTCGGCCAACGGTGCGACGTGAAGGTCCACCTGCCGGTCGCCGCCGATGCGGGGCGTGCCGAGATCGACCTTGTATTCGTTGACCGGCGAGCCGGACGCGCGCACCTGCTCGATCAGCGCCAGCAGAGGGCTGCCGAAGGGCACCAGCTCTTTCAAGGATTGCCGCTTCAGGAACTGGGTCGAAATCTCGAAAAAGGATTCGGCGGCGATGTTGGCGTCGACGATCTTGCCGTCGGGCGCGACGAGCAGCACGGGATTGGGCAGCGCGTTGAGGATGGCCTCGCCAAGCGGCGGCACGGGCCTGCGAAACTCTGCGGCTGAGCTCATGCAGCAGCACTCCATGCAAAATCGTCAAAGGCCTCGCCCAACGCGCGATGCACGCCCGCCGGCTCTTCGGAGGTCAGGATACGCTGGCGCCAGTCTTTCAGCTTCGCTGCCCGCACGCGGCCGCATTGGGCGGCGGTGTCGAGCGCCCAGCCGAGATGTTTTCGTGCATGGCGAAGGCCGACGCGCTGGCCGTAATGGCTGCAGATCTCTTCATAGAGCGCGCGGACGTGCTTGAGCTGCTCGGCGAGCGGGGGCGCTGCTTCGCTGGTGCCGCCCTCGAGCCTGCGGCCGATCTGGCCGGGCAACCAGGGCGCACCTTGCGCGCCCCGGCCGACCATGACGGCATCGGCGCCGGATTTTTCCAGTGCGCTGATCGCGTCCTCAAAGGAGATGATGTCGCCATTGACGACGAGCGGAATCGATACCGCCTCTTTTACCTCCCGCACCGCCGACCAATCGGCCTCGCCCTTGTAGAACTGGCAGCGCGTGCGGCCGTGCACCGTGACCATCTGTACGCCCGCGGCTTCCGCGCGCTGTGCAAGCTCGGGCGCGTTGAGCGAACGCTCGTCCCAGCCGAGCCGCATCTTCAGCGTCACCGGCACTTTCACGGCGGAGACCGTCGCCTCCACCAGCTTCACGGCGTGGTTGAGGTCGCGCATCAGCGCCGAGCCGGATTGGCCGCCGGTCACATGCCGCGCCGGGCAGCCCATGTTGATGTCGATGATGTCGGCGCCGGCAGCCTCCGCGATCCGGGCGCCCTCGGCCATCCAGTGCGGCTCGCAGCCGGCGAGCTGCACCACATGCGGCCCGATGCCGGCGGCCTCGCAGCGCAATCGGGACATCGGCTTGCCCCGAACCAAGTCGTCACTGGCCGTCATTTCGGAGACGACCAGACCGGCACCCAGACGAGCAGCGAGTCGGCGGAAGGGAGCGTCGGTGACGCCTGACATCGGTGCCAGGAAAGCCCGGTTGGAAAGCTCAAGATCGCCTATTTTCAACGGCTTGAGGCCTACGCTATCCCGGCCGGTCACGAGGTTCTCGCTTCTGAGGCAAGCGCGCCATTGCGCCGGCCACTGCCAACTTCTAGCACAATTCTTGTGCAGTCAAGGTTCATGCCTACACTTTAGACAATTCTGTCATTTAGTGCAAGTGCACTGCAACAAAAATGGGGTTTCCCACAGAGATGGCTAATGCCGCTGGCTTTGCAATCTCGGCATGATAAGGGCTGAGCGGCCACGTCCCACAAATGCAATTCGCCCGATAATCCCTTGAAAACGCATGTCCAAACCTGAGCGTACCGCAGCCATCCTCGTCGCCGCCGGGCGCGGACTTCGCGCCGGCGCGGGAGGGCCGAAGCAATACCGGACGGTCGGCGGCCAGACGGTGATCTTCAGGGCGATGGCTGCGTTCTGCCGGCATCCCGATGTCGCGACCGTGCAGCCGGTGGTCAATCCTGATGACATCGCCGCCTTCAATCATGCCGTGAACTCCCTGACACATGCGGCACCGGCCAACGGCGGCGCCACGCGCCAGCAATCGGTGCATGCCGGCCTTGAGGCGCTGGCGAGCACGAAGCCGGACATCGTGCTGATCCACGACGCCGCCCGCCCCTTCGTGACGAAAGCCGTGATCTCGCGCGCGATCGAGGCCGCCGGTCGCACCGGGGCAGCCATTCCGGCGGTTGCCGTCGCCGATACGATCAAGCTCGTCAGCGCGGCCGGCGACGTCGAGGCGACGCCCGAGCGCGCACGGCTGCGCATCGCACAGACGCCGCAGGCCTTTCGTTACGACGTCATCCTCGAAGCGCACCGTCGCGCCGTGCGCGAGGGCCGCAACGATTTCACCGACGA
>JAXMDE010000019.1:0-77947 GCA_046349015.1 Bradyrhizobium sp. | reverse complement strand
CTTGAGGCCCGCCATGCCGAGATAGGCCGCGCAGGTGAGGCCGTTATGCCCCGCACCGATGATGACGACGTCCGTTTCGTTCATGTTCGCTTCAAGAAGGGACAACTAATTATCGACGTCATTCCGGGATGGTGCGCAAGCACCAGACCCGGAATCTCGAGATTCCGGGCTCATGCTTCGCATGCCCCGGAATGACGGTCGAACGACTCTCAAACAAACGTGCTGTCGCCTTCATTCCGCGTTCCGTCAAGGTTTCTTGCCCCGGATGTTGCCATATGCTCAATTCGGCGTCTCTGGCGACCCCCTGCCGGAAGTGCCTTCCCCGCCGGGCTTTTGCCGGAGCCTTCATGACTGATGCCGTACCGTCCCTTGAGGGCCAGGCCGATATTTCGCGGAACCGGCTGATCCTCGCGGTCTACACGCTGGCGATTTTCGTCAGCGCGCTGCTTCTGTTTTCGGTGCAGCCGCTATTCACCAAAATGGTGTTGCCGCGGCTCGGCGGCTCGCCGGCGGTGTGGTCGGTGGCGATGGTGTTCTTCCAGTCGCTACTGCTCGCCGGCTATGCCTACGCGCATTACCTGACCAAGGCGGCCGGCCGCGTCGTTTCGGTCGTGGTGCATCTGGGGCTGCTCGCGATTGCCATGGCGACGCTGCCGCTGGCGATCCGCTCCGGCTGGGGCGAGCCGCCGGCCTCGGGCTATGCATTCTGGCTGCTCGGGCTGTTCGCCGTCTCGATCGGCCTGCCGTTCTTTGCGCTCGCCGCCAACAACCCGCTGCTGCAGGCCTGGTTCGTGCGCACCGGCCATCCCAATGGCCCGGATCCCTATTTCCTCTACGCCTCGTCCAACGTCGGCAGCTTCCTGGCGCTATTGTCCTACCCGGTTCTGCTGGAGCCGGTCTTCACCCTGCGCACGCAGAACCTGATCTGGACCGGCGGTTACGGCCTGCTGATCCTGCTGATCGGCGGATGCGGAGTGCTGCTGTTGCGATCGCCCGCCAACGCTGCTGCGCTGAACATGCCCGAGAACGACGCCGACGCGCCGGCGCCGTCCTGGCGGCTGCGTGCGCGCTGGATTTTCCTCTCGGCCGTGCCGTCGGGCCTCCTGATCGCGGTCACGGCGCACATCTCCACCGACGTCGCGGCGGCGCCGCTGTTGTGGGTGCTGCCGCTGTCGCTCTACCTGCTCACCTGGGTGCTGGTGTTCCAGTCGCGGCCGCTGCTGCCGCACTGGCTGATGCTGCTGCTGCAGCCGCTGGCGATCGCGGGCGTGGTGATTCTGCTCGCCGTCGGCGGCGAGCAGAACCTGCTGCTGACGCTCGGCGGGCACCAGCTCTGCTTCTTCGTCATCGCGATGGCTTGCCATGGCGAACTGGCGCGCACGCGGCCCGCCGCCAGATATCTCACCGGCTTCTATGTGGCCCTGTCGTTCGGCGGCATGGTTGGCGGATTGTTTGCCGGGCTGGTGGCGCCCTACATCTTCTCATGGATCGCGGAGTACCCGATCCTGCTGTCGCTGGCCGCGCTGTGCCGGCCGCCCGGCAGGGAGCGCCTGCCGCGGTTTACCCAATGGTACTGGCCACTGCTTGCGGCCATCGCCGTCGCGCTGATCCTGCCGACCTATTATTCCGGCAAGATCTTTTCTTTCCTCGAGGACAACCGCAACTGGATGATCGGCAGCGTCGGCGCGCTTGCGGCGCTGCTGGCGGTGGCGCTCAACGGCAACCGCTGGAAGATCTTTGCCACCGTAGCGGTCGCGCTCGTGCTGCTGCGCGCCTATCCAAGCGACGACGGGCGGGTGGAGACGGTGCGCAGCTTCTTCGGCGTGCACAAGATCGTGGTAACGCCGAACGGTCAGTACCACGTGCTGATGCACGGTACGACCATTCACGGCGCGGAAAAATTCAGGAACGACGACGGCTCCCCTGTGACGGGCCGGCCGGAGCCGATCACCTATTACCACAAGGACGGCGGCATCGGTCAGGCCATCGCTGCGGTCCGCGAGCGCAAGGGTGCCCCGCTCAAGGTGGCGGTGATCGGGCTCGGCTCGGGCTCGCTGACCTGCGCTTCGGAGCCGGGCGAGGACTGGAAGTTTTTCGAGATCGACCAGACCATGGTCGACAGCGCCCGCGACCCGAAATACTTCACCTATATCCAGAAGTGCGAACCAAACCTCAAGCCCGTCATCGGCGACGCGCGGCTGACCTTTGCCAGGGAGCCGAGCGGCGCCTACGACGTGATCATCGTTGACGCCTATTCATCCGATGCGATCCCGATCCATCTGGCGACGGAAGAGGCGATGGAGATCTATAAGGACAAGCTGGCGCCGCATGGCGCCGTCGTGATGCACGTCTCCAACCGGCATCTCGAGCTCGAGAGCGTGGTGGTCGGCATCGCCGACGCCAACGATCTCAAGAGCTGGGTCTACAGCGAAGACACCGGCCGCGATGCCGAATACATCTTCTCGACCACGGTCGTGGTTTCCGCGCGCGAGGAGGCCGACGTCGGCAAGCTCGCCTCGTCCGACAAGTGGACGCTCACGGAAGCGGAGGACCATCAGCGGGTCTGGACCGACGATTACTCCAACATCGTCGGTGCGTTGTGGCGTCGCCTACGCGACGGCGAGCAGTAGTCGCTCGGCTCTTCGCCTCGTCCCGTTTGCGGGGAGAGGGGGAGAGCGACGCTCAATCCTGATAGGTGGAGTAGCCGCGCTGCTGCTGGTAATAGGGGCGCGGCTCATAGTAGCCCTGCGGTGCCGGGGCATGGCCGCCGCGGTCGTAATAGTATTGCTGCTGTGGCGGATAGACCTGCGCGCGCCGCGGCGAAGGATAGAGCTGCTGGTTGGAACTGCCGTCGGCGGGATAGATGTAGCCGTCATCGGGGCGCGGCTGCGGCGCGTAACCGGCTTGCGGCGGATAGCCCGCCTGCGGCGTGATGGTGAGGGGATCGCCGGCGCTGCCATATTGCTGGTCTTGTTCGATCGGGGCGCGGCGGGCGACGGCCGTGTTGGCGCGGCCGCGCGGGTTGCGGGCGAGCGCGACCTGCGAGGAGCCGGTCAGCGTCACCGTGGTGTTGAGCACCCCCTGTTCCTGCACCAGCGCGTAGAGTGTGGCGGCGTTGGCGCGCGACAGCCGCACGCAGCCATGCGACGCGGGGCTGCCAAGACGGTTCGCCGAGTCCGTGCCATGGATGGCGTGGCCGATCTTGGTGAAGAAGATCGAGTGCGGCATCGGCGCGTCGTCGAATTCCTTGGAGTAGTGGTCGGCCTCCATGCGGAAGGTGCGGAACGAGCCGTTCGGCGTCTCGTAGGAGGGAATGCCGGTCGAGACCGGCCAGCGATAGCGCGCGACGCCATCGACCTCGACGGTCATCTGCTGATTGTCCTTGTCGACGGTGATGGCGACCTTGGCCTGGGCGTCGGTGGCGATCAGCATCAATCCGGCAAACGCGACGATAAAGGAACGCATGTACTTCTGGCCTCCCGGCGGTAGCGCCGCGGCTCTCCGTCCCCCGGCAGGGACTATGCCCGGAATACGGCTTTGGTTCCAGCGGGGCGGCGGTGGATCGTTAATGAACGGCGCTGACTTTTTCGCGAGTTGCCGTTCATCTTCGCGTCAATTCTTCAGCCGGTAGCCGGTCCGGAAGATCCACCATACCAGCACCATGCACGCGACGAGGAAGCCGACTGTCATGCCGAGGCTGAGCGCCACGCTGACGTCCGCAATCTCGTAAAAGCTCCAGCGGAAGCCCGAGATCAGATAGACCACCGGGTTGAGCAGGGTGATGGTGCGCCAGCCCGAGGGCAGCATGTTGACCGAATAGAAGCTGCCGCCGAGGAAGGTCAGCGGCGTCACCACCAGCATCGGTATCATCTGCAGCTTCTCGAACCCGTCGGCCCAAATGCCGATGATGAAGCCGAACAGGCTGAAGGTGACGGCGGTCAGCACCAGGAAAGTCAGCATCCACCAGGGATGATGGATGTGCAGCGGCACGAACAGCCCGGCGGTGGCGAGGATGATCAGGCCGAGGATGATCGACTTGGTGGCGGCCGCGCCGACATAGCCGACCACGATCTCGAAATAGGAGACCGGCGCCGACAGGATCTCGTAGATGGTTCCGACGAATTTCGGGAAGTAGATGCCGAACGAGGCGTTGGCGATGCTCTGCGTCAGCACCGACAGCATCACCAGGCCCGGCACGATGAAGGTGCCGTAGCTGACGCCCTCGACCTCGGTGATGCGCGAGCCGATGGCGGCACCGAACACCACGAAATAGAGCGAGGTGGAGACCACCGGCGAGACGATGCTCTGCAGCAGCGTCCGCGCGGTCCGCGACATCTCGAACAGATAGATCGCCTGGATGGCCCGCCAGTTCATGATTTTCTCACCAGACTGACGAAGATGTCTTCCAGCGAAGACTGTTCGGTATCGAGATCGCTGATGCGGATGCCGGCGTTGCGGAGATCGCTGAGAAGACTGGTGATGCCGGTGCGTTCGCCCCTGGTTTCGTAATCGTAGGTGATCTCCCGCCCGTCTTCGGCGAGATGGAGATTGTACGGCGCGAGTTCGGGCGGGATCGCCTGCACCTTGCCCTGCAGCTGCAGCGTCAGCCGCTTCTTGCCGAGCTTTTGCATCAGCCCGGCCTTGTCCTCGACCAGGATGATCTCGCCCTTGTTGATGACGCCGATGCGGTCGGCCATCTCCTCGGCCTCGTCGATGTAGTGGGTGGTGAGGATGATGGTGACGCCCGATGCCTGCAGCGTCCGCACTACTTCCCACATGCCCTTGCGCAGCTCGACGTCGACGCCCGCGGTCGGCTCGTCGAGGAACAGCACCTGCGGCTCATGCGACAACGCCTTCGCGATCATCACCCGCCGCTTCATGCCGCCGGAGAGCGTGAGGATCTTGGAATCCTTCTTGTCCCACAGCGAGAGGTCCTTCAGCACCTTCTCGATATGGTCAGGGTTCTTCGGCTTGCCGAACAGGCCGCGGCTGAAGCTGACGGTGGCCCACACCGTCTCGAACGAATCCGTGTGAATCTCTTGCGGCACCAGCCCGATCATGGAACGCGCCGCGCGATAGTCCCTGACGATATCGTGACCGCCAACCGACACGCTGCCCGACGTCGGATTGGCGATGCCGCAGATGATGCTGATCAGCGTGGTCTTGCCGGCACCGTTCGGCCCGAGCAGCGCAAAAATTTCGCCGCGCGTGATGTCGAGATCGATGTTGTTCAGCGCCTTGAACCCGGAGCCGTAGACCTTTGAGAGATTGGAGACGGAAATGACGGACGACATGAAGGCTGATCGACTGGCCTGTGAACGGGGAAGGGAGCCGGCAACACGCAACTGGTATGCCAAGCTGGTATGGAAAGGGCTGAAATCAGATAGGAAGGAGAAGCGGGTTCCGCAATTGCTGCGATGAACTTACTTTTTCTTCTTCGCCGGCTGCTTCTTTGCGGCGGGCGTCGCTGCCGCGGCCGGCTCGCTCTCCGGAATCCTGGTGAGCGTCATGATCTGGATCTGGTTGTTGACCGGCGCCGTGGGGCGCGCGAAATCCAGCAATTGTTCCTCGCCCAATCCGACCGACTGGATGCGCTTGGCCGAAATCTTGAACGTGTTGACCAGGATTTCACGGATGGCATCGGCGCGGCGCTGGCTCAGGATCGCATTGGCCTCGCGCTTGCCGTTGGCCTCGATGTGACCGACGATCAGGAAGGTGTAGGGCAGCAGCGAGGAATGCACCATCGCGTCGGCGATGCGGCCGACGGTCTGGTAGGATTCCGGTTGCACGATCGGGGTGTCGACATCGAAGGTGATGTCGACATTGAAGGCGGGCAGCTTGTTCAGGTCGGGTGCGATCGGCGGCCGCTTTTGCGGCGGCGGCTCGTTCTTGCCGCGGGATTTCGAACGCTCCGTCACCTGCTGGCGCAGCGCCGGGACGTCGAGCTCCAGGTCGGACTGGTATTTCTCGAGCTTGGCGACGATGTCGTCGCGCGTCGGCGCATTCTGTGCGGAAGCGGGTACGGCCGCCAGCAGCCAGAGAACGCCGCCGGCCAACAGGCCGAGGTGGCGCAAGGTTCGCATCAGCGATACCCCGCATCGGCCATGGCCTGGGTGCAGTTGCGGCTGACGCCCTGCGCGGTCATCAGGCACGGCACCGACTTGCTGGTTTCCTTGGTCGAGCCGTGGCAGAGCTTGACGATCTCGCGCGTGCAGGCATTGGCGACGGTCACCCGCGCGGCAATCCGCTTCTGGATGGCGTCAAGCGCCTGCAGGTAGGTTGCCTTGCACTGCGGCGAAGTCACATCCTGGTTCCGCGACAGGCATTCCTTGAGACGGTTGGAATCAAGATTGACGCCGCGGCAATTGGCGGTGATCTCGGCGCCACAGCCCTTGGCCAGCATGGCCGCCGCGTCGCCAAAGCTCATCGTCTCCGCGGCCGCCCACGACGGCACGGCCAGCCAAGCGACAAACAGAAAAATCCTCCCCCGGACCATGCGGACATCTCAACCGGGGATTTTGCCGGGGGTCAAGGGCCACGAAGGGCGAGTGAAGCAGTGTCCACGGCACTGTTGCCGCGGCCACAGCGAGATGCCTCTTCTTCGAATCGTTATCTTGTTCTAACTTTTTGTTTGAACATGATCTTTTCGGAAAACCGCTGCACACTTTTCCGGATCATGCTGTGCGTCACACCCGCTCCACAAAACTGTCGACTACCTTCTTCTCGCCGGCCTTCTCGAAGGCGATGGTGAGCTTGTTGCCGTCGATCTTGACGACATGGCCGTAGCCGAACTTCTGGTGGAAGACGCGGTCATCCAGCGAGAATTCGGAAACCGACGTGGATTTCGCGACCAGCTCGCCCTCGATCACCATGGGGCCGCGCCTGTTGCGCGAGGAGCCGCCGCCGAAGGCATCGCCGCGTGAGCCTGAGAACGACGACTGGTCCTCGTTGAAGCCGCCGCGGGCCTGGCCGCCGCGATTGCGATTCCGGTTGGCCTGGGCGCGCTGCCAGCCCGGCGTCGTATAACTGGAGCCGAAGGATTCGACGTTGTCGAAGCGCGAAGGACCGTAACCGCCGCTGCCGCCCCAGCCCGAGCCGCCCTTGGATTCCGTGATCTCGACGCTCTGGGCCGGCAGCTCGTCGAGGAAGCGGGAGGGAATCGTGGTCGACCAGGTGCCGTGGATGCGGCGGTTGGTGGCAAAGAAGATTTTGGCGCGGCGGCGCGCCCGCGTGAGGCCGACATGGGCGAGCCGGCGCTCTTCCTCCAGCCCCGCGCGGCCCTGCTCGTCGAGGGTGCGCTGACTCGGGAACAGGCCTTCCTCCCAGCCGGGCAGGAACACGTTGTCGAACTCCAGCCCCTTGGCCGAATGCAGGGTCATCAGCGACACCGCCTCTTCCTGGGCGCCGTCCTCGCGGTCCATGACGAGCGAGATGTGTTCGAGGAAGCCGATCAGGTTCTCGAACTCCTCCATGGAGCGGACCAGTTCCTTGAGGTTCTCCAGCCGGCCTGCGGCGTCCGCGGAGCGGTCCTTCTGCCACATCTCTGTATAGCCGCTTTCGTCGAGCACGATTTCGGCGAGCTCGGTATGGGCGGTGACTTCGCTCTGCGCGCGCCAGCGGTCGAACTGAGCGACGAGCTCGCGCAGGGAACCGCGCGCCTTCGGCTTGAGTTCATCCGTCTCGACCACGGCGCGCGCCGCGTCGAACAGCGAAATGCGGCGCTTGCGGGCGTGGTCGTGCAGCAGCTGCACGGTGGCGTCGCCTAAGCCCCGCTTGGGCACGTTGATGATGCGCTCGAAGGCGAGGTCGTCGGCCGGCGAATTGATGGTGCGCAGATAGGCCAGCGCATCGCGGATCTCGGCGCGCTCGTAGAATCGCGGACCGCCGATTACGCGATAGGGCAGGCCGAGCGTGACGAAGCGATCTTCGAACTCGCGCATCTGGAACGAGGCGCGCACCAGAATGGCGATCTCGTTGAGGTTTTCCTGCGCGCGCTGCAGCTCCTCGATCTCCTCGCCGATGGCGCGGGCTTCTTCCTCGGAATCCCAGGCGCCGGTCACGGTGACCTTCTCGCCGTCGACATCCTCGGTACGCAGCGTCTTGCCGAGGCGGCCTTCATTGTGCGCGATCAGGTGCGAGGCGGCGGAAAGGATGTGGCCGGTCGAGCGGTAATTGCGTTCGAGGCGGATGACTTTGGCGCCGGGGAAATCGTGCTCGAAGCGCAGGATGTTGTCGACCTCGGCGCCGCGCCAGCCATAGATCGACTGGTCGTCGTCGCCGACGCAGCAGATGTTCTTGGGAGGGGCTTGCACTGTCATTCCGGGATGCGCCGAAGGCGCAGACCCGGAATCTGGAGATGAGTCCTCTTTATCTCGAGGTTCCGGGTTCGCATCTTCGATGCGTCCCGGAACGACGACGGATGCGGTTTGCGCCTTGGACGGCGCCTGCGACAACAGCCGCAGCCATAGATACTGCGCGACGTTGGTGTCCTGATACTCGTCAACCAGGATGAACTTGAAGCGGTTCTGGTAGCCGCGCAGCACGTCGGGGTGCTCGCGGAAAATGCGGATGTCTTCCAGCAGCAGGTCGCCGAAATCGGCGGCGTTGAGGATCTTCAGCCGCTCCTGATACGACGTGTAGAGCTTGCCGCCCTTGCCGTTGGCGAATACGGCGGCTTCGCCGGGGGGCACCTGCGAGGGCGTCAGCCCGCGGTTCTTCCAGCCGTCGATCAGGCCGGCCAGCATGCGCGCCGGCCAGCGCTTGTCGTCGATGTTCTCGGCCTGCAGCAGCTGCTTCAACAGCCGCACCTGGTCGTCGACGTCGAGCACGGTGAAGTTGGATTTGAGCTGCGCGAGTTCGGCATGATGACGCAAGATGCGGCCGCCGATGGAATGGAAGGTGCCGAGCCAAGGCATGCCCTCGACCGCGTGGCCGAGCATTTGGCCAAGCCGGCCCTTCATCTCGCGCGCGGCCTTGTTGGTGAAGGTCACCGCGAGGATTTCGTGCGGGCGGGCGCGGCCCTGGCTCAGGATATGGGCGATGCGGGTGGTGAGCACGCGCGTCTTGCCGGTGCCGGCGCCGGCCAGCACCAGCACGGGGCCGTCCAGCGTCTCCACCGCCTCGCGCTGCTCGGGATTGAGACCGGACAGATATTGCGGACCGGCCGCGGCGCGCGCCCGCGCGGCGATTCCGCCAGCCGCAGGCTGGTGCTCGGGAACGCTGGCATGCGGCAGTTTACTCGGCTCGGTCATCGCGAATCGCATCTTCCCCACGATGGCACCGTGAGGCGGTGAAGGGGAGCCTTCTTAGCAGGGATTGCCGATCATATAGGGCCCGAACGGCCGTTTTGACAGGTTTTATCGCGCTCCGCTTCCGAACGCTTTCGTTCCCGCCGCACGAAGAATTTTCGGTATTTTCGTCGCGGAACTTCCGTTCCCCGCCCGGCATTGTCCGGCCATCGCGAGGCGCCGACGGCGTCTCTGGCGCAGCAGAAAAGAGGAGAATGCCATGTTGAGCTGGGTTGTCACGTTTCTGGTCGTCGCGCTGATCGCGGGCATTTTGGGCTTCGGCGGTGTTGCCGGCGTCTCCATCGAAATCGCCAAGACGATCTTCTTCATCGCCATCGTCCTGTTCCTGGTCTCGGCCGTGGTCGGCTTGCTCCGCGGACGAAGCCGCGTCTAGCGACCCTACCTCGAGGGCATCGTCACCCTTCGGCCGATGCCCTCCGGCCGCGGCACCGCCGCGTGGACGCCCGCGATTTCCGCGATGCGGGTGCGGATGTCGGACGGAAACGGCGCCACTTTTCGCGCGGCCATGTCGACATGCAGCGTGAGATTTTCCGAGGTCGCGGACAGCCAGCCCTCGGTGGCGTGACGCAATTCCTCGAAAGTGTGGATGCGCTTCTCGTCGGCGGCGAGCATATGGACCGTGACCTGCACGGGATCGCCGAGGTGGATTTCTCTGATATAGCGCACATGGCATTCCGCGGTGAAGGTCGAGCCGTGACGCTCCTTCATGTAGGCCGGGCCGATGCCGAGCTGCAGCCAGAACTCGTCGATCGCGCGGTCCATCATCACATTGTAATAGGCCATGTTGAGGTGGCCGTTATAGTCGATCCATTGCGGCTCGATCTGCATGACCGAGGACACAAACGGGGCGGCCGGTAGTTTGGTGTCCCGGGCAGCGGTCGCTGAAGTCATTGTCTTTCCCTGGCGGCATAATCTGGGTTCTTGACCCCTTATATATCCTTTGCCACCGTCTCCCAAAGCCGGGAGGAGTTTTGGCGTGGCGACAACGATAGCAAGCAGCTTGAAGCGGCCGGAGCCGCAGGCCTTGAAAAGCACCATCGACGCGCTGGCGGCGCGGTTCGGCAACCGGCTGATCACTTCGCAGGCGGTGCGCGAGCAGCATGCGCATACCACCACGTGGCTCGCCTCGCAGCCGCCGGATGCGGTGGTGATGGCGCAGGAGACCGCCGACATCCAGGACGTGGTGCGGATCTGCGCCAAACATGGCGTGCCGGTGATTGCGTTCGGCACCGGCACCTCGCTGGAGGGCCAGGTCAACGCGCCGGCGGGCGGCGTCTGCATCGATCTGCGCGACATGAACAAGATTTTGGCGGTGCACGCCGAGGATCTGGATTGCGTGATCCAGCCGGGCGTCACCCGCAAGGCGCTGAATGAGCATCTGCGCGACCAGGGGCTGTTCTTCCCGATCGACCCCGGCGCCGATGCGTCGCTCGGCGGCATGACCGCGACGCGGGCATCGGGCACCAATGCGGTGCGCTACGGCACCATGCGGGAGAACGTGCTGGCGCTGAAGGTCGTGCGCGGCGACGGCGAGATCATCACCACCGGCACGCGGGCGAAGAAATCCTCCGCCGGCTACGACCTCACCCATCTCTTCGTGGGCGCGGAGGGCACGCTCGGCATCATCTCGGAATTGACCATCAAGCTGCGCGGCATCCCCGAGACCATTGCGGCGGCGGCCTGCTCGTTCAAGACCGTACGCGGCGCCTGCCAGGCGACGATCCTGGCCATTCAAACCGGAATTCCCCTGGCGCGCATCGAATTGCTCAATGCCGAGCAGGTCAAGGCCTGCAATTCCTATTCAAAGCTGTCGCTGCCGGAGACGCCCCTGTTGCTCCTGGAATTCCACGGCAGCGACGTTGAGGTTGCCGAGCAGTCGAGGAATTTCGGCGAGATCGCCAAGGAGTGCGGCGGCGGCGATTTTTCCTGGACCACCAAGCCGGAGGACCGCACAAAACTCTGGCAGGCACGGCATGACGCCTATTGGTCGGTGAAGGCATTGCGCCCGGGCGCCGGCGTGGTCGCAACCGACGTGTGCGTGCCGATTTCGCGGCTCGCCGATTGCGTCACCGAAACCGAGGACGATCTGAAGCGCCTTGGCCTGCTGTCGCCGATCGTCGGCCATGTCGGCGACGGCAATTTCCATTGCTCGCTGGTATGCGACGTCGACAATGCCGATGAAATGGCGCGTGGCGAGGAGTTCATGCATCGCCTGGTCGAGCGCGCGCAGGCGATGGGCGGCACCTGCACCGGCGAGCACGGCATCGGGCAGGGCAAGCAGAAATACCTGCAAGCCGAACTCGGCAGCGAGGCGCTCGACGCCATGCGCGCGCTGAAAAAGGCGCTCGACCCGCAAAACATCTTCAATCCCGGCAAGATCGTCCCGGCGGCGTAGCTGGCCGTCGCGCCCGCGCGCCGCCGCGATCGAGCGGAACTTTTGCCGCTTTCTTGCGTCATTCCTTGCGCCAAAGTTTGAGCGGCGCGGTCGCAGGGAGGCAGCGATGTCCAGGCGGGCAATAGGAATTGCGGTTGTCTTGCTTGTCACGGCGCTGTCGGGAGCGGCTATTGCCAGGGGCGGGGGCGGCCATGGCGGAGGCCACGGCGGCCACGGAGGCGGCGGCTTCGGCGGCGCGCATTTTGGCGGCGGCGGCCATCACTTCGGCGGAAATCGCGGTGGCTTCGCGCGCCATTCGGTTGGCGGCTCGCATTTCGGGCGCGCCCACTTCAGCGGCAACCGTTTTGCGGCGCGGCACCGCAGTTTCGCTGCCCCGCGCACGGCCGCGCTTGCGCCGCGTCATGCCATGAACCTGCTCGCCAGTCCTCGCGCAATGCGCAACGGGCGAATGCTGGGCAATCCGGCAGCTCGCATGCAGATCGCTGCAGCCGCCGCACTGGCCGGATGGCACGGCGGCGCCCACGGTTGGTGGCGCCACCAAAATGGCGGCTATGGCTGGGTCGGGCCGCTGTTCTGGCCGTTCGCCTACAACGACATTTACGACTGCACGATCTGGGGCGACTGCTACGGCTTCTGGGGCTACGGCTATCCCGACATCTACGCGGGAATTTTCGCGCCCTATGCCTATGACGATCTCGCCGGCTATTTCCCGCAGCGCCGTCATGACCGCCGGCGCGGCCGTTCGCTCGACATCAGCCAGATGTGCGGTAACGACAGCCGGGCTGTCGCGGGCATGCCGGTCGACCGGATCGCGGACGCCGTACGGCCGACGGAAGCGCAACGCCCGGCGCTTACAGATCTCGGCAATACGTCGCTTGCGGCGGCGCAGGCCATCCGCGCGGCTTGCCCGGCCGAGGCCAACCTGACTGCGCCGGGCCGGCTCGCGGCCATGCAGCAGCGGATCGAGGCGATGGTTACGGCGGTCTCCACCATCCAGCCGAAGCTGGAAAACTTCTACGGCCTGCTCGACGACGAACAAAAGGCGCGGTTCAACGCGCTTGCCGACGATCAGCGCAAGACGGCAGAGGGATCGCCCGCGCAAGCCTGCGGCGCGCCGCCCGTGGCACTGGAATGGCCGACCGGCGAGGTCGAGGCGCGAATCCATCCGGACGATGCGCAGCGCGCCAAGCTGAAGGCGCTGCAGGATGCAAGCGCCCGCGCCGCGGAGGCGCTCAGCGCGGCGTGCCAGCCGAGCGAGGCCCTGTCTCCGACGGCGCGCCTTGCCGCCACCGCCAGGCGGCTCGATGCCATGCTGGCCGCGGTCAAGCAGGTGCGGACGGCGCTGGATGATTTCTACGCCACGCTCAACGACGAGCAGAAGGCGCAGTTCGAGGCGATCGGGCCGAGGCGGACGGCGTAGCAGGCGGCGATCAATGACGCCGTCACGCCGCCTGAATGGCCGCAAAGAAGCGCTCGACGCTGTCGCACATCGTTTCAGACTGCGTTGACAGCTGATCGGCGGAGGACAGCAACCGCTTCGCCGTTTCGCGGGTAAGACCCGCTGCATCGGAGACGCCGGCAATGTTGCCCGAGACCTCCTGGGTGCCGAGCGCCGCCTGCTGGATATTCCGGGCGATCTCCGTCGTTGCCACGCCCTGTTCCTCGACCGCGGCCGCGATGGCCGTTGCAATCTCGTTGACTGAGCCGATCGTCGCGTCGATCTCGCTCATGGCGGAGACCGATTGCTTCGTTGCGGCCTGAATGGCGAGGACCTGCTGGCTGATCTCTTCCGTGGCTCTTGCGGTCTGCTCGGCGAGCGCCTTGACTTCGGAGGCGACGACCGCGAATCCCCGGCCGGCCTCTCCGGCGCGTGCCGCCTCGATGGTGGCGTTGAGGGCAAGCAGATTGGTTTGCGCCGCAATCGTATTGATCAATTCGACGACCGCGCCGATCTTCTGCGCGGCCTCGGCGAGATTGCGGATGCCGACGCCGGACTGCCGCGCCTGATCGACGGCCTTTCCGCTGATCAGGGTGGACTCCGCAACCTGGCGGCCGATTTCCCGGACCGAGGAGGCGAGTTGCTCAGTCGCGGAGGCGACGGCCTGCACATTGGCAGAAGCCTCTTCGGACGCATTGGCGACCCTGGCGGATTGCCGCGTCGAATCTTCGGCATTGCCGACCAGCGCATTGGCTGCCGATTTCATGCTGTTTGCGGAATCTCCCACGGTTGCCAGCACGGTCTTGATGCGGCTGTCGAAGTCGGCAATCGCCGCGGCGATCTTCTGTTGCTGCTGCGCCCGTTGTTCCAGCATCGCTTCCTGATAGACGGAAATCGCAATGTCCATATCCAGCAACACGGCGCTGTTCACCGCCGCCAGCACCGGGGTGAGGCGGCCGGTCCGCCAGCGATAATGGGCTACGGCTGCGCCGGCAAGACGGCCCAACACGAAGCTGTAGCCGCCGATGTACCAGCGCGGCTCCAGCCCGATCTTGTTGTGCATGAGGCCGATTTGCCGGACGCTTCGCATATATTCATGATCGAAACGGCCGTCGAACAGGCGCGCCCAATGCGTCGCTTGCGCCGATTTGAGCCGCGGCACGTCATTGCCGACTAATCGCGCAAGTTGCGGCTGCGCGCCGACGTGGCCATAGAAGCCCTCGAGAATATCCGGCAACGCCGGTTTCAGCACTATCCAGAACTCGCGCAGCAACTCGGCAGTCATGGTGTCGATGCGCATGAATCGCAGTCTTGTCTCTCGATCCTGATCGCCGTCGGGCGAGTTTGCCTGTGTCATGAAAAATCTTCCCAATGAGCGTTGATGAATTGGATTGGCCCCGCTGCAACATGCGCGCTGAAAAGAGGCGGGAAGACGCAATACTTGATGATCAACAGTAGAAACGATTCTCCGTTAAACGCCAGATACTCACGCTTGATGCAGGTTGTTGATCTGCATCAAGTGCTGCCATCGGAAGTTGTCTTCCTATTTCTCCTTCGTTAGTCTTTGCGAGCTGTCGGCGACGAAGCCGAGGGGATGTAAAAGTGGGGTCGCCCGCAATTGCAGGGATCAGGTAGCAACACGCTGGGGCCGTCGTTCTGCGTAACCTGTCCCAACCGCCTCTCGGGGATCTGCGGCACGATACTCGGCCCGCATGATGCGACGGCGAAGCAGACGGAGAAGACACCGCGCTTCTTCCCCGTGCGCGCAGGCGGGCAGATTGCCGGCCGTAATCAGGCGATCAAGGACGTGTTCGTGCTATGCACCGGGTGGGCGTTCCGCTTCGTTCAGCTTTCGGACGGACGCCGGCAAATCGTGCAGTTCCTGCTGCCTGGCGACATGCTTTGTCCGGAAGCCGTGTTCGAACAGCGCTACATCTTTTCCGTTGCGGCGCTGACCAATGTCATGGTTGGTGGGTTTTCGCATGCGGGGATTTGCGAGCGCCACATGGTGGATTCCGCTTTGCAGTCGGCGATTTCGCGATGCAGCATTGCTGCGACCCGCGACGCAACGGAGCTGGCGGCGGTGCTCGGCCAGTGTTCGGCGGAGGAGCGGATCGCCCATCTTGTGCTGCACCTGGTGCCGCGCATCGCCGCGCGCAACGTCATTCGCGAGCATTGTTATCCGTTCCCGTTGCGGCAGCAGCATGTTGCCGACGCGGTCGGATTGACTCCGGTCCATGTCAGCCGGGTGTTCGGCTTGCTGCGGGAGCGCGGCGTGGTCTCGATCTCCGATGGCGTTCTGCGGGTCACGGATATGACCGAGCTCGAGCGGCTTGGTTCGCTGAATTGATGCGACGGGTTTCCATGACGTACGAGCTTGCCGCAACTCGTGCAGCAGCATCAGCGCTTGCTGGCGAGTGACCGGACCGCCTCGTCGACGCTGCGGAAGACGCGGTCTCGCGCCAGCCGGTCGTAGATTCCAAACCGCTCGAAGGCTTGCTGCGCGCGAGTCGATTCCAGCCGCGCGATCGCAAGCGTAACGCCTTGCCGGTCGCATTCGCCGATCAGTTCGAGCAGGCCTTGTGCGGCGGTGAAGTCGATCTCCAGAATGCCGCTTGCTTCCAGCACGAGCAGCTTGGGTCTGGGCGTGCCCTTCAGAACCCCGAGCATGTCGGCGGAAAAATTCTCGACGTTGAGGAATGTGAGCGGCGCCGGCAGGCCGACCACGGCGATATCGGGGCTTTGCTCGCCCGGTACATGCGGATTGGCCGGCCACCAGATGGTGGTGCCGGGCAGATGTTCGAAAGTCACCAGACGCGCCCGCGTCGTGCTCCAGATGCCATGCAGCAACGACAATCCGATCCCGACAGCGACGCCCTGTTCGATCGGCAGCACGATGATGGCGGCTGCGGTAGTGACAATGAGCAGGAATTCGCCGAGCGACTGACGATAGATCTTCGCGATCTGCCTTGCGCGGATGATCCGCAGCGCCACGAACAGCAATATGCCGCCGAGCGCGGCGTCAGGGACATGACGCAGCAGCGTGGCGCCGAAGGCGAGCAGCGCCATCACGATCGCCGCTGCGAACAGGCCGGATAGTTGGGTGCGGCCGCCGGTCTCGGATACGATGCCGGTGCGCGGCGGGCTGGCGTCGACCGGAAATGCGCCGAACAGGCCTGCCAGTACACTGCCGGCGCCGGCGCCGAGAAAATCGCGGTCGACATCGGCGGGCTTGTCGGGATCGGACGGAAAGGCGCGCGTGGTCGCCGCGGTTTGCACCATGACGACGATCGCGATCAGCAGCGCTAGGGGAACGAGTTTTGCCCACTTCTCGGGGTAGAGGTCCGGCAGCGACGGCATTGGCAGCGTTGCCGGTACGCTGCCGACCACGGCGACGCCCTTGCTTTCAAGTCCCGCAGCGATCACCGCCGTCGTGGCCGCGACCAGCCCGATCAGCGCGCCCGGAATTTTCGCGGAGATCGCTTCGGCACCCGCCACGACCGCAAGCACGCCGAGCCCGATCCCCAGCGTGTAGGAATTGGCCGAGCCTGCATGCTGTGCGAGCTCGATGATGCGATCGAGCATCGCTCCCTTCGGCGAAGGCAGCCCGAGTACGCCGGGCAATTGCGAGACGAGAATGTGCACGGAGATGCCGGCGAGGAAGCCGACCGTCACTGGCGTCGACAGCAGATTGGCGATCCAGCCCATGCGGAACAGGCTGCCGAGAATGAGGATCACGCCCACCATCAGCGCCAGCGCCACGGCGAGCGCCTGGTAGTCCGGCGTGCCGCTGGCAGCCATCAGCAAGAGGCCGCCGGCGAAGATCGGCGTGATGGTGGAATCGGCACCGCAAGACAGGAAACGATTGGCCCCGAATGCGGCGAAGCCGATCGATCCGGCGATGAAGGCGAAGAAGCCGATCTGCGGCGAGAAGCCGCCAAGCCGCGCGGTGGCCATCTGCTCGGGGATCGCGATGGCGGCAAGCGTCAGGCCGGCGATGAGATCGCCGGGCAGGTCGGCGGCACGGAACGAACGGAGCGAGCGGAACACCGGCCAGCGGCTTTCGGGATGGTCAGAGGCGGACTGCGCCATCGATCGTTCGCTCCCTGTTGCCGCCGATTGCGGGAAAATATTCCCCCAATCGTCGACAAAAGGCCAGCGGCGGCGAACTAGCTCCGGCGTGCGGTGATCGCCTTGCGAATGGCCGCGAGCGGCGCGGCGTCGTCGAATTCCAGCGCTTCGCCGCGCATCCGAAGGCCGAGGTCGCGCCACAGCGCCGCAAGATCGGGTGTCACCGGCTTCGGCCCCATTTCGTTGTGCAGCCGCGTGAGCACGCCACCGCCGACTGCCTTGTCGGCGGTGGCGAGCACGCGCTCGATCGGCCAGTCCTGCTCGTGATTGCCGCCGGCCGCTATGACGCCGCGCATCGCATCCTGCAGGCCGAGCCGGTTGCCGGTTGCTTTTCGGATCTCGATATCGGCGAGCAGGCAGAACATCGCGCCGCCCCAGTATTTGCGGCCCCAGGTGTCGGTATTGTCCAGGCCGCGGTCGCCGGCATCCGGCAGGCCCTTCGGCATGTCGCGCATCATGGCCTGCCATATCTCGGCAGCCGTGAGGTCGCCGGCCTGCACCCGCGCGACCGGCTCGACATAGACCGCGAGCCCCTCGGAAAGCCAGGCATGGCGTTCGGCCATGTCGGGCAGGGCAAGATGCACCATCTCGTGCACCATCACCCAGTCCCGCCGCAGCGCATCCTCGCCGGCGTCACGCCCGAGCGTCACGCGGATCGCTGCGCCGCGATAGCCCCAGGTCGTGCCGCCACGCACACGCGGGCCGTCGACCGGCACGATCAGGAGCTTCAGGTCGGCAACCGGAAAGCGCCCGTAATAGGTGGCAACGGCCGTCGCGGAAGTGTTGATCCAGCCCAGCACCTTTTCTTTGGGCAGCGCCATTTCGCCCTGTGCGAATCCGACATGGATGACGCCGCCGGGCACGGCGAGATCGATCTTCGGCAGCTTGTCGAAGGCATCGTAAGGCATTCGGTTGCCGCGCATGAATTCGGATTGCGCGTCGGCGAAAAAGGGAAATGCACTCACGAGCGCGGCGGCGAAAACGATCACAATCGCAATCGCGCGAAATGACGCGGCAAGCTTCATGACGCCGCACCCCTGGCCCGACTCCCGGCGTCGGACAGTTGTGCAAGAAAAGAGTTCGCTTGCTCGGCAAGATCGTCCTGCATGGCAGCCAGCAAGGTCTTGCCCTTTTCGAGGGTCGCAAGCGTGGGATCGCCGAAGCTTCCCGAACGGCTGTAATTAGGCGAGGCCGCGTCCGTCGGTGTCAGGCGTCCAGGCACCGCCTGAGCGAGCGGCGGGCTCGCCTCGGCGCGCGAGATATCGACCACCGCGGGCGCCATCGCCAGCATCAGCGATGTTTCGAGCTCGTCGGCATGGCTGCCGTGGCCTTGCCGGGCGAGCGCTGCCGAGGCACGGCGATAGCGCGGTCCGTCGTGAACCATCAGATGCAACGCTTTGCCCGGATCGAGCCGTGCCAGAGCGCGCCCGACCGCAGCGCGCGTGCTGATGCCGGTATCGATCACGAACAGCGCGCGGCAACCATGCGAGAGGATTCCTGCCGCGACTTCAGCAACGAGCGTCTCGAACGTTGCCGCCGACAGGCTGATGCTTCCGGCATATTCGGTGAAGGCGGGATAATGCCCATAGGTGAGCGTCGGCCACACCAGCGCGTCGATCCGTTCGGCGAGCCTGGCGGCAACAAATTCCGCCTGGATACGATCGGTATCGAGCGGCAGATGCAGGCCGTGCTGCTTGGCGCCGGCTCCGATCGGCAGGAGCGCGGCGGCGCCTCGCGCAAGGCGATGCGCAACATCGTCCCACCTCATGTGCCCGACGAAATTGGCTTCGGCCTCGATGCCCATGCATTCGGCCTTTCGAGGTCAGGCCACAACGCCCGAGAGACACCCGCTTGTGACCCAGCCGTGCAGATAACCCGCGCCGCGTCCTGCCGCATTGTCGGGATCGTCATAGGTCGCAAGCATCGAGCAGAGCACGCCGAACGGAACGCCCTTGACCGCTTCGTCCCACATCATGGCTTCCTCGGCCGGCAGTTCGCGGAACATCGGGGTAGTATGCTGACGCCACGCCAGGATGCGGGTGGGCTCGTCGAGCCCCACTGCGTCCGGCGGCGTCTCGTCGGCCTTGAGCGCGCGCCAGATTGCGGCTGCGTTGGTGGTGAGGTCGAGACGCGCAGCCGTGGGATGCGCGGTGAAGGTGAGGTCCTTCCAAACGTCGGGCGCAAACGCGGCCACGTCGGACAGCGCCAGGACCGCGCCGTCTGTTCCATCGAAGGCATCGTTGAGCGCCTTCTCCAGCGCGGCCAGGTCTGCGAGCACCGGATATTGTTCGTACGGAGCATTGGTGCGCAGGAAGTCGGGCAGTCCCTGCGAGAACCAGCGCAGGTTCGGATGCGCCGACGGGCGCGCCTTGACATAGGCATGGCCCATCTCGTCGAACATTTCGTCGCCGAGATAGGCATGCAGCAATTCGTGGTCGTTGCGCAGCGCTTCCACCAGCCGCGAGCCATAGGCATAGCGATAGACGCCGAACAGCGTCGTGCGCTTCTCCTTGTCGCTGTCGAGGATTTCGTCCAGCACGCCATCGTCGCCGGCGAGGATGCCGCGTTGAAAGTCGGCCTGCTGGCGCGCCAGATCGCTCATTGCTTCGCCGGGCCGAGCACCTGCTCGGCCATTTCGCGGGTGCGGTTCACCTCGACGATCAGCTCATCCAGCGGCGGGATGTTGTCGTCGCGCTCGATCATGGTCGAGACGCGCCCGAAGCGCTTCAGCGCCGCGGCGTAGAGCGCCCAGACGTCCTCGCAGACGGGATGGTCGTGGGTGTCGATGATGTGGGTGCCCATGTGGCTGTGGCCGGCCATGTGGAATTGCACGACGCTGTCGCTGGGAATGCCGCCCAGGAAGGTGAGGGGGTCGAAGCCGTGGTTGAAGCCGCTGACATAGACGTTGTTGATGTCGAACAGCAGCCAGCAGCCGGTGCGGCGAACGAGTTCCGATATGAACTCCCACTCGGCCATCTCGGAATTCTTGAACTGCACATAGGTCGATGCGTTCTCGATCACGAGAGGGCGGCCGAGAAAATCCTGCACCAAATGAACGCGGCTCACGACATGGTCGAGCGCTTCCTGCGTGTAGGGGATCGGCAGCAGGTCGTGCAGATTCTTGCCATGCACGCCGGTCCAGCACAGATGGTCCGACACCCATTTGGGTTCGACGCGACGGGCGAGGTCTTTCAGGCCTTGCAGATATTCGAAGTTGGGCGGCGCGGTGGAGGCGATCGACAGCGACACGCCATGCATCACGATCGGATATCGCGCCCGGATATTGTCCAGCGTCTGCAGCGGCTGGCCGCCGGGCACCATGTAGTTTTCGCTGATGATCTCGAACCAGTCGATCGGCGGGTTGCCGGAAAGGATCTCGTCGTAGTGCTGGTGACGCAGGCCGAGGCCGAAGCCGAGGAAAGCCGGCTTGGCGGATTGCTGCGGGCCGTCGGTGCGCGAAATCTCCGGCAATCTGCTCGCGACGTTCATTCGGTTCCGCTCGGCTGTGCAGGGGCAGGCAAAACTATCACGAAACAGGAGCCCGGCCTACCGGACCCCCGTTCCGGTCACAGCAAGGCCTAGGACGGCGTGAACTTGCCCTTGGCGGCGGCGCACTTCTCCTTGGTCATGGCCGAGAAGCCCTGGCCCTTGCAGGCATTCTGGCCCTTGCAGGCGTTGGACGCGCCCTTGCACGCGCTCTGGCCCTTGCAGGCGTTCGCGCCTACGCACTTGCCTTCGTCGGCGGCATAGCTGGTGGTGGTCGACAGGGTCGTGCCGGCCACGAACAGGGTGGCGGCGGCAGCAGCGAGAACGGCACCGGACTTGGACGTCATCTTCATGGGTATTCTCCTCCAGAGAGCGGAATGCGTGAAGGTGTCGGCCCGGTAGGGGCTGCACCTGTGCGAGCTACGGATCGAACCGCGGATTGGTTACGCCGCCCCGCAAAATTTTTTGCGGAGTTTTCCTGATGAAAGAGGCCCGGCAAGCGGCCGGGCCCCTGAAACCGGTGTCGGCCCGACATCAGCCCTTGACGAACGCGCCGCCCTTGGCCTTGCAGGAGGCTTCCGACGCCATCGAGAAGCCCTGGCCCTTGCAGGCGTTCAGGCCCTTGCAGGCATTCGATGCTCCCTTGCAGGCGCTCTGGCCCTTGCAGGCGTTGGCGGCCATGCACTTGCCCTGCGCGGCGTCGGCGGGGGTGGACACGGTCGAGACGACGGCACCGGCCAGGAACAAGGTGGCGGCGGCCGCGGCGAGCGTGGCACCCGATTTGGAATCCAACTTCATGACGTTCTCCTCGATGAATGTTGACGACAATGACGCCGTGAGCCTCCGATGATCATTGATCCCTAAAGCGCACAACGAGGATGCCCATTCATTGCGGAGGTCGAAGCCGCCCCGATGAATATCCATCCGGAAACGAGTTACGGGGCACCTTGCTGTTTGGTTACAGCGTCGCAAAAGAATATTTTCTGGTTCTGGGCTTCCGTATCGTCTGTGTCCTGACCCGGCCCTGCCGGAGTATTTCGTTGCGCATCCCGGATCCGGTTATGTCAGCTATACTGACAGTTTTTGGTCGCCTCATTTCAGCGCCGCGCGCTGCGGCTTCAGCTTCGCCATCTGCTTGACGGTGGCTGCCAGCTCCTCGGCATTGAACGACGGAAACGAGCAGATGCGATTGCTGCAGGCAAAGGCTGCGGGCTCGCCGAGATCGGGATATTCCACGTCGGGATTGGGCAGCTTGCCTTCGCGCAGGTCCAGCCATTCCAGCCGCTTGTAGCGGGCAGGAAGCGCGCGTGCGAAGGCGTGCAATTTCTGCGCCCGCGCATCGTCCTTGCGGCCGACGACCGTGACATGGGTCGGCTCGATCGCCAGCTCCTCGTCGGCCAGCAGCACGCCGGGCAGCGGGCGGATCATCTCGGCGGAGGCGCTGGCGAGATAGCGCATCGCGTGCGAGGCCTGCTCGCGATAGAGGTCATTGCCGTGATAGCGATCGAGCATGTTCATGAAGCGCGCGACCTGCACCTGATCGTCGAGGAGTTTTGCCGGCCTGGCGAACACGCCCGTCTTCGCCTCCGGCTTCTTCGAAGTGAGGAAGCCGCCGGATTCGTCGCGGAAGGTCGCAACGAAATCGCCGGCCCTGGCGGCTGATGTCAGCCAGTCGCGATTGCCGGTAGCGGCATAGAGATCGAGAAAGGCCTGGCCCATGGCGAGCGTGTCGCCGATGAAGGGCCCGCCGCGATCCCTGGCGCTGTGGTCGAAGCCGCCGTCGGCTCGCGCCCGGTTGGCCAACACCCATTTTGCCGATCGTTCGGCACTGGCGAGCGCCTTGGCATCGTTGCTGACATTGTAATAGGCAGCCAGGCCCGAGATCGCCCAGCCGTTCTCCCGCGCATACAAATTCTTGTCGATGCGGGGCATGCCGAGCTTGCGGCGCTCGGCATCGGAAAGCGCGTAATATTTGTGGCCGTCGGTGTCGTGATCGAGGTCGGCGTCCTGGCTGACATAGAACGCGCCGTCGGGGTCTTGCATGAACGCCACCAAATAGCGCTCGATGTCGCGCGCGGCGGCGAGATATTTCGGCTCTTTCCACAGCGCATGGGCCTGGCTGTATTGCCGCAGATATTGCGCCTGGAACGACATGATCTTTTCGAAATGCGGCTTCTGCCAGGAGCCGCCTTCCGAGTACTGGAATACGCCGCCCCATGCCGGATCGATCAGCGCGAGCGCCGCGTCGAGCGTCTGCCGCGCGCGCCTGGCCGCGATGGCATCGCCGGCTTCGGCGCGGGTGATGGCGAGATCCATGCTGTCGGCATCGATGTATTTCTGCGCCTCGCCCCAGCCGCCGAGCGCTTCCTCGTAGGAATCGTCGTAATTTTTCGTAAGCACCTCGCGCTGCGCCTTGTCGAGGAAGGCGGATGCTGCGGGCTTTACCTCGAAGGCTTCCGCCACCGAGGGGCCGGGCGTGGGATCGTCGATGATCGCCTTCAGCATCGCCTGCATCCGCGGCGGCTCGATGTAGCCCCTGATCTTGGCGATCTCCGTGCCGTCGGGGCCGAACACGATAGTCGCCGGCCAACCCCAGTCGCCATAGCGGCTCGACAAATCGGGATTGGCGTCCTGGTCGACGCGCACCGGAATGTACTTTTGCGCAAGTAGCGACTGCACCTCGGGATCGGCGTAGGTCGTCTTCTCCATCACATGGCACCAATGGCACCACACGGCTTCGAGATCGAGGATGACGAAGCGTTTCTCGGCGCTGGCGCGGCTGAACAGCTCGTCGTTCCAGTCGCTCCATTTCAGCTCGCCGGCGCGAGCAGAGGAGGCCGCAATCGCAGCAAGGACGATGGCGACAAGGCGTGCAGGTTTCATGGCATTCCCCGGAGCGCGGATGTTCCGGGAGCTACGGGCTACGCCGGCTCGCGGCTCAGATCGCGCCGCAATGTCACGCGAACGTGAGCCGTCTCACGGCGTGGCCTTGGCGTCTCCGGCCGCATTGAGCAGCAGCCGGTCCAGCGAGGCCGCGCCGGGGCCGGCGATGGCGAGCCACATGAAGCCTGCGAAATAGGTCGCCTCCTCGAAGCCGAGCAGCGTCTCCAGCGAGTCGATCTGGTCCCATTTCGCCGACTTGATCGCGACCAGCATGGTGAAGGCGAGCATCGCCGCAGGGATGCGGGTGAACAGGCCGAGGATCAGCATGATGCCGCCGAAGAATTCCACGCCGGACACGAACGGCGTCATGATCTTCGGAAACAGGATGCCCCATTCGGTGAAATTCTGGGTGATCTGCGGCAGGTTGTTGAGCTTGCCCCAGCCGCTCATCATGAAGGTGTAGCCGACGACGATGCGCATCAGCAGGGGGCCGGCCCAGGCGAAATACGCGGCAATACGGGCTGGCAGCAGGATCAGGAGATTGACGATGGAATTCATGGAAAAACCCTCTCGAAATATCTAGCTCGCCGGGGCGCGCGCCAAATGCGCGGGCCGCAACGTCGTCCTGGCTGGAGTTTCGAGCGGGCCTGCCCGCTTGTTACGGGGAGCTTGGCCGAAATTTGCGCGTCGCTATCCGAAGTTTTGCAGCGCGGGAAACGTCTCCAGCAGCCAGATGCTGACATTGGAGATGGCGCCGGTGAGGAAGGCGACGCCGGTGATTACCATCAGCACCCCCATGGCATGCTCGACCCGGGCCAGGTGCTTTTTCATCCGCAAGAACAATTCGGAGAACTGCTCGACCGCGAAGGCTGCGAGCAGGAACGGGATGCCGAGACCGGCGGAATAGACCGCAAGCAGCATCGCTCCCTTGGCGACGGTGGCTTCGGCCGCGGCGACGGAAAGGATCGCCGCCAGGATCGGCCCGATGCAGGGGGTCCAGCCGAAGGCGAACGCCAGCCCCATCACATAGGCGCCCCACAGCCCGACGGGTTTCGGGATCGGCAGCCGGCCTTCGCGCATCAAGAGGCCGATGCGGGTCAGCCCGAGGAAATGCAGGCCCATGATGATGATCACGATGCCGGCGAGGATCGACAGCTGCGCCGACCAGGCGCGGATCAAGCCTCCGAACAGGGAGGCGCTGGCGCCGAGCGCCACGAACACGGTGGAGAATCCCAGCACGAACATCAGCGCCGAGCTCATGACCGCGCGCCGCGAGGCCTGCACGCCCTCATCATTGGCGACATGCTCGATCGTCGCGCCGGTCAGATAGACCAGATAGGGCGGCACCAGCGGCAATACGCAGGGCGACAGGAAGCTGATCAACCCTGCCAGAACAGCCGCCGGGACCGAAACATCGTGCATGCCTCACCTCGAAAAGCTCTCGTCGTCTATCCTATTGGCTTGTACGAGGGCAAGATTCCAGTGGTTTCGCCGAAGGCAGGGGTTTTGCGCGGTCACAGGGCCGTGTGTAACTTATGCGACCATGATCCGTATCATGTAGGTTAACCAGGCCTGACCCCGGGAACGCCGGATGCGCATCGGAATCCGCAGCGCCATTTCCGCCCTCGTGCTGACGTCGATCGTCATCAGCGCGATCGTGGTGCATTTGCTGTGGTGGCGCACGGCCAACCAGGTCAGCCAGACCCTGGCCGACACCATCAACGACCAGATCGTCTCGGCAGTCGCCGATCAGTTGCAGTCGATCACCACCGAGGCCCGCTCGGCGTCGATTGCCGTACGCGCGCTGATCACCGAGAAGGTGCTCGACATCCGCGACGAGAAGCGGCGCAAATTCGTGTTCCTGTCGCAGCTCCAGGCACAGCCCACCATCTCCTGGGTTGCGTTCGGCTGGCCTGATGGACAGTTCTATGCCGCGCACAAGCTCGGCGACAATGCCGTCGAGATCCTGACCATCGGCACCGACCGCAAGCTCGGTATCGAGCGATACGACTATGATAACGGCGACCTCAAGTTCAGGGATCGCCGCGTGGAGGACACCAGATATCTCGTCACCGAGCAGGAATGGTTCCGCGGCTCCGACCTGTGGTCGACGCTGACGGTGCATCCGACCGGCGAGCGGCCGGCTGCGGCTTTCGCGGTACGGGTCGGCCTCGACGGCGATCAGGCCGGCGTGCTCGCCATCATCATCGAACTGACCCGCGTGTCGAATTTCCTGTCGCAGCTCACGGTCGGCAAATCGGCCAGCGCCTTCATCCTCGAGCGTGACGGGTCCGTGATCGCGGCGCCCGACGTCAATGCCGACGAGGTTACCCCGTTGAAGACCGAGCAGCCGACGTTCCCGGTTGCCGTCGATGCGATGCGCCAGGCGGGCAGCGCCTATGAAGCGAATGGATCGGAGCCCTACAACACGACCGTCGTCAGGGACGGCAAGGCCTACAAGACCGTGCTGACGCCGATTTCCTTTCCGGGCTGGTCGCTGGTGACGGTGGTGCCCGAATCGGAATTTCTCGGACCGGTACAGGCGACGATCCGCAACCTGCTGATCGGGCTCGCTGCCCTGATCGCCTTTGCCGGCGTGCTGTCGGCATGGCTGGCGCAGCGCCTGATCGCGGCGCCCCTGATCCGCGTGGTCAACGAGATCAGGCATGTCGAGCGCTTCGATCTCGACAAGGTGCGGCGCCATCCCTCGCGTCTCACCGAGATCGGCAATCTGTCCGCCGCGATCGGCGATATGGCGCAGGGGCTCGCCGCGTTCCGCAAATACATCCCCGCCGATCTGGTGCGGCGGCTGATCAGCGACGGCAACGGCGCGCGGCTCGGCGGCGCGGTGCGGCCGATGAGCGTGATGTTCATCGACCTTGCCGGCTTCACGGGGATGTCGGAACGGATGGGCGACCGCATCATTCCCGTGCTGTCGCACTATTTCGATGTGGTCTCGGCGCAGATCCAGGAAGCCGGCGGCACCATCGACAAGTTCATCGGCGACGCCGTGATGGCATTCTGGGGCGCGCCGTCGTCCAATCCGGACCATGCCGTCGATTGCTGCCGCGCAGCGCTCGCCTGCCAGCGCGCGGTGGAGCAGGCGGGCCTCGTCGACGACCGCGGCGAAAAGGTGAAGATCCGCATCGGCATCAATTCCGGCGACATGCTGGTCGGCAATATCGGCTCGGAAGTGCGGCTGAACTACACGGTGATCGGCGACGCCGTGAATATCGCAAGCCGTCTCGAAAGCACCAACAAGAGCTACGGCTCCACCATCATCATCGGCCCGGAGACGCGGCGGCTGGCCGGCGACCGCATCGTGGTGCGCGAGCTCGATCGTCTCGCGGTCTATGGTCGCGCCGGCGGCCTGCAGATCTACGAATTGCTCGGCATGGCCGGCGAGTGCGAGGATCTGCGCGAATGGGTGGCGGCTTATGAAGCAGGTCTTGCCGCATGGCGCGCGGGTGATTTCGAAGGCGCGATCCGCCATTTCGAGCAGGCATCGCACCGCAGGCCCGATGCGGCTTGCTCGCTGATGATCGAGCGCTGCAGGCACCAGATCGAAAACCCGACCGCCGAGGGCTGGGACGGCACCTCGGTCGCGCGGACCAAATAGCGGCCGCGAAGTAGTCCAAACGCTTACTTCCTGCCGCACTGCGCAACATGGCGAAACGTCGTGACGCGGGCAGGGGTTGCAACTGCGCCACTTGACCTGTCCGGCCGCAGATGGTCCGAAGGATCATCGAGAGAATTGCCCCGCGCTTGAAAGTATTGCTGGCCCATACCCCGCAGATGCGGCGCGACTATTACGGCGAGCGCAGCCTGAACGGCCTGCGCGCGGTGGCCGACGTGAAGCTGCATGAGGGCGACACGGCGCTCGATGCCGCCGCGCTGGCCCAAGCGGCGCGCGATGTCGACATCGTCGTCGCCGACCGCATGACGCAGGGGCCCGGCGAGATTTTCCCGAGACTGCCGAAACTGCGCGCCTTCGTGCGCTGCGCGGTCGATATCCGCAACATCGACGTGGCGGCGGCGTCCGCGGCCGGCGTGCTGGTGACGCGCGCAAGCCCCGGCTTCGTGCCGGCGGTCGCCGAGCTCGCGCTCGGCTATATGGTCGATCTGTCGCGCGGCGTTTCGCGTGCGACCGCGGATTATCACGCGGGCAGGGCGCCGGAAGTGGTCATGGGGCGGCAGCTCGCCGGCAGCCGCGTCGGCATCATCGGCTTTGGCAGCATCGGGCGCTATCTTGCCGGGCTCGCCAAAGTGCTCGGCATGGAAGTCCTGGTCGCCGATCCCTTCGTCACCATCGACGACGCGTCGATCCGGCATGTTTCGCTCGACGACCTTCTCGGTGCTTCCGATTACGTCGTGTGTCTCGCTATTGCCAACGAGCAGACCGAGAACCTGATCGGGAAGGCGGCGCTGGCGCGGATGCCGAAGCATGCTTTCTTCATCAATCTGTCGCGCGGCAATCTCGTCGATGAAGCGGCGCTCGCCGCCGCCTTGCGCGACAACCGGATCGCCGGGGCGGCGATGGATGTCGGCCGCGCGCCCGACCAGATGCCGTCGCCAGAATTGGCGCGATTGCCGAACGTGATCGCTACGCCCCATGTCGGCGGCTTGACGCCGCAGGCGATCGAGCATCAATCGGCGGAGACGGTGCGGCAGGTCGCCGAGATCATCCGGGGCAACGCCCCGGTTGGCGCCGTCAACGCGGAGCGCTGGACACGCCGGCCCGGGACGGGAAAAACATGAAGAGCAGGCTCCCCTTCTACTATGGCTGGATGATCGTCGCCGTCGTGTTCGTCACCATGGCGATCGGCGTCAATGCACGCACCGCGTTCTCGCTGCTGTTTCCGCCGATCATTTCCGAGTTCGGCTGGGACCGCGGCGTCACCGCCGGCGCGTTTTCGTTCGGCTTCGTGGTGTCCGGCATCATGAGCCCCTTGATCGGCCGGCTGATGGATCGCTTCGGTCCGCGCGCGGTGATGGAGCTGGGCGTGGTGCTGATGGGCGGCGGCATGCTGCTGGCACCGCTGACGACGCAGCCATGGCATCTCTACCTCACTATCGGCGTGCTGGTCGGCGCCGGCAGCGTCTGTCTCGGCTATTCCGGCCAATCGCTGTTCGTGCCGAACTGGTTCGTCCGCCGCCGGGGGCTCGCGATCGGCATCGCTTTTGCCGGTGTCGGCATCGGCTCGATGACGCTATTGCCCTGGGTGCAGCACATGATCGAGCAGACGGGATGGCGCACCGCCTGCACCGCGATGGGCATCCTGATCATCGTCGTGCTCGCGCCTATCAACCTCTTGCTGCACAAGCGGCCGGAGGATATCGGCCTGTTGCCCGACGGCGATCCCGCGCCATCGGCGACGTCGGCGAAGCCCGTTTCGAACGTCGTCGATCCCGCGTGGGCGGCGACCGACTGGACCTTGAGCCTCGCGCTGCGCACCGCGCGCTTCTGGTGGATCGCGATCGGCTATTTCTGCGGCCTCTACATCTGGTACGCGGTGCAGGTACACCAGACCAAATTCCTGCTCGACATCGGCTTCTCGCCGACCGTCGGCGTCTGGGCGCTCGGCACGGTCAGCCTGCTCGGCATTCCCGGCCAGATCTGGCTCGGCCATCTCTCCGACCGCATCGGCCGCGAATGGGTGTGGGCGATCGCCTGCTTCGGCTTTGCGATCTGCTTCGCCGCGCTGGTCGCGCTGAAATTCTGGCCGAGCCTGTGGCTTGTCTATCTGATGGTGTTCACGCAAGGCGTTCTCGGCTACGGCCTCACCTCGGTGATGGGGCCGATCGTGCTGGAGATTTTCCAGGGCAGGCACTATGGCAGCATCTTCGGCACCGTCATGCTCGCCGCACTGGCCGGCGGCGCCGCCGGGCCATGGGCCACCGGCGTGCTGTACGATCTCACCGGCAACTACACCGCGGCCTTCGCAGCCGGGATCGCGATCAGCCTGCTGTCGGCCATCGCGATCTGGCAGGCCTCCCCCGGCAAGGTCCGCGCCGTCGCGGGAAAGGTGGCGCGAGGGTAAGCGACGAAGATGACAAGCTGGGCAGCATCCGGCGCTTAACGATGTCTGAATCGCGCTAATTCGCCGACGCTCCTTAGCGAAATCTTATGGGAGTCGCCCCTAGGTAGCAGGCGGCTTCAGGAGTAATCGCAATGACGTTCGGTAAACGTCAATCCGGGGTTGGTGCCGCCGCGCAGGCGCTCAATGTCGACATGGCCGGCGCGCAAGGCCAAGTGGTCGCCCCGGGTACCGGCGCGAACGGTCATCCGCTTCGTTGGCTCATCGCGCTCGTTGCATGTGGCGCGATGCTTTATGGCCTCATTGCGAACTACGGGCCGGACATCGTGCGTGATCATCGACTGGCCGGAACCTGGCAGCCTGCGTATGACTTGCAAGCGATGGACGGAAAGTGCGAACGGATCAACTTCGTGATCACCTTCTGCAACTCCAAGATCAAATCTGTCGCCAGGCCGGATCAGGCGCCAATTGCCCATCGCTTCATGATGCTCTTTGCGGGCGGTGGTGGAGAGGCCCTGGTGCCGGTGCGATCGACCGTCGACCGCACGGCGGTCTCGATCTTCTATTCAGCGGAGACAAAACTCTGGAACCGCACGTTTTCCTTTGTTTTCAGCGCGGTCGTGATGGCGTTATTCGGCTTCGGCGCGCTCCTCCTTTTGTGGAGAGCTGTCAATTCCTGATCGCTGCGTTTTGACCACGGCGCAGCGATGATTGAGTGGATGGATCGTGTCGCTGTTTAGAATTCTCGGTGCTGTCTGCTGTCTCCTGCTCCTCTGGGCGTATTTTCAACAGCCTTCCGGCTCCGCAGATGTGGCATCTCGACAAACCCTGTCGATCAGCGAAGAGCCGGACCGCATCGTGCTCGGCTGGAGCGGGCCCGTGCGGGAGCCGATGAGTGAGCGTGTCGCCGCTGCCTTGGAGCATTACAAGGCCGATCGACGGAGGCTTGTCCTCATCCTGAATTCGCCGGGCGGATCGATCGAGCATGGACGCAAGGTCGTGGCCGAGATCCGAGCGCGTGATCGCGCGATTGACACGTTCGTTCAAAAGGCCGGCGTTTGCGCCTCAATGTGCGTTCCGATTTTTCTTGCCGGCGCCGAGCGCGCGGCCGATCCCGAGGCCTATTTCATGTTTCACCAGGCCAGCCTGACCGGCAGCGCCAGGGAAAACGTGAAACAACGGGAGTTGAACGAATCCGAGAAAGCGGCGCTATCGAAAGTCATCAAGGTAATGGAGCGGCAAGCCACCAACGACATGTACCGCAACGATATCGGCATTCGTGGCGTCAACACGGTGTGGCTGGCCGGGATGCGTCAGAAAATCTCGGGCGGAGATATCTGGATGAGCGCTCAGCAGCTCGTGGACGAGGGCTCCGGTATCGTCGATCGTCTCGTCCGCACAGCTGCACGTTAGCGGAGTCTAGATCCGTTATCAGTCGATGGTGCAGACTTTCCGGTCACCGCGTAAACACCATTTGGTATAAGCCATCGGGAACATGGGTTCCGAAACCAGCCAGTCCTCCGGACTCTCCGTAGTGAGGGGTCGGGTAGACTGCAGATATCGCTAGCGAGGACGTTCCCGAAGCAGAGAGGCCAGGAACTCGTCGCCGACCGGCCGCCATCGGTCGGGATAAAGGCGCAGCAGATGGCCATCGCCCGGCACCCCCTTGAGAATCTCTAGGCGCGCGCTTCCGCCAGCTGCCGAGAAGGCTTGATAATACTCGCGAACCAATGTCTCTTCGTAGAGGCTGTCGTTGTCCGCATACAGCCAGAGTTGCGGAACCTTGTTGACCGCGCCGCGTCCGGCCCTCGCATAATAGGGCGTCGTGACCGGCCCATACGGGTACCAGCCGCCAGATAAATTCAGCACTCCCATCACTTCGCCAGGCTTGAGCCCGGCATAGTGCATGGCGAGAAAGCCGCCGCGCGACTGGCCGGCGAGCAGCACCGGCCCGGGCCGCACATCGGGGAGTTTGCGGCCATAGGCGATCGCGGAGTCGAGGTCCTCGACGGCTTGCGCAACGCCAAATGATACGTCGGTGAGTTCGCCCGCGTGGTTGCGCCCGAAATTTTCCTCACCGTTGATGCCTTCGGATCGGCCACGACCGCGGCGCATCAGCACCAGCACGGCGAAACCATTATCGCGCAGCCAATGAGCCTCGGTTGAGAAGGACCAGCTTCTGAGTTGATTCCGGCCGACATCGGAACCATGGGTGAAAATCGCCAGTGGCGCCTGGCCGGGTACTTTGGGCGGGTAGAACGTTCCCTCAATTATGATCGGCCGGGCGCCATCCGGCGTGCGAACAGTGAGGTGCGGAATCTGTACGTGTTCGCCGGGCCACGGCCAATCGACGGGCCTTTCCCCCGCTGCCAGGCGTGTCGGATCGGTTCGGACCAGCATTCCAGAGGTGACACCGCCGTTCTTGAGGGTTGCCGTCATGTACAACCGATCCGGACCGTCGAAGGTGTAACGGTAAATGCGGAATCCTTTCATGGTCAGTGCGCCGTCGACAATGGTGGCATCGTCACGCCACCATTCACGATTCATACCGTAGAAGGCCGAGTCCGATTGGGCGAACACCACGTCTGCATGCCCATCCGCCTTCACGTGCTCAACCACGAGAATGTGCCTGTCGTCGTGCCAGGTCCCGATCCACGCTCCCTGAAAGCGGGCAATGTCAGCGGGCACCTCGGCCGACGGGGGCTTCATGTCGAACTTGTCCGGCAATGGCACGATCGATTCGGGATCGATGGTGAGCGGTTGGGCCAAAATGCTGGCCGGCATCACCAGCATAACCATCGCAAGGATCACCAGAAGTCCGCGCACCGGGTTCGTGCGCCATTGAGGACGGCCCGGTCGGACATTGTCGACATCCCGAAGCACGATATTGCCCCTCAGGTAACAACACTTCGCTGGATGTTATTCTTCGTTATTCTGACGGTCACGTCCGCTTTTGACCCTGCCAGACATTCGACCGCCCGCTCTTGAGAGGGAAGCGGATATCCCGGACCTGCATGGACCTGCCGAATGCGGTGACTCGCCTCACTTCACGTCGAACGTATCCCCGATCGCTCCCTGCAGATCGTTCAGCGCGCGCAGAAAGCTGTCTGCCGGCGTGGTCTCGGGATCGATCAGGCGGTGCAGGCGGAAACCGTCTTCCAGCGCCAGCAGGATCGCCGCCACCCATTCCGGCTTCTCGAAATTCTTGCCGCCGTGCTTCGAGATGATTGCGACGATCTCGGTAAGCATCTGCCGGCGGGCGCGCAGGCGTTTGGCGAGTTCCGGCCGCCGCTTCTCGGCGCGCGCCACGAACAGGATCATTTCCATGTGAAGCAGGGGCGCGCGACCGAGCGGATCCTGCCGGGCGCGATCCATGTTCCTGAAGGCGGCGATGAAATCCTGCAGGCCCTGGTGCCGGCTCAGGAGGTCGAGGTTGCGCCGGATGGTCTGCTCGACGTGATCCTCCAGCATGGCAACGATCAGCTCGTCCTTGCTGTCGAAGTTCGAGTAGAACGCGCCGCGGGTGAAACCGGCCGCAGCCGCGATCGCCTCGATGCTGGCAGCACTTATGCCCTGTTCCTCGAACACGCGGGCGGCCGCCTCGAACAGTTTCTCGCGGGTATCGTCCCGGGTCGGTCTGGTGCGGACTCTTGACATCGGTGTATTTTAGGGCAGAATGCAACTCGATACAACAATGTATCGAGTTGCGGAACCACAATCGCAGCGCGGCCGGAGCGTTTTCAAGCGACGTGGATACCGGTTCGCATGAAGAAAACGCGTCAATAGGGCTCCAGGGAAGGTCTCCATGAACGAGCACGTTCAGCCAGCGACCGGCGCACCGCTTTTCAACCCGCTCGCGCCCGAGTTCATCCGCAACCCCTATCCCTATTACGAGAAGCTGCGCGCCACCGACCCGATGCACCTGTCGCCGTTCGGCATGTGGGTCTCGAGCCGTCACGCGGAATCGAGCCTAGTGCTGCGCGACAAGCGCTTCGGCAAGGACTTCGTCGACCGCACCATCCGACGCTACGGCCCGAAGATCATGGAAGAACCGGTGTTCCGCAGCATGAGCCACTGGATGCTGCAGGCCGATCCGCCGGATCATACACGTTTGCGCGGCCTGGTCGTGAAGGCCTTCACCGCGCGCCGCGTCGAGGACATGCGGCCGCGCATCCAGGCGATCGTCGACGAGAATCTGGACCGCATCATCCCGCAGGGGAAGATGGACCTGATCGAGGATTTCGCGTTCCGCCTGCCGGTCACGATCATTTGCGACATGCTCGGCATTCCCGAGGAACATCGCGAGGGCTTCTATGCTTCCTCGCGCGAGGGCGGCCGCCTGCTCGATCCGGTGCCGCTGTCGGCGGACGAGATCAAGAAGGGCAATGAGGGTTTTGCCCTGTCGGCAATGTATTTCCAGCAACTGATCGAACTCAGGCGCAAGAATCCCGGCGACGACCTCACCACCCAGCTGGTGCAGGCGGAGGAAGCCGGCGACAAGCTCTCCACCGACGAGCTGATCGCCAACATCGTCCTGCTGTTCGGCGCTGGCCACGAAACCACCGTCAATCTGATCGGCAATGGCCTCCTGGCGCTGTTCCGCAATCCGGACCAGCTCGCGCTGCTCAAGGCAAGGCCGGAACTGATCACCAACGCCGTCGAGGAATTCTTGCGCTACGACTCCTCGGTGCAGCTGACCGGCCGCGTCGCGCTGGAAGACATCGAGGATCTCGGCGGCAGAAAGATCGCCAAGGGCGACAGCGTGCTGTGCCTGCTGGGCTCCGCCAATCACGACCCGGCCGTCTATCCGGACCACCCGGAACGGCTCGACATCACCCGGCCGAACGTCAGGCCGCTCTCCTTCGGCGGTGGCATCCATCATTGCCTCGGCGCCCAGCTCGCGCGCATCGAGGCCGAGGTCGCGATCTCGACCCTGCTGCGCCGGATTCCCGATCTGCGGCTGGATGACGCGGAGAACCCGCAGTGGCGGCCGACCTTCGTGCTGCGCGGCCTGCAGCGGCTGCCCGCCAGCTGGTAGGTTCTTCCCACGGCGCTTCACGGTCTCCGCCTGGCATAGTCAGCCATGGGTGCGACCTCTGAGTTAGGGGCAGCCCACAATTTCGTGTGGGAAACCGGTTGGTTGGCGCCCTTCCTGACCCTGCAGGTACACGGAACCAAAAGCCGCTCCGGGCATTTTCCCGTGAACAGGAGCGCCGCTCATGAATAGCGATAATCAGGCGAGGTTGCGGGTTGCGGCCCTTATCTTCATGATGGTGAATGCGGTAGTTTTTGGTGTGGGTCTGGTGTCTGTCTTGCTGACCCCAGCACTGGCGCAGCATGCCTTCTTCTGGATACCCGTTGTCGTTGTGACAAGCTTTGTCTTGGCGGCACCGGTGGCATGGTTCATTGCCCCCCATATGATGATGCGCTTCGTCCTGGCACGTCGGCTTCACTAGAAGCTCGCCCGGCCCGCCGAAGCTTCAGCTGAGGCGGAAAGCCCGGCCATGGCGGTGTTGAAGCATCCGGATGAACTGCGGCATCGCCTGTGATGCCGCTGTGACTTCGCCACACTTGCCCCTATATTCCCCGGTGTCCCGGCGCCGGCTCCCATTAATGCTCCCTTGGGTGCGGCGCGCTCGGCGGCACCCGAGAGGAGATACCGTGCAGACGACGCTGCTCGGATTGGCGATCGCCTTCATCATCGCGTTGATAGCGGCGCTGGTCGGGCCGTATTTCATCGACTGGAACCAGTTTCGCCCGCAGTTCGAGGCCGAGGCGACGCGGATTGTCGGTGCCCCCGTCCGTGTTGCCGGCAAGCTGGACGCCCGCCTGTTGCCGGCGCCGTCGCTACAGCTGCGCTCGGTAACGGTCGGCGGCGCCAACGACCTCGGCAAGGTGCGCGCCGAAAAGCTCGACGTCGAGTTCAGCCTGGGCTCGCTGATGCGCGGCGAGTGGCGCGCCACCGAGCTCACCATCAACGGCATGGCGCTCGATCTCGGTCTCGACGCGCGGGGCCGCATCGACTGGCCGGCCTCCACCGGCAGCTTCAATTTCGGCCAGCTCGCGATCGACCGGTTGAACCTCACCGGCCGCGCCGCGCTGCACGATGCCGCAAGCCGCGGCACGCTGGAACTGAGCGACATCGCGTTCTCCGGCGATGTGCGCTCGCTCGCCGGTTCGATCCGCGGCGACGGCAATTTTTCACTCGCCGGCATCAGATATCCGTACCGCGTCTCCTCGGGCCAGACTCAGGACGGCAGCGGCACCCGCGTGCATCTCAACATCGATCCCGGCCAGCGCGCGCTTGCGATCGATCTCGACGGCGTGCTGGCCTTCGAGCAGCGCGCGCCGCGCTTCGATGGATCGATGACCTTGGGGCGGCCGGCGGTGAAATCCGATTCCGCCGCCATGCCCTGGAAGATCGCCGCCAGGGTCAAGGCGGACCAGGCGGCCGCGCGGCTCGACCAGCTGGAGGTGAGCTACGGTCCGGAAGAGCGTGCGCTGCGCCTTGCCGGCACGGGTGAGGCGAGCTTCGGCGCATCGCCGGTGCTGAAGGCGCAGCTCACGGCGCGGCAGCTCGACATCGACAGGTTTGCGGCTAAGGACAATGGGAAGGACACTGCAAAGGACAATGCGGCCGAGCCCGTGCGGGCACTGCCGGCGCTGCGCATGCTCTTGGCCGAAATTCCTGCCGCGCCCTGGCCGTTACAGATCGAGCTGTCCTCCGAGCAGATCATGCTCGGCGGCCGCCCGATGCAGGACCTCGCCACCGAATTGCGTGTCGACCGCGCCGCCTTGAGCGTACGCAAGCTCGACTTCCGCGCGCCGGGCTCGACACGCGTCTCGCTGAGCGGCGCGGGCACGCAGAGCGCCGACACGTTCAAGGCCGCGCTCAGTATCGATTCCGCGGATCCCGACACGCTGGCCACCTGGCTTCAAGGGCGCAGCGATCTGGCCTATCGCAGCCAAAAGCCGCTGCGGCTGCGCGGCGAGGTCGACATTGCCCCGCGCGGCGTGGCGATCAACGCCATGAAAGCCGAGTTCGATGGCGGTGCTGTGGAAGGCCGCGTCGCGCTTTGGCATCCGCAGCCCGACGCCGGCGCAAAGGTCGAAGCCGACCTGAAGTCTGAGCGTCTCGATCTCGATGCTGCCGTTGCACTGCTGCGCTCGCTCGCCGGGCCGGAGCGCGAGTGGCCGGCGGACGTGCAGCTGTCGCTCGACATCGGCCGTGCCATGTCGGCGGGGCAGGAATTGCGGCCGCTGCAGGCGAAGCTTGCCTATGGGCCGAAATCGCTGACGCTTGAGCAGTTGAAGATCGGGCAATCCGACAATGTGTTGCTGGAAGGTTCGGGAAGCTTCGACCGCGCCAATGTCACGGGAAAGCTGGCGCTGACCTCCACCGCCGCTTCATTCAGCCAGCTCACGGCATTGATCAATCCGTTCGCGCCACAGCTTGCGTCGCGTCTGAATGCGATGGGCGCAAATCCCGGCCCCGCGCGCGTACGACTCGCGCTCGAACTGGGAAAGGCAAGCGCCGATCGCGCCAACGCCCGCATCGCTCTCGATCTCGACGCGCCGCAGCTGAAGGGCACCGCCATGCTTTCGGCCGCGCCGCCGGTCGCGGCGATCAACGGTATCGACCTGGAAACGCTGCGTCGTTCCGAGCTTGCCGTGGAAACGAAGCTGACGGCAGGGCAGGGCGCGGCCTTGCTGAGCCTGCTCGGCCTTGACCGCGCGATCGTCATGGGCGAGGGGCCGGCTCGCCTCGAAGGTTCCGTTGGCGGCGCCTGGGGCGCGCCGCTGCAGGTAAAGGCCAAGCTGTCCGGCGCAGGCCTGGATGCCGAGGCGCAAGGCGCCGTCGAGCCATTCGCGCCGGAGGCCAAGGCCAGCCTCAACTTGCGCGTCGCCAGCGCCAATCTTGCGCCGTTGCTCGACCTGAAGCCGACAGATGCGCTGGCACAGAACATCGCACTGGTGTCGCGGCTGACGGTCGCCGGCAGCAAATGGACGTTCGACGATATCGACAGCCAGATCACCGGCTCGCGTCTGCGCGGACGGCTGGCGCTGACTCTGGGCGAGGCGAGATCGATCGACGGCGAGGTCGGTCTCGACGCGTTGGCGCTGGCGCCGGCCTTTGCGCTTGCCGTCGGCGCTGCCGGCCATGATCCGGCCGAGCCGCTTGGCGCAGGTCTCGTGAAGGGCTGGCGCGGCCGCATCGCTTTCGAGGCGCTGCGAGGTGCGCTGCCGGGCATCATCGAGTTGCAGCCGGTCAGCGGCACGGTCAAGGCCGACGGCCAGTCGCTGGTGTTCGAGGATATCAAGGGCAGGATCGGCGCCGGCGAAGCCGCCGCGACGATCGACGTCAGGCCCGGCGCCAACGGCATTGTCTTGAATGCGCGCGTGGCGCTGAGCCATGTCGACGGCAATGCGTTGCGCTATCGCTCGCTCGCCATGCCTTCCGGCAGCTGTTCGGCGCAGATGACGCTGACGAGCGAGGGCCGCAGCGCGGCGGCACTCGTGGGCGCGTTGTCCGGCAGCGGCACCGTCACGCTGGAACAGGCCAGGCTGGCCGGGCTCGATCCGCGCGCCTTCGAAGCCGCAGTGCGCGCCAGCGACAATCGACAGGTGAGGGACGACGCGCAGTTGAAGGCGATCGTGGAGCCGGCCTTGGCGGCGGGCGCGCTGTCGGTCGCCTCGGCGCAAGTGCCTTTCACCATCCGCGACGGCCGGTTGCGGGTGGCGGCCACCGCCATCGACGTGCCGGCCGTGCGCGCGGTGATTTCCGGCGGTTACGACATTCCCGCCGACCAGGCCGACATCAGGGCTTCGCTGGCCCTGGCGCTGGCCACGCCGACAAGCGGCCGGCCGGAGATCCTGTTGTTCGCGGTGGGCACGCCCGACGCGATGACACGCACCGTCGACGTCGCGGCGCTGTCGTCCTGGCTCGCGGTACGCGCGATCGATCACGAGACCAAGCGGCTCGATGCGATCGAACGCGGCGAACCGCCGCCTCCGCCGCCGACGCCGGTTTCGATTCCTGCTGAAGCCGCTGAGGATATTGCTTCACCGGTCGAGCCGCCGGTCGCCGTGCCGCTGCCGGCCCGCGATCCGCGCCGCGCCAGGCAGCCCAAGGCAGCCGCCCCGCCGCGCCCGTCGCCCCCGAGTGCCGCCGCACCTTCGCCACCGCCGGCCCGACAGCAAGCCGCGCCGCTGCCGCCGCCCGTCGAGGTGAAGCCTGCACCGGGCGCTGCGCCACGACTGAAGCCGCCATTGGCGTTGACGCCCCAGGTCGCCAACCCGCCGCAACGAGCCCCGTCACAGAATTAGGTGACGGACTCGGAAATTCGCACTCTACGCTTTGATTGTGGAAGACGGCGTGAAGCCTAGATGGGTGGACTTGCCGCAGCCATTGCGGCCGTCGAGGTCGGTCAGCTTGCGCCCGGGCACACCGAGTCCACTGCAGCCCACCGCCGCACGGCGCACCGCACGTGCTCTAGCTGTGGAGCCTCAGGAGGTTATTACCGGTCAGATCGAGTCTGCTGATCGGTGGCATTGATCGATACTGCCATGAGGGCGATGCCAGTTGTAGCGGTGAAGCCATCGTGGCAGTTCGGCGGCACGTTCTTTTGAGGTGCTATAGGCCTGCGCGTAGGCCCACTCTCGCAAGCTGGTCTGAATGAAGCGTTCGGCCTTGCCATTGGTCTTGGGCGTATAGGGCTTGGTGCGGATATGCTTGAGGCCGAGGCGCTTGCAGGCCTTCTGGAAAGCGAAGGATTTGTAGCACAAGCCGTTGTCGGTCATGACGCGCTCGACCGTCACGCCCAGGCTCGCATAGTAGGCGACTGCGGCCTTGAGGAAGGCGACGGCGCATCCCTTTTTTTCGTTCTTCATGACCCGGCTGAAGGCGATCCGGGACGCATCGTCGATGCAGACATGTACGTATTCCCAGCCCGGTCCCTGGCCACGAGAACGCGCATTGCTCTGTCCGCGTCGATCGCCGGTGATGCGATGGCCGATCTGATTGAACTTGCCGAGCTTTTTGATGTCGATGTGGATCAGTTCGCCGGGATGCTGGCGCTCGTAGCGGCGGACCGGCTCGGCTGGCTCCAGCGCAGCAAGCCTGTTCAAGCCAAGCCGGCGCAGGATGCGGCTGACGGTTGCAGGCGAGACCCCGGCCTCGGTGGCGATCTGCTTGCCCGTGTAGCGCTGCCGACGCAACGTCTCGACAGCGGCGCATGTGGCTCCCGGGGTTTGGCTTGGCGATGAATAAGGGCGCGAGGAACGATCCCGCAAACCATCAACGCCTTCTGTGCGGAAACGTTCAACCCACTTGGCGACGGTCTTCGACGTCGTATTGAATTGGCGTGCGGCAGCCGCCTTGCTCTGCCCTCCCTCAACAACACTTCGCACCATCGCCTCTCGACCTTTCGGCGTCAGAGGCGCATTCTTGTGGGTGTCCATTCGGTTCTCCGCGAATCGCTGGTGTTTGGCGACTTCAGAGTTTCCGGTCAGGTCCGAATGGACAACCTCCTGAAAGCTTACATCTAGCCGGCGCCCAGCCGGGTCGCGATCTGGTAGGTGAGGAGGCTCGCCAGATAGGCCAGCGTCAGCATGTAGAAGAAGGTCACCGCCATCCACTTCCAGCTGCCGGTCTCGCGGCGGATCACCGCCAGCGTCGAGGCGCATTGCGGGGCGAAGATGTACCAGACCAGGAACGACAGCGCGGTGGCGAGGCTCCATTTGGTCGCGAGCATCTGGCCGATCTGCTCGGCGGCTTCCTTGCCGCCTTCGATGGCGTAGACGGTGCCGAGCGCCGCGACCGCGACCTCGCGTGCCGCCATGCCGGGAATCAGCGCGACCGCGATCTGCCAGTTGAAGCCGAGCGGCGCCAGCAGCGGCTCCAGCGCCTTGCCGATCCACGCGGCGATGCTGTAGTCGATGGCGGGGTCGGTCGTGCCGGCCGGAGGCTGCGGAAACGAAGCCAGGAACCAGATCAGCACCATCATGGAAAAGATCGTGGTGCCGGCGCGCTGCAGGAACATCTTGGCGCGCGTGTAGGTGCCGATCGCGATGCTTTTCAGCCGCGGCAGCTTGTAGTCGGGCAATTCCAGCATGAACGGCGCGGGCTGATAATCGCGCAGCATGAAGAACTTGATCAGGAACGACATCAGCAGGGCGCTGGAGATGCCGGCGGCGTAGAGGCCGAACATCACGAGGCCGCGCACGTTGAACCAGCCCCAGATCTGCTCGTCGGGAATGAAGGCGGAGATGATCAGCGTGTAGACGGGAATGCGCGCCGAGCAGGTCATCAGCGGCGAAATCAGGATGGTGGTGAGGCGGTCGCGGCGGTTGTCGATCACGCGGGTCGCCATGATTCCGGGGATGGCGCAGGCGAAGCTCGACAGCAGCGGAATGAAGGCGCGGCCGTGCAGGCCCGCGCCGCCCATCACGCGGTCCATCAGAAACGCCGCGCGCGCCATGTAGCCGAAATCTTCCAGCAGCAGGATGAACAGGAAGATGATGACGATCTGCGGCAGGAACACCACGACGCTGCCGACGCCCGAGATGACGCCGTTCTGCAGGAAGCTCTGCAGCAGCCCCGCGGGCAATTTGTCGTGCACGAGCTGGCCGAGCGTACCGAACCCGGATGACAGCAGTTCCATCAGCGGCTGCGCCCAGGCGAACACCGCCTGGAACATCACGAACAGGATCAGCGCGAGGATCGCCAGTCCCGCTACTGGATGCAGCACCACGGAATCGATCCGCGCGGTCCAGTTATCGGGCCGTGTCGGCAGGCTGACGCTTTCGTCGATGATGCGGTCGGCCTCGCGCTGCGTGGCGCGCAGCTGCGCCGCGGTCAGCGGCTGCCAGCGGTTCTCCGCCGCCTGTGCCTTGCCCCCGGCCGCGATCTCGTCGGTGAGGCGCAGCAGGTCGGCGGTACCGCCCTTGCGCACCGCGATCGAGGTGACGACGGGAATGCCGAGCGCCGCCGAAAGTTTTGGCACATCGACCGCCACGCCGCGGCGGGTGGCGATATCGAACATGTTGAGCACGAGCGCCAGCGGGCGGCCGGTGGCCTTGAGTTCCAGCACGAGGCGAATGGTCAGCCGCAAATTGGTGGCGTCGGCCACGCACAGCACGAGATCCGGCAGCGCCTCTCCCGACGTGCGGCCGAGCACCATGTCGCGGGTGATTTCCTCGTCCGGGCTGCGGCCGCGCAGCGAATAGGTGCCGGGCAGGTCGACCAGCGAGACCTGGCGTCCCGTCGGGGTGACGAAGAAGCCTTCCTTGCGCTCGACGGTGACGCCCGGATAATTCGCGACCTTCTGCCGGCTGCCGGTCAGCGCGTTGAACAGCGATGTCTTGCCGCTGTTCGGCGTGCCGACCAGGGCGAGATGCAGCGGCGGGGCTTCCATGATCGCGCTTCCGGCTAGCCGACGATGATGGCCATGGCCTCGCGGCGGCGAACGGCGACGGTGATGTTCTCGACTCGCACCGCAATCGGGTCGCGTCCGACCGCGCCCTCGTGCAGCACCTCGACCCGCGCGCCCTCGACGAAGCCGAGCTCGATCAGCCGGCTCTCCAGTTCGGCGGCCGACAGCGCCGACACCGTCGCTTCGGAATCGATGCGGCGAATCACGCCGGAATAGCCGCGTTTGGCCATTCCGAGCGGAAAGTAGGTGGTTGCCTCAACTCCGTCAGCCATGGCCCTGTCATTTCAACCGCAGGGCAGCAGGTCAAGCGCGCCGCCCGCAATCGCCTATAGCTTAGAGCGATTATAAATTAGACAAGCCATATCGCCCCGAAACCTGGGTCCGGGGCGCCGTCATCATTGTTGATGTAGGTCAAGCCTGCGGTCGCGACTCGGCGCCGCCGCCATTGGCGCGCGTGCGGAAATAGTCGAGCACGAAGAGGCGAATCGCCGACGACAGGTTGCCCTGCTGGCGATTGCTGTCGATCTCGCCGACCAGCTCCGACAAAGTCATGTCGCGCATGCCGGAGATTTCCTTCATGCCGTTCCAAAACGCCTCCTCGAGGCTGACGCTGGTCTTGTGGCCGGCAACGACGATCGAGCGTTTGACGACGGGCGACTTCATGACGCCTCTCCATCGTCGAGCCGATGCTGATCGAGCAGCGCGTTGGCGCGCTCGCTGCGCCGTTGCTCCTGAGCCTGCTCGGTCTTGCTGCGACCAAATCGCGCACGATTGGCGTCGGCCTGCTTTTCCGCCTCTTGCTTGGCGGCGCGCTTCCTGAATCGGTTCAAATTGACGACATCGGCCATGCGCGTCTCCATCATGCGAAGACTGCAGGAAAACAGCGACAGCGTCGCTCAAATAAAGAATTAATAGCCATCCAGAATCCCCGTACGTCCCTCAGACAACATCAATAACCGAATTTCGCTCTGCGAAAACCAACATTATTGTGCTCTAGCACGGGCCTGCGCGATGGCAATAGCTGAATAGTAGTGCTCTTCGTTCAGCTGTTATGACGCATAATATTAACAGGCCGCCGCAGCCGCACGGATGCGTCAACGCGATGCTACCCCGGATGTGTCATTTTGTCCGGCTGTACAAGACGATCAAATTCCGCAGACGTTACAAAGCCAAGCCGTAGCGCCTCTTCCTTCAGCGTCGTGCCGCGCGCATGCGCTTCCTTCGCAACTTTCGCCGCGTTGTCGTAGCCGATCTTCGGCGCAAGCGCGGTCACCAGCATCAGCGACCGCTGCATTAAGTCGCGGATGCGCGTTTTGTCGGCACGTATCCCCTTCACGCAGTTCTCGGTGAACGAGCGCGAAGCGTCCGCCAGCAATTGAATGGAATGTATCATACAATATGCCAGTAGGGGTTTATAGACGTTAAGTTCGAAATGGCCCTGGCTGCCGGCGACCGTCATCGCGGTTTGATTGCCGAATACCTGGCAGCACACCATGGTCATCGCTTCGCATTGGGTCGGGTTGACCTTGCCCGGCATGATCGAGGAACCGGGCTCGTTCTCGGGCAGGATCAGTTCGCCGAGGCCGGAGCGCGGGCCGGAACCGAGCAGGCGGATGTCGTTCGCAATCTTGAACAGGCCGGTGGCAACCGAATTGATGGCGCCGTGCACGGAGACGTAGGCGTCGTTGGAGGCCAGCGCCTCGAACTTGTTCACGGCGCTGGTGAACGGCAGTTTCGTGATCTTCGCTACATGCCGCGCAAAGGACTTTGCGAATCGCGGTTTGGAGTTGAGGCCGGTGCCGACGGCCGTGCCGCCCTGCGCCAGCGGATACAGTTCCTTCACCGCGACGCGCAGCCGCGCGAGCCCGCTCTCGACCTGCGCGGCATATCCGGAAAATTCCTGGCCCAGCGTCAGCGGCGTCGCATCCTGGGTATGGGTGCGTCCGATCTTCACGATGCGGGAGAAGGCTTTCTCCTTCCGCCGCAGGGCGCGGCGCAATTCATCCAGCGCCGGGATGAGGTCGGCAATGATGTTGCGGACGGCGGCGATATGCATCGCCGTCGGAAACGAATCGTTCGACGACTGGCTCATGTTGACGTGATCGTTCGGATGCACCGGCTCCTTGGCGCCGAGCCTGCCGCCGAGCAGTTCGTTGGCGCGGTTGGCGATCACCTCGTTGAGGTTCATGTTGGTCTGGGTGCCGGAGCCGGTCTGCCAGACCACCAGCGGGAAATGATCGTCGAGCCTGCCGTCGATGACCTCGCGCGCGGCGCGGGCGATCGCGCCGGCGCGGCGCGCATCGATCAGGCCGAGTTCGCGGTTGGTCTCTGCCGATGCGAGCTTGACGATGCCGAGGGCGTGCACGATCGCGATCGGCATGCGGTCCTCGCCGATGCGGAAGTTCTGCCGCGAGCGCTGGGTCTGTGCGCCCCAATACCGATCGGAGGGAACCTCGATCGGCCCGAAACTGTCGGTCTCGGTGCGGGTGGAACTTGATTTCGAAGGGCGGGCCATGACGAACGTCCGATGCGCATGAGGGCAGGACGTTCAGTCTATCTCGCCAAAGGCGTGCCGACTATTTCTTGCGAAAGCGATCGAAACGCACCACCGTTGCACCTTCGTTGTCCTTCGGCGGTTCCTCCTCGGCCGCGGGCTGCGCCGTCGTAGCGGGCAGGGCCGGTGAGGCGGGCACTGCCGGCAGCGTGCCTGCAGCGGACTCGGTCGCCTCCGCCGGCTCGAATTGCAAGCCGAACTGCACGGAAGGATCGAAGAAGCTCTTGATCGCGGCAAAGGGAACCACCAGCCGCTCGGGGATGCCGCCGAACGACAGGCCGACCTCGAAACGATCCTCCGTCACCACCAGGTCCCAGAACTGATGCTGCAGGATGATGGTCATCTCCTCCGGATATTGCGCGAGCAGCCGCGGCGAAAGCTTCACGCCGTCCGCCTTCGACAGGAAGGTGATGAAGAAATGATGCTCGCCCGGCAAGCCATGCTCGGCAGCATCGCTCAGCACGCGACGGAGCACTCCGCGCAGCGCATCCCGCGCCAGTACGTCATATCGGATGTGATCGGTCGCCATGGTCTTCCTTGCAGGTCATCAGAACAGCGGCAGTCGCTGCGACTCGCCCTTCGGCGACATGCTACTCCGGCAGCACTTGGAGTGTCAGCAGGTCAGCGGAGCAGATTTTGGGGCAGCTTCCGGGGGGCAGATCGAGAAATGGGCAAATGAAAGTGGAGGCTTCTGTTGCCAGGTGCCTCCGAACCCCGCCTGACGGAGCTTAACCCGTCAGGACTTTAAAGTGGTCTTTCAAACTGCGTTACGCAGCCTGAGCAACCGGAGCATAGTTGTCGTTGGCAACTATAGCAGTAGCCCGATAACGGCGGAACAATACCGGGAAAAAACACGCCCTTTACGCCCTCGTCGATCCTATTTCGCCCCCGCCTAAGCCCGCCTCGTGAGACGGGCTTGGGTGGAGGCGCCGGGTACCGCCCCCGGGTCCGAATGGTTTATTGCGACGGCCATTTATTTCCATAGCCGGCGAACCGGCACCCCCAATATAGGGATCAATAGTTGAGAAAAATAGTGCCGCAAAAGCACGCTTTGGCGCCCCGAAACCGGCGGAATATGGGGTGGCCGGTGCGGAAGGGCTGCTCTAGATTTTCGTCATGTTGCCCGATTCCTCACCGGCCGCCATTCCGGCGCCGGAAGCCCCCGAAAGTCCGCCTCCCGCGCCCGGCCTTGCCGAACTGTTCCTGGCCTTCGCCAAGATGTCGCTCGCCGGCTTCGGCGGCGTGCTGGTCTGGGCGCGGCGCGGCATCGTCGAGCAGCGGCGCTGGATGACCGCGGATGAGTTCAACGAGACCTTTGCGCTGTGCCATTTCCTGCCAGGCCCGAACATCGTCAATCTCTCCTTCGTGTTCGGCTCGCGCTTCAGAGGCTTTGCCGGCGGACTTGCCGCCTTCACCGGGCTGATCGGCCCGCCCATGCTGATCGCCATCGCACTGGCGGCGCTCTATGCCCGTTACGGTGAAATCGATGCGCTGCGGCGAACGCTGGCGGGCATCGCCTGCGCGGCGGTCGGGCTTCTGATCGCGGTCGTGCTGCGCATGATGATGCCGCTGGTGAAGAAGCGCGACGTCGCCGGACTTGTGATGCTGATCACCGTGTTCGTCGCTATCGGGCTGTTGCGGTTGCCGCTTCAGGTAGTGCTGCTGGCCGGCATCCCGCTCAGCTTGTCGATTACATGGTTTCTACGCCGACGCGAGGCCGCATGAACGCCACCGGCCAGATTTGGACGCTCGTCTGGACTTTCGCTTTGATGTCGTTTTTTGCGGTTGGCGGCGCCAATTCGGCGATACCCGAAATGCATCGTCTGGCCGTCGATGTTCATCACTGGATGAACGACAAGCAGTTCGCTGACATATTCGCAATTTCGCAGCTCTCGCCCGGGCCGAACGTGCTGATCGTGACCCTGATCGGCTATTCGGTTGCGGGAGTCGCCGGCGCGCTGGCGGCGACGCTTGCCATGTGCGGGCCGACTGCGATCCTGGCCTATTCCATCAGCCGGCTGATGCGGCACTCCAGCGATGCGCGCTGGCCGGCCATGGTGCAGGCGGCGCTGGTTCCACTCTCGATTGGGCTGATGGGGGCAAGTGCGCTCATTTTGGCCCTGGCTGCAGACCGAAACTGGGTCGCCGCGTTGCTTACTATTGTCGCAGCGGTGCTGGCATTTGCGACAAAGCTCAATCCGTTCTGGATCTTGGCGGCCGGAGGGCTTTTGGGTTTTGCTGGCGTTGTCTGACGAAAGCCGCTAGCAAAGCCTGTCGGGATAGCGCCGAGACCAAGCAGAACGGGGCGGCAAGCCCCGCTTCGGGGGAGGGACTCTGATGAGTGATACGCCGAGCCACGAGGCTGGCAAATCCATTTTTCCAAAATGGATCAAGGGCCCGCAGGATTTTGTCGGCGGGCTCGCGCTGATGGCGCTGGCGCTGTTTGCGCTATGGGCCTCGCGAGACCTGCAGGGCATGCACGGCTTCTCCTTCGGCGCCGGCACGGCGCCGCGCATGTTTGCGGGGCTACTGCTGGCGCTAGGCTGCGGCGTGATGTTGACCGGCCTTCTTGCCGAGGGAGCGCCGATTCAGAAGTATCACTGGCGCGGGCCTTTCTTCGTCTCGCTTGCGATCCTCTCTTTTGCCATCAGCATTCGTCCGCTGGGGCTCGTGATCTCCGCCTTCGCAAGTTTCATGATCGCCGCCCTCGGCACGTCCGAGACGAGATGGGGCGAAGCCGCTGTCGTCGGCATCTGCCTGACTGTCGGGTGCAGCCTGCTGTTTCCCTATGCGCTGGGGCTGCCGTTCCAGCTTTTCCCGCGTTTCCTGATGCCGTGAGGGTACGATGGCTGATCTCGTTCACAATCTCGCGCTCGGTTTCGGCGTCGCATTCTCGCCGATCAACCTGATGCTCTGCCTGATCGGCGCATTGGTCGGCACGCTGGTCGGCGTGCTGCCGGGCATCGGCACCATCGCCACGGTGGCGATGCTGTTGCCGATCACCTTCGGCCTGCCTCCGGTCGGCGCACTGATCATGCTCGCCGGCATTTATTACGGCGCGCAATATGGCGGCTCGACCACGTCGATCCTCGTCAATATTCCCGGCGAAGCCACCTCCGTGGTGACCACGCTCGACGGCCATCAGATGGCCAAGCAGGGCCGCGCCGGTCCGGCGCTGGCGATTGCCGCGATCGGCTCGTTCTTTGCCGGCTGTGTCGCGACCGTGCTGATCGCGGTGCTCGGCGCGCCCCTGACCAAGCTGGCGCTCGCGTTCGGCCCGGCCGAGTATTTTTCGCTGATGGTGCTCGGCCTGATCTTTGCGGTGGTGCTCGCCAAGGGTTCGGTACTCAAGGCAATCGCGATGATCGCGTTCGGGATCCTGTTGTCGATGGTCGGCTCCGACATCGAGACCGGTGCCTCGCGTATGGCGTTCAACGTTCCCGAACTTGCCGATGGTCTCGGCTTCGCCACGGTGGCGATGGGCGTGTTCGGTTTCGCGGAGATCATTCGCAATCTCGATGCCGGCGCCGAAATGAGCCGCGATCTGGTGCAGCAGAAGATCACCGGCCTGATGCCGACGAAGAAGGACCTGATCGACTCTGCGCCCGCGATCGGCCGCGGCACGGTGCTCGGCTCCATCCTCGGCATCCTGCCGGGCGGCGGCGCAGTCATCGCCTCGTTTGCCTCGTACACGCTGGAGAAGAAGATCGCCAGGGATCCGAAACGTTTCGGTCGCGGCGCGATCGAAGGCGTGGCGGGCCCCGAGAGTGCCAACAACGCCGCCGCGCAGACCTCGTTCATTCCGCTGCTGACCCTCGGCATCCCGCCGAACGCGGTGATGGCGCTGATGGTCGGCGCCATGACCATTCACGGCATCGTGCCGGGCCCGCAGGTGATGCAGAAGCAGCCCGACCTCGTCTGGGGCATGATCGCCTCGATGTGGATCGGCAACCTTATGCTGATCATCATCAACCTGCCTCTGGTCGGCATCTGGGTGCGCCTCTTGCGCGTGCCCTACCGGCTGATGTTCCCCTCGATCGTGGTGTTCTGCGCCATCGGTATCTACTCGGTGAACAACGCGCCGGTCGACGTCGTCCTCGCCGGGGCGTTCGGCCTGGTCGGCTATTGGCTGATCAAGCACGACTTCGAGCCGGCGCCGATGCTGCTCGGCATGGTGCTGGGGCCGCTGATGGAGGAAAACCTGCGCCGGGCGCTGCTGATTTCGCGCGGCGACTGGTCGGTGTTCGTCACCCGTCCGCTCTCGGCAGCGCTGATGGCCGCGGCGGCCGCGCTGCTGATCCTCGCGGTGCTGCCGACGCTGCGCAAGAAGCGCGATGAGGTGTTCGTCGAGTCGGAGGGGTGATCGGCCTCGCGGCGTCGTTGGGGCTTACGCAAACCCCAACGAATTGAGCGTCTTATTCTGAAGGATAGTGGGGCGGAACACGGGTTCCGCCCCTTGTCGTTTCCGGGGCGGATCGACATTTCCCCTGTATAATCGCTGGGCGAGCCGAGTCGGGCCTGTCGAGGCTCCGGCCCGACCGCTAGATTTGCCGTCCCCGAAGGACCAGACCCCGACGCCATGAACCAATATCACGACCTGCTCGAACGCATCCTTGCCGACGGTGCGGAGAAGCACGACCGCACCGGAACCGGCACGCTGTCGATCTTCGGCCATCAGATGCGCTTCAATTTGCAGTCGGGCTTTCCGATGCTGACCACCAAGCGCCTGCCGCTGAAGTCGATCGTGCACGAACTGCTCTGGTTTCTCAAAGGCGACACCAACATCAAATATCTGAAGGACAACGGCGTTAGCATCTGGGACGAGTGGGCCGATGAGAACGGCGACCTCGGCCCGGTCTACGGCTCGCAATGGCGCTCATGGCCGGCGGCCGACGGCCGCAAGATCGACCAGATCGCCAATGTCGTCGACATGATCAAGCGCAATCCGGATTCGCGGCGGCTGATCGTCAGCGCCTGGAATCCGGCCGAAGTCGACCAGATGGCGCTGCCGCCGTGTCATTGCCTGTTCCAGTTCTATGTCGCCAACGGCAAATTGTCGTGCCAGCTCTACCAGCGCTCTGCGGACGTGTTCCTCGGCGTGCCCTTCAACATCGCCTCCTATGCGCTGCTCACCATGATGGTGGCCCAGGTCACAGGCCTGAAGCCCGGCGACTTCGTGCATTCGCTGGGAGACGCACATCTCTATTCCAACCATCTCGAGCAGGCGCGGCTGCAGCTGACGCGGCCGACGCGGCCATTGCCGATGATGAAGATCAATCCCGATGTGAAGGACATCTTCTCCTTCCGATACGAGGATTTCGTCCTCGAAGGCTACGACCCGCATCCGCACATCAAGGCCGAGGTCGCGGTGTGACCGCGGCAGCCATCGCCCGTCCGCACATCGTTCTCATGGTTGCCGTTGCGGAAAACGGCGTGATCGGCCGCGACAACACGATTCCATGGCGGCTGAAATCCGATCAGCAGCGCCTGAAGGCGATGACGCTGAACAAGCCGGTCGTCATGGGCCGCAAGACCTTTGACTCCTTGCGCCGGCCGCTGCCCGGACGCACCAACATCGTGATCACCCGCGACGCCTCCTATCGGGCGCCGGGCGCCATCGTCACGACCTCGTTCGAAAACGCCTGCGCCATTGCGCTCGGCGATGCGCTGCGGCGCTCGGCTGCGGACATCGCGATGATCGGCGGGGTGGACGTGTACGCGCACGCCCTGCCCATCGCCGATCGCCTGGAAATTACGGAGGTCCATGCGGCGGTCGACGGCGATACGCGCTTTCCCGCCTTCGATCGGACGCAGTGGGAGGAGGTCTCGCGTGTCAGGAATCCCGCCGGTCCCGACGACAGCGTCGACTTTTCCTATGTGACATATCGTCGGCGCGGATCACGTTAACTGAGCTAGTCAATGTTTACATTGACTTTTCCGGCCCTAGGCCTAGCTGCTTTGAGGACAGGCCGCGCGTTGTAAGGGCTTTTGCGGTCCCCTATAAAGCCGGGCTGAGTTTGCGAGGCGGGCGACCCATGCCGGGCGAGCCCGCGGAGGAGAAGGTTCTGATGCCGTGGAAGAATCAAGGCGGGGGCCCCTGGGGTTCGGGTCCGAAAGGACCATGGGGCCAGGGCCCGCAATCGGTCGGACCCCGGCCACCGGACCTTGAAGACCTGCTGCGCCGCGGCCAGGACAAGATGCAGCAGTTGCTGCCGGGCGGCCATCTTTCCGGCATGGGCATCGCGTTGATCCTGGTCGGCGCCTTGGCGATCTGGGGCCTCTCCGGTTTCTTCCGCGTGCAGTCGGAAGAGCTCGGCGTGGTGCTGCGCTTCGGCAAGCATGTCCGCACCGTGCAGCCGGGCCTGAACTATCATCTGCCTTATCCGATCGAGACCGTGCTGCTGCCGAAGGCGCTGCGCGTCAATACCATCTCCATCGGCATGACGCTGATCGAGGATGCGGCGCGCCGCGGCCGCACCATGCGCGACGTTCCGGAAGAGAGCCTGATGCTCACCGGAGACGAGAACATCGTCGACGTCGATTTCACCGTGCTGTGGCGCATCAAGCCCGACGGCGTCGGCAATTTCCTCTTCAACATCCAGAATCCGGAAGGCACGGTGAAGGCGGTGGCGGAAAGCGCGATGCGCGAGGTGATCGGCCGCTCCAACATCCAGCCGATCCTGACCGGCGCCCGCAACACCATCGAGCAGGGCGTGCAGGAGTTGATGCAGAGGACACTCGACTCCTACGGTTCCGGCGTTCTCATCACGCAGGTGCAGATGCAGAAGGTCGACCCGCCCGCGCAGGTGATCGACGCGTTCCGCGACGTGCAGGCTGCGCGGGCCGACCTCGAGCGTCTGCAGAACGAGGCAAAGACCTACGCCAATCGCATCGTACCCGACGCCCGCGGCCGCGCCGCGCAGATCCTGCAGACCGCCGAGGGCTACAAGGAGCAGGCCATCGCCGAGGCCAAGGGCCAGAGCGCGCGTTTCACCAAGGTGTATGAGGAATACGCCAAGGCCAAGGACGTGACGCGCCAGCGCATCTATCTCGAGACCATGGAGCGGATCCTGGGTAGTTCGCAGAAGCTCGTCTATGACGGCGGGCCGTCCGGCTCGAGCATCGTTCCCTATCTTCCGCTCAACGAGCTCAGTCCGCCGCGCGCGGCGCAGCCGACGACCGGCCAGCAGCAGAGCGGAGGCGTACGATGAGGTCTCCGGTGACAGGTATCGTAACGCTGATCCTGCTGTTCCTGATCGCGATCGTCGGCTACAGCTCGGTCTTCATCGTGCAGCAGACCGAGCAGGCGCTGGTGCTGCGGTTCGGCGCGCCGGTCAACGTGGTGTCGGAACCGGGGCTGAACTTCAAGGCGCCGTTCGTCGATTCCGTCGTCAGTATCGACAAGCGCATCCTCGACCTGGAAAATCCGTCGCAGGAAGTCATCGCTTCTGACCAGAAACGGCTGGTGGTTGACGCCTTCGCCCGCTACCGGATCAAGGTTCCGCTGCTCTTCTATCAGAGCGTCGGCTCCGTCCAGGCCGCCAACCTGCAGCTGACCACGCTGCTCAACGCAGCACTGCGCCGCGTGCTCGGCGAGGTTACCTTCATCAACGTGGTGCGCGACGAGCGCGAGGGGCTGATGGCCAAGATACGCGCCCAGCTCGACCGCGAGGCCGAGGGCTACGGCATCCAGGTGGTCGACGTGCGAATCCGCCGCGCCGATCTGCCGGAGGCCAACAGCCAGGCGGTGTATCAGCGCATGCAGACCGAGCGTCAGCGCGAGGCCGCCGAGTTCCGCGCCGAGGGCGCCCAGAAAGCGCAGGAGATCAGGTCGAAGGCGGATCGCGAGGCGACCGTGATTGTCGCCGATGCCAATTCGACCGCCGAGCAGATCCGCGGTGCGGGCGATGCCGAACGCAACCGCCTGTTCGCCGAGGCCTATAGCAAGGATCCGGACTTCTTCGCCTTCTACCGCTCGATGTCCGCCTATGAGCAGGGCCTGCGCGCCAACGATACCCGTTTCCTGCTGCGGCCGGATTCGGACTTCTTCCGCTTCTTCGGCAGCGCGGCAGGCAAGCCCGGCGCCGCCGCGGCGTCAGCTGCGCCAAAACAGTAGGCAACCTGGACAGGGGCGAGGCGGTTCCGCGTCGCCCCCATGCTACATAAAGTATAACAAGAATCATTTTTCGGGAGGCTGAGTTCTGATGAGGTCCCTTGCGTTCGTCGACTTCCTCATCGGCATCGGAATCCTGTTCGTGCTGGAAGGCCTGCTGTTTGCCGCAAGCCCCGCCTTCATGCGCCGGGCGATGAAGAGCGCGCTGGAGGCGCCCGACAACATCCTGCGCGCGGTGGGCATTGCGTCGGCTGTCGCCGGCCTGGTCCTGATCTGGCTGGTCAGGCGCTAGAAACCCAACGCAAACGTGAGCCGATGCAGGCTGGTTTTTCGCCGGATTGCCCGTCGCAAATGCTTGCGCCGCAGCCCGGTTAGGGCGCAGTGTCAGACATTCGTTCAGATTTGCCTGGAGAGAGACCGACATGACCGGTGCCCGACCCGCCCTTAGCCGTCGCCTGCGCCATCTTGCAGCTGCGATGACGATCGGCGCTGCGAGCGTCGTGGCGTCAGCGCCCGCTCTTGCGCGCGGCCCCGACGGCATTGCCGATATCGCCGAAAAGGTGATCGACGCCGTCGTCAACATCTCCACCTCGCAGACGGTCGAGGCAAAGGGCGGCGGCGCGATGCCGCAGATTCCGCCGGGCTCGCCCTTCGAGGAGTTCTTCGACGACTTCTTCAAGAACCGCCGCGGGCCTGGCAGCAAGGGCGGCGACAACAACCGCGAGTCCCAGCCGCGCAAGACCAATTCGCTGGGGTCCGGCTTCATCATCGATACCGCCGGAATCGTCGTCACCAACAACCACGTCATTGCCGACGCCGACGAGATCAATGTCATCCTCAACGACGGCACCAAGATCAAGGCCGAGCTGGTCGGCGTCGACAAGAAGACCGACCTGGCGGTGCTGAAGTTCAAGCCGCCGAAGCCGCTGGTGGCGGTCAAGTTCGGCGATTCCGACAAGCTGCGGCTCGGCGAATGGGTGATCGCGATCGGCAATCCCTTCAGCCTCGGCGGCTCGGTCACCGCCGGCATCGTCTCGGCGCGCAACCGCGACATCAGCCAGGGTCCGTATGACAACTACATCCAGACCGACGCCTCGATCAATCGCGGCAATTCCGGCGGACCGCTGTTCAACCTCGAAGGCGAGGTCGTCGGCGTCAACACGCTGATCATCTCGCCGACCGGCGGCTCGATCGGCCTCGGCTTTGCGGTGCCCTCGAAGACGGTGGCCGCCGTTGTCGACCAGTTGCAGAAATTCGGCGAGTTGCGCCGCGGCTGGCTCGGCGTGCGCATCCAGCCGGTCACCGAGGAGATCGCCGAGAGCCTGAGCATCAAGCCCGCGCGCGGCGCGCTGGTCGCCGGCGTCGACGACAAGGGCCCGGCCAAGCCCGCCGGCATCGAACCGGGTGACGTCGTCGTCCGCTTCGACGGCAAGGACATCAAGGATCCCAAGGATCTGTCGCGCGTGGTCGCCGATACCGCGGTAGGCAAGGAGGTCGAGGTCGGCATCATCCGCAAGGGCAAGGAGGAGACCCGCAAGGTCACCCTCGGACGCCTGGAGGACAACGACAAGGCCAAGGAGGCCTCCGCCAAGACCAAGGACGAGCCCGCCGAAAAGCCGGTGACGCAGAAGGCGCTCGGCCTCGATCTTGCCACCCTCAGCAAGGATCTGCGCACCAAGTACAAGATCAAGGAGACCGTGAAGGGCGTCATCATCACCGGCGTCGACGGCAATTCCGATGCCGCCGAGAAGCGGCTCTCCGCCGGCGACGTCATCGTCGAAGTGGCGCAGGAAGCCGTGACCAATGCCGCCGACGTCAAGAAGCGCGTCGAGCAGGTCAAGAAGGACGGCAAGAAATCCGTGCTGCTGCTCGTCGCCAATGGCGAGGGCGAGTTGCGCTTCGTGGCGCTGAGCGTGCAGTAGACACGGGCACGGGCACTGGATCACCCGCTTTCGCGGGTGATGACGCATCGCGGGTAACGCCGACTGCGGCTAAGACTCCACGAACTCCTCACGCCGATATCCCTGCGCATAGAGCAGCGCCGTGAGGTCGCCATGGTCGATCCGCGCGGCCGCAGCGGCTGCGACCGCGGGCTTGGCGTGATACGCCACGCCGAGCCCCGCATTCTGGATCATGCCGAGATCGTTGGCGCCGTCGCCGGCCACCATCGTGTCGATGTCGTCGAGATCGAAGGATTCCGTCAGGTCGATCAGCGTCTGCAGCTTCGCGGCGCGGCCGAGGATCGGCTCCCTCACTTCGCCGGAGAATTTGCCGTCGCGCACGATCAATTCGTTGGCGCGGTTCTCCTGGAAGCCGATCATCGCCGCCACCGCGTTGGTGAACAGCGTGAAGCCGCCCGAGATCAGGCAGGTATAGGCGCCATGGGCGCGCATGGTCATCACCAGCTGGCTTCCGCCCGGGGTCGGCTTGATGCGTGTCTTCAGCACCTCGTCCACGACGCTGACGGGCATGTCCTTGAGCAGCGCAACGCGCTCGCGCAGCGCCGGCTCGAACTCGATCTCGCCGCGCATGGCGCGCTCGGTGATCCCTGCGACATGGGCCTTCAGCCCGGCGAAATCCGCCAGTTCGTCGATGCATTCCTGGCCGATCATGGTGGAATCCATGTCGGCGAGGAAAAGCTTCTTGCGGCGTGTCGCGATCGGTTGCACGACGATGTCGATCGGCAGGTCGCCGCAGGCCGCGCGCAGGCGGCCCTCAACCGCCTTGATGTCCGTGCTGCCGTCGAAGGGAATGTCGACCGCGACCTCGTTGAACAGCCATTTCGCCTCGCCCGGCGAGGGCAGCACGGCGAGCACGCCGTCGACGATCGTGCTATCGAGCGCGGGGTTGGCGGGATTGCAGATGAGGGTGGCGACGAGGGACATGCAGGCGGGATCATCCAGTCTGAACAAGGCCGTGCTTATCGCAGGGCCGACCGCCAGCGGCAAGTCGGCGCTGGCGCTCGAGCTTGCCGAAAGAGCCGGCGGCATCGTCATCAACGCCGATTCCATGCAGGTCTATCGCGACCTGCGCGTCATCACGGCGCGGCCGACAACGGAGGAGGAGGCACGGGCGCCGCATCGGCTCTACGGCCATGTCGATGCTTCCGTCAATTTCTCCGCCGGCGCGTGGATCGCCGATGCCGCGATGGCGCTGGAGCAGGCGCGTGCGCAGGGCAGGCTTCCGATCTTCGTCGGCGGCTCCGGCCTTTATTTCAAGGCGCTGACGCGCGGGCTGTCGGCGATCCCGCCGATCCCCGCCGAGGTGCGCGATGCCGTTCGCGCGCGGCTGGAGCGTGATGGCGTCGAGGCGCTGCATGCGGAGCTTGCGCGCCGCGATCCCGTCTCTGCCGACCGCCTGAAGCCGCGCGACCGCACCCGCATCGCCCGCGCGCTGGAGGTGGTCGAGGCTACCGGGCGAACCCTGCCGGACTGGCATCGCGAGGGGCTGCCGCCGCTGTTGCCGCCGGGGGAGTTTGCGGCGCTGTTCCTTTGCCCCGAGCGCGAGGCGCTCTACGCCCGGATCGACGCGCGCTTCGAGGCGATGCTGGCCTCCGGCGCGATCGAGGAGGTCGCCGCGCTTGCCGCGCGCCAGCTCGATCCGCTGTTGCCGGCGATGAAGGCCCATGGCGTGCCGGTCCTGATCCGCCATATCCGGGGCGAGGTGACGCGCGAGGCGGCGGCCGAGTTCGGCTCGACCGAGACCCGGCAGTATGCGAAGCGGCAGTTCACCTGGTTCAGGCACCAGCTGCCGGAGTTCGAGTGGGTGGCACCTGAAGCAGCGAGGGGGTGGCTTAAGGCCCGGGTAACTCTGCCATGACGCCTTTTTGGCCATTGCAGCATTTTCGCACTCGCCGGACGCCCGGAAGCCCGGTAAACTCTAAAAATCGCGCGGAACGCGCCGTTGCCTTGACATTCGGGGCAAGCGGGCTATGTTCGCGCAACCTTTGGGAAGCCTGAGCCGCCGCATGCGTAATATTATTACCAAACTCCTTATCGTCGTCGTACCCAGGTGCATCGCCCCGGGTGGCTGAGGCCATTCGAATTCAGGCGGTGCACATGGGCCTCTTCAGGCCCTTTTTTATTTCCCGAACCAGACCAACGAAGACCGCGCCAGCAAGGCGCATCCGGAGCAAGCCAATGAGCAACAAGAGCCACGATCCGAACCAGATGACGGGAGCCGCGATGATCGTCCGCGCGCTCATCGATCACGGCGTGCAGCACCTTTTTGGCTATCCCGGCGGCGCGGTGCTTCCGATCTATGACGAGATCTTCCAGCAGAGCGAAGTCGAGCACATCCTGGTCCGCCACGAGCAGGGCGCCGGCCACGCGGCGGAGGGCTATGCCCGCTCCACCGGCAAGCCCGGCGTGGTGCTGGTGACGTCGGGCCCCGGCGCCACCAACATGGTGACGCCGCTGACCGATGCGCTGATGGATTCGATCCCGCTGGTCTGCATCACCGGACAGGTGCCGACGCATCTGATCGGCAACGACGCATTCCAGGAATGCGACACCGTCGGCATCACGCGGCCCTGCACCAAGCACAACTGGCTGGTGCGCGACGTCAACGACCTCGCACGCGTGCTGCACGAGGCGTTTTACGTCGCGACCACGGGCCGGCCCGGCCCGGTCGTCGTCGACGTGCCGAAGGACGTGCAGTTCGCTACCGGCACCTATCATCCGCCGCGCAAGGATGATGTCCATGTGTCCTACACGCCGCGGACCAAGGGCGATGCCATGCAGATCCGCAAGGCGGTGTCGCTGCTGGCGTCCGCGAAACGTCCGGTGATCTATTCCGGCGGCGGCGTCATCAATTCCGGCCCCGAGGCCTCGAAGCTGCTGCGCCAGCTGGTCGACGTCACCGGTTTTCCGATCACCTCGACCCTGATGGGGCTCGGCGCCTATCCGGCCTCCGGCAAGAACTGGCTCGGCATGCTCGGCATGCACGGCACCTACGAAGCCAACATGACCATGCATGATTGCGACGTCATGCTGTGCATCGGCGCGCGTTTCGACGACCGCATCACCGGCCGTACCGATGCGTTCTCGCCAGGCTCGAAGAAGATCCACATCGACATCGATCCGTCCTCGATCAACAAGAACATCCGCGTCGATGTGCCGATCATCGGCGATTGTGCCGAGGTGCTCGGCGACCTGCTTTCCGTGTTCAAGGCGGAGGCGAAAAAGCCCGACATCAAGGCGTGGTGGCAGCAGATCGCGCAATGGCGCGCGCGCAATTCGCTCGCGTACAAGAAGAACAACGACATCATCCTGCCGCAACACGCCATCCAGCGCCTGTTCGATTTGACGCGCGGGCTGGACACCTACATCACGACCGAAGTCGGCCAGCACCAGATGTGGGCGGCGCAATTCTACGGCTTCGAGGAACCGCACCGCTGGATGACCTCGGGCGGTCTCGGCACCATGGGCTACGGCCTGCCGGCGGCGCTCGGCGTTCAGGTCGCCCATCCCGACAGCCTGGTCATCGACATCGCGGGCGATGCCTCGGTGCAGATGACGATGCAGGAAATGTCGACGGCGGTGCAGTTCGAGCTGCCGATCAAGATATTCATCCTCAACAACCAGTACATGGGCATGGTGCGGCAGTGGCAGCAGCTATTGCACGGCAACCGCCTGTCGCACTCCTACTCGGAAGCGCTGCCCGACTTCGTCAAGCTCGCCGATGCCTATGGCTGCGTCGGCCTGCAGGCGACCAAGCCGTCCGATCTCGATGGCGCCATCAAGGAGATGATCAAGGTGAGGAAGCCGGTGCTGTTCGACTGCCGCGTCGCCGCGCTGGAAAACTGCTTCCCGATGATCCCCTCAGGCAAGGCGCACAACGAGATGTTGCTGCCGGAGGAAGCCACCGACGAAGCCACCGCCAGCGCTTTCGCCGGCGGCAAGGCGCTGGTGTAAGGCGGGCCACATGTTTGATCTTGCCGAACTGGAGCGCGCGCATGAGATCGTCGGGGCAGCGATGCCGCCGACTCCGGCGCATGCCTGGCCGCTGCTCGCGCAGCGGCTTGGCACGTCGGTCGTGGTCAAGCACGAGAACCACACCCCGATTGGCGCCTTCAAGGTGCGCGGAGGGATCACCTATCTCAACCGGTTGAGGCGCGAGCAGCCCGATATCCCCGGCATCATCTCGGCGACGCGCGGCAACCACGGCCAGAGTCTCGCCTTTGCCGCGAGCCGTGCCGGTGTGCCGGCGACGATCTACGTGCCCTTTGGCAATTCGGTCGAGAAGAACCGCGCGATGAAGGCATTCGGCGCCCGGCTCGTCGAGCATGGTGAGGATTTCCAGGCGGCGCGCGAGGAGTCGATCCGCGAGGCGGAGCGGACAGGGCTGCACATGGTGCCGTCCTTCCATCGCGATCTCGTGGTTGGCGTTGCGACCTACGCGCTCGAGCTGTTCCGCGGAGAGCCCGACCTCGACGTGCTCTATGTGCCGATCGGGCAAGGCTCCGGCATTTGCGGCTGCATCCTCGCTCGCGACCTTCTCGGCTTGAAGACCGAGATTATCGGCGTGCAGTCGACGGAGGCGCCGGCTTATGCCTTGTCCTTTGCTTCGGGCAGGGTGGTGATGACCAACAGCAGCGATACGCGCGCCGACGGCATGGCGACGCGCGTTCCGGATGAGGCAGCCCTTGACATCATTCGTGCCGGTGCCTCGCACATCGTGCAGGTCACCGACGATGAGATCGGCGCCGCGATCCGCGCCTACTGGACCGACACGCACAATCTCGCCGAAGGTGCGGGCGCAGCTCCGCTCGCGGCGGCACTGGCGGAGAAGAGCAGGCTCGCCGGCAAGCGCGTTGGCCTGATCCTGAGCGGCGGCAACATCGATTTCGATCTGTTCCAGAAATGGGTCGGGACGGATGCGACGGCGGCCCCCGGTCGGCGGGCGGTGGCTTGAGAGTTTGAAGGGAATGACCATGAACCAGCAGGCCGCAAACCAGCCGGCATCCGCCTACTTCCTGGAGGATCGCCATGACCCGAACGAGACCCACACGCTCTCGATTCTCGTGCAGAACGAGCCCGGCGTGCTCGCGCGCGTGATAGGCCTGTTCTCCGGGCGCGGCTACAACATCGACAGTCTCACCGTCTCGGAGACCGAGAGCCAGAAGCATCTCTCGCGCATCACCATCGTGACCACAGGCACGCCGATGGTGATCCAGCAGATCAAGCACCAGCTCGACCGCATGGTTCCGGTTTACCGCGTGGTCGACATGACGCTGACAGGCCGCTCGATCGAGCGGGAGCTTGCCATGGTCAAGGTGCGCGGCGGCGGCGATCACCGCGTCGAGGCACTGCGGCTGGCCGATGCGTTCCGCGCCCGCGTCATCGACGCCACCATCGAGAGCTTCGTGTTCGAGATCACCGGAGCGTCCTCCAAGATCAATCAATTCATCGACCTGATGCGTCCGCTCGGCCTTGTCGAGGTGTCGCGCACCGGCGTCGCCGCCATCGGGCGCGGGCCGGAGGGGATGTGAGCCATGCTGGCGCGCGACTGGTACTATACCGAGCGGCGGCGGATCGGCATCGATTCCGCCGTCGCCTCGCTCTATGACCGCCACGACAACAGCGACAGTCGCGCGCATGCGGCGCTCACGATGCTCGGGCTCAAGCCGGGCTGGCGCGTGGCCGACATCGGCTGCGGCAACGGCGTGCTGGCCTGCGAGGCCGCCGCCATGGGCGCCGAGGTCGATGCCATCGATATTTCACCGGCAATGCTCGCGCTCGCCGACATCCTGGCGCGCGACCGCAAGGTCAAGATCCGCACGCAATTTGCCGGCTTGCTCAGCTTCGCCTACCAGCCCGAATCCTATGATCTGATTGTCAGCGAATTCGCGCTGCATCATCTGCCGGATTTCTGGAAGGCCGTGGCGCTCTCGCGAATCTTCAATGCGCTGAAGCCGGGCGCCAACTTCTACCTGCGCGACATCGTGTTCGTCGGCATGCCGGACGGTGTCGAGCGCGACGTTGAGGGCTGGGCCGATTTTTCCATCAAGAACCACGAATTCGACCGCGAGAGCGTCATCACCCATATGCGCGATGAATATTCCACCTTCGCCTGGGTGATCGAACGGATGCTGACCGATGCCGGCTTCCAGACCGTCTCGGTCGACTATCACGCGCCGCTGCACGCCACCTATCTGCTGCGAAAACCCAGAGCCGGCGAACAGAGCTGAAAATAAAGACGAACTCCAAACGCAAAGCCGATAACAGAGCCAACAAATGAAGCCGGCCGACGACTTTATCGCTGTCCTGGTGGCGGTGATCTGGGGTCTTGCATTCGTCGCAAGCCGGATTGCGCTGGACGAGTTCTCGCCGGAGCTGATGACGGCGCTGCGATTTGCCGTCGCCGCGTTGCCCTGCCTGTTCGTGCGCAAGCCCGACGTGTCCTGGCCGCTCCTGATCGCCATCAGCCTTTCGCTGTTCCTCGGCCAGTTCCTGGCGCAGGCGTATGCGATCGCCAGTGGTGTGCCGGTCGGTCTCTCCTCCGTGATTGTGCAAAGCCAGGCATTGTTCACCATCGCCTTTGCCGCGCTGCTCTTTCGCGAACTGCCGAGCCGCATGCAGGCCGTTGGCATCGCCATTGCCGCGCTTGGCCTGCTGATGATCTGCGGCACCGTCGGCTACGATTTCAGCGTCGCGGCCTTTGCCGTGCTGATGATCTCGCCGGTCAGTTTTGCCGTCGGCAATCTGCTGCTCCGCCGCGCCCGGCAGGCGCGGATGTTCGATTTGTTCGCCTGGCTCTGCCTCGTGGCTGCCGTGCCGCTGTTTGCGCTGGCGCTGGCGAGCAACGGCCCGCAGGCGACCTGGCAGGCGCTCTCGCACATGTCGTTGACGGGCCTGGCCTGCATGATCTTCCTCGGCGGCGTTTCGACCAGCGTCGCCTATTGGCTGTGGGGTCGGCTGCTGCGCGACTATCCGGCCGCGCAAGTCGTGCCGTTCGCGCTGCTGGTGCCTTTCGTCGGCTCCGCCGCCTCCAGCATCGTGTTCGGCGAGCGGTTCGGTCCGCTGCGGCTTGCCGGCATGGTCACCGTGATCGGCGGCATTGCCGTCATGCTGCTGGCAAGGCGCCCGCAGGCGCTGCCGAAGATCGCGTGAGGCGCCGATGTCGCAATCGCTCTTCGTTGCGTTCCTGATATTTGCCCTGGTCATGTTCTTCACGCCGGGGCCGAACAACATCATGCTGCTGTCGTCGGGCCTAACCTACGGATTCCGCCGCACCATCCCGCATATTGCCGGCATCACGGTAGGCGTCGCCTTCATGGTCGGTGCCGTCGGTCTCGGGCTCGGCACCATCTTCATCGCTTATCCGGTGCTGCAGACCCTCCTGAAATATCTCGGCGCCGCCTACCTGATCTACCTCGCCTATCAGATCGGCATGGCTGAGCCGGAGGCGCCCGAGCAGGACAAGCGGGGCGGCCCCATGACCTTCTGGGGCGCAGCCATGTTCCAGTGGGTCAATGCCAAGGGCTGGGTGATGGTGATCGGCACCATCACCGCCTATGCGGCGATTGCGAACTTCCCCTGGAATATCCTGATCCAAACCGTCATCAGCCTCGCCATGGGGGCCGTGTCCACCGTGGTCTGGGCCCTGTTCGGCACGGCGCTGCGGCCGGTCCTGACCTCGCGGATGGCAGTCAGGGCCTTCAACATCGTGATGGCGCTTCTGCTTCTGGCCTCTCTCTACCCCGTGTTCATGGACGCATGATGCCGCACCGCGCCATGCATAAACGGGTTTCCCATAGCTGTGAAAATGCTCTAGACAACGGCCGGAATTTCGCGGGCGACCCGGCGGTTCTGCCTCCAACAGCCTGATTCATCGGCCGATTTCCGGCCCCTCAAGAGGAAACGACTATGCGTGTTTATTACGATCGCGACGCCGACCTGAACCTGATCAAGGGCAAGAAGGTCGCCATCGTCGGCTATGGCAGCCAGGGTCACGCCCATGCGCTGAACCTCAAGGATTCCGGCGTCAAGGAAGTCGCCATTGCGCTGCGCAAGGGGTCGGCCTCGGCCAAGAAGGCGGAGAATGCCGGCTTCAAGGTGCTGGAAGTCGCCGAGGCCGCCAAATGGGCGGACCTTGTCATGATGCTCACCCCGGACGAGCTGCAGGGCGACATCTACCGCGAGCACCTGCACGACAACATGAAGAAGGGTGCCGCGCTGGTGTTTGCCCACGGCCTCAACGTCCACTTCAACCTGCTCGACCCGCGTCCCGACCTCGACGTGCTGATGATCGCTCCCAAGGGCCCCGGCCATACCGTGCGCTCGGAATACCAGCGCGGCGGCGGCGTGCCCTGCCTGATCGCGATCGCCAAGGACGTCTCCGGCAACGCCCATGACCTCGGCCTGTCCTATGCCTCGGCCATCGGCGGCGGCCGCGCCGGCATCATCGAGACCACGTTCAAGGAAGAGTGCGAGACCGACCTGTTCGGCGAGCAGGTGGTGCTCTGCGGCGGCCTGGTCGAGCTGATCAAGGGCGGTTACGAGACCCTGGTCGAGGCGGGTTACGCCCCCGAGATGGCCTATTTCGAGTGCCTGCACGAGGTGAAGCTGATCGTCGATCTCATCTATGAGGGCGGCATCGCCAACATGAACTACTCGATCTCCAACACCGCCGAATACGGCGAATACGTCACCGGCCCCCGCATCATCACCGACGAGACCAAGAAGGAGATGCGCAAGGTGCTGGCCGACATCCAGGGCGGCAAGTTCGCCCGCGACTGGATGCTGGAGAACAAGGTCAACCAGACCTCGTTCAAGGCGACCCGGGCCAAGCTCGCTCAACACCCGATCGAGGAAGTCGGCGCCAAGCTGCGTGACATGATGCCGTGGATCAAGAAGGGCGCGCTGGTCGACAAGACCAAGAACTGAGCCGACACGAAGTCTTAAACGTTCGACGATAGTTTGGGGGCGAGATCGCGCAGGCGGTCTCGCCTTTTTGTTTAATCTGATTTCTTAGTTGCGCCGCTCAGCGACAGGCGGACTCATCCTGGAACAAAGAACTGAGACTTCATGCTTATTCTTGGCATGAAGGCGTTCGCGCGATCTCTTCAATCCAAAAAGCCAAGTAGTTTCCGAGTCCAAGCGGACAAGCCTCATCCGCATTCTCGCGCACAGGAAGCGCGGCACGACGCTTCACGCGATGCGCGAGACACCAAAGGTTGTGAGCTAATCCAAATTCTTGCGTCAAACGGGCGGGTGCTACTTCTCGACCCGGTTGTGCAGCTGCCAGAAGCGGACAGTGCGCTGCGCCGTTTCCGGCGTCAGGCGGCCATAATCGCGGTGCGCCTGCCAGAGGGTCTTGTCGTCGATCGCTGGCTTGACGGGCCGTTGGCGCAGGATGCTTTCGACGGTGGTCCAGTCGAAACCGACGGCCTTGCAGGGGATCAGGATCAGGTCCGCCCGCGGTCCCTCGACGACCCGCGCGACAAGCTCGGTCGGGATACCGTTGAGGATCGCCAGGGCGGCCGAAACCTCGTCGAACTTGCCGCCGCCGACGAACTTGACGACCGCGGCCTCGTCGAGCTCGTTGAGGTTCTTCATCAGTGTGACGAGCTGTTCGGCGACGGAGAAATCGCGGGCCGGCGCCGCGGATTTGCGCCCGATCTCGTTCAGCACCCGCCGGATCTCGTCCTGCACCGATTGCGGGGCGATCGCCATCAGCCGGTCTCGCACGGCGGCGGTCGCCCGCTGCAGGAGGTCACGGAGCAGTTTCAAGGGCAGGTCGATCCGCAGGCCCAGGATTTCGACCAGCTCTGCGTCCTCTTCGGCCCGGGCGACCATGCCGGAAAAGCCTGCTTCCGAGAAGCGGGCGCTGGCGTTGTTGGCCAGCCGCCGGATCACCTTGTTCTCGCCGCGGTCGACGATGACGTCGGTCACCGCCTCCGGCAGGTTGGCACGGCCGGAGATCGCGAGCAGATGGTCCTGGCTCTTGGTGCTGGCGATCTTCACCAGCGTTTCTGTGCCAAGCCGGCTGGAATTGGTCAGCACGTCGGCGGCCACGGATATATCGTCGTCGAAGGCCAGGTGCTGGATCACCTCGAACGGGGCGTAATCGACCGGCGCGAGCCGCTTGGCGAGCTCGGCCCGCGCCCGGGTTTCGACCCGGGCGACCAGGAAGCAGAGCACGTCGTCGAACACCTTGACCTGCTCGTCGTTGAGCCGCTCACCGTCATGCAGGAACAGGTCGGTCACCCGGCGGAGCGTGGAGATACGCTTGGCCGATGTGCCGCCGGAAACGGCTTCCTCGAGCTCGGAAATGATCGAATGTTCGGATTGTTGCACTTACGGTCAGCTTTGTTGCTTGTTGGCGGTTTGTCCCGACCATCGCAACACCCTCTTACACCGGCGTTAAGAAGGAGACTCCGTTGAAATACATAGAAACCTCACGATTAACGCGGGCTTGTTTCTCTTCAATTGGAGGAATGAAACGTTAACCGAGTTCGGCCGCCCCTTGCGCCGATCGCCCGTCATGCTGAGATAGCGTCAACGCAGAGAGGGCAAAACAGCATGAAAACCGTCGTCATCACCGGTGCGTCCACCGGCATCGGCTGGGCCAGCGCAAAGCTGTTGCTGGACAAGGGCTTCCGCGTGTTCGGCAGCGTCCGCAAGCAGGCCGACGCCGACCGTCTCAAGAGCGAGTTCGGCGCCAATTTCACGCCTCTGATCTTCGACGTCACCGATGAGCCGGCGGTGCTGGCCGCGGCACGCCAGGTGCGCGCGGCGTTGAACGGCGAAAAGCTTGCCGGGCTCGTCAATAATGCCGGTATTGCGGTGGCCGGTCCCGTGCTCGAGCTGGCCGCCGATGAATTCCGCCGCCAGATGGACGTCAACGTGATCGGCCCGATCATCGCAACGCAGGCCTTTGGCCCGCTGCTCGGCGCCGATCCGTCGCTGAAGGGCCCGCCGGGCCGCATCGTCATGATCTCCTCGGTCGCGGGCAAGAACGGTAACCCGCTGACCCCGGCCTATTCGGCGTCCAAGCATGCCATCGAGGGCCTGTCGGAGAGCCTGCGACGCGAGCTGATGCTGTTCGGCATCGACGTGATCATCGTCGCGCCGGGGCCGGTGAAGACCCCGATCTGGAGCAAGGGGCAGGAGGCGGTCGACGTTTCCCGCTATCAGAATTCGCCCTATCTGCCGGCGTTGCAGAAGGTCGGCGCCTACATGCAGCATCTCGACTCCATCGGGCTGCCGCCCGAGAGGATCGCCGAGCACGTCCATGATGCCCTGACCTTGCCCAATCCCAAGGTGCGCTACCATATCGCGCCGGATTCGCTGCGATATCTGCTCGCCGCCGTGCTGCCCAAGCGCACCATGGACAAGATCATCGCCAAGCGCCTCGGCCTGCTGCCGCCGGCCGGCGCATGAGGCCGGGTCGGTCCGCCTGGATGGCGCGCCGGCGCTCCGGCCACAGTGGTGCCCGGAAATGTCCCGGGCCGAACGTCTAACCGGCGAGTTCATTGCCTGTTCATGACGTTTCGACTACGGTTTTGTGACGCGCTGTGAAAACCGGCCGCAGCGGTTGCCTCCTGGCCGTCGCCAGCCAAGGCCTTGGTATTGCGCCGGCCCGTGTTGCGTCTCTTGTCCATGGCGCCCGCGCCAGATTCCGGTCCTTCCAACACCGTTGCTGCGCGGGGGCTGGCCGCTATCGGCTATTGGCGCCTGCTCGCGGTGGCGATGCCGCATCTGGCCGCCATGGCGATCATGCTGCGTACCGAGTCCGATTTCGGCTCGCGCCTCGCCTTCCTGTTCGCCTGGGGCATCCTCAACTTCCTCTTCATCACCTGGCTGCGCCGGCCGGCGCTGTCGGGCGCGCTGTCGCTGACGCTGGTCGTGGTGCTGGTGCTGCTGTCGCGGCTGAAACACGACATCGTGCAGATGACGGCGAACTTCCTCGACCTGATGCTGATCGACCGCGACACCGCGGCATTCCTGTTCACGATCTTCCCGAACCTGCGCTGGAGCGTGGTGCTTGCGGCAGTCGTGATCCTTCCCCTGATGTATGCGCTGTGGTGCCTCGATCCGTTCCGCATCCGCCGCCTGCCGGCCGCTGCCTGCCTCCTGGCATGTGTCGCCGCGTTGACGGGCTATGCCGTGGTCTGGCCGGACGAGGCCTGGCGCGGCTATTACGACGACGGATATCTCTCCAAATTCGCGCTGTCAGGCGTGAGCGCGGTTTCCGACTTCTCCGCTCACGGCTTCATGCAATCGGATGCCGCGCTCGCCGAGCGGCTGAGAATGCCGCTGGTGGATTCCTGCCATGTCGCCGGCCGCCGCCCGCACATCATCCTGATCCATGACGAGTCCAGCTGGGACATCCGCGAGGCCCGGGGCGTCAAGGTGCCGGCGGGCTATGGAAGCCACTTCAAGTCCTTCGACGGCAAGGAGCGCAAGTTCCTCGCCGAGAGCAGCGGCGGCTCCAGCTGGCTTGCCGAATACAACGTGCTCGCAGGCCTTTCCTCGCGCTCGTTCGGCCGCTTTTCCTATTTCGTCACGCGCATCGCTTCCGGCCGCGTCGAGCGCGGCCTGCCGATGGCGCTGCGGCGCTGCGGCTACAACACGGTGTCGCTCTATCCGGCCTACGGCGCCTTCATGAGCGCGAAGGGTTTCCACACCACGACCGGCATCCAGCACTTCTATGACGCCAAGGACATGGGCGCCAAGGGCATCGAGCCGGACAGCTTTTTCTACGACAAGGCGGTCAGGCTGATCGCCGAGCAGCCGGCGAAGGCGCCGCTGTTCGCCTTCGTCTATCTCGCCGCCAACCATTTCCCGTGGGAGACGAAGTATCGCCCGGACCTGCTGCCGTCCTGGCGCGCGCCGGGCAATGCGCCCGTCGTCGACGAATATCTGCGGCGGCAGGCGCTGAGCGCCGAGCACTACCGGAATTTCGTGACCGACCTGAAGAAGAAGTTCCCCGACCAGCCGTTCCTGATCGTGCGCTACGGCGATCACCAGCCGGAATTTTCCTCGAACCTGCTCGATCCCGGCCTCGATGAGGCAGCCGTCGCCCGCAAGTTCGACAGCTACGATCCCAGCTACTTCACGACCTATTACGCCATCGATGCCGTGAACTTCCAGCCGGTCAAGAGCCCGGTGGTGATGGACGCGGTCGAGGCGCCCTACCTGCCGCTGGTGGTGCAGGAAGCCGCCGGCATTCCGCTCGATCCCTCCTTCGAGGAGCAGAAGAGCATCATGCTTCGCTGCAAGGGTCTGTTCTATGGCTGCAAGGACGGCGCCGAGGCGCGACGCTTCAACCGCCTGTTGATCGAAGCGGGCTTTGTGAAGAACCTTTAGACCGGGGGAGCCAGTGGCCGAAGTCCGCAACGCCGAGGCGGGAAGGGAAGCCGGCCGGGCCTGGGCCTGGCGGAATTCCATCGGCATTGCCTGCGTGGTTGTCCTGCATCTCGGCGCGCTCTATGCGCTCTTCACCACCGAATACGGTGCTTTCGCCATCGTGCTGGCGGCGCTTGCCTGGCTGTTCGCCAACTGCCTGGTGCTGGTGTTCCTGCCGCGCCCCGGCATTGCGGCCGCACTGTCGCTGACGGCAACCGTGGTCCTGATCGCGCTCTCGCGTTTCAAGTTCGACATCCTGCAGCTCTCGCTCACCTTCCTCGATTTCCTGATCATCGACCGCGACACTTTTTCCTTCCTGCTCTCGGTCTTCCCGCGGCTGAAGCTGCCGCTGCTGCTGACGGCCTTCGCCGCGGTCCCGGTGCTGTGGCTGGTCTGGCGCACCGATCCGTTCCGCGTCAGCCGCAGGATCTCGCTGGCATTGCTGGCGCTTGCCGGAGCGGCCATCTCGGGTATGGCGATCGCGGTGCCGGAGCAGCCCTGGGAGCCGTTCCAGGGCATCAACCACATCTCCAACCTGGCGCGCTCCGGCGTGGTCGCGATGTCGCGCCTGACCTCGACCGGCTGGATCGAAGCCGATCCGCCGGCGCAGCCGCCGCTGCCGCTGGCGCGCGGCGCGCATGCCGCAGCCGCGTCCCCGCTCTTGCCGACCGCGGAATGCGACGCCGGGGTGAAGCGTCCGCACATCATCATGATGCTGGACGAATCGAGCTTCGACGTGACGGCGGCGCCCGGCATCAAGGTGCCCGTCGGCTACGGCGATTATTTCAAGTCCGCCGACGGCAGGCAGCGCACCTTCGTGGCGGAAGCGACCGGCGGTCCCACCTGGTACACCGAGTTCAACGTCGTCACCGGCCTGTCGGCGCGCTCCTTCGGCGACCTCAAGTTTTACGTGACACGCATCGCGGCCGGCCGCGTCACGCGCGGCCTGCCCGCCGCGCTGCAGCGCTGCGGCTACAGGACTGTCTCGCTCTATCCGACCTATGGCGATTTCCTCAGTGCCCGCGCCTTCCAGAAGGCGCTTGGCGTCGACGAGTTCATCGACATGGCTGACATGGGCGTCAGCGAGGACATGCAGCCCGACAGTTTCTATTTCGACCATGCGCTGAAAGTGCTTTCGCGCGAGATGCCGTCGCGCGCGCCGGTGTTCATGTTCCTGTACCTGACGGCCAATCACTTCCCCTGGACCGACGTCTACAAGCCCGAGCTGACGCCGGACTGGAAACCGCCGGGCAATACCGGGGAGATCGACGAGTATATCCGCCGCCAGACCGTGACCGCGCATGACTACGGCGAATTCGTCGCCCGTCTGAAGCGCGATTATCCGGACGAATCCTTCCTGATCGTTCGCTTCGGCGATCACCAGCCGGCGATCTCGCAGAAGATGCTCGAGCCCGGCATCGACCGCGCTGATCTCGCGAAGCGGCTGATGGCCATGGATCCTCGCTACTTCTCGACCTACTATGCGATCGATGCGGTCAACTTCCAGCCCAGGAACCTGTCATCCGCGCTCGACCGGCTCGACGCCGCCTATCTGCCGATCGTGATCCAGGACGCCGCTGGCGTGCCGCTCGATCCATCCTTTGCCGAGCAGAAAAACATCCTGCTCCGCTGCAGCGGCGTGTTCTATGCCTGCAGCAAGGGCGCCGAGGCGCGCCGTTTCAACCGCATGCTGATCGACGCGGGTTTGATCAAGCGGATGTGAGATTACTTGCCGATTTTCTCCCACAGCCAGCGCGCCACTGCGTCCGGCGAGGACGAAGCGTCATTCCCCGCCGCACGCAAATTGGCCTGGCGCATCGCGGCGATGTCGATCCTGCTCAGCAGCGGCTGCAGCGCCGCCTTCAATTTCTCGTCGCCGGCGCGCTTGGGTGCCAGCAACACGATCGCATCATAGGGCGGGATCGCGCGTTTCGGGTCTTGCAGCGCGACAAGGTCGTATTTCGCGATCAGCCCGTCGCTGGTATAGCCCGCGATCACGTCGACCTCGCCGGACGCTACGGCGGCGTACATGAAGTCCGGCTGCATCGTCCGCTGCGCCCGGAAGGGCAGCCCATAGGCCTTCTGCAGCGCTGCCCATTCCGGCCGCGAGAAGAATTCGTAGTCGCCGGCGATCGACATCGTCGCTGCACGCGAAGAAAGGTCGCCGATGCTCCGGATGCCCAGCTCCTCGGCGCGCTTGCGCGGCATCACCAGCGCATAGGCGTTCTCGAAACCGAGCTCGCCGAGCAGGGTGATGTTCTGCTTCGCCAATATCGACTTCAATTCGCCGATCAGCTCGGCGCGCGGCCTGATATCGCTACGGTGGAACTGGTTGACCCACAGCGTGCCGGAATAGTCGACATAGACGTCGATGTCGCCGGAGGCCAGTGCATCGAAGATCACGTTGGAGCCGAGCCCTTCGCGCGTGCTGGCCGATAGCCCCGCCGCGCGCAGCCGCTGCGCCATCAGCGCCGACAGCACATATTGCTCGGCAAAGGTCTTTGCGCCGACGATGTAGCTCGTTGACGGCCGGGCGAGGCTGGGCACCAGCGTCGCCGCGACCAGCGCGGCAATGCCGGCTGCGCCCAGTGTCGCGCGCAGCCGGTTGCGATGGCGCAGGCCGTTTTCGATCAGCGCCAGCAATTGATCGACCAAGAGCGCCAGTACGGCGGCGGCAAGACAGCCGAACAGCACGAACACCCAGTTCTGGGTTTGCAGGCCTGCGAAGATGTAATTGCCGAGGCTGGTCTGGCCGATCGGCGTCGACAGCGTCGCCGTCCCGATGACCCATACCGCCGCAGTGCGGATGCCGGCCATCATGACGGGCAGCGCCAGCGGCAGCTCCACCATGGTGAGCGACTGCCGCGGCGTCATGCCGACGCCTTGCGCGGCTTCGCGGAGCGCAGCATCGACGCCGTCGAGGCCGGTGATGGTGTTGCGCAGCACCGGCAGCATGGAATAGAGCGCGAGCGCCAGCACCGCCGGCAGAAAGCCGAAGGCGGAAAAGGTGAAGCCGAACCAGGACAGCGTGAGCGCGGCCAGCGCCAGCAGCAGGGGATAGAACAGCGCGAGCAGCGCCAGCCCCGGCACGGTCTGCACGATGCTGGCAAGCCCCAGCAGCGCGCCGCGCAGCACGGGGCGGTTGCGCGCCGCAATCGCCAGCGGCAGGCTCACCGCGAGGCCGAGCGCCAGCGCCGTGACGCTGACGCGCACATGATTGCCGAGATAATCGGGCAGATATTTCAGCGCCTCGCCCCAGCGCGGATCCGCCAGCAGGCTCATGCGCCGCCCCGGGGCAGCGCCGCGTTGAGCCGCTCCGCCTGCCGCCGCGGCGTGCGCAGGAGTTCGCCGACATATTCGTTGGCGCTTGCGGCAAGCTCGGCCGGGCTGCCCTGCGCCAACAGCTTGCCCGCGCGCATCACCGCGATGCGGTCGGCAAGCAGGATCGCCTCCGTCATGTCATGGGTGATCATGACCGTGGTCAGGCCGAGCTTGCGATGCAGCTCGCGATAGTCGTCGCCGAGCGCATCGCGGGTCAGCGGATCGAGCGCGCCGAACGGCTCGTCCATCAGCACGATGCGCGGCTTTGCCGCAAGCGCGCGGGCGACGCCGACGCGCTGGCGCTGGCCGCCGGAAAGCTCGTGCGGCAGCCGGTCGCGATAGGCCGCGCGCTCCAGCCGAACGAGGTCGAGCAACTCGTCGACCCGCGCTGCGATTTCCGCCGCCGGCCAGCCCAGAAGCTGCGGCGTGATCCCGATATTGCCGGCCACGCTCATATGCGGGAACAGTGCGCCGCTCTGGAAGACGTAGCCGATGCGCCGCCGCAGCAAAATCGGATCGGCCTCGCGGACGTCCTGGCCCTCGACCGTGATGGTGCCGCCATCGGCCTCGATCAGCCGGTTCGCCAGCCGCAGCAGCGTGGTCTTGCCCGAGCCGGAGCCGCCGACGATGGCGAGGAATTCACCCGCGGCAACCGAAAGCGACACGTCGTCCACCGCCGTCACGCGCCCGCCGTCGAAGCGCTTGGCTACGTTGCTGTAGGCGATCAGGGGAGCAGGCATGCGGTCTAGCCTCGGCGATTTTCCGGACCATCCAACTACCACGTCATGCGGTTGCGTTGAACTTGTCCGCCCGAGAGGCTAGAGCATGTTCCGGACAGGGAGGATGTCTGTGGTCACGGCGACGCCTGCGGCGATTGAGCTGGAAGACGCTACCGTGGCGTTCCGGGTGGCCGGATCCCGCGTTTATACTGCGGTCGAAAAGGCCAATCTCACCGTTGCCGACGGCGAGTTCGTCGCCATTGTCGGCCCGACAGGCTGCGGGAAATCGACGCTGCTCAATGTCGCGGCCGGATTGCTGAAGCCTGCCTCCGGAAAGGTCGCGATCTTCGGCAAGCCGCTGGCGGGTCTGAACCGCGACGCCGGCTATCTGTTCCAGGCCGATGCGCTGTTCCCCTGGAAGACGGCCATCGACAATGTGGCCATCGGGCTCGACATCGCCGGCGCGCCGCAGCGGGAGGCGAGGCAGCGCGCGCAGGCGTTTCTCACCTCGGTCGGGCTGGGCGCTTTCGGAAACCGCTATCCGCACATGCTGTCCGGCGGACAGCGCAAGCGCGTCGGCCTCGCGCAAGTCCTGATCCGCGATCCGAAGATTCTCTTGATGGACGAGCCGTTCGGTCCGCTCGATGCGCAGACCCGGCAGATCATGGGCAACCTGCTGCTGGAATTGTGGAGCACCGACCGCAAGGCAGTGCTGTTCGTCACCCATGACCTCGAGGAGGCCATCGCGCTCGCCGATCGCGTCGTCATCATGTCGGCCGGTCCGTCCGCGCACATCATCGGCGACTGGCCGGTGCCGCTGAAGCGCCCCCGCGACATTTCCGAGGTGCGCATGGAAAAGGAATTTCACGCGCTGCACCGGGAGATATGGAGCGTCCTGAAGGACGAGGTGATGAAGGGCTATGCGCAGTCCACGCAAGCGGCGGAGGCGATGTGATGTCGCGCTTCACGCTGCTGTTCTGGCAGGTCGCGGTCGCCGTCGTGGCGCTGGCGCTGTGGCAGTTCTTCGCCACCGTCGAGGTTTTCGGCAAAATCCTGCTGCCGCCGTTCTTCTTCTCGACGCCCACCGACGTGTTCGACCAGGTCGTCAAGTGGTTCGTCACCGGCACGATCTGGAAGCATCTCGTCGTCACGCTCTGGGAGTCGCTGCTCGCCTTCGTGATCGGCTCGGCGCTCGGTGTCCTGATCGGATTCTGGTTCGCCCGCCAGCCACGCGTCGCCGCGATCTTCGATCCCTATGTGAAGATGGCCAATGCGCTGCCGCGCGTGGTGCTGGCGCCGATCTTCACGCTGTGGCTGGGGCTCGGCATCTGGTCCAAGGTCGCGCTCGGCGTCACGCTCGTCTTCTTCATCGTGTTCTTCAACGTCTATCAGGGCGTCAAGGAGGTCTCGACCACCGTGCTCGACAACGGCCGCATGCTCGGCATGAACGACCGGCAGTTGATGCGCCACGTCTACTGGCCGTCGGCGCTGTCGTGGATGTTCTCGTCGCTGCACACCTCGGTCGGCTTTGCCGTGGTCGGCGCCGTCGTCGGCGAATATCTCGGGGCGGCCGCGGGCCTCGGCTATCTGATCCAGCAGGCCGAGGGTATCTTCGACGTCGCCGGCGTGTTCGCCGGCATGTTCGTGCTGTCGGCCTTTGTCATCCTGATCGACTACGGCGTGACGCTGGTGGAGCGGCGGCTGCTCGTCTGGCGTCCGGCGTCGAGCGAGGGCAGGGGGTAGCTCTGCCCCTCACTGCTTCGCTTCGCTCGTAATGACGGTAGCGGCTGGCTCCGCGGTCAATTCGGCAGTTTCACGTCATCCGGCGCCTGCGGCGGTGCTTTCAAAGTTTCGACCGATCTATCCTATGGCGACCACCGCGAGCACCGCGACTGCTGCGCAGCAGATCATGCCGGCAAACCAGGCCAGCGAGCGTACAACCGGGATCTTGAGCCAGTAGGAAAGCGCGAAGATGATGCGCACGCAGATATAGGCCGCCGCGAACAATTGGGACAGCCACGTCGTCCGATGCGTAATGAGGATGACGACCATGGGCGGCACCCACATCAGGGCCGACTCGATGTTGTTGGCGAGCGTCCGGGTCGCGCGCCCAAAGAATCCCTGCAACGGAGGCGCGACCGATCGGTCGCTCAAGACATATTGTGTGCCTCGCTCGGAGACATTGCTCAGGTGTTGGACCAGTGCCGACAACCACACCAGGACGGCGGCGACAATCACGGAAACCGCCTCGATCGAGGTCATATGCGCGAACGGTTCTTGGCCAGGCATCGTTGATACTCCTTATGGCGCTGCGCACGCGCATCGAGAAGAACTCGCAGCGACACGCGCGTCCGTGCAACTCGACGGAGTGGACTATTTAGTCCATAATGATCACCTTAAAATGGACTGTCAAGTCCAATCTGGAGGCGTGGAATGACGAATGGGATTTCGGAAACGGACGGCCGCCTCACCGCCAAGGGACGCGCCATGCGCGACCGCATCGTTCAGTCCGCGGCGGAGTTGATTTTTGCAGCGGGAGCCCGCGAGACGACCCTTGACCAGGTCCGGTCCGCGGTTGGCGCGAGCAAGTCGCAGCTTTACCACTACTTCGGCGACAAGGATGAGCTGCTATGCGCGGTGATCGACTTCCAGGCGTCGTTGGTCATGAATGCGCAGCAACCCGAGCTTGGCGCCATCGACTCGATCGCATCGCTCAAGCGCTGGAGGGACAAGCTGGTGCAGCTCGCTGATGCTCAGGGAAAAATCGGCGGCTGCCCCATCGGATCGCTGGCCAACGAGCTGGCCGGTCATTCCGAAATCCATCGGCGCGCGCTGGCTGTGCATTTCGATCACTGGGCCGCATTGATCGAGGACGGTTTGTTGAGGATGCAGGCAAGCGGTCGCCTCGGGCCGTCGCTGGACCCAAAGGCTCTCAGCACCACCATGCTGACGGCCCTCCAGGGGGGATTGCTCTTGGCGAAATTGCAGCGCTCGTCGACGGCGCTCGGCGCAGCGCTCGATGAGATTATCGATTTCATCGAGCGCAATTCAAAGCCGCCCAAGCCGCGGCCGCAACATCCGGACAATCGGAAGCGCTAACGCTCTACCGCTTCCTGGCTGGCGGCGACAGCATTGGGTGTCCAATGCTGCGCCCGTTCTGCGTGCCTGCAAGCCGCGCGCCTCCGCCGTCAATTCAGTAGCTTCACGTCATCCGGCGCCTGCGGCGGCGTCTTGATGGCGATCGCCTTGATGGTGCGCCCCTGGGGCTTGGTGCCGGCATGCGGCGTGCCCTTGGGGATGATGACGAGATCACCCGGCTTCACCGTCACTTCCTTGTCGCCGAGCCAGATGGTGCCGGTACCCTCGAGGATGTACTGGATTTCGTGGGCGTTGGCGTGCAGGTGCTTCGGCGGGCTGCCGTCCTGGATCGCGATAGTCATGCCGTCGGCCACGCCGAGCACCTTGTTGCGCATGCCGGCGGTGTTGACGGGCGACAGCGCGTCGCCTTCGAGTTCGCCGGTGTGGATGACCTGCGCGGTCAGGTTCTCGGCGGCCAGCGCCGGACGAATGAGATGCGTGACGCCGCATCCGGCGGCAAAGGCTGCGGTCAACGAGAGCGCGGCAACGACGCGATTCATGGAAAGTCCTCCCTGGAGCGTTTTTTGTGCAGGTAATGCTAAGCCGCAATGCGGCACCTGACCAGCGCGCGATTTCGGGGGCGATGTGAAAAAGTCGCGGCCGGCCGTGGAATAATGCGCGATCTGAAGAACCGGAGCAGTCCCTCTGGCAGCCCTGCGGACCGGGATTTGATCCCCTCGTCGGCGTGGGCTAATGCGATCAGGTTGTTGCCTGACAGACGAACGTCATCGGGTCTGACGGATCGTGCGGTCGCGCAACATGGGGTGGGAGCGGTGCCGATACGACAGCGCACTTGAACGAAGGAGACAGGCGATGGACTTGAAGGGCATGGTTGCGCTGGTGACCGGCGGCAATGGCGGGCTGGGGCAGCGCATCTGTCACGCGCTGGCGAAGGAGGGCGCACATATCGCCGTCATGTACGCTCGCAGCCGCGATCAGGCGGAAAGCGTCGCGGCCGAACTGAAATCGCGTTATCAGGTCAATGTTCGGGCATTCGCCTGCGACATCACCGACGATGCGGCGGTGGATCGGCTGGTCGGCGAGGTGACCCAGGCCTTCGGCCGCCTTGATATTCTCATAAATGACGCCGCTTACAATATCGCGATCCCCTTCGGCGATCTCGACAGTCTGACGCCGGAAGTATGGGACCGGATCATGGCCGTCAATCTGACAGGGCCGATGCGCCTGACCAAGGCGGTGGCCCCGGTCATGAAGGCCCATGGGCGGGGACGCATCGTCAACATTTCTTCGGTGGCAGGGTTGAGCCCGACCGGCTCCTCGATCGCCTATGCCGTGTCGAAGGCAGGGCTCATTCATCTGACGCGTTGCATGGCGGTCGCGCTGGCGCCGGAGACGCTCGTCAACTGCGTGGCGCCGGGGCTGCTGGAAGGCACTCGCGCGACGGCCAATCTGCGGTCCGAGCAGATCGAGCGCTCCGCATCGGGATCGCTCCTCAAGAAGGCAGCCGACAAGGACGATTGCGCCGACATGGTCGTCGCCATGTGTCGCACCGAGACCATGACCGGCCAGACCGTTGTCATCGACTCTGGACGCATCTTTCACTAGGACGCTCAGGCAGACAGGTTTGGTCGATGGTGGTTTGGTCTCCTCTCAGATTCAATAGCGGACAAGAGATCGCCAATCGGTTTGCAATTGCTCCGCTGACCACCGATGCCTCCAATGAAGATGGAACGGCCGCCGAAGACGAACTCGAGTTCGTCCGAAGACGGTCTGCCAGCGGATTCGGAGCTACCATTTCCTCCGCAGCCTACGTCGAACTGGACGGACGCTCCTGGCATGGAATCGGCGCGACAAGTGAGGGACAACTGTCCAGTCTTCACCGGCTAGCCGAAGCGATGCGGAGTGCGGGCGGCCTTGCGATCCTCCAGATATATGACGGCGGCCGCATCGCAAATCCCGAGATGATCGGCGAGCAGCGTTTGCGCGCACCGTCTGCCGTTGCATCGCTGCGCCCCGGCGCGAAGACGCCGAGGGCGATGACGGCCGACGAGGTCGAAAGCCTGGTCGCAAGCTTTGGAAAGGCCGCTTCCCTTGCCCGAAAGGCCGGTTTCGACGGCGTCGAGGTTCACGGAGCCAATCACTACGCGGTTCATCAGTTTTTCTCACCTCGGGCCAATCATCGCGTCGATCATTGGGGAGGCACGCTTTCCAAGCGCATGAACTTCCCTCTCGCTGTCGCGCAGGCCGTTCGCAACGCACTCGGTCCAAAGCTGATCGCGGGATTTCGCGTTACGCCGTTGGAGGCCGAGGCGGACGGTTACACGCTTGAAGACGCCAAACTGCTTTGCAGCGAATTGGCCAGGTTGAATCTCGACTACATCTCGGTTTCGCTCGATGATTACCGCAAGAGCCGACCGGTGGGCGAGACTCGTGTTTACAATGGTCCGGTCGAGACGGTTGATGTCCCGGCAGCGAGTCCGATCACGGAATTTGCACGCGTGATCGCGGGTCGCAGCGCGGTCGTGGCAAGCGGGGGGATCAAGACGCGCATGGATGCCGAGGGGGCGATCAGATTGGGAGCCGATCTGGTCGCGGTGGGGCGTGCGGTGGTGGTCGATCCGGAATGGCTTGCCAAAGTCCGGAGCGAGAATGAAGCCTCGATCCTCGCGGGA
>JAXMDE010000018.1:0-81069 GCA_046349015.1 Bradyrhizobium sp. | reverse complement strand
GCCGGAGCAGGTGAAGCCGGGGACGCCGACCAGTGCGCTGATCCAGCACCGGCTCAACCTTGGCCTCAAGGTGCGCGTGACTCCCGAGCAATATATCCGCGAGCGCGTGGGCCGCGACATCGCGCTCGACACCACGGTGCAGGAATTTACCGACGGGCGCATCATCGCCTACACGGTTCGGCCGATGCCCGACGGCGGCGGCATCGCGACCCATGAGGACGTGACTGAACGCGAGATGCTTCACGCCCGCCTCAAACAGCAATACGAGCTCGGCAAGGAACAGGAAGAAGCGCTTCGCGTCAGGAACTTCCAGTTCGATGCCGCGATCAACAACATGTCGCAGGGCTTGTGCTTCTTCAACGCCAATCACGAGCTGATCGTCTGCAACGAGCGCTTTCTCCAGCTCTACGACATCCCCTCCGAACAGGTCTACCCCGGCACGACGTTGGCGGAAATCGTTGAGCTTCGCTACCAGGCGGGCAGCTTTCCGGCGATGTCGAAGGACGATTACCTGCGCTGGCGCACCGAAGTTGTTGTCGCCCACGAAGCCAGTGACAGCATCGTCCAGCTCCACAATGGCAAGACCCTCAAGATCCGCCACCGGCCGATGCCCGACCTCGGCTGGGTCGCCACCCACGAAGACATTACCGAACAGCGGCAGGCCGAGATCAAGATCGAGCACATGGCGCATCACGATGCGCTGACGGACCTCGCCAACCGGGCGCTGTTGAACGATCGGCTGGAGCAGGCCCTGACCTGTTTCCGCGGCGCGCAAATGGTGGCGGTGCATCACCTCGATCTCGACCAGTTCAAGGCCGTCAACGACACCTTCGGGCACCCTGTCGGCGACAAGCTGCTCAAGGTCGTCGCCGACCGCCTGCGCGGCCTCGTGCGCGAGACCGATACCATCGCGCGGACCGGCGGCGACGAATTCGTCATCGTGCAGGCGCCGATATCGGATCCCGCGGAAGCCACCATGCTGGCGCAGCAGATCATCGCCTGGATCAGCGAGCCGTATGACATCGACGGCCAGCAGGCGCTGATCGGCACCAGCGTCGGCATTGCCGTGAGTCCCGGTGACGGCGACATGGCGGAGAAGCTCTTGCGCAATGCCGACCTGGCCCTCTATCGGGCCAAGGGCGATGGCCGCGGCACGTTCCGCTTCTTCGAGTCTCATATGGACGAGCATATGCAGGCCCGCCGCATCATGGAGCAGGACCTGCGCAAGGCGCTGCCGGCAGGTGAATTCGAGCTCTACTACCAGCCGGTGGTAAATCTCGAGAGCAGCGAGATCTCCGGCTTCGAGGCGCTGATCCGCTGGAATCATCCCGAACACGGGCAGGTGCCGCCCTCGACCTTTGTTCCGCTGGCCGAGGAGATCGGTTTCATCGTGCCGCTCGGCGAATGGGTGATCCGCGAAGCCTGCATTGCGGCCGCGCGCTGGCCGGAACATCTCAACGTTGCCGTCAATATTTCCGCCGTGCAGTTCCGCGGCACCAGCCTGATGCCGGTCATCGTCAATGCTCTGGCCGCTTCCGGCCTGCATCCGACGCGGCTCGAGATCGAGATCACCGAAACCGTGCTGCTCAGGGATCGCGACGCGACGCTGGCTATCCTGCACCAGCTGCGCGCGCTCGGCATCCGCATCGCCATGGACGATTTCGGCACCGGCTATTCGTCACTGACCTATCTGCAGTCGTTCCCGTTCGACAAGATCAAGATCGACCGCTCCTTCGTCAAGGACATCACGGACAATACCGGCTCGCTCTACATCGTGCGCGCGGTGGCTGCGCTGGCCAACGGCATGGGCATGGCGGCGACCGCCGAGGGCGTCGAGACTCGGGAGCAACTCGACAAGATCGCAGCCGTCGGCTGCACGGAGATGCAGGGATACCTGTTCTCAAAGCCGCTTCCGGTTGCCGAGATCGAGCGGAGGTTCCTGTCGCGGCTGCCGAAGCCCGCGGCGGCGAGGAATTCCGCCGTCGCCTGAGCGCGCGATCACATGTGATCTGACTGGCGGAATATCAAACCCTCATGGTGAGAAGCGCGTTTTCGCGCGTCTCCTCAGGGTGAGGGTCGCGTTCAGAACTCCCGCGCGATCTTGGCAAGCATGTCGAGCAGCGCGGCGCGGTTGGCCGGGCCGAGCAGCTCGTTGAGCCGCGCCTCGTGCCTGGTAGCGACCAGCTTCTTGGCGCGCGCGAGCACCGCGCGGCCCTTTTCGGTCAACGCCAGGATGTGCGAGCGGCGGTCATTGGTCGAACGCATGCGCGCGCAAAGGTCGCGGCTCTCGAGACCGTCCAGCATCGAGACGAAGTTCGGGCGGAGAATGCCGAGCGTGTTGGCGATCTCGGTCTGGTTGCGGCCGGGATTGCGGTCGAGCAGGAGCAGCACGGAAAACTGCGCCGGCGTCAGCTGCAGCGGCTCGACGCAATGGAGGAAATCCTCGAACACCCTCAGCTGCGCCCGCTTCAGCGAATAGCCCAGCAGTTCCGAGAGTTCGCCGAGCTGCAGCGCAGTCGGCTCGGCGCCGCCCTCGCCGTTTTCCTTGCGGGGCGGACGGGCCGGCTTGGCGGTGTCTATACCTGCGGTCTTTGAACCAGTCATCGCTCGAAGCTCGCAATCCCGCTGGAACACGACGAGATCGGATGAATCGTCATCGCGCCTTCGCTCTCTGTTTGAACATGATCGCTTCGGGAAACCGCTTCACACTTTTCCGGATCATGCTCTAGAAAATGCCGGGGGACTCCCGACGAATGTCCCCTGGGGCCGGGCAGGCCTTGAGGTTATATTCGATAATTGTTATTCAACATATCAAATACCGGTAGAGTTCACAACCGGCGAAATCGGCAAGGCCGGACGGACGTATCGGCCCGGTCCGGAGACGTTGAGGGGGAGCGTCCGTTTGAATACGACAATCATGCTGTTCCTGATCCAGGACGGCATCACCAATGGTGCGATCTACGCGCTGCTCGGCCTGGCGCTGGTGCTGGTGTTCGCGGTCACCCGCGTGATCCTGATCCCGCAGGGCGAATTCGTCACCTATGGCGCTCTGAGCTACGCGATGCTGTGCGCCGGCAACGTCCCTGGCACGGTCTGGCTGGCGATGGCGATGGGCATCGGCGCCTTCGCGTTCGACCTGTTCGCCGCCCGCCGTGCGCTGCATCCCGAGAAGCTCGGCCGCAGCCTCGCCCTCAATATCGTCTTTCCCGCCGCAATCCTGGCGGCCACTTACCTGCTCGCCGGTCCGAAGACGCCGATCGCGGTCAATATCCTGCTTGCGCTCGTGACCGTGGCGGCGATCGCGCTCTACCTCTACCGCCTCGCCTTCCAGCCGCTGGCGCACACCTCGGTGCTGGTGCTGCTGATTGCGTCGGTCGGCTGCCATCTCGCACTGCAAGGCCTCGGCCTCGTCTTCTTCGGCGCCGAAGGCCTGCGAGGACCGCCGCTGTCGACCGCCGCCTTCACCCTCGGCGACCTGCGCTTTACCGGCCAGAGCATCGCCGTCTATGTCGTCACCATCGCCTTCATCGTCGCCCTGTGGCTGTTCTTCGGCATGACGCTGATGGGCAAGGCGCTGCGCGCCACCGCCGTCAATCGCCTCGGCGCCCGCCTCGTCGGCATCCGCACCACGCTGTCCGGCCAGATTGCCTTCCTGCTGGCCGCCGTGATCGGCGCCATCTCCGGCATCCTGATCGTGCCGATCACCACGCTCTATTACGACACCGGTTTCCTGATCGGCCTGAAGGGATTCATCGCCGCGATCATCGGCGGCCTCGTCAGCTATCCCCTGACCGCCATCGCCGCGCTGGTCGTCGGTACGGTGGAAGCGTTCTCCTCGTTCTATGCCTCCAACTTCAAGGAAGTCATCGTGTTCACCCTGATCATCCCCGTGCTGGTGCTGCGCTCGCTCGCAGCGCCCGCGGTCGAGGAAGAGGGAGACTGACGCGATGATGAACCGCTGGCCCCTCTTCGTCTTTGCCGCCGTCATGGCGGCAATCCCGCTGATTCCGGGCATGCCGCCGTTCTGGATCGTGCTGCTGGACAATATCGGCCTTGCCGCGTTGGTGGCGATGGGGCTGGTGCTGCTCACCGGCGTCGGCGGCCTCACCTCGTTCGGACAAGCCGCCTTCTGCGGCTTCGGCGCCTACACCACGGCGGTGCTGACCACGGCCTATGGCGTCTCGCCCTGGCTGACGCTGCCGGCCTCGCTGATCGTGGCCGGCATCGCCGCCGTGATTCTCGGCCTCATCACCGTGCGCCTCTCCGGGCACTATCTGCCGCTCGGCACCATCGCCTGGGGCATCGGCCTCTTCTATCTGTTCAGCAAGCTGGAATTCATCGGCCGCAATGACGGCATCTCCAACATTCCGCCTTTGTCGATCGGCGCGTTCCGGATGCTCAGCCCGGGCGCGATCTACTTCGTGATCTGGATCGCGGTGCTGGTCTCCGCCGTGCTGACCATGAACCTTTTGGACTCCCGCACCGGCCGCGCCATCCGCGCGCTGCGCCGTGGTCATATCGCAGCCGAAGCGTTCGGCGTGCAGACCCCGCGGGCCAAGCTGCTGGTGTTCATCTATGCCGCCGTGCTCGCCGGGCTGTCCGGCTGGCTCTACGCGCATTTCCAGCGCGCCGTGACGCCGACGCCGTTCGGCGCGCAGGCCGGCATCGAATATCTCTTCATCGCCGTGGTCGGCGGCGCCGGCTATGTCTGGGGTGGCGTGCTGGGAGCCGGCATCGTCGTGATCCTGAAGGAAGTGCTGCAGAGCTATCTGCCCTACGTCTTCGGCGGCAAGGCGCAGCTCGAAACCATCGTGTTCGGTATCCTGCTGGTGCTGCTGCTGCAGCTCGCACCCTCCGGCGTCTGGCCCTTGCTGATGTCATGGCTGCCGCTCAAATCCGGCCGCAAGCATCCGGACACGTTGTTGACCTTGCCCGGCCGCGTGCGCTCGCCGTCCGAGCCTTCGGTGCTGCTGCACCTCGATCAGGCCCGCAAGCAGTTCGGCGGCGTCATCGCGGTCAACGACGTGTCTTTCGACGTGCAGGCGCGCGAGATCGTCGCCCTGATCGGCCCCAACGGCGCCGGCAAGAGCACGACCTTCAACCTCATCACCGGCGTGCTGCCGGCGACCGCTGGCGCCATCTCCTTCCTCGGCAAGCATGTCGACAACGCAGCGCCGCAGGAGATCGTCAAGCTCGGCATTGCCCGCACCTTCCAGCACGTCAAGCTGGTGCCCGACATGACCGTGCTGGAGAATGTCGCGATCGGCGCCCATCTGCGCGGCAGTTCCGGGGCCATCTCCAGCATGCTGCGGCTCGACCGCGCCGACGAAGCAAGGCTCCTGGCGGAAGCCACACGGCAGATCGAGCGCGTCGGGCTCGGCGACCAGATCGACCAGCTGGCCGGCTCGCTCTCGCTCGGCCAGCAACGCATCGTCGAGATCGCCCGCGCTCTCTGTGTCGATCCGGTGCTGCTGCTGCTGGACGAGCCGGCCGCGGGCCTGCGCCACATGGAAAAGCAGCGGCTCGCCGCCCTGCTGCGCCAGCTGCGCGATGGCGGCATGTCGGTGCTGCTGGTCGAGCACGACATGGGCTTCGTGATGGATCTGGCCGATCGCGTCGTGGTGCTCGACTTCGGCACCAAGATCGCCGAAGGCACGCCCGCGGCGATCAAGACCAATCCCGACGTCATCAAGGCCTATCTGGGAGCGGTGGCATGAGCGTGCTGCTGGGTGTGAGCGACGCACATATCGCCTACGGCAAGGTCGAGGCCGTCCGCGGCGTTTCTCTCGAGGTCGGCGGCAACGAGATCATCACCATCATCGGCGCCAACGGCGCAGGAAAAACCACGCTGCTCAACGCCATCATGGGCGTGCTGCCGCTGAAGGGCCGGGTCGATTTCTCGGGCGAAGATATGGCCCGGCTCGAGATCGAAGACCGCGTGGCACTGGGCATCAGCCTTGTGCCCGAGCATCGCGCCCTGTTCGCGACCATGAGCGTCGAGGACAATTTGCAGCTCGGCGCGTTCCGCGTGGCAAAGGCCACTGCCGCGCAATCCTTCGAGCGCGTCTACACGCTGTTTCCCCGCCTGCAAGAGCGCCGCAGGCAGCTTGCCGGCACGCTGTCCGGCGGCGAGCAGCAGATGCTCGCCATGGGCCGCGCCCTGATGGGCGCGCCGCGGCTGCTGATGCTGGACGAGCCCAGCCTTGGCCTCGCTCCGATCATCGTCGCCGACATCTTCCGCACCATCGGGGAACTGCGCGCCGCCGGCGTCTCCGTGCTGCTGGTCGAGCAGAACGCGCAGGCCGCGCTCAAGATCGCCGACCGCGCCTATGTCATGGAGCTCGGCGAGTTCGTGCTGTCAGGCCCGGCAGCCGAGATCGCCGCCAACGACCGGGTGGCGGCGAGCTATCTGGGTTTCCAGCACGAAGGCGCGGGCGCGGGATAGTCCTGCTTGCCCGCGGCAAGGATACGCTTCACCTCTTTCTCCCCTTCAAGGAAGGGTGAGAAAAGAGCCGGCCTCTTGCGAAGGCCGGCTCGATCAGTTTCGTGAGTTGCGCGCCGCCTCACCTCACCAGCGTATACTTCCCGTCCTTCACGGTGAGCAGGATGCGGGCGCGGTCGTCGACGCCGTAGCGGTCCTTTTCGGTGAAGTTGTAGACGCCCTGGCTCGCGGCGATCTCGCGTTCGGTCAGCAGCGCCTCGCGGATCGCGTCGCGGAACTCCTGCGTGCCGGGCTTGGCCTTCTTCAGCGCCACCGGTACGACGCGCTCCAGTACCAGGAAGGCATCGTAGGAGTGGCCGGCGAACTGGCTGCGCGGGCCGTATTTCGCCTCGTACTGCTTGTTCAGCGCAAGGCCCGGCTTCTTGGTCTGCGCTTCGTCCGGCTGATCTTCGGGGTCCATCACCGGGCCCGAGGCCATGAACACGCCCTCGGCCGCGGCACCCGCGATACGGATGAAGTCCATGCTGGCGGCGCCGTGGGTCTGGTAGATCAGGCCCTTGTAGCCGCGCTCGCGCAGCGTGGTCTGCGGCAGCGCGGCAGCGGTGCCGGAAGCGCCGACCAGGATCGCATCGGGATTGGCGGCGACGAGCTTTAGCACCTGCCCCTGCACCGACGTGTCGGGACGCGCAAAGCGTTCCTCGGCGGCAATGGTCATGCCCATCGGCACGGCCTGGCTCTTGAGATCGTTGAACCAGAGATCGCCGTAGGAATCGGAGTAGCCGATATAGCCGACGGTCTTCACATTGTTCTTCTTCATGTGGTCATACATGACCTTGCCGACGATCGGGATCGGCTGCGGCATCGACACCGACCACTTGGCGCGCTCCGGCGTGATCGGGAATGGCGCCAAACCGAAATGCGGCAGGTTCGCTTCGGCCGCAACGTTGGAAACCGCGATGCTCGGCGGTGTGGTCGAGGAACCCATGATGATGTCGGCCTTCGACTCCGTCACGAAGCGCCGCGCGTTGGTCGTGGCCGTGGTGGGGTCTCCGGCGTCGTCGAGCACAATGACCTTCAACGGCACGCCGCCAATTTCCTTGGCGACAAAATCCAGCGAATTGCGCTCGGGAATGCCGAGCGCCGCGGCCGGGCCGGTGGTCGAGATCGTGATGCCGATGACGATTTCATTGGTCTGCGCGAGGGCCGCACCCGGCAGCGCCAGTACGGCGGCGACGGCGGCGGACAGCAAGAATTTCTTCATTCATTCCTCCCTTGGTCGTTGTCTTCGTTAGATCAAATCAGCAAAGCGGCTTCAGCCCCTTCTTTAGGCGGTAGCGCAGGCCAGGTCAGCCCTGCATGAACCTGTCGATGATCTCCTGCGGCACGGGCGCGGATTTCAGCTTGCCGGGATCGTCAGGATGCTTGCCGACGAGGACGCGGGTCTCCCACGCCTCGATCGCCAGCGCATCCTTCTTGAACACCTTGTGCGTCACCTCGAAGCTCGAGCGCTTGAAGCTTTCGATCCGGCTTTCGATCGCGATCCAGTCGCCATGGGTCGAGGGGATGTAGAATTTCGCCCGCGTGTCCACCATCGGAATACCGACCAGCCCGTATTTGTGGACCAAGTCCTGCTTGGAGTAGCCGGCGGCCTCGAACATGATCGAGGTCGAATCGTCGAACATCGCGAAGTAGCGCGGGTAGTAGACGATGTTGGCGGGGTCGCAATCGCCCCACTGGATCTGCACGTCGCGCCGGTTGACGAACATACGCCTGCCTCAGCGCGGCGCCATGCGGAGTGCGCCATCAAGCCGCACCACCTCGCCGTTCAGATAGGGGTTGTCGATCATGTGCGCGGCGAGCGAGGCAAACTCGTCCGCCTGGCCGAGCCGACGCGGGAACGGGATCGCGGCCGCCAGCGAATCCTGCGCCTCCTGCGGCAAATTGGCGAGCAGCGGGGTGAGGAACAGGCCGGGCGCAATGGTGAGCACGCGGATGCCGAATTGCGCCAGTTCGCGCGCGATCGGCAGGGTCATGCCGACGATGCCGCCCTTCGACGCCGAATAGGCCGCCTGCCCGATCTGGCCGTCGAAAGCGGCGACGGAAGCGGTGTTGATGACGACGCCGCGCTCGCCGGTGGAAAGCGGCTCGAGCTTCGACATCGCGGTCGTCGCCACACGGATCATGTTGAAGGTGCCGTTGAGGTTGACCTGGATCACCCGGTCGAAATCGGCGAACGGCATCGGGCCGTCCTTGCCGATCACGCGCTTGGCGACGCCGATGCCGGCGCAGTTCACCAGCACGCGCGCGGGACCGTGCGCCTTCGCGGCCGCAGCGACCGCAGCTTCCGCGGAGGCCGCATCGGCAACGTTGCAGGTGACGGCAACGCCCTTGATTTCGGCGGCGACGGTTTCGGCCAGCTTGGTGTTGAGATCGCACACCGCGACCTTCGCGCCGAGCGACGCCAGCCGCCGCGCCGTCGCGGCGCCCAATCCTGAAGCACCCCCGGTGACGATGGCGGCCTGATCCTTCAACTGCATGGCTTTCTCCTCTCGAAAATCCGGTCAGCCTGGCGCGATCACTTGCGCGGGCGGTTGTTGTGCGTAAAGCGCCTCGATCAGCGCGGTGCGATGCTCCAGCACTGCGCGCTGGTTGATCGAGCCCTTGTCGGTGACCTCGCCGGCGTCGATCGACAGCGGCGCGTCGAGCAGCACGGCGCGGGCGATCCGGGTCGAGGAGCCGGTAGCGGTGGCGAGGAACTTCGCAAAGCGCTCGCGGAAGGCGGCGCGCACCAGCGGATCGGCGGCGACCGCTGCGAGGTCGTCATGCGGCAGTCCCGGATTGATCAGCCGGCAACCGTCGAGATCGAGCACGACCAGCGCCGAAATCTCGTCGCGGTTGATGCCGGCCACGACGATATCGCGCACAAGCGGCGCGCAGGCCGCGATGAAGCGCGCCCGCAGCGGGCCTACCGACACCCAGGTGCCGCTGGCGAGCTTGAAATCCTCGCCGATCCGTCCGTCAAAATCGAGGCCCGCACTGAAGTCTTCGGGGTCGGCCGGCTTGAGCGCATCGCCGAGCTTGTAAAAACCTTCCTCGTCGAAGGCGGAAGCGGTGAGATCGGGCTTGCGCCAATAGCCGGGCATCACGTTCGGCCCCTTGGCGCGCACTTCGAGCTTGCCGTTGTTCGGCAGCAGCTTGGCGTCGTTGCCCGGCACGGGAAGGCCGACATGGCCGGAACGGCTGGTCAAGGGATTGACCGACATGAAGAACGGCGCGGTTTCGGTGGCGCCCAGACCCGTCAGCATCGGTACGCGATAGCCTGTTGCCTGCACCGCGAGTTCATCGAGGCTGTTCCAGACGAAGGGTGACAGCGCCGCGCCCGAAAAGAACATCGCATGCAGCCGGCCGAAGAATTTTTCGCGCAGCGCCGCATCGTCGCGCAGATAGGGCAGCAGCGATTCGTAACCCTTGGGCACGTTGAAATAGACTGTCGGCGAAATCTCGCGGAGATTCGTGACGGTCGCCTCGATGCCGCCGGGCATCGGCTTGCCCTCGTCGAGATACATCGAGCCGCCATTGAACAGCGTCAGCCCGATATTGTGATTGCCGCCAAAGGTGTGATTCCACGGCAGCCAGTCGACGATGACCGGCGGCTCGTCCTTGAGGAAGGACATTGTTTCGCGGATCATCACCTGGTTGGCGCAGATCATGCGCTGGGTGTTGATCACCGCCTTGGGATTGCCGGTCGAGCCCGAGGTTAGCAGGAATTTCGCGATGGTATCCGGACCGATGGCCGCGTGGGCAGCGTCGACCCGCGGATCAATCGGCGTCGCCATGAGATCGGCAAGCATCGTCATCCGGCGTGCAGGCAGCGCGCCAAAGGACGCGACGATCTCGGTGTCCTCGGGCACGTTTGCCAGCAGCGCGCCGGCAAACTTGTCGGCATCATCGGCAAACACGAGACCGGGGGTCAACAGGTCCATCACATAGCCGAGCTTGCCGTAGTCTTTCGAGATCAACGAATAGGCCGGCGAGACCGGGCAGAAGGCGACGCCGGCATAGAGGGCGCCGAAGGCCAGCAGCGCATGATCGATGGAATTGCCGGAAAGAATGACGACCGGCCGATCCGCCGAAAGCCCACGCGCCAGCAGCGCGGATGCAATGTGCCGGCTCGAGACCAGGAGTTCCGCATAGGTGATCTCGCGCCAGCCGCCGCCCTCGTTGCGCTCGGCCATGAACACGCGGTTCGGCTCGGCGCTTGCCCAGTGATGCAGGCGGTCGGTGATGCGCACGGGATAATCGCCGAGCGGCGTCTTCGGGCGCAGATAGATGGTGCCGTCCGCTCGGCGCTCGATATTGACCGCCGGCGTGCCGAAGGAGATCGCGCGCAACGGGTAGCCGACGGCCCCGCGGCCCGTATCGCTCGGAGATATGCTGGCCTTGGCGCTCATTTTCCCGGCTTCACCTTGGCGGTCTTGTGATCGAGGAAGGCGCGGATGCGACGCTTCGCCTCCTTGTCGCTCTGGGCGACCGTCGCCATCAGCGACTCCATCAGAAGCCCGGTCTGCGGGTTGGCCTCCGCGATCATCGGCAATGCCTGCAGCACCGCAAAATTGGTCAGTGGCGCGTTGGCGGCGACGCGCTCGGCCAATTCGAGCGCCTTCGGCAGCGCGCCGCCGGGCTCGGTGAGATATTGCGAGAAGCCATAGGAGGCGCCCTCGGTCGCGGAGTAGACGCGGCCGGTCAGCATCATGTCGACCATGCGCGGCACGCCGATCAGCCGCGGCAGCCGCACCGAGCCGCCGCCGCCGACGAAGATGCCGCGCTGGCCCTCGGGCAGCGCGAAATAGGCCGACGGTTCCGCCACACGAATATGCGCGGCGCAGGCAAGCTCCAGCCCGCCGCCAATGACCGCGCCCCTCAGCGCCGCAATCACAGGTACGCGGCTGTACTGGATGCGGTCGAACACGCGGTGCCACATCTGCGAATGCAGAAGCCCACCGGTGGCGTCGTGATCGCTGAGCTCGGAGAGATCGAGCCCGGAGGAGAAGTGGTCGCCGACGCCATGGATCACCACGGCGCCGATGTCGTCCGGCAGCTTCGCAAAGCAATCGCCGATTTCGAGGATGATGCCGTCATTGAGCGCGTTGCGCTTGGCGGGCCGGTTGAGACCCACGGTCAGCACCGCGCCTTTCTGCTCGACCTTCAGCAAGTCGGATTGGCCCGCGTTGGCGGCGGGGACGGCGTTTCCCATGGACTTTTTGCTTCCGTTTCAGAATAGTTATATTTTATAACGAATGAGGCGGGAGTCAACAAGGCCCCGATCTTACCCTCCCTCGGAGGGTGAGAAAGAAGCCTCACATCACCTGATGAACGTCGATCACTACCCGGTCCGCATGGCGGGCGGCGGAGGCGACGAAGATATGCTCCATCAGCCAGCGGTACTTTTCGGCGCCCGTCTCGAATTTCGGCAAGGTGCGGAAATAGATCAGTTTTGGGTCCACCGGCTCGCCGCGCTTCAGCTTCTGCAGCAATTCCACCGGGCCGAAACGGATGCCCCTGTTCTCGACATAGACTACCGCGCCGTCCTCGGTCTCGAAGGCATATTTCGCTTCCAGCTCGATCAGCTCGTTGGGGCGAATGATCTGGAAGTCGGCGCCGAACGGCAGCACCCTGCCGTTGATCTCGCCCCTCACCTCGCCGCCGGTGATCGGGATGATGCGGCGCACGCCGTGGCCGATATCGCCCGCCGTCGTCACCTCCGCGATGCGCGCGGTGATGGTGAAGACGTATCTGGTCTCGAGCACCGGGGCCATGGCCGATCCCCTAATGCGCCATCATGCGCGTCGGCAGCCAGGTCGCCAGCAGCGGAAAAGTGATCAGGATCACCAGCCGCACCAGATCGGTCGCCACGAAGGGGATCACGCCGCGGAAGATGGTGGAAAAGGTGACGTCCTTGACCACGCTCTTGATGACAAAGACGTTCATGCCGACCGGCGGGTGGATCAGGCCGAGTTCGACCGTCATCACGATGATGACGCCGAACCAGATCGGATCGAAGCCGAGATGCATGATGACGGGGAAGATGATCGGCACGGTGAGGATGATCATCGCCATCGCGTCCATCAGGCAGCCGAGCACGAGATACATCACCATGATCAGCGCAAGGATACCGTAGCGCCCGAGGCCGAGGCCGGTGAGGAGTTCCGTGACCTTCTGCGGCGTCTGCGTCACGGTGAGGAAATAGCCGAAGATCAGTGCGCCGATCAGCACGGTAAAGACGGCCGCAGCCGTGCGCGTCGCCTGCAGCAGCGAGGCGAGGATCTTCTCCCTGTCGAGCCGGCCTGTGAGGAGACCGATCAGGAAGGCACCGGACGCGCCGACACCGCCGGCTTCCGTCGGCGTGAAGCGAGGCAGATAGGGCAGGCCGTACAGACCGCCGATGACGAAGATGAACAGCAGTACCGGCGCCCAGATGCTCTTCAGGCCCGCAAAGCGTTCGCGCCAGGGCATCGGCGTGCCGCGCGGCAGGAAATCGGGCCGCGTATAGCCGATCAACGCGATCGTCAGCATGTACATGCTCATCGCCAGCAGGCCGGGAATGATGCCGGCGATAAAGAGCTTTCCGATGTCCTGCTCGGTGATGATGCCGTAGACCGCAAGCACGGTAGACGGCGGCAGCATCGCGCCCAAGGTGCCGCCGGCCGCGATCACGCCGGTGGCAAAGGACTGCGGATAGCCGAAGCGGCGCATTTCCGGATAGGCGACGGCGGAGAATGTCGCGGCGGTCGCGACTGACGAGCCGCAGATCGCAGCAAAGCCGCCGCAGGCGCCGACGGTGGCGATGCCGAGCCCGCCACGCAGGTGGCCGACAAAGCCGTTGGCGGCGCGGAACAGCTCGCGGCTCATGCCCGAATTGCTGACGAACGTGCCCATCAGCAGGAACATCGGGATTACGCCGAACGTGTAGTCGGTGACCGTGCGCATCGAGGTCTGCCCGACCAGCTTCAGCGCCGGCGTGAACCCGGTGAGATAGCCGAAGCCGCAGACGCCGACGAGGCCCATCGCCATGCCGACGGGCACGCGCAGCAGCATCAGGGCAAACAGCGAGACAAATCCGAGAACAGCGACCGCGTCGGTGCTCATCCCCTACTCCACGGTCTTGATCTTGGTTTCCACCATTTCTTCCGGATGGAAGACCAGGCGATAGGTACGGATGGCGATCAGCAGAACGGCGGCAAAATCGCCGGTCCAGGCCAGCGCGAAGAACGGCCAGGTCGGCATGTGCAGATCGAAGGTCAGCACGTTGTCGTTGTAGGTGCCGCGCACCTTGTCGAACAGCGTCCAGGTCTGCACCGCCACCACGAACAGCAGCACAAGCGTGGCAAACACGTCGATCATGCGCTGATATTTCGGACCGACATTGGCCCAGATCAGATCCACGGTGATGTGGCCGCCGCGATAGGAGGTGGCGGCAATGCCCCAGAAGATCAGGATGCCGAGCAGCATCCGCCCGATGTCGAAGGAATCGGGGATCGTGTAGCTCAGCGTGTTGCGCAATATGACCGCGAGAAAAATGTTAAGCGCGACAATGCCGACGAAGCCGGCCGCAATCCACTCGATGGTGTCGATGAAGCGGTCCATCCATGCGCGATTCATGTCCGCTCCGAAACGGCTGGCTCATATGAGGAGACGGCGCGACGAGAAAACGCCGCGCCGTCCGGAAATCAGATCACTGCGCGAGAGCGTTGTATTTCTTCAGCGTGTCGCGCAACCCGTTCAACGCGGCATCGGGATCGTCGCCGTTCTTCTTGACACCCTCGCCCCACGTCTTGACCAGCGGTTCCGCCGCCTTCTTCCAGGAAGCCGTCTGTTCCGCGGTCAGCTTGTAGACCTCATGATCCGGCTGGGCCTTCACCTTGTCGATGCCGGCATCCTCGAACTTGCCCCAATGTTCGCCGACCCGGCCCGCGGTTTCGGTGTTGCAGTTATTGTCGATCGCCTTCTTCTGGCGATCGGACATCTGGTTGTACTTGTCCTTGTTCATTACGAAGGCGAAGGTCGTGACGTAGAGCGGTGCATCCATGTGGTACTTCGTCACCTTGTCGATGCCGAACAGGACCAGCGATCCCCAGGGAAACGTGACGGCATCGGCGACGCCGCGCTCGATGATGTCGCGCACCTCAGGCGCCGACGACTGCACATTGGTGCCGCCGAGCGAGGTGACGAAATTCGCCATGGTGGCGTGGGCCGGACGCACCTTCATGCCCTTGACGTCATCGGGCACCACGATCTTCTTCTTGCTGGAATGGAACGACGACGGCGAATGGATGAAGGCAAGGCAGAACTTGACGTCCTTCATCTCCTTGTCGGCATATTTGCGATACCATTCGTCGAGCGCCATCGAGCCGCCCTTGGCATCCGACATCAGGAAGGGCATCTCGCCCGCACCGATGATCGGGAAGCGGCCGGGCTGGTAGCCGGGATTGACATAGGTGACATCGGCGATGCCGTCGCGCGCCATGTCGTAGTGATCGAACGCCTTGCCCAGCTGCTGGGCCGGAAACACCTTGGACTTGATGGTGCCGCCGGAGTCCTTCTCGACGGCCGCCGCCCAGTCCTCCAGCGACTTCTGCAGCGGATGCGAAGCAGGCACCCAGTGCGAGACTTTCAGGTCGAAATTCTTTTCCTGCGCCAAGGCGGGCGTCACGCCGGCGGCCAACATCAGCGCCAGGCAGGTCATCCTCATCTTCATCGACGTCTCTCCCTCTGTACGAGCCGGCTTGGTTCCGGCTTATTAGTTAACATGTTATATAATTAACGGGGCCGTTCAAGACGAAACAGACTGACCGGCGGCAGGCTTTCAGCCATCGGCCCGTATCCGCGCCAATCCCTGCCTTGCGGCGAAGCCACTTTCTTCCACACCTTCGTCCCAGCTCCGACTGTTATATAGTATAATTGTCATGGCAAGCCGACGACGGCGGGTGTTATTTCGACGCTCTCGCCCGTCTTCCGATTCAGCCAGCCGAACTGGAATATCCCGTCGGCTCGAAGGCGGCTTCGCACTCGCGGGCCGAGAATCATGCAGGACTGCCGTTCCAGCGAGTGACATCTATGCTCACGCTCTATTTCGCTCCCGGCTCCAGCTCCATGGCGGTGCACATCGCTCTGCATGAGATCGGCGTGCCGTTCGAGGGCAAGCCGATGTCTTTCAGAAGGAAAGAGATGCGCTCGGAAGAATTCCTCAGGATCAACCCGGCCGGCAAGGTGCCGACACTGTTGATCGACGGCCGTCCGCTGACCGAGGTCGCGGGAATCCTGTTCTACCTGGCGCGTCGCTTTCCGGAAGCGCGGCTGCTGCCGCAGGACGACGTCGAGGCCGAGGCGCATGCGGTATCCTGGATGTCGTTCATTGCCTCGTCGCTGCATCCCGCGCGCAAGCAGGGTCTCGATCATATTCGGCAGGTCTACGCCATCGCGGACCGGAAGCTGGGCAACGGCTGGACGCTCGGCGAGCGCTATTCGATCGCCGACATCCACCTGTTCCGGCTGTATTGGCGGATGTTCAATTCGCTGCATCCGGCGCGGGGTGAATTTCCCCATCTCGATGCGCATTACGCGCGCATGATGGCGCGGCCAGCGGTGCAAAAGACCATCGAGATCGAGACGGCCGCCGGATACGAGCTTCCGGCATAGCTTTCAAACACCCGCGCAAATCCCGTTTAAAACTTTGTAGGCGGTGCAATTGCATGATCGCCGCTGTATGGCTCACAGCAGTTTATGTGAGCCGTATATGAGCGCCACCGACATTCCCGCCGGCTTCGAGCCGCATTTCCGCAAGAGCCCGCTCACCGAGCCCTGGGAGCCGCTCTATTCCAGACGCGCCGACCACGCCGTGCAGATGGGGCTGCGGCTGGCGAAAGCGCACACCAATTCGCGCGGGCTCATCCATGGCGGGCTGATTGCGGCGCTTTCCGACAACGCCATGGGATTGAGCTGCGCGCAGGCGATGGGCTGGAACACGAACTACTCGCTCGTCACGATCAACCTTGCCGTCGACTTCATCGGCAGCGCCTCAATCGGCCAGTGGCTGTCGATTGAGCCGGAGGTGATCAGGACCGGCAGCACGATCTGCTTTGCGCAAGGCCTGATCAAGGCCGACGATGTCGTGATCGCCCGCGCCAACGGCACATTCCGCGTCGTGCCGCAGAAAGCGGCGGCCGCCTAGCCGAAATGCCAATCCGCCGATTCGGTGACGAGATCGATGAAGGCACGGACCTTGGCCGACAGCAGCCGTGAGGTAGGATAGACGATGTGGATCGGAAGCGGCGCCGGCTCGAATTCCTTCATCACGATTTTCAGCGCACCCCGCCTGATGGCATCGGCGGCCTGATAGGCCAGTACGCGCGTCAGTCCGCCGCCCTGTTCGGCATACTTGATCGCGGCATCGGCGCTGTTGGTGGAAAAGCGCGGCGCGGTCGCAACGCGGATCTCGCGGCCATCTTCGGCGAAGCGCCATTCCGCCGGCACTGTCGCCGCACCGAACTGGATCGTGTCGTGGGAGGCAAGATCAAGCAGCGTCTTCGGCTCGCCGCGCGCCTTCAGATAGGCCTTCGAGGCCACCACAATACGGCGCATCTCGCCGACGTGGCGCGCCACCAGCGAGGAATCCGGCAGATGACCGATCCGCACGGCGGCATCTACACCTTCCTCCACCAGGTTGACAACACGGTCGGACAGCCGGAGATCGCAGGACACCTCCGGATAGCGTTGCAGATAGGCGGTCACGGCGGGACTGACATGGAGACGCCCGAAGCCGACCGGTGCCGATATCACCAGCCGTCCGCGCGGGGTGGTCCGCTCGCCTTCGGCCGCTCCCTCGGCCTCCTCGACATCGGCGAGGATGCGTCGCACCCGCTCGAGATAGCGCGCGCCGGCGTCGGTCAGTGCCACCGATCGCGTGGTCCGCTGCAACAGCCGGACGCCGAGGCGTTCCTCCAGTGCCGCGATCAGCCGCGTCACCGCTGGTGGCGACAGGCCGAGCTTGCGCGCCGCCGGGGCAAAACCCTGCAGATCGGCGACGGCGACAAAGGCCTGCATGGCATCAAGACGGTCCATGCCATTATTTCAATGTGTGAAATTATAAACTGTCAATCTCGATGATTGTTTAAATTACAAGAACATCCATCTTGTGCGTGGAACGACGAATTTCAGGAGAGAGTCCGATGTCAGGCACTCAGACCTATTCCAGCGACGTCGCCTTTACGTCGGCCGTCAAAGCGATCCAGAGCCGCAAGGGATCGCGCGAGGCCTATGCGAGACAGGAAGAGCGCGGCGGCTGGCGCACCGAGATCGACGGCAATCTCGCAGCTTTCCTCGCCGAAGCCGACAGCTTCTATCTTGCGACGGCGACGGCCGATGGCCAGCCCTACATCCAGCACCGAGGCGGGCCGAAGGGATTCGTGAAAATCCTGGACAAGAACACCATCGCGTTCGCCGACTATGCCGGCAACCGGCAATACATCACGCAGGGCAATCTCGCGGAGAATCCGAGAGCCTACATCTTCGTGATGGACTACGCGCATCGCCGCCGCGTGAAGATCTGGGGCGAGGCGCGCATGGTCGAGGACGATCCGGCGCTGATCGAAGCCCTGATGCCGAAGGGCTATCGCGCGCGGCCTGAGCAGGTGCTGCTGTTCAAGATCACCGCCTGGGATACCAACTGCCCGCAGCACATTCCGCAAAAGTTCGACGCGGCCGATGTCGCGGCGGCGCTCGCCGGGCGTGACGAGAGAATCGCAGAACTCGAGGCGGAGCTGGCGGCCCTGAAAGGACAGCAAAGCGCCAACGCATGAAGCCCGTGCAGCGGCAAGACAACGGGCCGTGCCCTCGCTATCCCGAAATTGCCCCGAGAGCGATTGCACTTTCCCGGACATTGAACGGAAGCTTCCTGCATTCAAGCCTGGCAGGAAGCTGCGTCGCGTCACTCAATGCCATCGGACGCCCAATAAGATAGCCCTGGACCTTGGTGGCGCCTATCGCGCGCAGCGCTTCAAGTTGCTGAACGGTCTCCACGCCTTCGGCGACGACCTCGCAGCCCATTTTCCGGCCGAACATGGTGATCGCCCTTGCAAGCGTTCGACGCGCAATATCCGAATCGATGTTGCGCGTCAGCCCGGTATCCAGCTTGATCAGATCCGGACTGAGATCGAGAATGTGGCGAAAACTCGCATAACCGGCGCCCACGTCATCGATGGCAAGTCTCAGGCCGACGGAGCGGTAACGCGCCAAACGATTGCGCAGCGCATCGTAATCGGAAACCGGCTCATGCTCGGTCAACTCGATAATCAGCCGTTCACATGGAAGTTCATCGAACAACTTTTCGAAATCATCGCTGAAGATCGCATCCGGCGAGAGGTTGAGCGAAAGCGACGCCTGGTTCGGCAGCGCGGCCAGACCTCGCAAAGCTTCTTCAACGGCCATCAATTCGAAGGCCGGACCGCACTCGACTTCGATCGCTTCGTTGAACCAGATGTCAGGCGAACGTATCGGCTCCACCGGAATCCGCGCCAGCGCCTCGAAACTCATCAGCCGGTTGTCGGCGAGCCTGTAGATCGGCTGATAGACCACGGTCAGGTTGCGGTCTTCAATCACTCGCTCGATCCGCTGCCTCTTTTCGCGCAGCTCGTTCCCGAACGAGAGGGCCTCTTCGATCAAGCCGGAAACGACATCGGCGCATACGCGCACAATCTCGAGTTCCTTTTCGGCGAGATCGTGGTTGGGTTGGCGGCTGAAGAAGCAGAACGTGCCGTAGATCGATCCACTCAGCAGCCGGATCGGAACGCTGATATGGGCGCCCACCGGCAGCTCATGCGTCACTCGCATGGCGCTCGCGATGGGATGGTCCTTTGCGTCCCTGACGACGAGAGGCAGCAATCCCCGGACGACGTAGTGGCAATAGCTTTGCTCGAGCGGATCGGACCTGCCCGCCTGAATCGGGATCTCGGGCTCGCTGTCGACAAAGCGAATCAGGCGCTGCCCGTCGCGAAGTTCGGAAACAAATCCGACATCCATGCCGAGATATTTGCGGACTGAAGCCAAGATCCGCTGGACCTGCCCCTCGATGCGCGCGCTTTGCGCGGACCAGAGGAATTCTTCGCCAATCATGCCCGAGACTCCCATGACAACATGGAGACGAACTCTAGGGCGAGTTGGTTTCGCGAAACCGCAAACTACGCAGTCAAGTTGTGCAATAGAACAAATGAAACGTTACTTCGAACCACCTTGGACTTGCGGACGGCCTCGATGCCATTTTTGCTTGCAATCGATGGAACCTGCGGAACCAAGTTCCCTCTCTCGGAACTCGCCGATTTCGTTCGCGCTCTGCGGCGGCACACCGATCCACTGGACGACTCCCCTCTGAGTTCCCGCTCGTCACATCTGGAACCACTATTCGTTCGTCTCGCAGGTAGTTTGTCTCGCAGGCTCACGCCGCCTCGGCCTGCTGCAGCGGCTTCCAGGCGAATTCCGGATAGTACTGCGCCATCATGCGGTCGACATAGGCGGTGAGGTTGTCGAACTTCTCCACCCGCTCGCGCAGACTTGAATCGAAAAACGGCGTCAGGATTCCTGCCAGCCCGCCGAAGGCGGTGGCATCCGTGCCGCACGGTTCTTCTCCCATCAAGTAGCTCTTGTCGCCGAGCTGCACCGACAACGCGAACACCGAGCGCATCGCGAGGTCGACGTCCTCATCCGGCGCATGACGGCCGAGACCGCTCAGCAGGTAGTTCTCGGCAACGCGGAATTGCGCGTCCTCCCGCACCTTGTCGCGCTGATGTTCGGGCAAGTGGTCGAAGAAATGCGCCGGCCCCTTGGCAAAATTTTCCGGATTGACCCAGCGTGCGCCGACCAGTCCCCAATAGACGTGGTGCTCGATCATGCGCTCGAAGGCCCAGGCCTGCGCGCGCTGTTGCAGGCTGAGCGGCGCGTCGAAATCGAAACCGTATTTACCCTCGATATGGGCGCGGATGAAGGTGGAGTCGGCGATGCGCTCGGCGTCGTCCTCGATGAAGGGCAACTGCCCTTTCGGAGAGGCCGGCGGCATGGCCATTTTCTTGACATAGCTGATCCCCGCCATTCGAAGCTGCACCTCCGTCTTGGTGACGAATGGGCTCTTTTCGGGCAGACCAAATCCTGCGCCGAAGCCATAAAGTGTGATCATCTGGTGCTCCTTCGATCTCCGGCGCAAACGCTAGCCGAGCCCTGCTGCCACCATGGTGTCAGCAGGCTTTTGGCGGCTGCTTGTGCAGGCCCGCCCGGGCGATACAAATCTCCGGCGCCCGAGGGCCCAGGCGGCGCCAACGAGGTTCAGCGCCAGCGCAAGCAGGCTCCAGCGCAGGTCGGAGCCAAGCTGGATTGCGATCAGGCGCACCAACAACCAGGTTTGAAGCCGCCAGGGCGGCTGGTAATTTCCGTGCTCGGACAGAATCGTCATGGACAAATCCCCATCATGTGTTGTCCCTGATGTAGCCGCCGCCTGCTGCCAACATCCTGTCAGCATGGGAGCGGCGTACTGAGAAAAAAGAGAGCGACCATGAGACGCGCCGACAGGCTGTTCCAGATCATCCAGGTGCTTCGGCGCACCCGCAAACCGCTCACGGCGGACGCGATTGCGGCCGAGCTGGAAACCTCGAAGCGCACGATTTATCGGGATATCGCGACCCTGATCGGCCAGCGCGTGCCCATCCGCGGTGAGGCCGGCATGGGTTACATCCTTGAGAAGGGATTCGACCTGCCGCCCCTGATGCTGACGCCCGACGAGATCGAAGCTGCCGTGCTGGGCGCGCAATGGGTGGCGAGCAATGCCGATCCCGTGCTGGCGCGGGCGGCCGAGGATCTGAAGGCGAAGATTGCCGACACGGTGCCGGAGCGGCTGCGGCCTTTCGTTCTGGAGCCGGCGAGCGGCGCGCGCCCAAACTGGCGGCGCGAACCCGACCGCATCGACATGGCGCGCACCCGCTCGCAGATCCACGAGGGCAAGAAGATTGCGCTACGCTACCGCGACGAGCACGGCCGCGACAGCGAACGCACCATCTGGCCGATCGCGATCGGCTACTACGAGGCGGTGCGGCTGGTCGCGGCATGGTGCGAGCTGCGCAAGGATTTTCGCAGTTTTCGTACCGACCGGGTGGTCGATGCCGACTATCTCGACGAGAAATATCCTGAGCGGCGCGACGTGCTGCGGGCGAAATGGCGGCAGAGCATGGTGTGGCAGCAGCCGAAAGAGCCGTAATGGCCGACATTGCCGAAAATATCTGCCAGAGCTGCGGCGCCTGCTGCGCCTATTCGGCCAACTGGCCGCGTTTCACCGTCGAGGACGATGCCACGCTCGACTTGATCCCGGCAAAATATGTCAACGAGCGGCAATCCGGCATGCGGTGCGAAGGCGATCGCTGCTCGGCGCTGTCCGGTGAGGTCGGGGCTGCGACATCATGTGCGGTCTACGCGGCACGACCGGAAGTCTGCCGCACCTGCCTGCCCGGCGATGTCGAATGCAATATGGCCCGCCGGCGGCATGGGCTGCCGGCGATCGAGGTCAGGCGGTAGCGGCTTCCACTACGTCCTCGTCGAGATCGTCGTCGAGCGGCTTGAAGGCGGAGAGCGGCTTGGTCGACAGCGTAATCGGCTTGCGGCCATTGCCGGAGGTAGAGGCAGCGCCGCGGGCGGCCGGCTCGCGCGACAGCGCATAGAGGGTCGAGCCGACGCGGCCGCCGATCTCGACCAGTTCGCGCTCGGTGCAGCTTGCGGCAATGGCAAGCGCCAGCTGATGCAGATGGCTGCGGCGATAGCAAAACAGCGCCAGCATGGCGCGCACCTCGGGCGAAACGCTTTCGACGAGTTGCGGCAAGCCATGTTCGCTGGCGCGATACATTTCGCCGAGCAATTCGTCCCGCACCGGGCAAAAATCGTTCTCAAATGCGTCGCGGCTTGAAAACATTGCAAGTTCTCCCTGTTCGGGAAGATGCGCTGCAATCCTCTAACGAAGAGTTAACCCTGCCGGCCGGTAATCCGCCGGGGCCGTTGCAAAGAGAATGCGAATCGGATCGCCGGTTTCGGGATGCCAGGAAGCGAGACCAGCTTCGGAAACGTCCGGATCAGTTCGCTGCCATGAAGATCGAGAGACCGAACCCCGTCAAATGATGCAGCGCCTGGTCGACGCCGATCAGCGACCAGAACCAGGGATGCTCCTGGTTGACGCCGAAATGCGAGGTCACAAAGCCCTTGGCGCGGTCGACGGTGATGTGGATGGCGAAGTCGATGAACGCGACGAACCAGAATTTCGGCGCGACGATCAGGATCAGCAGCGAAGCAACCGCCAGGTGCACGAGGCAGTGCGCCAGCAGCGGCAGCGCCCAGCCGTGCCGCTGGTCCTTGCCAATCGCCATCCAGGAGTTTTGCAGGAAGAAATCCGCCACGATGTGCTTGGCCGTGAGCAGCAGCATCCAACCGACCAACGCGTCAACGGGGACCGTGGAAGACATCGCAGGGAGCAACAAAACTGACGCCTCTATCAACTGGAAGCAGGAGAGTGGAAATGGAAGTACAGGCGGTCAGTTCGATTTTCTTCTCAAAGCGGGCCTTTTTTCCGCGGTTGGCGCATTTATGACATCTCCCATCAGAGATTGCACCACCAACCGGGGTCAAAATTCCGCCAGTGTGATCTTCCCGCGATCCGCCTCCCACCAATGACGGTAAGGTTACCGTGGGGCCGTATTTGCAAAGCCCTCCCCTGCGGATATCATCGCCTTGCTGGAAATTATCGTTCGTTATTAGTGAGTTAGGTTTTCTCAAGCGCTCCACAACCGTTCCAGGCTGGGGCCGCCCCGGCCCAGACAGGTCTCATGCCATGAGCGTCGAAGCTCCGATCCCGCCCGTTGGAAAGCGCAAGCGCAAGCGGATCATCAAGAGCAATCGTGTTCAGATTTTCCTGTTCGTTCTGCTGACGCTGATCCTGACGGTGGCTTCCGTTTGGGGCGCGCGGATCTGGCTGAAGAATTCCGAGACGCTGGTGTTCGCCGTGGGCGACCCGAACGGACCGGAGGCGCGATTTGCCAACAAACTCGCAGACGTGCTGAAGAACAATTCCTCGCGATTCAATCTGAAGATCGTCGGCAATCCCGACAGCGCCAAGGCGCTCTCGCAGTTCGACCGCGGTGAGGCCAATCTTGCCGTGCTGCGCACCGACGCCAGGGTACCGCCGCGTGCGCGCGCGGTCGCCATCCTCGACCACGACGTCGTGCTGGTGCTCAGTCCCGGCGGCAAGAAGATCAAGTCGGCTGCCGACCTCAGGAAGAAGAAGGTTGCCGTCATCACCGACAACGAGGGCATGGCAGCCTTCGTCCGCAGCCTCCTCGAGCTGCCGGACAGCCCGGCCTCGGCAGCGCTGGTGCAGACCGTGCCACCCGGCTCGCCCATCGACAAGCTGTTCGCCTCCGGTTTCGCCGCCGCCATCGCGATCGCACCGGCCTCGAAAATCATGAAGGACAAGAGCTATACGCAATATGCCGCGCGCGGCGGCCTGACGCTGAATGCGATCGAGGCGGCCAAGCTGCTGACGCGGAAATATCCGCAGCTGTCCGAGGAAACCGTTGAATCCGGCACGCTGTCCTCTGCCCCGGCGATACCGGAAGACGACGTCGGTACGGTCGGATTGAAATGGCTGCTGGTCACGCAATCCCGGTTGTCGAGCCCGACCGTCAGCGAACTCGCCCGCTTCGTCTACGAGAACAAGGCGGCTCTGGCGCTGGAGAATGGCTTTGCCTCGCGGATCGAACCGGCAGCTACCGACAAGGATGCGTTCATCGTCGCCCATCCCGGCGCCGCCGAATACATCAACGACGACACAAAATCGTTCGTCGAGCGCTACAGCGACCTGATGTACTTCGCTGCCGCCGCGCTCGGCATCATCGGTTCGATCTGCGCCACGCTCTACACCCAGGTCACGCGCGTCGCGCCGGAGAAAGCCAGCGAGCTTGCCACGCAGCTGCTGGACCTCGGCGAGGACATCCAGGACGCCACCACGCTCGACCAGCTGGAGAGCCTGCAGGACGAGTTGGAGACGATCCTGCGCGGCGTAGTGATAGGACTGCGCGACGGCACCATCTCCAGCGACGGGCTCGACACGTTCAAGCTCGGCTATCAGTTCGTGCGCGACGAAATCGGCATGCGCCGCGAGGCACTGCTGCGGCGTGCGCAGGATGCTCCTGCAGCTTCCGCTGCCCATGAGGACAATGTGGTAGTGGTGAAGACCGCGCAGAGCGCGTGAAGACACAACAAATAAAAAGCCCCGGACGATGCCGGGACTTTTGAGTTTGTCGGAGAGAAGAACCGATCAGTACTTGGCGACGACCGGGCCGCCGAACTTGTAGCTCACGCGACCGAGGACGGACCAGTCGTCAAAGCGGGTGCTATGATTGCTGAACACGCCGCGAGGGAGATTGGTCGCAAGGAAGAGGCTCTCCGTGTTGCCGCCGCAACAGCGGCCGAAGTCGTAATAATTTCCTTCGACGCCGAAGATCCAGTTCTGCGTAGCCATCCATTCGACACCACCGCCGACGGTCCAGCCGGCTTTCGTCTCGCTCCGCTCATTGAAATCCACCGTGTCCTGGATTCTCGTGCGCAGTTCGGTGAACGCGGCGCCGCCCTTGACGTAGAACAGCATCGGGCCAGTGGTCACGCCGAGCCTCGGCGTAACCGTCGCGATCCATTCCTGTTTAGTGTGGAAAGTGTCGCTAGCCGGGAAGAACGGACTGATCGCATTGCCACTCAGGTTGGTATACGAGATCGCCCCTTCGAGACCGAACACGATATTGCTCGTTTGCCAGTTGTAGCCAATGTGGCCACCGCCCATGAAGCCGTTGGCGTTAAAACGGAAGCTGTCACCCACGGCAAGGTTGTAGTGGCCCACTGTCGCGAAATCGAAACGCGGGTCGCTTTCAACCCAACCAGCATGGACGCCGACGTAGAACCCGGTCCAGTTATAGACCACTGCAGCCGGAGGCGGCGCCGGGCGGGCCTTGACCGCCATGTCCGCAGCGGAAGCCGCGCTGACGGCGCCGAGGCCGAGCACTGCGCTCATCAGTACAACGAGCTTGGTCTTCATGTTCGCGCTCCGCTCTGGTTCGATGGGCCTACTCAAAGACGATCTACCCGCACACACAAGGATAACGGGAGAATTTGCGAGCGACGGCGGTCGATTGCCGGGCAAGTGTGGCCTTGTCGCCATAGATCAGGCCGATATGGGCCATATTCGCGATGGAACTGGAATTCTTGGCCCTTCTTAAGGGCATCGATGGCCCGGGCCCCGCAAGCCCTACTCCGCTGCCGCGTCTGCACCGGGCATCGTTGCGCGCGCCCGGATTTCCGCGATCTTGCGCGTGAGCGCTGCCTGCCTGGGGTCAGGCATCGCGGCCGACCGCGCCTCGGCGACGGCGCCGGCGAGATCCGGCAGCCGCAGCAGGCCGTCGAAGGTCGGCTTGACCAGGCCGTCGACGATGGCGTGCCAGTCGGCGAGGCCATGGCGATATGCGTCGCCATAGCCCTGCACCATGGTGGCGGTCTTGACGATCGCGGAAGCCGCCGCCGGCTGCCGCGTCAGCGCGCGATCGATCATGTGCAGCCAGCGCTCGACCCAATTGCGCTCCTTGGCATAGCGGATCGAGTAGCGGCGCCAGCGCCTGAGTGCGGCCTCGATCTTCAGGCGACGAATGCTGAAGCGGCTCGCCGTGCTGAAACGGACCTTGACGCGCTTGTGCGTCCAGCCGAGCCAATCGAGCACGTCGAGGATGGGCTCTGCGGCCACGGCCGGCAGCGCCTCGACCAGTTCGTCGAGCCGCAGCTTTCTGACATCGTCGGCACGCGGCGTGTTCGGATCGGCGTCGAGCTCCAGCAGCTTCAGTTGCGCGATCCGGATCGCGTCCTCGTAGCTCATGCGCATCGCCATCAGGCGGGCGATATCGAGCAGCATCGCATCATCGACACCCCGCCTGCCGACAAAGCGCTTGAGCCGCTCGACATAGAGTCTGGCGTAGGCCGTGCCCTGATATTCGATCAGAAGGTGGATGGCTTCGCTGGCGGCCGGCACCACGGATTCCGGCAGTCCCGGCGGCAAATTGGGAATTGAATCATCCTGTTCGCCGATGATGTCGGCGAACAGGTAGCGAAGCGATTCGCTGATCTCGGAGAATACGGCCATGCCGCCGACACTCACGCCTTGACTTGCTTTGCCTCGAGCAGTGCGGTCTTTTCGTCGAGCTGCTCCTGCACCTTGGCAATGTTCTGGAACAGCCGCGCGCTGGCGAGACGGAGGAAATAGAAGCCGAAAGCAGGATTTTGCACGTAGAGCTCCTCGACCTTGCTGTAGCTGACGCAGAGAATCAGGCCGTCGGCGATGCACTCCACCGTCTGGGTGCGGACCTTCGACGGCGCCAGCATGCCGAGCTCGCCGACGATGGCGCCGACCGGCAGCTCGATACCGGATTCCACCAAGCGGAAGCGGCCGCTGACGATATAGGCCATGTCCTCGGCCTTCTCGTCCTTGTAGTAGACGATTTCGCCTGCCTTGCAGTTGCGTTCGGTCATGAACGGCTTCAGCCAATCCATCGACAGGTCGCTGTTGACCGACTGCCTGACGTCGCGGATCAGCTGCAGCATCTGGTGCAGACGGTAGGCGTTGAGCATCAGCACCACCGATTGCACGCCGATGGTCAGGAAATTGTGGGCCGGGATCGCGGTTGCGATCAGGACGAGGTTGAGGAGGATGCCGAAGACCCGCAACGGGACCATCGTCTTCATCGTGGTCATGGAGACCACGAAGATCGACGCAAACAGCGTGCCTGCGGTTCCTGCGTGTTCTGCCAGATGAGACGTATCCATGAGACCCAACCAGTTGTTTCGAAATCGCGATAGCGCACGGTCGCGGACGCCATCATAAAGCGCGCCTGTCCTCTTCGATATACGGAGAAAAGGCGACGTTTGGTCGGGAATTTCACAAGTGTGAACCAAATTCAGCTGATCGGCCCGGCACCCGGACGCCCTCATCGGACAGCCCCCTCGCCACCGACCGCTGCATCGCCCCTAAACCCTTAAGGATGCGGAATAAAGCGCCCTGGCCGTCGTTGACGGGATGACGCAAGGCAGGCACTTTGCGGCTTTCATGTTCCCGCAGGACACTCCCGGCCTTCCAATGGCAAGACCGCAGTTCCCAGCCCTGTCCCTGTTCCTTGCGGCGACCGCCGGCCGCAACATGACGAGGCCGGCCTACGCTGCCGTGGCAGTCGGCGTCATCATGATGGTCCTGCTGACCCTGGACCCCGCTTATGAAGCGGCGCATCGCTGGGTCGACGCCGTGCTGTGGGCATGCCTGGCGTTTTTCGTGTTCGAGTGGGTGGTGCGGCTGCGCCATGCCATCCGCTCCCAACGCGCGCTTGCTTACACTTTCTCCTTTCGCGGGCTGGTCGATCTGGTCGCCGCCGCAGCCATCCCGGTTGCCTTCGCCTCCGGCGCCAGCCCCAAGACGGCCTGGCTGATCGGCGTTTTCTGGGTGCTCAAGCTCGTGCCGGGCATTCCGGGCCTGCGCCAGCTACGCCGCGTGCTGGTGCTGGAATCCGGCCCGCTGCTCTCCGTGCTGGTGATCTTCCTGATGGTGGTGTTCCTCGCCTCCGTCGCTGAGCATTTCCTCGAGCGCGAAGCGCAGCCCCAGACGTTCGGCAGCGTGCCGGCGGCGCTCTGGTGGGCGGTGGTGACCCTCACCACGACGGGCTATGGCGACGTGGTGCCGGTGACCCCCCTCGGGCGCGTGGTGGCCGCCCTGGTGATGATCTCGGGCCTTGGCGTGTTCGGGCTGTGGACCGGCATCCTCGCCACCGGATTTGCCGCCGAGACGCGGCGCGACAATTTCCTTAAAACATGGGAATCCGTCAGCAAGGTGCCGTTCTTCGCAGCACTCGGGCCTGCCGCCATCGCCGACGTCACCAACATGCTGCGCACCATGGATCTGCCGCCGCGGACGACGATCATCCGCAAGGGCCAGCAGGGCGACTGCATGTATTTCATCGCCGCCGGCCAGGTCGAGGTCGATCTGCCCGGCGGCAAGAAAGTGGCGCTCGGCGAAGGCTCCTTCTTCGGCGAAATGGCGCTGCTCGGCAATGCCACGCGCAATGCCAACATCACGACAACGGGCGTGACTCGGCTGCTGGTGCTCGATCTCGTCGACTTCCGCCTGCTGATGGCGCGGCATCCCGACCTCGGCCAGACCATCGATGCCGAGGCGAAGCGGCGCGCCTTGGAAAACAAATAGGGAAAACAAGTACAAGGAGAAGCTTCATGCTGGACACCGAGGGCGCCAGTGCCCCGCTGCTCGAGATTTCCGGCGCACGAGCCACCATCCGCCTCAACCGGCCGAGGCATCACAACCGCATCGAGGCGGACGACCTTGGCGTGCTCGTAAAGCTGTTCGACCAGGTCGAAGCCGATCCGGCATTGCGGGTGCTGGTGCTGACCGGCACGGGGCGTACCTTTTCCTCGGGCTACGACCTGGGCTCCGTCGCCGAGCGCGCGGCGAGTGCAACCGAACAACAGAGCGCGGGCTCCGCCTTCGAAGTCGTTGCCAACCGGCTGGAGGATCTGGCCGTGCCGACCATTTGCCGGCTCAATGGCGGCGTCTACGGCGGCTCGACCGATCTGGCGCTGGCGTGCGATTTCCGCATCGGCGTCGACACATCAGAGATGTTCATGCCGGCAGCGCGGCTTGGCCTGCACTACTACAGGAGCGGCATCCAGCGCTACGTGTCGCGGCTCGGCGTCGACAATGCCAAGATGCTGTTCCTGACGGCACAGAAAATCGCCGCCCCCGAGATGCTGCGGATCGGCTATCTCACCGCGATGGCGCCGGCAGCTGCGCTCGACGAGGAAGTCGATCGGCTCGCCAATCTGCTGGCCGCCAACGCACCGATGGCGATGGCCGGCATGAAGCGCGCCATCAACGAATTCGCCCGCGGCAAGCTCGACGAGCCAGCCGCCGACCGCCGCCATCGCGAAAGCATGCGCGGCGCCGAGATCAAGGAAGGCATTTTGGCGCGCGCCGAGAAGCGGCCGCCGAGATTTTGAAGGAACACCCAAAATCGCGAAAACAGCCCCATGCAAGGTAGAAGCGGGGCCTTCGCTGCGATGCGCTACTCGTCCACGAAGGTCACGGTGTCCGCGATCCTGGCCCGGGAAGTGCGGTAGCTGTTGACCAGATGGGCGTGGTCGGCGAAGCCGAACGAGATGCCGCAGACGATGCGGCGATCGTCCGGCAGATTGAAATGGCGGCGGATCAGCGCAGAATGCCGCGCCAGCGCGGCCTGCGGGATGGTGCCGAGACCGAGCGCCTGGGCCGCCAGCATGAAATTGCCGACGTAAGCCCCGCAGTCGATGGCGCCGTAGACGCCGAGCGGCTCGTCGGTGTGGATGACGGCAACATGCGGGGCACCGAAGAAATTGTAGTTCTCCAGCGCCTGCTTCGCATAGGCGGCCTTGTCGCCGCGGGCGATGCCGAGGGTGTTGTAGAGCTGAAAGCCGCTCTCGCGGCGGCGCTCCAGATAAACGCCGAGATATTCCCGCGGCGGCGGAAAGTCGTGGCCCTCCTCCGCGCCGGAAATCGCCGCCGCATAGATCGCCTTGCGGAAGCGCTCCTTGGCCTCGCCGCTGGCGATGATGACCTGCCAGGGCTGGCTGTTGCACCAGGACGCCGTGCGTTGCGCCGCGGTCAACAGCCGCTCGATGGTCTCGCGCGGCACCGGCCGGGGCAGAAAGGCACGGACGGAGTAGCGCTCGTTGAGGAGTTCTTCCAGCACGCCGATGCGATCTTCCGTCGCGTAGCGCGCCTTCGGCTTCATCGCGGCATCCGCCATCGTCAGCGCCCCTTGGTCGGGATCTTGTTGAACGGCACGTCCTTGTCGACGCGGATGTCGCCAGGCAGCCCAAGCACCCGCTCGGCGATGATGTTGCGCAGCACCTCGTCGGTGCCGCCGGCGATCCGCATCGAGGGCGAGGACAGCAGCATCTGCTGGAACTGGCCGCGCGCTTCCTCCTCGCTGTCGCCGGCAAGCGAGCCGGCCGCGCCCTGCAGATCCATGGCGTAGGCCGCGATGTCCTGCAGCATCATGCCGGACACCAGCTTGCCGATGGAGTTTTCCGGGCCAGGGCGCTCGCCCTTCGACAGCGCCGAGATCGCGCGGTAGCTGGTGTATTTCAGACCGTTCGACTTCACCGCCCAGGTCGCCAGTTTCGATCGCACCGCGCGGTCGTCGATCGCCAGCCCGTCCTCCAACATCAAATTGGAGCAGAACTCGAACATCTCGGGCACGCCGGTGGCAAGCCGCGCGCCGATCGACATGCGCTCGTTCATCAGCGTGGTCAGCGACACGTTCCAGCCGTCGCCGACATTGCCGAGCCGCTGGCTGTCGGGGATCACCACGTCGGTGAAATAAACTTCATTGAACTCCTGCATGCCGTTGGCTTGCTTGATCGGCCGCACCTCGACGCCCGGGCTCTTCATGCTCAGGAAGAACATGGTGAGGCCCTTGTGCTTGGGCACATTCGGATCGGTGCGCGCGATCAAAAGACCGTAGTCGGAGTAATGCGCGCCGGAGGTCCAGATCTTCTGGCCGTTGACGACCCAGTTGTCGCCCTTCTTCTCGGCGCGGGTGCGCAGACCCGCAACGTCCGAGCCGGCGGACGGCTCGGAGAACAGCTGACACCAGATTTCCTCGCCGGAAGCGAGCTTCGGCAGATAGCGGCGTTTCGAGTCCTCGCTGCCCCAGGCCATCACCGTCGGGCCGCACATGCCTTCGCCGATCTGGAACGGCTGCGTCAGCTTGCCGTAGACGCCTTCTTCCTGCTGCCAGATCACCCGCTCGATCGGGGTGGCGCCGCGGCCGCCATATTCCTTCGGCCAGTGCAGGCAGGCCCAGCCGCCATCCGCCTTCTTCTTCTGCCAGGCCTTTCCGACCTCGACCATGTCGTGCTTGGCAAGGCGAATGCGACCGAGCGAAGACTTCGAGAGTTCCTCCTCGAACTCCTTCGGCGCGTTGGCGGTGATCCATTTGCGCGCAATGCTGCGAAATTCGGCTTCCTGCGGCGTGTCATCGAAATTCATGGCGGCTTCCCTTCTTCATCGTCATTCCGGGGCACGCGAAGCGTGAACCCGGAATCTAGAGGTTATGTGGCTCGAGGTTCCGGGTTCGCCGCTTCGCGCCGCCCCGGAACGACGGTTATGTCCTTCCCTTGGTCGGGATCTGGTTGAACGGCACGTCCTTGTCCACGCGGATGTCGCCGGGCAGACCAAGCACGCGCTCGGCGATGATGTTGCGCATGATCTCGTCGGTGCCGCCCTCGACGCGGGTACCCGGTGCGCGCAAGAGCATCGCCTGGAATTTTCCGGCGACTTCGGCATCTTCCGGGCCTGAGAGGGCACCGGCCGCGCCCTGCAGGTCCAGCGCATACATCGCGACGTCCTGGATCATCGAGGCCGCGACCAGCTTGCCGATGGAATTTTCCGGGCCCGGACGCTCGCCCCGGGAGAGCGCCGAAATGGTGCGCATGCTGGTGTATTTTAGCCCGCTGGCCTTCACCGCCCAGTTCGCCAGTTTCGAGCGCACGTTGCGGTTCTCGATGGCCGGACCATCGTCCAGCATCAGGCTGTTGCAGAACTCGAACAGTTCCGGGAAGCCGGTGGCGACCCCGGCGCCGATCGACATGCGCTCGTTCATCAGCGTGGTCAGCGAGACGTTCCAGCCGTCGCCGACGGCGCCCAGACGCTGCGAGTCCGGAATGCGGACATCGGTGAAATAAACCTCGTTGAAGTCCGACTGGCCGCTCGCCTGCTTGATCGGCCTGACCTCAATGCCGGGGCTCTTCATGTCCAGGAAGAACATGGTGAGCCCCTTGTGCTTGGGCACGGTCGGATCGGTGCGTGTCAACAGGATGCCGTAGTCGGAATAATGCGCGCCCGATGTCCAGATCTTCTGGCCGTTGACGATCCACTCCTCGCCCTTCTTCTCCGCGCGCGTGCGCAGGCCTGCGACATCCGAGCCGCCGGCCGGCTCGGAGAACAGCTGGCACCAGACCTTCTCGCCCGAGGCAAGCGGCGGCAGATATTTGCGCTTCTGCTCCTCACCTGCGAAGGCCATCATGGTCGGGCCGCACATGCCGTGGCCGATGATGAAGACGGACGACAGTTTTCCGAACGGCCCCTCCTCCTGCTGCCAGATGACGCGCTCGATCGGGGATGCGCCGCGGCCGCCATATTCCTTCGGCCAGTGCAGGCAGGCCCAGCCGGCGTCGGCCTTCTTCTTCTGCCAGGCCTTTGCGACATCAAGGAGGTTCGCGCCCTTGATGACGGTGCGGCCGAGTGAGGCCTTGCGCAGGTCTGCCTCATATTGCTTCGGTGCGTTGGCCGCGATCCAGGCTTTCGCCTGGGCGCGAAATGCGGCTTCCTGCGGGGTATCGTCGAAGTTCATGGACGTCCTTCCTCAAGCCGCGTTCTTCTTGCGCATGCGGTCGATCAGCGCGTCTTCCCAATAGGAGAGCGAGCCGAGCGTCAGTGCGGTAGCGTTGGCGCGGCGGTAGTACATGTGGCAGTCGAATTCCCAAGTGAAGCCCATGCCGCCGTGAACCTGGATGTTGTTCTTGGAGCAGTGCTGGAACGCCTGCGTCGCGCTGATGCGCGAAGCGGCGGCCGCCTCCGGCAGTTCACCGGCATTGGTCGAGAGCGCCCAGGCGCCGTAGTAGCAATTGGAGCGCGCCAGCGTCGCCGAGACATACATATCGGCGAGCATGTGCTTGATCGCCTGGAACGAGCCGATGGGACGGCCGAAGGCGATGCGGTCGAGCGCATAGTCGCGACCCATCTCCAGTGCGCGGTCGGCGCCGCCGACCTGTTCGAAAGCGAGCAACACAGCGGCACGGTCGAGCACCTGCGTGATCACGCTCCAGCCCTCGCCGGTGGCACCAAGCGGCTCCGCCTTGCAGTTCTTGAACGTCAACTCGGCTTGGCCGCGCGTGGGATCGACATTGGTCAATTCCTTCACCTCTACGCCGCCGGCTTTGAGATCGACCAAGAACAAGGAAATGTCGGAGTCGCGGCCGGTCGAGCCGGTGCGCGCGGCAACCACGGCGAAATCGGCAATCGCGCCGTCCGGCACCGGCTTCTTCACGCCATTGAGCGTGCCGCCCGACGCCGCAAGCTTGATCGCCTTCGGCGAGGGATTTCCCGCGCCCTCGAACAGCGCCAGCGTGCCGATCGCTTCACCGGCGGCGATCTTCGGCAGCCATTTCTGCTTCTGTGCGTCGGAGCCGGCGATCAAAAGCGCTTCGGCGGCAAGATAGACCGTCGAGGAGAACGGCACCGGCGCAATCGCGCGGCCCATTTCCTCGGCGATCACGCAGAGTTCGAGATGCCCCGCGCCCGCGCCGCCGAATGCTTCGGGGATGGCGACGCCGAGAAAGCCCATCTCGGCGAGACCCTTCCACAGTTCCTTGTCGTAAGCCGCCTTGCCGTCAAGCACGGCACGCACCGCCTTGGGCGGGCATTTTTCGGACAGGAATTTCCGCGCGGCATCGCGCATCTGCTTCTGGTCGTCGGAGAAATCGAAATTCATGGCGTTTGACCTTCTTACTTGCTGTCATTCCGGGGCGCGACGAAGTCGCGAACCCGGAATCTCGATGTGACTAACCTCTGGATTCCGGGTTCGTGCTTCGCACGCCCCGGAATGACGGATGGAGAGAGCGGCGTCTTCATTGCAGCACGATCACGTCCTTGTCCGGCTTCTTCGCATATAGCCGCTCGACCAGGTCGGCACGGCGCTCGAGGCCCGCGCGCTGGTTGATGTAGCCCTTGTCCGTGAGTTCATTGCCGTCGATGGATGGCGGCTCGACCATCAGCAGGACGCGCGCGATGCGCATGCTGCTGCCGGTGGACGACGCGTTGTGCGCCTCCAGGCCGCGCTTGAGGCAGGCGATCACCTCGGGATGTTTCACGACATCCTCGAAGGTCGCATCGGGGTTCTCCACGATCTGCCGGCAGGCGTGCAGGTTGGGCCAGGCAAGCAGGCCGATGAATTCCCGATCTTGTCCCGCGACCAGCGCATCGTGCACCACGGGCGTGGCCGCGGCGATCGCATCGGTGCGGAGCGAGCCGACATGCACGAACGTGCCGGTGGTCAGCTTGAAATCTTCCACCACGCGGCCGGCGAAGATGATGCCCTGCAGCGGATCGCTGTCATCGACGAAGATGCCGGCATCGCCGATGCAGTAGAAACCTTCCTCGTCGAACATCTTCCTGGTCAGCTCGGGCTGGCCGAAATAGCCGGGCGTGACGTTGACGCCGCGCAGGCGCAGTTCGTATTTCGAGCCGCACGGCACCATCTTCAATTCGACGCCGGGGAACGGCAGGCCGATCAGACCGACACGCTCGGTGTCCCAATAGGTGCCGGTCGAGGTCGGCGCGGTCTCGGTCGAACCCCAGCCGGTATAAAACACGATACGCTCGCCGGTGGTCTTGACGGCAAGTGCTTGCATGCGGTCGTAGAGATCGTCGGGCAGGCGCGCGCCGCCATAGGCCATGACGGAAAGGTTCTTGAAGAAGCTGCGGCAGAGCGCGTCGTCCTTCTCCATCGCCGCGGCGAGTGCTGCGTAGCCTGCCGGCACGTTGGCGTAATAGGTCGGAGAGACCTCACGCAGATTCCTGATCGTCTCTTCCAGCTGCCCCGGCAGCGGCCGGCCATCGTCGATATAGAGCGTACCGCCATCGACCAGCACCGGATTGAACGCGGCGTTGCCGCCCATGGTGTGATTCCACGGCATCCAGTCGAGCACGATCGGCGCCGGCCGGTCCGGATCGCGCGGCCGCACCTGCATCATCATCGCCGCATTGGCGCACATCATCTCCTGGGTGTTGATGACGGCCTTGGGCATGCCGGTGGAACCCGACGTGAACAGAAGCTTGCCGACGGTGTCCGGCGTGATCTTCGCGATGGAATCCTCGACGGCTTTCGTGACCGGCGTCGCCGCAAGATCGGCAAAGGACACGCTCCTGATCCCCTCACAGGGGCGCAGCACATGCACGACGGTGACGCCTTTGAGGTCGAGCGCTTTCAACGCCTTCTCGAAGGTCGGTCCGTCCTGCACCATCACCACCGCGGGCTTGATCAGGTCGAACAGATATTTGAGCTTGGCGTGATCCTGGCTCATCAGCGAATAGGCCGGCGATACCGGCGCCGCCGGCAGCCGCGCCTGCATCGCAGCCTGCGTCATCAGCGCATGCTCGATGGAATTGCCTGACAGGATCGCCACGGGACGGCCTTCCCCGAGGCCGAGATCGAGCAGGCCCTGCGTCAACCCGTCGACGATGCGCTTGGCCTCGCCGTAGGAGACCTTTCGCCATTGCCGGTCCGCTCCGCCGCGCTGGGCGAGCCAGATCCGGTCGGGCGCCTGCCTTGCCCATTTCGCCAGCGACGCCGGAATGTGCTTCTCGTAGGCCTGCAGGGGAATGCGCGACTTGATGACGACAACGCCATCCGGCCGGCGCTCGACGGCGATGTCGCGGGGCAGCCATTCGATCTTGCGAAAGGCCGGCTTGGTCAGCGCCGCCGCTGCACTCCCATTCATTATTGCGCCTCCCGGAATTCTTTTCTTGTCCGTTCTTGTTGTCAGCGCCTGATATAGACAGGCTTTCGCTTTTCGAGGAAGGCCCTGATGCCTTCGCCGAAATCCTCCGACCGGCTGCACAGCACCTGGTTGCGGTCTTCCATCGCGATTACGGCTTCCAGCGAGCCGGCATCTACAGCCATGTTGAGACATTCCTTGGACAGCCGCAGGCCCACGGGCGATGCCGTCAGCATCGCATCGACATAAGGCTCCGCCGCCGCATCGAGCGCCGCGGCATCATCGACCACCTCGGAGACGAGGCCGACCGCGAGCGCGCGCTCGGCGCCGATGAAGCGGCCGGTCAGGATCAGTTCGGAGGCGACCGACACACCGACGAGCCGCGGCAGGAAATAGCTGGTGCCGATGTCGCAGCCGCCGAGCCCCAGCTTGATGAAGGCGCAGTTCATCCGCGCGCCTTTGGCTGCGATGCGGATGTCGGAGGCCAAGGCCAGCGCAAAGCCGCCGCCGGCCGCAGCCCCCTGGATCAGCGCGATGATCGGCTGCGGGCAGCGCCGCATCAGCATGACGATGTCGGCGATGCGCCGCTGCGAGTCGAGGCTCTCGGTGACGCCCGGCGGCTCCTGCTGCCCAGCGCGCCGCTTCATGGCGTGCTTCAAGTCAAGCCCGGCGCAGAACGAGGCGCCCGCGCCCTTCAACACGACGACGCGGGTGTCGCGGTTTCGCTGCAGGCCCTGGAAGTAGGCGTTGAGCGCGTCGATCAGCGACGGATCGAGCGCGTTGAGGCTGTCCGGACGATTGAGCGTCACCCGGTCGACGCCGTCATGATGTTCGATCAACAGTGGCCCAGTCACGACGCGCTCCCACCTACCCGTCGTCCCGGCGAAGGCCGGGACCCATAACCACGAGCTTCAGTCGTTACACCGCAGCGTCGGCCAGAGTGCCTCAAGCGACGCCGCGGCGTATGGGTCCCGGCCTTCGCCGGGACGACAGCGTGCTAGCGCGGCGCCATGCGGATGGCGCCGTCGAGGCGGATGGTCTCGCCGTTGAGCATCGCGTTCTCGACCATGTGTACCGCCAGCGCGCCGTATTCGTCGGGCTCGCCGAGCCGGGCCGGATGCGGCACCTGGGCGCCCAGGCTCTTGCGGGCTTCCTCGTTCAGGCCCATCAACAACGGCGTGAAGAAGATGCCGGGCGCAATCGTGTTGACGCGGATCTTGAGGCTGGCGAGATCGCGCGCCGCCGGAAGCGTCATGCCGACGATGCCGCCCTTCGAGGCGGAGTAGGCGATCTGGCCGATCTGGCCTTCATAGGCCGCTACCGACGCGGTGTTGATGACGACGCCGCGCTCCTCGCCGATCGGCGGCGCAGTGGCCAGGCGCTCGGCAAACAGCCGCAGCGCGTTGAAGCTGCCGATAAGGTTGACGTTGATGATGCGGACGAATTTCGCCAGCGGATAGACGCCATCCTTGCCGACGATGCGCTGCGAGCCGCCGATGCCGGCGCAGTTCATCAGCACACGCGCAATGCCATGCGCGGCTTCGGCTTTGGCGATCGCCGCCTTCATTGCTTCTTCGTCGGTGACGTCGGCATGAAGGGCAATCCCCTTCACCTCGGCGGCGACCTTCTCGGCGTTTTCCTTGTTCTGGTCGATCACGCCTATCTTGGCGCCCTTGGCCGCCATGGCGCGGGCGGTGGCGGCGCCGAGGCCGGAGCCACCGCCGGTGATGAGAACGGCAACGTCTTTCAACTGCATTTTGACAACCTTTCCTTACGCGTTTCCCTGGGCGTTTCTTCTCTGGACTTGACTTTACGAACTTCCTACGCAGGCGCCTTTTCCTTGCTCGATGCAAGCATGCCGCCGAGGATCAGCGCTTCCATGTGCTTGATGTATTCGCGGCAGACATCCTCGGTGACGGGGCCGACGCCGACCGCGCGAGACATCGCGTGCCGTCCGAAGAACAAATGATCGCAGGCGCCCACAAGGCTGGTGTAGAACAGCACCGGATCGACCTTGCGGAACTCACCCGCCTTGATGCCTTCAGCCAGCAGCCGGCGATGAAAATCCAGCAGCGGCGCCACGAAGAATTTCGAGACCTCGTCGGCCGCCTCCTCCGTGCTCTCGTGCAGGAGGTAATGGATCAACCGGTTCATGTAGGGGAACTGGTGATAGGCGCGGATGATGCCGCCAATATGGAGGCGAAGCTTTGCGGTCGGCGTAATCTTCTGCGCCAGCAGATATTCGAGCTGCGACATTTCCGTTGCGGCATCGCGCGCCAGCAGCGCCAGCAACAGGCCATCCTTGTTGCCGAAGTGATATTTCACCAGCGCGGCGTTGACGCCGGACTTTTGCGCGATGTCCGACAGCGACACGTCGATCGAGGCGCGTTCGATCATCAGTTCGCTCGCGGCGACCAGTAATTTTTCGGCGGTGGGATTTTTGCCGTTCTGGAGCTTCGTCGGTACGCTGGTATTCAACTGCGGTCCTTGTCGTTCCCGCGGAAAGCCGGGCCGCACATAAGCGCATGAGAGGGTCTCACTCAAGAGTTAATTGATCGATTGACTAAGACCGGTCCGACCCTTAAATCCGCGTCATCATTGCAAGCGCGCATCAGAACAATCAGGGAGAACCGTCATGGCCGAGGCCTTTATCGTCGCTGCTGCCCGAACCGCGGGAGGACGCAAGGGGGGCCGCCTGGCCGGCTGGCACCCGGCCGATCTTGCTGCCCAGGTGCTGGATTCTCTCGTCGAGCGCAGCGGCGCCGACCCCGCGCAGATCGAAGACGTCATCATGGGCTGCGTGATGCAGACCGGCGAGCAGTCCAACAACGTCGCGCGCAATGCCATCATGGCCTCGAAGCTGCCGGAAAGCGTCCCGGGCACCTCGATCGACCGGCAATGCGGCTCCTCGCAGCAGGCGCTGCATTTCGCGGCGCAGGCCGTGATGAGCGGCACCATGGACATCGTGATCGCTGCCGGCGTGGAGTCGATGACCCGGGTGCCGATGGGTCTTTCATCCTCGCTGCCGGCCAAGAACGGCTTCGGCACCTACAAGAGCCCCGGCATCGAGAAGAACTATCCGAACATCGTGTTCAGCCAGTTCACCGGCGCAGAAATGATGGCGGAGAAATACGGGCTCTCCAAGGACGAGCTCGACGAATATTCCTACCAGAGCCACCAGCGCGCGATCGCGGCCACGCAGGCCGGCGCCTTCAAGAACGAGATCGTGCCGGTCAAGATCACCCGCGCCGACGGCTCGACCGATACCCATCACATCGACGAAGGCATCCGTTTCGATGCCACTCTCGAGGGCATCAAGGGCGTCAAGCTGATTGCCGAGAACGGCAAGCTGACGGCCGCTTCCGCCAGCCAGATCTGCGACGGCGCCTCCGGCGTGCTGGTCGTCAATGAAAGAGGCCTCAAGCAGCTCGGCGTGAAGCCGATGGCGCGCATCCATCATCTGACCATGACGGGCGGCGACCCCGTCATCATGCTGGATGCGCCGTTGCACGCCACCAGGCGCGCGCTGGATAAGGCCGGCATGAAGGTCGACGACATCGACCTGTTCGAGGTCAACGAGGCTTTCGCGTCGGTGCCGACGGCGTGGCTGAAGACCACCGGCGCCGATCCGGCGCGGCTGAATGTCAATGGCGGCGCGATCGCGCTCGGCCATCCGCTCGGCGGCTCCGGCACCAAGCTGATGACCACGCTGGTCAATGCCCTGCAGCAGCGCGGCAAGCGCTACGGCCTGCAGACCATGTGCGAAGGCGGCGGCATGGCCAACGTGACCATCGTCGAGCGGCTGTAAGGCTGGATCAACTCCGCTTCAACAGTGTCGTCCCGGCGAAGGCCGGGACCCATAACCCCAATTGTGCACGGCTAGGGGCGAGCTGGAGCTCCAGCTCATTTCAGCAATCGAGATCGGTGGTTGTGGGTCCCGGCCTTCGCCGGGACGACCACCCAATTTGTGGCAGGCACCTTTGACCCACCCGTCTATTCACGCCCGCACCCACCCGAACAAGATCGCCTATCAGATGGCGGGCACCGGCAAGGCGATCACCTATCGCGAGCTTGACGAGCTCTCCAATCAGGGGGCGCATCTGTTCCGTTCGCTGGGGCTGAAGGCCGGCGACCACATTGCGCTCTTGATGGAGAACCGTCTCGCCTTCATGGAAATCTGCTGGGCCGCGCAGCGTTCGGGGCTCTATTACACCGCGATCAGCCGTTACCTGACCCAGGACGAGATCGATTACATCGTCAAGGACTGCGGCGCGAAGGTCTTCATCACCACGCCGAAATGCCATGAACAGGTGAAGGGCCTGGTCGGCCAGAAGGACGGCCCGCTGCTCTACATGATGGACCAGCCGGAGCCCGGCTTTCGCTCTTACGACAAGGAAGCCGCCGCGCAGCCGACCACGCCGATCGCGGACGAGGTCGCCGGCTACGACATGCTCTATTCCTCCGGCACCACCGGCCGGCCCAAGGGGATCAAGCGCGAGTTCCTCGGCAATCCCATCGACGTGCCCAATCCGCTGCTGAAAATTCTCTGCGCGGACATGTGCGGCATGGGCGCGGACAGCATCTATCTGTCGCCGGCGCCGCTCTATCACGCGGCTCCGCTGCGCTTCAACATGATGGCGATCATCCTCGGCGGCACGTCCATCATCATGGAGCATTTCGACGCCGAGGAATTCTTGAAACTGGTCGAGAAATACAAGGTGACGCAGTCGCAGCTGGTGCCGACCATGTTCGTGCGCATGCTGAAGCTGCCGGAGGAAGTACGCCGGCGCTACAACGTCTCGACTCTGAAGGGCGCGATCCACGCCGCCGCACCCTGCCCGGTCGACGTAAAGGCGAAAATGATCGAATGGTGGGGGCCGATCCTGATCGAGTATTACGCCGGCTCCGAGGGCAATGGCGTCACCGTCTCGACCTCGCAGCAATGGCTTGATCATCGCGGCACCGTCGGCCGCGCCGTGGTCGGCAAGGTGAAGATCCTTGACGAGAACGACGAGGAGCGCCCCATCGGCGAGATCGGCACGGTCTATTTCGCCGATGCGCCGGTGTTCAGCTATCACAACGATCCCGCGAAGACACAGCGCGCCTATAACGCCAAGGGCTGGTCGACGCTCGGCGACGTCGGCTATCTCGACAGCGAGGGCTTTCTCTATCTCACCGACCGCAAGAGCTACATGATCATCTCCGGCGGCGTGAACATCTATCCGCAGGAGACCGAGGACGTGCTGATCACCCATCCCGCCGTCTCCGACGTCGCGGTGTTCGGCGTGCCGAACGAGGAGATGGGCGAGGAAGTGAAGGCCGTGGTGCAGCCGCACGACATGGCAAAGGCCGGCAAGGAGTTGGAGAACGAGCTGATCCTGTTCTGCCGGAAACACCTGTCTCCGATCAAATGCCCGCGAAGCATCGACTTCGAAGCCGAGTTGCCGCGCACGCCGACCGGCAAGCTGGTGAAGCGCCATCTGCGCGACCGCTATTGGCCGAAGGCCGCGGCGAGGGCGTAGGGCCTTTCTTCCCTTCTCCCCTTGTGGGAGAAGGTGGCGCGCGCAGCGCGCCGGATGAGGGGTCTCTATCGGCGGAGACAAACCCCTCACCCCGCTTCGCGTTCCGCGAAGCGACCCTCTCCCACAGGGGGAGAGGGTGAGAAACGAGGCATCGATGGCAACCCTCCCGGATCTCCCGCTCCCGCCGTCGATCCGCTCGCGCCATGTCGAGAACATCAACGGCCTGCGCATGCATGTGCTGGAAGCCGGCCATGAAACCAAAGGCCGCCCCTGCCTGCTGCTGCTGCACGGCTTCCCCGAACTCGCCTACAGCTGGCGCAAGGTGATGCCTGTTCTGGCGGAGGCCGGCTATCACGTCATCGCGCCGGACCAGCGCGGCTATGGCCGCACCACGGGATGGGATGGCGACTATGACGGCGACCTCGCCTCGTTCCGCCTGCCCAATCTCGTGCGCGATGCGCTCGGGCTGGTGCATGCGTTCGGCTACCGTTCCGTCGATGCCGTGATCGGGCACGATTTCGGCAGCTCCGTTGCGGCCTGGTGTGCGCTGATCCGTCCCGACGTGTTCCGCTCGGTCGCGATGATGAGCGCGCCGTTCGGCGGCGTGCCTGCGCTGCCGTTCAATACGGCGGACGCCCCGGCAAAGCCTGCGCCCGAAGACCCCGTACATCGCGAGCTTGCTACGCTGCCGCGGCCGCGCAAACATTACCAATGGTACTACTCGACGCGCGAAGCCAACGCCGACATGCACAGGGCGCCGCAGGGCGTGCATGACTTCATGCGCGCCTACTACCATCACAAGAGCGCCGACTGGAAGGCCAACGCACCCTATCCGCTGAAATCGTGGTCGGCGGTTGAACTCGCGAAACTGCCGACCTACTACATCATGGATCTCGCCGAGAACATGGCCGAGACGGTGGCGCATGAGATGCCATCGGCGGCCGAGATCGCCGCCAACCAATGGCTGCCCGACAGCGAGTTGGCCGTCTACGCGGCCGAGTACGCGCGCAACGGTTTCCAGGGCGGCCTGCAATGGTATCGCTGCGGCACGTCCGGCGTGTTCATTCCGGAATTACAGACCTGGTCGGGCCGCACCATCGACATCCCGTCGGCCTTCATTTCCGGCAAGCAGGATTGGGGCACCTATCAGCGCCCAGGCGTGTTCGAGGCGATGCAGACCAGGGCCTGCACGAAGATGATCGCATGTCATCTCGTCGATGGCGCAGGGCATTGGGTGCAGCAGGAACAGCCGAGCGAAGTCAGCCGCCTGCTGTTGGCGTTCCTGCGCGATGCGCGCAACGGCTGAACGATTGACCCACGTTCTGAGGATGCCTATAAGAACTTTAGAATAATTCTAAAATAGCTCTCAGGATGGGTCCGTGAGGAATTTTGCCGATCTCACCGAGCGTGAAGTGCTGGCTGTCGCGATCGCGGCCGAGGAAGAAGACAGCCGCATCTATATGAGCTTCGCCGAAGACCTCGCCGAGCGCTATCCCGACTCGGCCAAGGTCTTCGTGGAGATGGCTGAAGAGGAAAAGCACCATCGCCACATGCTGCTCGAGATGTACGAGGAGCGCTTCGGTCCGAATCTTCCGCCGATACGGCGCGAGGACGTCAAGGGCTTCCTGCGCCGCAGGCCGGTGTGGCTGACCAAGAACCTGTCGCTCGAAACCATCCGCAAGGAAGTCGAGACGATGGAGTTCCAGGCCGAGCGTTTCTATGCGAAGGCGGCCGAACAGGCCAAGGACGTCCATGTGCGACGGCTGCTCGGCGACCTCGCGGAAATCGAGAGAGGCCACGAACATCTCGCCGCCAAGCTGACCGGCGAAATCCTCAAGCCTGGCGTGCGCGCGGAGGAGGACAGGACGCGGCGGCGCATGTTCGTGCTGCAATACGTCCAGCCCGGCCTCGCTGGCCTGATGGACGGCTCGGTGTCGACGCTGGCGCCGCTGTTTGCGGCGGCCTTTGCCACGCACCAGAATTTCCAGACGTTCCTCGTCGGCCTTGCCGCCTCGATCGGCGCCGGCATCAGCATGGGCTTTGCCGAGGCGTTGTCCGACGACGGCTCGCTGACCGGGCGCGGCTCGCCCTGGCTGCGCGGCATCACCTGCGGCGCGATGACGACGATCGGCGGCCTCGGCCACACCCTGCCTTATCTGGTACCGGATTCCTGGCCGAATGCGTTCTGGGTCGCCACCGCGATCGCCAGCATCGTGGTGTTCTTCGAGCTCTGGGCGATCGCCTTCATTCGCGCGCGCTACATGGACACGCCGTTCCTGCATGCGGTGTTCCAGATCGTGCTCGGCGGCGCCATCGTGCTCGGGGTCGGCATACTGATCGGCGCAGCCTGACCGCTGCCATCTGCTGCCGTGACCGCAATTATCCTCAAGCGGCGTGCGCGCATGACACCTAAGACAAGGACGCGAACGCGCGTATAACGACTTGATCGCCCGCATCCGTCTTGCGGGGCGCGCGCAAAACTGCGCATCATCATCGGCAACAAAAAGCAGGAGAATACCGTGGCCAAGTCGCAATGGAGCTTTCAGACCGCTACCGATCTGTCGGCGGCGCTGGCTGCGAAGAAGGTATCGGCGGTCGAACTCGCGAAGGATGCCATTGCCCGCATCGAGCGGCATGACGCGAAGATCAATGCGATCTGCGTCCGCGATTTCGAGCGCGGCCTCGAGGCCGCACGGCAAGCCGATGCGGCGCTCGCCCGCGGCGAGAGGAAGGCGTTGCTCGGCCTTCCCCTCACGGTGAAGGAATCCTACAACATCGCCGGTCTGCCCACGACTTGGGGCATCCCGCAGCAGAAGAATTTCGTAGCCAGCGAGGACGCGCTCTCCATTACCCGCGTCAAGGATGCCGGCGGCGTCATCCTCGGCAAGACCAACGTGCCGCTCGGGCTCGGCGACTGGCAGAGCTACAACGAGATCTACGGCGTCACCAACAATCCCTACGATCTCGGCCGCACCCCGGGCGGATCTTCCGGCGGATCGTCGGCGGCGCTCGCGGCGGGTTACGGACCGCTGTCGCTCGGCTCCGACATCGGCGGCTCCCTTCGCGTTCCGGCATTCCACTGCGGCGTCTATGCGCACAAGCCGACCTTTGCCCTGGCGGCAAGCCGTGGCCACACGCCACCGCCGGCGCCACCCCTGCCCTACACGCGCGATCTCGCCGTGATCGGTCCGATGGCGCGCAGCGCCGCCGATCTTGAGCTTCTGCTCGACGTCATCGCCGGACCCGATCCGCTGGAAGAAGGTAAAGCCTATCGGCTCGACCTCCCCGCGCCGCGGCATGATGCCTTGAAGGATTATCGCGTCGTCGTCGTTGACACCGACGCCGTAATGCCGACGGATTCCATCGTGCGCGGCAGTATCGACAAGCTTGCCGCCGATCTCGCCAGGGCCGGCGTCAGGATCGAGCGCCGCTCGGCGCTGCTGCCCGACTTCGCCGACTCCTCGCGCCTCTATATGCGGATGCTGATGTCGTTCCTCGCGGTATCCTTTCCGCCTGACGCCTATGCCGGCGCGCAGGCGGCGGCGCAATCGCTGCCCGCCGGTGATACCAGTCTCGGCGCCGAGCGCCTGCGCGGCATCGTCATGTCCCACCGCGACTGGGTGATGGCCGACGGCGCCCGTGCGCGGCTGCGTGCACAATGGCGCGAGCTATTCAGCCAGTACGACGCGGTGATCTGCCCGATCATGCCGACCCCGGCCTACAAGCATGATCATTTGCCGGATCAGGAAGCTCGCCGCATCCACATCGACGGCCAACCGCACGTCTATACCAACCAACTCGCCTGGCCCGGCATCGCCACGCTGCCGGGCCTGCCGTCCACCGCGATACCCACCGGCTTCTCGCCGGACGGCCTGCCGGTCGGCGTGCAGATCGTCGGCCCGTGGCTGGAGGATCGCACGACGATCAAGCTCGCCGGGCTGATCGAGCGCGAATTCGGCGGCTTCAGGCCGCCGCCGATGTTCGATGACTAGATGAGAAAATCAGCGGGAGAAAACCATGAACAATGACCTCGCCGAACTCACAAGGCTCAATCACGACTATGTCGCGTCCGTGCAGAATTCCGACGTCGGGCGCTTTGACGAAATCCTCGCCGCCGATTTCTTCTGTTCCAATCCCGACAAGTCGCTGGTCGACCGCGCCGCATTCCTGCAGCAGACGGCCAAGCCCGTGGCGATCAGTAACCTGAAGGCGGAAGACGTGAAGATCCGCATCCTTGGCGATTTCGCCATCATCCACGCCGCGACGAGCTACACCCTGCCGGACGGGCAGCAGGCGCGCGGCCGCTACACCGATTGCTGGGCGCGGCAGAACGGCAAGTGGCTGGCGGTATCCGCGCATGTGACGCGGTGATTGAGAAAACGTCATTCCGGGGCAGCCCGAAGGGCTGAACCCGGAATCTTGGGCCGCATACGACTTCGAGATTCCGGGTTCGATGCTGCGCATCGCCCCGGAATGACGACTGTGTCGTCAACTATCGAACATGATCACGCTGCGCAGCGTCTTGCCGGCCTTCATGTTGGCAAAGCCCTCATTGATCTCGGACAGCTTCAGCTTGGCCGAGATCCAGTCCTCCAGGTGCAGCTTGCCGCGCATGTAGAATTCGACCAGGCGCGGCATGTCGACACGGAAATGATTGGAGCCCATCGACGAGCCCTGAATGCGGCGCTCGCGCAGGAAATCGAAGCCGTGCAGCTCGATCTTCTGCCCGAACGGGATCATGCCGACGATGGTGGCGGTGCCGCCGGGCGCCAGCATGGCAAAGCACTGTTCCGCGGTTTCCTTGCGGCCCAGCACCTCGAAGGAATGATGCACGCCGCCGCCGGTGAGCTCGCGCACCTGCTGCACGACGTCGCCGCGGGCGGGATCGACGATGTCGGTCGCGCCGAGTTTCGTCGCCAGCTGCAGCTTCGCCGGATTGGTGTCGATGGCGATGATGCGGCCGGCGCCGGCGATCGCGGCGCCATTGATCGCGGCCATGCCGACGCCGCCGCAGCCGACGACAGCGACCGTTTCGCCCGCCGTGACCTTGGCCGTATTCACCACCGCGCCGTAGCCGGTGATGACGCCGCAGCCGATCAGGGCGGCGAGCTCCAGCGGCATGTCCTTGCGGATTTTGACGATGGCGTTCTCGTGCACCAGCATCTGCTCGGCAAAGGACGAGAGATTGAGGAACTGGTTCAGCTTTTCCGGCTTGCCCCATTGCAGGCGATTGGACTGGCCGGGCAGCATTTTCACCGTGGTGTCGGTGCAGAGCACCGTGCGGCCGGTGGTGCAATTATCGCAGGTGCCGCAGAACACCGAGAGACACGTCACGACGTGATCGCCCGGCTTCACATAGTTGACGTCGGAGCCGACCTTCTCGACCACGCCTGCGGATTCATGGCCGAGCACGGCCGGCAGCGGATGCGGGTACAGCCCTTCGATGAAATGCAGGTCGGAGTGACAAAGGCCTGCGACCTTGGTGCGGATCAGGACTTCGCGCGGGCCGGGATTCGGCACGCTGATGTCCTCGATCACAAGCGGCTTGTTGACTTCATACAGAACGGCGGCCTTCATCGGTCGTTTCCCCTGCAGTGATTGTTATTGTGAATGGAGCCTATGCGGCGGTGAGCAGTTCGCCAACCTCCGCCATCCCGAGGTCACGGTCGCCGAGCAGATGCGCCGTGATGGCACGCTGCGCAGCGCTTTCCGTCAGACGGAAAGGATCGCCCCCTGAGAGACGATGGTCGACCACCATCCGCGACAGCAACAGCCTGCGCGCATCGCCACGCATCTCGTGGATCCGGCTGCCCTCCCAGGCAAAGACGACCGCGCTTGCGACGTGATAGAGCAGGCTGGTGGCGCGCCGCGCATCGCCCTCATTGTCCATCTTGCCTGCGACCTCGCGGGCGAAGCCGACGGCGCGGTCGGCCAACTCGCGCAGGCGGGTGCGCCAGGCGGCCGGCACGCCGGCCGATTCATTGATCCGCGCATGCAGGTCGGCGGCAAGCGCGCTGTCGGCGCCATGGCGGCCGACCGCGCGCGTCAGGGCGTCGATGGCGACGATGTTGCCGGTGCCTTCCCAGATCGAGCCGAGATGCGCATCGCGCAGCAGGCGCGCGGTGGCGAATTCCTCGACGTAGCCGATGCCGCCGCGCATTTCGAGCGCATCGCCGCAGACCTTGCGGGCATCGCGGGTGGCGCGGAATTTCAGCGTTGGCGTTAGGATGCGCAGCAGCGCGGCCGCATCCTGGCTGCCGGCTTCCGCGCGATCGAGCGCGTCCGCGGTCAGAAAGCTCAGCGAAAGCCCCTGCTCGGTTGCCAGCATGATCTTCATCAGCTGCCGCTGCGCCAGCGGCTTGTCGATGATGCGGCTGCCGAACACCACGCGGTTCTTCGCCACCGTCATCGCATCATGGTACGCCCGCCGCATCAGCGCCGTGGACTTGACGCCGTTGGAGAGCCGCGAGGAATTGACCATCTCGGCCATCTGCACGAAGCCGCGGTCGAGCTTGCCGACGGCATAGGCGATTGCACCGTCGAACTTGATCTCGCCGGAGGCCATCGAACGCGTGCCAAGCTTTTCCTTCAGTCGAACGATCCGATAGTGATTTTGCGAACCGTCATCGAGCCGCCTCGGCATCAGGAACAGGCCGACGCCGCGCGTGCCCGGCCCCGCGCCATCCGGGCGCGCCAACAGCATCACGACTTCCGCATCGGCATTCGAGCAGAACCACTTTTCACCATAGAGGCGCCAGTGGTCGCCCTCCTGCACCGCGCGCGTCGTCAGCGTGCCGACGTCGGAGCCGCCTTCCTTCTCCGTCATGAACTGGCCACCCTGGGTCAATTTGCTCATGTCGGTCTGCGTCAGGCCATCGAGATATTTCGCCTTCAGCGCGTCGCTGCCGAAACGGTCGAGCAGCTTGGCGCAACCGTCGGTCACATTAATCGGGCAGCCGAGGCCGAATTCGGCCTGGTTGAACAGGAAGGTGAACGCATGCTTGGCGACAACAGGGTACTTGTCGGGCCAACCCAGGATACCCTTCCTCACCGACATGGCGTGAATGCCGAATTCGCCGAAGGCGGCGTGCTCGAGTTCGCGATAAGCCGGGTGATACTCGATCCATTGTGTATCGCGCCCGAACTTGTCACGCTGGTGCAGGACCGGCGTATGACGGTCGGCGAGCCGCGCGCATTCGTCGAGATGACCACCGGCCATGGCGCCCAGACGGTCGAGATGCGGCTCGATATGGCGGAACGTCGCCTCGGGCAGATGCAGGCGCAGGAGATCGGTCAGCGCCGGATCGGCCCGATAGAAGTTCATGCCTGTCGTATCGGGTGCGAGCAATCCCGGCTGATCCGGCATGGCGGCCCTGCGATCATGCTTGAGTGGCTGCATTCTTCGCTCTTGTCGTTTCCGTCCCGTGGCGATGTTATAGACCATTACCGATACCGCACGCCCAAGCGCGGTCAACAGGTATAATTGGAGGAGCGCCCCGTGGCTGAGGGATATCGCATCATCGGCGCCGAGATGTCGCCCTACTCGGTGAAAGTGCGCTCCTATTTCCGCTACAAGACCATCCCCCACCAGTGGATTTTGCGTAATGCGGAAAGCCAGGCGGAATATGAGAAGCACGCCAAGATACCGGTCATCCCGCTGGTGGTGACGCCCGAAGGTAGTGGCATCCAGGATTCCACTCCCATCATCGATCACATGGAAAAGCTGTTCCCGGAGCCGTCGATCCATCCCGACGATCCCGTGGTGCGCTTCATGTCCGTTCTGATCGAGGAGTTCGGCGACGAGTGGGGCAACAAATGGATGTTTCACTATCGCTGGGCGCGCGAGGTCGACCAGCGCGCGTCCGCCGGCCGCATCGCGCGAATGCGTGCGCCCAAAGCGGGCGAGGCGGAGCATGATGTCTTCGCCGGTCAGGTGCGCGCGCGCATGACCGGTCGCGTCTGGTTCGTCGGCTCAAGCGAGGCAACGGCCCCGCAGATCGAGAACGGGTTTCGCGAGATGCTCGACCTCCTCGAGGCGCATCTTGCTACAAGGCCCTATCTGTTCGGCGGTCGGCCGGCTTATGGCGATTTCGGGCTGTGGGGACAGCTTTACGAGCTATGGAAGGATCCGACCACGGGCGCGCTGATCGAGGGCGGTTCGCCGCGGGTGCTGGAATGGATTCAGCGCATGCTGTGGCCGAGAGCGGAAGGTGCGTTCGAGAGCTGGGCGGGCGTCGCACCGACGCTGATGCCTATCCTGACAAGACAGGTCGGACGGCTGTTCTGGCCGTGGACGCTGGCGAACGAGAAAGCGCTCGCCGAGGGTGCCGAGGAATTTTCCGTCCAACTCGGCAACGATGTCTGGACGCAGAAGCCGCAAAAATATCACGCCCGCTCGCTTGCCATGGTGCGCGCCAAATATGCTGCCGTGACCGACAAGAAAGACCTCGACATGATCCTGGCGGCGGCGGGTTGCCTCGCCGGGATGCGCGCCTAGATACGAGTCCCGGCCAAACAGGAGAGCGCGCATGGCAGCACAAAAATACAACACCGCCCTGATCGTCGGCACTGGCGCAGGGCTGAGTGCGTCGCTGGCGCGGCTGTTTGCCCGCGAAGGCATCAAGGTTGCGCTGGCCGCACGCAAGATCGAGAAGCTTGGCGAGCTCTGCACGCAGACCGGCGCCAAGGCCTTTGCCTGCGATGCCACCAATGCCGACGAGGTCGAGCGGCTGTTCGGCCTGGTCGAGCGCGAGATCGCCACCCCGGATATCGTCGTCTACAATGCCAGCGCGCGCGCCCGCGGACCGCTTGTCGAGCTGGTGCCGGAGGAAGTCGCGCACGCCATCAATGTCAGCGCCTTCGGCGGCTTCCTGGTGGCACAGCAGGCAGCCAAGCGCATGCTGCCGAACAAGCGCGGTGCCATCCTGTTCACCGGCGCCTCCGCCAGCGTGAAGGGCTATGCGCAGTCCGCGCCGTTTGCGATGGGCAAGTTCGCGCTGCGCGGCCTCGCCCAGAGCATGGCGCGCGAGCTGTCGCCGCAGGGCATTCATGTCGGACATTTCGTCATCGACGGCGGCATCCGCAGCGCCGTGCGGACGGAGCCCGCCGATCGCCCGGATTCGTTCCTTGACCCCGATGCGATCGCGGAGAGTTACTGGAACGTGCTGCAGCAGCCGCGCAACGCCTGGACCTGGGAACTCGAACTGCGGCCATGGGTGGAGAAATTCTGAGCACCACGTAGGGTGGGCAAAGCGTAGCGTGCCCACCTTCAACAGCAGAGACGGAAAGGTGGGCGCGGCGCGCTTTTGCCCGCCCGACAGAACAACAAGACGGGGGAACCATGAGCACCGAAATCACCATCGATACCGGCACCAACGAGCTGCTCTGCTCAATTCGCGACAAGGTCGCGATCATCACGCTGAACCGGCCGGAAGCCCGCAATTCGCTCTCCGACGAGCTGACGCCGGCGCTGCGTACCATGATCAAGACCTGCGGCGAGAATCCGGAAGTCGGTGCTATAATCATCACCGGCGCCGGCACGGCGTTCTGTTCCGGCGGCAACGTCAAGGGCATGGGCGCTCATCGTGACCCCAAGCGTCTGGCAATGTCCGACGCCGACAAGATCACAGACCTGCAGGAGCGCCAGCGACTGCTGACCGGGGCGCTGGTCTCGGTCCGCAAGCCGACCATTGCCGCCCTGCCCGGCGCCGCCGCCGGTGCAGGCATGGCGCTTGCGATGGCCTGTGACATCCGCATCGCGGCGCAATCGGCGTTTCTTTCCACCGGCTATCTCAATGTGGGACTGTCGGGCGATTACGGTATCGCCTGGCTGCTGACGCGCCTTGTCGGCACCTCGCGCGCCCGCGAACTGATGTTCACCGCCGAACGGGTGACCGCCACCCGCTGCGAGCAGATCGGCCTCGTCAACCGCGTCGTGCCTGACGAGAAGCTGGCCGAGGAAGCCTTCGCGCTCGCCAGATCCATGGCCGCAGGGCCGACCATTGCGCTGCGCTACATGAAGGACAATCTCGACGAGGCGCTGATGTTCGACTTCGAGACCGCAAGGGACCACGAAGCCGAACGCATGATCCGCTCACAGAAGACCGCCGATCACCGCGAGGCGGTGCAGGCCTTCATCGACAAGCGCAAGCCGGTGTTTACGGGGAAGTAAGTTCAGCCAGCGCGACAGGGCGGCAGCAGCAATCGCCGTCACGATCTGCCCGAAAAGAAAATGGGCCCGGTCCTGTTGCCGCAGGAGCCGGGCCCAGTCATCAACCCGCGATCGCAGCGGGGGAGACATTGCGCGAAAGCGCGGCGAGCTTCCAACTGGCGCAAGGAATGTCCTGCGGTGCGAGGTTGATCTCCTTGGCGAAGCGCACCAGCTTCCAGTCGCCGGGGCTGTTGCCGAAGACGTAACCGGACTTTCGCGCCAGCGCGATCATCGCGTCGTTGGAACGCAAGGTGTCGCCGAACAGCCTTGCGGCGCCGAAGGCGGCGGCACGGCACTCCAGGTTCTTCAGCAGTGCCTTGCCAAGGCCATGGCCCTGCCAGCGGTCATCGATCGACAGCCCGAACTCGAAGTGAGAGGTCTCATCATCGAACGCATAGCGCGCTTCTCCAATGATGGTCTCATGGCCGTCGATCTGCACGGTCGCGATCACGCTGAACTGGTCGGCCTCGCCGACATGGATGACGCGGTCGAGTTGGGACGGCGGCAGTTCACTGATCGCTCCTAAAAAGCGGTTGTAGCGGGAACGCGCGGTGAGCCCGCGAAAATAGTTCTGGATGTTGTCCGCATCGCCCGGCTCGACGAAGCGTACGATGACGTCGCCGCGGCGCAAGCGCAGCACATCGGAATGCTGGCGAAGATCGTCGAGGCGCAACGCGGTCATTCGCCAGCTCCCGGAATTCGAAGAAAGCCGGCGCCCCTCTATGGAGGCGGCGCCGGGCTGTTGACGGCCCATCAGGCCCGCCAGAACGGCTTGTCGAGTTCATAGGCGACGTCGGCGGAGGACACGCCGATGTCGTGGAGGTCCCGTTCAGACCATTTGGAAAGCTCGCGCCGCATCGCGTAGCGCTCGCGCCAGACATGGAAGGTCTCGGCCAGCCGCGAGAAAAGGCCATATCCATGATGATTTATCATCGATTCGTGAGTGAAAACCGACATTTTCGGCTCCTATTTCTAATCTCTTGGGGCTAATGTCTCGGTATTTCGGCACTGCATCAAACGACACTTTGTACCGTTTCGGATGAAATAAACTCATGTATTGGACTGGCGGCAGATGGCAACAAGGCTCCCCTCCCTGAACGGCTTGCGGGCGTTCGAAGCCGCCGCGCGGCACATGAGCTTCACGCTCGCCGCCTCCGAGCTGAACGTGACGCAGACCGCGATCAGCCATCAGATCCGCCGGCTGGAGGAGGAGCTCGGCATCCGCCTGTTCATCCGGCAGAACCGGACCCTGTCGCTGACGGCAGAGGCGAAGGAATATCTCCCGGGCATCCGTGCCGCCTTCAACGATCTCAGGCTCGCCACCGATCGCCTGCTCCGCAAGGAGGACGGCAACGTCGTGACGGTCTCGACGCTGGCCTCGCTCGCCGCCAAATGGCTGTTGCCGCGCATCTCCGACTTCCAGGAGAAATATCCAGGCATCGACGTGCGCATCACCACCTCGACCGCCCTGGTCGATTTCAAGCGCGACGGCGTCGATGCCGCGATCCGCTATGGCCGTGGCCAATGGCCCGGCCTGCGCGCCGACTGGCTGATGGCCGACAAGATGTTTCCGGTATGCAGCCCCGCCCTCCTAAAGGGCAGAAAGCCGCTGAAAAAGCCGGAGGACCTCGCCGACCACGTGCTGCTGCATTCCTCGGCCGGCAATGACGACGACTGGCGGCTGTGGCTGACCGCTGCGGGCCTGCCGCCCGACCTGTCGAAACAGCCCGGCGTCACCTTTGACATGATCTTCATGACCATCCAGGCCGCCATCGACGGCCTCGGCGTCGCCATGGGCCGCACCTCCTATGTGCAGGACGACATCACCAAGGGCCGTCTGGTGGTGCCCTTCGAGATCGAGCTGCCGGTCGATGCCGGCTTCTACCTGGTCTCGCCGGAAGCGAAGGCCGACACGCCAAAGCTGTCCGCGTTCCGGAAGTGGCTGATGGAGGTGGTGAAGGCGAAGCCCGAACCCCTGGCGGAAGCGACCATGCCCATGCGACGGCGGCAGTTGTGATCGCCGCACAAAGTTGGCAGACACGGTCGCATGGTTGATCTCTCCCGCAAGTTCGATGTGCTCGTGATCGGCGGCGGCAACGCCGCCTTGTGCGCTGCAATCAGCGCCCGCCACGCCGGCGCCTCGGTGCTGGTGCTGGAAGGCGCGCCGAAATTCTACCGCGGCGGCAACACCCGCCACACCCGCAACATGCGCTGCGCCCATGACGCGGCAACGGAGATCCTGACCGGCCCTTACACCGAGCAGGAATTCTGGGACGATCTCCTGCGCATCACCGGGGGACAGACCGACGAAGAGCTCGCAAGGTTCATGATCGCCGAGTCCAAGGACATCCTGAACTGGATCGTCGAGCAGGGCGTGCGCTGGCAGCCCTCGCTCGGCGGCACGCTGAGTCTCGGCCGCACCAATTCCTTTTTCCTCGGCGGCGGCCGCGCGATGCTGAATGCACTGTATCTGACCGCCGAAAGGCTCGGCGTCGAAATTCTCTACGATGCCGAGGTGACCGACCTCCACATCGAGAACGGCATGTTTCTCTCAGCGAAACTGAAACAGCCGCGCGATGGAGCCAGCGATATCCGCGCCTCGGCACTGGTGGCGGCTGCCGGCGGATTCGAGGCCAATATCGAATGGCTGAAGGAGTATTGGGGCGAGGCCGCCGACAATTTCCTGATTCGCGGCACGCCCTATAACCGCGGCTCGGTCCTGAAGATGCTGCTCGCCAAGGGCGTGCAGGAGGTCGGCGACCCCACGCAATGCCATGCGGTGGCGATCGACGCGCGCGCACCGAAATTCGACGGCGGCATCATCACCCGCCACGACTCGGTCGTGTTCGGCATCGTCGTCAACAAGCACGCCCAGCGATTTTACGACGAAGGCGAGGACATCTGGCCGAAGCGATACGCCATCTGGGGTCGGCTGGTGGCAGCACAGCCCGACCAGATCGCCTACATCGTGTTCGACGCCAGCGTGCGCCACAGCTTCATGCCGACGCTGTTTCCGCCGATCGAGGGCACGACGATTGCGGAGCTTGCGGCAAAACTCACGCTCGATCCGGCCGCCCTGGAAAAGACTGTTCTCCAGTTCAACGCGGCCGTGCGGCCCGGCACCTTCGACCACACCATCCTCGACGATTGCCGCACCGAAGGATTGAGCCCGCCGAAAACGCATTGGGCGCGCAGGATCGAGGCGGCGCCGTATTACGCCTATCCGGTGAGGCCCGGCATCACCTTCACCTATCTCGGCACCCGCGTGAACAGGGAAACACGCATGCTGATGAAAGACGGCAAGCCCTCCGCCAACATGTTCGCCGCCGGCGAGATCATGGCGGGCAATGTGCTGGGCAAGGGCTATGCGGCCGGCATCGGCATGACCATCGGCAGCGTGTTCGGCCGCGTGGCCGGACGGGAAGCGGCGAAGAATGCACGGAACTAGAATTCTCAACGAAGCCGACCGCCTGATGACGGTCTGCAATTCCTGCCGCTACTGCGAGGGCCTGTGCGCGGTCTTCCCGGCCATGGAGATGCGCCGCGCGTTCTCCGACGGAGACCTCAATTATTTCGCCAATCTCTGCCACGCCTGCGGCGCCTGCTACGCCGATTGCCAGTTCTCGCCGCCGCATGAGTTCAACGTCAATGTGCCGCAGACGCTCGCGATCGCGCGCGCCGAGTCCTACGCCGCCTATGCTTGGCCGCGCGCCTTTGCCGGCGCCTTCGCGCGCAACGGGCTCGTCATCAGCCTGATCGCTGCGCTCAGCGTCGCCGGCTTCATCCTCGGCTTCGCCGCCTGGCACGACAGGCAGATCCTGTTGGGCGTCCATACCGGCCCCGGCGCGTTTTACAAACTGATGCCGCACAATGCGATGGCCGCGCTGTTCGGCGCCGTGTTCCTCTATGCCGTGGTCGCACTGGTCATGGGCGTGCGCGCCTTCTGGCGCGACATCGGCGAGCCCATAGGCAAGAAAGCCGATGCCGGCTCGATCTGGCAGGCGATCCGCGACGCCGGGGAGCTACGCTACCTCGACGGCGGCGGGGTCGGCTGCTTCAACGAGGACGACCGCCCGACCGACCGCCGCAAGCTGTTTCACCACTTCACGTTCTATGGCTTCCTGCTCTGTTTTGCTTCGACCAGCGTGGCTACGCTGTACCACTATCTGCTGGCGCGCGAGGCGCCCTATGCCTGGTGGGACGCGCCGGTCGTGCTCGGCGCGCTCGGCGGCATCGGCCTCCTGATCGGACCGGTCGGCCTGTTGTCCGAGCGATGGAAGCGCGATCCGGCGCTGGTCGATCGGCAGCGCACGGGAATGGACAGCGCGTTCATCCTGATGCTGCTCCTCACCAGCCTCACCGGCATGGCGCTGCTGCTCATGCGCGAGACCTCGGCCATGGGCCCGCTCTTGGCGCTGCATCTCGGCGTTGTGTTCGCGCTGTTCCTGACGATGCCTTACGGAAAATTCGTCCATGGCATCTACCGCTTCGTCGCGCTGTTGCGCTACGCGCGCGAGCGGCGGATGATGGGGCAAGGGGTAACGGACGAATAGTCGAGGTTCCGGGGCGATGCGCAGCATCGAACCCGGAACCTCGAGATTCCGGGTTCGCGCTTTGCGCGCCCCGGAATGACAGCGTGATGATTCACGGCCGCCGGGTGACCACGCCGGTCGGCGTGGCAAAACCTTCCAGCGTCTTGATCCGCTTCTCGAGCCACCAGCCATATTCGGGCGACCAGTCCTCGAAGCGCGTGTTGATGCCGAGGTCGTGTTCCCAATGCAGCGCGATGTTCGGATTGAACTGCGATTGGCGGCCGATCGCGATGAGATCGGCCTGACCTTTTTGCAAAATGGCTTCGGCCTGCTGCGCCTCGAGAATGATGCCGACGGCCATGGTCGCAATATCGGCTTCCTTGCGGACCCGCTCGGCAAAAGGCACCTGGAAGCCGAGGCTGCGCGGCACCTGGGCCGCGGTGGCCGCGCCGGAAATTCCGCCGGAGGAACAGTCGATCACGTCAACACCGCGCGCCTTCAGTTCGCGCGCGAAGGCGACCGTATCGTCCATATTCCAGCCCTCCTGGGTGCCGTCGACCGACGAGACACGCAGGAACAGCGGCATCGAGGCCGGCATTTCCCGGCGCACCGCTTCGACGATCTCGAGCGGCAGGCGCATGCGCCCCGCGCGATCGCCGCCATATTCGTCGTTGCGCGTATTGGAGACCGGCGACAGGAACGAGGCGAGCAGATAGCCGTGCGCGGCATGGATTTCGATCGTGTCGAATCCCGCGGCCACGGCACGCCGGGCGGCCGCCGCCCAGGTTTGAACCATCGTCTTGCACTCGGCAGTGGTCAGCTGCCGCGGCGTCAGCCACCCCTTGGCGACCGGCTCGGCCGTCGGCCCGACCGGTTGCCACTGCTTGGCGCCGGCCTTCAGATTCTCCTCGGTGAGCGGCCCCATGCCCTGCATGGCCGTCTGCGACGACGCCTTGCGGCCGCCATGGGCGAGCTGGATGCCGATCGCCGTGCCCTGCCGCTTCATGAAGGCGATCAGCGGCTTGAAGCTTTCGGCCTGGGCGTCGTTCCAGATGCCGAGATCATGCTCGTTGATGAGGCCGATCTCCTCGACGCCCGTCGCCTCGACAAAGACGAGCCCGAAGCCGCCGAGCGCATAACGGCCGAGGTGTACGACGTGGAATGTGCCGCAGGTATTTCCGGGCTCGCAGCGGTAATGCACCATCGGTGGCACGACGAGGCGGTTCTTCAGCGTAAGCCCCCGAATCGAAAAAGGCTGGAACAGCATCGGCCGCGCCGCCCGACCGCCGTTAACCGGTCCGTCATTCATTGCTACGCCCCCGCCTGTACTTACTACTAGAGCTCGACCACCACGTATTCGGCGTCCACCTCGACCTTGACGGTTTCCGCGATATACGGCCCCTTCACCACGGCGGCGCCGGGCTCGACATGCGCCTCATAGGCCCGTGCGCGGAAGCGGCGGGGGTCGCAATAGGATTGTCCGGTGCGGACATCGAACTCCCAGCCGTGCCAGGGGCAACGGATGATCTCGCCGAGCTTGGTGTATTCGATCTCGCCGGGCGTTGTGGATTGCGCAAGCCCGATCAGCGGCCCCTCGCAAAGCGAGGCGCCCTGGTGCGGGCAGCGGTTCAACAGGCCGAAATACTCGCCGTTGATGTTGAACACGGCGATCGGCCGGCCATCGATCTCAAGATATTTTCGCGTTCCCGGCGGCAGTTCGTCGACTGCCGCCACCACATGCCGCGCCATCAAAATTGCCCGTAAACCTGCCGCGCGTTGTCGAGATAGAACGCCTGCTTGTTGGCATCGCTGACACCGGCCGGCAGCACGCGCGACGGTTCGTCATAGTCCCAATGCGGGTAGTCGGTGGCGAACAGGAGCTTGTCCCAGCCGATCCACTCGATGGTCTGGAACAGGTGCTCGCGCCGTTCCGGGTCTTCCATCGGCTGCGTCGTCCACCAGATGTGGTCCTTGATGTACTCCGACGGCTTGCGCTTGAGATGCGGGACCTCGCTGCGCAGCCTGTCGAACACCTTGTCCAGCCGCCAGGCGAGCGACGGCGCCCAGCCAAAGCCGGCTTCCACCATCACCATCTTCAGCTTCGGGAATCGCTCGAACACACCTTCCAGAACAAGGCTGGCCAGTGCCGACTGCTGGCACTGCGAATGGCCGACCATTTCCTCGATGTAATAGCTCGGCCATCCCGACGCCGTGATCGGATTGCCGCCGAAGCCGAAGGCGTGCACGCCGACGGGGAGGCCCGCTTCTTCCGCCGCCTCGTAGATCGGCCAGTAGCGCCGTTGTCCGAGCGGCTCGACATTGCGGCTGAGCAGCAGCACCTGCACATAGTTCTTGTCGCCCGCGCGCTTGCGAATTTCCCTTGCGGCGGTCTCGCCGTCCTCGTTGGCGACAACGACGGATGCCTTCAGGCGCTTATCCTTGCTGGTCCATTTTTCGATCTGCCAGTCGTTGATGGCGCCGGCCAGCGCCGCGGCGAGTTCGTGGTTGCGCATGCCCTGCCCGGTGGCGCCGAGCGGGTTGAGCACGCCGAGTACGACATTGTTGGGATCGAGATGCTGCTTCTGCATGAAGGACAGCGAGGAGCCCTGCTGCCCGCCTTCCGGCGGCCAGGCATCGCGGCGCGACGCATTGGGCTGCGCCTTCGGATAGGGCGGGCCTTCGGTCATGCCCTGATAGGCATTCACGCCATAGGTCTCGAGATGGGCATGCCAGCGCTTTGCGAGCCAGGGATAAAGCTCGTCCCTGGTTGCGCGCGCTGGATGGATATCGCAATCGGCAATGGCGGTCCTGATCGATGTGGTCGACGCGGGTTCCGGACGGTCGCGCAGTTGCACGTTCATCGCGTATTCTCCTTCGTCGCAGGCTGGCCGAGTCGAGCGTATGTGGCCATTGGATTATCGATCATGATCTTGCGCACGAGATCTGAAGATAGTCCTTTCGGCAGCACCTCATCGCCGTCGAATTGCCAGTGCGGATAGTCAGTCGAGAATAGAATCAATTCGTCCGACTGCATATGGTCGAACAGCCGGTTCAGGACCTCCGGATCCGGCGGCGCATCCACCGGCTGCAGCGAAAAACGGATGTTGCTGCGCACAATTTCCAGCGGCGCGCGGTCGACCCAGGGCGTTTCCATGCGTACGCCGCGCCAGAACTTGTGCAGCCGCCACAGGAAGGAGGGAAGCCAGGTGAAGCCGGATTCCAGCATCACCATTTTCAGGTCGGGGTATTTCGCGAACACGCCCTCGACGATCAGGCTGGTCAGCTGCGTCTGGAACGCCTGCGCCTGCGCGACATAGTCCTCGATATGATAGGATCCCCATCCCACCGACGTCGGCGGGTTGTGATAGGCGCTGCCGGCATGGATGCCGACCGGCAACCCGTGCTTCGCGGCCGCCGCATAGATCGGCCATAGAGCTCGCTTGCCGAGCGGCACGTCGCCCATGACCAGCATCAGCACCTGCACGAAGCGCTTGTCTTTCGCGCAGCGCTCGATCTCCGCGACGGATTTTTCCACGCTCTGCGTCGGGATCACAATCGAACCGCGCAATCGCGCATCCTTGTCGAGCCACTCCTTGACCAGCCAGTCGTTGAGCGCTCGGCAGAACGCCTCCTGCATGTCCTCGGAAAACACCATCTGCACGCCGTAGAGCGGATTGCAGATGCCGTAGGCCAAGCCAAAGCGATCGAGCGCCTGGCGCTTCATGTCGTCATAGTTCGAGCCCGGCTTGCCCTTGCCCGGCCGCCAGTCCGGCCGCGACGAGATGGGCGAATTGCTCGGATAGGACTGCGAGACGAGATCCACCATGCCGCGCGTCGTCACCTGATCGCGCCAGTAGTCGTTCATGTAGGGCAAGAGGCTCGTCAGATGCGGCACGGCCGGATGCAGGTCGCAGTCCACGCCGCCCGGGATCGGTGACGTCATGTCGTTTCCTCCGCGCCGGCGTCGTGGCGCCGTCTCTCGCAGTGCATTCAAGCAGGCCCGCCCCGCCCCCGCAACTCGGCAAGCCATGCATTCCTGTGCTAGGGATTCGGCAGAACCGGCGGGGAAAAAAGGCTCATGATTCGAATGCCATTGGCCGTGGCCGTAGCTGCGCTGTTGCTGGCAGGCACGGCCCGCGCCCAGCAGCAGGCGCCCGCCGCTGCACCGCCCGATTTCTCGAAGGCCGAGATCAAGACCACCGATCTCGGTGACAACGTCTACATGCTGGAGGGCCAAAACCCCGGAAGCATCGGGGGGAATATCACGGTGGCGGTAGCCAAGACCGGAGTCATCATGGTGGACGGCCAGTTCGCGCCTCTGCACGACAAGGTCAAGGCGGCGGTCGCAAACCTGTCCAGCCTGCCGATCAAGTACCTGATCAACACGCATTATCACGGCGATCACACCGGCGGGAACGAGCCCTTCGCCAAGGACGGCGTGACGGTTGTCGCGCAGGAGAACGTCAAGAAACGCCTGGAAGCCGGCACCACCAATGGTCTGACCGGTGCGAAGGTGCCGCCTGCGCCCGCCGGCGCGTTGCCGACCGATACCTATGTCAATTTTTCAAAGATCCGCCTGCCCGGACGCGTCGCCGACTTGAAGTACATCCCGAATGCGCACACCGATGGCGACACCTATGTCTGGTTCAAGACGGCAAACGTGCTCGCCACCGGAGACACATTCACGAACGGCCGCTATCCCAACATCGACTTTGCCAATGGCGGCAATATCAAGGGCATGATCGCGGCGGCGGATGCCTATCTGAAACTGACCAACGCGAAGAGCCGCATCGTGCCCGGCCACGGCCCTGTCGCCGACAAGGTGGCGCTGACCGAATATCGCACCATGCTGGTCACAGCGCGCGACCGCATGGACAGGCTGGTCAAGGAAGGCAAGAGCGAGGCGGACGTGATCGCGCTAAAGCCTTTTGCCGATCTCGACAAGAAATGGGCGCCGACCGAACTGGCCAGCACCAATTTCATCCGCGTGGTCTGGCACTCGCTCGCCGACAAGCCGGCGACTCCGGAGAAGAAGGGGCTTCTCAAGCGAATCCTGAGACGGAATGGAAGCTGACATGAACGAGTTGACAGGCATCGCGGCGCAAATCGCGGCCAAACTGATCGCCCGCAAGGAGACGATTGCCGTCGCCGAGTCCTCGACCGGCGGCTTGATCTCGGCGGCGCTGCTGTCGGTGCCCGGCGCGTCCGCCTATTTCCTCGGCGGCGCTGTGGTCTACACCCGCGATGCGCGGCGGATCCTGATGGAGATTGGCGATGCCGAGATGAAGGGGCTCCGCTCGGCGTCGGAGCCCTATGCGCAATTGCTGGCAAGCCGGATGCGTACGCGCTTCGCCACGACCTGGGGCCTGTCGGAAACAGGCGCCACCGGCCCCACCGGCAACCGCTACGGCGACGCCGCCGGCCACTGCTGCATGGCGATCGCCGGCCCTGTGGGGAAGGTGATCACGCTGGAGACAGCGAGCAGCGACCGTCAGGCGAACATGCAAGTGTTTGCGAAGACGGCGCTGAATCTGTTGTTGCAAAATCTCTAGCGGAAAACGGGGAATTACCGTCCCCGGAACGAGCGCATCACCTGATCGCTCAGCGGCTTCATGAGGTAAGACAGCATCGTGCGTTCGCCAGTCTGCACGAAGGCTTCGACCGGCATGCCGGGTACCAGCTTGACCTCGCCGAGGCGGGCGACCTCATCCGGCGGCAACGAGACGCGGATGGTGTAGAAGCTCTGACCGGTGCGCTGATCCGCCGTGACGTCGGCCGAGATGCGGCTGACCTTGCCGTTCAGCTCGGGCGTGGTGCGCTGGTTGAACGCGGAGAAGCGCAATACCGTGTTCTGGCCGACCTGCAGCTTGTCGATATCCTGCGGATTGACCTTGGCCTCGACCGACAGGTCGTCGGCGCGCGGCACGATCATCATGATGGCATCGCCCGCGGTAACGACGCCGCCGACCGTATGTACGGTGGACTGAAGCACCACTCCGTCCTGCGGGGCGCGGATGTCGATTCGGCGCAGCTGGTCCTCCGCAGTGACCTTTCGCTCGATGAATTCGCCGATCTTGTCGGTGGACTCGCGCATATCCTTGGAGACTTCGCTGGCCATGTCCTTGTCGACCTGGAAGATCTGCAGCTCGGTCTCGGTGATCTTGCCCTTGGCCTGGGCACGCGCGGCAATGTACTGCCCGCGCTCGCCGTTGAGCCTTGCGGCGTCGCGCTCCAGTTGGGTCAGGCGAGAAATCTGGACCAGGTGCTGATCGTACAGCTGGCGCACGCCGACCAGTTCCTTCTCCACCAGCGCGATTTCCTTGTCCTTGGCCTTCTCCTGCGCGGTGAGACCCTCGATTTCCTCATTGAGCTGGGTGACGCGCTCGCGGAGCTGCGCCTTCTGGCCGGCACGGCCGCTGACGCGAACGTCGAACAGCCTCGACTCGCTCATCATCACGTCGCGCACGTCCGGATCGCTGGCGCGCTCGAGTAGCGTCGCCGGGAACTTGATTTTGTCGCTGCCGCGCTGCTCGGCCTCCAGCCGTGCCTGCCGCGCCCACAAGCCGTAGAGCGTCTTGTTGACGATGGCGAGATTGGCGCGCACCACGGTCTCGTCGAGCCGGACCACGATGTCACCGGCCTTGACCGCGTCGCCGTCGCGTACGCGCACCTCACCGACCACGCCGCCGGTCGGATGCTGCACTTTCTTGACATTGGAATCGACCACCACCTGCCCTGGCGCGATCAGCGCGCCCGAGATCGGCACCGTCGCACCCCAGCCGCCGATGCCGCCGGCAAGCAGCAGCACCACCGCAAGCCCGGCGACCAGATGCCTGCGAATCGAGCGCTGCGATTTCTTCAGCTCTGCGCTGCTCATGATTTTGCAACTCCGCCTTCGACCACCTTGATCGGCGCCGGCCCGGGCGGCCGCTGCAGCACCTGGCCGAGCACCTGCTCCTTCGGACCGAAAGTCTGCATGCGGCCATCCTTCAGCACCAGCAACTGATCGACACCCTCGATGCCGACCGGCCGGTGCGCGACGATCACGACGACAGCGCCGCGTTCCCGGGCCGCGCGCACCGCGCGGGTCAACGCCTCGTCGCCTTCGGCATCGAGATTGGAGTTCGGCTCGTCCAGCACGACCAGGAAGGGATCGCCATACAGCGCCCGCGCCAGCGCCACGCGCTGCGCCTGGCCCGCGGAAAGTGCGCCGCCCTGCTCGCCGATCTGGGTATCATAGCCCTCGCGCATCTTGATGATCATGTCGTGCACGCCGGCCTGCGTGGCGGCGGCAATGATCATCTCCGACTTCGCCTCGGGATCGAAGCGGCAGATGTTCTGCGCGATGCTGCCGGCGAACAGCTCGACGTCCTGCGGCAAGTAACCGACATAACGTCCGAGCACGTCGGACGACCACTGGTCGAGCGCGGCGCCGTCCAGCCGCACCTTGCCGCGTGCCGGCTGCCAGACGCCGACCAGCGCACGCACCAGCGACGACTTTCCCGAGCCCGACGGGCCGATGATGCCGAGACCGTGGCCGGCCTCCACAACGAAATTGACGTCCTGGACGATCACGCGCTGTTCGCCGGGCGGCATGATCGCGACGGCCTCGACGCTGAGCTTGTTCTCCGGCGGATTGAGCAAGGTCTGGGCCTGCAAGGCCGGCAAACGCTCCAGCAGATGGTTCAGCCGCCGCCAGCTCTGCCGTGCAGCGACAAAGCCTTTCCAGTGTGCGATGGCAAGATCGACCGGCGCCAGCGCGCGCGCGGACAGGATCGAGCCCGCGATGATGATGCCGGCGGTAGCCTCCTGATAGATCACGAGATAGGCGCCGACCGCGAGCACCGCCGACTGCAGCATCATGCGCAGCACCTTGGCGACGGCCCCCAGACCGCCGGTGACGTCGCTGGCCCGCTGGTTGCCGGTGATGTACTCCTCGTTGGTCTCGCTCCAGCGCCGGGTAAGGCGGCCGGACATGCCCATCGCCACCAGCACCTCGGCGTTGCGGCGACTGGCGGCGGCAAGGTCGTTGCGGCGGGCGGCGAGAATCATCGCGTCCTTGGTGGGCTGGCGCGACATGAATTCCGTGATGAGCGTCAGCGCGACCAGGATGACCGCGCCGACCAGAGCGGTGACGCCGAGCAGCCAGTGGAAGGCAAAGCAGATCGCGAGATAGAACGGCAGCCACGGCAGGTCGAAGAACGCGCCCGGCCCCATGCTGCCGAGGAAGGAGCGGACGTTGTCGAGATCGCGCAGCGGCTGCAGCCCTTCGTTGCGGCTTCCGACCAACAGCGGCAATCGCACCACGGTCTCGAACACGCGCTCGTTCATCGCCTCGTCGAGCGAAGTGCCGATGCGGCCGAGCACGCGGCCGCGCAGCATGTCGAGCACGCCCTGCGCGATGTAGAGGAAGCCGGCAAGAATGACGAGGCCGACGAGCGTCGGCACGTTGCGGCTCGGCAGCACGCGATCATAGACCTCGAGCATGAAGATCGACCCGGTCAAATAGAGCAGGTTGATCATGCAGCTCATGATGCCGACGCCGATGAAGGCGTTGCGGCAGGTGCGCAATGCTTCACCGAGCTCGGAGCGCCGGACGCCGGGAGCAGCTGCCATCAGATATGATCTCAATTAAAAGGGTCGCGTTCCCTCCAACTTTTAGCGGTGTTTGCTCCAACCGTCCAATTGCGGTCTCATTAACTGTAAATGACGAGCCTGTGCTCGCCCTCCCGGCGAAAAGCCGCCCGAATCCGCCGAAAGGCCTCCCGTTTGGCAGAAGCCGCCGGGGCCAGCCGCCCTAGCTGGCGGCCGCCGCAGCGGCGGGGAACGGCACCAGCACGATCGACATCGAGACGCGGCCGATCTCCCCTTCGACATCCACCAGGGTTCCGCCGCCGGCCCCGACCCCGGTCGACGGCGTCCAGCGCGCCTCGGCCCGTACGCCGATCCAGTTGCCGCGTGGCCGACGGAACAGCTGCAAGGTCAGGTTCGGATTGGGATCGGCCACCACGTTCTGCACGGGACGGGCGATGCCATGGGCCCAGTCCGCCGGTCCCAGGATCGACGACAGGGGACCTGCACCCTGGATGATGCTGTCATGCATGCGGAACCAGGCAACGCCGTCGCCGAGCCGCGCCTCCATCGCATCCATGAACCATTTTCGTCCCGCAACCATGTTCACCTTGCGCTCGGGATATTGCGCCGGATCGACGGGCGCTGGCCGCGCTTCCACAAGCCCCGGCACTTCGATCGCACGCTCGCGCGACAGCGTCACGCGCACGGTGGCGCAAGGAGTGTCCCCGCCGACGGGCCAGAGCATGTTGTCGATAACGTTGACACGGCCGCCCTCGCTGACGACGCGCAGTTCGGTCCGCAGTTCCGACATCGGCGTAGGCCGCAGGAACCAGGCTGCGGCCGAGATCGCCGTGCCCCAGTTGCGCTGCCCGGACGCCGCCTCGATCTCGGCGGTCAGCAGGCTCGCGACCGCGCCGCCCTGCAGGCCCCCGAAGGGACCCGCCGCGAGAGGGGACGGCCGCCAATGGTGGGGTGCTTCCAGCGCTTCGAAAATCGGCAAACGGCATTCTCCATAGGTGAACGATATTGAGCTATGGCCTAATCTGGATAAGAATTGCTGGCGTAGCAAAAGGGAATTCGTCAACTAAGATGAATAGAATTCATCTATCAGACTCGCCGCTCCGGGTCATCCCGCCGCTGGCGGCGCTGCTCGCCTTTGAGCGTGCCGCGACGCAATTGAGCTTCCGCCGCGCCGCGCGCGATCTCTCGCTCAGCCCTTCCGCCATCAGCCATCAGATCCGGGGGCTCGAGGAACAGTTCGGCACCAAGCTATTCATCCGAGGCACGCGCGCGGTGAAGCTGACGCCGGAAGGCGAGCGGTACCTCGCCAAGGTATCGGCGGCACTAGCGACATTGCAGGAGGCCTCGCGCGAGATGACGCGGCCGAACCGCGACGGCAGCGGCGAATTGTGGATCTCTTCGCTGCCGTTCTTCACAAGCACGGTGCTGCTGCCCGCGGTGCCCGAGTTCAGGCGGCAAAATCCGGGGCTGACGCTGCGCATCGAGGCGACGCATCAATATGCCGACTTCAACGCTTCCAGGGTAGACGTCGCCACCCGCTACGGCCGCGAGCAGTCCGCCGGGCTGAAATTCGAGCCGCTGGTCGAGGTGAGAAGCGTTCCGGTTTGCACGCCGGCACTGGCGAAAGGCGGACTGCGTCGTCCGGAGGACCTGGCGGACCAGGTGCTGATCCACATCACCACCCATCCGGGAGCCTGGCCGACCTGGCTGAAAGAAGCGGGTTTGCCGAATTTACAGCCGCGCGGCCATATCTGGCTCGACAACATCCCGGCCACGCTGGAAGCCGCCGAGCAGGGCCTTGGCGTTACGCTCGCCATGGCCCCGCTGATCCGCGCGCGGCCGGGCTTCGGCAGGAAACTGGTGGCGCCCGTCGATTTCACGTCGGCGCGCGGCGAGACGATCTATCTCGTGACGCGAACCGAGCAGGCGCGCGACCGCCGGATCGCTGCCGTGCGGAAATGGATCGTCGAGGCGGTGCGGAAGGCGAGCTAGAGTCGCCCGCCTGATCGTACCAGACGGACAATCAGGAGAAGAATGACCGCACCGATCGCGGATTGGATGATTTCGGCAACGAGGCCGATGCCAAGACGAACGCCGAGCTTGGGAAACAGATAGTTCGCGATCAGCGCGCCGGCGATGCCGATCAGGATGTCGCCAATAAGGCCAAAGCCGGCCCCACGCACGATCTTGCCGGCGAGCCAGCCTGCGACCAGGCCGACGAACAGAATGACCAAAATGCCTTCGTTGGAGAGCTGCATCGAAACCCCCTGTCCTTCCCCGCGCGCAACCTACCCGCAATCGATGAACGCCACGACTCGATTCTGGTTCCATCCTGGAACCCTTTGCGCTGCAACGGTGTTACCGTTGCATGACAAAACCCGACATCTGGTACGTGACGTTCAGCCCCGACAAGAACAGCGAATTGAACGATGGCACGGCGCGGTCAACCCGGACGTTCAAGTCGGAGGTCGACGCAAAACTGTTTGCCATGCAGATCCTGGCGAAAGGCTGGACAGCCAGCGCTGGCACGCTCAACCCCTATCAACCCAAACAGGTGATCGCGGCCTCCCAGATCGAACGCTGGGCCGATCCCGACCAGCGCTAGACTGCTGCGGCCGCGGGCGCCACCGGGAGTTCATCGCATCGCAGGCACTTTCCGGTGGAAGTCGGTGGCGCGCTGGAACGCGGCGCCGATCCGCAGGATCATCGCTTCATCGAAGGCGCGGCCGATCAGCTGCATGCCGATCGGCAGGCCAGACTTGGTGAAGCCGGCAGGGATCGAGAGCGACGGCAACCCAAGATAGTTGATCGGCCGCGTGAACCGGGTGATGCGCTGGATCACGGCTTCCGCATCCGGGCTGTTGCCGACATCGCTCTCGGCAATGGTCGCAGCCGGCATCGGCGCGACCGGCGCAATCACGGCATCGGTGCCTGCGACAGCTGCGAGATAGGCCGACAGCGCCGGACCGCGCCAGCGCATCGCCTCGAGATAGGAAACGGCGGGGATCGCGAGCCCGTTCTGCAGCCTCATCAACACCTGTGCGCCGTAGTCCTGCGGCCGCTCGATCATCCATCGCTTGTGCAGCGCGGCCGCCTCGGTCGCCAGGACGAACTGGCAGGCCGCCGTGAGCTGGCGCTGGTCCGGCAGATCGACCTTGACGATCTCGGCACCTTCTCTCTTCAGGACGGCCAGCGTCTCGTCGAGCACGCGCGCGACCTCGGTATCCAGATCGTCGACATAGAAGGCCGTGGGAACGCCGATCTTCAATCCTTTGACCGGGCGCCTGGTCGCGGCCACATAATCCGGCACCGGCAAATCCAATGCGGTCGGATCGTCGGGATCGGCGCCTGCCATCAGGCCGGTCAGCAATGCGCAATCTTCGGCCGTCTGCGCCAGCGGACCCACGGTATCCAGCGTCCATGACAGCGGCATCGCGCCGGCGCGGCTGACAAGGCCAACGGTCGTCTTCAGCCCAGTGATGCCGCAGAAATGCGCCGGCATCCGGATCGAGCCGCCGGTGTCCGATCCCAGCGCGGCAAAGGTCAGCCGCGCTGCGACAGCGGAGCCGGACCCCGACGACGAACCGCCGGTGATGTGGTCGGTGTTCCAGGGATTGCGCACCGCGCCGTAATGCGGGTTATGCCCGGTCGGCCCATAGGCGAATTCCACCATCTGCAGCGATCCAAGGCGCACCATGCCGGCGTCCTTCAGGCGCTGCAGCGCGGTGGATGTCGTGGTCGCGACGAAATCCTTGCGGATTTTCGAGCCGCAAGTAACGACCTTGCCCTTGTCGTAATACATGTCCTTGTGCGCCAGCGGCACGCCATGCAGGGCGCCCATTGCGCCGCCGTTTGCGAGCGCGGCGTCCGCGCGATCTGCCGCCTTCAAGGCGTCGTCGGCTTCGATCGACATGAACGCGTTGAGCTTCGGCTGCCATTGCGCGATGCGGTCGAGACAGGATTGCGTCACCTCCCGCGAGGACAGCCGCTTTTCGGCGATCGCCTTCGCCACATCGGTCAGCGACATCAAGGCCGGTGCGCTGCTCATTCCGTCACCTTTGGCGCACGCGCGAGCAGAAAGGTCGCGGGCTCCAGATCGAAGGGCAGCGTGCCGGCGACCGGCGCAAACCCCTCGAAGGCCGGCCCGATGGAATTGGCGATGCGGGCCGCGACCTCGTTATCGACGGGCACGCCCGCCACATCGGCCATCGCCTTGATCTCTTTCGCACTGGGTCTCGTCATGCTGTGATTGCTCCTCCCCGGCGGCCTTGTGGCACGCCGCGCGCGCCCCATTCTATCGACGACAGTACGGCTTGGCGTGACGTTTGTGCAGGGCGCCTCGGCAAACGAACATGCTTCCGCGGCGCAATCGCGAGCCCCAGGGTGCGGGCGCTACTTGGTCAGCAGCGCAAAGGCGCCGTTCCAGTCGGCCGGCGGCGGCGTTTCGATGTAGCCGCGGATGCGGGTCTCGTAGAGCCTGTAAAGCGAACTCAGTGCCTCGCCATCTTCGCTGCTGCGGCCGCGCTCGATGGCAGCGAGTGCGCCGTCCCAGTCGCGATTGCGGTAGCAGGCGAGCATCTCGATGGTCAGGTTGCGAAGGCGCTGGAACGCTCCGGACATGGCGACGTCGTTGCGGCCGACGATGGCGTAGATCACCTCCGGCTCCTTCTTGCCCTTCACCATGATGAAGTCGAGCTCGAGAATGGCGAATTTTTCCTTCGCCGCCATTGCGGTCTTCGAGCCGACGATGATCGGGAAACCGTATTCCTTGCTCTGGCCCTCGAGCCGCGAGGCGAGGTTGACGCTGTCGCCGTAGGCCGAATAGTCGAAGCGCACGTCCGAGCCCATGTTGCCGACCACGCAGTTGCCGGTGTTCAGTCCGACGCCGATATTGAGGGGGATGTAGGGATGCCCGCCTTCCTTCGCCTCCTCCTCGCGGATCCGGTTGAGCGCGTCGCAACGATCCAGCATGTCGAGCGCCGCCTCGCAGGCGTTGATCGGGTGATCCTTGTCGTCGAGCGGCGCGTTCCAGAACGCCATGATGGCGTCGCCCATATACTTGTCGATCGTACCCTTGCGACTGAGAATCGCGTTGGTGAGCGGCGTCAAAAAGCGGTTCATCAAGGCGGTGAGGCCCTGCGGATTGTTCTTGTAGCTCTCCGAGATCGTGGTGAATCCGCGCATGTCGGTGAACATGATGGTTATCTCGCGCTCCTCGCCGCCAAGCACGAGCTTTTCCGGCGACTGCGCCAGCTGCTCGATCAGCGCAGGCGACAGATACTGGCCGAAAGCAGAGCGTATCTGGCGGCGCTGCGACTGCTCGCGCACGAAGCTGAAGAAGATCAGTGTCAGGTAGATCGCGGTGGTCGACATCAAGGGATAGGTGAAATCGACCAGCAACCTGTGCTGATTGTAGAAGAACCAGGACAGGCCGATCAGTCCGGTCGCAAACAGCGCCCCGACGCCGACCAGCGTGACGGGACCGAAGTTCGGCGCAAAGACGATCACCAGCAGACCCAGGATCAGTGCGCCGAAAAATTCCAGCGCGATGCCGAAATTCGGCTGCCAGACCACCGCGCCGGACAGGGCGCTTTCCAGCATCTGGGCGTGTATCTCGACGCCGGGCATGGCGGGAGAAACCGGCGTGGTCTTGATGTCGTTGAGGCCGATCGACGAAGTCCCGATCAGCACCAGCTTGCCGTTGATCCTGTCTGGCGGCACGCGGCCATCCATTACGTCGACGGCGGAGACGTAGATCGAAGGATCGCGGCGGGCGTAATGCACCCAGAGCTGGCCGTTGGCATCGGTCGGGATCTGGAAGCCTTTCACGCCGACACTCTGGATACCGGCCTTGTCGGCCTTGATCAGAATGGTGCCGGAGCCGGAAGCGACACGCAGCATCTCGAAGGTCAGCGACGGCATGATGATGCCTTGCGCCACCATGATCATCGGCACGCGGCGGACGATGCCGTCGCGCTCGGGCCGGATGGTGAAGAGCCCGCGGCCGGCGGCCGCCTGCTCCAGCACCTCGACATTGCGCAGCAGGCCGGGAAACTTGTACAGGAAGGGCTGCGGCTCCTCGCCGAGCATCGCAAGCCCGGTCACAGGCAGATTCTTGTCCAGCGCATGCACCTCGGGACCGCCGGACTCGCCGAGCACCACGCGCGAGGCGCGGATCGCATCGGCGAAGATCTGGTCATTGCTCGGCAGTGCGCGCAGTTTCTCGCGCGTTGCTTCGTCGAGATTGCGGAAGGTGTCGGCGGCAATATCGGGATTGAGCCGGTCGGGCTCGGAGAATACGGCGTCGAAGGCAATGACGACAGCGCCGAGCCTCGTGAGATGGGTGATGATGTCGGCGATCCGCGTCCGCGGCCACGGCCATTGCCCGAGGCGGGGATCGGCGAGGCTCCTCTCGTCGATGTCGACGATGGTGACCGGGCGCATGGTCTTAACCCGGGGCTCGATCAGCTGAAAATTGTCCCAGGTGCGTACCCGCATTTCCTGGACCGGGTGCGGATCCCAGACCCGCAGCGCCGCGAAGCCGACCAGCAGCACGAGGCAGACCAGCCGGGCGTAGCCGAACTTCCGCTTGAACCAACGCCGCAGGGCTCGCAGCCGTTTCATGATTTCAATTGTTCGCTCACCCCGCCGAATCCGGCAAGCCGGAAAGTGAGAAAATATCCGGCGTCAGACCACGATGTGCTGCGAATGGATGAAGTGGTCAGCCTCGGGGTTGGAAACGGCAGGATTTACGTGGGCGGCGGTACCGACGTTGCCGGGCGCGATCGGAAGATCGGCGCCGCCGCCGGGGCTTGCGGCCGCATGGCTGCCCAGCCAGGCCGTGACACTGTCGTCCGTGTGCTGGAAGAGCGCCGGAAGGTCGACGTGCACATCGCCCGGTGCGAAGTCCGCGCTCTTGCCTGAGCCCATCAGGCCTCCCGTTCTGAAGACAAACTGGTCGGCGTGGCCGGTCAGGAAATTGTCGGGGACAGGAGCATCGGCGTGCGTCGGCGTCGCACCGAAATCGTGCGTGACGGCGAGCCCGGCGTTGACCGCAGGCCCGGCGGGCGGCGGATTTGTCGGCAGGAAGGTGTCGTGATCGCCAAGACCACTCGCTTGATCCGCAGTATGAGAGAAACTGCGATCGGTCGTGACCACGTCGAAGGCACCCAAATGCTGGGGGTTGCCCTCCGGCGTCCCACCGATCTTCTCGACGCCCGCAAGTCCGTTATTGACCGCAGGACTCGCCGGAGGCGTGTCGTTCGGCCCGATCGTTTCGGTGTCATGGATACCGAGCACCTGATCGTTGCTGACGCCGAGAACGCTTGGCGCGCTGGACGGAGCGGCGGTTGCGATGCTCATCACGGGCTGTACGCCGTCGTAATCGGTGATCGTCACGGCAACTTGCTGGGTATCGAAACCGCCATGACCGTCACTGACCAGGATGGTGTAGGTCAGCGTCACATGCTGGCCTTCATCGAGATAGTGGAAGCGGCTGTCGGGAGCGGAGAACGACCACGTCCGCGAACCCGTCCCGCCGTTGGTCGAATCGTTGAACGTGCCCAGCGTCAGCCAGCTCAACATGGTATCCTTCGGGGGCAGTCCGTAGGTGGTGCCGGAAGTCGTGAGACCGACAACCTTCACGGTATGGACGTCGATCAGATCGACATCCGTGAACGTGATCTTGCCGCTGGCGGTATCGTAGGGATGCGGCGGCCCTCCGTCATCATGCACTTCGATCGTCGCGCCCTGCGCGGCGCTGGTGATGACCGGCGCATCGTTGGTGCCTGCGATGAGGACGGTGACGTCCTGGGTAATCACACCGCCATGCTGGTCGTCGATGCTGACGGTGTAGGTCTGGGTGATGACCTGGTCGGCCGCGAGCTGCTGCGCCAGCGCATTGTTGAGGGTGAACTTCCAGTCCACCGTGCCGAGATTGCTGGTGTCGCCGGTATTCTCGTGAAGCGTCAGCTCCAGCGTGCCCAGTTGCTGGGTCGCCGGATTGAAGCCCGGTAGCGCTACCGACGCCGAGCCGCCCTTCAGCGTCTGGCCGATCACGTGAGTGTCGATCAGGTCAACGTCCTTGAACGTGATGGTGCCAAATGCACATTGTTCGACATCCTCGACAACCCCGCCCCACGCGGTCGTCAAGCCGGAAACGATGGTCGGAGCGTCCTCGGTGCCAACAATGGTGACGGTGACATCCTGGGTGATCACGCCGCCGTGCTGGTCGTCGATGCTGACCGTGTAGGTCTGAGTGATGACCTGGCCGACCGCGAGCCTCTGCGCCATGGCATTGTCGAGGGTGAACTTCCAGTCCACCGTACCGAAATTGTTGGCGTCGGTCGGATCCTCGTGCAGCGTCAGCGCCAGCGTGCCCAGTTGCTGGGTCGCCGGATTGAAGCCGGGCAGCGCTACCGATGCCGAGCCGCCCTTCAGCGTCTGGCCGACCACGTGGGTGTCGATCAGGTCGACGTCCTGGAAGGTAATCGTGCCGGACGTGGTCTGCTGGCCGTCCTCGACGACCAGACCCGGTATCGTCGTCAAGCTGGAAACAATTGCCGGCGCTCTATTGGTGACAATCGTCGGTCCGTCCTCGGTGCCGGTGATGGTGACCGTGATGTCCTGGGTGATCACGCCGCCATGCTGGTCGTCGATGCTGACCGTGTAGGTCTGGGTGATGACCTGGCCGGCCGCCAGCTGCTGCGCCAACGCATTGTCAATTGTGAACTTCCAGTCAACCGTGCCGAGGTTATCGGCGTCGCCGGTGTTTTCATGCAGCGTCAGCGCCAGCGTACCCAGTTGCTGGGTTGCCGGGTTGAAGCCGGGCAGCGCCACCGATGCCGAGCCGCCCTTCAGCGTCTGGCCGATCACGTGGGTGTCGATCAGGTCGACGTCCTGGAACGTGATGGTACCGGACGCGGTCTGCTGACCGTCCTCGACAACCGCGCCCGATGCGGTCGTCGAACCAGCCACGATCGTCGGGGCGTCCTCGGTGCCGGTGATGGTGACGGTGACATCCTGGGTGATCACGCCGCCATGCTGGTCGTCGATGCTGACGGTGTAGGTCTGGGTGATGACCTGGCCAACCGCCAGCTGCTGTGCCAGCGCATTGTCGATGGTGAACTTCCAGTCCACCGTGCCGAGATTATCGGTGTCGCCGGTGTTCTCATGCAGCGTCAGCGCCAGCGTGCCCAGTTGCTGGGTTGCCGGATTGAAGCCTGGCAGCGCCACCGACGCCGAGCCGCCCTTCAGCGTCTGGCCGATCACGTGGCTGTCGATCAGGTCGACGTCCTGGAACGTGATGGTGCCGGACGTAGTCTGCTGGCCGTCCTCGACAACTCCGCCCGATGCCGTCGTCGAAGCGGCCACGATCGTCGGGGCTTCGTTGGTGACAACCGTCGGTCCATCCTCGGTGCCGGTGATGGTGACCGTGATGTCCTGGGTGATCACGCCGCCATGCTGGTCGTCGATACTGACGGTGTAGATTTGCGTGATGACCTGGCCGACCGCCAGCTGCTGCGCCAGCGCATTGTCGATCGTGAACTTCCAGTCCACGGTCCCGAGGTTATCGGCATCGCCGGTGTTTTCGTGCAGCGTCAGCACCAGCGTGCCGAGTTGCTGGGTCGCCGGGTTGAAGCCGGGCAGCGCCACCGACGCCGAACCGCTCTTCAGCGTCTGGCCGATCACATGGGTGTCGATCAGGTCGACGTCCTGGAACGTGATGGTGCCGGACGCAGTCTGCTGGCCGTCCTCGACGACGCCGCCCGATGCGGTCGTCAGATCGGCCACGATGGTCGGAGCGTCCTCGGTGCCGGTAATGGTGACGGTGACGTCCTGGGTGATCACGCCGCCATGCTGGTCGTCGATGCTGACCGTGTAGGTCTGGGTGATGACCTGACCGGCCGCCAGCTGCTGTGCCAGCGCATTGTCGATGGTGAACTTCCAGTCCACCGTGCCGAGATTGTCAGTGTCGCCGGTGTTCTCGTGCAGCGTCAGCGACAGCGTGCCGAGTTGCTGGGTCGCCGGGTTGAAGCCGGGCAGTGCCACCGACGCCGAGCCGCCCTTCAGCGTCTGGCCGACTACGTGGCCGTCGATCAGGTCGACGTCCTGGAACGTGATGGTGCCGGACGCGGTCTGCTGGCCGTCCTCGACAACCCCGCCCGATGCCGTCGTCGAATCGGCCACGATCGTCGGGGCGTCCTCGGTGCCGGTGATGGTGACGGTGACATCTTGGGTGATCACACCGCCATGCTGGTCGTCGATGCTGACGGTGAAGGTCTGGGTAATATCCTGGCCGACCGCCAGCTGCTGCGCCAGCGCGTTGTCGATGGTGAACTTCCAGTCCACCGTGCCGAAGTTATCGGTGTCGGTAACGTTCTCATGCAGCGTCAGCGACAGCGTGCCGAACGGCTGGGTCGCCGGGTTGAAGCCGGGCAGCGCCACCGACGCCGAGCCGCCCTTCAGCGTCTGGCCGATCACGTGGCTGTCGATCAGGTCGACGTCCTGGAACGTGATGGTGCCGGACGCGGTCTGCTGGCCGTCCTCGACAACCCCGCCCGATGCCGTCGTCGAATCGGCCACGATCGTCGGGGCGTCTTCGGTACCGGTGATGGTGACGGTGACGTCCTGCACGACGCTGGCGCCGTGGTTGTCCGATATCGTCACCCTGTAAACCTCGGTGACGACCTGGCCGACCGCCAATTGCTGCGTCAGCGCATTGTCGATCGTAAACGTCCAGCCCACCGAGCCGGTATTGTTCGTATCTGTGTTATCCTCGTTGACAGCGGCCAGTTCGAAAGTGCCGAAATAAGTCGTGCCGCCGGTGAAGCCCGGCAACGGCGTGCTGGTGCTCGATGACAGCGGCACGAAGGTCGCCGTGTGAGTATCGATCAGGTCGACATCGCGGAACGTGATCGTTCCGGCGGCCGCAAGCTCGTTCGACGCGTTGGGGTTCACGTCCTCGGTCACGTCGCCGGTCGCCACCGTCAACTCGCCGACGATGGTCGGCGCATGATTTGGCGAGTCGTTGCTGCCCGTGACCGTGATGGTCACGTCCTGGCTAACCGTCCCGCCATGGCCATCCGACACCGTTACCGTATAGACCAGGGTAATGGTCTGACCTTCGGCCAGCGATTGCAGAATGGGATTGGCATCGTCGAGCGTAAAGGTCCAGCCGAACGAGCCGACCGTATCCGCATCCGCCGGCGTCTCGCTGATCGGCGTGAGCTTGAACGTGCCGATACTGCCGCCATCCGCAAAGCCCGGCAGGCTGGCGGTGGCATGCGACGACTTCAGGACAAAGGATGCGGCATGCACGTCCGTGAGATCGACGTCATTGAAGGTAATGATGCCATCGGCGGTGATGTTTCCGGAGGCATTGACATTGCTGTCCTCGACCACACCGCCGGTCGCGTTCGTGAGATTGGCGACGATCGTCGGCGCGTCATTGGTGCCGGTGATCGTGATAGTGAAGTCGAAGTACCCGGTCTCGTTGGCAGGCGCAAAATTGTTGTCGACCAGCGCGCGGTAGGTCAGCGTCAGCGTCTCGCCTTCGGCGAGGAAGTCGAGGGCGCCGTCCTTGATGTTATAGGTCCAGGTCGCCGCACCGTGGTTGAGGTGACTGGGATCCTGCACGACAACGAGGGGGACTTCGGCGCTCTTGATCGCCGCGAGTTGCGCCGCCGTCAACGTCGCCGTCACGTCATTGCCGTTGGCATCCTTGTAGCTGAACTTCCCGAATTCGGTCCGGGCGCTCGGGGTATCGCCGGCATTGATGTCCGAATAATTGATCTTGCCGGTCGCCGAGTCGATCAGCGAACTGCCGGTGAGTTGCAGCTTCTCGGCGAACGCCTTGCTCTCGGCGAAGACATCCGGCGGTCCCGGAATATGGTCGAGCGTCCCGGGCGGGGGCGGAGGGGCCGATGGCGCACTCCCCTGCGCAATCACCACCTGGACGACGCCAATCGAGGGGTCGACGAACGTCGTTTTGAATCCGAAACTATTCTGGAGCACGCCGATATCGGTGAAATGCGTATCCGATTTCGGATTGGCGTTGTCGGTGAACTTTTGCGAGAACACGTCGGTGATGAGCTTCATCAGCTCCGGCGACAATTGCGCGGAAGCGAGGAAGGACACCGCGCCCGTGCCGCTGACCGTCGTCACCGTTCCCGGCTGGTTGACGGTCGCAATCGGCGCCAGCGTGGTGCGATCGAGCAGCACGTAGGAACCGCTGGTGCCGTCGGGTTCGACCAGCACCTGGAATTTGACCGGCGGGGCGAGCTGAGGACCGAGCGGATTCGGTTGCACCGACAACAGGTCGAACTCGATCTCTACGACGCACGCTGTGCCGCGGATACCCATGGTGGCAACCGGCGTATCGACCTTCATGTCGCCGTGCTTGGCGGTGGCGCCGGCGACAAAGGTGATCGTGCCGGCGACCAGGCTCATCAGCGAGGTGTTGGTCGACCCGTTGGGGTCGTAGACCATCTCGTTCAGCACCATCTTCGCATTGGATGCGAGGCCGAACACCGAACCGTCGATGAAGGTGATGCCGAGCGTCGAGTTGGACCCGGACTGCACCACGTCGCCCTGATGGACGTTGTCGCCATTGTTGAGGATGATCGACACGCCGTTGCGGACCACCGTGGCGTTGCCGGTCAGCTTGGTAACATGGCCGATGATCTTGGCGGCGCTCGCGCTGCCATCGGCCTGCGCCATCTGGACGTGGCCGACCAGCGCGTCGACGATGCCGCCGGTGAGATAGGCGCCATCGGGCGAAGCCAGCGGCGCGTGCTTGTCGCCCTTGAAGTAATCCTCGAGCCGAAGCTCGTGGTCGCCCTTGCTGATGACGAGATCGGATCCGGATCGCTTGAAGTCGCCGGTGAACAGCAACTGCGCGTCTTGAACGATGATCGCATCCACCGGCGCCTTGGTGGACACCGTGTCGACATGCAGCTGCGCTTTCGGGTGATTTCCCGTCAAGGGCAGGACGCCATCGAATTTAGAAACGAAATTCAAGCGGCCACCATAAAAGCGCTAATTATTTACACATTATTCAGTATGGTAGTCTTGCATACCACTGGCGCCAGCTAGGCGAAACCATCCATTGCTTGTGTTCGCCGATTAATCAAAGCAGAAGACGCAGCAGAAATACTTGTTAAGATTTCCGGATATGCGGTATTTGCGTTCAAAAGCATGGTATTTTCCCCGCCATAGTCAATGAAAATGACGACTTCAGTGTATTCATAAGTAAATACTGAAGACGTTTTACTTCATCTGACCTGTCCCGTATTTGTACGCGCCGATGATGCACCGGCCAAAAGCCTAAAACTGTGATCTGGGTAACAAATCACGTATCTTTCAAGTGTTTGCATCCGCATTAACCGCAAATCAACGATTGCCCGCCCCTATGGCTGTTAGTCTGCCCGGCAAAGCCATTGGCTCGTTAAAATTTTCGGCATTTCGGCGGGGGCTGCTTGAGCCTGTTTCACGGTTTCCGCAGCCGGCTCGCCGCCCTTAAGCCAATCACAAACCCCCTGCCCGATCCTCGTCCCGTCAAACGGATCCGGCCACGTGCGAAGGCTAACAAGCCCGCCGATGCCCGGACATGGGGCGTCAGATGGGCTTCTTCGGTCGGCCGCGTGCATGGCGCGCGGTGGCACTTGCATTCGCATTGGGCTGGTTCGCGCCGGTGTCCGGCATTGCGGCCGAGACGGTCGCCGCGCCGGCCGATCTTTTGGCAGGGCCCGTCGAGCCGTTCGCGCTCGCCACTTCCGCGCTCACCGCGGGCCAGCTGCACGACAAATGGTCCGGCCTGCAGCGCCAGCTCGATGACGACATGGTGCAGCTTGCGCTGTGCGAGGGCGACCGCGAGGGCTGCGTTTCGCCGGCCGCGCTGCGACTGCTCGCCATCGTCGATGCCGCCCGCCTGCGCGAGGGCCGCGCCAGGCTCGGCGAGATCAACCGCGCTATCAACCTTGCCATCCGTGCGATCAGCGACGAGGCGCTATATGGCGAGACCGATGTCTGGGCTTCGCCGCTGGCCACCTTCAGCCTCGGCGCCGGCGATTGCGAGGACTATGCGATCGCCAAATTTGCCGCCCTTCGCCTTGCCGGCATCGCAGCCGACGATCTGCGCATCCTGATCATGCGCGACGGGCGCGGCGAAGACCATGCGGTGGCCGCGGTGCGGCTCGACGGCCGTTGGCTGACCCTCGACAACCGCCGCATGGCGATGATCGAGGATGCCGATGTCAGGAACTACCGGCCGACCTTCGTCATGGACCGCGACGGCATCCGGCGCTATGCGCCCGTCCCGCTGCTTTCCGGCATCGCACTGCCGGCTACCGAGCCCGGTGCCCTGTCCATGCCTGTAGCCCCGACGGCCAAAATTGCCGCAGCCGCGGCGGATTGACAAAGCTCCTCCATCCAATTCCAGATTGCCGCCGGTCGCCTCCCTTGGCGGCCAGGGCTTTGCGTCAAGGCTTTCCGCCGAGCGCCCGGAGCTGGAACTGAAAATGCGGTCGATCGTACTTGCCACCCTCGTGCTGTCCTTCGGATGGGCCGCGCCGTCCCTTGCGCAGGGCGCGCCGCCGAGCCCGAAGCCGCCAATGACCGAAATGCTGCCGCTGTTCGCCAAGAACAACTGCACCGTCCTGAAGGAAACGGCCGACCAGTTGTTTTGCGGCGACCCCGATCTCAATGCGCTGGCGCCGAAACTGAGCGCGGCTGTCGAGGCGCGCCTCGGCCGCGTCCTGGATCGCCAGGCCGCGATCGCCGAGAACGTGGAATGGATCAAGGCTCGCGATTCCAGCTGCGGCGTTTTCGGCGTGCAGCCGGTGCAGCCCGCAGCCTTTGCCACCGTCAAGACCTGCCTGATGAAGGAGACGCAGGAGCGGACTACGATACTGCTCGATGCGAACTTTGATTGCCTGGCAGCCAATACGACCGCGAGCCTCGTGATCTGCGCCGACCCGCAGCTCGCTATCGCCGACAGGGAGCTCACCGCCCAGATGGTCGTCCTGATCAGGAAGCTGAAGGAGGACGAAGCCAAGGTCGCGCTCGCCGAATACGCTCGGTGGATCCGCACCCGTGACCGCATTTGCGAGCTCGACGACAAGGACAACATACCGGTGAGCGAGCTGGAATCAGCGGAGCCATGCTTGAACGATCTGATCAAGCAGAAGCAGGCCGAGGTCGCCGACGCCAAGGGCGATCCAAGGAAGCTGTTCGGCAAGGATATGCTTTCGCCGACCCCCGACGCCGACGCGGTCGATCTCTGCGTCGGACGCATCCAGTCGGTCAACACCTGTGAGAATTTCCTGCGTATCAGCCGCGTGATCCAGCTCGACGTCGAGACCTCCGAGCGCGATGCGATCGTGACCGCGGCGGTCGAGATGAAGGTGCTGGCGCCGTTCTCGATCTGCAGTCCGATTGCATCGAACTGCACCGGCACGTGCTGGGATCTGCAGATGCGGAAGCCCAAGCCGATCGCGGGAGGCAGCCGGGAAAACATCGCTGTCGGCTACCGCCTTACTGTTGAAAAGTCCTTTGCCTTCCAGAAGGCAAAGGACGGCAGTTGGCGTTGCAGCACGGAGACACTGCGTCCCGTGGAGTACGGGACGGCGCAGCGCGGACCATAGCGCATGGTCAGGACCCGAAAACCGCGCTAGCGCAAGCTGCAAGGCGGCTTTCCCAAAGACCACGCTCGAACAAGGCGCTCAGGCGCGATGAGGGTTCATCCCGATCGCATCGTGCCATAGGCCGACCGCTCCGTCCGTCATGGCAACCAACTTCCGCTGTCGCCAAACGCCTTCTGCACCCGCCTATGTTGCGGCGCATCCGGGATACCACCGGGCCATTTGGTTTGGCGAAATGAAGGCGAGACGAATTTTCTCTTTTTGCATTTCGCACCGCGCGTTTCATTGACGCATTGCTTTGCTGCGGCTTACCATCCCCGACAGATCCGTAAGAGATCACATGGGAGGGACTGAAATGATACGTTTGCCGCGTGTTGATTGCGCTCGCCTGCTTTCCTGCGATCTTTCCCCACAATCCAGA
>JAXMDE010000017.1:0-91002 GCA_046349015.1 Bradyrhizobium sp. | reverse complement strand
GGCCGGGCGACACGATCGGAATCCTCGGCGGCGGCCAGCTGGGCCGGATGCTGGCGATGGCGGCGGCGCGGCTCGGGTTGAAATGCCAGGTGTTCTCGCCGGAGCCGGATTCGCCGGCCTTCGACGTCGTGCTGAACGGCGTCTGCGCCGAATATGCCGATGTCGAACGGCTGGAAATGTTCGCCGCCGATGTCGACGTCGTCACCTACGAGTTCGAGAACGTGCCGGCCGCCACCGCCATGGTGCTGGCGGCACACAAGCCGGTGCTGCCCGCCTACAAGATCCTCGAGACCACGCAGGACCGCCTGATCGAGAAGGACTTCGTGGTCAGGCTCGGCATCGGCACCGCCGACTTTGCGGACGTGTCCTCGCCGGAAACCCTGCGCGCCGCGATCGAGCGCATCGGCCTGCCCGCCGTGATCAAGACCCGCCGCTTCGGCTATGACGGCAAGGGCCAGGCGATCATCCGCGAGGGCGATGATGTCGAGCGCATCTGGAACGAGCTCGGCACGAAATCTGCGATCCTCGAGGCCTTCGTGCCGTTCGAGCGCGAAATATCGGTGGTCGCCGCACGCTCCGCCGATGGCGAGGTCGAATGCTACGACGTCACCGAGAACGAGCATCGCGATCATATCCTGAAGATCTCGCAGGCGCCGGCCGACGTTACGGAGCAGGTAGCGGCGCAGGCCCGCGCCATTGCCGAGAAGATCGCCATCGCGCTCGATTATGTCGGCGTGCTCGCGGTCGAGATGTTCGTGGTGCCGAACGGCAACGGCGCGCGGGTGCTGGTCAACGAGATCGCGCCGCGGGTACATAATTCGGGGCACTGGACGCTGGACGGCGCGTCGATCTCGCAGTTCGAGCAGCACATCCGGGCCATTGCCGGCTGGCCGCTGGGCAAGCCTGTCCGCCATGGCAGGGTCACCATGACCAACCTGATCGGCGACGACATCAACGACTATGAGCGCTGGCTGACGGTGCCCGGCGCCACCGTCCACCTCTACGGCAAGGGAACGCCACGGCCGGGCCGCAAGATGGGGCACGTGACACTGGTGACGCCCGAGCGGCCGAAAAACGGCTGATTTCTGCCCGAATTTCCCGATTTTGCCGCGTCAAATGGGCGTGCACAGGTGGACAATTCAACATTTGTCTGATACATGCGCGCGCTCAGGCTGAGGGTCCGCATTTTCGCCGATCCTTTGCCTCCCAGAATTCCAGACCGCTCACACCGAAAAGAGGATGCCGCGTGCAGGTTCTCGTCCGCGATAACAACGTCGATCAAGCCCTCAAGGCGCTCAAGAAGAAGATGCAGCGCGAGGGGATTTTCCGCGAGATGAAGCTCCGCGGTCACTACGAGAAGCCCTCCGAGAAGAAGGCCCGTGAAAAGGCGGAAGCCGTACGCCGCGCCCGCAAGCTGGCGCGCAAGAAGCTGCAGCGCGAAGGCCTGCTGCCGATGAAGCCGAAGCCGGCCTTCGGCGCCGGCCCCGGCGGCGATCGTGGTCCGGGCGGCGGTGGCCGTGGCGCTGGTCCTCGCGGCCCTCGCTGATCCATTCCGAACAATTGGAGTTCCGAAAGCGCGGGCCGTTCGGTCCGCGTTTCTTTTTGCCCGATGTACTTTGTGTCGCAGCAGGCTACCCTTGCGACACAGGACGCGGGAGCATTTTGCCGGAATGGTCATTTCGAGTTCTGATGCCTGCCTGAGCGCTTTGCGTATGGCCATGGTCCTGATCGGACTGGCGCTGTGCGGCTGCTCGTTCGATCTCGGCTCGTTCTCGCTCGGCCCTGAGAAGGAAGCCTCGCCAAAACCGGCGGCGACGCCAACGGCCGAGATCAGCGCGGACAACGTCAGGGACGCCCAGGGCTACGCCGGGCAGGGACAGGTGCTGGCCCGCTCGGGCAAGCCCGACGAAGCCCTGGCGCAATTCGAGAAGGCGCTCACGCTCGATCCCTACAATGTGCAGGCGCTGAGCGGCCGCGGCCTGATCCATCAGGGCGAGAAACGCCATGTCGAGGCGATCGAGGATTTCACGGCCGTGCACGGTCTCGTCCCACAGCGGGCCGAACCGCTGGTGGCAAGGGCAACAAGCTATCTCGCGCTCGACAAGTTCAAGGAAGCCACAGCCGACCTCGACGAGGCCGTGCAGTCCGAGCCGAACAACGCGCAAGCCTGGTCGATGCGCGGGCTGGCCTATGAACGGCTCGGCGACAGGAAGCAGGCGGCGGCGTCTTACAATCGCGCGATCGCGATCCGTCCGCGCGACGATGCCGCGCGCAGCGGACTTGCGCGGGTCGGAGGCTAGAACTTCGGTTCTAGTTGAACCAGAACCGAAGCGCTGGATTCTTGATTTGACGCGTTTTCTTCCCGCGAACCGGTGTCCACTTCGCTTGAAAACGCTCTAGCGCACGCTCTAATCGGTTCTCGGCTTCGGCAGGACGGCGTGGAACATCGACTTCGCCGCCGACAACACGTCTTCGGCGACATTGGTCTTCTGCTTCGGCGGTTCGGCAACGGCTTCGGCGCGCAGATCGAGCGGCGGGCGCGCCGTCGGAATATCGGCCGGCGGCGTCGGTCGGGATGGATCGACCCGCGAGGCGGCGGGATCGGCGGGTTCGGAGACCACGATGGGCGGCGGCAGCGGACGCAGAGCCGGCGGCGGCGCAGTGATCCCCCGCGGCTCTTCCGGAACGTGGGCGACCTCGGGTGCGCGCGGGGCCGGCTGCGCACGCGGCGTCTCGCCATTATTGGCACGCAGGCGGTCGATCGCGGCGCGGGCAAGATCGTTGGCATCGCGCCGGTCCTCGACGCCAGCGGCTGCATCGGCCGGCGCGGCTGCAATGACGGGCTGGGCCGGAGACGGCACGGGCGCCGCCTTGGCGGCGCGGACCGGGGCCGGCCGCCTCGCTTCAGCGGGAAGGCTCGCCGTGGTCTCGGCCGGCTTGTCGGTCGCCTTCTCGGCTGGCTTATCCTGGGCCTTCTCGACCACGACCGCCTTCTCGGAGGCAGCGTTCTTTTCCAGCAGCGCCTTTTCGGAAATGCCCTTGGCCTTGACGCCCGCGGCGGGGATGCTGGCGGTTTCGACAGTGTCGGGCTTGGCGGTATCGGACTTCGGTTGGGCGGTCGACACGACAGCCGCCTTCGGCGTCTCGGAGGCAGGCTTGGCGTTGATGTAGTGGTTGACGATATAGGCCCCGATCACGGTCGCAGCCACCGAGGGCACGATCTCGATCGCGAATTTCTTCAAATAGTTAAGCATAGATCAGGCCACTCCCGACGCGGGTCTCTTTGCGGGAACTTTGAGGCACATTGAGGGATCAACTGCGACGGATCGGTGGCAATCGTGCAGATCTCCCGCAGGGGAGCGATCACATCGGCTTTAGGCGCCTGAAAATCATGTAGCCGGCGAGATTGCAACCTCCCACCCCGCGGCCCACCGCAATCCGATTTCGGACGTACCCCGCCGGCTACTGTGGCTTCAATTCAACCTCGAGGAACACGATCTCGGAGGCCGTTTCGTTGAGCACATCGTGCTCCACGCCCGCTTTCCGGAAGTAGGACTTCCCGGCGGAAAGCTGCGCCTTCGAACGCTCCCCGCTGGGCGCCACGATGGTCATCTCGCCCGCGGTGACCGGCACGATCACATAGTCCATCCCGTGGATGTGACGGCCGGTGGCGCTGCCCGGTGCCAGCCGCCATTCGGTGACGCGCACTTCGGCTGTATCGACCTGGACGTCCGACTTGGCGCTGAGCATCTGGCTACCTCGATTTCCGGTCTACGGCACGAATACCATGAACACGAACACGGCAAACACCACCATGTGGACCATGCCGAACAGGATGTTGGTGCGGCCAGTGCCGAAAGTGAGCATGCTCAGCATGAAGGTCAACAGCAGGATCACCATCTCCTGATTGCCAAGCCCGAGAACCAGCTCCTTGTTGAGCGCATAGGCGGCGACCGCCACCGCCGGCACCGTCAGTCCGATGGTAGCGATTGAGGAGCCGAGTGCCAGATTGATGCTCTTCTGCAGGTCGTTGCGCCGCGCCGCCGATACCGCCGCGACACTTTCCGGAAGCAGGATCAGGACGGCAACCAGCACGCCGGCAAATGCCGGCGGCGCGCCGATCTTGGCGGTGACGACGTCGACCACCACCGAGAATTTCTTGGCCAGCATCACGACAGCGAGCAGCGCCACCAGCAAGAGCGCAATGCTGACTGCAAGCATGCGGTCCGACATCGCCGCCCCGTGGGCGGCATCATTCGCGCCACTCACGAAATAATCCCTATGGCGGATGGTCTGGGTATAGAGGAACACGGCATAGAGCAGCAGGGTAACGATGCTGACGACGATCAGCTGGGCCGAGGAGTAAACCGGTCCCGGCGCGGTGAGCGTGTAGTTCGGCATCACAAGCGTGATGGTCGCCAGCACGAACAGCACGCTGAGATAAAGGTTGGAGCCGGAGACCTGGAAGTCCTGCTCGCGGTAGCGTACGCCGCCGATGAAGATGCAAAGCCCCACGAGGCCGTTGCAGACGATCATGACCACGGCGAAGACGGTATCGCGTGCCAGTGCCGGCGCCGGCTTGTCCCCCAGCATGATGGTGGCAATCAGCGCGACCTCGATGACGGTGACCGCGAGCGTCAGCAGCAGCGTGCCGAACGGCTCGCCGATCCGCTCTGCGATCGTTTCGGCATGATGCACGGCGGCGAACACCGTGCCGAACAGGACGACGAGCAGCACGGCAGCAAACAGCCAGCCGCCGGCCGACGGCGCAAATTCAAAGCCGCTGGCGGCGACCGCGCCGAACAGCGCGATGCCCAGCGCTGGAAAGATCCACGCCGATCTCGGCATCGGCCCGTGCGCGCTCATTCGACCATCATCCCCGACATTTGCAATGGCCGACTATGAAGCAAAGGAGGGCCGCCGTCAGCCTCCCGCGGCGTTGATGAATTGCCGCGCGGTCTCGATTGCACCGAATTCTCCGAGGTTTTCGTGACCGCCGCCGCGAAATTCGACGAACCGCTTCGGCCCCGGTGCGAGCGCAAACAGCCGTTCGCCGAAGCGGATCGGAATGGCGCGGTCGTCGGTGCCGTGCATGACCAGCAGCGGGACCTTGACCCCCGCGATCCGCTGGTCGGACCGGAAGGAATCGCGCATCAGCATGCGGACCGGCGCAAACCAGAACAGCGATGCGGCGACGTCGGCTGTCGAGCTATAGGGCGCTTCCAGGATCAGCCTGTTGACCGGCTGTTCGGCCGCCAGTGCGACGGCGACCCCGGTGCCGAGCGAAAAGCCCCAGGCGACGATACGGTCGGCGCTGTATCGCACGATGGCGAAGCCATAGGCGGCTGCCGCATCGCGCAACAATCCCTGCTCGCTCGGCGCGCCGCTCGAACCGGAATAGCCGCGAAAAGCCGGAGCAATGATTCCGATGCCATCGGCGACGAGCTCGTGAAAGCGGGGAAAGAAGCCCGCGAGGTAATCGCCGTTGCCGTGAAAGTAGAGGACGACGGGACGGCCGGGCCTTGCCGGCACATGCCAGGCCACGATCTTCTCGCCATCCGCCGTGGTCAGGACATGCTCCTCGACCCGCGGAAAACCGGCCGCTGCAGGCGCGATGCGCTCGGTGGAAGGAACAGGAAACAGCATCGATCGCTGCAGGACGAAAAGGGCAGCAAGGCCGCCGGCATAACAGACGCCGACGACGATCAGGAGCCATTTCAGGACGATCATGGCGGCGCCGCTAGCGCTTGCGCGGTCGCTTGAGGTGCTTCTCGACGTCGGACCGGATGCTCTCCGGAACGGCGCGGCATCCGCAGGCGGCGGCATGAGCGACGTGCCACTTGATGCGCTGATCGCGGCTCGCCTTTGCTGGCATGCGATGGAGCCGGTGCCATTCCCTGTTCAGGGCCACGGCCGCCTCGCCCGCCCTACATCGCCTTGACCACGTTCTCGGTGACTTTCTTGGCGTCGCCGAGCAGCATCATGGTGTTGTCGCGATAGAACAGCGGATTGTCGATGCCGGCATAGCCCGAGGCCAGCGAGCGCTTGATGAACATCACCGTGCCCGCCTTCCAGACCTGCAGCACCGGCATTCCGTAGATCGGCGAGGTCTTGTCCTCCTCGGCGGCGGGATTGGTGACGTCATTGGCACCGATCACGAAGGCAATGTCGGCCTGCGCGAATTCGGAGTTGATGTCCTCGAGTTCGAACACCTCGTCATAGGGCACGTTGGCTTCGGCCAAGAGCACGTTCATGTGGCCGGGCATGCGTCCCGCGACGGGGTGAATGGCGTACTTCACCTCGACACCTTCCTTCTTCAGCAGGTCGGCCATTTCGCGCAACGCATGCTGGGCCTGCGCCACCGCCATGCCGTAGCCGGGCACGATGATCACCTTGGAAGCGTTCTTCATGATGAACGCCGCGTCGTCGGCCGAACCGAGTTTCGCCGGCTTCTGCTCGCCGCTGCCGCCGCCGGCCGCCGCGGTCTCGCCGCCGAAGCCGCCGAGGATCACCGAGATGAACGATCGGTTCATCGCGTGGCACATGATGTAGGACAGGATCGCGCCCGAAGAGCCGACCAGCGCGCCGGTGATGATCAGCGCGGAATTGCCGAGCGTGAAGCCGATGCCGGCCGCCGCCCAGCCGGAATAGGAGTTGAGCATCGAGATCACGACGGGCATGTCCGCGCCGCCGATCGGGATGATCATGAGCACGCCGAGCACCAGCGCGATGATGGTGATCAGCCAGAAGTCGAGCGCGCTGCCGGAACGCACCAGGCCGTAGATGAAGAAGATCAGCGCAAGACCGAGCGCGATGTTGATGACATGACGGCCAGGCAGAATGATCGGCGCGCCGCTCATGCGGGCCGACAGCTTCAGGAACGCGATCACAGAGCCTGTGAAGGTCAACGCGCCGATGGCGACGCCGAGCGACATTTCAACGAGGCTCGAGGCGTGAATGTCGCCGGGCTTGCCGATATCGAAGGCCTCCGGCGCATAGAAGGCGCCGGCGGCGACCAGCACCGCGGCCATGCCGACCAGCGAGTGAAAGGCCGCGACAAGCTCGGGCATCGAGGTCATCGGTACGCGGCGCGCGATCACGGCGCCGATGGCGGCGCCGATGGCGATGCCGACGATCACGAGGATCCAGGCGACCGTGTCCGCCGGCGGATGGCTCGCCAGCGTCGTGCCGACCGCGATCGCCATGCCGATCATTCCGAACAGATTGCCCTGACGGGATGAAGCGGGGCTCGACAGCCCGCGCAGCGACAGGATGAACAGCACGCCTGCCACCAGATAGAGAAGTGCGGAAAGATTGGCGCTCATCTCAGGTCCCCGTTTGCCTCACCATCCCGAGGTGGTGGCCGTTCGCTTTGTCAGATTTCGCTCATGAAGGCTTACTTGACCTTCTTCTTGTACATCGCCAGCATGCGCTGGGTGACAAGGAAGCCGCCGAAGATATTCACGCAGGCGAAGATCAGCGCGACGAAGCCGAAGCCGCGCGCCCAGCCCGAGCCCGAGGAGATCATGCCGACGCCGACAGCAAGCAGCGCGCCGACCACGATCACCGAGGAGATCGCGTTGGTGACGCTCATCAGCGGCGTATGCAGCGCCGGCGTCACCGACCACACCACGAAATAGCCGACGAACACGGCGAGCACGAAGATCGACAGGCGGAACACGAAGGGATCGACGGCCTGCGCGATATGATCCATGGCGCTCTCCTTATTTCGGCTGGAAGTTCGGGTGAATGACGGCGCCGTCTTTGGTCAGCGCGGTGGCCTTGACGAGCTCATCGTCCCAGTTCACGGCGAGCTTCTTCTCTTTCTTGTCGACCATGGTCTCGATGAAGGAGAAGAGGTTGCGGGCATAGAGGCCGGATGCCGAAGCCGCGACGCGCCCTGCAACGTTGGTGTAGCCGACGATCTTGATGCCATCGATCTCGACGACCTCGCCGGGCCTGGCGCCCTCGACATTGCCGCCGCGCTCGACCGCAAGATCGACCAGCACCGATCCCGGCTTCATCGACTTGACCATGTCGGCGGAGACCAGTTTTGGCGCCGGCCGGCCCGGGATCAGCGCGGTGGTGATGACGATGTCCTGCTTCTTGATATGCTCGGCGGTGAGTGCGGCCTGCTTGGCCTGATACTCCTTGGACATCTCCTTGGCGTAGCCGCCCGCCGTCTGCGCGTTCTTGAACTCCTCGTCCTCGACGGCAAGGAATTTCGCCCCGAGCGATTCGACCTGCTCTTTGGTTGCAGGACGCACGTCGGTCGCCGTGACAATCGCGCCGAGGCGGCGCGCGGTCGCGATCGCCTGCAGGCCCGCGACGCCGACGCCCATCACGAAGACTTTCGCGGCCGGCACGGTGCCCGCGGCGGTCATCATCATCGGGAATGCGCGTCCGAAGGCTTCGGCGCCCTCGATGACGGCACGGTAACCGGCCAGGTTGGCCTGCGAGGACAGGACGTCCATCACCTGCGCGCGCGTGATGCGCGGCATCAATTCCATTGCGAACGCCGCGACGCCGGCATTGGCCATCGCCTTCAGCGCCGTGTCGTTGCCGTAAGGGTCCATGATCGCGATGACCAGCGCACCGCGCTTGTATTGCGGGAGCTCGGAAGCCTCCGGCCGCTTCACCTTGATGATGATGTCGGCGTCCTTCAGCGCGTCCGCATTGACGCTGGCGCCCGCCGCCGTGAATTCGGAATCCGGCAGGCCCGACTTGACGCCCGCGCCGGGCTCAACGGCGACCTCGGCACCGAGCGCCTTGAACTTCTTCACGGTATCGGGGGATGCCGCAACCCGCGGCTCCGAAGGATCGATTTCCCTGGCAACGGCAATCTTCATGAGGCCTCCGCTGGCGCAAGACAGGCGCACTATAACGGCGCCATTTCCGCGAGGATGGATGCCGGTTTTGCAAACCGGCCGCGCGCATGTCGCTGCCGCGCCGCCCGCAGAGCGGCGTGGCGGCGATAGGTCAGGTCAGGAAGATCGCCATCAGGATGACAATGGCGGCAACGGAAACGGTGCCGTACTTCACCAGCATGATGAAGCCCTCATAGGTCTTTTCATGCGCTTCGTAGTCGTTGCCGTCGGCGGTGGTGTAGGCCACTTCGCTATGGTCTGCCATCGAGAGTCCCCAGTCGGTCCAAAGTCCAATCTTGCGAGCCATTACCGCAAAGCCGCCATCAGGGCAACGGCGCGCGGCCGGTATGCCACGGTCTTATCGGTTCATTGCGAAGGCCAGTTGTCCCTGATCCAGCGGGTGAGGCCCTCCTCGTTCACTTCGCCCGACGCCAGCGCGAGAATGATGGCAGCCGCCTCGGCTTCGGGCACGATGAAATCGATGCCGTTCACGCCGAGGAACGTGTAGAGCGCCAGCAGCGACGTGCGCTTGTTGCCGTCGACAAAGGGACGATTGCGCGCGATCCCGAAGGCATAGGCCGCTGCGAGTTCGGGCAAGTCAGCCTGCTCGCAAACCCAACGGTTCCTCGGTCGATCGAGCGCAGACTCGAGCATGCCCTCGTCGCGCAACCCGCTCGCGCCGCCATGGATCGCCAGTTGTTCGTCGTGGATGGCAACAATGATCCGGCGGGTGAGCCAGAACGGCTCGCTCATTTGGCCAGCTCGGCCAACGCGTTGTGATACCGCTTCATGCTGCGCCTCGCGACTTCCATCGCCTTCTCGAAATCCGGGTCGCGCCGGGTGAGAACGATGCCGCCGTCCGGCTGATCCACCAGGAACAGCTGATCGCCCTCCTTGAGATCGAGCCGCGCAGTCGTCTCCTTCGGCAGGATAAAGCCGATCGAATTGCCGATCTTGCGGACCTGCAGGGTGCTGGGATCGCTCTTGGAATGCTTGTGGGTGTCGCTCACGACCAATCTCCGTTATACAAATGTATAACAATCGCGCGAGGTCAGTTCAACAATTGTTTTACTTCCCAGTCTTTCCTGACCGCGGATGCATCCGCTCGATCTCCGCGAGCAGCATTTCGAGGCCGGTCTCGAAAGTCGGCCGGAAGAACGCCGGCTGGAAGAAAGGCGCGGCTGCCGCAAGATTCCTGAACTCGGCCGCGATGGTCTCGTTCGGCACCGGCTCGGCGGCCGAGGGGCCCTTGGCGTAGCCGGCGACCTCGTCCAGAGCGGCGCCCGTCAGATAGTAGCCAATCGTCCGAAAATGCGTTGCCGCGTCGCGGTCGGAAAAGCCGGCCTCACGCAGGATGCCGATGGTGCGGTCGAGAAAGGCTATGCCCGCGAGCGTATTGAGCCTGTGTACTGCGAAATACGGGAAAAACCTGGGGTGCTTCAGCGCCATGTCGCGGAAACCGTGGGCAGAACGGCGCAGCCGCTGCAGCCAGCCCCATTCCGGCAATAGCTCTACCATCGCATCCGCCAGCATCAGGTCGACTAGCGCATCCATCAGATGCGCCTTGCTTGGGAAGTGATGGTAGATGCTCATCGCCTCGCAGCCGAGTTCCTCGCCCAGCCGCCGGGTCGAAAGCGCATCCAGCCCGTCGCGGTCGACCAGGGCCATGGCGGCAGCCGCGATCCGCTCCCGTGACAACGGCAGCGAGCGCCCTGCCCCGCCCCCGGCGCCCCCCCTGTCCGCCCGCGGACGCACCGCGCGTTTCGATTTCTTCTTTGTGATCATCCAGCCTCACGATTCGCTTGAAACCTTACACCGAAAGGCCGTATCTGGTATGTAGACTTACACTGTAAGTCAGGAGATCGCCATGACCGCCATCGACTTTTTCGGGCTGCTGGTGCCGGTAACCTACATCGTGATGCTTGCGACCGAGGCACTGTTTCCGGCACGGCAATTTCCGCCGATCCGCTGGTGGCGCGTCAAAGGCTTTCTATTCCTGACCGTGCAGGGCCTGCTGGCGACGCTGACCCCGCTGCTGATCCCCGAGCCATGGCTCCACGCGCATCGCCTGATCGACCTCGAAAGCCTTGGCGTGATTGGCGGTGCCGCGCTCGGCTGGGGCGTGCTCTCGCTGGTGAACTACGTCTGGCATCGCAGCGCCCACACCTTCCCGCTGATGTGGCGGCTGTTCCACCAGATCCATCACAGCCCGCAGCGCGTCGACATGTCGGGAGCGGCACTGTTTCATCCGCTGGAGACGATCATGTTCTTCGTGCTGGCAACCATCACGACGACGCTGATCCTCGGCCTCGATCCGGTCGCGGCCGCGGCTACCGGCTACATCGCCGCGTTCTACGGCTACTTCCAGCATATGAACGTGCGCACGCCGGAATGGCTGGGCTATCTGATCCAGCGGCCGGAAGCACATTGCATCCACCACCAGCGCGACGTGCACGCCTATAATTACGGCGACCTTCCGGTCTGGGACATGCTGTTCGGCACATTCCGAAACCCGAAGGGATTCGCCGGCGACGTCGGCTTCGACCAGCCGGCAAGCGAGAGGCTCGGCGCCATGCTCGGCTTTGTCGACGTCAACGAGCCGGCGGCCGGGCCCGGCAGTCTCGGCCGCCGCTAGCCCATGGTTTCCAGTTCGTCGATCATGCCTGCGATGACCGAGAGCCCGCCGTCCCAGAACTTGGGATCCTTGGCGTCGAGCCCGAACGGCCTGAGCAGTTCGGAATAGTGCTTGGTGCCGCCCGCGGCGAGCATGTCGAGATAACGCTCGGCAAAGCCTTCCGATGCGTTCTCGTAGACCGCATACAGCGAGTTCACCAGGCAATCGCCGAACGCATAGGCGTAGACATAGAACGGCGAATGGATGAAGTGCGGGATGTACATCCAGAAATTCTCGTAGCCCGGCTTGATCTCGATCGCAGGACCCAGACTCTCGCCCTGCACGCTGAGCCAGATTTCGCCGATGCGTTGCGCAGTGAGCTCGCCGTTCCTGCGCTCGGTGTGGATCGCCCGCTCGAAGGTGTAGAACGCGATCTGCCGCACCACCGTGTTGATCATGTCCTCGACCTTGCCGGCGAGCAGGGCCTGGCGCTGCCTGGCATTCTTCGTCTGCGACAGTAATCGCTTGAAGGTCAGCATCTCGCCGAACACGCTGGCGGTCTCCGCGAGCGTCAACGGCGTCGGCGCCATCAGCGCGCCGTTCTTCGCCGCCAGCACCTGATGCACGCCGTGGCCGAGTTCGTGCGCGAGCGTCATCACGTCGCGCGGCTTGCCCTGGTAGTTCATCAGCACGTAGGGGTGCGCCGAGGGCGTGGTCGGATGCGAGAAAGCGCCAGGCGCCTTGCCCGGCCGCACCGGCGCATCGATCCATCGGTCGGTGAAGAAGCGCTCTGCGATCTCGGCCATGTGGGGCGAGAAACCGCGATAGGCTGTCAGGACCATGCTGCGCGCCTCGGGCCAGGCGATGGTGCCGGTCGCGGCAAACGGCAGCGGTGCGTTGCGGTCCCAATAAGGCAGTCTCTTCTTGTTGAACCAGCCAGCCTTGAGCTTGTAGTAGCGGTGCGACAGTTTTGGATAGGCCGCGCGCACCGACGCGACCAGTGCGTCCACGACCTCGCGCTCGACGCGGTTGTTGAGATGACGGGAGTCGGCGACGTCCTTGAAGCCGCGCCAGCGGTCGGAGATTTCCTTGTCCTTGGCGAGCGTGTTGGTGATCAGCGCAAAGGTGCGCTCGTTGTCCTTGAAGGTCTTGGCCAGCGCATTGGCCGCCGCCTTGCGCTTTTCACCGGCACGGTCCTGCAGGAAGTTCAGCGTCGGCTCGATCGCCAGCTGCTTGGGCCCGACCTTGAATCGCAAGGCCGAGATGGTCTGGTCGAACAGCCGATTCCAGGCGGCGTAGCCGCTCTGGGCCTTTTCGTGGAACAGCTGCTCGACGCGGTCTTCCAGCTGGTACGGCTTGTCCTTGCGCAGATCCTCGATCCACGGCCGGTAATGGCCGAGCTCCGGCGTCTGCATCGCATGCTCGATCACATCGTCGGCAACGCGATTGAGCTCGAGCGGGAAGAACAGCAGATGCGTCGAAGCCGCGGTCAACCGCTCCGACACGTCGCCGTAAAATTTCGAAATGGCAGGATCGACGCTGTCGCCGGCATGCACAAGCCCGGCATAGGAACCGAGCCGACCGGCCAGATCGTCGATGGCTTCATACCGCCGGACCACTTCCGCAAGCCATCGCCCGCCATCCGCCCTTGCCGTAAATTCGGCCAGCTTGCCCTTGTAATCCGTCTCAAACGCGACGCAATCGGCATCCATTTTTGCCAGATCGCGCGCCACTTCCGGCGCCCCGATGCCGGAATAGAGGTCGGCAAGATTCCATTCCGGAAGCTTGCCCGCTTTCGCGGCGACTTTGGACCTGCCGGCGGCCGGCTTGCGTTGCGGGTTCGATTGGCGGCGTGCGGAAGAGCGCGAGGTCATCTTGCTGGAAACCTGTGTTCAGAAATCGCGGACGTGGAATTCACGCGGAATGGCAAGGTTTAAGAGTGCATTAATCGGCATGGGCGACAGTGCCCCGATTCGGGACAGATAGTTGTAACGTGCGGGGAATGCCATGGCTGCCACCATTTTGATTGCCGACGATGACGCCGTACAGCGTCGCCTGGTCGAAAACATGGTGCAGAAGTGCGGCTATGAAGCCGCCGTGGTCGATTCAGGCGATGCCGCGGTCGAACTTTTGACCGGCCCTGACGGCCAGGGCATTGACTGCCTGGTGCTCGACCTCGTGATGCCCGGCCTCGACGGGATGGGCGTGCTGGCGAAAATCCGCGAGGCGGGATTGAACCTGCCGGTCATCGTACAGACCGCCCATGGCGGTATCGACAATGTCGTGTCCGCGATGCGCGCCGGCGCGCAGGACTTCGTGGTGAAGCCCGTCGGCATCGAGCGGCTGCAGGTCTCGCTGCGCAACGCGCTCAACACTTCGGCGCTGAAGGGCGAATTGCAGCGGATCCGCCACAGCCGCGAGGGCCGGCTCACCTTCTCCGACATTGTCACCCGCAGCGAGGCCATGGCGGGTGTGCTGCGCACCGCGCAGAAGGCTGCAACCTCTTCCATTCCCGTGCTGATCGAGGGCGAATCCGGCGTCGGCAAGGAACTGTTCGCGCGCGCCATCCATGGCAGCGGCGAGCGCAAGGCAAAGCCGTTTGTCGCAGTCAACTGCGGCGCGATCCCGGACAATCTCGTGGAGTCGATCCTGTTCGGCCACGAGAAGGGCGCATTCACCGGCGCGACCGAGCGCCATACGGGTAAATTCCTCGAGGCGCATGGCGGCACGCTGTTTCTCGACGAGGTCGGTGAATTGCCGCTGGCCGCTCAGGTGAAACTGCTGCGCGCGCTGCAGGAGGGCACGATCGAGGCCGTCGGCGGGCGCAAGCCCGTGAAGGTGGACGTGCGCATCATCTCGGCGACCAATCGTCAACTGCTCGATCTCGTCAAAGCCGGGCAGTTCCGCGAAGACCTGTTCTATCGTCTGCATGTTCTGCCGCTGACAATCCCGCCGCTGCGCTCGCGCCGCGAGGACATTCCGCATCTGCTCCGCTACTTCCTCGCCCGCTTCTGCGCCGAGGAGAATCGGCCGATCTCGGCCATCACCGGCGAGGCCATGGCGCATCTTTCCCAGCTCGACTGGCCCGGCAATATCCGGCAGCTCGAGAACGCGGTGTACCGCGCGGTCGTGATGAGCGAGGGCGACCAGCTTGGACTTGCCGATTTCCCGCAGACTGCCGCGCACGCGCCCGCCGCGAGCCAGCATGCCGAGCCCCTGGTCGTTGCGCCCGCGACAGCGCCGCTGATCTCAGGTAACGAAATACCGATTGCGCCCCTGCCCGCCGCGGGCACGCTGCCGATGCTGACGAGCGCCGGCGAGGTCCGGCCGCTGGATGAACTCGAAAACGAGATCATCCGCTTTGCGATCTCGCACTACAGGGGCCAGATGTCGGAAGTCGCGCGGCGGCTGAAAATCGGCCGCTCCACCCTCTATCGCAAGCTCGACGAAGCCGCGGAGCAAGAGCCCGGCAATGCCGACGAGGCAAGCTGAGACAATCCGGAATTACCGGGGTGCGATCGCGGCACTTTCGAGGGCATGACAGTGCCCGGAACCTCCGAACCGTGGCTTGCAGGTGACAGACAAACGGCCAACAGCGTGGCAAAAGCGCGCAATCCTGAACAAAAAGGGGTCGTTTGAGGTCAGTTGTTCGTGAGTTGCCCCGGGCTCTGCTAGCTGCTTGAGAACGGCGCATGTATCGTCTGAGTTGACTCGGTGCGTGCGTGGCGACTTCTGCAAGGATCGATGCCGACGCGAACGCGTTGGCGGAAAGCAGGCGATATTCGATCTGTCTCGTTGCCGGGACAGTTCGCCCAAGGGGGTGTGACGATGCGTGATAGTTCGAAGAGCCGTGGTGGAATTGACCGCGCATTGATGGCCGTCGCGGCGACGTTCCTCACGGTGTCGGCGACATCGGCACTGGCCCAATCCAGCGCGCCGCGCGCCACAGCCGCCGAACTCGCGATCGAAGCCGCTATCCCTGTCCCGCAGCCTGCCAATTTGCCGCCGCCGACCGCGGACGACTTCAAGATCGATTCGACCGCTTCGGTCCCGCCGAAGCTGATCGAGCTGCCGCGCGTCAACGCCAACACCGATCCAAAGCCCGCCGACGTCAAGCCTGCCGAGACTGCCGCCGCGCCCGCGGCCGATACAAAGCCCGCCGAAGCGCCGAAGCCAGAGACGGCGACCACGACGCCCGCTGCTCCTGCGCCCGCAGCGGCGGCTGCGCCCGCGTCCGAGCCGGTCAAGGTGAGCACCGTCCCCGCCGCAGATCAGCCGGTTGCCGACAGGCTGCGCGAACAGCTCGCGGGTAAGAGCCTGCGTTATTTCGATCGCAAGGGTGAACGCCAGGCCGTCGAGAAATTCTACAGCGCGCGCGACTACGCGCCGGTGTGGACCACGGCCGGCGGCCTGACCGCGGCCGCCAAGGGCGTGGTGGCCCGGTTGCAGGATGCCGCCTCCGAAGGCCTCAACATTTCCGACTATCCCTTGCCGGATTTTGCCGCGGCGACGACGCCCGAAGCGCTCGCCGATGCGGAGCTGAAGCTCACGTCCAGCATGCTCGACTATGCGCGCCATGCCCAGAGCGGCCGCATGCACTGGTCGCAAGTCTCCGCCGACATCCTCTATCCCGATCATCCGACCGATCCCAGCGAAGTGCTGGCAAACGTCACCGGCGCAAAGGATGCCTCCGCGGCGCTGGGAAGCTACAACCCGCCGCACAAGCTTTACAAGGAACTCAAGGCCAAGCTCGCCGAGCTGCGCGGCCAGGGCGATGGCCCCGTCGTTACGATCGCCGAAGGCCCGGCGCTGGCGTTCAAGGCTGGCAGCAAAAAGCAGCCGGCGGTGGCGCCGGAAGACGAGCGGGTGCCGCAGCTGCGCGCCAAACTCGGCATCGAGAATCCGGACGACAAGAAGTACGACGAAAAGGTCGCCGCGGCTGTCCGCAAGTTCCAGGAGGGCGCCGACCTCAAGCCGACCGGCGTGCTCGACGACAAGACCATCAAGGCGATCAACAGCCCGAAGCGCGACAGGACCATCGACACCGTGCTGGTCAACATGGAGCGCTGGCGCTGGCTGCCGCGCCAGCTGGGCGCGTCCAACCTGAACAACGCCTATGTCATCCTCAACATTCCCGACTTCACGCTGAAGGTGATGCAGGGCGGCTCGCAGGTCTGGACCACGCGCGTGGTGACCGGCAAGCCGGGCAGCCATGCCACCCCGATGCTGACCGAGACGATGAAGTTCATCACGGTCAACCCGACCTGGAACGTACCGCCGTCGATCATTTACAACGAATATCTGCCGGCCCTGCAGCAGGATCCGACCGTGCTGCAGCGCATGGGGCTGCGGCTGGAGCGCAACCGCGACGGCTCGATCCACATCTCGCAGCCGCCGGGCGAGGCCAATGCGCTCGGCCGCATCCGCTTCAACTTCCCGAACAAGTTCCTGGTGTATCAGCACGACACGCCGGACAAGCACCTGTTCGCCAAGGAAGAACGTGCCTTCAGCCATGGCTGCATGCGGGTGCAGAACCCGGATCAGTATGCAGCGACGCTGCTCAACATCACCATGCCGAACGCCAGCTACACGCCGGAGAAGGTCCGCGGCATGTATGGCCATTCCGAAATCGACCTGAAATTCCCGACCCCTATCCCGGTCAACATCACCTACCAGACCGCCTTCGTGGATGACGCCGGCAAGCTGCAGATCCGCAAGGATATCTATGGCCGCGATGGCGTGATGATTTCGCTGATGAAGGGCGCCCGCGGCAGGGACCTGGAGAACGTGGTCGCCCATTCCCAGCCGAGCTATTCGCGGCCGAACGGCTCGGCACTGCCCTCCAACGTCGCCTTCAACGACGGCGGCTATTCGGGCCCCTCCTTCTTCGAGCGGCTGTTCGGGCCTCCGACCCCGCCCGCCCCGGTCGGCCGGCGCGGCGTGCAGCAGCCGCAGCAGCGCCGGGTGATCACCCGTTGATCACGGCCCTCGCCGGGGCTTCGATAAAAAGCTGAGTTAGATCAATGGCCTCGCTCCAAATGCGAGGCCGTTTACGTTAACCATTCTCCACTGCGGCATGGCTCCCAGGCACTTTTTCGCCACACTTGCCGGGTTAGGTTAAGGCTGGCTTGGGGGCGGGATGGTAAACGTTCGGTTAACCCTCCCGCATTAAGACTACGTTCACGCTCTTTCGCTTCGCGGGGTTGCGAAAGGGTTACATCGACCGGTCGTCTGTTGGGTGGGCTTCATTAGTGCTGGCTGTCTTCGCGCGCCAAATCAGACCGCTCTGTTCGCAACGGGCCGGCTTCCAGGCCGGTCTTGCGACCGTGTTGCTGCTTGCCGGAGCCGGAGCGGTACGCGATGCCACCGCCTTGAACGAGACCCGTACCCTATCCTTCCACCACACCCATTCCGATGAAGACCTCACCGTTACCTTCAAGCGTGACGGGCGCTACGATGAAGCGGCGCTGAAGCAGCTCAACCATTTCCTGCGCGACTGGCGCACCCAGGAAAAGACCGAGATGGATCGTCGCCTGTTCGACATCCTCTGGGAAGTCTACCGCGACGTCGACGGCAAACAGCCGATCAACATCATTTCCTCCTACCGCTCCCCCGCCACCAACGCCATGCTCCGCCGCCGCTCCTTCGGCGTGGCCCGTCACAGCCAGCACATGCTGGGCCATGCGATGGACTTCTACATTCCGGGCGTGGCGCTGGAGCAGATTCGCGCCGCCGGCCTGCGTCTGCAGCGCGGCGGGGTGGGTTTCTATCCGACCTCCGGCTCGCCCTTCGTGCATTTGGATACCGGAAGCGTGCGGCACTGGCCGCGCATGACCTATGCCCAGCTGATCAAGGTATTCCCTGACGGACGCACCGTGCATCAGTCCACGAGCGGTCCGATGAAGGGCTTTGAACTCGCCAGGGCCGATATCGAGCGCCGCGGCGACGGCGAGGAAACCCAAGTCGCCACCAAGTCGAGCTTCCTTGCGGCCCTGTTCAAGGGCAAGTCCGCCGGCAGCGACGAGGATGACGAGGCCGCAGCCGCGCCCGCCCCTGCCAAGATCGAGAAGCCGGTCAAGACAACGGTCGTGGCCGCCGCCAAGCCGGCCGAGAAGCCCGTCAAGCCCGCCGCTTCGACCCTGCAGCTTGCTTCCGCCGACGCCAAGATCGTTGCGCCGCCCAAGACCGTCGCCAGCGCTTCCGCCGCCGTCGAGGCGAAACCGCAAGCCGCCGCGGCCGAGCAGGCTGCCGCACCGCAGACCCCCGCCGACATCATCAACGCCCGCGGCTTCTGGGACAACATCCCCGCCCCGCAGCAGGCCAGCCCAGCCCAGATCGCTGCCCTCGCCGCTCGCAAGGCCGACCCGCAGCCGACCGCCAGCGTCACCGAGAACTTCAATAGGGCCATGGCCTATGCGCCGGCTGCCGTCTCACCGGTCGACCGCTCCAACATCGTCGCCGCAAGCGCCCCGATCCCGCGCAGCGGGCGGCCGGCTTCGCCTTCACGCAACTCGATGGCCGTCAATGACGTCACCACCGTGGTCAGCAAGGGCGCACAGGGCGACGGCAATGCGTTCGCGAGCTCGGCCCGCCTCGCCGCTTCGAAGGGCAACAACGAGATCTGGCTGCGGGTGATGATGTTGGCGCCGAGCGCGAGCACGTCGATGTCGGTCACCGTGTTCGGCGATGCCGACCTCACGCTGATGCGACAGCATTTCGTCAAGCCGCAGACCATCGTCGCGATGACCTTCTCGGGCGATCCGACGCTTGGCCTCGTGACCGACCGCTTCACAGGCTCGGCAACGGCGCGGCTCGACACGACGTCGTTCGTGATGCGCACCGCCTCGCTGCGGTAAGCGCAACCCCTTCCCAAAAAATTCCGTAGTCGTCCCGGCGAAGGCCGGGACCCATAACTACAGGCGCGCGTGCTTATGCGCGCTGGAGTCCCAGCACGTCTCAGCCGCAACATTCGTGGTTATGGATCCCAGCCTTCGCCGGGATGACAGCTGCAAGGCGATCGCCTCACAGCATCCCCAGCGCCTGCATGTAGGTTTCGAGGATCGTCTCGGCCTCGGCCCGCTCGTCGGGATCCTGCTTGCGGAGCCGGACGATCTGGCGCAGCGCCTTGACGTCGAACCCGTTGCCCTTGCCTTCGGCATAGACGTCGCGGATGTCGTCGGAGATGGTCTTCTTCTCTTCTTCCAGCCGCTCGATGCGCTCGATGATGGCCTTGAGCTGGTCCTTGGCAAATCGTGTCGCGGGCGCTTCTTCCTGGACGGCGGCAGACGTGGCCATCGTGTACTCCTGAAGGGAACTGACGGTTGATGATCGAGAGACGCGCGAGCGAGAGCGCGCGCTTTCCTGATTTGACCCTCGATTTTTTCGGCCCCTTCCGTCAAGGAAGCATCGCGTCATCCACAGGGGCACCCACAGGTAAGGCGTGCGGGGAAAAAGAGCCGTGGAAAAGCGGCGCCGTTCGGCAAGATATCAGTGGCCGTGCGGATGGACCTTCTTCATGGCCTCGAGTTGCTCTGGTGAGGCCGTGCCCTGGTACTTGGCCTTCCACTCCTCATAGGGCATGCCGTAGATGGCCTCGCGGCTTTCATCCTTCGACAGACTGACACCCTTGGCGTCGGCAGCGTCTTTGATCCAGTTCGACAGGCAGTTGCGGCAAAAGCCTGCCAGATTCATCAGCTCGATGTTCTGAACGTCGGTCCGGCCGCGCAGATGCTCGACCAGGCGGCGGAATGCCGCGGCTTCCAGTTCAGTGCGGGTCTTGTCGTCGATCGCCATGACGGCTCCCTTCGCTTTTCGTCCGGTCCATTGAAATAGCTATTGTCACATAATCTGCCACATCGCAGCGCAAAACGGCACCTTCCAGGGCAGAAATGCCGCGGCTTCCGTCCAAAACGGGGTACCCGACGTTGACAGTTCCAGCCCCGCACGCGAAATCGTAAATAAATTGATATAGCCTCGCTGCATGACTTCCCGCGCTTTTCTCCCGTCCTCGCAGTTTCCGATCCGATTTGCCGCGAGCCTGTCGCTGGCGGCCACCGTCATGTTCCTCGGGAACGATCCGGCGCGTGCCGACTTCCGTCTCTGCAACAACACTTCCAGCCGGGTCGGCATCGCGCTCGGCTACAAGGATGCCGACGGGTGGACCACGGAAGGATGGTGGAACGTGTCGTCGCGCAGCTGCGAAACGCTGTTGCGCGGCAATCTGGTCGCCCGGTTCTATTACATTTACGCGCTCGATTACGATCGCGGCGGCGAATGGTCGGGGCAGGCGTTCATGTGCTCGCGTGACAAGGAATTCACCATCAAGGGCACCGAGAACTGCCTGACGCGCGGCTTCGACCGTACCGGCTTCTTCGAGGTCGACACCGGCGAGCAGCGTTCCTGGACGGTGCAGCTGACGGAAGCCAACGAGCAGCCGTCGCAGCGCGTGCCCGGCATCCCCGGAACGGTCGGACCGGGCGGATCGGGCCTGCCGGGGCTGCCCAATCCGCCAACCGGCGCGCCGGGCCTGCCGCAAGCACCAGGAAGCAAGCAATGAGGCGCCTGCGCCGGATCAAGATCCTCGCGACCCTTGGACCGGCCTCTTCCGACAGCGCGATGATCCGCAAGCTGTTCGAGGCCGGGGCCGACGTGTTCCGCATCAACATGAGCCACACACCGCATGACAAGATGCGGGAGCTGGTGAAGACCATCCGCAACGTCGAATCGAGCTACGGCCGCCCGATCGGCATCCTGGTCGACCTGCAGGGACCGAAGCTGCGGCTCGGCCAGTTCGAAGGCGGCGCAGTGCAACTCAACAACGGCCAGAGCTTCACGCTGGATTCCGACAAGACGCCCGGCGACAAGAACCGCGTGCACCTGCCGCACCCGGAAATTCTCGCGGCGCTTCGTCCGGGCCATGCGCTGCTGCTCGACGACGGCAAGGTGCGGCTGATCGCGGAAGAAACCTCGCCGGAACGCGCGGTGACGCGCGTGGTGGTCGGCGGCAAGATGAGCGACCGCAAGGGCGTCAGCCTGCCCGACACCGACCTGCCGGTTTCCGCCATGACGCAGAAGGACCGTGAGGACCTCGAGGCCGCGTTGACCACCGGCATCGACTGGATCGCGCTGTCCTTCGTGCAGCGTGCCGAGGACGTCAAGGAAGCCAAACGCATGATCCGCGGCCGCGCCTCCGTGATGGCCAAGATCGAGAAGCCGCAGGCGATCGACCGTCTCGCCGACATCATCGACGCATCGGACGCGCTGATGGTGGCGCGCGGCGATCTCGGCGTTGAACTGCCGCTGGAGCGCGTGCCGAGCCTGCAGAAACAGATGACGCGGATGGCGCGCCGCGCCGGCAAGCCGGTGGTGATCGCAACCCAAATGCTCGAATCGATGATTCAGTCCCCGGTGCCGACGCGCGCCGAAGTCTCCGACGTCGCCACCGCCGTCTATGAGGGCGCCGATGCCATCATGCTGTCGGCGGAGTCTGCGGCCGGCAAATTCCCGGTCGAAGCCGTCTCCACCATGAACCGCATCGGCGAGGAAGTGGAGCGCGACCCGACCTATCGCGCCGTGCTCTCGGCACAGCGCATGGAGCCGGAGCCGACGGTCGGCGATGCGATTGCGGATGCCGCGCGGCAGATCGCCGAGACGCTGGAGTTGTCCGCGATCATCTGTTGGACCGATTCAGGCTCGACCGCGATCCGCGTGGCGCGCGAACGGCCGAAGCCGCCGGTGGTCGCCATCACGCCGAAGATGGGGACGGGGAGAAAACTGTCACTGGTCTGGGGCGTGCATTGCGTCGTCGCGGAAGATGCACACGACCAGGACGACATGGTCGATCGCGCCGGCACCATTGCCTTCCGCGACGGCTTTGCCGATGCGGGCCAGCGCGTCATCATCGTCGCCGGCGTTCCGCTGCGCATTCCCGGCACCACCAACATGCTGCGCATCGCCAGCGTCTCCGGGCCGGACGACGGCGCAGATAAGCGCTAGGCTCCAACCAGCGTCTTGGCCGGCAATACCGCCTGGACCACGAGGCCCCGCGCACGCGCATCCATCACGCCGACGGCGCGCAAGGCGAGCAGCGTCACGGTCTGCACCGCATCGCGCAGTCTTGCCGGATCGTCGAGATTGTCCGGCGCCAGCGGTCCGACCAGGGCTTCGTGCAGCGCGCCGAGCAGCGCGGTGGCGGTTAGCGCCGTATCCTGCGCCGGCAAATGGCCGGCGCGCATGGCGGCATCGATGCGGCTTGCGATCTCGCCTGCGATCTCGCGGCGGCTGGCCAGGCGCGAGGCGGTGACGTCGACATCGACGGGTTCGGCGAGAATGCCCCAGGCGAGCTTGCGCTGCGACAGCACATGCACGGCAACCGTGGTGACGGCGGCCGCCAGCGCCGACGAAGGTCCGGGCGCTGCATCCGCGGCACGGCGGATTGCGGCGAGTTCATCGCGTGAGACATCCGCGATCAGTTCCGAAATCAGATCGGCCTTGGAGGGAAAGTAGCGATAGACGGTGCCGGCGGCGACATTGGCGCGAACCGCCACCGGCGCGATCTGCACCGCCGACATGCCGCCCTCGGCCGCCGCGTCCCTTGCAGCCGCAAGGATAGCGCTGCGCCGTGCGGCCAGCCGTTTCACCACCTGATGGGTTCGCCGATACACCATGGCGCAATTCCCGTCCCGCAGGCGCGCCAGCCCCCTTCTTGTGGACCGAGCGCCGATTCTTGGGCGATCGAGCATCAATCGCCGCCAAGAACTGAACAACTATTCAGAGGAGCTGGCAAGAACGTTTTGTGACCCCGGATGACCGTTTGGAGCGCCGGGGGCCTCAGGTCGGTCCTACGCCCCGGCCAGCGCGAACGCCTGGGCGGGCGTCCGGCGCCACCAGCACCCTGCCCGGCGCAGGACGAGCATAGCCACGATCAGCGTGACACCGATGCCGAGCGGGAAGTCGGTGAAGATGAAGCTGATGATCAGGGCCAAGGCGGCCCCGAGTGCGGGGAGCTCGTAGGGGCGGAAGCCGCTTTTCAGCCCGAGGCGGACCAGGAAGGCGACTGGAATGGCCAGCACCACCATGTCGTAAGCGAACAGATAGGGCGTAACGAGCAGCGTACCGGTCGCCAGCGCCGCGGCCTTCAGCGTATAGGGTACGCGGCTGCGCCACATCAGGACCAGCACGGTGGCGACCGTCGCGGTGAGCACCCAGTGCACGGCCCAGGCCAAGTGTTCGGGCGCGCCGAGAAAGCGCACCAGCGAATACAGCGATTGCAGCTTCCACCAGGTCGCTTTGCCCTCGCTGAGGAAAGCTTGCGAAAACGTCGGCATCCAGTGGAAGAAGGCCTGCCACGCTTCGGTGCCGAAGGCGAGCCACGAACCGAAGGCAAGTGCCACCACCGTCACCCCTGCGGAGACGAAGGCGCGCCATTGTCCGGCGGCGATCAGCACCAGCGGAAACAGCAGCCCATATTGCGGCTTGTAGCTGAGCAGCCCGAGGCAAACTCCTGCGAGCAGCGGCCGCGCCGGCAGGAGATAGAGCGTGCCGCCGATCAACGCCGCGGTGAGAAAGCCGTTCTGCCCGACCAGCGTGTTGGAAAACACCATCGGAAAGGCGATCGCGAGCATCAACCCAAAGGGACGGCCGACGATCCCCCTGACGACGGCGACATACGGCACGACGCTGATCGCCATCCAGCCGGCAAAGGCTATGGCATAGGGAAATTGCGCGAGGAACGACGCCACGAACAGGAACGGCGGCGGATAGTGCCAGGCGAAATAGCTCACGAAATCCCGGCCCAGCACCGCGACCTCGACCTTCTTCTGGATGTCCCAGTCATAGGCCAGCGCCGGCGTGCCATCGAGCACGAGCTTGCCGGCGGCCCAGACGTTGACGAAGTCGGTGGGGATGCCGAGGCCCTGGGGATCGTAGATCCACCAATGCGAGAACCAGGCGATCGGGAAATAGACGGCGTTGATGGTGAACAGCACGAAGCACGCATTGAACAGCGCCGGCGGGATCGCGTCACGGTCGGGCGGAGTCATCGAGGCGGGGGTGACGATGGCCATGCGGAGGTCCCTTGGCGCGGGCAAAGCGCATCCTCCAGCAATAGGCCGGACCGCATTTAAGATTTCTTAAGGGTTGGCCGGAGCACCCGCCAAAATCTCGCGACCGTCCCGGCGCAGGCCGGGACGACTTGCGGGCGGAGCCTGCCTCAATTCCCCGTCAGCAATTCCCCGAACCGCTCCCAGGTCTTGCCGTTGAAGCGCATGAACTGCATCTGGTCGACGGGCACGTGATCGCTCGGCGAGGTGTTGACCTTGATACCCGGCAGCAGCATCGGCAATTCCAGATCCTTGATCGCATAGGCCTGCTTGAGGATGTTTTCGGTCGACAGGTCGTTGCCGCACGCCTTCAGCACGGCTTCCAGCGCCATCGCACTGTTGTAGGAATTGACGTAGTTGGTGTCGTGCAGATCGCCGTCGGGCACGTATTTGAGCATGAATTCGCGCCAGGCCTTGACGCCCGGGTCGTCCTTCCAGGCGGGATCGTCGGGATCCTTTACATAGGCCGTCGAGATGATGCCGGTGCCGGCCTCGACGCCTGCAGGCTCCATGACGGTGGAAATCCACACCGCGACATTGGACAGGAACGTCAACGGCCGCCAGCCGATCTCATAAGCCTTCCGGATCGCCTGGGCAGCGAATTTCGGCGTCGCCGCGATCACGAACACGTCGGCGCCCGAGGCCTTCAACTTGACGATCTGGGAGTCGATGGTCGGATCCTGGATCTCGTAGGTCGCGCCGGTCACGACCGAGTCGTATTTCTCGCCGAGCACATCCTTCAGTCCGAGCAGATAGTCGCGGCCGTAATCGTCGTTCTGCGAAATGACGGCGAATTTGGCGCCGGGATTCCTGGCCAGCGCATGACGCGCATAGAGCCGCGCCTCGTAGCGGAACGGCGCCTGCACGCCCATCGTCGCCTGCGGATATTGAGCGATGTCGGAAAACTTCGACGCGCCGGAACCGATGAAGAGCTGCGGGATGTTCTTGCCCTGCAGATATTTGGCGATCGCAGTGTTGTGCGCCGTGCCGATGGACGAGAAGATCAGCGCCACCTCGTCGCTCTCGACCAGCCGCCGCGTCTGCTCCACCGTCTTGGGCGGTGCGTAGCTGTCGTCGAGCGAGATCAGATTGACCTTGCGGCCGTTGATGCCGCCGCGCTCGTTGAGCATCTTGAAGTAGCCGACCTCGCCCTTGCCGAGCGCACCGAACGCCGACACCGGCCCGCTATAGGGCATGGTCTGCCCGATTTTGATCTCGGTGGCGGTGACGCCGCGCATTTCGGCAGCCGGCGAAAGGACGGGCAAGGTCATGAGCGCTACGGCGCTCAGCACGGCGCATCCTGCGGGCAAACGCATCCGCTTCGCTCCCCTGATATTTGTGCGCCGCGCCAGATGACGCGGGGCGGCCGGCGTTCCGGCTCGCCGCAAACCATGCCACGGCCCAATCTGTGCGCCAAACAAAAAAGCCCGGCACGAGGCCGGGCTTCTTGTCAGGGTCGACTTTGAACGATCACGCCTGCGGCTGCGGCTCGAGGCCGGCATCCGGATCAGGACGGGGGCGCGGCTTGCCGGCGGGCGGCACCGCAGAGGTGCGCGGGCCGGTCGGCTCCAGCACGGATTCGCGGTTCGGCTTCTTGCCGTTGATGACGTCGGTGATCTCTTCGCCGGTCAGCGTCTCATATTCGAGCAGCGCCTGCGCCAGAGTTTCGAACTCCTTCTTCTTCTCGGTGAGGATGCGCCGGGCCGTCTCATAGCCCTCGTCCACCAGCCGTCGCACCTCGGCATCGATCTTCTGCGCGGTCGATTCCGAGACGTTCTGCTGGCGTCCCATCGACATGCCGAGGAAGACCTCTTCCTGGTTGTCGCCATACGCCACCGTGCCGAGTTCGTCGGAGTAGCCGAACTGCGTCACCATGGCCTTGGCCATCTTGGTTGCCTGCTGGATGTCGGAGGAGGCGCCGGAGGTGATGTTGTCCTTGCCGAAGGTGATCTCCTCGGCAACGCGGCCGCCCATGGCCACCGCCAGCTGCGAAGTGAACTCCTTGTACTTCATCGAGTAGCGGTCGCCCTCCGGCAGGAATTTCACCATGCCCATGGCGCGGCCGCGCGGAATGATGGTGGCCTTGTGCACGGGGATTCCCGCGGGCACGTTCAGGCCGACGATGGCGTGACCGGCCTCGTGATAGGCGGTCAGCATCTTCTCTTCCTCGCTCATGACCAGCGACTTGCGCTCGGCGCCCATCATGACCTTGTCCTTGGCCTCCTCGAACTCGGCCTGGGTCACCATCCGCTTGTTGCGGCGCGCCGCGGTCAGCGCGGCCTCGTTGACGAGGTTCATCAGGTCGGCACCCGAAAACCCGGGAGTACCGCGCGCGATGATCTTCAGATTGACGTCGGGCGCCAGCGGCACCTTGCGGACGTGAACCTTCAGGATCTGCTCGCGACCGCCGACATCCGGATTCGGCACCACCACCTGGCGGTCGAAACGGCCGGGGCGCAGCAGTGCGGGATCGAGCACGTCGGGCCGGTTGGTGGCCGCGATCAGGATCACGCCCTCATTGGCCTCGAAGCCGTCCATCTCCACCAGCAGCTGGTTGAGCGTCTGCTCACGCTCGTCATTGCCGCCCCCGAGGCCGGCGCCGCGATGACGGCCGACCGCGTCGATTTCGTCGATGAAGATGATGCAGGGCGCATTCTTCTTGGCCTGCTCGAACATGTCGCGCACGCGTGAGGCGCCGACGCCGACGAACATCTCGACGAAGTCGGAGCCGGAAATGGTGAAGAACGGCACGTTGGCTTCGCCCGCGACCGCACGCGCAATCAGCGTCTTGCCGGTGCCGGGCGGGCCGACCAACAGCACGCCGCGCGGAATCCGCCCGCCCAGCCGCTGGAACTTGCCGGGGTCGCGCAGGAATTCGACGATCTCCTGCAGGTCCTGCTTGGCTTCGTCGACGCCCGCGACATCCTCGAAGGTGACGCGGCCATGCGCTTCCGTCAGCATTTTCGCGCGCGACTTGCCGAAGCCCATCGCCTTGCCGGCGCCGCCCTGCATCTGCCGCGACAGGAATATCCAGACGCCGATCAGCGCGATGAAGGGCAGCCACGAGACGAGCAGCGACACGAACCACGGCACGTTGTCGCCGGGCGGCTTCGCGGTGATCGAGACCTTGCTGTCATAGAGGCGCTTCACCAGCGTCGGATCGTTCGGCGCATAGGTCTGGAAGCTCGAGCCATTGGTGAAGGTGCCGTGAATCTCCGGTCCCTGGATCACGACGTCGCGGACGTGGTTCTGATCGACCTCGCTCAAGAGCTGCGAGAACGGAATATCCTGCGTCGAGGCACGCTGGCCGGGGTTCTGGAACAGCGTGAACAACGCCAGCAACAACAGGACAATGATGACCCAGAGGGCGAAGTTACGCAGATTGGCGTTCATTGACTTTCCTTCGTGGTCGCGCGGATCGCGGCCTCTCATCCTTGGCAGTAAACCCCGGTAGCCACGAGGATTCCCCCGACTGCGATACAATTTAGGTGCCGAGCGCCTTGGTGCCAAGGGAACGGGACAGGACTATTTAACGCATCCTAGTCCGATTCCCGCTGAAATAATGACGCTTTGCATGCCGTTTTTGGGGGGTGGTTAAGCGTCTCCGCGACGGGTCGAGCGAGATGCGGGGAAGTCAGGCCGGCCGGCGGCGGCGCGGCGGTGCCGGCTTGATCAGGATTCGCCCCCTGGAAAGGCTGATCGCCGCCCCCGCCAAGGTCTGTTTCAGCCCGGATTGCCCCTCCGCGACCGCGCGATCGATACCGGCCAGCAGGGCCTCCACCTTGCCGAGTTCCGCCGGCCCCTCATGACCGTGCCGATCGATCGCACGCCTGAGCAACCGAAGCCGGACCTCCTCCGGCAACGCCGCAAACGCGCGCGTGTCGTAGCCACCCAGCGAAGCGCCGCGATCGGTGAGTGCGAGGTAGCGCTCGGCGCCGTCAGCCAGCATCTCCACCGCTGCATTGGCGCGCGCCAGCCGCGACGCCAGCCGCGCCAGCGTTCTGGCATCGGCGCCCTCCTCCGCAAGGACGGGCATCAGCGCACGCAACCTGGGACGGGTGAAGGAAAAATCGCGATTGGTGGGGTCGTCGGCAAAGGCGATACCGGCCGATTCAAGCGTTGCGATCAGCTCCGCCTTGGAGATTTCGAGCAGCGGCCGCAGCAGCCTCACGCCCTCACGCTCGGTATCGGCCGCCATGGCGGCAAGCCCCGCGACGCCGCTGCCGCGCAAGAGACGCATCAATAACGTCTCGGCCTGATCGTCCCTTGTATGCGCGGTGGCGACGTGCGCGGCGCCACTGGCGCGTGCAGCCGTCGCCAGCAAGCGATAGCGCGCCTCGCGCGCCGCCGCCGCCACGCCGGTCTTCGGCTTCGTCCCCTGCCAGCGCACCGTGCGGTGCTCCATGCCGAGCTTGCGCGCCAGATGCTTGACGTCGCGCGCCTCGCGCGCTGCTTCTTTACGCAAGCCGTGATCGACGGTGACGGCAATCAGCCGTGGTCCCCGCTTCAGCCGCGCCCGCCAGCGCGCCGCCAGCCACATCAATGCGATCGAATCCGGCCCGCCGGAAACGGCCAGCACGATCGCGGGCACGGCCTTCCACGGCGCGAAGATCGCGCGCGCCCGGGCTGCCGAGATCGGGGATTTTTCGTCCGTCATGTGCCGCCATCGATGCGGGGCCCGTCGGGCCCCGTCATCGATTGCTTTAGCACTTTACCCGCTTCTGCTCACGGTCCACGGCCGCCTTCACGCCGGCGGAGGCGCGCGGATATTTCTGCGTGACCGCGCCGAAGGCAGCACAGGCCGCCTCCTTCTCCTTCAGCGCCGCCAGCGACTGGCCGAGCCGCAGCATCGCGTCAGGGGCTTTCGCCGACTTCTCATAGTCGCTTGTCACGCCGAGGAAAGCCTGCGCGGCTTCACGGTATTGCTGGCGCTGGAAATAGCTTTCACCAAGCCAGTATTTGGAATCGCCGACCAGCGGATCGTTCGGAAATTTCTGCGCGAAGTTCTTCATGGTCTCTTCGGCCAGCGCATAATCCTTGCGCTGCATGTAACCGATACCGAGGTCGAACTCGTCGCGCGGTGTCGCCGACGGCGGCAGCGTCGTCAGCGCGGCGCTGAGTCCCTGCGCCGGCGGCGCAGCCGGGCCGGGCGGGCGCGGGCCGGCGCCACCGAGATCGAGCGGCTCGCCGGGGGCACGGCTGCCGGGAGCGGCGGCGAGGGCACCTTGGTTGCTGATCGGCAGCTGGCCGCCGCCGAGCGCCTTTGGCGCGCCGGGCGCGTTCGGATTTTGGGTTGGATCGAACGCGTCGCCGCGGCGGCGATTGCCGGCGGCGGGCGGAGCCGGTTCCTGCATGATCGGCGCGGGAGCAGCGATCTGCGGTTCGGCCGCGGCCTGCGGCTGCTGCGGGTAGGCGGGCTGCTGATAGCCCGGCTGCTGTGAAGGGTAGCCGCCCTGCTGCGGATAGGGCTGTTGCCCATACCCTGAATTGGCTTGCATGGGCGGTGCGGCCGCGACGCTGGGCGGCGGCGCAGCTACCTGAGGCTCCTGGGTGCCCGGCGTCCCCGGAGGCGCGCCCGCGCCGAGCTGGCGCAGGCGCTCTTCCAGCTGGCGGTTACGGTATTGCAACTCCTCGTTCTGGCCGGTGAGCTGGCGCAACTGGTTCTCCAGCCGCTGGATGCGCATCTCGAGATCGGCCTCCTGCGCGAGGGCCTGGGGACCAGTGGCAAGCACCGCAGCGGCAGCTGCGGCGCGCAAGAAGTTGTGAAGTCTGGATGACATGTTGTCCTGACGGCGAAATCGGCGCGACAAGCGGGAATCAGATGACGGACGGAGTACGCCGGAATTGTGACTGAAACCAAGGGGGTTCCGGCACCTGGTCTGGTCAACAAAATGAAACCGGCGCCCCTAGGGACGCCGGCCATCCGCTCACCCCAAGCGACGAAAGTCTTACGAACTCGCGTTCAGCACAGTGACCGCGCGGCGGTTCTGCGACCAGCAGGAGATGTCGTTACAGACGGCAACCGGGCGCTCCTTGCCATAGGAGATCGTACGCATGCGGCTCGCGTCGATGCCGCGCGAGGCCAGGAACGAACGTACCGATTGGGCGCGGCGGGCGCCGAGCGCGATGTTGTATTCGCGGGTCCCGCGCTCGTCGGCGTGGCCTTCGATCGTGAAGGAATAGCGGTTGTAGGTCTGCAGCCACTGCGCCTGCTTCTCGAGGGTGGCGATCGCCTGCGGGCTGAGGTCGGTCTGGTCGCTTTCGAAGAACACCCGGTCACCGACATTGACCACGAAGTCCTGCTGGCTGCCCGGCGTGGCGGCGCTCGCCATCGCTTCGGTGCCGGTATTCTTGTTGGCGCAGGCGCCCATGGAAAGCGCCACGGCCAGCACGGCCACCAGCTTCAAACCCTGGAGGATACGCATCTGATTTCTCATTCCGGGAGCCTCCACGCTCACGTTTCTCGATACTGTCATCCGGTCTACAGGGCGTTGGTTAAGCGAACGTTCCGTCAACCTTGATGGGGCGTTGCCGGGACGGCTCAAATGCCTCCGATCGGTGAAAAGCGACAGCGATAGTTAATCATTTGTAAATATGGCGCGATGGTGGAGGCAAGCGGATGCTGGGGCCGGAACCGTCCCCTCCCGCGTCATTGGGTCGGATTTTCCGGGGACAGCGGCAGGGCGGCAACGGTTTATGAACACCGGCGCCTGGAAGCGGCAGAGCGTGGCGGTGCTCCGCCCGGCCGAACTCAGGGATTCGGGACGATCGAGGTCCGCTCGTCGAAGGCGGCTGGCGACAGATGCCGCTCACCGCCGCGCTGGAACAGCATCTGCCGCTCGGCAGCGGTCGAGCGCATGATGGGAAAGCGGGCCAGCACCTTTTCCCGCACGGCCCGGAAATCGCACGCCATCAACGCAACCTCTTGCTTGATGATCGGGATCGGGCGCGGCCCGGCGATGGTCTGCTGCAGGAAGACCCGGCGATAAAACGCCTGATGCTCGGCGCGCACGAGCGCAAGCCCGGTATCGGCGTTGAAGTATTCGCACGCCATGTAGCCCAGCCGCACCGTCAGGTATGGCAGTTCCGGAAACCGGCCGGCCTTGTCGGGGTCCGCGGCCAGCCGCGACGGATCGACAAAAACCTCGCCCCGATCGAGGCGCGGGCCGAGCACGTCGCCGAACAGATCGAATGCATGGGACATCCGCAATTCCGGCGTCAGGACGTGTAGACGAACGGAACTGCAGAGGTCTCCATCGACATGGATGCCAAACGTCCAGGCGTTGGGGGCATCGTCGTAGGGATCGTAGACGCGCTGTGTTTCCGAGGGCGGGATCAGTCCGCCGTGGAAATAGGCCTTGTACCGCAAGGCACAGATGCGATCTCTTTCCTCGGCGGTCTCGACGAGGCGGTATTCGACGCGATCAAGCAGCCCGGATCCCCAAACAGAGTGCGAGCGGGTCTCGACTCCGGACTTCATCCCCACCCCTCTCCTTGAAAACGCAACAACTTCTGCGGGCACAACAAAATACTTAACAGCGTCTTAACGAATTTGCAAAGCCATAGCAACGTTAGGGTTAATCATTTTGGCCGACCGTAGTTTTACGCGAAATGTCGTTTCGTCGAAGTATTCAGGCAATCGAGCTGACGAGGTGAATCGCGCCCTCACCCGGCCGGCGGCCATGGGATGCGTTGAGGAGCTGGCGGATACGAACGGCGGGGACGGGCCGACTAAACAAATAGCCTTGGGCCTCCGAGACCGTGCCATCGCTGGAGATACGCTCCAGCTGCTCGTTGGTCTCGATACCCTCCACCACCACGGACATGCCGAGGTCGGCCGACAGCCGGGCGACGCCGCGCAGCAGGGTCAGCGGCCGGTCGGAATCGATACCCTCGAGGAAGGAGCGGTCGATCTTGACCTTCTGCAATGGGAAATTGTGCAGGTAGCTGAGGCTGGAATAGCCGGTGCCGAAATCGTCGAGCGAGATACGCACGCCCAGGGCATGCAGCTGCGCCAGCACGTCGTGGGTAAGCTGAGTGTTGCGGAGCAGCGAGGACTCCGTGATCTCGATCTCCAGCCGTTCGGCAGGCAGGCCCGAGACCTCCAGGGCATAGCGGATTTCGCTGAGAATATCGCGCTGGTGGAATTGCTGCGGCGAGAAGTTGACGGCGACCGAAACGCCGGCTGGCCACTTCATGCACTCCATGCAGGCCTTGCGCAGGATCCAGCGGCCGAGATCGACGATCAGGCCCATGTCCTCGGCGATCGGAATGATGTCGATCGGCGAAACCGTGCCGCGCACCGGATGATTCCAGCGCAACAGCGCCTCGCAGGTGGAAATCTTGCCCGACTTCAGGTTCACCAGCGGCTGGTAGTAGAGTTCGAACTCCTCGTTCGCCAGTGCCTTGCGCAGGTCGAGTTCGAGGATGCGGCGGGCTTCCACGGTTTGCGCCATCTCTTCGCGGAAGAAGCAGTAGGTGCCGCGGCCGTCGGCCTTGGCCCGATACAGTGCCATGTCGGCGTTCTTGAGCAGCGTGTCGGCGGAAACGCCGGGCGCGGTCACGGCAATGCCGACGCTGGCGCCGATCTCGACCAGGTGATTGTCGATCTTGTAGCGTTCGCTGAGGCGGTCGACGATGCGGCGGGCAAGGCCGGCGGCGTCCTCGGCCGAATGGATGTTCTGCTGGAAGACGACGAACTCGTCGCCGCCGAAGCGGGCAACGAAGTCCTCCGGCCGCAGCATCTCGCGCAGGCGATCCGAAACGGCGCACAGCAGCTGGTCGCCGCAGGGATGGCCGAGGGTGTCATTGACCTGCTTGAACTGGTCGAGGTCGATGAACAACAGCGCCGACAAGTGGTCGCTGCCGCGCTGGGCCACCAGCAGGCGCCCGATCTCGTCGCGGAAATTGACGCGGTTTGGCAGCGCAGTGAGTTCGTCGTAGCGCGCCAGGTGGCTGATGCGGGCTTCCGCATTGCGCCGCTCGGTGATGTCTTCGAGCAGCACGACGGCGCCACCGCCGGCCATCGGCTGGAACGTCCACGACATCGAACGCCCGCGCACGTGATTCGGGTCGGTCGTGATCATGTCGCGAGCGCGGGTGTTCTCGATCTCGGCCAGGATCATCTTGCCGCTCGCGGCCGAAATCGATCCGGCCAGCACGCAGGCGTCGATGATGTCGGCTGCACTGGCGCCGCGCTGCACCAGATCGTCGGGCAGGCTCATCATTTCGGCGAAGCGGTGGTTCATCACCGCCAGGCGTCCGTCGAAGCGGAACATGCACAGCCCGTGCGGCATGTTGTTGAGCGCAGTGTCGAATTGGCCGGCCAGCGCCGCCTCTCGCTCGCGCGCCACCAGCGCCTGCATGAAAATCCGGTGCAGGTTGGCCGAGAGCTTGATCAGCGTGATCAAGAACACTGTAACGACCGCAGCCATGGCGACATAATACGGCGTGCCACGAAGCGCCAGCGCGAGCACGGTCGAACCCAGGGCAAGGACGACCTGCAGGCGGAAAATCCACTGCCGCCCGTACGCTCTGGCCGCGCCGCCGGCAAGCAGGCCGATGGTCACCGACAGGGCGATCATGTGGGCGACGGCGTCGTCGGTGCTGAGCAGCGTGGTGGCGCACCAGATTCCGATCGCCACAGCCTGGATCATCGCCCCGATCTGGTACCGCGTCTGCCAGCGCGCGGCGCCCTCGGCGGTAAGCATCGATTTGCGCGCCTGGTAGAGGTGCAGATCGATCGCGCGGATAACGCCGGCCAAGGCGAGCAGCGCGACGCAGGCCCAGATGAAATCGTTGCCGGTCTTCAGCGCGGTCATGGCCGCGGTGATGGTCGCGAACACGATGCCGGTATGCACCGTCGCGGCCGTCTCGAACAAGGAATCGATCAGCGCACCGTGAATCAACGGCGACAATCGCTGTTCTTTTCCTCCGGTCTCGTGGGCAAGTTGCATCGGCGGAGCACGCTTCCTCGTTGAGCGTAGTTCTACCGAGCGCAGGTGAAGTCTTTCTGAGGGAACAGGGTTAGCGAGTTGTTGCAATTGGCCGGGCAGGGCGAAAAACGGCTTGAAAGATCAGCAAGCTAGGCAATGTTTGCCGATTAACGTCAGGGTTCCCGGGGCGCCGTTCTCGAGTGCCTTACGACAGCAGCGGCGACCATGCCGGATCGGAGGCAAAACCCGGCGTCGGCACCCGCTGTTCGTTGCGGCCGGAGACGTCGACGGTGAACAGCGACGGCCCGGAATTGCCGCCGGGTTCGCGGAAGAACATCACCACCCGTCCGTTCGGCGCGAAGGTCGGCCCCTCATTGTGATAGCCCGCGGTGAGGATGCGCTCGCCCGAGCCGTCGGTCTTCATGATGCCGATCGCGAATTGTCCGCCGCCCTGCTTGGTAAACGCGATGTAATCGCCGCGCGGCGACCACACCGGCGTCGAGTAGCTTCCCTCGCCGAACGAGATGCGCTGCGCCGCGCCGCCGCTGGCGCCCATCACGTAGATCTGAGGCTTGCCGCCGCGATCGGACTCGAAGCAGATCCGCGAGCCGTCCGGCGCGTAGGAGGGCGAAGTGTCGATTGCAGGCGTGTCGGTGAGGCGCGTGGTGGTCTTGGAGCGCAGGTCCATCACGAACAGGTTGGAGTTGCCGCCCTGCTGCAGGCTCATGATCACGCGCTGGCCGTCCGGCGAAAAGCGCGGCGCAAACGACATGCCCGGGAAGTTGCCGACGATCTCGCGCTGGCCGGTCTCGATGTTGAAGAGATAGACGCGCGGATCGCCCTGGCCGAATTCCATATAGGTGATTTCCTGGCTGTTCGGCGAGAAGCGCGGCGTCAGCACGAGGTCGCTGCCGCGCGTCAAATAGCGCACGTTCGCTCCGTCCTGGTCCATCAGCGCCAGCCGCTTGACGCGGCGCTCCTTCGAGCCGGTCTCGTCGACGAACACGACGCGGCTGTCGAAATAGCCCTTCTCGCCGGTCAGGCGCTCGTAGATCTTGTCGGAGATGATGTGGCCGACACGGCGCCAGGATTCCGGCGTGGTGTTGTATTGCTGGCCGGCGATCTGTTGCGCGGTGTTGACGTCCCAGAGGCGAAATTCCGCCAGCAACCGCCCGTCCGGCTGCCGGCTGACGCGGCCGAGCAGCAGCGCCTGCGCGTTGATGGTCTTCCAGTTCTGAAAATTGGGCGCGCGGTCAAAATCGACGACCTTGTCGATATAGGCAGCCTGGTCGATCGGCGCGAACAAGCCGCTGCGCTTGAGGTTGTTGGTGATGACGGAGGTTACGCCGAAGCCTACCTCTCCCTCGGCCGGCGTGCCCGGCACGAAATTCGGGATTGCAATCGGCAGCGGCGCGAAATCGCCTTCGGTGATGGTGATGCGCTTCTGCGCCAACGCACCACGCGGGGCGATCATGGCGGCAACACCGAAGGTAGCCATTGCGGAGACGACCTGCCGGCGATTGGGGAGAAGCAGCTTGTCACGCAGTCTGTCTTGATCGGTCATCGGTCACTTCAACCTGGATTGGGCGGGCTGCTTGTCTGCGCTCAGATCGGCCGTTCCTGGAAGACCGGCGTAAAGGCCTTCCACTCGTCGAAGAACTGCGCAGGCAAATTATACGGCTGGCACTGGATGATCGCGCGCAACGCGCTTTCGGAATAGGCGCGTGCGTAAGGCGTCGGCGGCGTGCCGTCAGGCGACGGCATTGCTTCTAGCGTGCCGTCCTTTTTCAGGCGGATGTTGAAGGCGACTTCCGGCCGCTCCTGCTCGATGCCGCCATAGGGCTTCTTCCAGCAGTTCTCCACCTGACGGCGGAACATCGCGCCCCAGGTGGCGGAGTTGTCCGCCGCGCGTCCCTTGGACATGCCGAGCGAAGCGTTCGAGTTCAAAGTTTCGCCGGTGACCGCCTGCCGGGACGGATCGCGCTTGTCGATCAGGGCTGCGATCTGCGACTGATCGAAGTGACGCTCCTTGATCTTGATCTGCTCCGGCGGCTTGGCGGCCTGCACGGGCGGCTTCGGCGGCGTCGGCTTCTTCTGTTCCTTCTTGATCGCTTCCGCAATCGGGTCGACCGCCGGCTCCGGCTTCTTCTCCTCCGGCTTCGGCTCTTCCTTCGTCTTCTCGACGACCTTGGGCGGATCGGGCTTTTTCTCGACCGGCTTTTCTTCCGCCTTCGGCTGCGGCGCCGGCGCCGTCTCAGTCACGACCGGCTGCTTCTCGCTGATCTTGCCGACGGCATCGTCCACGGGCTTGGCCGCGGCGACCTTCTCGACCAGCGGCTTCTTCTCTTCCTTCTTGGCGGTCTTCATGCCGGCCGCAACCTGCGACTCCAGGGAGATGTCGACACCGACGGATTCTTCCGGCTGCACTTCCAGCGCCTTGGTCGAAAATGTCAGCATCACCGCCCCCAGCACGAGCACGTGCAGGGCAACGGATGCGAGCACCGTCTTGTCGACCTTGACCTTCACTCTTCAGGAGCCCTGCTCGGGAATGATCACGATATTCGCCTTGAACCCCGCAGCCTTGATGTTCCCCAACATCTTCATCATGTCAGTGTAGCAGACATCCTTGTCGCCGCGCAGGAAGACCACGTTGTCCGCGTCCGTCCGCGTCTCGCGGATCGCCTTGATCTTCGGCAGCAGTTCCTCGTTCGAAATCTGGGTGTCGCCGAGATAGAGCTCGACATTGGAATTGCAGCCACCGCCCGTCCGCTTCACCGACAGCGTCAGCGGTGGCGCGTTGGACGCCGTCGGGTTGCCGCCCTTGGCTATCGGCAGGTCGATGTCGATCGAGCTCGTCATCAGGGGCGCGGCCACCATGAAGATGATGAGCAGCACCAGCATCACGTCCACCATGGGCGTGACGTTGATTTCGGCCATGACAGACTTGCGGCCGCCGCGGCGACCGCCGCCCGAGCCTCCCGTGCTCATGCCCATGATATGGTGCTCACCGCCGCTGCCACCATATGATACCGCCGCATCAGCCCCGCTCGTCAATCTGGCGGGAAAGAATTGCCGAAAACTCGTCCGCAAACCCCTCCAACCGCTGGGCCTGCCGGTTCACCTCCGAGATGAACTTATTATAGAAAATTGTCGCCGGAATTGCGGCGATCAGGCCGATGGCGGTGGCAAACAGGGCTTCTGCGATACCCGGGGCCACCACCGCCAGCGAGGTGTTTTTCGACGCCGCGATCGACTGGAAGCTCGACATGATGCCCCAGACGGTACCGAACAGGCCGACAAAGGGCCCGGCGGAACCGACCGTCGCCAGCACCAATAGCCGCCGCTCCAGCCGCTCCACCTCGCGCGCAATCGAGACGTTCATCACCTTCTCGATGCGGGCCTGGAGGCCTGCAATGGAGCGTGAATGGCTCTCGAAGGAGCGCTTCCACTCACGCATGGCGGCAACGAAGCAGGCCGCCATCGATTGCGTCGGCTTGGCCGACAATGACCGGTAGAGTTCCTCGATCGATTGTCCCGACCAGAACGCCTGCTCGAAGCGGTCCATGGCGCGGCGGGTCCGCGAATAGAGGAAGATCTTGTCGATGGCGATCGCCCAGACCCAGACCGAGCACGCGAGCAGCCCGAGCATGACCGTCTTCACGACCCAGTGGGCCTGAAGGAACAGCGCGATCAGCGATACGTCGGCTGCCGGCATGATCGGCAATGCGGCGTTATCCATCGGCGGTATCCTCTCAACGAAGCGGGATGACGACGACGTCACCGCGCTCCACCTTCCCATCAGCATGATCTTCCGAAAAACCGGTCCCGCTTTTTCGGATCACGCTCCGTCCCAAAAACGTCCGGGAGCAAATGGCTGCCGGCTCACCGCCACCAGGTGGCGAAATGCCCGCGCGAACGCCTTCATTGTGTCGTCTGGGGGCCCGTCCAAAGCCGGGTCCGAATTCCCCTGCCAACATGTCAAAACGAAGGCTTTCTCCCGCGGCTTTGCGTCCCTAACCAAACGATAATCTCGGTTAATGCTAGGTTACCAAAGGGGAATTGCGACCGGGAATTATGGCCGCAGGTAGCGGGTTGCGGTGGGACTGCGGCGCAGACTGGCCCCCGAGCCGTCGCCCCGGCACCCCAAATCTTCCTATGCCGATTCAAGCAACCGACAGCGTTCCCGCGGCGCGTTTTCGCCCGGGTTTTGCCTCTTCGTGCTCCCTCTTGTGAACAGAGGGCGCAGGGAAAGCCGGGCGCTGGCCGCACCCATAGCCTCGTTTGCCGGAATGAAAGAAGCAAACGAGCGGTCGTCACTACAGGTTCAGCCGAGACATCCCGGCTTTCCCCGCGCAATGGTTTGACGGCTTCCTTCGAGCTCTCCCCGGTGAGCGGCCTTAATTGTCACCGTTGCCGTGCCCGCACGGGCGGGCCGGATAGACGCCAGGGTCGCGGCGCCAGGACCACACGACTTCGCCGTACGCTGCCCGCGTTTCGTCGGGTGGAGATCACCTGACGCGGCAAGCGTCCATCGCAACCCGCGCCACGTTGCGTGACGGTCGCGCGAACGTCCCTCTGAGCGACACGGGCTGGGGTGGAAGATACTTCCGATTTACGTAATTGTCAAGCAATTTCGGAAAATTCGTACCGGCTGCAGCAAGCGCCATCTTCCTTCACGCCCGTTTACTGGTCGTAACGGCGGTGCGGGGCAGGTGAAATACCTCCGGAGAGCAAAGACCCTCCCATGCTAAACCACCTCGTCGGGAGCAAGCGCGCACGGCGTATCCTCGCTCACCTCGATCTGGATCGTGGCGTGCCCTATCTTGAAATCATGCGCCAGTTCGTGCGCGGCGTCGACCAGGAACTGATCGCCAGGATGGCCTGATGGAATCACGACATGACAAGTCAACGCTGTCTCGGTGGTGCTGATCGACCAGATGTGCAGGTCGTGCACCTGGGTCACGCCCGACAACGCCCGCAGAAACGTGCGCACCGCATCGACATCCACGCCTGGCGGCACCGCATCGAGGGACATGTTCACGGAGCTGCGCAGCAGGCCATAGGTGCTCCAGAGGATGACGCCGCAAATTCCGAGGCTCATGACGGGATCAATCCAGTTCCAACCCGTCCACAGGATGAGTCCTGCCGCGATCACCACGCCAAACGAAACGGCCGCATCCGCAGCCATGTGGAGGAACGCGCCTTCAATATTGATATCCGCCTTCCGTCCACTGACGAACATCAGTGCCGTGGCAGCATTGATGACGATGCCGAGGCCGGCCACGATCATCACCGTGACGCCTGCGACCGGTTCGGGTTGCATCAGACGCAGAATGGACTCCCATCCGATCGCGCCCACCGACACCAGCAGGAAGATGGCGTTGAACAAGGCGGCCAGAATGGAAGAACCCCGCAGCCCGTATGTGAAGCGGCCCGCGGGCGCGCGCCGGGCGAGCGACGCCGCACCCCAGGCGACCAGCAGTCCCAGCACGTCGCTGAGATTATGACCGGCGTCGGCCAGCAACGCGGTCGAATTGCTGAGAAAGCCGAACACGGCTTCCGCGAGGACGAAGCCGGAGTTGAGTGCGATTCCGATTGCAAAGGCCCTGCCGAAATCCGCCGGCGCATGGCCATGGCCTGAACCATGATCGTGGCTGTGTGCCATTCCTTCTCCTATCCTGTGGCCGCGCCAGCCGCATGCGCCGGATGTCGCCGCGTGCCGCCTCCAATTGGTTGCCTCTCACCCGGCCGGCCCTGATGAAAGCTGTTGAACGCCGGCTGGCGCGGTTGTCCCGATTTTCCTGCCATATCGCATGTACAGCGCCGGCAGTACGGCAAGGGTCAGCAGTGTGGCACTGATCAGGCCGCCGATGACGACGGTTGCCAGCGGCTTCTGCACTTCGGCACCGGTGCCCGTGGCAAACGCCATCGGCAGGAAGCCGAGCGAAGCAACCAGCGCGGTCATGATGACGGGGCGGAAGCGTGTCAGGGCGCCCTCCTCGATCGCCGCCGCAAGCGGCAGGCCCTGCTCGCGCAGCTGCCGGATGAAGCTCAGCATGACGAGGCCGTTGAGCACGGCTACACCCGACAGCGCTATGAAGCCGACGGCGGCCGAGATCGAGAACGGCATGCCACGCAGCCACAATGCGAAGACGCCGCCCGTCAGCGCCAGCGGTATCGCACTGAACACCAGCGCCGCGTCGCGCGCCGAGCCCATCGCGCCCAGCAGCAGCAGGAAGATCATGACAAAGCAGGCGGGCACGACAATGGCGAGGCGCTGGCGCGCGGCGGCGAGATTTTCCGACTGGCCTCCCCAGGTGATCCAGTAGCCGGGCGGCAGTTTCAAATTGCGCGCAACCCGCTGCTGGGCTTCGGCCACGACCGAGCCGAGATCGCGGCCGCGCACATTGGCCGTGACGACGATGCGGCGCTTGCCGTTTTCCCGGCTGATCTGGTTCGGTCCCTCGGCAAAGGAAAAGCTTGCCACGCGATTGAGCGGCACGCTTTGCGCGGGCGCATTGGCCGCAGCCCTCGGCAGCGCCACCGGCAGGTTGCTCAACGCCTCGAGATCGGCGCGCACGCTTTCCGGCAGCCGCACCATGATGTCGAAGCTGCGGTCGCCCTCGAAGATCACGCCGGCCTCCTGACCGCCGACAGCGGCGCCTATCACGTCCTGCACCGCGGAGACGCTGAGACCCCGCCGCGAGATCGCCGCCTTGTCGGCCTTGATCTCGAGCACCGGCAGGCCGCCTGCCTGCTCGACCTTGACATCGACCGCGCCAGGCACGCCACGCAGGCTAGCCGCGACGTCGTTCGCCGCACGCAGCATCGGCTCGAACTCGTCGCCGAAAATCTTGACCGCGATGTCGCCGCGCACGCCGGCCAGCAGCTCGTTGAAGCGCATCTGGATCGGCTGGGTGAATTCATAGGCGTTGCCCGGCAAGCGGCCGACGGCCTTCGAAATCTCCTCGATCAGCGCCTCCTTCGGCAGCGAGGGATCGGGCCATGTCTCGCGGGGCTTCACGATGATGAAGGTGTCGGAGGCATTCGGCGGCATCGGGTCGCCCGCCAGATCGGCGGTGCCGGTCTTGGAGAACACGAAGGCGACCTGCGGCAGCCGGCTGACCGCCTTTTCCACCGACAGCTGCATCGCCTGCGACTGCGTCAGCCCCGCCGAGGGAATGCGGATGGCGTGCATCGCGATGTTCTTCTCGTCGAGCGTCGGGATGAACTCCTGGCCGAGCCGGGTGAAGCCGAACAAGGCGAGGACGAACAGCACGATCGCGGCGGCAACGACGGGAAGCTGCGAAGCCATCGCGTAACGCAGCAGCGGGCGATAGGCACGCTTGGCGGCCGCGACAAGGCGGTTCTCGCTTTCCTGCACGCGGCCGGTAAGGCCGATGGCGATCAGCGCGGGAACCAGCGTCAACGACAGCAGGAACGCGGCAGCGAGCGCGAGGATCACGGTGAGCGCCATCGGTTCGAACATCTTGCCTTCGACGCCGCTGAAGCTCAGCAGCGGCACATAGACCAGGAGAATGATCGCCTGCCCGTAAAGGCTGGGCTTCACCATCTCGACCGCGGAGGCGCGCACAGTGGCCATCCGTTCCTCGCGCGTCAGCAGCCGACCCAACTCGTGCTGCTTGCCGGCAAGACGGCGCAGGCAGTTCTCGGTGATGATGACGGCGCCGTCGACGATCAGTCCGAAGTCGAGCGCGCCGAGACTCATGAGATTGGCGCTGATGCGGCCCTGCCACATGCCGATCGCCGTCATCAGCATGGCGAGCGGAATGACGAGCGCCGTGATCAGCGCGGCGCGGAAATTGCCGAGCAGCAGGAACAGCACGGCGATGACGAGCAGCGCACCTTCGCCGAGGTTTTGCGCGACAGTGCCGATGGTGGCATCGACCAGCTGGGTGCGATCGAGCACCGTGGTGACCTCGACGCCCGGCGGCAGCGTCGGCGCGATGGCGCGCAGCTTGGCGTCGACCGCCGCCGACACCGTGCGGCTGTTGGCGCCGATCAGCATCAGCGCGGTGCCAACCACCACCTCGCGGCCGTTCGCGCTGGCGCTGCCGGTGCGGGTCTCGCCGCCGATCGAGACGGTAGCGAGATCGCGCACGCGCACCGGCACGCCGCCGCGAGTGGAGACGACGACGGAGCCGAGCTCCCCGATGTTTTCCAGCCGTCCGCCGGAGCGCACGACGATGCCCTCGCCGTTGCGCTCGATGTAGCGGGCGCCGCGGCTGACATTGTTGGCCTCGATGGCTTTCGCGACGTCGGCAAAGGTAAGGCCGAGCGCGATCAGCTTCGCCGCATCCGGGTTGACCTGATACTGCTTGAGATAGCCGCCGATGGCGTCCACGCCGGCGACGCCGGCCACCATCTTGATCTGCGGCCTGACGATCCAGTCCTGCACGGTGCGCAAATACGCGTCCCGCTCGACCTGGCTGTCGAGCCATTGCCCGTCGGGCGTAAGGAAGCGGCCGTCGCGCTGCAGGCCGGGCGCGCCATCACGTTCGGCCGGCTTGCCGGCGAAATGCACGGTCCACATCGTGATCTCGCCGAGCCCCGTCGAGATCGGGCCGATGCGGGGTTCGACGCCCTGCGGCAGGCGCGCACGAACCTCGTTCAGGCGCTCGCCGACCTGCTGGCGCGCGAAATAGATGGAGGTAGCCTCGCTGAACACGGCAGTGATCTGTGAAAATCCGTTACGCGACAGCGAGCGCGTGCTTTCCAGGCCAGGCGCCCCGGCGAGCGCCGTCTCGATCGGAAAGGCGATCTGCTTTTCGATCTCTGTGGGCGATAGCGCCGGCGCGACGGTGTTGATCAGCACCTGCTTGTTGGTGATGTCGGGCACCGCGTCGATCGGCAATTTCGTCAGCGCAAAGGCGCCGAAGCCGGCGACGGCAAGGCCTGCGGCGAGTATCACCCAGCCGCGGCGGATGGCGAAATCGATGATCCGCTCGATCATGTCAATGCTCGCCTTCCGAGGCCTCGGCCTTTTCCAGCTCGGCCTTCAGCGTGAAGGTGTTGGCGACGGCGATGGTCTCGCCCGGCGCAATGCCGCTGACGATCTCGATGTCGTCGTCGTCCTCGCGGCCCGTCCTCACCTGGCGCGCCTCGAAGCCGTGGGCGTCGCGCACGAACAGGGTCGGCACGCCCCTGACGGTCTGCAGCGCACGGCGCGGCACGACGACCTGCGCCGCCCCGTTGCCGAGCGCAATCTCCGCGGTGACGAAGGTGCCGGGCTGCCATCGATGGCCGGGATTCGGCAGGCTGGCGATCACGCGCGCGTTGCGGGTCTCGCGGTCGAGCAAGGGGCTGACGAAGACGATCTTTGCTTCCGCCGCGCCCTCGATGCCGACGGCGCGGATCGCGACCGGGCTGCCTTCGCGTATCGAGGCGATGTCTTCCGGCGAGACGGCAAGATCGACCCAGATGGTGTCGAGGTTGACGATGACGAACAGCTCGCTCTCCGGGCCTCCGCGCCCCGTCATTCCGCCGAGGTCGACGCGGCGCTCGGAGACGCGCCCGGCGATCGGCGATCGCAGATACAGCCTGCGCAGGCTTTCCGGCGGCTGGTTCGGCAGATCGGAGATCTCGCTTTCCGACAGGCCGAGCGCGAACAATTTTTGCCGCGCGCCGTCGAGCTTGATCTGCGCCTCGTTGGCGGTGAGCTGGGTGCGCAGGAACTCGTTCTCGGAAACGGCGCGGCTCTCGACCAGGGCCTTCTGGCGATTGAACAGGGTCTGCCGCAACTCGTTGGTGACGCGTGCGGCAAGATATTCGCTCTTGGCATCGGCGACCTCGCGGCTTTCGATGGCCGCCACGATCTCGTCCTTCTCGACGCTGTCGCCGAGCTTCTTGCGCAATTCGGCGACCGTGCCGAGCAGGTGTACCGAGACGCGCGCGACATTGTCGGCGTCGGGGACGAGCGAGCCCGGTGCGAGGAAGTGACGCCGCAGCGTGCCGCCCCTGGCCTGCGCGAGCGCGATGCCGTTGTCGCGGATCTGCTGCTCCGTGAGCGCGACGCGCGGCGGAACGTCCTGACCGCGGGCGCCGCCCTTGCCGGCGCTGATGGTGTCAGCCTGGTCATGGCCCGTGAGCGAGGCCGGCCAGCCGGTGACGGCAGCCACCGCGACGATGACGGCGATACCGGCAGCCATGCCGGCGATAAAGAGGAGAATCCGTTTCATCCTGAGCCTTCCCGGCACGCGGCCGGTTCGGCCTGCGCGCATGCTCGATCAATCAAAGCGTGGGGCTCCGCTCGCCCTCATGCGAGGGAGCTGCATCGGCCGTAGCGGCCGGATCAGGCGCGGGGTGGCTTGAAGGGAGAAGCGAGGTCGGCCGCCTCGGGCATCAGCACGGCGGCAAGGCGTTCACGACGCGCGACATATTCGATCGGCACGGCGCTGTCCTGCGTCGCCACCGTCGAGACATGAGCGAGGCAATGGTCGCCATGCGGCGCGCCCCAGTCGGCGGGCGCCTTGCCCGCGGGATCGCAGCCGGTCTGGACGGAAGCGACATCGGCGGCACCGTCACCCGTGTCAAAGTCGAGGCCATGCAGGAAGGACATCGCCAGCGCGATCGAGATCAGCGCCGCGAGCGCGCTACGCCAGCGCCGCGGTTGCGGACGCTTCGAAAAGGGCTCAGTCGCAGGGCCGGTTGCCATGGGCGGTAGTTAGCGTCGGCGCCTGGTGTTTACAAGGCGGAAGGCCGGCGGCGCGCCGGCGAACATTGTTACGCTGGAGACGCCATTGCGAAACGTTCTCAACGCTACGCAGGGATCGCACCCTCCGGGCAATTGGTCAGCCGCGCCGGCACGCCGACGGCGGTGCAGCCGGCCGGCACGTCGCCGGTAACGACGGCACCTGCGCCGATCCTGGCGAAATCGCCGATGGCGATGTCGCCGATCACGCTTGAACCGGAAGACAGCAGCACGCCGCGCCCGACGCGCGGGGCCTGCGCTGGATTGTCAGGCTTCCGCCCGATGGTGACGTTCTGCATGATCGTCACCTCGTCGCTGATCGCCGACAATGCGCCGATGATGATGCCGGTGGCGTGATCGAGGAAGACAGAGGTGCCGATCGCGGCCGAAGGATGGATGCTGACCTGCAGGCGCTCGGAGGAAGCGCTTTGCATCATCAGCGCGAAATCGGTGCGGCCGCGGCCCCAGAGCCAGTTCGAGACGCGCCAGGCCTGCAGGGCGACATAGCCCTTGAAGTTCAGAAGCGGCGGCAGCAGTGCCGTCACCGCGGGATCGTGGCGGACGATACTTTGCAGGTCGAGGCACGCGGCTTCCACGAGTTCTGGCGTCGAAACAAACGCCTCGTTTGCCACGCGCTCGAACCGCGCGCAGTCGTCATCGTGGGCGCCCAGCCGCTGTCCGATCTGGCGTGCGACCGCGCTTCCGAGACCGCCATGATCTAGGATGGATCTTGCCAGCGATGGTGCAAGCACGGGATCGCCGGCTGCGACCGCCTCCGCCTCGCGACGCACCGCTCGCCAGAGTTCTTGCGCAGACGCCATGTTGCTCTCTCCACTACGCCGACCATGTCAGCAAATGTAGGACGGGCAAGGCGCCAGCGAAACCCATCGCTCCTCCCGGAAACGTGATGAGTTTGGATCGCGTGTCCGACTTCGCCCTGCTCCACCGCCTTCCGGCCCCTTGACGAGAATCAGAAGCTTGGCGATATTGATGGCGCGTGACGATCGCACCTGCCCCCAAAGGGCAGCTCAAGACCGCCAGGGCGTGGCCCGGCGGTCTTTTGCGTTTCCGGGCGCCGTTCTCCCATAGCAGCGCATAAGCAAACCGCCCGTCTGCTTGCGCAAACGGGCGGCTCGCGGCCGTTCAGGACTTTGGGGGCTTCTGCCTGAACGCTAACCTGTGTGGTTACGACTGCGGCTGGTCGTTCGGCGGCGTCGGGCGATTCTTGTGCTGCGCCATGAAGGCGTCGAACTCTTCCTTGTCCTTGGCGTGGCGCAGGCGGGCCAGGAAATCCTTGAATTCCTGCTGCTCCTCCTCGAGCCGGCGCAGCGTTTCGGCGCGGTATTCGTCAAAGGCGCGATTGCCTGACGTCGGCGGGCCAAAGCCCCAGCCGCCGCGCTCCATGCGGCCGCGCATGCGGTCCATCTTGTACTGCATCCGCTCCATCTTGTTGGCCCAGCGATCGCGATCGTGGTGGCTCCAGCAACCCATTTTTCTGCTCCCGAGTGTGAAAAAGAGAAGGGCAAGTCCGATCGGCCACCAGATGATGAAGCCGAGGATCGTCACGGCGATCCAGCCCGGATGCCATGGCGTATCGAGCATGCGCGGGCGGTAATAGGCTTCCCCCTCGGGGGCCGGGCCGCGCCAGCGATTGACGTCAGCGGTGTAGGCCATTTCCCTTCTCCATCACGGCATCACGCCGTTGTGAATGTAAATAACATTTACATAGATAGCCGATCCCTCGGGATTGTCAAGCGGGCCGCCAGGGGCGTCCGCCAACTTATTTTTGGAATCTTATTTCGGGCGGCCCCAAGGCCCGCCGGGCGGTACCGGCGGCGGCTCGGCCGATTTGGCCTTCACTTCGTCGCGGCGGTCGGTCGGAAAGCCAAGACCGCGCAGATAGATCAGCACTTCGGCCTCCAGCAGCTCTTCCGGCGACATTGGCAGCTTGCGGCGCGCCGCATCGCCGCGCCCGAACAGCGAGGCAACGCCGTGCGACATCGACCAGATGTGCAGCGCCATCATCATCGCCGGAGGACGCGGCATGCCGGGCGGCGCCAGCGCCGCGAGCCGCTCGGCGGCGGCCCGGATAATGGCGAAGGCGCGCTCGGAAGCGGCCTGCAGCGCCGGATTGGCTTCGACGGGAAGGCCTGATTCGAACATCGCCGAATAGGACGCCGGTTCCTCGCGGGCGAAGCGCAGATAGGCCTTTCCCACGCGCTCGAACGCGGTGACCGTGTCGGGGCGGCCGTCGTCCCAGGCCGCGGCAAGCTGCGTCTCGAACTGCTCGAAGCCGCGCTGGGCGATGCTGGCCAACAGCTCGTCGCGGTCGCGGAAATGACGATAGGGCGCGGCAGGGCTGACGCCGGCCATGCGGGCGGCATCAGCGAAGGTGAACCCGGCCGCGCCCTTCTGCGCGATCAGGTCAAGCGCCGCCTGCAGCAGCGCCTCCTTCAGATTGCCGTGATGATAGCCGCGCTCGGCGCGGCGCTGGTCCTTGCGCCAATTCATGTGAACATATTTTACATGAGCCGGACGCAAAGGTCACTAGCGAGCCAATACAGCTGCCGCCCTGTTAATGAACGTTAACCGGCTGGAATCGGCAGCACCGGCATGATCTCGACGCGTTCCCCGGGGAAGATCGAGAAATGCGGGTGGTTCTCGAACATCCTGGCGGCGGCCTCGTGCGAGGCGGCACGCACCACGGTAAAGGCGCCGAGCTCGTTGGCAATGTCGGTCACGCCTTTCGGATCGACCTTCTTGGTCTTGCCGAGCGGCCCGCCCATTTCGAGAATCGAGCCGTGGTGCTTCTCCACCCAGGCCTTCCAGGCGGCGATGCCGTCGCGCTCCCTGGTTTTCCGCTCCGGCTCCGGCAGCGCGTTCCAGGCGGCCATCTTAGGGCTCGTCTTGCTGCCGAGGAAGACGGCGAGATAGGTGTCGTTGCTCATGGGTCTTCTCCTTTCGTTTTCTTTGTTTTGAGCATGATCCTTTCGGAAAACCGCTCACACTTTTCCGCGATCATGCTCTGATCAGCGCGTGCCGCGCTTCAGTTCGGCAAAGCCTGCGGCGGCTTCCTGCACATCCTGCGGGAAGTCCGACATTTCCTGCACCTGGCGGATCTCGATGACCTCGCTGGCGGAGGCCGGGCATTTCTTCGCCCATTCGATCGCCTCCGCGCGCGACTTCACCTCGATCATCCAGTAGCCGCCGAGAACTTCCTTGGACTCGGTGAAGGGGCCGTCGGTGACGACGGGCTTGCCGTTGGCAAAGGACACGCGCGCGCCCATCGACGGCGGGTGCAGGCCATCCAGCGTGATCAGCACGCCGGCATCCCTGAGCGCCTCGTTGTACTTCATCATCGCGGCCACCGCGTCGGCCGGCGGCATGGTGCCGGGCGCGGCCGCCTCATAGCCGCCGGGAATCATCAACATCATGAATCGCATGGGTAGCTCCATTTCGAACCCTGGGCGCGCCATCGCGGGCGGCTCGTCAACAAGACGGACGCAGGCTTGCGGTGCCGACAGGCCCCAAGGAATTATTTCAGACGGTGGAGTTGGCCATCACGGCGGCGAGCCCGCCCGGCAGCCCGGCCCAGAGCGGTCAACCGACGGCCATAACGCCGCGACCGCGTCACCTGCCGCCGATCAAGGTGCCCGGCGCCGCTGGCGATCGGAAAGCCCCCGTTCGACCTGCACGCCATGCGTGGGAAACAGCGCTGCCGATACCTTGCGGGCAATTTCCATGGCCCCCAGCGAATCAATGCCCCTGCGAACGCAGATCAAGGCCCGATGCTGCGCCAGCGCCGGAAGATAGTAGTCGCTTGCCTTGACCAGATCGGGGGGAACGACACTTTCCGGCATCGCCGTCAGGCCGATCGATGCCCTGACGGCTGCCACGCGAATCGAGTGGTCCGCGCTCTTGAGAACGATGCGATATGGCGATCCCTTTCTCTGAAGGGGCCCGATCATCCAATCGTCCTCGGGCAGCGTGATAATGGGAAGTGGCGCGCCGGGGCTCAGGGCAAATTTCCGGGACTTGACCCACGTCATCGTCATCGGATGCTCTTCGACGATCGCGTCCTCGATCTGCGGCTGGTAGGCATTGGGCGAAAACATGCAGCCGACATCGATGTAGCCCTCGATGATCCCCTTGCGGATCAGGATCGAATGGTCCGCGTGAATGAAAATGCGGGACCGGACCTCGCTTTCAAGAGACTCAAAAAGCTGGTTGGCGAAAACACTGGTGATTCCGACGCGGCACAGCATCTGCTTTGCGTCCCCGCCCAGATGCAGAATTTGATCGTTCGCATCCAGTATGCGGCGCGCCTGCTGCAGCGCCAGCTGCCCGAGTTCGGTCAATGACGTGCCGTTGGCCGTCTTGATGAACAGCTCTCCTCCAACGAGCGTTTGAATGCGCTTGACCTGCGCGCTGATGGCCGGCTGGCTCAGTCCCAGCCGTTCTGCCGCTTTCGAAAGGCTGCCCGCCTCGGCGATTGTTACGAGGGTCCGAATGCACTCGATGGGAATATTTTGTGTCGACATCCGAAACATATGATTCTATTTCCAAATGATGACGTGAACTTCCTACGACGACAACTTTTGATAGACATATAAATTTTCGTTATGTGCGTAACCGGTCGAACCGAACCACTACCAATAGCTGTCGGTTATGAGCCGATCAGCCGGAGGCTTAGTTCTCATTTTATGGAGGCATAAAAACTTCCCCATCTCTTATGGACGCATAAAGGACGTGGAAGATTTCGCAGACGTAAGTTTAACGCGAAGCAGCAAACTTCGTATTCGACTCAAACTGGCACTTCTTCGGTGTGATGCGCCATTTGTCGTGCAACCGGATCACAGCATGTTGTTGAACGCGTCGAGCCTTCCCTATCAGCGATGAGAGGCACCATGAAAATCCCTCAGCGATCCGGTTTCTATTGGGCCAAATGGCGAACCGCGGAGCAAGACGCCGGGCACACAGAGGTTCTGCCGCTCGCCGATGAATGGGAAGTCGTCTGGGTTTTCGAGAACGGCGCGGATCCCGAGGACGAGGAATTTCTTCGTGTCTTCGTGACGGGAGTGGAGGCGACCCAGCCCGTATGGAATTTTGAATGGGGATCGGGGCCCCTGAAATTGCCGGCACGTGCGGCAAGGTGAGCTTCGTGAAGACGCTCGTGTTGCCAGGACAGCTGTTCGACGGCCCGGTCCGGCGTTGACACGATGCATATGACCGAGACCTTCTGTCCCAGGATATTGGCGTCTCAGGCAACTCCCCCCGCTCGAAGGTCCAACGATCAGCCGATGATCGGATGGCGATTCCTGCGGATGAGCCAAATGTCGAAATTCCTTGCATCGATCGTGGCCAAAGGCACTCCGGCGTCACCCCAAGCAGCGCTGACAGGCTTGCCGGAACTGAAAGCGCGCGATGCACCGATAAACCTTCACACCCGTATTCCTACGGTGGGCTCGTCCACCGAACCCTTCATGAAACACTATCATTCTTTGGATGATTCGTCGGTACTTTCTTCCTAAAGGTGTAACCCGATCAGAGGACGCTATGTTTGGATCACGGCAAAAGATGATCAACCATGCGCTGGCACAGGCGGCAGCGATCACCAAGTCGCAGGCCATGATCGAGTTCGGGCTCGACGGCACGATCGTCACTGCCAACGAAAACTTCCTCAAGACCATGGGCTATTCGCTTGACGAGATCCGGGGCAGGAATCACAGCATGTTCGTGGACCCCGTCGAACGCGAAAGCGCGGCCTATCGCGATTTCTGGGCAAAGCTCGGCCGCGGCGAATTCCAGGCCGCGCAGTACAAGCGCTTCGGCAAGGGCGGCAGAGAAATCTGGATCCAGGCGTCCTACAATCCGATCCTCGATTCCGCCGGCAAGCCAAGCGGCGTGGTCAAGATCGCCACCGACATCACCGCGCAGAAGATCAAGAACATGGAGGACGCCGGCAAGATCGACGCGATCGGCCGCGCGCAGGCCGTGATCGAATTCGACCTGGACGGCACCATCGTCGACGCCAACCAGAACTTCCTGAACGCGATGGGCTATGCGCTCGACGAAATCCGCGGCCAGCATCACAGCATGTTCGTAGCGCCGCAGGACCGGCACAGCGACGGCTATCGCGATTTCTGGGCGCGGCTCAACCGCGGCCAGTTCGAGGCGGGTGAATTCAAGCGCATCGCCAAGGGCGGCCGCGAAATCTGGATCCTTGCCACCTATAATCCGATCCTGGACGAATCCGGCAAGCCGTTCAAGGTGGTGAAATTCGCCACCGACGTGACGCAGCAGAAATTGAAGGCTGCGGACAGTGACGGCCAGATCGCGGCCATCATCAAGTCGCAGGCCGTGATCGAATTCAACATGGACGGCACCATCCGCACCGCCAACGAGAATTTCCTCACCGCGATGGGCTATTCGCTGGCCGAAATCCTGGGCAAGCATCACCGCATGTTCGTCGAGCCGAAGGAGCGCGACTCGGTCGCCTATCAGGAATTCTGGGAGAGCCTCAACCGCGGCCAGTTCCGCGCCGCCGAGTACAAGCGCATCGCCAAGGGCGGTCGCGAAATCTGGATCCAGGCATCCTACAATCCGATCCTCGATCTCAACGGAAAGCCGTTCAAGGTCGTCAAATACGCGACCGACATCACCGCTCAGGCGATCGGACGGAAAAAGGCGGAAGCCGCGCGGGAGCTCATCGATTCGGTTGCCGCCGGCAGCGAGGAGATGAGCGCTTCGATCCGCGAGATATCGGAGACCATGAGCAAGTCGCGCGAAACCGCCGTCATGGCGACCTCAAAGGTCGAGGCCGCCGACCAGCAGGCGCATCGGCTCAACACGGCGGCGCAGGCGATGGGTGGAATTGTTCAGCTGATTACCGATATCACCGGCCAGATCAATCTGCTCGCCCTGAACGCGACCATCGAGTCGGCGCGGGCGGGCGAAGCCGGCCGGGGCTTTGCGGTGGTTGCGTCGGAGGTGAAGAACCTCGCCAATCAGGCCAAGAGCGCGACAGAAACGATCTCGCGAGAGATCGAATCGCTCAACAATATCGCCGGCGACGTTGCGGGCTCGCTGGGGGCGATCAAGGGCGCAATCGAGAGCGTGAACGAGTTCATCGCTTCCACCGCGGCAGCCGTGGAGGAGCAAAGCATCGTCACCTCTGACATGGCCTCCAACATGCAGAAGGCGTCTGCGGAGCTTGCCGCCTGAAGCCCGTTCAGGCCGTCCACCGCCGCGTCATTTCAGCAGCCCCTTCCGGAAACGCCTCGAAGATCGGCGAGGCCAGCACGGCGTGGATGTGCAGGGTCGACATGCCGTAATTGCGAAAGCCGTGCAGGCGGCCGGCGGGCACGACCAGCGACTGGCCCGCCGCCACATGCGTGCGCTCGCCGTCCATCCACATCTCGGCCGCGCCGTCGCGCACCGTCAGTACTTCCTCGCAGGGGTGCGAATGGGTGGGCGCACCGTGACCGGGCGCAACCCACTGCTCGAAGATGCATAGTTGGGCCGCGCCGTTCAGCGCCGAGGCGACCATGCGGGTTTCGACGCCCGCGCGCCACTGTTCCAGGATGCCATCGCGGGGCTCGATGATCTTCATGGGCTGCCTTTCCGGCTGAACAAACCTGACATAAGAGAGCAGACGCGGCACATTTGCGCCAGCGACCCTGACCACGAGCCCGAGAATACCGATGACAAACTCCGCGCCCAAAGTCGCCCTCATTACCGGAGCCGCGCGCGGCATTGGGCTTGCGACCGCCAAGCGCTTCCTCGCCGACGGCTTTCGCGTGGCGCTGCTGGATATCGAGGGCGAACTCCTCAAGAATGCGGTCGCTGCGATCGCCGATCCCGGCAATACGCTGGCGCTGCATTGCGACGTTTCCGATACCGGAGGCGTCGCTGCGGCGATCGACGATCTCCACAAGCGCTTTGGCCGGCTCGACGCGCTGGTCAACAATGCGGGTGTAGCCGTGTTTTCCTCGGTCCTGGAAACGTCCGATGCCGACTGGAACCGGATCATGGAGGTGAACCTCACGGGGCCGTTCCTGTGCACCAAGGCCGCCGTGCCCCTGATGCGCGAGCACGGCGGCGGCGCCATCGTCAACATCACTTCGATCTCGGGAGTACGCGCCTCCACGCTGCGCTCGGCCTATGGGACCAGCAAGGCGGCGCTGGCGCATCTCACCAAGCAGCTCGCGGTCGAACTCGCCGCGCTCGGTATCCGCGTCAACGCTGTGGCGCCCGGCCCGGTCGAGACCGCGATGGCCAAAGCCGTGCACACGCCGGAAATCCGCGCCGACTATCACGATGCGATTCCGCTCAATCGCTACGGGCTGGAGGAAGAGCTGGCGGAGGCGATCTTCTTCCTGTGCAGCGACCGCGCCAGCTACATCACCGGACAGCTCCTTGCGGTGGATGGCGGCTTCGACGCCGCCGGCATCGGGCTGCCGACGCTGAGGGGGCAGCGCAAGAACGGCTGAGCCCCGGCTAGCGCTGATTCACCGCAACGACGCGCCAGCCGTTTTCCAGCCGGTCGATCCGCGTCAGCGACAAGGGATCGATCACAAATCGCAGCGCGCTGTCGGGCGAAAGATCCAGCGCGATCGCGAGCAAGGCGCGGACGGTGCCGGAGTGCACGACCAGCACCGCATCGCCGGTCGGCAGCACGGCCAGTCCCGTGCGAGCTCGGGCGATCTGATCGACAAAGCTCTCGCCGCCCGGCGGACGGTTGCCGGCCGGCGACTTCCAGAAGTCGCGGTAGGCTTGGCCAAGCTCGGCGACGAGATCGTCGTGGCGGCGGCCGGTCCATTCGCCAAAGTCCTGTTCGCGGAAAGCCGCATTTTCCACCGCATCGAGCCCGAGTGCGCGCGCCGTCTCGCGCGTCCGCCGCGCAGGGCTGCACACGGCGAAGGCCGCCGCGGGCAGCTTCGCTTTCAGCGCCGCCGTCGCCGCAGCGTCGCGGAGGTCGGCCGGCGCATCGGGCGCATGGATCACGCCGCGCGGGCCGTCGACCGGGGCGTGGCGGATCAGCCAGAGATTGGTCTGCGCACCCATAGTCAGCCGACCCGCGCAGCGAGCAGTAGCAGCACCGCCGTCTCGGCGACTTGCTCGGTGGCGCCCAGCACGTCTCCGGTCTGGCCGCCGATCTGACGCCGGGCGAGCCATGCCATGACGAGCGCGCCGATCGCCGTCACCAGCGCTGCCCAGAACGCATTCGCCCATGACAACGCAAGCAGCGCGATGACGAGCGCGATCGCCATCGCCGCCAATGCGACAGCGGCATCGGGCCGGCCGGCATTGGCGGCGAGCCCGTCCTTGCGCGCGTAAGGCAGATTGAGCGACATCACGGGCAACACGCCCCGCGCCAGCGCATGCGCGGCGATCATGCCGTACACGATCCGCGCATCGGGCAGCGCGGCGAGTGCCGAAAGCTTCGCCGCAAAGCTCACCAGCAGCGCCAGCGCGCCATAGGTACCGAGCCGGCTGTCGCGCATGATCTCCAGTTTCGCCGCAATATCGCGGCCGCCGCCAAAGCCGTCGGCAACGTCGGCAAGCCCGTCCTCGTGCAGTCCGCCGGTCAGCATCATGCCGCCGCCTAGCGCCAGCGCCGCGGCAGCAAGATCGGGCAGGCCCGCGGCACGCAGCGCCAGGCAAAGCAGGCCGATCGCAGCGCCGATCAGCGCGCCGACGAGCGGAAACATCCGGTGGGCGCGCACGAAGTTCGGCGGCATCGGACCCTGCGGATGCGGCATCGGCAGGCGAGTCAGAAACGCGATCGCGGTTTTGAAATCGTCAAGCCATTCATTCATGCTGGAAAGGTCCGGGAATCGATTTAGCTTTGCGCCCCCGATTCTTGTTTGCGCATGATCCTATCCGAAAACCGCCGTCCACTTTTCGGGATCATGCGGGAGATTCACAATGCAATTTGACGAGCTCGACGCCATCCGCGCCTTTTGCCGCGACCTGTCCAAGGGCGATTCGCGCGCCGCCGAGCTGGCCGCAGCGCGGCAGCAAATGCTGACGAAGCCGCCGGGCAGCCTCGGCCGGCTGGAAGAGCTCGCGATCTGGCTGGCGCGATGGCAGGGCCGCGACCGGCCGCGGCTCGATCGCGTCGCGATCAACGTATTCGCCGGCAATCACGGCGTCGCCGCACGCGGCGTCTCGGCCTATCCGGCCGAGGTGACGGCGCAGATGGTGGCGAATTTCTCCGCCGGTGGTGCCGCCATCAACCAGATCGCAAGGCTTGCGGGCGCTGATCTGAAGGTGGAGGCGATCGAGCTGGACCGCCCCACCCGCGATTTCGTCACGGCCGCGGCAATGGATGCGGACGAATTCCTGCGCGCCGTCGATATCGGCTATCGCAGCGTGCCGGAAGCGTGCGACCTCCTGGTCGTCGGCGAGATGGGAATCGCCAACACCACCGCGGCCGCCGCGCTCTGTGCGGCGCTGCTTGGCGGGGGCGCCGAGCGATGGACCGGCCGCGGCACCGGCGTCGACGACGAAGGACTCGCCCGCAAGCGCAGGACGATCGAGGCCGCGCTCGAGTTTCATCGCGACGTCATCGCCGATCCGCTTCGAGCCGCCGCCTGCTTCGGCGGACGCGAGCTTGCCGCCATTGCCGGCAGCGTGCTGGCGGCACGGCGCCGTGGCGTCGCGGTGCTGCTCGACGGCTTCGTGGCGACGGCGGCGGTGCTGCCGCTGACGCGGCTTGCGGACGATGCGCTCGATCACTGCCGCGCCGGGCATGTATCGGCCGAGTCCGGGCATCGCGCACTGCTCGAGGCGATGCAGCTCGCTCCGCTGCTCGACCTCGGCATGCGGCTGGGCGAGGCTTCGGGCGCGGCGACCGCAATCCTTCTGCTGCGGGCGGCACTGGCCTGCCACAATGGGATGGCAACCTTCGGGGAAGCCGGCGTTTCCGGCCGCGCCTGACCTTGTTGCGAACAAAGTACGGGCCTATCTCATGCCATCGGGTGGATCGCATGACGCATTCGCGAGTTCTCATCGCCGCTCTGGCGCTTTGCGCAGGCATTGCGTCTGCGCGCGCGGAGGTGCGTATTCTCTCCAGTCCCGGCGGACAGGTCGGCCCGTTCATCGAGCTGTTCGACAGGGTGCGTGAATCCGGCGAGCGCGTGGTGATCGACGGACCCTGCCTTTCCGCCTGCACGCTGGTGCTGATGACGGTGCCGAGCGAGCGCATCTGCGTGACGCAGCGCGCGGTGCTCGGATTCCATGCCGCACGCTCGATCGACCGGCGCGGGCGAGTATATGCCGAGCCGGAAGCCTCGAAGGCGGTGCATGAAGCCTATCCCGAGCCGATCCGCAACTGGATCAGCCGGCGCGGCGGGCTGACATCGCGGATGCTGCTGCTGCGCGGGCGCGAGCTGGCCGCCATCTATCCGCGTTGCCGGTAGGTATTTGGCCGGACGTCGATCGCGGAGATGCGCGATCAATAATCCTTCAGCAGCCGCTCGATATAGTCGAGCTCGACCTGCGGACGGTTGGGATCGGCGAGGCGGCGGCGCAGCTCTTCGAGGATGCGGCGGACGCGCTCGACATCGAGCTCGCCGGGAATCTTCACGGTGAGGTCGTCGATGTCGCGGCCGAACTGGCGACCGAGCGGATCGGTCCTGTTGGCGCTCGGCGACTGGCGGCCGGCGCGGTTGCCGGGACCGGGGCCGTCCATCTGACCATCGCCGTCGCCCGGCTGCATGGAGTCGGCAAGGCTCTGCGCGCCCTTGCGCAGCGCCTCGAGCGCCTTGCCCTGCGCGTCGACGGCGCCGTCGGAATTGCCCTCGCCGAGGCGGCCGGTCGCATCGCCCATCGCGTTGTCGGCCTCGTCGAAGCCGTCCTCGCCGTCGCCCTGATCGCCCTGCCCGCCTTGGCCCTGCATGCCCTGCTGATCGCCGCGCTGGCCCTTGTCACCGCGCTGGCCGGGGCTCATGCCGCGCTTGGCGAGCTCCTCCTGCAGCTTCTTCAGGCGGTCGCGCAGCGCCTGCTGATCCTGCTGCAGCTCGCCCATTTCCTGGTTGCCCTGGTTGCCCTGCTTGCCGCGCATGCGGTCGCGTCGCGAATCCTGGCCCTGCTTGTAGGTCTTGTCGCGGAGCTGCTGCTGCTTGCGGATCATGTCGCCGAGCTCGTTGAGCGCCTGCTCCATTTCGCTGTCGCCGCCCTGACCGGGCTGCGCCATCTGCATCTCGCGCATCATGTCGCTGAACTGCTTGAGCAGCTCGGCTGCCTTCGCATGGTTGCCGCGGCGCGCCTCCTGCTCGATCTGCCGCAGCATGCTGTCGAGATCGCGCTGGGTCAGGAATTTCGTGTTGGGATCGAGCGGGCGCGACAATTGCTGCGGATTGTTCTTGAGCTGCTCGGCGAGCTGGCGCAGGTACTTGTCCATCGCCGCACGCAAATTGTCGGTGAGCTTCTTGATCTCCTCGTCGCTGGCGCCGCGCTCGAGCGCCTGCTTGAGCGCTTCTTCTGCCGCGCGCAGCGCCTTCTCGACGTCGGAAATATCGCCGTCCTCGACGGTGACGGCCAGCGCCCAAAGGCTGGCGACGACGGCGCGCAGGGCATCGTCGGTGCGGGCCGCCTCGAGCTCGCGCGCGACGGAATACAGGCCGAGATAATGCCCGGCCTGCGGCGTGAACAGCTCCGGCGCGATCATCAGCGCGTCGATCGCGGCAAAAACCTTGTCATTCTGGTTGGCATCGAGCGCAAGGATGCGGCGCTGCTCGATCAACGCGCGCGCGAGCGGCTTGGAGAACAGCCGCTCCGGCAGGCGCATGTTGAACGGCTCGCTCCTGCCGGTGTTGCCGGCCTCGTCCTTGGCCGTCAGCGTCAGCGTGACATCGGCCCCCGCATAGGGGTCTTCGCCGAGATCCTTGAGCGTCTGGCCGACGCCGTTGCGGGTGCGCGCGTTCGGCAGCACCAGCGGGAACTGCGGCGGCTCGAACAGCGGCCGCGGCGCAGCCGCGCCCTTGTCGGCTTCGGCGCTGCGCGCGACGAACTGGGCGCGCGCTTCGGTGACGCCGTAGTCGTCCTCGACCTTGTAGGACAGCTGCAGCGCACCGCGCGGCTGCCGCTCGGGATCCTTTGCCAGCGCAATCGTCGGCGGGCGATCGGGCGTGGCGGCAAACTTCCATTGCGGCTGGCCGGAAGGCGCACGGACGTGAACCGTGCCGTCGCCCGACACCGTGAAGTGACGCTCATTGGTACCCTTGGGCGCCTGTTCCGTCGCAGCCGCTTCAGTCACGCCACCACTTACGACGACATCGAGCGTGCCGCCCGAGGAGCGCACGGTCACCGCGCTGCCCGAAGGCACCGCCAGCGGGCCGCCCGCGGGCAGCGCGCCCTCCTTGTTGGCGGAGGACAGGATGATCGGCGGCCGGCCGGTGTAGACCGGCGGCGTCACCCAGGCATCGACGCGGATATTCGTCGGCGTCAGCACGCCGTTCCAGTCAAAGGCAGAGGCGACGCGCAGATTGCGCTCGTCGCCGGCGGCGACCCAGGCCGCGACCATCATGATGACGACCAGGCCGCGCACCGCCCATGGATCGTGGATGACGAGCCGTGGCGACGGCAGGCCGGCGCGGATACGCGTCAGCGACGCGAGCGTGCGCGCACGGCTCTCCTGCCACAGCGCCAGCGCCACCGGGTCCTGGGTGGCGACGGTGTCGGTCAGCGCGGTGGCGGGGCGATGGCGGATACCGGTGCCGCGGTCGAGGCGGCCCAGCGCCTCGGTGCGGGTCGGCCAGCGAAAGCGAATCAGCGGCCATACCGCGGCAATGGCGGCGGCGACAAACAGGACGAGCCCGGCGGCACGCGCCGTGAACGGCAGCGCCAGCCACAGGCCGGCCCAGGAAACGGTGAGGAACAATCCGGCAACGGTCAAAAGCCGCGCCAGAGGCGGCCATGCGCGCTCCCACGCAATCGCCCAACTGGCCCGATCCAGGGCCTGCGACAATTTCAGCCGCGCCAGATCGTCCGGCTCGCGCACGGGCTTGGAGGGATCGGGTTTACCGCCGTTCAACAACATCTCCGGAGTTGAGCGAAGCAGACACTAACATAAAGGCGGCCCCGAGGCACGCGTTCCCCGCCCTATCCCACCCCTCATGGCGCATAACACGAAGGCGTGACTGGCGCGGGCAGAGCCCGTAATTTCCCCTTCAGAACCATCCTGTTCGAGCATGATCCGGTCCGGAACCGCTATCCAGGTTTCTGGATCATGCTCGCCAAATTGCTCTCAAAGGGGAAACGTCATGGACCAGAAGATGTGGGACAAGGGACTGGGCATTCGCAAGGCCGTGCTCGGCGAGGCCTTTGTCACGAATGCCATGAAGAACGTCGACAGCTTCAACGCGCCGTTGCAGGACCTGCTCAACGAATATTGCTGGGGCGCGGTCTGGGGCCGCGAGGAACTGCCGCGCAAGACGCGCAGCATGCTCAACATCGCCATGATCTCGATCCTCAACCGGCCGCATGAATTGCGCACGCATCTGAAGGGCGCGCTGACCAACGGCGTCACGCGAGAGGAGATCCGCGAAATCCTGATGCAGGTCGCGATCTACGCCGGCATGCCGGCAGCGGTGGACGGTGTTCGCATCGCCCGCGAGGTGTTCGCGGAGATCGACAAGGAGTGATGCCAAACCCCTGGGGTGAGAAGGCGCACCGCGCCGTCTCGAACCAAGGGCCCGTCGTAACCGAACCAAAGCAATTCATCCTCCGAGAGGCCGCCAGGCGCCCTCCGCAGGATGATAACCGTCCCAGGACACATCAGGATTTCATCATGGATATCGGATTTATCGGCCTCGGAAACATGGGCTTCCCGATGGCGCGCCGGCTGATCGAGGCCGGGCACAAGCTCACGGTTTTCGACACGCAGAAGGCAGCCATCGACAGGCTCACGGCACTCGGTGCGAAGGCAGCCGCCTCGCCCAAAGCCATCGCCGACGAGGTCGAGACCGTGATGGCGAGCCTGCCCTCGCTGCAGGCTTCGCTCGAGGTCGCCACCGGCAAGGGCGGCGTGATCGAGGGCAAGCGCGTCAAGCGCTTCGTCGATCTGTCCACCGTCGGCTCGCAGATGGCAGTGAAGATCCACGACCTGCTCGCGAAAAAGAACATCGTGCAGATCGACAGCCCCGTGAGCGGCGGCGTCGGCGGGGCCGAAAAGGGCACGCTGGCGGTGATGGTGTCCGGCCCGCGCGCCGATTTCGAGCTGCTGAAGGCGGCGCTCGGCGTGATCGGCAAGGTGTTCTACATTGGTGAAAAGCCCGGCGCCGGCCAGACCATGAAGCTCGCCAACAATTTCCTGTCGGCAACCGCGATGGTGGCCACATGCGAAGCCGTGACGATGGGCGTGAAGTCCGGCCTCGATGCTGCCGTGATGATCGACGTCATCAATGCGGGATCCGGCCTGAACACCGCGAGCCGCGACAAGTTTCCGCGCTCGGTGCTGCCGCGCAGTTTCGACTACGGCTTTGCCACGGGACTGATGGTGAAGGACGTGCGGCTGGCGGTGGAGGAGATGCGCTCGCTCGGGCTTTCGATGGAAGTCGCCGAAGCGGTCGGCCGGCTCTGGGAGGCCATCATCCGCGAACAGGGCGCGGAGTCGGACTTCACCGAGGCGATCAAGCCGATCGAAAAGAAAGCGGGCGTGATCGTCGGAGGCAGCAAGGCAAGCCACGCGGCAAAGTAGCGCCGCGCAGGTGAAGGGTATTTCGCCATGACAGGCATTCTGAATGGAAAAGTCGCACTGGTGACGGGCGGCGCGTCGGGGATCGGACGCGCGACCGCGGCAGCCATGGCTCGGGAGGGTGCCCGCGTGGCGGTAGCCGACCGCGCCGAATCGGGCGCGTCCGCCACCGTCGGACTGATCAACACGGCTGGCGGTCAGGCCATTGCCATCAGCAGCGACGTGACACGGGAGGACGACGTGGCCGCGATGATCGCGCGGACCGTCGCGGCCTTCGGCCGACTCGATTGTGCCTTCAACAATGCGGGGATCAACGCGCGCGCCGTCGGGCCCGCGGGACAGCGCGTGCATGAAATAAGCCGGACGTCTTTCGACGGAATGCTGGCAGTCAACCTCACCGGCGTGTTCCTGTGCCTGAAGTACGAGATCAAGCAGATGCTGGCGCAGGGGAGCGGGGGTGCCATCGTCAACACCGCGTCGATTGCGGGCCTGATCGGCTTGCCCACATCTTCCCACTATGTCGCGGCCAAGCATGGCGTGGTGGGCCTGACGAAAACCGCAGCGATGGAATACGCACAGGACGGCATCAGGGTAAACTGCGTCAATCCCGGCTACATCACCACGCCGATGACCAAGGAGACCATGGAAGCGCGCGGCGAGGAGATCCTGGCGAAGGTGCCGATGCATCGAATGGGCACCCCGGAAGAGATCGCGGAAGCCGTGGTATGGATGTGTTCGGACAAGGCGTCGTTCATGACCGGCGCCGCCCAGGTTGTCGACGGCGGATATTTCGCGGCTTAGGTTCGCGCCGAGAAATCGCGGGCTCGACTTGATGAGGTGACGAACACGATGAAGCTGCTCCATTTCGATGATTTCAAGCTCGGCGTGCTGAAGGGCGACGCCGTCGTCGATGTCAGCGCCGAGGTAAAGGACATCCCGCATACCGGCCCCGGCGACCGGATGAACGGGCTGATCGAACGCTGGGACAGCTACAGGCCTCGGCTCGAGGCAGCGGTCGCGCGAGGCGCAGGAATCCCGGTATCGGGCGTCCGCATCCGCCCGCCGGTGCCGGGCCCGCGCACGATCGACTGCATGGCGGTCAACTACATGGAAGATGGCGAGCGCAGCGCGCCGGCGCCGATCAATGCCTTCCACAAATCGCCGAGCGCGATCATCGGTCACGGCGATACCATGGTGCTGCCCGACGTGCCGGCCACGATCTTCGAGGGCGAAGCCGAGATGGCGGTGGTCATCGGCAGGAAGTGCAGCCATGTCAGCGAAGCCGAGGCGATGGCTTGCGTGTTCGGCTACATGAACTTCATCGACGGTTCGGCGCGCGGCCTGCCGCCGCCGGGCAACGTGTTCTTCCAGATGAAGAGCCGCGATACGTTCGCGCCGATCGGCCCCTATCTCGTCACCGCCGACGAGATCAGGGATCCGCAGAAGCTGCAGATCAGGCTGTGGAACAACGGCACGCTGATGCAGGACTTCAACACCGACGATATGGGCCACAGGATCGCCAAGTGCATCGCCTGGCTGTCGACCATCCATACGCTGTTACCCGGCGACATCGTCGCCACCGGCACCAATCACCGCGGCCTAAACCCGTTCATGGACGGCGACACCATCGAGCTCGAAACCGAAGGGCTCGGCCGGCTGAAGTTCGGCATCAAGGACGATCTGAAGCGCAGCTGGGCGCGCAAGACCCGCCTGCAGATGCACGAAGAGGCCAAGGAGAAGACCCGGGGCGCCTATCCGGACGTCACCCCGCAGCTGACGGGTAAATACGCAAAATAGCTTGGGGTCCGAAAAAGACGGCGACCTCAATTATGCGGGCGCGCGGCTGCAGCCACGGCGCCGTTCCATCCATCGCGATCCGTGGTGCAGTGCGGCCATACGAGTTTCAACGGTCCCCCATCCTTATGTGCCGGGCAAGGCGGGGAACGGTCGGCCCGGCTGCCTCGTTGGTTCCTGTCGGCCATTGCCTTGTTTTTGGGTTAATGGATGACAGGGGCCGCCCGCATTCATCCCCGCTGGGCGGCCCCGCATTGTGGCCAGACGCCGCACGGAGCCGCAAAAATGCCCGGGCGGGGCGCCGGGATTCGCAATCCGGGAGCGACGGGCTTATCTGACTGCAATGGATAAAGCATTTGGACCTTTGATCTTGGCCCGGATAGCGGTCGTGGTTGCGACCTCGATCGCGGCGCCCGCATTCGCGCAGACGCAGCCGACGCGTCCGTCAGCCCTTCGGACCATGCCCACCCTGCAGTCCGCCTGGGCGACGGCGCCGCTCAGTCCCTGCCGATCCTATAGTGGGCTCAATCCTACCAGCCCTTGTTACACCGGCACGGTTTATCCGGGCTATTCAGCGGTAACCCCGTTCGAATTTTCCAAAGAGAAGGCTCCACGTTCTGCGCGCGGCGCCGACGATCTGGCGGAAGACGAAGCCAAGGCGCAAATCGAGTCCAAAGGCTATCGCGACGTAGCCAAGCTGCAAAAAGACCGCCGCGGAATCTGGCGCGGCGAGGCCACGACGAAAGACGGCAAGCCTGTCGATGTCACGCTCGATCTGGAGGGCAACATCTACTCGCAGTGGAGCCGCCTCCACATCCGGATCGAACCGACGCAACCGGGAAGATAAAGGCGCCGTTCCGTCCACGCCCTACAGCCATGGCGCCGTTCGATCCATCGCGATCAGCGCGTCGACATCGATGCGCGGGCGGACTACGGCGTAACGATCGTCTTTGACCAGCACTTCCGGCACCAGCGGCCGCGTGTTGTAGGTGCCGGACTGCACGGCGCCGTAGGCACCCGACGTCATGATGGCGACGAGATCGCCGGCCTTCAGCTCCGGCAGCGTGCGATCCAGCGCAAGATAGTCGCCCGTCTCGCAGACGGGGCCGACGACGTCGGCGGTCAGCGTCGCAGTGCCCGCTGCGGGCTGGCTGACCGGCAGGATGTCGTGATGCGCCTCGTACAGCGTCGGGCGGATCAAGTCGTTCATCGCGGCGTCGATGATGACGAAGTTCTTGCCGTCGCCGCGCTTCACATAAATGACGCGCGCAACCAGGATGCCGGCGTTGCCGACGATCATGCGTCCGGGCTCGAACATCAGCGTGCAGCCGAGATTGTGGGTGACGCGCTTGACCATCGCGCCATAGAGATCTGGCGTCGGCGGAGCCTCGCGGTCCATGTGATAGGGGATGCCGAGCCCGCCGCCGAAATCGATATGCGAGATGATGTGGCCGTCGGCGCGCAACACATGCACGAAGTCGGAGAGGATGCGATACGCCACCTCCAGCCGGCTGAGATCGGTGATCTGGCTGCCGATATGCATGTCGACGCCGGTGATTTGCAGGCCCGGCAGTTTTGCGGCGCGGGCGTAGACGGCGCGGGCCTGCGCGATGGGGATGCCGAACTTGTTCTCGGACTTTCCCGTGGCGATCTTGGCATGCGTGCCGGCGTCGACGTCGGGATTGACGCGCACGGAGATGCGGGCGGTCCTGCCCATCTCCACCGCAACGCGGGACAGCAGTTCGAGCTCCGGCTCGGACTCGACGTTGAGGCAGAGGATGTCGGCAGCGAGCGCGGCGCGAAGTTCGTCCTCGGTCTTGCCGACGCCGGAGAAAAGGATCTTGCTCGCGGGAATGCCGGCCGCCAGCGCGCGTTTCAGCTCGCCGCCGGAGACGACATCGGCGCCGGCGCCGAGTCGTGCGAGCGTGCGCAGCACCGACTGGTTGGAATTGGCCTTCATGGCGTAGCAGACCAGCACCTTCTCGCCGGAAAAGGCTTCGGTGAAGACGCGGTAGTGCCGCTCCAGCGTGGCGCTGGAGTAGCAATAGAACGGCGTGCCGACCGCGGCAGCGATATCCGCAAGGCTGACCGCCTCGGCGTGCATCACGCCGTTGCGATAATCAAAGTGATTCATGGCGAGCTAGTCTAGAGCCGTTTCCGTTCCGATTGAATCGGAGCGGAGCTCCAGATTCTTTTTTTGACGCGTTTTCTTCACGCGAACCGGTATCCACTTCGCTTGAAAACGCTCTAATTGCCGAGGAGCGGGTCGAGAACAAACGGTCGTTTGCGGCCTTTGGACGCCACGGGCCCGGGATCGCTGACGGTCGGCGGCGCGCTGCCGCGCTCGACCTCGGGCTCCGGCACGGTGTCGGAAGCGGCATTCATGGCGTTCGGCGGCAGGTCGAGGCCGGCCTTGCGGCCGCAGCCGCCGAGCGCGAGCGCGGTTGCGCTCAATGCGATGATGGCCCACCCCGACGGGGTCAGGCGCCGCTGGCTCTTCACTATCGAAATCCCCAATGCGGGCCGCACCATACAAAGATTGCCTTGCTCTGGCGAGACCCGGATGAACATGAAATCCCAGCGAAATTTGGATGACGAGCCCTACTTTCGCTCTTTTTCCAACCGCTTCGCCCATGCCCTGGCCTGGGCGGTCACGTTCTTCGGCGCGGTACCGCCGAACGAGGTGCGGCTTTTCACCGAGGAATCCACCGACAGCACCTTCAGCGCGTCGGCCGTGATCCTGGGCTCGACTTCCTGCATCGTCTTCAGCGGCAATTCGTGCAGGGCAACGCCCTGCTTCGAGGCGAGGCCAACGATGCGGCCGGTGACGTGGTGCGCCTCGCGAAACGGCATTTTCAGGGTACGCACCAGCCAGTCGGCGAGATCGGTGGCGGTGGCGTAGCCGTCGCCGGCGGCAAGCTTCATCTTGCCTTCGTCGGGCACGAGGTCGAGCACCATGCCGGTCATGGCACGGACCGCCAGCGACAGCGCGGCAAAGGCCTCCATCGCGCCCTGCTTGTCCTCCTGCATGTCCTTCTGGTAGGCGAGCGGCAGGCCCTTCATCACGATCAGCAGTGCGTTAAGCGCGCCGATCACCCGGCCGGTCTTGGCGCGCACGAGTTCCGCCGCGTCCGGATTGCGCTTCTGCGGCATGATCGAGGAGCCGGTGGTGAACTTGTCGCTCAAGCGAACAAGGCCGACCAGCGGCGAGGTCCACACCACGATCTCCTCGGCAAAGCGCGACAGATGCATGGCGCAGATCGCGGCGGCCGACAGCGTCTCCAGCACGAAATCGCGATCCGATACCGCATCCAGCGAGTTGGCCATCGGCCGATCGAAGCCGAGCGCCCTGGCCGTCGCCGCGCGATCGATCGGGAACGAGGTGCCGGCCAGCGCGGCGGCGCCGAGCGGCGATTCGTTGAGGCGCTTGCGCGCATCGGCAAACCGGCCGCGGTCGCGCGCGGCCATCTCGACATAGGCGAGCAGGTGGTGGCCGAAGGTCACGGGCTGCGCGGTCTGCAGATGGGTGAAGCCGGGCATGACGGTGCCGGCATGCTCCAGCGCGCGGCTCACCAGCGCATGCTGGAAAGCGGCGAGCGCGCCATCCGTCTCATCGATGACGTCACGGACATAGAGGCGGAAATCGGTCGCGACCTGGTCGTTGCGGGAGCGCGCGGTGTGCAGCCGGCCCGCGGCGGGGCCAATCAGTTCGGAGAGCCGGCTCTCGACATTCATATGGATGTCCTCGAGCGCGCGCTTGAAGTCGAAATCGCCCTTGCCGATCTCGGCCAGGATCGCATCGAGGCCCTTGGCGATGTTCTTTGCGTCGCCTGCCGTGATGATGCCCTGCTCGGCCAGCATCGCGGCGTGCGCCTTGGAGGCGGCGATGTCCTGGGCATACATGTGGCGATCGACGTCGATGGAGACGTTGATTTCCTCCATGATCGCGTCGGGGCGCTCGGAGAACCGGCCGCCCCACATCTTGTTGCTCATGACCTCGCTCGTCGCTGATTCGTGACTTCGATAGTTCTTGCCAAAACCTGCCGGACACGCGAAACGCCGGGCGGCTTTGGCGCGTAACAGCCCTGCATAGCCACATCTGCCCAGGGAAGACAAACGATATGCCGGAAAACCCCTCGCCTCTCCCCGCCCCCAGCCGCCGGCTTCCGGTCGCGCTTGGCTTGATCGCGGCGGCCGGCCTGATCGGGATTGCCGGATATTACACCTTGACGACGAAGCGCGGCCCCGCGGGCGACGCCGCCTGCATGGCGGCGGTCGAGACCGCGAAGAAGATCGGCCCGCTCGCCCAGGGCGAGGTGGCAGCCGTGACCATGGCCTCGGCGCCGCTGCGGCTGCCGGATCTGGCTTTCGAGGATGCCGAGGGCAAACCGAGAAAGCTCTCGGACTGGCGCGGCAAGACCGTGCTGCTCAACCTCTGGGCCACCTGGTGCGTACCCTGCCGCAAGGAGATGCCGGCGCTGGACGACCTGCAGGCCAAGCTCGGCGGCAAGGATTTCGAGGTGGTCGCGGTCAATATCGACACGCGCGACCCCGAAAAGCCCAAGGCCTTCCTGAAGGAGGCCAAGCTGACCCGGCTCGGCTATTTCACCGACCAGAAAGCCAAGGTTTTTCAGGATCTTAAAAGCGTAGGCCGGGCCTTGGGAATGCCGACCTCAGTACTGGTCGATGCCCAGGGCTGCGAAATCGGCACGATTGCCGGCCCCGCCGAATGGGCGAGCGAAGACGCGCTGAAACTGATCAAGGCGGCGATGAAGCCGGTGGCGGCCGGGCTTTAGGCGAGCTTGTCGAGGGTGCCACCGACGCCGGGCGCCAGGTTGGCCTGCGAGGGCTGGCCGAGCAGGGTTTCCACCGCGAATTTCTCCGCATCGGCATTCTGCTTCACCAGGGTGGCGGCGATCTGCCCTTGCGTGTTGCCAGCCTGCATGGCGAGCAGGCTCGAAACCATGGCCATCATTTCCATACGCACTACTCCCGATCCTGCGGGAACCATAGACGGGCAAGGGTTAACGATGTCCGAAGGAGCCGGGGTGGCAAAGGCGCATCGCGCCGTGCCCACCTTCAAGATCTGACGGGCGGAATATCAGCGCGTCGGTACCGGCCTGTCGCCGCGGTAGTCGTAGAAGCCGCGCTGCGTCTTGCGGCCGAGCCAGCCGGCTTCGACATATTTCACCAGGAGCGGGCACGGGCGATACTTGGAGTCGGCGAGTCCCTCGTGCAGCACCTGCATGATCTGCAGGCAGGTATCGAGGCCGATGAAATCGGCGAGCTCCAGCGGGCCCATCGGATGGTGGGCGCCGAGCTTCATAGCGGCATCGATCGCCTCGACGTTGCCGACGCCTTCGTAGAGCGTGTAGATGGCCTCGTTGATCATCGGCAGCAGCACGCGGTTGACGATGAAGGCCGGAAAATCCTCCGACACCGCGACCTGCTTGCCGAGCTTGCCGACAAAGGCCTTGGCGGTCTCGAACGTCTCGTCATTGGTGGCAATGCCGCGGATCAGCTCGACCAGCTCCATCAACGGCACCGGATTCATGAAGTGAATGCCGATGAATTTTTCGGGGCGGTCGGTCGCCGCGGCGAGCCGCGTAATCGAGATCGAGGAAGTATCGGAGGCGACGATCGCCTCCGGCTTCAGCGTCGCACAGAGATCGTGAAAGATCTTGCGCTTGACCTCCTCCTTCTCCACCGCGGTCTCGATGACGAGGTCGCAATCGGCAAAGCCGTCCATGGATTCGGCGGGCGTGATGCGCCCGAGCGCCGCCTTGCGCCCGTCCTCGGTGATCGTGCCCTTGGCGACCTGGCGCTGCAGGTTGCCGTTGATGGTGGCGAGCGCGGATTTGACGCGGTCAGGGGAGACGTCGCTGAGCACCACGTCGAAGCCGGCCACCGCGGCGACATGGGCAATGCCGTTGCCCATCTGGCCCGAGCCGATCACGCCGACTTTCCTGACTGTCACCGTCATCTCATCCACCGGATCTCTTGCCGGACGGCGCCGGCATCGGCCGCGCCTGTCCATACCCCAAAATAGACACCGGCCGGATGTTCGTCATCCGGCCGGTGCAATCATCGTTACTTTCCGAGCTTGGCGAGTTCGCCGGTCAATTCGGGAACCGCCTGGTAGAGATCGGCGACCAGTCCGTAATCGGCGACCTGAAAGATCGGCGCGTCCTCGTCCTTGTTGATCGCCACGATCACCTTGGAGTCCTTCATGCCGGCCAGATGCTGGATCGCGCCGGAAATACCGACGGCGATGTAGAGTTCCGGCGCCACCACCTTGCCGGTCTGGCCGACCTGCCAGTCGTTCGGCGCATAGCCTGCATCAACGGCGGCGCGCGAGGCGCCGACGCCGGCGCCAAGCTTGTCGGCGAGCGGCTCGATGTATTTGGCAAAATTCTCCCGGCTCTGCATGGCACGGCCGCCGGAGACGATGATCCTGGCCGAAGTCAGCTCGGGGCGGTCGCTCTTGGCGACTTCCTCGCCGACAAACGACGAAAGACCCGGATCGGCTGCGGCCGAAGCATTCTCGACCGGCGCGCTGCCGCCCTCGCCGGCTGCGGCGAAGGTCGAGGTGCGCACGGTGATGACCTTCTTGGCGTCCTTCGACTTCACGGTCTGGATGGCGTTGCCGGCATAGATCGGCCGCTCGAAGGTGTCGGGTGCGATCACCTTGATGATCTCGGAGACCTGCATGACGTCGAGCAGCGCTGCAACGCGCGGCATCACGTTCTTGAAGCGCGACGTGGCGGGCGCAACAAAGGCGTCGTAGCCGGACGCCAGCGAAACGATCAGCGCGGCCAGCGGTTCGGCGAGATCGTGCGCGTAAGGCTCGCCCTCGGCGAGCAGCACCTTCTTCACGCCATTGAGCTTGGCCGCGGCCTCCGCTGCGCCCTTGGCGCCGGCGCCGCCTGCAACCAGCACATGCACGTCGCCGCCGAGCTGGCTGGCAGCCGTCAGCGCCTTGTTGGTCGCATCCTTGAGATGGCCTGCTTCGTGTTCGGCAATGAGTAGCGTCGTCATCAGAGAACCCCGGCTTCGGTCTTGAGCTTGGAGACGAGTTCGGCAACGTCCTTGACCTTGACGCCTGCCTTGCGGCCCGCCGGTTCGGTCGTCTTGAGAACTTCGAGATGCGGCGTGAGGTCGACGCCGTAGTCGGCGGCGGCCTTGTCGTCGATCGGCTTCTTCTTCGCCTTCATGATGTTGGGCAGCGAGGCATAGCGCGGCTCGTTGAGGCGCAGGTCCGTGGTCACGATCGCCGGCCCCTTGAGCTTGACCGTCTGCAGGCCGCCATCGACTTCGCGGGTGACCTTGAAATCGGCGCCGTCGACCTCGAGCTTGGAGGCGAAGGTCGCCTGCGACCAGCCGAGCAGCGCGGCCAGCATCTGGCCGGTCTGGTTGGAGTCGTCGTCGATCGCCTGCTTGCCGAGAATGACAAGGCCCGGCTTCTCCGCATCCGTCACGGCCTTGAGAATCTTGGCGACCGCCAGCGGCTCGACATTGCCTTCGGCCTTCACCAGGATGCCGCGGTCGGCGCCCATGGCGAGACCCGTGCGGATGGTTTCCGATGCCTGCGCGGGCCCGATCGAGACCACCACCACTTCGGTGGCCTTGCCGGCCTCCTTCAGGCGCAGCGCCTCCTCGACGGCGATTTCGTCGAACGGATTCATCGACATCTTGACGTTGGCGAGTTCAACGCCCGATCCGTCACTCTTGACGCGGACCTTGACGTTGTAGTCGACGACCCGCTTTACCGGCACAAGAACCTTCATCGAACCTTCTTTCGCTCAAATCTAAAGGGAAATTCATTGCTCGGGCGCGGAACCTAAAGCGCCGGTCCCCCCCGGTCAACGCGCGAAAGGCCAGAAATTGGCCCCTAAAGCAAGCCCGGGAAAGGCCGCATGGAGGGCCCCGAGGCCGTCTCTATCGATTCTGGCCGGGCACCCAGAGCACGTCGCCTGCGCCATTATTATTGGCGGCGCGGCTTGCCACAAACAGGAAGTCGGACAACCGGTTCATGTATTGTATGGCAGGATCGCTGACGGGCTCGTCCGGCTTTGCCGCGAGTTCCACCATGACCCGTTCCGCCCGACGGCAAATGGTGCGGGCGACATGCAGGTATGCGGCTGCCGATGTGCCCCCCGGCAAAATGAACGAGGTCAAGGGCTCCAGCTTTTCGTTCAGCGCGTCGATGTCGCGCTCCAGCCGCTCGACCTGGCTCGACAGCACGCGCAGGCGCTCGGCCTTGCCTTCGCGCTGGGGCACCGCGAGGTCGGCACCGAGATCGAACAGATCGTTCTGGATCAGGCCGAGCATGCGATCGAGTTCGCGCATATCCGCCAGATACAGCCGCACCACGCCGATGGCGGCGTTGGTCTCGTCGACGGTGCCGTAAGCTTCGATGCGAAGATCGTATTTCGGCCGGCGCTCGCCGCTGCCGAGCGCGGTGGTGCCGTCGTCGCCGGTGCGGGTGTAGATGCGGTTGAGGACGACCATCGACGATTTCCCGCTAATGCCCCATCACCCAGACGGTGACCATGGTGATGATGATGGCGACGAACTGCAGCAGCACGCGCAGCCGCATCAGGTTTTGCGAGCGGTTGGGCGAGCCGCCCCTCATCATGTTGATGAGGCCGAGCAGCAGGACCAAGGCGACGGCGCCGACCGCAATGGGAAGCAGAATCCAACTGAGAAATGAGGTCATCCGCGCTACATAACACCGCACCGCCCTGTCCGCCACACGGGAGGAACTTCGCAACGATCTGGCTTTTAGTTCAATAATATCAGATGGTAGTGCCCATTCAGGTTGAATCAGGCGGGAATTGCAGTGAAGGCCGTTCGCTACGTCTACCACGTCGTGGAGGATGCGTTTTACACCTTCCTTGCCGACGACGGCTGGGCCATCGCCAGCCATATCGCGCTGTCGACGCTGATGGCACTGTTCCCGTTCCTGATCGTGCTGACCTCTCTTGCCGGCTTTTTCGGCTCCAAGGAACTCGCCGACCAGGCCGCTGAACTGTTGCTGCAGGTGTGGCCGAAACAGGTGGCGAGCACGATTTCGGGCGAAATCCACAACGTTCTGACGACCACGCGCGGCGACATCCTCACCATCGGCGCCGCGCTGGCGATCTACTTCGCCTCCAACGGCGTGGAGGCGCTGAGGGTGGCGCTCAACCGCGCCTATGCCGTGATCGAGCCGCGGCGCTGGTACTGGCTGCGGCTGGAATCGATCGGCTACACGCTGGTGGCGGCCTTCACGTCGCTCGCCATGGCCTTCCTGATCGTGCTCGGCCCGCTGATCATCGAAGCCGCGCGCCGATACATCCCGTTCTTCGTCGAGAGCAACGAGCGGCTCCTGTTCTATGCCCGCTACGGCATCACCATCTCGGCGCTGGTGGTGGCGCTGTTCATCCTGCACGCCTGGCTGCCGGCGGGGCGGCGCGGCTTCCTGCAGATCCTGCCCGGCATCGTCTTCACCATGGTGGCCTCGCTGATCTCGGGCGTGGTGTTCGGCCAGTATCTGACGCGCTTCGCCAGCAACTATGTCACCATGTATGCGGGGCTGGCCTCCGTCATCATCGCGCTGGTGTTCTTGTATTTCATCGCCGCAATCTTCGTGTACGGCGGCGAGCTGAACGCCGCGATCATCAAGTCGCGGCTGCCGCACGGCGTGTCGCTTCAAGCAGCGCAGTCGCTAAAGCCCGCGGAGACACAGGCTTGACCAGGAAGGCGTCGGCGCCTGCCGCACGCGCAGCCGCCTCGTCCTGGTCGCGTCCGGAAATCCCGATGACGGGAATGTGCTGAAGCGGCGGCGGCAAGGCGCGGATCCGCCTGATCGCCTCGACGCCGTCGATGCCGGGCAACACCATGTCCATCAGCACCGCATCGAAGCCGCCTTGCGCCAGCCGCTCGGCGGCGGCCTCGCCGCGGCCGATAAACTCGGCCTGGTGACCGAGCTCGGTCAGCATCGCGTTCAGCACGACGCGGCCGAACGGATTATCCTCGACGCTGAGCAGGCGAAGCGGCCTGGCGGCGCCCGGCGCCGCCTCATCGGCCGCAGCGCCGGCAGGCGCGGCCTTCGCCAGCGGCAGCGTCACCATCAGCGTGAAGGTCGTGCCGCCGCCCTTGCGCGGAGCGACCATGACGTCGCCGCCCATCGCGCGCGCGAGCTGCTTGACCGACGACAGTCCAAGGCCCGCGCCGCCGAAGCGCGAAGCGATGGAGACATTGGCCTGCGAGAACGGCCGGAACAGCCGCTCGATCTCCTTGAGCGAAAGCCCGATGCCGCTGTCGGACACCGCAAACGCGATGCCGGCGCTGCCGCTGCCGCCGCGCACCCGCTCGACCGTCAGCGCGACCGAACCCTGCTCGGTGAACTTGACGGCATTGTCGATCAGGTTTTCCAGCGCGGCGCGCAGGCGCACGGAATCGCCGACCACGAGCGCCGGCAGCTTGTCCGATATCTCGACCGAAGCCTGCAGGCCCTTGGCCGCGGCCCGACCGGCCAGCGAGTCGCCGGCGCGCCGGGCAAGCGCGCGCAGGTCGAACAGATCCTGCCGGCCGCCGCCGGCGCTGCGGCTGCGCGCGGCGTCGACAAACAGCGTGGCAAGGCTCGCCAGATGCTCGGCACCGGCCTGGATGGTGTCGACCCAGCGCCGCTCGCGCTCACCGAGCTCGGAGGTGGCGAGCAGGTTGCTGATGGCAAGGATGCCGGTGAGCGGCGTTCGCACTTCATGCGCAAAGGCGGCCAGCGCCGCCTCCACCATCCCCGGTTCGTTCGCCGCCCTGCTGCGCTTGCGCGACGCCTTCGCAGGCGGCTTGACCGCGCGCTTTTTCGCAGGCCGCTTTTTGGGCAACCGTGCCTTGCGCGTTTGGCGCGATCTTGTCGCCATGATTCCCACGTCCCCGGATGAAACCAGCATGGCAGGGTGAACCGCCGGAGTCACGGCAGGCTTGCCGCCCTTGTCCCCGAAAAACTACTGCAATCCGACAAGTTGGCGAATTTTCGCCGGCGTGGCGCCGGCCGCGCGCAACTGTCGCAAACCGGTCGCCTGCGTCGATTTGGAAAGCTTCTGGCCCGCATCATCGCGGATCAGACGATGATGCCGATAGACCGGCCGGGGCATACCCAGAAGTTGCTGCAGCAGCCGGTGCACGCTGGTTGACCAGAACAAATCCTCTCCACGCACGACCTCGGTGACGCCTTGCAGGGCGTCGTCGATCACGACCGCAAGGTGATAGCTGGTCGGCGTCTCCTTGCGCGCCAGGATGACGTCGCCCCAGGCTTCGGGATGGGCCGTCACCTCGCCGGTCTCGCGGGCGGGACCGGCGCCCTGCTCGGTCCACGTGAGGGCTCCGGCACGCGCGATGGCCGCCTGCATGTCGAGCCTGAGCGCAAAGGGCGCGCCCGAAACCATCAGCTGCTGCCGTTCGCCCGACGACAGCAACTTCGCCGTTCCCGGATAAAGCGGCGCGCCATCGGGGTCGCGCGGCCACGGCGCCTCCTGCTCGCGCGCTGCGACCTGCCGCTCGATTTCGGCGCGACTTTCAAAGCTCGGATAGATCAGGCCCTGCGCCGACAGTTTTTCGATGGCCTCGCGATAGGCCGCAAAATGTTCCGACTGCCGCCGCACCGGCGTCTCCCAGGCAACGCCAAGCCAGGCGAGGTCCTCATAGATCGCAGCCTCATACTCCGGCCGGCAGCGCGTCGCGTCGATGTCTTCGATACGCAGCAGGAATTTTCCACCGCTTTGCCGCGCCAGGTCGAAATTGAACAGCGCGGAAAATGCGTGGCCGAGATGAAGGTAGCCGTTCGGGCTCGGCGCAAATCGGAAAACGGGTGGCGGCATGTGTCAGTAATACCCGTCATGGCCGGGCTTGTCCCGTCTTCGCCAAAGCCTCGGCGGGCTAGTCTTGCAAGACCGGCCATGACGGTGAGAGAGTTGAAGCCATGCTTGTCCGCTTCGAAAGCCAGTCCGATCTCGAAGACGCCACGCACGCGCTGGTGAAGCAGGATCCGCGGCTGGCGTCGATCCTGGAGCAGACCGGCATGCCGGCGCTGCGCCAGCGCGAACCGGGCTTTACGGGACTGGCCCATATCGTCTGCGGCCAGCAGCTTTCCACCGCCAGCGCCGCGGCGATCTGGGCGCGGCTGTCGGCGGCGTTCGACCCGTTCGACCATGAGGCGATCCGCAAAGCGCGCAGCGACAGGCTCGGTCGTCTCGGCCTGTCGGCGGCGAAGATCAAGACGCTGAAATTCGTCGCGAAGGAACTTGCCGCCGACCGGCTGAACCTCGACGTGCTCGCCAACGAGGACGTCGACGCCGCCCATCACGCGCTGACCGCGCTGCATGGCATCGGCCCCTGGACCGCCGACATATATCTCCTTTTCTGCCTCGGCCATGGCGATGCCTGGCCGGCCGGCGACCTCGCCGTGCAGGAAGCGATGAAGCTTGGACTGGGACTGAAGCAGCGGCCGAACCCAAAGCAGATGGTGCCGCTGGCAGAGCCCTGGCGACCATACCGCGGCGCGGCGGCGCATCTTTGGTGGGCCTACTACCGCGTGCAGAAGAAACGCGAGGGTGTGCTCGCAAATTGAGCATTCCGGACAGCTGTCCTTTCACTCACCGACTTTCACGACTGCGTCAGGCCGTAACGGCTGCTCTTCCAACGTCGTATTTCAAGAGCAGATTCACAACCGCGTTCTTGAGTTTGTTGTTGTGGAGCATTTGAGCATGACGACATCAAGCAAAGCCATCTGGACTCAACGCGACGACGAACCGTCCGTCTATCTCGACGCGGGCTGCGCGCGCGGCGAAAGCGGGGTCTCGGTGCTGCCCATGAGCCTGCAGCGCGTGGCGCGCTTCAGGGCGTCGGCGCAGCAGCATCTGATCTTCCTGCAATTGTCGCCGCATCTGCGGCTCGATTGCCGTGTCGGGGGAAACCGGCTGCGCCATGAGGGAATGACCGGCACGCTTGCGATCTGTCCTGCCGGAGTGGACTGCTCGGTCGAAAGCAGTTCACGCGCCGATCTGCTGGTGGTGGCGGTCAAGCCGAACCGGCTCACCCTGGCCGCTGCGGAAGATTCCGTCATCGAGGCGAAATTGCGCGAACGCTTGTCGGGACATGATCAAGCCCTCTTGAACATTGCGAACCTGCTCGCAATCGAGGATGCGACACGATACGAGAGCGGCCTGCTGCTGTGGAATCGGGCTGCAACGGGCTTCATCAACCGCCTTGTCCTTGCGCACACATGGATTCCGCCACAGTCGACGCGCGGCTCGCTGGGGCTGCACGTCCTGCAAAGGATCAGGGATTACGTCCATGCCCATCTGGCCGAGCCGATCGAGGTCAGCGACCTTGCCTCGCTGGCCGGCCGCAGCCCCTATCATTTCACGCGCATCTTCGCCCGCTCGATCGGCATGACGCCCTATCGCTATGTCGTGCACCTGCGCCTGCAGGCGGCCATCGACCGCATCCAGCGCGGAATGAGCCTCGTCGAAGTCGCGGCCGAGACCGGTTTCTCCGACCAGAGCCATTTGTCGCGATGGATTCGCCGTGTGCTTGGCGTCGCGCCCTCCGAACTCGCGTGACCGGGCAAAACCGCAGGAATGTTCAAGAACGCGAACCACTGGTTTCGCTAACCCTCCCGGAGGCGCGGCGCCGTGGCTGCGCTTCACAGGATGGAGAGCGCCATGACGCATGTGCTCGCAGAGGACGACGACATTGCCATGCAGTTGAACGGCCTGATCTCGGTGCCGGGCGACGACGGCTATGCTGCCGCGACTTTGATCTGGGCGAAGCAGCGCGGCGGCGCGCCGCGCTTTGTCGTGCATTGCCGGACGGCGCGGGACGTCGAGGCCGCCATCCGCGCGGCGCGCGGCCGCGGCCTGCCGCTGTCGGTGCGCGGCGGCGGCCACGACTGGGCGGGCCGTGCGCTCTGCGACGGCGTCGTGATCGACATCAGCGGCATGCGCAACGTGATCCTCGATTCCGGCAGCCGAACGGTGACGATCGGCGGCGGGGCGCGTGTGTCCGATATCACGGCTGTGACCGATTCCCGCGGCCTCGCCGTCGTGGCGGGTTCGGTCGGCTCGGTCGGCGTGACCGGATTGACGCTCGGCGGAGGCTACGGTCCCCTGATCGGCCGCTTCGGGCTGGCACTCGACAATCTGCTGGACGCGCAGGTCGTGCTGGCCGACGGCAGTACCGTCCTTGCCAATGCCGAGCACAACGAGGAGCTGTTCTGGGCGTTGCGCGGCGGCGGCGGAAATTTCGGCGTGGTGACGGCCATGCGGCTCCGCCTGCATGAACTCGCGGGCGTGCATTCCGGAATGCTGGTCTATCCGTTCGCCGAGGCAAAGACCGTGCTGGAAGGCTGCGCCCACATCGCCGGCGCAATGCCTGACGAATTCTCGGTGCAGGTCGGCATCGTCGGCGATCGCAGCAATTCCTTCTCGGTCGTGGTCGCACCGACTTGGTGCGGCGCGCCGGAGCACGGCGAGCAGCGCCTGGCGCCGCTGCTGCGGCTCGGCAGCCTGCTCGCCGGCACGATCGAGCCAAAATCCTACGGCGCGTTGCTCACGACCTTCGATGCGCTGGCCGTCGCCGGAATGCGCGTGCTGATCGATTGCTGCTGGCTGCCCGCGTTGGACAGCGACAGCATCGACACACTCATCTCGGCGATGGCGGACGCCGCATCGCCGGGATGCGCAATCTTCACCCATGATTTCAAGGGCGCCGCGTCGCGCGTACCGGCAGGCGCCACCGCTTTCGGCCTGCGGCGCGATCACATCCTGGTCGAGGTGATGGCAATGCTTCCCGCAGGGGCTAGCCAGCGCGACGAGCAGCGGCACTGGCAATGGATCCGCAGCACGCGCGAGGCGTTTCGCCAGGCTTTCCCCGGCGGCTATCCGAACCTGCTCGGCAGAGACGAGCGTGAACGCGCCGCCCTGAGCTTTGGTCCCAATGCGGCGCGCCTCATGCGCGCCAAACGTCGCTACGATCCGGACAATGTATTCGGTTCGGCGATTCCACTTCCGGAGTGAGACGACCCAAGGAGGCCTGACATCGAGGAGAGCACCATGTTCGCCTGTATCCTAGGCCTCTATCTCTACGGCTTCGTGACCAAGCTCCGCACCATCGCCATGCTGCGGGAACGCGTGGTGCGCCTGACGGCGCGCTGGGGCCCCGTCCGGAGCACGGCGCCGCCGCAATGGGAGGAACGCGCGAGTGGAAAGGTGAAGCAGGAATAGCGTCAACCGCGCAGCAGCGCGCGGTCCGCCCGGGCAGAATCCGTGACGAAGCCGGTGACCGCGCGCAGGGCCGGCAGATCGACAAGGTCGGGATGCGCCAGCAGCCAGAGATCGGCGACGCTGACGAGCTTGTGCGGAGCGACGCGCACGAGATCGGGATGGGCGTCGGCGACGAAGCACGATAGCGCGGAAATGCCGAGCCCGGCGCGCACGGCGGCGAGCATGTCGCCCTGCGACGAGCAGCGCATCACCACGGTACCCTGGCGCGTGATGTCGTCGCTCCAGCGCGCCAGATCGGCATTGGAGGCGCGGTCGGCGAAACCGATGATGCTGTGACCCTTCCATTCGTCACGCCGCTCCGGGAGCTTGCGGCGGCCCGCGTAGTCGCGCGAACAATAGAAGCCGGTGCCGAGCCGGCCGACACGGCGGCCGACCAGATTTTCCTCGCCGGCGTCGACCGGGCGCAGCACCACGTCGGCCTCGCGGCGGCGCACGCTCGCCGGAAAGGGGTGGGTGATGATCTCGATCTCGAGATGATCGTGCTCGCGCAGGAAATTTTTCATGCGCGGCATCAGCCAGTGTGCGGCAAGGGTCGCTCCGATCGAGAGCTTCACCACCCCGCGCGCCTGTCGGCCGGTCGCCGACACCGCCGCCTCGGCGCGCAGCGCGGCCGCCGCCATGGCATCGACGTGCTCGCGAAACTTGCGGCCCTGCGCGGTGAGCGACAGTCCCCGGTCGGAACGGGCGAACAGCCTGGTGCCGAGTTGCCGCTCCAGCGCCGCGACCTTGCGGCCGACCGTCGGATGGCTCGAGCGAAGCTGGCGCGCCGCAGCGGCAAAGCCGCCCTTCTCGGCCACGGCGACGAAGGTCCTGCAGAGATCCCAATCCATCGCACCACCCTTGTTCATTTGTGGATAATGACCTGTTCAATATTGGACAGCGCCGCCGGCGCGTCCAGCCCTATAATCCGGCGGTCAATCGCCCTTCCGGATGGGCCGCTCGCCGAACGGCGAAGCGAAATCCGGGCGCATCAAGGAACACGGCCGGCCACCGGCCCATCTTCGAGGGAACATTCGCAATGCCCCTGCCCGCTTCGCTCAAGGACAAGCTCGAACTGCCGGTGCTCGGCTCGCCGCTGTTCATCGTCTCGGGCCCCGAACTCGTGATCGCCCAGTGCAAGGCCGGTGTCGTAGGCTCATTTCCGGCGCTCAACGCGCGGCCGGTCGAGAAGCTCGACGAATGGCTCTCCCGGATCGAGAACGAGCTCGGCGAATACAAGGCGCAGAACCCGGGCAGGAAGGTTGCGCCCTACGCGGTCAACCAGATCTGCCATGCCTCCAACGACCGGCTGATGAAGGACATGGAAACCTGCGTCAAGCACAAGGCGCCCATCATCATCACCTCGCTGCGCCCGCCGTCGGAAATCGTCGAGGCCGCACACTCCTACGGCGGCGTGGTGTTCCACGACGTGATCAACGTCAAGCATGCACGGAAAGCCGCCGAACAGGGCGTCGACGGGCTCATCCTGGTGTGCGCCGGTGCCGGCGGGCATGCCGGCACGCTGTCGCCGTTTGCGCTGGTGCGCGAGGTCAAGCAGTGGTTCAAGGGCACGATCCTGCTCTCGGGCGCGATTTCCGACGGCTGGAGCATCGCATCCGCGCTCGCGCTCGGCGCCGACCTTGCCTATATGGGCACGCGCTTCATCGCGACCGAGGAAGCCAATGCCGATCCCGCCTACAAGGCGGCGCTGATCGAACATGCCGCGCACGACATCGTCTATTCCAATTTGTTCACCGGCGTGCACGGCAATTATCTCGGACCGTCGATCGCGGCCGCGGGGCTCGATCCCGCCAACCTGCCGGTCGCCGACAAGTCGAAGATGAATTTCGGCTCCGGCGGCAACATGAAATCCAAGGCGTGGCGCGACATCTGGGGAAGCGGCCAGGGCATCGGCCAGATCACCGATGCGCCGCCGGTGGCGGAGCTGGTGGCGCGGCTGAAGGCGGAGTTCGCCGAGGCCAGCGCGGACTTCCATCGCCGGGCGATTGCCTGAATTCAAGACATCGCCTGAATTCACGACAAGAGGCTATCGGGAGGGAGAAGATGCGACAGCTGCGGCAAGCATTGACGATCGCGTTCACGCTCGGCGGCATCGCCGCCGCGGGTGCAGCGGAGGAAATCCGCATCGGGCAGACCCTGCCCTATAGCGGCCCGCTGTCCGGCTTCGGCCTGATCGGCAAGGTGCAGGAGGTGTTCTTCGAGAAAGTGAATGCCGAAGGCGGCATCAACGGGCGCAAGGTCAAGTTCATCACGCTGGACGATGCCTATTCGCCGCCCAAGACCGTGGAGCAGACGCGCAAGCTCGTCGAGCAGGACGAGGTGGCGCTGATGTTCGGCTCGCTCGGCACCGCTACCAACAACGCCGTTCACCGCTATCTCAATTCCAAGAAGGTGCCGCAGCTCTTCGTCCTGAGCGGCGCCACCAAATGGGCCGACCCGAAGAACTACCCCTGGACCATGCCGGGGATGGCCACCTACGATTCCGAAGGCGTGATCTACGCCAAGCATGTGCTCAGGACCATGCCTGACGCCAAGATCGCGATCCTGGCGCAGAACGACGATTTCGGCCGCGACTATGTCGCGGGCTTCAAGCGCACGCTCGGGCCCAAGGCCGCCTCCATGATCGTGGCCGAGACGACCTATGAATCGAGCGCGCCGACCATATCGTCACAGCTTGCGCAACTGAGGGCGTCGGGCGCCAACGTCGTCTTCGGGGTCGTGCTCGGCAAATTCACCTCGCAGATGATCAAGGGCGTCGCCGAGCTGAACTGGAAGCCCGATCTGTTCTTCGTGCCGACCTCGGCCTCGTCGATCTCGTTCCTGGAGCCGGCGGGCCTGGAGAATGCCGTCGGCCTGATCTCCTCCAGCAACGCCAAGGATACCGTCGATCCGCAATGGGCGGACGATCCCGGCGTGAAGGAGTTCTTCGCCTTCATGAAGCAGTGGATGCCGAGTGCCGATCTCAACAATTCCAATTACGCCGCCGGCTACGGCTACGCCCACCTGCTGATGAAGGTGCTGATCGCCTGCAAGGACGATTTCAGCCGCGAGAACATCATGCGGCAGGCCGCATCCCTGCGCGGCGTCGAAACGCCGTTGCTCTTGCCGGGCATCACGGTCACGACGGGCCCGGACGACTATCTGCCGTTCCAGCAGTTGCGGCTGCGCCGATTCAACGGCAAAAGCTGGGTTGGCTTCGGCGATCTGATCGACGATCGCCAGGATTGAGCAAAACCGTTCCGGAGAGACGTCATGATTGTCAGCGGCGAACGCCGGATGGGCTATCCGGAGATTCTGGCGCGGGCGGCGCGGGCGGCCACCGGACTGCAGGCGCTCGGGGTATCGGGCGGCGCGCCGGTCGCGCTGATGCTGCGCAACGATTTTGCCTTCTTCGAAGCTTCCAGCGCCGCCGCCAGCCTCGGATCCCCGGTCGTGCCGATCAACTGGCACCTCAAGGCCGATGAGGTGGGCTACATTCTCGGCGATTGCGGCGCCGGCGTGCTGATCTGCCACGCCGATCTGTGGCCGCAGATTCGTGACGGCGTTCCGGCTCATATCAAGGTGCTGATCGTGCCGACGCCGCCGGAGATCGCGAATGCCTTCAACATACCGCCGGAACTGACGCGCATACCGGACGGCATGACCGGCTGGGATGTCTGGCGCGACGCGCAGGCGCCAAGGTCGGGCGAAGCGGGGCGGGCTTCGCCGATGTTCTACACGTCGGGCACCACCGGGCGTCCCAAAGGCGTGCGGCGCGGACAGATGCGACCCGAGCAGATGGCTGCCGCCGAGCGGGTCAGCGCCCTCACCTACGGCCTCAAGCCCAATGACAGTCAGATCGTGCTGATGAACGGGCCGATGTATCATTCGGCGCCGAATTCCTACGGCATGCTGGCGTTTCGCCACGGCGCCACCATCGTGCTGGAGCCGCGCTTCGACCCGGAGGATCTGCTTCGACTGGTCGAGACGTACCGCATCACGCACATGCATGCGGTGCCGACCATGTTCGTACGCCTGCTGCGGCTGCCGCGGGAGAAACGCGAGCGCTACGACATTTCCTCGCTGCGCTTCGTCATCCATGGCGCCGCCCCGTGCCCGGTCGAGGTCAAGCGCGCGATGATCGAATGGTGGGGGCCGGTCATCAACGAATATCTCGGCTCGACCGAGACCGGAATCCCCGTCTGGCATTCGTCGGCGGAGGCGCTGGCCAAGCCCGGCACGGTCGGCCGCGCCATCGAGGGCGGCATCGTGAAGATTTTCCGGCCTGACGGCAGCGAATGCGACACGGGCGAGCCCGGCGAGATCTTCATGCGGCAGACCGCGATCTCCGACTTCGACTATCACGGCAATGCGGCAGCGCGCGCCGAGGCCGGGCGCGACGGCCTGATCAGCGTCGGCGACGTCGGCTATCTCGATGCCGACGGCTATCTGTTCCTCTGCGATCGCAAGCGCGACATGGTGATATCGGGCGGCGTCAACATCTATCCGGCCGAGATCGAGAACACGCTGATCGGCATGGAGGGAGTGCGCGACTGCGCGGTGTTCGGCGTGCCCGACGACGAGTATGGCGAGCGGCTGTTTGCCTGCATCGAGCCGGAAGCAGGCGCAGGACTTTCTGCCGCCACGGTGAGAGATTTCCTGCGCGACCGGCTCGCCAATTTCAAGGTGCCGAAGGACATCCAGTTCCTCGATGCGCTGCCGCGCGAGGCCAGCGGCAAGATTTTCAAGCGCAAGCTGCGTGACCTCTACGCTGAAGGACAGTTGCGTCCGGTCGCCTGACCGGCTTGCGAAACGGCCCGGACGGCCCGCTTCCTCCCGGACGGCCATGTCCTCGCGATCGAGGAATAGAGCCCCGCGTTCCCTGCATCTTTCTGCGACATCCCAAATGGGTATAGGCTGCCGCCACGGCCGCCCCAAGACGGCCGCGGGAGAGACGCGCGCATGCTGGACAAGACGCAGGACATTGCGATTGCTGCCGAAAGCTGGCTGGCGAGTTTCGAGGCGGCGCTTGGCGCACGCGACAGCGGCGCGCTGGAAAAACTGTTCCACCCCGACAGCTATTGGCGCGACGCGCTGGCGCTGTCCTGGACACTGCAGACGGTCAACGGCCGCGACAACATCCTGAACACGCTGAAGCAACAGGCGGCGAAGGCCGCGCCATCCGGCTTTGCCATCGATCCCGACCGCGCCGCGCCGCGCAAGGTGATGCGCGCCGGCACCGATTGCATCGAGGCGATCTTCAAGTTCGAGACCAAGACCGGCCGCGGCGACGGCATCATCCGCCTGATCCCGGATGCGGCCGACGGCAACCGCCTGAAGGCCTGGACGCTGCTGACGGCGCTGGAGGAACTGAAGGGTTTCGAGGAGCAGCTCGGCGCCAGCCGCCCGCGCGGACAGGCCTATTCGCGCGACTTCCGCGGGCCGAACTGGCTCGACCTTCGCACCGCCGCCAACGCCTATGCCGATCGCGACCCGACCGTGCTGGTGATCGGCGGCGGGCAAAGCGGGCTCTGTATCGCCGCGCGGCTGAAGCAACTCGGCGTCGACACGCTGATCGTCGACCGCATGCAGCGCATCGGCGACAACTGGCGCAAGCGCTACCATGCACTGACCCTGCACAACCAGGTGCAGGTCAACCACCTGCCCTACATGCTGTTTCCGCCGAGCTGGCCGACCTACATCCCCAAGGACAAGCTCGCCAACTGGTTCGAATCTTATGTCGACGGCATGGAGCTGAATTTCTGGACCGAGACCGAGTTCGAGGGCGGGACCTACGACGAGAAGGAAGGCCGCTGGACCGTGACCGTGCGCCGCAAGGGCGAAACGCGCGTCATGCATCCGCGCCATGTCGTGCTGGCGACGGGCGTCTCCGGCATCCCCAACATTCCGGACATCCCCGGCCTGACGAATTTTGCCGGCAAGGTCGTGCACTCCGCAGGCTATGACGACGGCGAGAACTGGAAGGACAAGCGCGCGCTCGTCATCGGCTCGGGCAATTCCGGCCATGACATCGCGCAGGATCTTTATTCCAGCGGCGCGCAAGTCACGCTGGTGCAGCGCTCCTCGACGCTGGTGGTGAGCATCGAACCGTCGGCGCAACTGGTCTACACGCCCTACAACGAAGGCACGCTGGAGGACAACGACCTGATCGCGGTGTCGATGCCGTTGCGGCTTGCGCGCAAGAGCCATGCGCTGACCTGCGAGAAATCCACCGCGCTCGACAAGGAGCTGCTCGACGGCCTGCGCAGCATCGGCTTCAAGCTCGATTTCGGCGAGGACAATACCGGCTGGCAGTTCAAATATCTCACCCGCGGCGGCGGCTATTACTTCAACGTCGGCTGCTCCGATCTTCTCATCAAGCGCGAGATCGCATTGAAGCAATTCGCCGACATCGACACTTTCACCGCCGAAGGCGCGAAGCTGAAGAGCGGCGAGATCATGGCCGCCGACCTGATCGTGCTTGCCACCGGCTATCGCCCGCAGGAAGAGCTGGTGCAAAAGCTGCTGGGCGATGCGGTCGCCAGGCGCGTCGGCCGGATCTGGGGCTTTGGCGAAAACGACGAGCTGCGCAACATGTATGTGCGGACCGGACAGCCCGGCCTCTGGTTCATCGCCGGCGGCCTCGCACAATGCCGGATCGGCTCGAAGCAGCTCGCGCTGCAGATCAAGGCGATCGAGGAAGGGCTGATCCCGCGGCTGCAGGCGCCGACATTCGAAGCTTCAATGACGTAAGAAAGTGCGTCGTTGCGGGACATGCGAAGCATGAACCCGGAATGACAAAAGAGGGGCACACACATGCCAGCCATTCTCGGCACAGGCGCACATCGCTACCGTGTCGTCGAAAACTGGGGCAAGCTGCCGGACGGCTGGCAGCTCACCGACGTCGCTTCCGTCGCCGTGGACAGCAAGGACCGCGTCTACGTCTTCAACCGCGGCGACCATCCGATGGTGGTGTTCGATCGCGAGGGCAATTTCATCACCTCCTGGGGCGAAGGCACCTTCTCCCGCGCCCACGGCCTGCATATCGATCCCGACGATCATCTTTACTGCACCGACGACGGCGACCACACCGTTCGCAAATGCGACAGCAGCGGCAAGGTGCTCTTGACCATCGGCATCCCGAACAGGCCTGCGCCTTTCATGAGTGGCGAGCCTTTTCACCGCTGCACCCACACCGCGCTGTCGCCGAAGGGCGAGATCTACGTCTCCGACGGCTACGGCAATGCCTGCGTCCACAAGTTCTCGCCCGACGGCAAGCTGTTGAAGACGTGGGGAGCACCCGGCAGCGAGCCCGGCGAATTCAACATCGTGCACAACATCGTCACCGACAGCGACGGCTGGGTCTATGTCGCCGACCGCGAGAACCACCGCGTGCAGGTGTTCGACGGCAACGGCCGATACGAGACGCAGTGGAACAACCTGCATCGCCCCTGCGCGCTGTGCTGCGGCGGCTCCGGCAAGGCGCCGAATTTCATCGTCGGCGAGCTCGGCCCCGGGATGCCGGTCAATCGCAAGGTGCCCAATCTCGGGCCGCGGCTGTCCATCGTCGACGCCAGGGGCAAGCGCATCGCGAAACTCGGCGGCGAACACGGACCGGGGCTGGAAGCGGGAAAATTCCTCGCCCCCCACGGCATTGCGCTGGACTCGACAGGCGCGCTCTATGTCGGCGAAGTCGGCGTCACCGACTGGAAGACCAGCTTTCCCGACACCGACATGCCCGCACAGGTGCGGGTGAAGCGGTGCCTGCAGAAGCTGGAGAAGGTGTAGGCGTCACTCCACCTTGATGTTCGACGCCTTGATGATCGGCCACCAGCGATCGGCTTCGGCCTTCTGGAAGGTACGCAGCGCCTCCGGGGATTGCTGCTGGACCGGCGACACCTCGATGCCGAGTTCGTCGAACCGCTGCTTCACCGGCGCTGACGCCAGCACCTGCACCATGGTGGCGTTCAGTTTCGCGATAACTTCCTTTGGCGTGTCCCTCGGCACCCACAGGCCGTACCAGAGCGCGGCGGAGAAGCCCGGCAAGCCGGCTTCTTCCGCGGTCGGAATGTTCGGTAACGATTTCAGCCGCGCCTTGCCGGTTACCGCGAACGGCTTGGCGCTGCCGGCGCCGAGCATGGAGCGGAAGTTCGAAGCCGGCTCGATCATGAAATCGATCTGGCCAGACAGCAGATCCTGCATGGCCGGCCCATTGCCGCGATAGGGCACGAAGGTGAATTTCGTCCCGGTCTCCCTCTGGAAGGAGATGCCGGTGAGATGGCCGGTGGCGCCGACACCGGCGATGCCGACCGAAGCCCCGTCCGGATTGGCCTTGAGATAGGCGATCAGGCCCTTGAGATCGTCGGCCGGAAAATTCTTCCGGCCGATGATCAACAGCGGCTCGGCGCCGATCAGGATCACCGGCTCGAGATCCCTGAACAGATCGTACTGCAGGTTGTAGAGCCCGCCCGTCAGCATGTGGGTCGTGGACGTGCCGATGCTGAGCGCATAGCCATCGGCGGCCGAGCGCACCGCCCGGTTGACGCCGATAGTGCCGGCAGCGCCCGCGACATTCTCGATCACGATGGGTTGGCCGAGAACCGGTCGCATCTGCTCGGCAAGGAAGCGAGCCAGCGTGTCGGTGGCGCCGCCTGCCGGGAACGGCACGATCATGTTGATCGGGCGCGACGGGTAGTTTTGCGCTGCTGCCGGACCGCTGCAACACAGCCCGGAGGAGAGGCTCAAGAGGATCGTCGCCACGGCGTTCAGCCACCCGCGCATGTTCCCTCCGAATCACGTTTTTGCCGTAAACGAGCCCACCCGGCCGGCATGCCGCGCCTGCTGGATAAGCCCCTCAACGCTCTTCACAATCCCGTCACGCTGCATGTAGTATGTCAACCCATGCTGCTTCGCAGCGTAGATGGAGGCCGGGAGCGTTACTTGAACGCACATGTCTCGCAAGGCGGTTGGCCGGTGTTGGTGCTGAATGCGGACTTCCGGCCGCTGAGTTACTATCCGCTGTCGCTGTGGTCCTGGCAGGACGCGATCAAGGCGGTGTTTCTCGACCGCGTCAATATCGTGGAGCACTATGACCGGGCGGTTCGAAGTCCGAGTTTCGAGATCAGGCTGCCCAGCGTCGTTTCGTTGAAGTCCTTCGTCAAGCCGACCACCCACCCCGCCTTCACCCGCTTCAACGTCTTCCTCCGCGACCGCTTCATCTGCCAGTACTGCGCTTCGCCCGAGGATCTCACCTTCGATCACATCGTCCCCCGAAGCAAAGGCGGCCAGACCACCTGGGAAAACGTCGTCGCCGCCTGCTCGCCCTGCAACCTGCGCAAGGGCAACCTGACGCCGCAGCAGGCCAAGATGTTTCCGAAGCAGGCGCCCTACGCGCCCACCGTGCACCAGCTGCATCGCAACGGCCGGCTGTTTCCGCCGAACTATCTGCACGACAGCTGGCTCGATTATTTGTACTGGGATACGGAGCTCGATCCGTAAATCCGGAGCGCTTTCGTTCGCGCCCAGACCGCACCGCAGACGAGCGCAGCTTTGTCATCAGTATTGCCCGTCTGACGCGTCAGCGCCTTGTGCGCTTGACATGCATCAACAGCCGTCAGCTAGGACCCGCCACTCTAGGCTCCGGAATTTCGGGGCCACCGAAGGGGGCGAGCCATGGTTGAGCATCACTCCCGCGCGGCTGCGCCCGCTGAAGCAGGGCGCCCGGAATTTGTCTGGGGGGTATCGACGTCGAGCTTTCAGATCGAGGGGGCCGCCCATATCGACGGCCGCGGCGATTCGATCTGGGACAGCTATTGCCGCCAGTCCGGCAAGGTGAAGAACGGCGACACCGGCGACATCGCCTGCGACCACTATCATCGCTATCGCGAAGACGTCGCGCTGATGCGACAATTGGGCGTCGACGCCTATCGCTTCTCGATCGCCTGGCCGCGCGTGCTGCCGAGGGGATCGGGCGCAGCCAATGAGGCGGGGCTGTCCTTCTACGATCGGCTTGTCGATGCGCTGCTCGCCGCGGGCATCGAGCCGTGGATCTGCCTCTATCACTGGGACCTGCCGCAAGCGCTCGGCGACCTTGGCGGCTGGCAGAACCGCGACATCGCCGGATGGTTCGCCGACTATGCCGCCCTGATCGCGCGACGCTACGGGGATCGCGTCAAGCGCTTTGCAACCTTCAACGAGCCCTGCGTGTTCACGCTGTTCGGATATGGCTTCGGCTGGAACGCGCCGGGCATTGCCGACAAGGACGCGCTGCACAAGGCGATCCACCACGTCAACCTCAGCCATGGGGCGGCCGTCGACGTGCTGCGGGCGACGGTACCGCAGCTCTCGGTGGGAGCGATCCACAACCGGCAACCGTGCTATGGATGCACGGAAAGTGCGGATGATGTCGCCGCTGCGCTGCGTTTCGCCAGCTACTGGAACGACGCCTTCCCCTATCCGCAGCATTTCGGCTGCTATCCGAGTTCGCTGGTTGACGCGATCGAGCCGTATGTGAAGCCCGGAGATCTCGCGCTGATTTCACGTCCCGTCGACTGGTTCGGCCTCAATCATTACTCGCCGCACTACATCAAGGCCGATACCAACCTGTTGGGCGCCACGTTCGGCGCGCCACCCGCGGACGTGCCGAGGACGCCGATCGGCTGGCCGATCGTCCCCGACGCCTTTCGCGAGACCCTGCTCGACATTCACCGGCGCTTCCGCTTGCCGGTCTACGTCCTGGAAAACGGGACGGCGGCCGACGACAAGATCGACGACGCGGGCGCCATCCAGGACAGCGGGCGGATCGAATATTTGCAGCGCTATACCAGCGCCTTGCAGGAAGCGATCGCGGCCGGTGCCGACGTCCGCGGCTATTTCGTGTGGTCGCTTTTGGATAATTTCGAGTGGGGCGCCGGCTATACACAGCGCTTCGGTCTCGTCTATGTCGATTATGCCACCCAGCGGCGGATCCCCAAGGCCTCTGCCCGGTGGTACGCCGACCTGATTGCCGGGGATCGGAAGCAAAGGATGGCATCGACCGCAAGCCGATCCTCGGGGGCCGCATCCGCCCCGGCATGATCGGCGCCGCATCGACGTGCGAAGCGGGTGGTAGTCATGGAAGGCTTGTGAGCGAAGCTTCAGGCGCTTCCGTGCTATTCTTCGCGGAGCCGGCATGATCCAAGCCGTCGAGCGACAGCAATAGGGTGCCCACCCGTTCCGCCGACGATTTCCAGTCCGCCAGGCGCATGAAATTGTCGACGAGCCAGTTGAAGGATCCCTGCACCAGCGTGAAAGCGGCGGCCGCCTGCGTGAGCTCACCGAGCGTGATGATGCCCGCAAGGAATTTCGGGGCGCAAAGCACCAGTCCGACGATGGGCGCCAGCAGCGTATTGCCAGATGAAACGAATGTCGTACGCATCAATTGCCAGCAAAGGTGGCGCCATTGATTGATCGTTCTGCCCAGGGCGTCGCGCAGGCCCTGCTTTACATCCGCCTCCTGCGCCTGGTGCGCAGTCCCCTCTCCGATATCCCGCAGCAAATGAGCCGCCGTTATCAGTTCCGCCTCGCGCTGATCCTTCTGCTTGATGACGCGGCTCAGGCGCGCACCCACCAGAAGCATGGCGCTGGTGACGATCCCCGAATAGACGGCGACGCTGATGACGAGATAGCCGGGCACCCAGAAGTGCCGGCCGAGCGCGGTAAAGGAGAGATCGCCGCCCACCTGCCAGAGCACCTGGACGAAAACGACTGCCGTCAACAACGATGATATCAGTCCCAGCGCGAGATCGACCGGCGCATCCGTCGCAATCCGCACATCTTCGGCGATCCGGTACTCCGGGATCTGATGCTCCCCCGGCGCCTGCACAAGCCGCGCGTAGCGCCTATCCTCCGCCCAATAATCGATGACATGTCTGGTCAACCAATCCCGCCAGCAGCGCTGCAGCGTCATTCGTCCCCAGACCGAGCTGACCGAGAGCAAGATGCTCGAGCCGAGCAGGGGAATCAGCAACAGTGCAGCGAGACGAAGCTGCGTCGAATCCCGGCGTTCCAACGCGTCGAAGAAATCCCGATTCCAGTAATTCAAGCGGAACTGCACATAAAGCTGGGCAACGACCGTTCCGACCAGCAGCGCAACCAGCGACCAGGCGCGCAAGGCGGGGAAACCGCGCCAGAATCCAGCAGCGCTCACCCAGAACCGGGACCACTCGTCCTGATAGTAGGCGCGTTGTTCAGCCATGTTCGATGTTCAAACCTAGGCGGGGTACCGGTCGGTCGATTGATCTTTCGCAAGATTCGAAGCGTTATGCCAGCGGCATTGTCGCGGCACGCCCGCATCGGCGCCGTTCGCGCCTTCAATGCTGCTATGCATCGAGCATTTTGACGGCGGGTAGCCGATATCCAGACCGACGAAGACCCGCGCGCTTGACTCACGACGTCACCGGTTGGTGAAATGCCGCCTGGCCACGCGCCTCCACACCCATTCCCCGTGCCCGAGACAGTCATCCGCGGAATCACCCCATGCTCATGCCTCTCGCCGACGTGCCGCGCTGGTATGCCGAGCGCAAGCCGAAAGAAGCGATCGCCGTCAGCCATGGTGGCGATGCGCTCACCTGGGAGCAGCTCGAGCGCAACGCCAACCGCCGCGCGCGGGCGTTTGCGCATCGCGGCGTCAAGCCCGGCGATTTCGTCGCGATCGGCCTGCCTAACAGCAATGCGTTCTACGAGACGACGTTTGCCGTGTGGAAATGCGGCGCCACGCCGACGTCGCTGTCATGGCGGCTGCCGCGCGGCGAAGCAGCCGCCGTGCTGGAAATATTGCGGCCGGCGCTGGTGGTCGGCGGCGAAGAAGACTGGAATGCACCGAACTGGCTGCCCGCGGATTTTTCACTCGATCCGTTTTCCGACGCACCGGTGACGGGTCCCGTGGCGCGGTACTGGAAGGCGATGACCAGCGGCGGCTCGACCGGGCGGC
>JAXMDE010000016.1:0-91680 GCA_046349015.1 Bradyrhizobium sp. | reverse complement strand
TGAAGGAAGTGCGCGACTTCTTCCGGAAAATTCGCTGAAATGACGCCAACGAGAGAAAATCGAGGAGAGCACTATGGCTGACGCACTGATCATTGACGCCTGCAGAACCCCGCGCGGTATCGGCAAGGCCGGCAAGGGAGCGTTGTCGGGTATTCATCCGCAGCAGTTGGGCGCCACCGTGCTGCGCGCGCTGGCCGAGCGCACCGGCATCAACACCGCCGATGTCGACGATATCGTCTGGGGCACGAGTTCACAGCGCGGCCCGCAGGCCGGCGACCTCGGCCGCATGTCGGCGCTCGATGCCGGTTACGACGTGCGCGCCAGTGGTGTCACGCTGGATCGTTTCTGCGGCTCCGGCATCACCAGCGTCAACATGGCGGCCAATTCCATCATGGCCGGCTCCGAAGATCTCGTGATTGCCGGCGGCACCGAGATGATGTCGATGGACGGCCGTCGCGGCGAGGGACCGTTTCTGATGGATGCCGGCAACCTGCGCCTGCGCGCCCGGCATCCGCAATCGCATCAGGGCATCTGCGCCGATGCGGTGGCGACGCTGGAGGGCATCTCGCGACAGGATGTCGACGCGCTCGGGCTGGAAAGCCAGAAGCGCGCCGATGCCGCCATCAAGGGCGGCCATTTCAAGAAGAGCCTGGTGCCGGTCTATCGCGAGGACGGCACGCTCGCGCTCGATCACGAGGAATATCCGCGCCCGCAGACCACCATGGAAGCGCTGTCGCAGCTCAAGCCGGCATTTCCGGCGCTGGCGGACTATGCACTCGACGACAAGGGCACGACCTACCGCAAGCTGATCCTCGACAAATATCCCGACCTCGACATCAACTTCGTGCATCACGCCGGCAATTCCTCCGGCGTGGTCGACGGCTCGGCCGCGATCCTGCTGGCTTCGCCGGAATATGCGAAGAAGCACGGCCTGAAGCCGCGCGCCCGCGTGGTGGCGACCGCCAACATGGGGGACTCGCCGACCCTGATGCTGAACGCACCGGTGCCGGCCGCGCGCAAGGTGCTGGCCAGGGCCGGCTTGACCCTCGATGATATCGACCTGTTCGAGATCAACGAGGCCTTTGCCGTCGTCGCCGAGAAATTTATCCGCGACCTCAAGCTCGATCGAGCCAAAGTCAATGTTAATGGCGGTTCGATCGCGCTCGGCCATCCGATCGGGGCGACCGGCTCGATCCTGATCGGCACCGTGCTGGACGAATTGGAGCGGCGCGACCTCAAGCGCGGCCTGGTAACGATGTGCGCCGGCGGCGGCATGGCGCCGGCGATCATCATCGAACGGGTCTGAGGCTTAGGCTGCCGGGAATTGCAGCTCGAAGGCGGCGCCCTGCTCGGTCGGCTTGAGCCGGATCCAGCCGCCATGGCTTGCCATGATTGCGCGTACGATGGCGAGCCCCATGCCGGTACCGCCGGTGTCGCGGCGGGTGGTGAAGAAGGCGTCGAAGATGCGGTCCCGGTTGGCCTCCGAGATCGGGTCACCGTCATTGCTGACGATGATGCGGATGGTCGCATCGTCATTGGCGGCTTCAAGGCGGACGTTCTTCGCATTGTGCCGGATCGCATTGTCGGTGAGATGCGTCAGCACGATCAGCGCTTTCTCCGCCGACATGCCGATCGAGCGATCGAGGCACCCGCTGGCGGCGATCGCTCGCGTTGGGAAGCGGCTCCTTAGCCCGCCGACCACGCTGGAAAGCTCGCTGTTCTCGTTTTGCGGTGCGCCCTCGGCGCGGGCGAGCTCCCGCAGCCGCTGTGTCATGGTTCCGAGGCGCTCGGCGTCGCCGAGGATATTGGAGACGAAGTTCTTCTGCTCCATGCGGGTCAGTGTCGCGTCGTGGCTCTGCAGCGATTCCAGCAGCAGTTCCGCGGCGCCCTTGATCGAGGTAAGCGGCGATTTCAGCTCATGGGTGAGATGCGCCGAGAAGGTGGCGATGTAGTCCGACCGCTGGGAGAGCTGCTCGGCCATGCCGAGGAAGCTCTTTGACAGCTGCGCGAATTCGCGGGTGCCGTAGTGAGCAAGCGGCTGGAAGGCGTCGCGATCGCCACGGCCGATGCGGTCGACGCGGCTGACGAGCTCGCGCATGGGGCGGGTAATGGTGCGGCGGAAGACCAGGCCGATGAGGACGGTGCCGAGAATGATGGTAAGCGTGGCCAGGATGAACTTGCCGCGTTCCTGGTAGAGGTGGTCGAAAATGTTGCTCGGTGTCCGCGAGGTGTATATGACGCCGGCGACATGGTTGTTCACCAGCACCGGCATCGCGGAGAACACATGCACGCCGACGCCGCGGCTGATGGAATAGATCGGCGGCGGCGTCTTGTCGGGCCTGCGGATGCGAAGCGCCGCGTGGTATTCGCCCTTGAGTGCCGCGGCGACTTCCTCGATATGCGCCAGCGACTCGCCTGTTTCCTGGCGGCCGGCGATAACGACGCCGTTGGGATCGAGGATGCGGAAGCCGGCAAGGGTCACCTTCTGCGTCTCCAGGATGATCGGCATCAGCCGCGTGCCGATCTCGACATAGAGCGGATCGGCAGGAGTTGCGGCCGGCCGGGCATCGGGACGGCGCATCAGGAGATCGTTGGACGCGAGGTCCAGTGCCGGCCGAATCGGCGTGACGCGGTCTTCGGGATCGGGACGGGCCTGCGGCGGCAGTTCGGGGCCGAGGCCGATTCCCCTGTCGAGACGGGCCTCGACCTCGCGCGCGTAGACAGCCGCCAGCACGCGGCTCTGCGCGATCAGTTCGGCCTGGGTCTGACGGATCAGCTGGTTGTCGTAGAGACGAAAGAAGAACAGGCCGACCAGCGGCAAGGTCGCAACAGACGCCAGCACGGCGAAGATGACAAGCCCCAGCGATGGCCGCCACTTCTCGCGGGCCGGCACGTCGCTCATGCCTGCGGCTCGCAGCGGCCAAGCTTGAAGCCGACGCCATGAATGGTCTCGATCACATTGTCGCAATTGGCAGCCGCGAGCTTGGCGCGGATATTGCGGATATGGCTGTCGATGGTGCGGTCGGAAACCTGGATGTTGAGCTGGTAGGCGGCTGCCATAATCTGATCGCGGCTGAACACGGAGGAAGGCCGCGTCAGAAAGGCGCGCAGGATGCCGAACTCGATCGCGGTCAGGCGCAGCGGTGTGCCGGCAAACGCCGCGACATGCTGATCGGGATCGACCGAGAGCTGGCCTTGCGCCAGCAGAGCATGCTGGCCGTTTGCATCCGAGGGACGGGCCATGGCACGTCGCAGGATGACGTTGATGCGGGCGACGAGCTCACGCGGACTGAACGGCTTGGTGACGTAATCGTCGCCGCCGATCTCGAGGCCAAGGATACGATCTATCTCCTCGTCGCGGGCGGAGAGGAACAGGATCGGCACGTCGGAGGATTTGCGGATCTCGCGGCAGACGTCGAGCCCATCGAACTCGGGCATGCCGATGTCGAGCACGACGAGGTCGGGCCGGTCATTGGCAAACCGGCCCAGGGCTTCCTTGCCGTCGCGCGCTTCCGAAACGGTCATGCCGGCCTTTTTCAGCGCGACACGGATGACTTCGCGGATATGCAGGTCATCGTCGACAATGAGAATGCGGTGCGTCAAGCGAACCTCCTGATCGATCGTTGCTCAACCGGCCGCATGTTTGCTTTGCTCGTCCAGATATCGCTTCAGCCGCCAGTTACGAAAACTCCAGGCGCGCCAGGAGGCCGTCTCGTGCCGGAATCTGTCCGCCAGACTATCACGGCAGGAAGTAAATGTTGGGTACCGGGAGTACCCAAGAAGCAACTTGCTGGCGCGGTCCAGAGCCGGCAGGGCCTGTGGCCCAAGGCTCTGCAGATAGCTTGTATCGATGGTTACGCCCTTACCTGATGTCTCGTAGCTGTGGCTGACATTGTAGTCGGCAATAATGGCGGCAAAGTTCGTCAGGGAACAGGCATAAAGCGTCAACATGACTGTGATCAGGTTAAGACGGACCAGCCAGCCGTTGCTACGCTGCAGGGCAATGCGGGCGACGATCAGCAAGAGCCCGGTTGCCACTAGCAGCATCCAGATGAAGGCGGCGACGCGCCAATAGGTCAGCAGGTAGACCTGCACATAGAGGTCCAGGCGCAGGATGGAGGAGATCACGAGCATCACGTTCTGCGCGACCCAAAGATACACCAGCGGCCGGATGACCTTCGATTGCTCGGCCGGGCCGCCCGGGCGCAGCGCCGCCAGCACAAAGCCTGCCGCGAGCAACGCAGTCAGGATAAGCGGGTAGGCGCCGCGATGGGCGTAGCTCGCATAGGTGATGTCGGCGGGCAGCGCTGCGTTGCCCCAGAGATAGATGACGTCGAGTGCCGTCTGTACCGCAAACAGCAGGTTGAACAAAACCAGCGAACGCAGGATGGTGGCGGTGCTGAGAAATTCGGGGATGCTGATCTGCGGGGCGAGCGATGCGGCTGCCCGCGTGCGATGCCAGCGCAGATAAACGAACGGCCATATCAAGCAGAGCGCCAGCAGCCAGAACAGGGTCCGCGGCAAGCTCAGATATTCGGTCAACTTCGCCAGATTGGCAGCCGACAGCCACTTCTCGATCAGCGGATTGGCCGATGCGAACAGCAGGAGAAACACGCAACTCATCAGCACCGGCACGATCCACACGGCAATGCCGGAGGAGATGACGGGCAAATCGAAGGCTTTGACACCGTCGCGCGCCATCCTGAACGGCGCAAAGACGTATAGTTCGCGCAACGCGCGGGCCCGGTCGGCGAGGCTATCGAAACCGGGGTTGGTGAGCATCGCCGAGGCGACACCGAGTGCGAGCAGCACGAAGCCGGACGACAGCACGTTGAAATTCTCGACGGCCGGCACGAGGCCCGCGACCAGGACAAGGCCGGCCGGCAGAAGCCGCCCGCGATCCAGCACGGCGCGGTTGGTCAGTAGCGTACAGGCAGAAAGTGCCGCCACGAAGATGACGACGGAAATGCCGGCCTGTTGGTCGTAGAACAGCCAGTCGGCAAGCGCGGCGAGACCGATCGCCGCCGTGAGCCTGACAGTGACGACATCGGTCCGCACAGGAGGAGCGATGGATTCCGGCTGGGCAAGGTTCGTCATGACGGATTGGCCTCTCTGGATGATGCGCAGCGGGACGAGAACAGACGCGATCGGCGGGCTGTCGCACAGCCACCATCCGTCGTTGGCGAGTCGCGTGGGTATGGGCATGGAGAATCGATCGCTGCAGTTGCGGCGTGGACTGTGAACGGAGGTTGTGCAGTCGCCGGGAGTGACCTCTGCAGGAGTTCAGGTAGTTTTTGCAGAATTCGTGCAGGGGCGACTATTCGCTGGCGCAGCTCGGTTGCTGCCGCTACGAGCGAACTGTCCCGATGTCGGGACGTGCTCACGCAGGTGGGTTTGCGAGATGGCCAGACGTATCGGTGCTGCGTTGCTGTGGTCTCTCGCGCTGGCCTTTTTGTTCGCGGGCTTCAACAAGAACGATCCCTACCTGATTTCGCTGCGCGGCACAGGGAACGTCGTCGTCTGCACGCTTGCTGTCTTTGTTGCGATCATGCTGATCCGATGCGGCTACTGGAGCGGCGCAGCAAGGAAAAGTCTCGTTCTACTGTGGTGCCTGGTGCCGCTGTCGTTTCTCACGGCGCATCTGCGATTCGAATTCCGCAAGCACGACGTGCTGCAGACGGAAATTCCCATGACCCACAGGCTCGGCCGTCACTTCATCGTCGGCTACTCGTCCTTCGATGAAGTGGCGATGCTGGCGGACAAGGGTCTCATCGCCGGCATCTACGTCACGCGCCACAATCTGCGAGGCGGCAGCGGCGAAACTCTGAAGTCGGAGATTGCCGCGCTGCAAGCGCGGCGCCGGGCCGCGAACCTGCCGCCCCTGATCGTCGCGGCCGACCAGGAGGGCGGCATCGTCTCGCATCTTGCGCCTGCGCTGACGGAGTTACCGGGACTTTCGACCCTGGCGGATTTGCCCGCCGACCTGCGCGACGGCATGGCCGAGGAATATGGTCGGACCCACGGCAGGGAGCTGGCCGCTGTCGGCATCAATGTCAATTTTGCCCCGGTGCTCGATCTGCGGCCGCAAACAAGGCCAGCTCGGTTCGATTTCAACACGCTGATCGGCCGCCGAGCGATCTCAAGCGATCCTGTCAGGGTTGCCGAGGTCGCGTTGCCCTATATCCGCGGGCTTGAAATGTCAGGGGTCAGCGCGACCGTGAAACACTTTCCCGGATTGGGCCGGGTGCGCGGTGATACCCATCATTTCAGCGCAGATCTCGCGACGGATATTGATGAACTCGAGGCGTCGGACTGGCGTCCATTCCGGCAGGCTCTTGAAGGATCGCGGGCCATGCTGATGGTTGGCCATGTCAGGCTGACGGCGGCTGATCCGGATCGTGCCGCTTCTCACTCGAAAAGGGTGGTCGACGGCATAATCCGCCGCAAGTGGAATTTTCAGGGCGTAGTCATTACCGATGACCTGGTGATGGGCGCCATCTACCAGCACGACGTCTGCACCGCTGTGGTCGAGGCTCTCAATGCTGGCGTGGACCTGCTGCTGGTTGCGTTCGACGGCGCGCAGTTTTACCGGATTTTCGCCTGTGCGACGGCGGCTGCGAGACGCACGATGCTCGATCCGGCTCTGCTCGAGCAGAGTGAAGTCCGGCTTGAGACCTTCCCGCGCCGTGGGCGGGAAGTGGGCAGCAGCGCGGAATAACCGGCTATTTCATCCCGTCTGAGCTGCCCTGACCCAGCCGGGTCTAGCCGCGTACCGCCCGCTATGCTTTGATGACGCCGGGCTTGGGGCCCGAACAAAAGCCGCAAGAAAGCGGCCGTCAAAGGGAGGCGAGCCTTGGGGAAAACCGGCCGCACCATGCTGGCCAAGATATGGGACCAGCATGTCATCGCGCGTTTGAGCGAGGACACTGATCTCCTCCACGTCGATCGTCACCTTTTGCACGATCTCGGCGGCTCGCGCGGATTGCTCGACATCAAGGGGCGGGGCCTTCCGGTTCACAATCCCGAGCTGACCTTTGCCACCCCTGACCATGCCATCTCGACCGCACACGGCCGCGCCGGCACGATCAAGATCGGCCAGGAATTGCTGGCGGCGTTGCGGGTCGAGACCGCGGCGAGCCGGATCAAGATGTTCGACGTCGACGAGCCCGGGCAGGGCATCGTGCACGTCATTGGGCCGGAGTTGGGCCTGAGCCTGCCAGGTTGCGTGATCGTGTGCGGCGACAGTCACACCTGCACCCATGGCGGCCTCGGTGCGCTCGCCTTCGGCATCGGTTCCAGTGAGCTCGCCCATGTGCTGGCGACGCAGGCGTTGATCCAGCGAAGGCCCAGGACCATGCGGGTGAGGTTCGAGGGCAAACTGCCGCTTGGCGTGACCGCCAAAGACATGATCCTCGCGCTGATCGGTCATATCGGCGCCGCCGGTGGCACCGGCTATGCGGTCGAGTATGCCGGCAGCGCCATTCGCGATCTGCCGGTCGAGGGACGGCTCACTATCTGCAATCTGTCGATCGAGCTCGGTGCCAAGATGGGTATGGTCGCGCCGGACGAGAAAACGTTCGAATTCTTGCGTGGGCGCCCTTACTCGCCCGAAGGCGAGATGTGGGAGATGGCGGTCGCGGCCTGGCGCGAGCTGCCAAGCGATGCCGACGCCGTCTTCGACAAGGAAGTCGTGATCGATGTCACCAGGATCATTCCGCAGGTGACCTGGGGCATTTCGCCGGAACATGTCATCGGCGTGGATGGCCGCATTCCGGATCCCGAAGAAGTCGACGATCCGGCGCGTCGCGCGGCGATCGAAACCGCGCTCGACTATATGGGCCTGAAGGCCGGGGCGCCGATCGCTGGAACGCCGGTGGATTGGGTCTTCATCGGCTCCTGCACCAATAGCCGCCTGAGCGACTTGCGCGCCGCGGCCGAGGTCGCACGTGGACGCAAGGTGGCGCCGGGTGTGCGGGCCTGGATCGTGCCGGGCTCCGAGAACGTGAAGCGCGACGCGGTCGCCGAAGGGCTCGACAGGATCTTCGTCGAGGCCGGGTTCGAATGGCGCGAGCCGGGCTGCTCGATGTGTCTCGCCGCCAACGGCGAAACCGTCGCGCCGGGACAGCGCTCGGTCTCGACTTCCAACCGCAATTTCGTCGGCCGCCAGGGACCGCGGGCGCGCACGCATCTGGCAAGTCCGGCAAGTGCGGCGGCGGCCGCCATCGCCGGCGCCATTGCCGACGTGCGGACGATGGGGCGCTGAGATGCCAAAGCCATTCACAACGCTCTCTGCAACCGCGGCACCGATCATGCGCGCCAATATCGACACCGACGTGATCATCCGCATCGAGCGGCTGGTCGGCAATTCCGTGCGCGGCACGCTCGGCAAATGGGCCTTTGGCGCGTTGCGCTATCTGCCGGATGGATCGGAGAACCCGGAATTCATCCTCAACCGCGAACCCTACCGGCAGGCGGAAATCTTGGTGACGGGACCGAACTTCGGCTGCGGCTCCTCGCGCGAGGGCGCGGTGTGGTCGCTGCAGGAACTGGGCATCCGCGCCGTCATCGGCTCGAGCTTTGGCGACATCTTCTTCGCCAATTGCTTTCAGAACGGCATCCTGCCTGTCATCGTGGACAAGCAGACAGCCGAAACCCTCGCTGCCGAAATCGAGGCCACCCAAGGCGCCGGCAAGATCGGTGTTGACCTGGAAGCGCAGACGATCACGACGCCCGAAGGCAGAACATTGCGGTTCGAGATCGATCCGCGGCGGCGCGAGGGCCTGTTGCAGGGACTCGACGAGGTGATGCTGACCCTGCAACGCGACAACGAAATCCGCGCGTTTCAGCAGGCCGATCGGACCGCGCGGCCCTGGATATATCTTGCGAGGAAGCCGGCATGAACAATCGCTCCAACATGGTCAGGATCGCCGTGGTCGGCGGCGAGGGCATCGGCCCGGAGGTCACGGCGCAGTCGCAGCGTGTGCTGAACTGGTTTGCGGCCAAACGCTCCGTGCCGATGACGCTGCGCGAGGCGCAGTACGGCATCGTTCCCTATCTTGCCACCGGCAAGGTGCTGCCCGACGACACCGTCGAGGCCATGGATGAGGCCGACGCGATCCTCTGGGGTGCGACAGGCGGGCCGGAAACCAAGGAGGTGCCGCCCGCGGCCCGCAAGGCCGGCAGCCTGCTTGGCCTGCGCAGCAAGTACGATCTCTACGCCAATCTGCGCCCGATCGTGGCTCACCCGGCATTGTCGGATTCGGCGCCGCTGAAGGCACGTGTGCTCGAGGGTGTCGACTTCGTCATCATCCGCGAACTCACCAGCGGCATCTATTTCGGCGAGCCGCGCGGCATCGAGGCGTTGCCCGATGGGCAGCGCCGCGGGTTCAACACCGAGCAGTATACCACCAGCCAGGTCCGCCGCGTCGCTCGATCAGCGTTCGAGTTGGCGCGTACCCGCAAGAACAAGGTTTGCTCGGTAGACAAGGCCAACGTCCTCGAGGCTAGCGTGCTGTGGCGTGAGGAGGTGATCAGGCTGCATCAGGAAGAGTTTTCCGATGTCGAACTGACCCATCTCTATGTCGACAATGCCGCCATGCAGATCGTGCGCGATCCCGCCCAGTTCGACGTGATGGTGACCGGCAACATCTTTGGCGACATCCTGTCCGACTGCGCTGCGATGGCCTCGGGCTCACTCGGCATGCTGCCGTCGGCCTCGCTCGGCCCCGTTGACAAGTTCGGCCGCCGCAAGGCGCTGTACGAACCGGTGCATGGCAGCGCGCCCGACATCGCGGGCAGGGGCATCGCCAATCCGCTCGGCTCGATCCTGAGCGTGGCGATGATGTTGCGGATGACGATGAACCTGCCTGATGACGCCGACCTGCTCGAGAAGGCGGTTGCGACAGCGCTGTCGTCCGGAGCGCGTACGGCCGATATCGCCGAGCCAGGCGCGAAGAGGCTTTCCACCATCGAAATGGGCGATGCCGTGCTGAATGCATTGGAGCGCATCGCGGCGACCGAAAAGGAGAGCGCGTGATGGTCTATGTCAGCAGACGTTCCGCATTGACGGTCATCGCAGGCGCAGGCGCGGCGCTCGCTACCGGACGGGGCCGGGCGGCCGAACCGATCCAGGGCCGGGCCATCTATCCGGTGGCGGTGCCGGTCTATCAGACGCATTTCGTGGCTGACCGCATCGGCTACTTCAAGGATGCCGGGCTGGACGCCAAGTTGATCCAGGGCGGTAGCGGCGTGAAGACGCGTGAGATCATTGCTTCCCAACAGGGCGACATCGGCATCGGCGATATCACCCATCCGATGCAGCTCTCCAACCGCGGGCGCAACGGCCGCGTGCTGATGCCGGTCGATACCCGATCGAGCTCGGTGATGTTCATCATTCGCAAGGACCTCTACGACCAGGGGATCACCACGCTAGAGAAGCTCGCGGCATGGAAGCGGCCGGACGACCGCAAGCCGATCGTCTCGGTGTCTTCGCTCGGCGGCACCAACCATGTCTGGTCGTCCTATTATATGGAAGTGATGGGGCTCGACACCAAGGTGACCTGGATCGGCACCGGCAATGTCGACACCATGCTCGGCTCGCTCAAGACCAAGCAGGTCGACGTGCTGGTCAGCTCGCTCTCGCTGCTCAACGACTCCAGGGATCAAGGCTGGGGTGCGCTGCTGTTCGACGGTACCGACGCGGAAATCTGGAACAAGTACATCGGCGGCAAGGTGCCGGTGACGGCGCACTTCACCCTGCAGGCCACCATCGACAAGGATCCCCCGAAGATGCAGGCCTTCGTCACCGCAATCTGGCGGGCGACGCAATGGATCAAGAAGCATTCGGCGGAAGAAGTCTATGATGTGATCGAACCCTATGTCGGCAGCACGTCGAAGGGTGCCAATGTCACCGAGATCACTGCACTGCAGAAAGTCACCGACTATGACGCGACCATCGACGCGGCGGCCTGGGGGCGCGGCGAAAAAGTCTGGTTCCGGGAGATGACCGGAATCAAGCCGCTTACGCCGGCCGACCTCGTCGCCCCCGGCTTCATCGATGCGGCGAAGAAGGCGTATCCGGCTTGAACGTGCGGGGCATGTCTTCAATGCCGTCGAGCGGGCAGAGCGATGCCCGGCGGATTGACGTGAGGGGCTTGAGCAAATCGTTCCAGCTCGGCGGGACGACCATCGAGGCGGTGCGCGACGTTTCCTTCGGGGTCCGCCGCGGCGAATTCGTCGCGCTGCTCGGACCGTCGGGTTGCGGCAAGAGCACCATCCTCAACATGGTTGCTACCCTGGTGAAGCCGACCGGCGGCGATATCCTGATCGATGCCAAGCCGGTGATCGCTGGCAAGGCGACGCCTGATGTCGGTTACGTCTTCCAGCGCGACACGCTGTTTCCCTGGCGTACCGTGGCCGACAATATCGGCTATGGCCTGCAGCTCGCCGGGGTCTCCCATGCCGAGCGAAAGGAGCGGGTTGCGGCCTGTGTGGTGCAGGCAGGCTTGCAGGGGTTCGAGAATGCCTATCCTTCGGCACTCTCCGGCGGAATGCGGCAGCGGGCGGCGCTGATGCGTACTCTGGTGGTCGAGCCGCAAATCCTGCTGATGGACGAGCCGTTCGGCGCGCTCGACACCCATACCAAGATCGACATGCACGAAGTGCTGCTGCGAATATGGGAACGCGAGCAGCAGAGCGTGTTGTTCGTTACGCACGATCTCGGCGAGGCGCTCACGCTTTCCGACCGCATCATCCTGCTTTCGGCCCGTCCCGGCCGTATCAAGGATGTGTTCGAAGTGGATTTCGCGCGGCCCCGCGATGCCGTGAAGGTGCGCGAGACGCCGCGTTACGCCGAGCTGTTCCAGCACATCTGGCATTCGCTGGGCGAGGAATTCCTCAAGGCGCGTGCGTCATGAGGGTATCGGGATATCGCCGCAGCACCCTGGCCTGGCAGATCGCGATCTGCGTCGCGGTTCTGTCGATCTGGCAGTGGGGCTATGACCTGCACAAGAGATTGCCTTGGCTGGTGCCGGACCTGCTCGATCCCTATTTCGTCTCAAAACCTTCCGATATATTCGAGCATTTCCTGGTCCTGAGCTGCATCAAATCGAAGCTCGGCGTGTTCAATGGATGGTTCAACGGCGATTTTGCCAAGTGCATGGCGCGCAATGAGAACAACCTTTGGGTCGCCACCGCGGTCACATTGAAGAATACTTTCTTCGGCTTTCTCATCGGCGTGCTGTCGGGGTTCGCGGCGGGGCTGCTGCTCGGACGCTCAGACCGGCTTAGCGCCATCTTCCAGCCGTTCATTACCGCGGTGAATTCCATCCCGCGGATCGCGCTGGCGCCGATCATCGTATTGGCCTTCGGGATCGGGGATACCTCCAAGGTGGTGACATCATGGATCGTGGTGGTGTTCCTGGTGTTCTTCAACACCTTCGAGGGCGCGCGGTCGATCGACGAGGGTTTTGTCAACGCCGCAAGACTGCTCGGCGCCAGCGAATGGCAGATCACGCGTACTGTGGTAATCCCGTCGACCATGGCCTGGGTGTTCGCGTCGCTGTCGCCGGCGATTTCGTTTGCGCTGATCGGCGTGATCGTCGGCGAATTCATCGGCGCCGAGCGCGGCATTGGCCGGCTGATCATCGAATCGGAGGCGCGGGCCGAGGCTTCCGGCATGATGGTGGCGGTGATTGTGCTGATGATCGTGGGCGTGGCCCTGTCGGCGATCATCTGGCGGCTGCAGGCCTACCTGCTGCGCTGGCAGCAGCACAATATGGCGGAGTAGACATGCCTGCCACCTCTCTTGATCGGACGGGATGAAGGGATAAACTGCGCCTGCCCCGGTGAACGGTGCCGGGTTGAGGAAGCGCAGATGCCCGGAAGCACCCGCAAGCCTGACGTTCGTCTCGTCTCGGGACGGGGCTCGGACGGCCATGCCGACATGGTGGCCCGGGCGCGTGCGCTGATTCCAGAGTTGCGCGAGCGCGCCTCGCGGACCGAGGCGCTGCGGCGCCTGCCGCCGGAGACCGAGCGCGCCTTGCACGACACCGGCCTGTTCCGCATCCTGCAGCCCAAGCGGGTTGGCGGCTCCGAACTCGACTATGTCGCGCTGGTCGATTGCGCCGATGCGCTCGGTCAGGCGGATGCGTCGGTGGCGTGGAATTTCGCCAACCTCGCAAGCCATCACTGGATGCTCGGCATGTTCGATTCCCGAGCGCAAGACCTCGTGTGGCAGAAGGACGCCAACGCGCTGATTGCTTCCTCCTTCATCTTCCCCTCAGGGCGTGCCCGCAAGGCCAGGGGCGGCTATACGCTGAGCGGCCACTGGCCGTTTTCGTCGGGCGTGGAATCCTGCGAGTGGAACATGCTTGCGGGCGTGGTCGAGACCGACGACGAGGCTGACGGCATTGAGTATCGCATCTTCCTGCTTAGTCGCAGCGACTACAGGATCAACGACACCTGGAACGCTACCGGCCTGTGCGGCACCGGCTCGAACGACGTGAAGGTGGTTGACGTTTTCGTCGCCGATTACATGTCGGTCGCGGTCAGCGATCTCACCGGCGGTCCGACGCTGGGCAGCGCTGCCAATCCCAATGCGCTGTATGCGCTTCCGGTATTCTCGCTGTTTCCCTATGTCCTGTCAGGCGTAGGCCTCGGCAATGCGCAAGCCTGTTTCGACGACTATGTCGAACTCGCCCGTCACCGGGCTTCGACCTACAACCGCGCCAAGCTCGGGGATCTGCAGACAACGCAAATCAAGATCGCGGAGGCTTCCGCAAAGATCGACACCGCGCGGCTATTGATGCGCACCAACTGCATCAATGCCATGGCCGATGCGCGGCGCGGCCACATTCCCGATATCGCCGAGAAAACGCGGCTGCGGCGGGACGGCGCCTTTTCCGTCAATCTCTGTACCGACGCGGTGTCGCTGCTGTTCACCGCAAGTGGCGCGCGCAGCCTGTTTACCTCGGGCACGCTGCAGCGTCAGTTCCGCGACGCGCATGCGGTCAATTCCCACCTCGCCTTCAATTTCGATGCGGCAGGCACCAATTACGGCCGGGTCGCGCTCGGTCTGCCATCCGAGAATCTGACGCTCTGAGGCCGCAGGATGTCCGACCTTCCCAAACATCCGGCCGATCCGGCCAATGAGTTTGCCAGCGACAACTCGCCGATCGATCCTCGGGATTTTCGCAACGCGCTCGGCACTTTCGGCACCGGGGTCACCATCGTCACGGCGATGGCGGCTGACGGCAAGCCCTATGGCGTGACCTGCAATTCCTTTGCTTCTGTGTCGTTGAACCCGCCGCTGGTGCTGTGGAGTCTCGGCATGTTCTCGCAGGGACTGACGATCTTCCAGGATGCCAGCCATTTCACCGTCAACGTGCTCGGAGTTTCGCAGCAGGCGCTGGCACTGCAGTTCGCCAAATCGGCGGGCGACAAATTCGCCGGCGTGGAATGGAAGCCGGGACTGGGCAATGCACCGGTCATCGCTGGCAGTGTGGCGCAGTTCCAGTGCCGCGCTGCCAATCGTTACTATGGCGGCGACCACATCATTTTCCTCGGCGCCGTCGAGGCCTATTCTTATACCGGACAAGAGCCTCTGCTGTTCGCGAGAGGGGGGTTCGGGAAATTCATCCCCGGCGAGGATAAATAGCCCTTCGATCTATTTCTGCTTCGTCATTTCCGCGCGATACCAATCGCCGATCTGGCTGGCTGTCATCAGGGCCACGCCGTCATGGCCGATGACATAGTCGAGCAGCGCTTCCAGATATTTGACCCGATGCGGTACACCGGTGATGTAGGGATGCACGGATATCGCCATCACCCGCGCATTGTCGGCGCCTTCGAGATACAGGCGGTCAAACTGATCGGTGCACCGCTTCAGAAATTGCTCGGACGGCAGGTGATGCAGCGCATGGATGACAATGTCGTTGGTCTCCACCGAGTAGGGAATGGTGGTGATGGTGCCGTGGGGCGTTGCAATATCCTGTGGCAAATCGTCGATCACCCAGTCCGCGACATATTCGATGCCGTTCAGTCGGAGCAGGTCCAACGTTGCCTCGGTTTCGGTGAGACCCGGGCTTTCCCATGGGCGCGGCGGCTTGCCCGCAAACCTGGCAATGGTCTCCACGGCGCGCTGGATGGCATCGGCCTGGTCGTCAAGCTTGTGCATCGGGCCCTGCAGGAAGCCGTGACCCATGAACTCGAAGCCCGCTTCGAGCGCGGCGGAAGCCACACGCGGGTAGGAATTGCAGACATTGCCGTTGATGGCGAGGGTCACCGGAATGTTGCGCTCGGTCAGCGCCTTGAACTGGCGCCAGAAGCCGGCGCGCATGCCGTATTCGTGCCACGACCAATTCGGCACGTCGGGCAACAGTGGCTGACCCATCGGCGGTGACAGCACTGTGCGCGGCATGGCGTTTTCAATCCGCCATTCCTCGACATTGAGGATGACCCACACCGCAAGACGCTTGCCGCCGGGCAACGTCAGTTTCGGGCGATCGATTTGTGCGACGTAGGGAATGCGATCGGAGAGGGCCACGGTCTAACCCACCGCGTCGATGCTATACGAAGTTGCGGCGTTGACACGCGGCATGACCTGCTCGGCCATGAGAATCATCGACCGACGGCCGAGCTCTCGATCGCGCCAATCCTTGCCGGCGTAGAGCAGGGTGCCGAAGGTTCCGACCTCCTCTTGAAAGGCCAGCAATTTTTCGGCGACGGCGTCCGGCGTACCATGAATGATGAGCTTCTCGCAGATTGATTCCAGCGTGATTTCATCGTCCGGCTGCTCGCGGTGCGTCTTGAACAGCTCAATACGACCGCTTCGCTTCAGTTTGGTGAAGAGCGAGCGATAGTAATAGACGTAGGGCCCGTCCGGGTCGGTCGCGTAGGCCTTGGCGGTGGCGGCATCCTTGGCGACAAACACGCTCTTGGCGACACGCCAGTTGGCGGGACTTGCCGGACGGCCGGCCCGCCCGCAGCCCTCGACGTATTTCGGCCAGTGAGTCTTGACCCAGGCCGGCATCAGGAAGTTGGCGGAAATCGGATCCCAGCCGCGCGCGGCGGCTTCCGTAACTCCTTTGGAGAAGGGAGCCACCGCTGTCACCACGATCGGCGGATGCGGGCGCTGCAACGGCTTTGCAATAAATCCCTGACCGACGTCCTCGATCAGGGTTTTTTCGATCGAGATGTTCCAGTACTTGCCCATCAGGTTATATGGCGGCTTGCCCTCCCAGATCGCCAGCACGTGATTGATCGCCTCGAGAAACATGGCGTTGCGGTCGGCGTCGAGGTTGCCGAACAGCTCGGCATCCGACAGCAGTCCACCAGGACTGATTCCGAAGATGAGCCGGCCGTCGAGCATGTGGTCGAGCATGGCGATCGAAGCGGCGACTGCCGCCGGATGGCGGTTTGGCATGTTGACCGTGCCGGTGCCCAGCCTGATCTGTTTCGTGGCCGCCGCTAGCCAGGCGATAAAGGCGATGCAGGATGTGATGTTCTCGGCACGGTCGGTAACGTGCTCGCCGACATAGGCTTCCGAAAACCCAAGCTCGTCCGCCAGCAGGAAAGCCTCCCGGTCCTCCATCAGAGACTGCCGCCAATCCTTTTCTAGGGGATGGATCGGCATCGTGAAGAACCCGAGTCTCATGATCCTGCGCCTCCCAAGGCGGCCCGTTCTTGATTGGCTGCAACGTGCGTCGGCAAGCCGGCCAAGGCAAGTCCGAAAGTCGAAAAGGCTGCAAAATCAAGTAGCTTGACCTTTGAAAAGCCACACACTCTAATCCCGCAAAAGCAGAAAAGCAGGGCCGGGAGGGCTCGCCTTAATGAAAGCCTCGGCTTTTGCCTATGCACGCGCAACCAGCGTTGCCAATGCGCTGGAGCTGCTTGCCATGCATGGCGACAGGGCGAAGGTGCTGTCCGGCGGGCAAAGCCTGATTGCCGCGATGAATCTGCGGCTTGTAGCCCCCGAACTGGTGGTCGATATCAGCGAGCTCGGCGAACTGCGCGGGATCGCGGTGAGGGGCGAAGCGCTTGTCATCGGCGCGCTGACCCGGCATGCCGATCTCCTGAAATCATCCGACATTGTGAAATACGCGCCGCTGCTGGCGGCCGCGGCAGCGCATGTCGCCCATCCCGCCATTCGCAACCGCGGCACTATCGGTGGCAGCCTGGCGCAGGCCGACCCCGCCTCCGAACTGCCGGCCTGCATGCTGGCGCTGGACGCGACCATCGTGGTTCGCGGCCCTGCGGGCGAGCGGCGGATTGCCGCAGCGGAGTTCTTCACCGGAATCTACGAGACGAAGCTTGCGCCGCAGGATCTGCTGGTTGCGATAGAACTACCGTTGCCGCGCAAGAACGGGGTTCATTTCTTTCATGAATTTGCACGGCGGCATGGCGACTACGCGATTGTCGGACTTGCGGCGCAGGCCATACTGCAGAGCGATGGATTTGCCGATCTCCGGCTGGGCTATTTTGCCGTCGGCGACAGGCCGGTCCTGGCAAAGGCCGCCGCGAGGCTGACCAGCGTTCCAATCACGCCGGCGTTGCTGTCAGAAGCAGCGGCCGCGCTTTCTGCCGAGCTTGAGCCGCACGAGGACCAGCAAGCCACACCTGCGATGCGCCGGCATCTCGCGAAGGTGTTGCTGAGGCGTTGCGTGGCAACGCTGTTGAACCGCCCCGAACTCCTGGCCGGAGGAAGTGCGTGACGGTTTCGGTCTCGATCTCACTCGTGGTCAATGGCGAGCGCGTCGAAGCACACGTGCTGCCGCGCCTCAACCTTGCAGATTTCCTGCGTGAGTATCTGAAGCTCACCGGGACGCATGTTGGCTGCGAGCACGGTGTGTGCGGGGCTTGCACGGTACGCGTTGGCGGCGACATCGTGCGCTCATGCCTGACGCTGGCGGTGCAGGTCAACGGCGCCACGGTCGAGACGATCGAGGGACTGTCCGATTCCGGCGAGATCGCCGACCTTCAGGCGGCGTTCCATGACCGCAATGCCCTGCAGTGCGGCTTCTGCACACCGGGCATGCTGATAGCGGCGCAAGATTTGCTGCAACATAATCGTGCGCCGGATCGCGAAGATATTCGCGAACATCTTTCGGGCAATTACTGCCGCTGCACAGGTTATCAGGCGATCATCGATGCGGTCGAGAACACCGCGCGGGCGCGGATGGAGCCGAAGGCATGAGCTCGATCCGCGTCAGTCCGGAAACGCTGTCGGCGCTCGACCGGCCGAATTCCTATATCGGCAAGAGCGTACCACGGCCAAATCTTGCCCGGCTGCTGCAGGGACGTGGAAGCTATGTCAGCGACATGGAACTGCCGCGGATGGCGCATGTCGTGTTCCTGCGCTCGCCGCACGCACATGCCAGGATCGTGAGCATCGATGCAGCTGCCGCAAGACAGATGCCTGGGGTGATCGCCATCGTTACCGGCAAGGAGCTTGCCGCCGTCATCACGCCGTGGGTCGGCGTGCTCTCGCATCTCAAGGGTCTCAAATCCGCGCCGCAATCGGCGATCGCGATCGAGCGGGTCTGCTGGCAGGGCGAAGCGGTAGCGGCCATCGTCGCGACCAGCCGCGCAGCTGCGGAAGATGCCGGTGAACACGTCCTGGTCGAGTATGAAGAGCTGGAAGGCGTGACCGACATGGGCTCGGCGCTCGATCCGGCAACACCGGTCATTCATGCCTCGCTTGGCGACAACCTGGCGTTCGAGCGAATTCACGATGCCGGCGCGGTGGATCAGGCCTTTGCCGAGTCGGATGCCGTGGTCGAGGCCGACTTCGTCTTCGGCCGCCATACCGGCGTGACGCTCGAGCCGCGCGCCGTCGTCGCCGACTGGAATGTTGCCGAGGCGCGGCTCACGATCTACCAGGGCACGCAGGCGCCGCACATGGTGCAGAACATTGCTGCGCTTCACCTGGGTTTGCGCGAATCGCAAGTGCGTGTCGTCTGCAAGGACGTGGGCGGCTCGTTTGGCATCAAGGTGCACATCTATGCCGACGAGATGGCGACCTATGCGCTGTCGAAATTGCTGCGGCGTCCGATCAAGTTCGTGGCCGATCGCGTGGAGAGCTTCAATACCGATATCCACGCCAGGGATCACCGCTGCAAGGGCAAGATCGGCGTGAAGCGCGACGGCGCCATCACTGCATTCGAGATCGACGATCTCACCGGCATCGGGCCCTTTTCGATGTATCCGCGCACCAGCGCAATCGAGGCCAACCAGGTCGTCAATCTCGTCGGCGGCCCCTATACCAACAAGAACTATCGCGCGCGGGCGCGCGTGGTGTTCCAGAACAAGAACGTCATGTGCCAGTACCGTGCCGTCGGCCATCCCATCGCCTGTTCGGTCACCGAAGGGCTGGTGGATCTAGCCGCGATGAAGATCGGCATGGATCCTGTCGAAATGCGTCGCCGCAATCTGATTGCCGATGATGCCTATCCCTGCGCCTCGCCATCGGGCTTGCGGTTCGAGCAATTGTCGCACCACGCGTCGTTGAACAAGATCGTGGCGATGATGGACTACGAGGCGCTGCGGACCGAACAGGCATTGCTGCGCAAGAAGGGTATTCATCGCGGCATCGGGATTGCGAGCTTCATCGAAGTGACCAATCCAAGTGCAGCGTTTTATGGGGTCGGCGGCGCAAAGATTTCGTCGCAGGACGGCGTGGCGGTGCGATTGGACGCGCAGGGATCGGTGATATGCCAGACCAGCATCACCGAGCAGGGGCAGGGCTCGGAGGCGTTGACGGCGCAGATCGTCGGCAGCGTGCTGGGCGTGTCGATGGACCGCGTGCGCGTCATCCTCGGCGACACCGACATGACGCCGTATGGCGGCGGCACCTGGGCCTCGCGCGGGGCCGGAATCGGTGGCGAGGCGGCGCTGCAGGCGACGAAAATCCTGCGCAAGAACATTCTCGACGTCGCCGCCGTCATCTTGCAATCGAGTCCGACGGAGCTCGACATCGTCGACAATGCGGTGGTCAATGTCAGCGATGGTGCTTCCCGCATCGAGCTGAATGAGCTCGCCCGCATCGTCTATTTCCGCCCCGACACGTTGCCACCCGGCATCCAGCCGGAATTGATGGCAACAAAGCACTTCGTGCCGCGGGAATATCCCTTCGCTTTTACCAATGGCGTTCAGGCGGCCTGGGTCGAAGTCGACACCGACACCGGCTTCGTGAGGCTGCTGAAGCATTGGGTGGTGGAAGATTGCGGGACCATCATCAATCCGCAGCTGGTCGACGAGCAGATCAGGGGCGGGGTGGTGCAGGGTCTTGGCGCAGCGTTGTTCGAAAAGTGCATCTATGACGAGCGTGGGCAGCTGACCAACGCCAACATGGCCGACTATCTGGTGCCGATGTCCGGTGAAATGCCCGATATCGACGTCGGCCATGTGGTCTCACCAACCCGCGAAACCGAGCTGGGGGCCAAGGGCGCGGGCGAGGCCGGTACCGCTGGGGCGGCGGCAGCCGTCACGAATGCCGTCAACGACGCCCTCAAGCCGTTCGGGATCGTAATTACCGAGATTCCCCTGACACCGCAGGTTATCCTGACCGCCTTAGAGCGAATCTGACGAAGGACGAAGCCGATAAAACCAAATACAATCACGTCAAACAGCATCACCAAGGGAGAAAACTGCCAATGTCGAAGAGGATCTCCAAGTCAGGATCGATTTCGCGTCGCCGTCTGCTGGCAACTGCGAGTGCCGGTGCGGCCCTGGCGGCTTCGCCGCTGGGCATTAACCTGCTGCAGGCGCAAGGCGCGCCGATCAAGATCGGCATGGGTATGGCGCAAACGGGCGGTCTTGCCGGCGGCGGCAAGCCTTCGCTGCTCGGGATCGAGATCTGGCGTGACGACGTCAATGCCAAGGGTGGCCTGCTTGGCCGCAAGGTCGAACTCGTCGTCTATGACGACAAGTCGAGCGCGTCGGAGACGCCGGCGATCTATTCCAAATTGATCGACGTCGACAAGGTCGATTTGCTGTTTGCGCCCTATGCCACCGTGCCGACGGCGCCGATCATGCCGCTGGTCAAGCAGCGGGGTCTGCTGCTGATCGGTAATTTTTCGTTCCAAGTCAACAGCAAGATCGGCCACGACATGTGGTTCAATAATGCTCCGTGGGGTCCGCCGGACAGCTGGGCGGCATCGTTCCTCGACATCGGCCAAAAGGCAGGTGGAAAATCGATGGCGCTTCTGACGGCTGACCAGGAGTTCGCGCAGAACCTGGCGAAAACCGCAAGGGAGGTTGCCGCAAAGCGCAACCTGCCGATCGTGTTCGACCAGGCCTATCCGCCGAACACGGTGGAGTTCTCCGGCATTATCCGCGCGCTCAAGGGTACCAAGCCCGACATCGTCTATGTCGCGTCCTACCCACCGGACTCGGCCGGCATCCTGCGAGCCGTAAACGAGATAGGGATCGGCGATAGCGTCAAGGTGTTCGGCGGCGGCATGGTCGGACTGCAGTTCGGCGCCGTGATGGAGAATCTTGGCTCGCTGCTCAACGGCGTCGTCAATTATAACTCCTGGCTTCCCGAGAAGAGCATGTACTTCAACGGCACCAAGGAATTTTTCGAGAAGTATACCAAGCGGGCCGTCGAAGCGAAGGTCGATCCGCTCGGTTACTATCTGGCGCCGTTTGGCTACGCCAGCGGCCAGCTGGTCGAGCAGGCGATCAACGCGACGAAATCGCTCGATCAGAAGGGCCTCGCCAAATATCTGCGGGAGAACACGCATCAGACCATCGTGGGTCCGATTGCGTTCTCGGCGGACGGAGAGCGCAAGGAGACCGCGGTGCTTCAGGCGCAGTTCCGCGGCGTCGCGGACAAGAACATCGAACAGTTCCGCAGCTCCGGCAAGCAGGTGATCCTGTTCCCGGACAGTCTCAAGTCCGGCGAGCTCGTCGCCCCATTTGAGGCAGCCCGGAAGTAGGCAACGAACGGCCGCCTGGGATCGTTGTGAACGGTCCCAGGCGACGACTTTGAGTGCCCGGCGTGAGCTGACCGGGAAATGGGCACAGGCCGGGTCAAGGGGGACCTCAATTGTTTTCAATGGACCTGCTGCTCGATGCGGTCGTGATCGGGGTATTGCTCGGCTGCTTCTACGGCGCAGTAAGCCTCGGGCTGTCTGTTTCGTTCGGCCTGCTCGACGTTCCCCATGTCGCACATCCCGCGTTTCTGGTGCTGGCGTCGTATGCGGTGTTCATCATCAATGAGCACTACGGGATCGATCCGCTGGTCGCGGGGCTCCTGGTCACGCCACTGTTCTTCGTGTTCGGCCTTGCCGCCTATCGTCTCTACTACGAAACCTTTGAAAAGCGCGGCAGCGATGCCGGCGTGCGGGGCATCGCGTTCTTCTTCGGCGTCGCCTTCATCATCGAGGTTTTGATCATCATGCAATTCGGCGTGGACCAGCGATCGGTCACCGCCGAATATATCGGCAAGTCCTGGCGTATCGCCGATATGCGGATCCCGTATCGGATGCTGGTCGCGTTTGCGGTCGCCGCGGCATTGACCATCCTGCTGACGTTGTATCTGTCGAAAACGTTCATGGGACGCGCGATCCGGGCCGTCGCCCAGGATCAGGAAGCGCTGCGGCTGATGGGCGCCAATCCGATCAAGGTCAAGCAATGGGCGTTTGGGATAGCGACCGCCGTGCTGGGCGTTGCCGGCGCTCTGCTGATCATTGTCGCGCCGGTCGATCCGACACTTGATCGCGCCTATATCGGTCGCACCTTCTGCGTGGTCGTGATGGCTGGACTCGGCAGCATGAGCGGCACACTGGTTGCCGCCGTCATCCTCGGTGTTGCCGAGTCGATTGTGCTCACCCTGTTCGGGGCATCCTGGGCGCCGGCGATTTCCTTTGCCATGTTGCTCGGCGTACTTGCCGTGCGGCCACAGGGTCTGTTCGGAAGGTGATCATGAAGCGTAGCGGGATCGCATTCTGGATCGGGGCGGTCGTGTTTCTCGGGGCGGCTTTCTTCATGACGAAGGTCGTCGGCAATCAATATCCCTTCTTTGCCGGCTACGTTGTTCTGCAATTCATCGCGCTGGCGGTGGCCTGGAGCATCCTCGGCGGCTATGCCGGCTATGTGAATTTCGGCACCAGCGCATTCTTCGGTGTTGGCGTCTACTCCTCGGTATTCCTGATCAAGGCCTTCGACGCGCCGCTACCCCTGCAAATCCTGACGGCCGCCGCCATCGGTGCGCTCATGGGCTTTGCCCTTGGCCTGCTGACACTTCGCATGCAAGGCATCTTCTTTTCCATCGCAACGATCGCGATGACGATCATCATCGAGACGACGGTGACGAACTGGCGGTATGTCGGCGGCGCTGCCGGCATCCAGATCCAGCGGCCGCCGGTGACGGCCCCGTTCGACAATTATGTGCAGATGCTGTTCTTCGTCCAGGCGTTGCTCGTGGTGCTGGCAGTCGCCATCTCGCGCTATATCCAGAATTCTTGGATCGGCCGCGGCCTCCAGGCGCTCAGGGACGACGAACTCGCGGCCGAATGCACGGGCGTTCCCACGCTGCGGCTGAAGCTCCTGGCATGCGTCATTTCGGGCGCGCTGCTGTGCGCCGTCGGTGCCCCGTCTGCGATGTACCTGCAGTTTGCAAACCCGGATTCCGCGTTCAATCTCAACTACTCCGTTTCGACATTGGCGATGTCGCTGATCGGTGGGACGGCGCATTGGTCCGGCCCAATTGTCGGCGCGATTTTGTTGAGCACGACGCAACAATTGCTGACCGTCACGATCTCATCGGAAGTCAACGTGCTGGTGCTCGGCGTGATGCTGGTCCTGTTCGTGGTTGGCGCGCCGGAGGGTATCATCGGCCTGATCCGCAGGTTGCGGGGCATTCGCAGGGAGGGCGGGGCATGACGCTCTCCGAGAGACCGGAACCCCTGCTGCGGATCGTTTCGCTCACGAAACGTTTCGGCGGGTTCACTGCGGTCGACAATGTGACCGTCGACATCCGCCCGGGCGAGCGGTTCGGCCTGATTGGCCCGAACGGATCGGGAAAGACCACGCTGATCAATTGCATTTCCGGCGCTTTCCGCACCGAGCCCGGCACCGTCCTGTTCCGCGACGAGGACATCACGCCGCTGCAGCCGCATGTCCGAACACGCCGCGGGATCGCGCGAAGCTTTCAAATTCCGCGACCGTTCCGCAGTATGACGGTCGCCGAGAATCTGATGGTCGCGCTCGATTTTGCCGCGCATGAGCACGTCTCGGTAGTGCAACGACGGGACACGATGATGTCGATCCTGACGCAAATGGGGCTTGCGTCAAAGGCCAACGCATCCGCCACGCAGCTCAGTCAGGTTGAATTGCGCAAGATGGAGCTTGCGCGCGCGATGGCGACGCAGCCGAAGCTGCTGATCTCCGACGAGGCGATGGCTGGCCTGTCCAATTCAGAGGTCGACGAGGTGCTCGATCTCCTGATGAGCCTCGCCGGTCAGGACATCACCATCATCATGATCGAGCATATCATGCAGGCGGTGATGCGGTTTTCCGACCGCGTGATGTGCCTCGATGCGGGCAGGATCATTGCCATCGGGCCGCCGTCCGAAGTGATGGCCAACCCGCGGGTGCAGGAGGCTTACCTTGGCACTTAGCCTGGCCATCAGCGATCTCGATGCGGGTTACGGCGCAGTAAAGGCGCTACGCGGCGTTTCGCTGCGTGTCGAGGCTGGCGAGACGGTGGCTTTGCTCGGCACCAATGGCAACGGCAAGAGCACGCTGATGAAATGCATTGCCGGCCTCGTCCGGCCGCAGCGTGGCAGTATTGCGCTTGAAATTGACGGCACGACGCACGATCTTTCCCGCCTGTCGGCCGAAGACATTGTCGGTCTCGGCGTCGCGATGGTGCCGGAAGGGCGGCGGTTGTTTCCGCGGCTCACGGTGCTGGAGAATTTGATGCTTGGCGCCTTCCGCAAGGCCGCGCGGCGCAATATCGACCGCAATCTTGCGGTGGCTTTCGAAACCTTTCCGGTTCTGAAGCAGCGGCAGGGCCAGCTCGCCGGCACCATGTCGGGCGGGCAGCAACAGATGCTGGCGATTGCGCGCGCGCTGATGTCCTCGCCGCGGCTGCTGCTGGTCGATGAACCCTCGGTCGGTCTGTCGCCGCTATTGGTCTCGCAGACCATTGCCAAGATCGGCGAGCTCAACGAGAACCTCGGTCTGACCGTTCTGATGGCGGAGCAAAACTTCAATCAGGCGATCCGGATCGCCAGCCGGGGCTACATCATTGTCCATGGCGAGATCGTCGTTGCCGCCGCATCGGTCGACGAATTGAAGGGCAACGATATCGTGAAGCGCCTTTATCTCGGTGGCGGCGTTTGATGCCACCGAACGCGATTACTCCGCAGCACTCGCGACCGCAGCGGAGTGCCGGTTGGTGACAACCACCTTGATGGCGTCGTCGATCCGTTCGCGAGCGTAGCGTAGCGCGGTCGGTAGGTCGGCCAGCGGAAACGTGTGGGTGTGGATCTTCGTGGCATCGAAGCGCTTTTCCGCCATCAGCGCCATGGCGCGCCGGGTAGCGCTGCGGCCTTCGCCGCGAATGCCGTAGAGATAGATGTTGTTTTTGGCGAGTTGCGCAATGTCGAGCGTGACGCGCTCATGCGGGAAGGCGGCGAGACAAATCTTGCCACCGCGGTTGGTCATGCGGATGGCCTGGTCGATGGTGGGTTCCGTGCCCGCGCATTCGACGACGTAGTCGGCGCCAATCCCGCCGGTGAGTTCTTTCACCACGGCGACCGGATCCTCGTCATTGATGTTGACAGTGCGGTCCGCGCCCAGCTCCTTCCCAATGGCAAGGCGCCTGTTGCGTGTCCCTGTCAGGATCACGGGGCTGGCGCCGATCGCCTTGGCGACCGCGACGGCCAATAGTCCGATCGGCCCCGGGCCAATGACAACCACGCTTTCGCCAGCAACCAGTCCGCCCAGCTCGGTCAGGCCGTACATGGAGGTGCCTGCGGTGACGACGAGCGTTGCTTCGGCATCGCTCATCGTATCGGGCACGCGTGCAAGCGTGTTGATGTGGTTGACGGCGTATTCGGCGAAGCCGCCATCGGTGGTGAAGCCGTTGGCGCGATGACCCTTCTCGGGCTTGCCGTAATTCAGACACGACGTATACATGCCTTGGCGGCAGCGCTTGCACTGGCCGCAGCCGGCATGGATTTCGACGCTGATGCGCTCGCCGATCCTGTATTCATCGACGTCGGGGCCGAGCGCGACGACCGTTCCCATATACTCGTGGCCGGGCGTGAAATTCTTGTTGAAGGGCAGGCCGCCCAGGATGCTGGCGGGCGTGCCGTAATGGATGATCTCGAGGTCGGTGGCGCAGATTGCCACCGCATCGATACGCACCAGAACCTCCGCCCGGCCGGGCATCGGTACGGGCTTGTCGCGCAGGAAAAGTTCGTCCGGGCTGCCAAGCACCCAGGCCTTCATTTGCGCAGGGATCGGATAATCCTTCGAGACCTGCACCGCCGCCGATTTATTCATCGCGTGCCCTCCTGGGGCCGCAGATTAACGAAAATGCCGGCATTTTCCAGCGAGATGCCAGACTAGCTCCAGAACTGCCTCGCGCGGCGCAGCTTTTGCGCGGCATTTTCGGCGGCGGCGAGCAGCTTCTCGGTTTCGCCGTGCTCGGTGCCCACCACGGCGCCGGCGGCAAAGGCAATCGGCTCCGACTTGCGGTTCGCGATGTCGCTCCTCAACCGGGTAACCATTCGTTGGTGCACTGCAATGTCGTTGAGGGCGCCGAGGTTATCCTGCAGGCTGCCCAGGCATTGTTTGTAGCTCGAAAGTGCTTTCCTGTTGGCATGGCCGTTGTACAGGCTTTCGAAGAAATAGATGCTGTAGCGCAGTTTCTTCATGGCAATACGCAACTGGTGACGATCATGCACGTTGAGCTTGCCGATGTCGCTGGCGCGCTTTCTGGCCTTCGCTACGCGTCGGTCGAACAAACCAGAAGCAAATGGCCTGATCCTTCGATTTCGGAGCTCGGGCCGTAGTCGCAACCATGCGCCGTCCTCAATCCATTCCAGGGCATTGAGGACAAGGAGCCGATACCGGGTGCTGGCAATGGCGGACTTTGCCGCTTCGGCAGCGACGGCTCGCCGGTACTCGAGCTCAGCGACGAGATCGCCGAGACCCGCGATGGGCGGATCGGCAGTTTCCAGATGCTTGACGCGTGTGGCCAGGAAGACATCGAGGTCGCGGACGGAACCCAGCTTGCCCGCGAGCCATTTCAGATCGCTTCTGATCGCCTCGGTCTGCTTACAGCGGAGCAAATCGGAAAATACCCAAATCGCTGCGCGCAGGCGGCGCACGCCGACCCGCATCTGGTGGACGCCCTCGGGCAGGCCAGCCAGCACGGCGGGTTCGTTGGCGGCAACATGATACAGCGTGGAGCGGCCGATCATTTGAAAGGCTGTCGCCAGTGTCGCCTTGGCGGGCAGGACGATTCTGGTGGCCGACACGGACGCGGTCGGCCGGTCCGTGATCAGATCGTAGCCCTGTTGGGACTTCGCTTTCAGCGCAAGGCGTGCCGGAACAAGTTGCGCGACCGTGCGTGCGGCCTTGAAGAGGTCGCTGATCGAGCCGTTCTTCAGCTCCAGCTCCACTTCCGCCAGCGGACTGGAATAGAGCCCGGCACGAATATGGCCTTCGTCGAGCGCTAGCTCGATCCTGCTGTTACCCGAACGCAGCGGCACCAGCGTACGATGTACGTGGGTCGAGAACACGGCATCGAGATCGCGCTTCGATCGTTTCGAAAGCAGCCGTTGCAGGGGCGTACCGCGCGCTGCGCGCAAATCCGGCTCGTTGCCATCGATGCGCTTCTCCCACTCGCCACGCTCGATAGCGACGCCGCCGTTGGCGGCGCTCTTGATGGTCTGAATGCGCTTCTTGCCGACTTGCCTGACGCGCAACGAGATGCCGTTACGCCGCAGCAGATGCTCGGGGGTGTCGAAATAGGTCGAGACGAGATGTCGATGTTCGGCGAGCTGACCGTTGCTTGGGCGCAGGCTGCGCGAGGCCGCCAGCTTCTGCAGATCGCCCGGGGACACATCGAACTTGATTTCGGTCTCGATATTCATGGTCCTGCAAGAAATCCCGCGCGTCCTCACATCGCCCGCATGCGTGGCATGTCCGGAGCCTCGGCTCGGAGCGCTATCCGACGGTCCGTCACGGCACGATGGAACTGCTCGAGCGCAAGCCCGATTGCGGCCAGGTCGCCTTCCTCGATGGCGCCGTCTTCAAAGCAGTCGAGCGCTTCGCGCAGCGCTTCGTCGGCCCGGCCCTGCATGGCCGATAGCACTTCCGGCGAATCGGCTTGACGTGCCTTGGAAATCAGGTCGAGAAGATCGTCGCGATGGTGTTCGTAAGTTTCGCGCTCGCCCTGACTCCAGTAATGCCGCAACCAAGCGCCGGCCGAACCGAGGCCAGAAAGCACGAGGATGACGCCCCAGATGTAGTCGGTGTATTTCTCCAGGAACGTGCGCTCGTTTCCGTCGAAATAGGCCGAGGCACCCTCATGAGCGGGCAGGGCCGCATCCTTGTCGGTGTCCGGTTTCTCGATCTTTGGTGCGTTGGGCAATTCCCGCGCGAGCTGCTGGCGGACGTTGAACACCTGCCGCGCAAAGGCGCCGACTTTGGTGTCCGACAGGGAGCGCGGCGCGATGATCAGATGATTGACGCTGACGGTGTCGACCTTGTCTTCGGGACGGGCGGGAGACGAGCTGAAAATGCTCGCCGGGATCTCCTCGGATTCGTAGAGCGGGTGCTTCTTGGCGATGGCTTCGGAAACATCGATCGGCAGGAATTTTGGTTCGCCGCGGCTCGCCGCGGTCGCGGCGATGGCGTCTTTGGTGATCTTGCTGTCAAGCGGTCCGACCGTCATGAAGGCGTCGAGCGTCATATCGCGCGCCATCTCCGCGATCTGGTTGGTGCCAAATTGCGTCACCGCAACCTTGTCCGCGTTGACGCCGGATTCGGCGAGGATCACCTTCAGCAGTGTGACATTGGCCTGCGTACGGCCTATGACACCAACGCGGTGGCCGGCCAGGTCGTCGATCGATTTGACCTTGGGAGTTGGTTGTTTCTTGTTACCCTTCGCGGGAAGCCCCGAGGGCACCCACAATACGACGACGTTCTTGCGCAGGATGATGACGGACTCGGCGTTGGCCGGCAGATCGAGATCGCCGCGGGCAACCGCAAGGTCGGTCTTGCCCGCAGCAAACAGCGCGATGCTTTCTACCGACCCGTCCGTGATGATCGGAGCGAGCCGGATCTCGCTTCGCTCCCTCGCGAAGAGCTGGGCCAGCGTATGGATCAGTTTCTGATCGTCGCTGTTGGGCGGGCCTACGGCAATGCGCAACGTGGTCGGCCGCAGGAACAGGTAAAGCGAGCCAGAGGCAATTCCGAACAGCAAAATGCCGGCCGCCAGGATCAGGAGCGCTTGGCCCTTTCTCCTCCGCCGCCGGCGGGCAACTCGGGAATTTTCGTCCAGCTCTGACATCGTTCTGTCACGTTACACGAAAAGCCCGTTAAGGAGTCGAAAAAGAACCTGACAGCTGCATGACGTCACACGCCTGAAATATCCATGTCGGAACGTCGGACCGGAGAATCAAGCGCAAATCCCAAGGTCAGGACATGCCGATATTGATAGCGACCGATGCTTGGCAACCTCAGGTTAACGGCGTCGTGCGGACGCTGACTTCGCTGGCCAACAGCGCATCGAAGCTTGGCGAGGAAATCGAATTCTTGACCCCGGACGGCTTTCCTTCCATGCCGCTCCCGACCTATCCGGGTCTGCGGATCGCGCTACCGAACCGATACGAGATCGCGCGACGGATCGAGGCCGTGTCACCCGACGCAATCCATATCGCGACGGAAGGACCGATCGGGTGGGCGGCGCGGTCCTATTGCCGGCGGCACGGCTTGGCTTTCACAACGTCCTATACGACGCGGTTTCCGGAATATGTTTCTGTTCGAACCGGCATTCCGGAATGGCTGGGGTACGCCGTGATGCGGCGGTTTCACTCGGCTTCTTCAATGGTGATGGTCGCGACCGACTCGCTGCGGCGCGAGCTTGCCGAACGCGGTTTCCGGCGGCTCGGCTACTGGACGCGCGGCGTCAACACCGAACTGTTCCGGCCCGACGAGCCTGCACGGCTCGACCTGCCACGTCCGATTTTCATGACCATGGGCCGCGTGGCGGTCGAGAAGAACCTCGAAGCGTTTCTTTCGCTGGATTTGCCCGGCTCCAAAGTGGTGGTCGGCGACGGACCGCAGAAAGCAGAGCTGGAGCGCAAGTTTCCCGCTGTACATTTCCTCGGCGAGAAGAAGGGCAGGGATCTGTCGTCGCATCTTGCGGCCGCCGATGTCTTCGTCTTCCCGAGCCTGACCGATACATTCGGTGTCGTGCAATTGGAGGCGCTGGCCTGTGGCACGCCGGTGGCGGCGTTTCCGGTCACAGGACCGCTTGACGTCATCGCCGATCGGCCGATCGGCGCCATCGATCGCGACCTGCGTACAGCCTGTCTGCGAGCGTTACAGATGTCGCGGAAGACCTGCCGGGATTTCGCGCTGGAACATTCCTGGGAGAACAGCGCACGGCAATTCCTCGGCAACCTGACAGCGCTGCACCGCGCTCCGCGTCCAGTGCGTCGCGTGGCTGGCGAAAGCGCGGTGCAGGGTTGACAGAAACATTGGGCTAACAAGGCAAACTGACATGGCAGAAATCATCAAGTTCGACGGTGCGCAGCAACTCGACTTCGACCGCAGCACGGTCGAGCAGGCCTATGACCGCTGGGCGCCGATCTACGATCTCGTCTTTGGCGGCGTGTTCCGCAAGGGCCGCAAGGCGGCGATTACCGCGACCAACCGGATCGGCGGGCGCGTGCTCGAGGTCGGCGTCGGCACCGGAATCTCGCTACCGCAATATGCACCGCATCTGCGCATCTTCGGCACCGATATCTCAGAGGCAATGCTCGAGAAGGCGAAGAAGCGCGTCGCCGAGTTCGGCCTGAAGAACGTCGAGGGCCTTGCGGTCATGGATGCCGAAAAGCTCGAGTTTTCTGACAATTCGTTTGACGTGGTAATGGCGCAGTATGTCGTCACCGCCGTGCCCAATCCGGAAGCCGCACTCGACGAGTTCGCCCGCGTCTTGCGGCCGGGCGGGGAACTGATCATCCTGACCCGTGTCAGCGCCGATGCCGGAGTACGGCGGTTCATCGAGCAGCGCCTGCAGCCGGTGGTGCGCCCGCTCGGTTTCCGGACTGCCGAGTTCGCCTGGTCGCGTTACGCCAAGTGGTTGGCGGGTGCCCGGGGCATCGAACTGGTGGAACGCCGCCTTGTGCCGCCGCTCGGCCATTTCTCGCTCGTTCGCTTTCGCAAGATCGATATCGCCGCCGCTGCCTGAAGGGTAGCCGACGTGCATGGCGTCACCGCATTGCCCGCGCCTTGTCACATGTCATTATGATGATGTCATACGCCGGACATCGAACTTGTGTACAAAGAATCACGAAAGCCCTTGGGGAGACAAGATGATCAAGAACTTCCTGCAAGAATTGCGAACCCAGCGCTGGGATGACCACCGCTACTATCACCACAGCCGGATCAACCAGAGCCTGCACTTCGTCAGCGCGCTCAGCTTCATTTTCGCTTACGTGATGTTGTTCATCGACCCCATGGTGTCCGCCCTGGTCGGCTGGCTGGTCTCGATGACGACGCGCCAGGCGGGTCATTTCTTCTTCGAGCCGAAGGGCTATGACCATGTCAACGAAGCGACGCATGAGTTCAAGGAAGACATCAAGGTCGGCTACAATTTGCAGCGCAAGGTCGTGCTGATGACGATTTGGGCAGCTTCGCCACTGGTGCTGGTGCTCGATCCGACCCTGTTCGGCCTGTTCGAGCCATGGTCGAGCTTCACCGATTTCACCCGTCAAGTTGCCAAGATATGGTTGGCGGTCGGCATCGGCGGGCTGTTGTTCCGCACCGTCCACCTGTTCTTTATCCGTGATGTCGAGACCGGTCTCGTCTGGATGACGAAGATCATCACCGACCCTTTCAACGACTTCAAACTCTACCGCAAGGCGCCGATTGCCTTGCTCAAGGGCGAGCTGATCGACCCTGGCCTCGAGAAGCACGTCAAGCACGCATAAGGTAACTAGCGTCTGAAGGAAGCGGCTGCGGTTCAGCGCAGCCGTTTTCTTGTCAGCATTTCCTTCAGGATCTGGCGGCGGATCGTCTTGTTGCTGAGCGTGGCGTCGTGCCACCACCAGGCATCGGCTTTCATCTTGGCTGCCGCTGCGACAAAGCGGTCGGCGACCGCGGCAAAGTCGGCATCGCTGTAGTTCAGGCTGAAGATGAGCCGGCCGGTGCCGACCCAGCTCAAGGCGAGCCCTTCGGCGCGCAGATAGTATTGAAGCATCCAGTTGTAGCGGGACGGCTCGGTATAATGGACCATCCAGATCGACGAAAGATTGCTGAAGCGGACCGGAAGATCGGCCGCCGCCATCATTTCGTTCAGACGCTGCGCCCGCGCATTCCAGAGATCGTCCAACCCGTCGTAGATCTTGCGGAGGGCAGGATTGGCGAGCCGCGTGAGGAACTCGTCCATCGCGGTCATGACATAGGGATGCGAATTGAACGTGCCGCGCGCGAAGCAGATGTCTGCAGGGCGGTCGTTACGGAAGCGGCGCATCAGGTCCTTGCGGCCGCAGACCACACCGATCGGCAGGCCGCCGGCGAGGCTCTTGCCGTAGGTTACCATGTCGGCGCGCACACCGAAATATTCCTGGGCGCCGCCCGCGGCGAGGCGGAAGCCGACGAAGACTTCATCGAAGATCAGCACGATGCCGCGATCGGTGCAAACCGCGCGCAGCGCGTTGAGCCATTCGGTGTAGGCCGCGCGGTCGTACTGACCGGCGCGCGAGCTGTCGACCAGCGACGAATCGCCGGGCGCGTTGCTGTTGGGATGCAACGCCTGCAACGGATTGACCAGCACACAGGCGATGTCGCGGCGCGTGCGCAGCACATGCAGCGTCTTTTCCGACATCTCGGCGAGCGTGTAGGTCTCATGCGGCGAAACGGGGTTGCCGACACCGGGCTGCACGTCACCCCACCAGCCGTGATAGGCGCCGGCAAATCGAACCAGATGCGAGCGTTTTGTGTGGTAGCGAGCGAGCCTTACCGCCTGCATGACCGCTTCGGTGCCGGACATGTGGAAAGAGACTTCGTCAAGTCCGGAGATTTCGCACAGCCGCTTCGCGTTCTCGGCGACGGCCGGGTGGTAGGTGCCCAGCACGGGGCCGAGCACTCGCGCACGGGCTTCCGCCTTGGCGATGCACTCCTTGTAGAAGTCGTTGCCAAAGATGTTCACGCCGTACGAGCCGGTCAGATCGTAGAATACATTGCCGTCGACGTCGGTGACGGTGACGCCGGAAGAGGACGCCACAAACGAGCTGGAACCGAGATATTCCTGCACCAGCCGGCTGTATTGAAACGGTACCCGATATGCTTTGGTGAATTGCAGGTCGGAAATGCGTTCCGCCGCTTCTGCCGTCAACGCTCGGCCCTTCGGATAGCGTTCCTCATAAAGATGGACGAGACGGAAGAAGGCGTCCTGACGCTGGGTTGCAATGGCCGTCGGTGCGCCGTCGGAGCGGAAGAAAGCGTCGATGTCGAATTCGTAATGCGGGATCAGCCGCGCGACCGCCTTCGACATCTTGGAGTGGCCGGTCAACGAACGGTGCTTGGCACGCGACAGCGCCAGGCGCGCGCTCAATTTTGGGAGAGCCGCAGCGGTGGCGCCGGCGGCGGTGGACAAGGAGAGAATCAAAGTGGGTGAATCCATGGCAAACAGCGCTAACCAGCCGTGCTGACAGTTTCATGACAGTCAAAGGCCTCATCTCCACCTTCACCCAGCAGGAGGACATCAACTTCCTGTTGACTAATCGCATCCCCCGGGCGGCGATCACCCGCTTCATGGGCTGGTTCAGCAAGATCGAGAACCCCTTTGTGCGGGATTTATCGATCGGCTGCTGGCGGTTGTTCTCGGACCTCGATTTGTCCGAGGCGAAAAAGGCCGAGTTCAGGAGCCTGCACGATTGCTTCACGCGGGAGCTGAAGCCGGGACTGCGTCCGTTCGATCCGGACCCGGCCATTGTGGCCAGTCCTAGCGATGGCATCGTGGGCGCTTTCGGCCGGATCGCCGACACCGAGCTGTTCCAGGTCAAGGGTGCGCCTTATTCGCTGCTCGACCTCTTGGGCGATCCTCAGCTGGTGGAGCAGCATCGCAACGGCCGCTTCATCACGCTGCGGTTGACCTCGAGCATGTATCATCGTTTCCACGCGCCGCACGATGCCCGCATCGAGCGGGTTACGCTGATCCACGGCGACACATGGAACGTCAATCCGATCGCGCTGAAGCGGGTCGAACGGCTGTTCTGCAAGAACGAGCGGGCAGTTGTCCGCACCCGCTTGCGGACGGGAGAGGCCCTGACGCTGGTGCCGGTGGCAGCAATCCTGGTCGCCAGCATCCGCCTGCATTTCCTCGATCTAACGATCAATGCGCAAACCAGGGGACCGACGGTCTTTCCCTGCGACGTCGAGGTACGAAAGGGTGAGGAACTCGGCTGGTTCGAGCATGGCTCGACCATCATCATCCTGACCCCAGGCAATTTCGAGTTCGAAGAGAATGTGGTGGAGGGCGCCCGAGTTCGCGCGGGTGAACCGCTGATGCGCAAGCCGGCGGCCCGCGCGTTCTAGCCGCGCTGGACGCTGGCACCGCCGTCCACCGGCAGCGTCACGCCGGTAATGAAGCTTGCTTCATCGGAGGCCAGGAACAGCGCTGCATTGGCGACATCCCAGCCGGTGCCCATTTTACGGCGCAGCGGTACCTTGCTGTCACGTTCGGCCTCGACCTCGGCGCGGCTCTTCTTGAATTCCCGGGCGCGGGTGTCGACTGCCATCGGCGTGTTCATCAACCCGGGCAGGATGACGTTGGCACGGATGCCGTATTCGGCATTCTGATAGGCGAGCTGTTCGGTGAAGGCGATCATGGCAGATTTGGTCGCCTTGTAGGCGACGTAGGGATAGGTCGTGATCGCGGCCATCGAGGAAATATTGACGATGGCGCCGCTGCGCTGCCGGCGCATGATCGGAATCACGTGTTTGGCGGCGAGGATGCAGCTCTTGAGGTTGATTGCCACGCAGCGATCGAATGCTTCCTCGGTGATCGCAAGCAATTCGGCGTCACCGCCGCTGAGGCTGACGCCGACATTGTTGTGCAGGACGTCGATCCGGCCCCAACGGCCATGCGCGTCCGCGACCATGGCCTTGATATCGGCATCCCTCGTCACGTCAGCCTTTAATGCGACGGCAGTACCGCCCTTGGCGGCGATCATGTCCGCCGTTTCCTGGGCCGATGCGAGATTGCGATCGACGCACAGCACTTTTGCACCTTCCCGCGCGAAAGTCAGCGCGGTGGCGCGTCCGTTGCCGATGCCTTCGCCCGGGCTCTGGCCGGCGCCGACCACGATGGCAATGCGATCTTGCAGGCGCATGTCACTTCACTCCCGGAATCGGGTACTGCTGCAGCACCTCTTTGTAATAGGGTTCGTTGTCGATCTTCATGGTCGCCAGCACGCGAACGACGGCGCAATAGAAGGCGATGGTGAGCACGAGATCCGTCATGTGCTCGTCGGAGAGCTCTTTCTTGATTTCCGCGAAGGTTGCATCAGACATCGCAAGTCCCCGCACCATCTCGCGGGCACCCTTCAGAATGGCTTTCGCCAGGGGCTCGAGCTTCGACGGCCTGCCCTCAGTGTCCGCGATCAGACCATCTATGTCTTCATCGGTGACGCCGAATTCTCGACCGATCTTCACATGATGGGTGAATTCGTATTCCGATTTCTCCAGCCATCCCACTTGCAGAATGGCGAGCTCGCGCAGGCGTGGATCCAGCTTGCTCTTGAAACGGATGTAGCCGCCCACGCCGTTGAAGGCGCGGGCCATGTCCGGCGAATTGACCAGCAATTTGTGCAGGTTGGTGTTGCGCTTGAGCATGTCGCGGTATTCGGGCGCGACCTGGTCGGCCTCCAGATAGGGCAGGCGGGCCATGCATTTCTCCCCGTCCGGCTCTTGTGGCGGGGCGCCCGCGAGCCTGTTCTTGTGCTTTGACGGAGAAGTTGAGCCATATCTGACTGCCCACGTAAAGATGGTCCGGCTGGATATTTCAGGCAGCGACGTCCAAGAGCCGCGATGAGCCCCGGATCAGGACATGGCGTCCACGCGGGGTGATGACAGGAACCTCGCCATCGATCGACACAAGATCAAGCGCCACAAGGCTGTCCAGAACGTAGCGCCTGTGTGAGCGCATAGCCGGCGATGGCGCGCGAAATGCCTTCAACAACTCCCACTGTTCGGGAGTTAGATCGTAATCGAATTCGCTATTCATGGTGCCTCGCACAAGTCGCGTTCGGTTTGCCGCGGCCTCTGTACCGAGTGTCCATGAAAAACGTGCGACCGAAGCGAGACAGGAATCTGACTCCGCGCACGGCTTCCGGTCGCGCGACGTCACATCATTTTGATGATGGTATCTTTCTATTGACGAAATAGCCGGCCGGAACTGATCTAGTTTTCGTCTGCGGTGTGCTTGCGAAGATCGTGCACGTGGTCGAAGCGTGCGGCCTGCAAGTCGATTTCATCCGGCTCGACCATGGGGAGGGCAGCCTCTGCAAGAATGTCCGAGGTGATATCCTGCACGCAAGAGCCGGCGATCTCATGAATGAAGCTGATGTTGCTGTATTCGCCCGAGGTCACACGGGCCACGACCTCGCGCCGGGTGATCTCGGGATCGACGACGGCTTCGCGGCCGCGCCGCCCGTAGTCGATCATGACAACGAAATATTGCATCGGGCTCCGAGTGCGAGGGGAAATGTCTTTTTCATCCATCAGTAATACCGAAAATCGGAATATAGTCAAGTCTCAAATTCGGAAAAAATGAAGGCGCCGCGTGTATCCACGGCGCCCCTCCGATCTGGTCGAATCTGGCCGCGCCCGGAACGGCGGCACCCGAGCCCGTTACCGTCCGCCCTTCTTGGCCCGCTTGGCCGCCTTGGCGCGCATGCGCGAGATCTGGCCGCGTGGCAGGGTGACGAAGATTTCGCCGATCCATTCCGGCTTTACGCCGTTGATGGCCTTGGCGTTGAAACTGACAAGGTTGACCAAGGTGGGGGATTTGCCCTTCTCGATGGTCTTCAGGTAGCGCTCGCCGGTCTTCAGCCGCACCACGGCTTCCTCGCCGTAAAACGATGAGATCGGGTGACGCTGCTCCTTGTAGACGACGATAACGTCGCCATTCTCGTATTTTGGCAGCATCGAATCGCCCATGACCTCGAAGGCGATGGTCTCCTCGTAGATCGGGAAGGGCAGTTCGACCTCGCCGAGACCCTCGGGCGGCACCTGCTCGTATTCCGGCTCGATCGTCGCGCCGGCGCCGACCCGGCCCATGACCGGCACATAGTTAAGCCTCAGATATTCCATGATCGGCTCGACCTCGGAGGCCTTGATCAGCCTGATTCCCGAGAAGATTTCCGATACCGCGCCGGGGCGCACACCCATGGCGGCGGCCAATCCGCCCTTGGATTTGCCCGTCTTCTTCAGGCCGCGTTCGATCATTCTGACGTCAAGCATGGTGATTCCCCTTTCCGATTTGCCAACATTCCGAATTTCATAAGGAAAATCAATGCCGGTTTTCAGAAAATAAGCTTGACTATATATTCGGTATATCGTAAAAGAAGCCGGAGAGCTGGCAGGAACAGCGGAAACAGGACCGAGGCAGTTGGAAGCAGCAAATTGGCCGCCGTCGCATTGCGAGGCGCTGAAGAAATTCGTCACAAGTGGGCTTTCGTACAGGGCCGCCGCGGACGCCATCAATACGCGGTTTGGTACCGCCTATTCCCGCAGCGCCGCTCTCGGACGCGGGCGGCGAATGGGGTTGGGGGAGCCTGAAAGGCCCAAGGCAGGACCGACAATGACAGAGGCGCTGATTCGACAGGCGGCGAGGCCGCGAACCGACGTGTCCGCGCTGATGGAACTGTTGCGGCGCCGTCCTGTCTTCCAGAGCTGCGAAGTCGGCAGGCTTCGCTGTGTCGAAGTCAACCCGCGACATCTCGACCTCACCGAACTCGAGCGGGACGATTGCCGGTATCCGTACGGTGGCGACCTCGAAGGCGAGGCTATTACCTTCTGCGGCCGTCCGCGCCGCAAGGGCTCGAGTTATTGCACGCCGCATTTTCATCTCACGCGAAATCCCGAGATTCCGGCCCGTCAAACCGCGAATGTTGCGCCGCTGCGGCTGGTCGCCCCGATCTGAAAACATTGAGTGGGGAAGCAAGAAAATGGCACGCAGAAAGCGCAAGAAACCCTATGATCCGTCCAGGACCTACGACCGGCGCGCGCAGGATTTGCCGCTCAATGCGGAGGTGGCTCCGGTCGAGATTGACGATCCTTTCGGCACCGAGTCGGGAGACAAGGTCATCGCCTTGCGTTCGACGCGCAGCGATCCGCTAGCCCGGCTGCATTCACGCCGTCAGATCGACGAGGCGCAATACCGGGGCGGCAGGGCCTTGCAGAACGATTGGGAAAAGGCCGAGCGCGGCCCGCAGGCGGTCGACCCGACGCGAGAACGCGTCGACGGTGGCCAGATGAGGGAGCCGATCACGGAAGGTCAGCGCCGGGCGGTGGTGCGGCTCAACCGCGTTGAGCGCGAGCTCGGCGCCGATGGCACCGTGCTGATCCACGAGGTGCTGATCCTGGGCATGAACATGGAGCAGGTTGGAGAGCGGCGCGACCTGCGCGGCCAGCGCTGGAAGGACTACTTTGCCCGACGTTTCCAGGAGTGCCTCGATCGGCTCGCTCTGGTCTACGGGTTTGCAGCACCCGCTCGCATTCCCGTCAGAAACCTCCCGCACTAAACCGCAGCGGTTGCGTAACGTCGAATGCTGCCTTGCTCAGCGGCACGGCATAGTCGACGGTCAGCGCGCCGAACGGCGAGGCCCAGGTCAGGCCGACGCCGACAGAGGAACGCACGACGTTCTTGTCGGCGACCTGGACCGCCTGGCCACCGAAGGAGGTTGGGCCGCGGTAGCCGAACACGCTGCCTGCATCGACAAAGGTCGATGCTCTCAGCCCATATTCGTCGGGTATGCCGGGAATGCTGCTCTGTAGCTCGGCGGTGGTCGCAAAATACATGCTGCCGCCAACATTGTCCCGCGTAGAGCCGGGCGTCAGGTCGCGCGGACCGAATCCGTAAGGCGCAAAGCCGCGCACCATGGTCGGGCCGCCGAAGAAGGTGTTCATCAACGGCGCCTGCTGGCCGCCCCAGCCGGTGATGTAGCCGCCTTGCCCGCGTACCATGGCCACGAGGTCGCTGTTGAGCTGATGATAGTAGCGCGTGTCGTTGGTGGTACGGAGGAATCGGACGTCACCACCGAGCCCGGCAAGGTCCTGGCTAAGCTGCGACCTGATTCCGCTGGTCGGAGCTTTGTTGTCGTCAAGCGTAGAGAAAGTGGTGGCGGTGCCGGCCTGTGAGACCAGGGCATGACCTGCTGCCGCAGCCTGCTGAACCGGCAGGGATGCGACCAAGCCATTGCTGTTCGGTGAAAGCGTTATGTTCTGGTCGTAGAGCGAGTAACGCCATTGTACGCCGATCTGCTCGGTCAGCGGTGTGCCAAACACCAGCGCTCCACCATAGGTCTGGCTGCCGTAGGACTGGTAGCTGGTTGGCTGGCTCTGCCGGCCGAATAATTCGATGCCGGCCGCAACACGCGTGCCCAGGAAGTAAGGCTCCGAGGCGGAAAGGTTGATGCCTTGCGCGTACTGTCCGAACGTTGCAGCTGCCTTCACGTCAAGGCCGGTGCCGTAGAGATTGCGTTCGCCGACCTTGACCTCGCCGAGCCAGCCATCCTGGGTCGAATAGCCGCCGGCGAAATTGATGTCGCCGGTCGGCTGGTCGATGGTTTCGACGTCGAGCACCACGCGATCCGGCGAGGAGCCCGGGCGGGTCTTGATTTTCACGGTCTTGAAGTAGTTCAGGTTCTTCAGGCGGCGCTCCGCCCGGTCAATCAGGGTCTTGTTGTAGGGATCGCCCTCGCCGAAATCGAACTCGCGGCGGATCACATAGTCGCGGGTGCGCGAATTGCCGTGGATCTCGATCCGCTCGACATAGCTGCGCGGGCCCTGATCGATCACGAAGTCGATATCGATGCGCCGCTCGGCCGGATCGCGGGTAATGCGCGGCGTGGCGTGTGCAAAGGGATAGCCGAGCTTCGAAAGCTCGATCGCAAGATGCTCGGTCGTCTTGTCGAGGGCGTTGCCGTCGAACTGGGCACCGTTGCGGATCAGCGTCGGCCTCGACAACTGAGCTGTATCGAGCCCCGGAATGTTGCAGGTCACATCGACATTACCGAACTTGTAGAGCGGGCCCTCGTCGATGGCGAAGGTCACCGTGAAACCCTTCTGCTCGGGATCATATTCGGCCCTGGCCGACGTCACGCTGGCATCGGCGTAGCCCTTGCTGCGGTAATAGGCGCGAAGCAGCTCCCGATCCTGAGCGATACGATCGGGATCGTAGGCGTCGCCGCCGGTCAGGAAGCTCAGCACCGAATGCGCAGATGTCTTGATGACCGCGTTGAGCTGCCGGTGGCCGAAGGCACGGTTGCCGATGAATTCGACCTTGCGAACCGGCGTCTTGACGCCCTCGGTGACGGTGTAGACGAGATCGACGTTTCCATTACCGCGGTCGATGATCTCCGGCCTGACGTTGACCTCGTCGCGCCCGGCGCGTCGGTAGACTTCGACGATGCGATTAGCGTCCGATTGCACCATGGCGCGTTGCAGGGTGCCGCGCGGCTTGGATTCGATTGCTGCGGACAGGTCGCCGTCCTTGACTTTCTTGTTGCCTTCGAAGGCGATGCGTCCGACCACCGGCGCCTCGATGACGCGCACGACGAGAGCTTCGCCGGAACGATCGATCGAGACGTTCTCGAACAGGCCGGTCGCGATCAGCGCCTTGAGCGCCGCGTCGCGTGCCGCTTCATCGTAGTGACCCCCGGGGGAAGCATGAAAATAGGAGCGGATAGTATCGGCATCGACGCGGCGATTGCCTTCAACGGCGATTGCGTTGCGCGACGACGCGCCGTCGGCCGCCATCGCGATTGACATCATCGCGACGGTCGCAGCCAGTATTCCGCCCATCGTCAACAGCCGCAGTGCGCGCTGACGGTGGTTGCTGCGGCTGTTGCTCACGTCCCTGCGGTACTCCCAATTATTCCGGCTAAGATGCAATTGCCACCGCGGGGCAAAAGAATGTCTCTGGCAGGGAGAGTTGCGGGCCGAACCGGCAAGGTCTGCCACAATTGGCCGCCACAATTTGAACGTCAAGCTTAACGGGCGTTTTCTCAGAATTGTCGCAATGCGCGCCTCAAGCTCCGGCCAGACAAGAGCAGCCGGAGGCGTCGTGCCCACTATGCCGACGCGCGCCAGGAGTATCCTATGCGTTACGTAGCTCTCATCGCAGCCTCGATCATGCTTGTTCAGCCAGCAGGCGCGGAGAAGGCGCCGGAGGTCGACCCGCGCGCTTCGCTCGGCGTGGTGCAGCAGTGGATCTACAACTACCGGGCCAAGCCGGACTATGCTCATGTCGCTGCTGCGGTACGGGTCCTGTTCCACTCCCAGACCTTCAAGGAGCCGGAGAATGCCGGCATCTATCTCGGCTTTATCGCAGGTGCGATCGGATCGAACCCGGCAAAGGCCGAGAAGCTGATCGCGAGCTTCTTTCCGGTAGCACCCGAGGATGAGTGGGTGATCGTCCGCGCCATCGCCTATTCCGGCTTGCCGGACTGGCGCAACGTGCTGCGCCGCGTGTCGCCGCGGATGCCGGCGCGTCGGGCCATGATCGATGCCTATCTCTCGGGCAAGCTGCCGGTCCTGAACGAAATTCCGCTGGAAGAGACCAGGCCGGGAATGATGGACAAGCTGAAGACCACGTTCACGAAGAATCCGTTCTCCAAGGACGAGAAGAAAGTCCGCACCGCGCTGAGCTTCGCCGGCAGCCAGGATCTGCTCGACACCTTGTGGGGCTACTATTTCGCGACCGGCTCCCACGTGCCGATCAAGCGCATCGTGGAAATGCTGCCCTGGAGCAAGAGCCGTGATACCGTCGACAAGCTCACGGTCGGCAGCATGGCGCGTTACACGCTGGCGAGCTATGCCATCCGCGATGCGAGCTTGCGGGAGTTTTTGCGCAGCGAGCTGTCGAGCGCGAAGGAGCCGGTGAAGGCCCCGCTGGCGGAGGTGGTCGAGGCCGCAGACACCGTGCAGATCGGTGCGCTACGGCGTGATGCCGTCGCAGCCGTCGAGGACCTGAAAGCCAAGGGATCGGACGCCCGTCGCAATCTCGATTTCTGGGGCCAGGTGGGCGTCGGCGCCGTGGCGCTCGGCTGCGTCTCGGCCGCGGCGCTCGGGCAGGTCGCAATCGGCATTCCCTGCGTGATCGGCGGATCTGCTTCGCAGGGCCTGCTGTCGTTCTGGCAGAAGAATCAGCAGTGAAGCGCTACGGCCGGTCCGAACTGACCCGGGTTGCTGCTGCCTGATCCCATCGGCCGTGCCGGCGTGGCCGGCCCCAGCTATGCCCGCCACAGGTCCGGCCCTGCAAAATCCGGGTTTGGCCTTGTCTGCGGCCTTCGCTAAAAGGCCTCAAAGCGATGCGCTGGCGCTCAGTCGCCGGGCAAGAGACTGGGGAAACGCTGGAAATGACCGCAGGACCGCCTCTGCCGGAGCGCACGCCACGCGCCAAGGATCAGCCGACGGCGCTCGATGGGCTGCTCGTGGTCGACTTTACCCGCGTGGTCGCGGGTCCGGCTTGCACGCAAACGCTGGCGGACTTCGGCGCCGAGGTCATCAAGATCGAGAACCCCGACGGCGGCGACGACACGCGGGCGTACGAGCATGCGGAAATCGGTGGCGAGAGCGCGGCCTTCCTTAGCCTCAATCGCAACAAGCACGGCATTGCGCTCGACTTCACCAATCCCAAGGGACTGGAAATCGCCCGTGCGCTGATCGCCAAGGCCGACGTCGTGGTCGAGAATTTTTCCGGCGGCGTGATGAAGAAGTACGGGCTCGACTATGATTCGGTCGTCTCGACCAATCCGCGCCTGGTCTATTGTTCAATCTCGGCCTACGGCCGCAAGGGCGCATTTGCGTTGCGACCTGGCTTCGATCCAATTACGCAGGCCGAAAGCGGCTTCATGTCGCTCAACGGCTTTCCGGACGGCGAACCAGTGCGCACCGGGTCGCCGATTGTCGACCTCGCTACCGGCATGTCCGCCTGCAACGTGATACTGATGGCGCTGCTGGCACGCGAAAGGCTCGGCCGCGGTCAGCGGGTCGAGGTTGCGCTGATCGACACGGCCGTCGCCATGACCGGCTTCTATGGCATGGCCTATCTGATCAGCGGCAATAATCCCGGCCGTTTCGGCAATTCGCCGAACGGATCGCCGACGGTCGGAGTCTATCACGCCTCCGACGGGCCCTTCTACATGGCCTGCGCCAACGACCGGCTCTATCGCCGCCTGGTGACGGAAGTCTTGGACCGGCACGACCTCGTCACCGACCCCGACTTCTCGCATCGCCGAGCGCGAACGGCCAACAGGGAAAAGCTGCGAACCATCATCGCCGGCGTGTTCGCCACCGACACGATCGAGAACTGGATGGCGAAGATGAAGAAGGCCAACATTCCCGTGGGCTATCTGCGCACGGTGGAGGAGGGGTTCAACGCGCCCGAAGTGCGCGGCCGAGATCGGCTGAGCCGGATCCCGCACCCGACGGCCGGCGCAGTACCTAACATCGAAACACCGCTCAACATGAGCCTGACCCCGACGATCGATCCTGTGGCGGCGCCGCTGCTCGGTCAGCACACCAAGCAAGTGCTGCGCAATACGCTCGGCTACGATGATCGCCGCATCACTGAGCTCGCCGAGGCGGGCGCCTTTGGCAAGGCGGTCCCGACGCGAGGCGCGGATGAATAGGCCGATACGAGGGAGCGAAGCACATGAATGACGGCACGCCTGTCCGGTCCAAGCGCAACGTCGAACTCGGTGCCTCCGGCGAGGAATTCCAGAACCTGCATGAGTTCGTGCGCAAGGCGCGTAGCCGGCTCAACCAGAATGCGTGGGACTATATTGCCGGCGCCGCCGAGACCGAGACCACCATGCGGCGCAACCGCATGTCGCTCGACGAAATCGCGTTCCGGCCGCGTGTGCTTCGTAACGTCGTCAATGTCGATGCGTCTGTCGAAGCGTTCGGCCGCAAGATGCGCCTGCCAGTCGTGCTCGCGCCGGTCGGTGCGCTCGAAATCTTCGATCCCAATTCCGCTGCGGCCGCCGCGCGCGGGGCGGGCAGGTTCGGCGCATCGCACATGCTGAGCTCGGTTTCCGAGCCAGGACTGGAAAAGACGGCGAAAGCGGCTCCCGATGCGCTACGCTTCTACCAGCTCTATGTTCGCGGCGACGATGCCTTTGTCGAGGACGCGGTCAGCCGCGCGATTTCCAACGGCTACGCCGCCTTCTGCCTGACGGTTGATACCGCGCATTACAGCCGGCGTGAACGCGACATCGCAAAGCGCTACGTGCGGGAGAGCCGGATTCGGGCCACCGGCGGCGATTTCCAGAAGGGGCTGGACTGGCGCACGGTCAAGCTGATCAAAGACAAGTTCAAGATACCGCTAGTCATCAAGGGCATCGCCACCGCCGAGGACGCACAGGTTGCGCTCGATCACGGGGTAGATTGGATCTACGTCTCCAACCACGGCGGCCGGCAGCTCGATCACGGACGCGGGGCGATGCATGTGTTGCCCGAGATCGTCAATGCGGTGGCCGGTCGTGCGAAGATCATGGTCGACGGCTCGTTCTGCCGGGGTACCGACATCGTCAAGGCGATTGCATCCGGCGCCGATCTGGTCGGCATCGGCCGGCTGCAGTGCTGGGCGCTGGCGGCGGCCGGCGAGGAGGGCATCGTCCGGATGCTGGAGCTGCTCGAGGATGAGGTGATCCGCTGCCTTGGGTTGCTCGGCGTCACCGGTTTCGGCGAGCTTGACAGGTCCTACCTGCATCAGGCGACGGCGACCAATCTGCCAAGCGTGTTCAGCGCTTTCCCGCTGCTGGATATCGAGCCGTACCGGTATTGATCCGGGCCGCTGCAGCAGCGCCACAATCCCGACATCATCCGGCATCGCATGCTTTGGCGCGATGCGCCTAGACCTGCTTGCGAAATTTTCCCCGTATTCAGGCAAGGCGATGCTTGCTCTGCGCATCGTTCAAACAAGTTCCGCTGGATCGTCCTCAAATTGCGCCAAGCGCTGACGTTTTTGGCCACATTCGAGAACGACCATTGAAGGCATGAAAATGCTGGCCGTCATCTCGATCCTGGCGCTGCTCACGATCTCGGGCGCAGCCTATACGGACCAGTTGCTGACATCGGAGCAGCAAGTGGTGCCGCAACGGGGGAATTGACGCTGGCCGTGGGGGCAGGTGTCGGGGACAAAGGGGCGAACGATGCTTTCGGTGGATCAGGTTCTCAGGCTCATCTGCGTACCGGCCGTTATTCTGGCCTTTCACATCGCAACGCAGGTCTCCGGCGGCTGATTGCAGAACTTGGCTGGCCTCAGGCGATACTTGATGACCTGCCAATCCGGCGGAGACAAGCTCGGGAAATATGGTAACGTCCTCGGGAACCCGGAGGGCGATCATGATTGAACCGAAGTTGGAAGTTCCAGCGGAATTGCGCGATCTGGCCGAGAAAACCATCGACCAGGCGGAAAAAGCGTTTGGCATGTTCTTCGATGCTGCTGCCAAGTCCATGTCGTCGATACCGAGTCCGGGCACCGAGATTTCCAAGCAGGCGCTGAACTTCACCGAACAAAACCTGAAGGCGGCGTTCGAGCACGCGCGCAAGCTCGTTCATGCGACCGACCTGCAAGAAGCGCTCCGCATCCAGTCGGAGTTCTTGCGCAGCCAGTTCACCAATGCCGGCGAGCATATGCGCCAGATCTCGGGCGAGGTGATGTCGGCAGCCAGGGACGCCACCAAGGGGAAGTTCTAAATATTCGAAATTGCGCTTGACACGTCGGGCAAATCAGCGCTATCTATCCACCATTGCGACAAGCATCCAAAGCCCGCGCCGGAGACGGCGGCGGGCTTTTTGCTTCCGTACGCGATCGGTTGAATGCACGCTTTCCGCGGGGAGTAGCATCGTTCCGGGGGAGAGTCCTGTAATGGGTGATGCAGGCAAGGTACGGGCCGTATGGGGCGTCCGGCTCAAGCGGGCGCTGGCGACCGGCGGCGCGGCCATCGCTTCGCTTGCGGCGATCGGTAGCAGCCTCGCCCTCGCCAGCGATACCGGTGACGCGACTGCGCCGGCGTTGCCGAATATCTACGTTGATCTCCGGACCAACTATGCGACGCTACCGGCCAACTCGCTTTCGATTGGACTGGGGAACTCATCGCTGTTCTCCACGCTCGGAAACCTCAAGGCGTTGATCGATCCAGCCATGCTGCCGGCTGGATCAGGCCTGCCGGGCCTGCCAATGCTATCGTCTCCTGCGAGCCAGAGTGCCTGGATCGATGTGCCGCTCACCATCGATGTCAGTGACCGCATCTCGCTCTATGGCGGCTTCACCGCCAGTGCCTCGAACAACGGATCGGGATGGTCGTCGCTCGACGTCACCAGCTGGAATCTCGGCTTCCAGGCCGATGTCTATCAGCAGAATGGTGGATCCTTTCCCACCGTGACGCTGCAGACAACGGTCACGCAATCCGTGCCGGATTCGCCGCTCATGGTTACCACGCTCAACAACATCGTTGAACTCGGTTATGCGCTCGACGAGGACGAAACGAGGGGGTGGCTTGCCGGTGTGCAGCACACAAAGGTCAGCATCGATTCGCCACTCGCCAGGGTCAATGACAACATCGTCGGCTGGGTTGGCGGCTATTATCAATGGCCGGACAACTGGAAATTCACCGGCCGGGTCGGTTTGCAGTCCTTTGGCGGGGCGCAGATCCTGCGGCTGGCACCGTTTCAGCCGTTTACGCAACCGATCGTGCGGCTCGATCTCGACCGCATGGATGACAATGACAACCGACTGTTCGGCGTGACCGCGCAGATCGCCTGGGTGCCGAAACCATCCTATACGCTGACGTTGCGCACGCCGCTCTATCTGATGCGCAATTAGCGGATGCTGACGAACTTGCCCCAGACGGCGGCAAGGCCAGCGGCGACCATTACGTAGGTGGGGTTGTCGCAGAACATGCCGCCATAGCGGCAAACGTCGGCGCTATAGGCGCCGAGCTCGCGGTGACCGGCCGCGTAAAACACGCCGGACAGGATCGCCAACGCTGCAGCAGCAAAATACATCGGCCCGTCTCCTCTTGACCTCGCTATGCCGGCGCCACGCTGCCGTGCAGTCGCGCACTGAAGAAAAATCCCACCGCGCCTGACGCGCCGGGCAAATCAGCGGCATAGCGCCATCGCCGCGAAGATTCCATCTCCCGCACCGGAAACCGGCGGCGGGCATTTTCTTTACCGGGACGATAGCGAACGCCCGTTCCAAATCGTCCAAGCCGGCCTTCAGTTTCACGGCAATTGGTTTACGAATTCGTAACGAGTGGAACGAAGCCGGCCGGTCCCGGTCTTTGCCGGTTCGCCGAGGCTCGCAAAAATTCGAAAAAGACGAAATTGTTCTTGACGCGTCGGGCAAATCAGGCGTATAAGACCATCATTGCAAGAATTGTAAGAGCCCGCGCGGAGCGATCCGCGGCGGGCTTTTTGTTTGCTGCGCCACCCCATCGTTTCACCGATCGGACGGCGGCCGCACGTCACGACGCCACATCTCCCCTTGTTCTGCCTGCGTCGTAAGCGAGCCGCCGTCCGAGCTTGCACATGTTATTGGCCGGTGCGCGCGAACGCGCCGGCTTCGCGGCGGGCTTCGTCCCCGCCGCACGCGGCCCCTCCGGTCGAGGGATACGGTTCGCGCCGGAAATGATCCTGGGAAGGCGATCATGCCGCCACTTTCTTCGTTGTCGGGAGTTGCCGGTGACTGCCTATCTCATCTCGCTCGCGCTTGCGGGACTCCTTGCCATCGCCATCTCGGAATGCCTCGCGTGAGCAGAGCCAGGACCCTGACCGAGATCCGCTCGGTCGCACGGAGCCACACCAGGACAGCCGTTAACGTGCTGGTCGGCATCATGCGCTCGAAGGACGCCACGCCCGCCGCGCGCGTATCGGCCGCCAACGCCATTCTCGATCGCGGCTGGGGCAGGGTGGCGCAGCCTGTGCAGAACGGAGAAGATGCGCTCAAGGTGATCCACCGCATCGAGCGGGTGATCGTATATCCCGAGAACACGTTGGACGGGACTTTGGACCGCCAAGACAGCGAGCCACGCGAAGAAGCGGGCGATTCACTTTCTCGGGAACAGCGCCGGGCGACCTGCGATAATGCTTGACGATGCATGGCATCGGCTGCAAGCCTTCAGACGCGACAGCATGAAACGTCGTAAGCAACCGTCGACGCCGATGACCTCGTGCCAAGGGGCTGTGCGTGTGGGTTTTGGAGATGCTCTGGTGGTGGTTCGGCTATGGCATTGCGCGGGTGCTCTTGCCCGTCATTTCCTTTGGCAAATTGCGTGCCGAACCGTTCTTTGACTGGGACCATGAATTCAATTGGCTCAGTTGCAGGCGGACCGGAGATGGGCAGATAGAGGTCGAATCGACTGTCGCCAGTGCGATTGGTCTCCTTATCTTTTTTATCTGTCTCGCGGTGTTCGTCCACTTTGTTTGACGCTCACCCGGCGATCTGATTTTCGCCGTGAATTTACTGAATGCGACGGCATTGATGGAGCAACAGTATGCAAGCTGTTTGCTCCAAAGCGAGGCCTGCTCGTGATGATCGGGCGGCGCATTAGATCCCCGCACCGCGAATTGCCAACTCATCGGAACGAAAGCCGGTATGAATGTACGCTCGGCTGTGTGGTCATGGAGATCGTAGATGTGGCAGTTGTTTCTTCAACAGCTTGCGCGAGACGTGCAGAGACAAACTTTGAAACAAGGCGGCGCATGGGGCCCAAGACTAATCGGCCTCGCCTCAATCGGCGGGTTGAACAAAAACGAAGCGTACGCCGAGCGAATCAACAAAGAATTCAACCTTCGAATTACGCCAAAGCATGGGCTCTCTACGATTCGAATCGCGCCTATTGGGAAAATCTCTATGGCGATGATCCGGTAACCTCTCCGAATCATCCGGCTTCGCCTCCCAAGAGTTTGCTGCCCCGCCAGCCCGGCTCCATCGATCCCGGATACAATTTTCTCGAACCTGCGCCGACGTACGGTGCCGCCGGTCAGTTCGGCACCGGTGGAGTGTTTGCACCGGGCCCAGCCACCTCGTCACGACCGCTCTATGAGATGCAATCGCTTGGTTCGCCCCCGATCGGGTTAACGCCGCCCGACGCAACCGGCGATAACAAGCCCGTGCGGCACCTGGGTGTACGCACTGCGGACACACCAGCCGCCACGGTGTTCGATTCCGGAGCGCCGGCCGTGCCGTTTGTTTCGTCGAGCGCGATTCCAGGTTCTGGCCAGAGCGCTACATTCAACCAGCGCTTCCCGGCGTCCGACGAACTGGAGGCGTTTCGCCGGCAATGGCTCAAGACGTTCATGGAGCCGTGAGGCACGCTTTCGAAGAAACTATTCGGATCGAATCTTGTCCACGCTGAAAATTCCAACCGCGAAGGCCTTCGAGCCGCTGCTCAAACCCGCGCGTTACAAGGGCGTTTTCGGCGGTCGCGGCTCGGGCAAATCGCATTTCTTCGGTGAGCTGCTGGTCGAAACCTGCCAGGCCGAGCGCGGCACGCTGGCGGTGTGCATCCGCGAGGCGCAGCGCACGCTCGCGCAATCGAGCAAGCGGCTGATCGAGAGCAAGATCGCTGCGCTCGGGCTCGGCCAGGGTTTCCGAACTTTCACCGACAAGATCGAGACGCCGGGCGACGGCGTCATCATCTTTCGCGGCATGCAGGACCATACGGCGGAATCGATCAAATCGCTGGAGGGCTTCCGCATCGCCTGGATCGACGAGGCGCAGTCGCTGAGCGCGCGAAGTCTTGCGCTGCTGCGGCCGACCATCCGTGCGAAAAACTCCGAGCTGTGGGCGAGCTGGAACGGTCTGCAGTTGCGGTTCATGCGGGCTATGGAGACACAGGCGCGACGAAATGGCTGGACTAGCGTGATCTCGGACACCACGGACAATCTTGCTTCTGCCAACAATTTCATCCGGGCCGGTTATCGACTATACCAGCCGAGAGATCCTTGGGCATGGCCCCACACGCTTTATTGGCGCAAATTGGTGGGATGACTGTAGTTTTTGAGTTGTCGGCGTGAGGATGTTTCGCGTCACCCCAAATCATTTGACAACTGCTTAGCCCGGTGGCCGTCTGGTCACCGGGCTTTTTTTGCGTTCTGCGTCTTTGCTCTTAGGACCAAGCGCTTCGGCAAAGTTGACCCAATCGGGATACACGTCTGGAGTCTTCATATGTTTTGTCCGAGTACCTCGGTGAAATAGCGCCAAGATTGCTTTAAATTGTTGCAGGCCGGGAGAATCCCAATTGGGACTTGCCGGCCTCGTGCTGTGTTTGGCGGAGGGCCGTCTTTGAGTGCGGCGAAAGACGGTTTCCAGTTGAAAAGCCGGGCTGTCTTGATTACGGAGGATTGCCGGCGCGGCCAATTCTTCTGGGAGTGAACCAGAGTGCCTCAGGATAACAAGGGTGAAGTCCGCGGGTTTTCCAGCAGCAAGCTGTCGGTCCTGCGCAAGCACCCGTATTTTGCCGACCTGGAGCCGGATGCGTTCGAGCAGCTTTGCCGCTACGCCAAGCACACCACGCTCAAACGGGGCACGCCCATCTTCGCCAAGGGCGATCCTCCGACAAGCCTGTTTGCTCTTATCAGCGGCACGGTAAAGATCAGCATTTCCTCGCCCGACGGCCGCAATGCAATCCTCAATTTGATCGGCCCCGGCGAGATATTCGGTGAGATGGCTCTATTGTCAAACTGGGTCAGGAGTGCGGATGCTACAGCCAATACCAATTGCGAGCTGTTCACTATCGACCGCCGCGAATTCGTACCCTTCGTGCGCAGTCAGCCGACGTTGGCGATGAAATTCATCGAACTCCTCTGCGAGCGACTGCGTTCGACCAGTGACCAGGTCGAACAGGTGATCCTGCAGGATCTGCCCGGTCGGCTCGCCAGCGTTCTGCTGCGCTTGACCGAGCGGCGCGAACTGACGGAGGGCGAGCGTACGCTTGCCATCACGCAGCAGGAAATCAGCGAGATGGTCGGCATGACCCGCGAAAGCATCAACAAGCAGTTGCGCTCCTGGGCGACGCGCGGCTGGGTGCGCCTTGAGCACGGCGGCCTCGTGGTGCTGAAAGCGGAGCCTCTGCAGGCCCTGATAGAGGCTGGACCGGACCGCGGCGACTGACGCCGTGCCTCGTTCGCTTCGCCGCCACGCTTCACAAGGTTGTGAACTCGATAAGGCCTCTGAGGCGTTCGGGGGCGCCGTTGGTGCGATGCAATATGCGAAAGGCCCATCGAAGGGCTTTATATCTGTCAAGACCGACGTGTGAAACTTTTCGCCTTGCCGCTGCTGTCTGCAATGCACCGATCGAATGGCGCCGAGCGCACTTAGCTTCCAAGGATGGCGACGGCACGTGTCCAGCCTGCGGATGCGCGCTCGATCTTCACGGGAAAGCACGACACCATGAACCCGGTAGAGGGAAGAAGCTCCAGATTGTGCAGCTTCTCGATGTGACAATAGCCGATATGGCGGCCGGCCTTGTGGCCTTCCCAGATCAGGCTTGCATCCTTGGTCTCGGCATATCTTTTGGCGGTATAGACGAAGGGCGCGTCCCAGCTCCAGCCGTCGATTCCGGTGAGCCGCACGCCACGTTCGAGCAGGTACATCGTCGCCTCATAGCCCATGCCGCAGCCGGAATTGACGTAATCCTGCTGACCGTATTTTGCGCCGGCGCTGGTATTGACAACGACGATTTCGAGCGGCGATAGCGTGTGCCCGATCCGGATCAATTCGTTCTTGACATCTCTGGCAGTTGCGACATAGCCGTCGGGCAAATGGCGGAAGTCGAGCTTCACGGCAGGCTGGAAACACCATTCCAGCGGCACCTCGTCGATGGTCCAGGAACGCTCGCCATGATTCATGGTGGGATGGAAGTGCCAGGGCGCATCGAGATGCGTTCCGTTGTGGGTGGAAAGCTGCACCTGCTCGACTGCCCAGCCTTGTCCATCTGGCAGATCCTCGGCCTTCAAGCCCTCGAAGAACTGCAGCATGCGTGGCAAACCCTGTTGGTGATTGATGTACTGGATGGTCGGGTGGCCGCCCGGCGGGTCGGCAGGCACATCGTTCTGCAGCGGAACGGAGATGTCGATCAATTTGCGGGCCATAATTTCTTTCTCGCTCTCATGCTTCTTCATTGCCACTGAACACTGAGACGGTCTCACGCTCGACCGTTCGCCTGCGTCGATTTTAGAAAACCCGCGCGGCTGCGCAGGTCGCAGTGATCAACGGCCGTCAGAAGGTCGATCAAGACCTGCGCCTCCTGCGGGTAGATAGCGCTGGTTGCGACCGCCGCCGTATACATGGTCGCGAGTTCGCAGCCTGGCGGCAGCGGACCCGACGGCACCACGCCGAGCGTGCTGACAATTTCCGTTGACTGTGTGCAGCCGATTGGCCGGGAGGCACGCGAGTTGGCCAGATGATGCATTGCGGTCGCACCGTTCGGATAGATTTTCAGACGGCCTGCAACTTCGTCTGCAATCCCGAGCAGGACGAGCACATGTGCGACGTGAATGCCGGCGGTGGAAGCTTTGGTATCCGGCACATAGATCGCGTCCGCAGCGCGTAACGCCTCGCGCAAAGCTGAATTGTCCGGCGCTGACACTTTCGGATCGCCAGCGCGGACGGCGAGGGCCGTTTCCACCACGCCTACATTCCTGATGGAGGCTCGCGAAACCAGCCGGTCATTTGCCAGCATGCCAACCAGCGCGTGTGTCAGGATAACAATGTCGGTTGGCCGGCCAGCGCGCAATTTGTCGGCCATCGCGCCGACCGCGCCGAATTCTCCTTCAATATCGAGCCCGGTCCTTTCCTTGAAGGTGGACGCGAGGCGGTTGACGATGCCTTGGGCCGCGCCGCCACTCAGGATGTTCAGGCTGCTCATGCGCTTTCCTTCATTGCCGCGATCAGGGTTTCGCGCGTGATCGGCAGCTTGCACACCCGCACACCTAGCGCATCGAATACGGCATTCGCGATCGCTGCGGTAACCGGTCCGTGAGCGGCCTCGCCGGCGCCAACCGGGTCTATTTCGCTGCGCTGGATAAGCTCGACCTCTACGTCAGGCACCTCGCTGAACCGCAGCACCGGATAGTCGGACCAGCTGGTGCTGGTAATGCGCTGCCTGTCGAAGCGCACGCGTTCCGTCAGAACCCAACTGGTTGCTTGGATCGCACCGCCTTCGATCTGGTTGATCACCCCATCGGGATTGATGGCTTCGCCGACATCCACAGCCAACGTCAGCTTTCTGACCTTGATACCTTCAGCACCCTCGACTTCGGCGATGGCGGCACAGTAGGCGCCGGTGTTCTTGTAACGCGCAAAACCTACGCCATGTCCGATGCCCGGCCGTTTTGCCGGCTTCCAGCCCGCGCGCCTCGCAGCGGCCCGGATCACGTCCTTTGCGCGCCTGTCGTGCAAATGGCGCAACCGGAACGCGACCGGATCTTCGGCGCGCGCAAATGCAACCTCGTCCAACATCGACTCGATCGCAAACACATTGCCTTGCGCCCCGAGCGTACGCAACGCCGAGGTGCGTACTGGCATAGTCTTCAAGCGATGGCTCTCGATCACCCATGACGGCAGCCCATAGAGCGGGATCGAGTTACGGTCGCCGCCCCCACCATTGGCCTGTGGCGGATTGGAAGAAACGGTGCGCGGGAAGGGATTTTCGATTTCGGTGCCGGCAAGCAAAGCCGGTTGAACCGCGCGGCCGGGACGTGCCGCGTGTCCGTTGCTCCAGATCCGGTGACGCCAGCCCGCGATCTCATTATGCGCATCGAGATCTACCTCTATCTCGATTGCCATCGCTGCGCCAAACGGCGCATGCGACATTTCATCAGCGCGCGACCACTGCACGCGCACGGGCCGGCCGGGTGCCGCCTTCGCAAGCAGCACCGCATCGAGCGCGACGTCGTCGGCACCGTTGTGCCCGTAGCAGCCGGCGCTTTCCATATGCTCAACGGTGATATCCTCAGCCGGCAAGCGGAGCACCAGCGCAAGGTCGGTGCGTAGGAGATAAACGCCCTGACTGTGGGTCCATACGTGGACGTGGCCACCGTTCCACTGTGCTAGGGCGCAGGACGGCGCCATCGAGGCATGCGCTATGTAGGGACGGATGTACTGTCGACGGATCGTGCGGACTATCGCCGCAGGGGAAGCCGTGCTTCGTGTATCGATAATCGTCGATTCCGCTGGCTGAGATTTCAGAAAGGACGCGAGATCGTCCTCATCGGGCAGCGCATCTCCACCGGACCATGTCGCACCCTTTCGCAGCGCTCTCACCGCTGCTTCCGCGGCATGCTCTGTTTCGCAGATGACGCCGGAGAAACTGCCGTTGCGCACGATGGCAACAAGGCCCGGGATTGCGCGTGCGCCATCCTCTTGCAGCGACATCAGCCTCGCGCCCGAAAATTCTGGTCGTAGCACCCGCCCGTGCAGCGTACCGGGTAGGGCGCGATCGTGAAGGAAGCGGGCTTTCGCAAATACCTTGTCAGGAATGTCGATTCGCTGCACGGACCTTCCGGCGAGGACGCGCTGTGCGATGGGTTTCCACACGGCGTCGGGACTGGCGTCGCGCTCAAGTGAGACTTCATCGGCCAGCTCCCAATAGCTGGTACGGACATTGCCCGGACCCTTGATCGTGCCGTCCTCTATTTCGAGCATCCCGATCTCTGTTCCCAGCCGGTCGGAAGCTTTCTCGAGGAAGATGCGGCGGACCTCGGCGCAGAGGTGACGAAGCGCGCGGCCGGATTGCTGGATCGAGAGACTGCCTGACGTCACGCCTTCGTTCGGGCTGGAGGCAGTGGAGGCGCGGTGCATTCGCATACGGGAAAGATCGATGTCAAGTTCGTCGGCAGCGATCTGCGCGAGCGCGGTGACGATGCCCTGGCCGATTTCCACCTTGCCGGGTGACACTGTGACATGGCCGGCCGAAGAAAATTTCAGCCATGACGAGAGGCGTGGATTGGCCGAAACGCTTGTCGGCAGTTTGGGTGGAGAGGGCGTGTTCATCCGACGGCCGCCCCGCTTGCTGCGCGCATCACAGCCCGCAGGATCCGGTTGTGCGATCCGCAGCGGCAGATATTGCGGTCCAGTGCCGCCTTCACTTGTGCGCCTGACGGTGACGGGTTTTGTCGTAGCAATGCTGCCGCGCTCATCAGGATTCCCGAAATGCAGTAGCCGCATTGCATGGCCTGTTCGTCAATGAAGGCGCGCTGCAGCGGATGCGGTCGTTCGGCGCTTCCCAATCCTTCCAGCGTGGTGATCTCCTTGTTTGCGACGGACCACAGCGGCGTGTCGCAGGAAGTCACTGCACGATCATCGACAATGACATTGCAGGCACCGCATTCGCCCGCGCCGCAGCCAAAATGCGGGGAGGTCAGGCCGAGCTCGCTGCGCAGAATGTCCAGCAGAGAACGGTTGGGATCGGCGTCGACCGACGTTGCAACGTCATTCAGCCTGAAGTGGATTTGCGGCATCGAAGAAGCTCTATTGCGGCTTGGCGGCGATTTTCTTGACGACGTCTGCCCATTTGACAATGTCGCCGCGCAGGTACTTGTCGAACTCTTCTGGCGTCATCGACAGCGGTACCGCGCCTTGTCCGGTCCACAGCTTTATGACATCCGGCTTCTTGATCGCGGCATTCACGGCCGCGTTGAGCTTGTCGATGACTGCCTTTGGCGTCCCCGCCGGTGTCATCAGACCCAGCCAGATGGTCGCCTCGTATCCTGGAACGCCGGCGTTGTCTGCCGTAGGCACGTTGGGCAGCACGGTCGAGCGCGTTTTGCCGGTGGTGGCAAGGGCGAGCACCTGTTTCTCGTTGACGTTTTGCGCCATCGCAGGCACAGCGTCGATCATCATCTGGACCTGGCCGCCGATCACGCCGCTGCGCGCCTCGCCGCTGTTGCGGTACGGCACGTGCACGATGTCGATGCCGGCCATGGCTTTGAAGAGTTCTCCGGCCATGTGATAGGGCGTTCCCTGTCCGGAAGAAGCGTAGTTCAGCTTCCCCGGTTGCGATTTGGCGAGCCCGATGAATTCGGCCAGCGTCTTGGCTTGCACCAAGGGATGCACCACGATCACGAGGTCGGAATAATTGACCGGCGCGATCGGCGCGAGATCGCGCATCAGATCGTACTTCCGCTGCTCCGCGGTCAGCAGCGATTCATTCGCGGTCTGCGTATTGGACATCATTAGCAGAGTGTAGCCGTCGGGCGGTGATTTTGCCGCCTCGACGGTTCCGATCACGCCTCCGGCGCCGGTGCGATTCTCGACCACAAAGGGCTGGCCAAAGTTCTCCTGCAGGATGTTGCCGATCTGGCGGGCGGTAACATCGGCCGGTCCGCCAGCGCCAAAAGGCACGATGATCTTGACAGGCCGCGACGGGTAATCCTGCGCCGATGCGGAGCCCGGCAACGGGGCTGCCAGCAGGGCGGCCAGCACCAGCAAGTGCCTTGGGCCCGTCATTCGTTTCTCCCTGATCCAGCGTGTTGTTAGCCTAATCTAGCTGCACTGCGATTTGGCTGTCGACGATAGACTAGAGGCAGCGCGCCGGAATAAAGGATAGGCTCCGGTGTACGCAACTTCGCCTTTCATACGCGGGGGACAAGGATGAAACAATTGTCGATTTCGCGCCGCGACATGCTGAAGGGCGGTGCAGCATTGGCGGGCACCGCACTTTCGACCAGGGTCATGGCCGCAGCGCCGCCTCCCGAGGCAGTTACACCGGCGCTGGTCGAAGCAGCGAAAAAGGAAGGTCAGGTGATGTACTACACCTCGACCGACCTGCCGGTGGCCGAGAAGCTGGCCAAGGCGTTCGAGGCGAAATATCCGGGCATCGCGGTACGGGTGGAGCGTACAGGTGCCGAGCGCGTGTTCCAGCGTATCGGCCAGGAATATACGAGCAACATCCATGCCGTGGACATCGTGAATTCCTCGGATGCTGCGCACTTCATCGTTTGGAAACGCGACGGCATTCTGGCGCCTTACGTGCCCGAAGATGTCGCGAAGCATTATCCGGCCGAGCACAAGGACGCTGACGGCCAATTCGCGAGCTTCCGCGTCTGGCTCAGCATCATCGCTTACAACATCAATCTGGTGAAGGCGGAAGATGCACCGAGGAGCTTTGCCGATCTGCTCGATCCCAAGTGGAAGGGAAAGATCGTCAAGGCGCACCCCGGCTATAGCGGCACCATCATGACCGCGACCTATCAGATGCAGCGCGATCTCGGCTGGGAGTATTTTGAAAAGCTCGCCAAGCAGAGTGTGATGCAGGTGCAGTCCTCGGCCGATCCGCCAAAGAAGCTCGACCTCGGCGAGCGCGCCGTGATGGCCGACGGCAATGAGTACAATATTTTCCAGATGAAGGAAGCAGGCCGTCCCGTCGAGCCGGTCTACGCCACCGAAGGCTCGCCGCTAATCATTGGCCCCAATGGTATCTTCAAGGCTGCACCGCATCCGAATGCGGCGCGGCTGTTCCAGTCCTTCAGTCTGGGCCAGGAGGCGCAGCAACTCATCATCGACGTCGGGGGCCTTCGCTCCGTGCATTCACAGACCAAGGAAAAGGCCGGTCGCAAGCCGCTCGCCGAGATCAAGACCATGAAGGACGATGCTGCAGCTGTTGAGAAAGAGAGCGAGGCGATCAAGGCGCGCTACACAAAGCTGTTTCGCGTCTGATGTCGGCAGAATTGTCCAAGACTTCGGTGGCCGAGGCGTTGGCGGCGAAGATTGCAGCGTTGCAGCCGGGCGAGCTTCCGCCTGCAACCGCGCGCAAGTGCAGCGATCTCCTGGCTGACGTCGTCGGCCTCTGTGTTACCGCCCGCAATGAGGATTACGTTCGCAGCGCGCTCGCAGGCTGCGATGATGACGGTCCGTGCTCCGCAATCGGGCATGACCGCACGCTGAGCGCTGCGGGCGCCGCCTTCGTCAACGGTACCGCCGCGCACGGTGAGGATTTTGACGACACCTTTGAAGGCGGCCCCGTGCATGCCGGAGCAGTGATCGTGCCGGCGGTGCTCGCGGCCTGCGAGCGGCACAATCCAGACGGCCGCAGCGCGCTGGCAGGAATTGCCGTCGGCACGGAAGTGCTCTGCCGACTCAGCCTTGTCGTGCCGAAGGCCGTGCACAAGGCGGGCTTTCATCCGACGGCTGTATTCGGCGTAATGGGCGCGGCGGCCGGGGTCGGCATGGCGCTCGGTCTCAACGCGAGGCAAATGGTCGATGCGCTCGGAATCGCCGGTAGCATGGCCGGCGGTATCATTGAATATCTCGCCGAGGGCGCCTGGACCAAGCGGATGCATGCCGGCTGGGCCGCGCAATCGGGCATGCGCGCCGCCCTATTGGCGCGCGGCGGCTTCGTCGGGCCGCGTACGGTGTTCGAGGGCGTGCACGGGCTGTTTCATGGCTTCGCACACACAGCGAAGGGCGACTACGATGCATTGGTCGGCGATTTCGGCGGGCGTTGGGTCACTGATACGCTTGCCTTCAAGCCGTACCCTTGCGGTACCATGGCCCAGCCCTACATCGATTGCGCGCGTCGGCTGGCTTTACGGGGAATCAAGGCCGAGGATATCGCCGGGGTCGTCTGTGAGGTCGCCGAGGGTACCGTGCACCGGCTGTGGGAGCCGCTCGCCGACAAGCAGCGCCCACACAACGGTTATGCCGCAAAATTCGCCGTTCCTTATTTGCTGGCGGCCGGCTTCGTGCGCGGCGGTGTCGGGCTCCGCGCTTTCACCGAAAGCGCGATCGCCGATCCGCGCGTGCTCGCGCTTGCCGCGAAGGTCAGATATGTCATCGACCCCCAAAATCCCTATCCGAACAGCTACACCGGCCATATCCGCGCAACTCTGAAAGACGGCAGCGTGGTCGAAGAACGGCAGCCCCATCTGCGTGGCGGTGCGCAAGAGCCGTTGACGCGGCAAGATGTCATCGACAAGTTCATGCTCAACGTCGAGCAAGGCGGCTGGAGCAAGGCACGGGCCGAAGCGGCACTGAAGCTGATGGCCTCATTGTTTGATGGCCGCGTCGATCTTACTTCGCTGCGGGGGTAGATGGGAATGCCACAGGAACTCGCAGGCAAGGTCGCCATCGTCACCGGAGCTGGCCGCAACATCGGCCGTGCTATCGCGCTGACACTGGCCGAAGGCGGAGCCGCCGTCGTCGTCAATGCCCGCAGCAATCGCGTGGAGGCGGACGCCGTCGTGCGAGAGATCGGATCGTCGGGCGGCAATGCCGTTGCGCATATCGGCGATGTCGCCGACCCAAAAGCGGTGAAGGCGATGGCCGACGCCGCTATCCGGAAATACGGCCGCATCGACATCCTCGTCAACAACGCTGCGCTGCGCCGCGAAAAGCCGTTTGCCGAAATGGATTACGCCGCTTGGCGTGAAATCCTCGACGTGACGCTGGACGGTGCGTTCCATTGCGTGAAGGCATGTATGCCGGCGCTGCGCAACTCCGCCGCTGGCACTATCATCAATATCGGCGGCCTCAGCGCACATACGGGCGCGGCGAATCGTGCTCATGTCGTGACGGCCAAGGCAGGCATCGTCGGCTTCACCCGCGCGCTTGCTTACGATCTTGCGCCGGACGGCATCGTCGTGAACTGCGTCGTTCCCGGCCTGATCGGTACGCCACGGCCGAAGGACAAGCCGGAACCGGCCCACCACGCCACCCACCATACAATAAGCGGCAAAAAAGGCAGGCCGGAGGACGTTGCTGCCATAGTGCGCTTCCTCTGCAGCCCCTCAGCGCGCTATATCAACGGACAGGCGATCCACGCCAATGGCGGGGCCTATCTCGGCGCCTGACGCCTGAGCATTACGCAAATTTGGACGCAAAACCCGCTCGCCAGTTCCGTTTTTGATGGTATTTTCTTAGCGCATGAACCAGCTAGCCAAGGTCGACATCCGCCACTCCACCTGTCCACACGATTGTCCATCGGCCTGCGCGCTCGATATCGAGGTGATCGATGGGCGTTCCATTGGTCGCGTGCGCGGCTCGAAAATCCAGACCTACACCGCCGGCGTCGTCTGCGCCAAAGTCGCGCGCTATGCTGAGCGTATCCATCATCCCGAGCGGCTGCTTTATCCGATGCGCCGCACCGGGCCGAAGGGCTCCGGCCAATTCGCGCGAATCTCCTGGGACGATGCGCTCGACGAAATCGCTGCGCGCTTCGATGCGGCCGAGCACGAGTTCGGCGCGGAGTCGGTGTGGCCCTATTACTACGCCGGCACCATGGGCATCGTGATGCGCGACGGCATCAACCGGCTTTCCAATGTCAAGAGATATTCGCGTTTCTATCAGACCATCTGCGCTAACATTGCCCGCATCGGCTATGCCATCGGCACTGGAAAGATTGCCGGTGTCGATCCGCGCGAGATGGGCGTCTCCGACCTGGTCGTGATCTGGGGTACCAATCCCGTCAACACCCAGGTCAACGTGATGACGCACGCCTCCCGCGCGCGAAAGGAGCGCGGCGCGAAGATCGCCGCGGTTGACGTCTACAACAACGAAACCATGAAGCAGGCCGACATCAAGATTCTGCTTCGTCCAGGTACCGACGGAGCCTTCGCCTGCGGCGTCATGCACGTGCTGTTTCGCGAGGGTCTCGCCGATCGGCCCTACATGGCAAAATACACCGATTGCCCCGACGAGCTCGAGGCACATCTAGAAACGCGCACGCCGGAGTGGGCATCGGCGATTTGCGGTGTCCCGGTTGCCGAGATTGAGGCATTCGCCCGCGCGGTCGGGACGACCAAACGGACTTTCTTCCGGCTTGGCTATGGTTTTACCCGCAGCCGCAACGGCGCTACGCAGATGCATGCGGCGCTGTGCATCCCGGCAGTGACTGGCGCCTGGCAATATGAGGGGGGCGGTGCGTTCTTCAACAACTACGCGCTTTGGCATTTCAATGAGTCCCTCATCGAGGGTCATGACGCGCTCGATCATAACACGCGCTGGCTCGATCAATCCAAGATCGGCCGGATCCTGACCGGCGATAGCGGGGCGTTGCAGGGCCGCGGCCCGGTCAAGGCCATGCTGATCCAGAACACCAACCCGGTAACTGTGGCGCCAGAGCAGGATCTGGTGCGCCGCGGCTTTGCCCGCGAGGATCTGTTCGTCGCCGTGCACGAGCAGTTCATGACCGAGACGGCTGCGATGGCCGACATTGTGCTTCCGGCTACCATGTTCATGGAGCACGACGATCTTTATTACGGCGGCGGTCACCAGCACATCTCGGTTGGACCGAAGCTGATCGATCCGCCGGGCGAGTGCCGCAGCAATCATGAGGTGCTGCAAGGGCTCGGCCGGCGTCTCAAGGTCAGCCATCCCGGCTTCGAGATGACGCCGCGTGAGTTGATTGACGCCACGCTAAAGTTGAGCGGCCACGGTGACATCGCCGCGCTTGAGGCCGATGTCTGGCGAGACCTTCAGCCGGATTTCCGTACGTCGCATTATCTCAACGGATTTGCGCACGCCGACAAGAAGTTTCACTTCAAGGCGGACTGGGCGCATCCGCCGTTCGGCATCACCATGGGTGATATCGGCAGGATGCCACGGTTACCTGACCATTGGGCCGTGATCGAGCAGATCGACGCGGCTCATCCGTTCCGCCTGGCGACCAGCCCCTCACGCAGCTTCCTCAACACGTCCTTCACCGAGACGCCCTCGTCGCAGGAGCGCGAGGGCAGGGCATCGGTGATGATCCACCCGCTCGATGCGGCCTCATTCGGCATCGCCGACGGAGATGCGGTGACACTCGGCAATACCAGGGGCGAGACCTCGCTGGTCGCAAGGTTGTTCGATGGCGTACATCGCGGGGTGCTGATTGCCGAATCGATCCATCCCAACAGCGATCATATTGGCGGCAAGGGCATCAACACACTGACCGGTGCTGAAGCGGTCGCCCCGATCGGCGGCGTCGCGTTCCACGACAACAAGGTCTGGATCAGGAAGGCAGCGCCTTAGCGGAGGGCGCTGGATGGCCCTGCCGGCGATGACGGAAGTTGCAATAGAGAGTCGAGCGCGTTGGTGAAACCCCAAGTACCCTGGACCGGCAAATCGCTAGCCCGGATTCGCCTTCAGTCCCGCGGCCCCGATGCCAGCGATGGCGCAAATCTCGTCATTGTCGGACGTGTCGCCGCTGACGCCGACGGCGCCTAGCAGCTTCGCGCCGTCCTGGATCAGCACGCCGCCGGGCACCGGCACGAGGCGTCCCTGGGCGATCGCATTCACTGCACTGACAAAATAGGCCTGGTCCTGCGCGCGCTGGAACAGGGCTCGTGATCCCATGCCGAGCGCCAGCGCGCCATAAGCCTTGCCATGTGCGATCTCTGCGCGCATCAGGCTGGTGCCGTCCTGCGCGGCAGTCATCTTCACCGCACCGCGTGCGTCCAGGATGGTGATGACCAGCGGCTTGAATTTCTTTTCAATGGCCTTTGCCAGTGCGGCATCCAGGATCTTGCGGGCGATGTCGAGGGTCAGTTCAGCCATCTCTTGTTCCTATGCATTGGCGGTTGTGGTTGATTTCGCGCTGTCGAGGCTCATCGCCAGCACGCGCGATACGTGAAGGGCCTCGCGCTCGGTACCATCCTTGATCTGGTTTCGGCATGAGGTGCCGTCGGCGACCACGATCGTGTCGCGATCGGCGCGGCGCACGGCCGGGAGCAGCGACAGTTCGGCCATGTCGATCGATGCTTGATAGGTGTCTGCGCCATAGCCAAACGCACCGGCCATGCCACAACAGCTCGACTCGATCGTGTCGACCTTCAATTCGGGTACGAGCCGCAGCACTTTCTCAACCGGCTTGAGCGAACCGAACGACTTTTGGTGACAGTGCCCATGCACCAAGGCTTGGCTGCCGATGACACCGAGCGGAAGCTTCAACCGGCCAGCCTCGGCCTCTCGCAACAGAAACTCCTCGAACAGCAGGGCGTGCGCGCTGATTGCTGTGGCGTCCGCGTCAGAGCGCAGCGACAGCAGCTCATCACGCAGCGTGAGAAGGCAGCTCGGCTCCAAACCTACAATCGGTACGCCGCGCGCAGCAAATGGGGCATAGGTCGCAACCAGGCGCACCAGTTCCTCGCGCGCCTGCTCGACAAGTCCGGCGGAAAGAAATGTCCGGCCGCAGCATAGCGGCCTGCCGCCATCTACGGCCTTCGGAATGTGGACGCGATAGCCGCCCGCGACCAGCACGCGCAGCGCGGCATCGAGGTTCTCGCGCTCATAGGCGCGATTGAACGTGTCGGCAAACAGCACAACCTCGCGTCCGGCGGCGGGACCGAAGGCTTCCGCGTCAGGCGCGAACACGTCGCGCCGGAAGGCGGGCAGGGTGCGCCTGGCGCTGATACCGGCGAACTTCTCGAACAGGCTTCGCAGCAGCGGGCTGCGGTTACGCCAGTTCGCGATCGGCGCAAAACGAGAAGCAAGTCCCGCATAGCGCGGTAGATAACCGACCAGACGGTCCCGCAGCGAAAGCCCGTGCCGTGCTACCCGTGCCGCCAACACCTCGATCTTCATCTTGGCCATGTCGACGCCAACAGGGCATTCATGCCGGCAGGCCTTGCAGGAAACGCAGAGTTTCAGCGTCTCCATCATCTCGTCGGACGAAAGTGCATCGGGACCGAGCTGGCCGGAGATCGCAAGCCGCAGCGTGTTGGCGCGGCCGCGCGTGACGTCCTTTTCGTTGCGGGTGGCGCGATAGGACGGGCACATCACGCCGCCCTCGATCTTGCGGCAGGCTCCGTTGTTGTTGCACATCTCGACTGCGCCCTGGAAACCGCCACCGGCGCCCGGATAAGCCGACCAGTCCAGCGCCGTCTTTAGCTCACTGACGCGATACTCAGGCGGATAGCGGAACAGCGAGCGATCGTCCATTTTCGGCGCATCGACGATCTTGCCGGGATTGAGCACCTCGTCCGGATCGAAGCGCCGCTTCACCTCCCGGAAATCGGCGATGATGCGCTCGCCGAACATTGCCTCGTGAAATTCCGAGCGCACCAGGCCATCGCCATGCTCGCCGGAGTGCGAGCCCTTATACTCCCGCACCATGGCGAAGGCCTCTTCGGCGATGGCGCGCATCGCCTTGACGTCCTTTTCGAGCTTCAGGTTGAGTACGGGGCGAACATGCAGGCAGCCCTCGGAGGCGTGTGCATACATGGTGCCGCGGGTGCCGTGTCTGGCAAAGATCGCATTCAGCCGCGCGGTGTAGTCGGCCAAGTGCGGCAGCGGCACGGCGCAGTCCTCGACGAATGAGACGGGCTTGCCGTCCTGCTTCATCGACATCATGACGTTGAGGCCCGAGATCCGGAAGTCGGCAATCGCTGTCTGCATCGCCGGCTCGATGACGTCGACCACGCCGCCCCATTTGCGTCGCGGATGGTTCCAGCCGAAGCCGAGATCGGCCATCAGCTCCGACAGCTGCTTCAATTTCTGCAGATTGTCGGCCTGATCTTCCTCCGCAAATTCCACGATCAGCAGCGCATCTGGATCGCCGCGCACAGTGGTCTCGATTACCGGGCGGAACATGGCGATGTCGCGACCGAGCGCGATCATGGTGCGATCGACGAGTTCGACCGCAATCGGCCGCAGCTTCACCAGATGCTGGGCTGCATCCATCGCTTCATAGAAACTGCCGAAATGGCAGACCCCGAGCACTTTGTTGCGGATCACCGGCCACAGCTTCAACTCGACCTGGGTTGTAAAGGCCAGAGTTCCTTCGGAGCCGACCAGCAGATGCGCCATGTTGTTTGGCGCATTGCGCGGCACCAGCGCGTCGAGATTATAGCCGCCGACCCGGCGTTGCACCTTTGGAAAGCGCGCGGCGACCTCGGCGGCCTCGCGCTGGCCGAGACCCAGCATGTCGCGGAACAGCGCAAGCCCGCTCTCGGGCGAATTCGCATGCGCAAGATCGCGCGGTACCTCGCCGAAATGCAGTTGCGTCCCGTCGGCGAGCGCCGCGTCTATGGACAGCGTATTGTCGCGCATGGTGCCGTAGCGCAGCGAACGCCCGCCGCAGGAGTTGTTGCCGGCCATGCCACCGATGGTGGCGCGCGAAGCGGTGGATACGTCGACCGGAAACCACAGCCCGTGTTTTCTGAGTTGCCGGTTGAGGTCGTCGAGCACAATACCGGGCTCAACCACGCAGGTCCGGTTTGCCACATCGAGCGAGACGAGCCGGTTCAAGTGCTTTGAGAAATCGACGACGATGCCCTCGTTGATGGTCTGCCCGCACTGTGAGGTGCCGCCGCCGCGGGGGGTAACGAATCGCCCTTCGTCCCGGCAGATGGCGAGCGTCCTGAGCGCCTCGTCAATGCTGCGGGGTACCACGACCCCCGCCGGCATGATCTGGTAAAACGAGGCGTCGGTGGCATAGCGGCCGCGGTTGAAGATATCGAAGAAGACGTCGCCCGTGATTTCGCGCGAAAGCCGCGCGGCAAGGGCGCTATTCCCGGCCGATTTTCGAGATTTTTCGGCCCCTATCGCCGTCATTAAGGTCTCACCAGATGTCCTTGAACTGTCTTGCCTTCTAGCCGCGGGCTTGGCAAGGCAAAGCCATACCCACGGCGCATTGGCGGCTCCCACCGGGTGTGGGACAAGCCCGCCGAATAATGGTATTCGAGCGGCTCGCAAAGCCAAGGGAAGACTCTGCAAGACCGGGAAGGACGCCCATGACCGTGCATACTGGAAGGCATTTTCTGCAGATTCCGGGACCGACCAACGTGCCGGACCGGGTGTTGCGCGCCATGGACATGCCGACAATGGACCATCGCGGTCCGGAGTTCGCCGAAATCGGCTTTGCGGTGATGGCGGCGATGCAGCGGGTGTTCCGCACCAAGCACCCAGTCATCATCTATCCCTCCTCGGGCACCGGCGCTTGGGAAGCCGCGATCGTCAATACGCTCGCCCCCGGCGACAGGGTGCTGATGTGTGAGACGGGCCAGTTCGCCGTGCTGTGGCGCGGCATTGCCGACAAGTTCAGGCTCGAAGTCGACTTCATTCCCGGCGACTGGCGCCATGGCGCTGACCTCGCCCAAATCGAGGCGCGGCTGTCTGCCGACAAGGCGCACAAGATCAAGGCCGTCTGCGTCGTCCACAACGAGACCTCGACCGCCTGCGTTACCGACCCGCGCGACGTCCGCAAGATCATGGATGCCGTCAAGCATCCGGCGCTGTTGATGGTGGACACCATTTCCGGCCTCGGCTCGCTCGAGTATGAGCACGATGCCTGGGGCATCGATGTCTCGGTGGCAGGGTCGCAGAAAGGGTTGATGTTGCCGCCCGGCCTCGGCTTCAACGCCGTCTCGGAAAAGGCGCTTGCAGTCGCCAAGGCCAATATCGCGATGCGGTCGTATTGGGACTGGCAGGATGTGATCAACATCAACAAAGCCGGAACGTGGCCCTATACGCCGGCCACCAACCTGCTGTTCGGCCTGCGCGAGGCCGTCAAAATGCTGGAGGAAGAGGGCCTCGAAAACGTCTTTGCCCGCCACAAGCGCCACAGCGCCGCTACCCGCGCGGCGATCAAGGTGTGGGGGCTGGAGACGCAGTGCCTCGATCCGAATGCGCATTCTCCGGCGCTGACCGGCGTGCGCATGCCCGAGGGGCATGACGCCGACGCTTTCCGCAAGGTAGTGTTGGAGAATTTCGACATGTCGCTCGGCACCGGCCTCAACAAGGTCAAGGGCAAGCTGTTCCGCATCGGCCATATCGGCCACTTTAACGATCTGATGTTGATGGGTACCCTGTCTGGCGTCGAAATGGGGCTCGACCTCGCCAAGGTGCCGCATCGCAGTGGCGGCGTGCTGGCGGCAATGGACGTGTTGAAGGGCCGCGACGTCGTGCCAATGCCGAAGGCGGCGGTCGCCTGACGGCCGCAGTCCTTCTGAATAGAGAAAGAGCCAAGATGAATGCGCCGGTCACCGCCACCGAAGACCTGATCTATTCCGTCCAGGACGGCATCGCCCGGATTACATTCAACCGTCCGCAGGCGCGCAACGCTCTGACCTTCGCGATGTACGAGCAGATGGCCTCGATCTGCGAGTCCATCAACCAGGACCGCGCCATCAAGGCACTGATCCTGACAGGCGCGGGCGACAAGGCGTTCGCGTCCGGCACCGACATCTCGCAGTTCCGCGCCTTCAAGACGGCGCAAGACTCGCTCGACTATGAGGCGCGGATCGACCGCGTGCTCGGCACGCTGGAAAGCTGCCGCGTGCCGGTCATCGCGGCGATCGCCGGCGCCTGCACCGGCGGCGGCGCTGGAATTGCGGCCTGCTGCGACATCCGAATCGGCACGGAATCGACACGCATCGGCTTTCCGATCGCGCGTACGCTTGGCAATTGCCTGTCGATGTCGAACATCTCCCGCCTCGTATCGTTGCTCGGCCCCGCGCGCACCAAGGATTTGATCTTCAAGGCGCGCCTTGTCGAGGCGCAGGAAGCGCTCGCGCTTGGCCTGCTCAACGAAATCGTGCCCGATGTGATCGTGCTGCAGCGCCGCGCCGAGGAAACCGCAAAACTCGTCGCAAGCCATGCGCCGATTACGCTCGAAGTCACCAAGGAAGCGGTGCGCCGCATCCGTCGCACGCTGTCGCGCGACGAGGGTGAGGACCTGATCCTCAAGGCCTATATGAGCGAGGATTTCCGCGAGGGGATGGATGCCTTCCTCAACAAGCGGACGCCCAACTGGAAGGGCAGGTAGCAGCCGACCGGCTCCAGAACTCATGCGAAAGTCAGGGGGGCTGGGAGGGCGGCTCACCTTGCGCTCAGGCGCTGGACCTCGCACAATGGGGTCGAACTGAGGTATTTTTCCTTAGCTAAAACAAAGATATAGGGAAGAGACGCGTGGGATATATCGTCAGATATGCGGCCGCCGCTGCCGTTATCCTTGCCGCCGTGCCGGCATCCGCCGCTTGGGAGCCGAGCAAGCCTGTCGAGATCGTCGTTGCCGCCGGCGCAGGCGGCGCTTCGGACCAGATGGCGCGGATGATGCAGGCCGCGATTCAGAAAAACAATCTGATGAAGCAGCCGATGGTGGTGTCGCTGAAGGGTGGTGCATCTGGCGCGGAAGCGCTGATGTACATGAAATCCAGCGACGGCGACGCCAACAAAGTGCTGATCGCCTATTCGCTGATCTACATGCTGCCGCTGTCGGCCAAGATCCCTTTCAATTGGCGCGACCTCACGCCGGTGTCGGTGATCGCGCTCGACCAGTTCGTGCTGTGGGACAACAGCACCGGGCCGAAGTCCGTCAAGGAGTTCATCGCCGCCGCCAAGGCCGCTGGTTCGCCCTTCAAGATGGGCGGCACGGGGTCGAAACGCGAGGACCATGTGCTGACCGTGTTCATGGAGCAGAAGACTGGGGCAAAGTTCTCCTATCTGCCCTACAAGTCCGGCGGCGAGGCGGCCACGCAGCTGGTCGGCGGCCACACGGAATCGAACGTCAACAATCCCTCCGAGAATCTCGAAGTCTGGCGCGCGGGTCAGGTGCGGGCGCTTTGCGTGTTTGACAAGGAGCGCATATCCTACAAGACGAAGGTCACGGAGACACAGTCCTGGAACGACATTCCGACCTGCAAGGAGGAGGGCGTCGACGTGCAGTATCTGATGCTGCGCGCCATGTTCCTGCCCGGCAAGGTCACGCCCGAACAGCAGGCCTTCTATGTCGACCTGTTCCACAAGGTGACACAGACCCCGGAATACAAGGACTACATGGAAAAACAGGCGCTGAAGCCAATCTTCCTCACCGGCAAGGACATGGTGCAGTTCCTTGAGGAAGACGACAAGCTGAACGCTTCGCTGATGAACGAAGCGGGTTTCGTTGCCAAGTGACTTTAGCGAAGTGACTTCAGCTGCGTGAACCTTTACGTGTCCGCATGACCGTAACCGGCCATCCGGACACGGACTTTTTCGATTTCCTCTTTCGACAAAAGCGGCGGGTTCCCGATCTGCAGGGCGGCGTGATACTGCCGCGCGAGCGTCTCAACCTCGACCGCCAGCCACATTGCCTTGTCCAGCGACGGGCCGACCGCGATCATGCCGTGGTGGGCGAGCAAGCAGGCCAGCCGCCCCTCCAGCGCGCGCGCGGCGTGGTCGGACAGTTCCTGGGTGCCGAAGGTCGCATAGGGGGCGCAGCGGATGGTATCTCCGCCGGCGCAAGCGATCATGTAATGCACCGGCGGGATTTCCATGCCCATGATGGCCAGCGCCGTGCAGTAGGTCGGGTGTGCATGCACCACGGCTTCGACGTCCGGACGGGCTTTCAGGATGTCGCAATGGAAGCGCCATTCGCTGGATGGCCGCTGCACCGGATCGTGCGAGCCGTCAAAACCCATCTGGACGATCTGCTCGGGCCGCATCGTCTCGTAAGGCGTGCCGGTCGGCGTGATCAACAGCCCCTCGCCATGCCGGAGGCTGATATTGCCTGAAGTGCCCTGGTTGATGCCCAGCGCATTCATGCGCAGGCAGGCCTTGATGATGGATTGGCGCTTGTCGCGGTCTTTCATGGGAGACCATATCAACGTGCTTCGCGCCCGAGAACAAGGGTTGATTATTGCGCCGCAGTATAGTCGAACATTCTCCCGACAAAACGTGTTCTGGAGAAGTCATGACCCGCGCCGTGCTCGGCATCATCGGCGGGTCCGGCGTCTACGATCTGCCGGGCCTGGAAGACATAAGCGAGGCAGCGGTCGAGACCCCCTGGGGCGAGCCGTCGGCGCCACTCAAGCGCGGCATGCTTGCGGACCTGCCGGTCGTCTTCCTGCCGCGCCATGGCAGGGGCCACGTTCTGTCGCCCTCCGACATTAACTACCGCGCCAATATCGATGCGCTGAAGCGGGCGGGGGTTACCGACCTCGTGGCACTGTCGGCCTGCGGCTCCTTCAAGGAGGAATTGCCGCCCGGCGCCTTCGTGCTCGTCGATCAGTTCGTCGATCGCACCCACAGGCGCGAGAGTTCTTTCTTCGGTAAGGGCTGCGTCGCCCATGTCTCGATGGCCTGTCCGGTGTCGCCGCGCCTGCGCGAGCATCTCGCAGCCGCGGCGAAGGCCGAAGGCATCGACGCGGTCGATGGTGGCACCTATATCTGCATGGAAGGCCCGCAGTTCTCCAGCCTCGCGGAGAGCCTGACCTTCAAGGCGCAGGGCTATTCCGTGATCGGCATGACCAACATGCCCGAGGCAAAACTCGCCCGTGAGGCGGAGATTTGCTACGCCAGCGTCGCCATGGTGACTGACTACGATTGCTGGCATCCGCATCATGAGGCGGTCACCGTGCAGGACATCATCCGCGTGCTCAATTCCAATGCCGACCGCGCGAAGGCGCTGGTGGCGCGGCTGGCCCGGGATTTTCCAAGGGAACACGAGCCGTGTCCGGTTGGCTCGGACCGCGCACTCGAGGCTGCGCTGATCACCGCGCCGGAAGCGCGCGATCCGGCGCTGCTCCGGAAGCTCGACGCGGTGGCAGGAAGGGTGCTCCGATCGTGAAGGTCGACGGTAAGCATTTCCGCAGTATCTGGCTCGAGCCCGACGGCTTTTCGGTGCGAGCGATCGACCAGCGTCGCCTGCCGCATGAGTTCGTCGTCGTAGACATTGCGAATGCCGCTGCCGCGGCTGAGGCGATCCGCACCATGCTGGTGCGCGGCGCACCGCTGATTGGAGCCACCGCGGCCTATGGCATGGCGCTCGCCATGCGCGACGACCGTTCCGACGCCAATCTCGATCGCGCCTTCGAGATGCTGGTGAAGTCGCGCCCGACCGCGATCAATCTGAAATGGGCGCTCGACGAGATGATACGGATGTTGCGGCCCTTGCCTCCGTCAGTGCGTTTGCAGGCAGCGTATGCCCGCGCCGCGGAGATCGCAGAGGAAGACGTTGTCATCAACCGCGAGATCGGCAAATACGGTCTGGCGCTGATCGAGAAGATCGTCGCGACCAAGAAGCCCGGCGAGGCGGTCAACGTGCTGACTCACTGCAACGCGGGCTGGCTCGCCACCGTCGACTGGGGGACGGCGACTTCGCCGATCTACCAGGCGCATGATCGCGGTATTCCCGTCCATGTCTGGGTCGACGAAACCCGCCCGCGCAACCAAGGCGCGTCGCTCACCGCCTGGGAGCTCGGCCATCATGGCGTGCCACACACGGTGATTGCCGACAACACCGGCGGGCACCTGATGCAGCACCACATGGTCGATCTTGCCCTTGTCGGCACCGACCGCGTCGCAGCTAATGGCGACGTCTGCAACAAGATCGGCACCTACCTGAAGGCGCTCGCTGCGCACGACAACGGCGTGCCGTTCTATGTTGCGCTGCCGTCACCGACCATCGACTTTCGTATCAATGACGGCATCGCCGAAATCCCGATCGAGCAGCGCGAGGCGAGCGAAGTCACCGAAATGACCGGCCGCACCAAGGACGGCCGTATCGAGGCCGTTCGGGTAGTTCCCGAGGGCTCGCCGGTTGCCAACTTCGCCTTTGACGTCACACCGGCGCGGCTGGTCACTGGGCTGATCACCGAGCGCGGCGTGCTGAGTGCAAACCGTGCTGCACTTGCGAGCGCTTTCCCGGAGCGCGCTGCCGGTCATTGACGCAAGGTACATGGGCACGTATCCCGGTTTGCAGCCATCGCCAGCCGGGTTCCCCGCATGTCCAATACCGATATCGAAATCGTCGTCGACGATCCGACAGCGCCTGAAGCGGGTTCGCCCGCGGTCACCAGCAATCGCACGATCGATGTCGTCGTTTCCCTCCTTTTGCTCGCGCTGGCGCTTGTGCTCGGCTACGACAACTGGCGTGCCGGCGCCGGTTGGGATACCACCGGACCGCAGCCCGGCTATTTCCCGTTCTATCTCTCCATCATCCTCGGTGCCGCCAGTCTTTACGGCATCGTCGCGGCGTTCCTGTCGCGCAAGGAAGCGCGCGAGACCTTCGTCACTCGGGCGCAACTGCGCCGCGTGCTCGCCGTCTTCGTGCCGACCGTGCTGTTCGTCCTTGCTACGCAATTCCTCGGCCTCTATGTCGCAAGTTTCCTCCTCATTTCCGGCTTCATGTATTTTGTCGGCAAGATCGCGTGGTGGAAGTCGCTGCTGACCGCCTTCGTGTTTACCGCGGTGATGTTCGTCACCTTCGACATCGCCTTTGACGTCATTATGCCGAAGGGGCCGCTCGAGGCGGCTCTTGGCCGCTAACGAGCCGGACGAACGCAATGGAAGCCCTCGGCCTTCTGATGCACGGTTTTGTCGTGCTGCTGACCTGGAAGACGCTGGCGCTCATGATGGTCGGGCTCGTGCTCGGCATCTTCGTCGGCGTGCTGCCGGGGCTCGGCGGTCCCAACGGCGTGGCAATCCTGCTGCCGCTCACCTTCACCATGGATCCGACCTCGGCCATTGTGATGCTCTCCTGCATTTATTGGGGCGCATTGTTCGGCGGCGCCATCACCTCAATCCTGTTCAACATCCCCGGCGAAGCCTGGTCGGTCGCGACCACGTTTGACGGCTATCCAATGGCACAGCAGGGCCGGGCGGCTGAGGCGCTGACGGCTGCATTCACCTCGTCCTTCATCGGCTCGCTGGTCGCCGTTCTGCTGATCACGTTCCTCGCGCCGATGATCTCCTCCTTCGCGCTGAAGTTCGGCCCGCCGGAATTCTTTGCGGTCTATCTGCTCACCTTCTGCTCCTTCGTTGGGCTCGGCCGCGAGGCCAAGCACAAGACGATTATCTCGATGTCGCTGGGCTTGTTGCTCGCCGGCATCGGCATGGACACGGTGTCGGGCAATTTGCGCATGACCTTCGGTTCCGCAGAGTTGTTGCGTGGCATCAATTTCCTGGTCGCGGTGATCGGTCTGTTCGGCATCAGCGAGATCCTGCTTACCATGGAGGAGCGTCTTGCGCTGCGCGGGCACGCGGCCGGCATTTCGCCCCGGGTCATTCTGTCGGTGTGGAAGGACCTGCCGAAATACTGGGTCACGCTGCTGCGTTCGTCGTTTATCGGCTGCTGGCTCGGCATCACGCCGGGCGGTGCGATCGCGGCCTCGTTCATGGGCTATAACCTCGCCAAGCGCTTCGCCAGGGATCAGGACAGTTTTGGCAAGGGCCGTATCGAGGGCGTGTTCGCGCCGGAGACGGCGGCGCATGCGTCGGGCACCTCGGCGCTGCTCCCGATGCTGGCGCTTGGTATTCCCGGGTCAGGCACCGCGGCGATCCTGCTCGGCGGCCTCATGGTGTGGGGCCTCAATCCTGGGCCGCTGCTGTTCGTTGAGCACAAGGATTTCGTCTGGGGCCTGATTGCCTCGATGTATCTCGGCAATGTGGTCGGACTGGTGCTGGTGCTCACTACGGTGCCGATCTTCGCTTCGATCCTGCGCGTGCCGTTTGCCGCGGTGGCGCCGATGATCGTGGTGTCGTGCGCCATTGGCGCCTATGCGATCCAGAACGCGATGTTCGACATCTGGCTGATGCTGGGTTTCGGCGTGGTTGGCTATGTCTTCAAGAAGATCGGCATTCCGCTGGCGCCGTTCACGCTGTCGCTGGTGCTCGGCAACCGCGCCGAAGATGCGTTCCGGCTATCGATGATCGGTTCCGGCGGCGATTTGAAAGTGTTCTGGTCCAACTATCTTGTCGGCTCGATCACGACGCTTGCCATCGTGCTGCTGTTCTGGCCGGCGATCGACAAGCTTGTCGGCGAAGTCTCCCGAGGGCGGCGATCGGCGAAAGCTTAGCGTGACAAATTTCCCCGGCCGTTGCGCCGCCTTTCGCAAATTAGAATTCTAGTTAAGGAAGATATCTTGATCCTTGGGCTTGACGGAAATGCCGTGCCGAGCCATGCGGAAAATCGCGGCATGTTGCCGTTATGACACAGCGGGAACCCAAGAAGGGCCGTAGCGTTGTGTCGCTGAATGGACAGAAACCGGGTGGTTCTTGCGTGGAAACCGCCGCGCTGTGGCGCAGCGGTGACATAGTCGGAAATCGGCATCTGCTATGTTTGCCCCAGAAGTTGCATGTCCATATGGGGGCAGCCATGAAGCGGATATTCGTTGCAATCGGAGCGCTTGCGTCACAGCTTGCGACCAGTGCTTTTGCGGCTCCTCCTGCCGTTTACAACTGGAACGGCTTCTATGCCGGCCTCAATGTCGGCTATAGCTGGGGCAGTTCCTCCACTACGCAATCCTTCGTCGATACTGCCAGCGGCGCCCTTCTAAGCGCGACCAGTGGCCGGTTCGACATGGACGGCGTGATCGGTGGTGGCCAAGCCGGATACAACTGGCAGCAAACGAACTGGGTGTATGGCCTCGAAGCCGACCTTCAGGGCTCGGGACAGCGCGGCGGCACGACCGCGATCTGCGCGGGCGGCACGCTCGTGACTCCGCCGTTCAACGGCGCGTGCACGCCTGGCCATATCGGCGACACGGCGCCCTTCAACACGGCGGGCCTGCCGGTGGTATTCGACCTCAGCCAGAAGCTTGAGTGGTTCGGTACGTTTCGAGGTCGTGTCGGCGGGCTCTTTACGCCGACTCTTCTTGGCTATGTCACGGGCGGTTTGGCCTATGGTGAGGTGAGCACAAACGGAGCGGTGAGCGGCACCAACATTACTGGACCGAACGGCACCAACATCGTCATCCTGACCCCGGTTGCCGCGTCATTCGGCGACCGCAGCACCAAAGCGGGCTGGACTATCGGTGCCGGACTCGAAGGCATAGTCGGTAGAAACTGGACCGCCAAGGTCGAGTATCTCTACATCGATCTTGGCAATGTCTCCGGAGCGTTTGTCACGCCGGTCACCGCCCCCAGCGGTGCTCCCGTGACCGTTCGCTACTCCTCGCATATCACCGACAATATTCTACGGGTTGGCTTCAACTATCGGTTCAGCGGCCCATAAACGAAGCGCTCAATTTGTCGGTGCGCCCAGTCGCTTTCGTCTTGAGCGCCGGGTCACCCGGTTTGTGAGCGTCGTCTCACACGACCTTGCGCTGCCTGAGGTCGGCGATTTCGTCCCTGGCGAAGCCGAACTCGGCCAGCACTTCCTCCGTCTGCTCGCCGAATTCCGGCGGGCGTGCAGCCATCCGGCTCGGCGTGCGCGACAGCGTCACGGGCTGGCCGACCAGCTGGATGTGACGGTTCTCGTCGTTCGGCACATGTTGGGCCATGCCGAGATGCTTCACCTGAGCGTCCTCAAACATCTGGTCGATGGAATAGATGGGGCCGCACGGCACGCCAGCAGCGTTCAATTCCTTGACCCAAGTTTCCGTCGATTTCTTCTCGGTCAGTTTTCCGATAGCGGCATTGAGCGCATCGCGGTTCTTCGAGCGGGCCGGCGCGGTGGCGTAATCGGGGTTGGTGACCAGCTCCGGCGCGCCGATCGCCTGTGCACAGCGCTCCCAGATGCGCCCGCCGGTCGTGGCGATGTTGATATAGCCGTCCGAGGTCTTGAATACGCCGGTCGGGATCGAGGTCGGGTGATTGTTGCCGGCCTGCTTGGCGACTTCCCTTTCCATCAGCCAGCGTGCGGCCTGGAAGTCGAGCATAAAGATTTGCGCCTGCAACAGCGAAGTCTGCACCCACTGGCCCTCGCCGGAGACCTCGCGCTCCAGCAGCGAGGTGAGGATGCCGAGCGCGCAGAACAGGCCCGCCGTGAGGTCGGCGACGGGAATGCCGACCCGCATCGGCCCGCCTCCGGGAGCGCCGGTCACCGACATCAGCCCGCCCATGCCTTGTGCGATCTGATCGAAGCCAGGACGCTTGTGATAAGGGCCGTCCTGGCCGAAGCCGGAAATGCTGCCATAGACGATGCGCGGATTGATCTTGCGTACGCTCTCATAGTCGATGCCGAGCTTGGCCTTCACATCGGGCCGGAAATTCTCGACGATGACATCGGCTTGCTTCGCCAGCCGCATGAAGACCTCGACGCCTTTTGGGTCCTTCAGGTTCAGCGTCATGGCGCGCTTGTTGCGGTGCAAATTCTGGAAGTCCGAGCCCTGGCGCGGTCCGCCGGGCTGCTCGCCGCCGGCATCCTCCAGGAGCGCGTCGACCTTGATGACATTGGCGCCCCAATCGGCGAGCTGGCGCACGCAGGTCGGCCCGGAGCGGACTCGGGTGAGGTCGAGCACGGTAAAGCGGGAGAGGGCCTGGGAAGCGCGCGGGGAGGGCATTTTTGGGAAACTCCTGTATGGCGCAGGCATCAGTAACCGGCTTGCCGGGTCGAGGTCACGCCGGCACAGGCGCCATGTCGAGAAGACCTAACTAAATGCACGGAATCAACCCAGCCGGACGCAAAGGGGCACTTCACTTTCCGCACTCTACGGGCTGGTAGCGTGGCGTACGAAATTGAGGAGCGATAACGGCATATCCGTTCACAATTCGTTCTATGACTGCCTTCGGGGTACAAATGACTCCATTCGTCGCGGCGCGGGCGCTGGACGGTTCTGGCTTTGCTCGCAGCAAGTGCTTGGTCTGGATGCGTCTGTGAAGTGGTTCACTGCCTTATCCGGTCTGACACCCTAACATCGTTCAGGCGGGCTCAGCGCCTGCCGATGGCTCTATCCCGCCTTGGTGCCCAAGGTACCGATTGTGGCGCTGCAATTCTGGTACCTCAACCCTTTGGGGCCTTCCGCCATGAGAACAGTCAGCTTTCTGCTCAGCCTTCTCGGGTTATTCGCCATCTCGTTGCCAACAACCCCGGCTTATGCCCAGGCAACCCGCACCTGGGTGTCGGGCGTGGGCGACGACGCCAATCCCTGCAGCCGCACGGCGCCCTGCAAGACGTTCGCTGGTGCGATTTCCAAGACCGCCTCGGGGGGTGAAATCGACTGCCTCGATCCGGGTGGATTCGGCGCAGTGACGATCACCAAGGCCATTACCATCGATTGCAACGGTGTCACCGGCGGCATTCTGGCTGCGCTCGTCAATGGCGTGATCGTCAACGCCGGTGCGAACGACAAGGTTGTCCTCCGCAATCTCGTGATCCAGGGAACGTCCGGCACGAGTATCGGTCTCAACGGTATTCGTTGGCTCGGCGGTTTCGAACTCGAACTTGACCGCGTGATCGTGACCGGATTCTCCGGCCTTGGCCTCGATGTCAGCAAGACGGCCTTTGGAGTTCTTTCCGTCAGGAACAGCTACTTTGCGGAAGTGCCGACTGCAATCAGGATGTCGACGACGGCAGGCGGCCTCCCTGCTTCGATCAGTAACACCAGTTTCAACTTTTGTTCGCAAAACGGCGTCGAAGCTGGCGCGAACGTGTCCGGCACTGTCAGCAACAGCGTGTTTGGGACAATCGGGAACACCGCTATCCTCGCGTCGTCGGGAGGCCGCATTTTGGCGGCGGATAATGTGATCTCAACCAGCAATTTCGGCATCAGCGCATCGAGCGCCGGCTCGACTATTGTTGCGACTGGCAACAAGATGTTCGGCAATAACAAGGCCTTCAACGTTGCAGCCGGCGCGACCTTCGTCAGCGGCAACGACAACAAGGTCGACGCTAATCCAGGAGATGCTTCGACGAGCTTCATGATTACGAAGTGACAACCGTCAGGCCTTGGCGCGAAGCCAGACGGATTTGCCGCCCGGCTTGTTGTTTTTCAGGGGAAGTCGGAGCGCAAGCCTTCGCCACGGCTGACGGGAAAGCTGCACCTCCTGCAGTGGCCCGTCACCTCGGCACAGGCGGCGATTTCGCCGGCCAGGCCGGGCGGCTCGGCGCCCGCGGAAGTAAGGATGCCGCGAAACGGCTCGCGACCGCAGAATCGGTGCCGAAGCCGGTCGACGGGCACCATCTCGACCAGGGCGTCCCGCTGCATTGCCCCGCCAGACGCTGCAGCGGGCCGCCATCGACAATGCCGTTGCCGGCTGATACCTCGCCTGAAGTCCTTTTTGGGGTATTCGGCTTGATCGAGCGTCAGACCATCCGTGACGAGAAGCGGGGATCCCGGTCGTGATCTCAGGACAAAGCCGCGCTCGGCGGTTGTTCGAAGGGTGGTCCGCCAATCTGGTGCAGGTGGTGCTGGGAATAACCCAGCAGGTCGCGCTCGTTCCGGTCTTCCTGCAATACTGGAGTAGCGACGTACTGGCCGGCTGGCTTGTGCTCTATGCCGCCGGAAATCTCGCAGCCGTCGCCGATGCCGGTCTGAACGTACGCGCGATCAACCGCTTCCTGTCGTTCCGATCGAGTGCCGACTGCGACGGGCGCTCCGCGGCTTTTTATGCCGCAATGCTGCGGATCTATGTCACGCTCTCAAGCTTTCTCGTTGTGCTGCTGCTGGTAGCCGCGATGCTGTGGCCGCCTTCGGCAAGCTTCGGTTTTCAGGCGCTGCCGCATTTCGATGCTGCGTTCATTGCGATGGTTGCCTGCTCGTTCCTTGCATTGCCGGTTAGTCTGATCACGAGCCTTTACCGTGCACGCGGGCTATACGGGCGTGTAACGCGGCTGCAGAACTGGAACATGTTGATCGGGCAGGCCGGTCAGCTCGCCGCCGTCGTCCTGACGGGAAGCCTGCTTGCGGTGGTGCTGACCTATGTCACGGTGGAGTTGCTCACGGTGCTCTGGTTCATGGGGGTCGACGGGCCGCGGCTGTTTCCGTATTTGCGGCGACGCCACTACGTGCGACCGTCCTGGCGCTGGTCGGTGGGGCAATTCGTTCGGGCCGCGCCTTTTGCCGTAGCCCACGTTGCAGAGTTGGCGCTGATCAACCTGCCAGTCTTGCTGGTCAGCGCCTTCGTGCCCAATCGCCTTGCGGTCGCGCAATGGGGGCTGACCCGCGTTGCTGCCGGACTGCTGCGCACTTTGTGCGCGCAGGCTTCGCTGCCGCTTGCTGCCGAACTCGGCGGAGACCATTCGCTCGGGCAGAAGGAGCGGCTGCGGTATCTCTACGCGCGAGGCTCGGTGTTCGTGACCTTGCTCGCAAGCTTGGTCGTCTCGGGACTGCTGCCGTTCTGGCAGGATTTTTTCGCACTCTGGACCCACGGCGAGGTTCCCTACAATCCCGTGCTGACCTTCGTGCTGTTGATCGGCAGCGGCATGGTCGCGCCCTCGCTGCTGGCGCTCGGCTTTGCCAACTACAGCAACCGCGGCGGGTTGCTGGCGCGGACCAAGGGTCTGCAGCTGGTGCTTTTCCTGGCTCTCGCGTTGCTGCTGATTCCCCCGATGGGACCGCTTGGCGCTGCAATAGCGGTGGTGGCAAGCGACCTTCTCGCGCAATCGGGGTTGCTCGGCGTCACGATCCTGCGCCTGACCTTGCAGCGGCCGCTGCTGCATTTAGCGTATCTCGCTGCGACGATGGCCGTCGTGATGGCCGGAGGATGGGTATTGGGAACGGCGATCCGCGCATTGATGCCGGCTCACAGCCTGTTCTGGTTTCTGGCCGAATGCTCGCTTTGGCTTGGCGCTGTTGCGCTGCTGGCGACGCCGCTGGCAAGCCGCGGCCTTCGCGATCGCCTGTCCGGCAGCATTCCGTGCTAGCGTCACCTCAAGGCTCCCTAGCTGGTCGCTCTCCGCCGAATCCGGCGAAAAGCTCAATGTTCGGAGCAATTTAAGCGGCGGTATCGGTTGCGATTCAGCTTGACCCGCGGGGCATTAGCCGGTTCAAGTCGCCCATCGCTTGCTCGCACAACGGCCGGAAATCCGTGAGGCTTTTCGAGAACTCCAGATACTACCCGTCGCTGCGCCCGAAGATACGTCAGTTGATCAAAGGCCGTTCGACATTTGCGGATCAGATCGCGGCAGTGCTGTCGTTCCGGGAGTCGGCGGCACACATCCTGCTGCCCGTCGACCAGCGTGCGGAATGGGCGTTTTTCGCCAACGGCACCGATGAAATCCTGCAGCGGAACTGGGCGCGCGAACGCGGCATGAATCCGCGCGCTTCGCTTGGTGACATCCTGCATGCGCAGATCGAGGAACATCGCACGGAAGTCTTCTACAATCTCGATGTCACAAGCTGGGAAGCCGGTTTCGCCCGACGCTTGCCCGGTTGCGTCAGGAAGAAGATCGCCTGGCATGCGGTCGCGCTCAAAGGCGTTTCGTTCGAGGGTTACGATCTCGTAGTCTGCAATTTTCCTTCGATCCTGGCGCAGATCGCCGCGACCGGAGTCCGGACGGCGTATTTCTTTCCCGCCTTCGACCGGGAGCTCTTGCCATTCGCCGCGCGGGGAGATCGGCCCATCGACGTGCTGTTTGTCGGCGGCTATTCGCGCCATCACCGGCGCCGTGCGGAGGTGCTGGAGGCGGTCGCAGAACTGGCCGGCGCGTACAATATCGCCTATCATCTTGACCGCTCGCGTCTTTGCCGCCTTGCCGAGTCCCCTCTGGGACGCGTACTGCCGCTCGGTGCGCACAGGAGGCCGTCCGCCATCAGGGCCATCAGCCGGGATCCGATCTTCGGGCGTGACTATTATGCAGCACTTTCGGCTGCTAAAATTGTCCTGAACGGCGCGATCGACATGTCGGGCTCGGACCGAGGCAACATGCGCTGCTTCGAGGCGCTCGGCGGCGGGGCGCTGCTGCTCACCGACGAAGGAAACTATCCCGAAGGGATGGCAGATGGACAGACCCTGGCGACCTACAGCTCGCCCAAACATGCGGTCGAGCAGATCAGGGCGCTGCTCGGAGATCCTGCCCGGCGGCTGAACATCGCCCGGGCCGGCCACGACATGGTGGCGGCCCGCTACTCCAAGGAACACCAATGGAAGCAATTCCAGGCGCTCGTCGAGTCGATCTAGAAAGCATGCGATGTCAGACTTCATTCCGATCTCAAAACCGCTGATTGGCGCCAGAGAGCGCGAACTCGTTCTCGACGCGCTGGGTTCCGGCTGGGTATCCTCGATCGGAAAATATATCGACGAGTTCGAGGCCAGGTTCGCGGCCTATTGCGGCACCAAATACGCGCTTGCTGTCAGCAACGGCACGGCCGGCCTGCATCTTGCGCTCGCCACGCTCGGGCTCGGACCCGGCGACGAGGTAATCATTCCCGACCTGACCTTCGTAGCAACCGCGAATGCGGTCGCCTATACCGGTGCGACGCCGGTACTCGCCGATGTCGATCCCGATACGCTGTGCTTGGACATCACCTCGGTAAAGGCGCTGATCACGAAGCGCACCAAAGCGATCATTCCGGTTCATCTCTACGGCCATCCGGCCGACATGGATGCACTGATCGAGATTGCGCAGGCGCACGGGATCGAGATTATCGAAGATGCGGCCGAAGCGCACGGCGCCGAATACAAGGGGCGCCGGGTCGGCGGCTTCGGCAAGTGCGGTGTCTTCAGCTTCTACGGCAACAAGGTGGTCACGACAGGCGAAGGCGGCATGCTGACGACCAGCGACGCTGATTTTTACCAGCATGCGCGGCGCCTGCGCGATCATGCGATGTCGCCCGATCGCCGCTACTTCCACATCGAGCGCGGCTTCAACTACCGCATGACCAATTTGCAGGCGGCGCTCGGCGTTGCACAGATGGAGCAGATCGATTCGTTCCTCGAGCGGCGCGCCGAGATCATGTCATGGTACAGCTCTGTCATTCCGGGCAGCGAAATCGTGCGGCTCAACCGGGTGAAGAACTGGGCCAAGAGCGCGTTCTGGATGATCTGTCTGGAGGTGGACGGCTTCGACGAACGGCGGCGCGACGCCTTCATGGTGGACCTTAAGAAGCGGGGTATCGACTCGCGGCCCTACTTCTGCACCATCTCCTCGATGCCGATGTATGCGCAAAGGCCGCTGCCGATTGCCGCGCGAAAGGCGGAATCGGGCATCAACTTGCCGTCATTCTTTGACCTCAGCCAGAAGGACGTCGAGCGCATCGGTGGCGTCGTCAACGAGTTGCTCGCAGATTCGGGCTTGCGATGAGTGGCGTCCTGCCGGCATTTCTGGACCGTGCAATCCGCAAGCTCCGATCCGTCGTGATGCGGCCCGAATTGGACGCCTATCTCGCGACGATGTCCGCCGACAATCCGCTGCGGGGTTTGCCTGTGCGCATTGTCGGCAACGCCTCGGCCGACCCGACCGAGCTGTTCAGCCACTATGACGCCTTCGGCTACTGGACAGCCGAGCGGCTTGCACGCGCCGGCCGACGTCGGCGCATCCTCGATATCGGAAGCCCCAAGAAGCAGAATGCGATCCTATCGGCCTATCATGACATCACGGCGCTCGTTCTGGCCGATTGTTCGGACCGATTCAGCGCCGTCGCCTATGTCCGTCATGACGCGACGCTGCCGCTGCCGTTTCCGAACCGTTCGTTCGATTGTTTCACCTCGACGGTGGCCTTCAACTTGATCGGACTGGGCCGTTACGGCGATCGCGTCGATGCCAACGGCCTGCCTCATCTTATCGCTGAACTCGGCCGCGTCGCCACCGACGATGCCGAGCTTCTCGTCAGCCTGTCGCTCGGACCCAATCTGCTTTCGTTCAACAATCACTGGTGCTTCGATCTCGACACTATCAAGCGTCTGTTCAAGGGGTGGCGCCTGCAGGACGCGGTGGCCGACAGCTGGTCTGCGGCAAGGCCGCAGCCAACCGGCGACGCATCGCAGCGGTTTGTGAGGCCGGACCAGCTTCCCGTTCTGACGCCGGGCGACTACCGGGTGGTATTCTGCGCTTTCGTGCGGGATTTCTCGGCAGAGAAGGTGCCCAACTGATGGGAGATCCTGTAAAGAAATATCCCTACAGCTGGGGAGAGGCGATCGAGATCCTCCGAAGCGATCCGCAGCATCGGCAGCTTGTTTTTGATGCCTACCTGACCGCTGATCTGCACGAGAATTGCCGCCGCTTCGCAGCGAGCGCCGAGTTTGCCGAGACCTTGAGGCTGATTCGGGCTTATCGGCCAGAAGCGCGCAACGTACTGGACATTCCGGCCGGCAACGGAATTGCGACTTATGCGCTCTGCCGCGCTGGGTTTGACGTCGTCGCGGTAGAGCCAGATGCATCCGATTCGGTCGGGCGCGGCGCCATTGCGTCATCGCTGTCGCAAGAAAATCTCAAGGCCCGGATCGTCGACGCGTTTGGCGAAAAACTGCCGTTCGAGGCCGGTAGTTTCGACGTGGTGTATGTGCGCCAGGGGCTTCATCACGCGCGCGACCTGAAGGCCATGATGAGCGAATATGCCCGCGTGTTGCGCCCCGGAGGCCTCCTGCTGGGGTGCCGGGAACATGTGGTCAACGACTATCAGTCCAGCCTGCAGGATTTTCTGGATACGCAGGTCGACCATCAGCTCTATGGCGGGGAGAACGCGTTCACGCTGCCTGACTATCGTGCGGCCTTCGCGCATGCCGGGTTTAATCTCGTTGAGGAGATCGGCCCCTACGAGTCGCCCATCAACTTGCATCCCAATACGCCGGAAATTCTGGCGGAAAAGATCTGCCAATCGGCGCCGGGCCGGATTCTCGGGCTGATTTTGCCGAAACCGCTGGTCGCAAGACTCGGTATGTGGCAGTTGAAGCGATCAAATCGTCCGGGGCGGCTCTACTCGTTCGTCGCCTTGGCCGGCTAGCGGTTGTCAGACGATGCTCCGGCGCCTTCTCCTCCCCATTATTGTCAAGCTTCGGGACTGGTCTCCCTCGACCTTTCATCTCCTGGTCCGGATCGCGCGGCGTTTCATGGGCGAGAGTTTCGGTGTCTATCCGCGCCCGCTGGCGAACGAGATCGGCGCGGTGAGCGAAATACTGCGCAGCTCGCAATGGAACATGGCTTATGGGCGCGGGCTTGTGCATGAGCGGCTCGAGGCCGAATTTGCCGAAGCGGTCGGCGCGAGATACGCGGTCGCGGTCGGCAGCGGTGGTGTGGCGTTGCAGATGGTGTTGCGCGCCATGGGATTGAAACCGGGTGACGAGGCCATTCATCAAGTGGATACCTGTTCGGCAACGGCCATGGCCGTGATGAATGCCGGTGTTACGCCGATATTTGCCGATATCGCGGACCGAACCTTCATGCTCGATCGCGCCGATGTCGAAATGCGCATCGGGCCGCAGACGCGGGCTTTGATCGCCACCCATATGTGGGGCAATCCGGAAGATATGCCGGCATTGCGCACACTGGCGAGGGAGCGTGGCCTTAAATTGATCGAGGATGCCTGCCTCGGTCTTGGTGCGATCGTGAAAGGCAGGCCGGCCGGTTCGTGGGGCGATGTCGCGGTATTTTCCTTTGGCTGCGTCAAGCCAATTCAGACCGGCGAAGGCGGCATGATCGTCACAGGAGATGAGGAGCTTGCGCGAGAACTGAGAGCGCTGCGACATTGGGGTGATCGCACCATCGAATTCGGCGTTCGCGACGCGACGCAACTCGCCTGGAACGGCCGCATGTCGGAAATCCTGGCCGCCGTTGCCCGCGAGCAGTTGAAGGGCTATCCGGCTCACCTGCGGCAGATGCGCGACGCCGTCGCGGAATTCCAGGAAGCGCTCTCCGGCTTTCCCGGCCTGTCGTTGGTGCTGGGATCGTCGGAAGCGATTTCGGAGTGCGCGTTTTCGCAAGTCGTCTTGCGTATCGACGAGGCAAAGGCCGGCATCGACAAGACGAGGCTGATGGCGGAATTGACGCGGAACGGAATTGCAAATTTCCACGCAAATTTCGAACTCATCAACGCGCTTTCATTCTTTCGCTCCGGGGCCTGGCGCGACTGGATCCTGCGCGGCGACATCGAACGGGCGGCGAGCAACAACGGCGGGCACTTCGCGGCAGCTGAACGGGTGTTCGCCCGCGGCGGCATGGGACTCGGCAAGCCCAACTTTCTCTCCGCCGGCAATCGCGCGCATCTGCTATCCGTCCTGCGTTCGTTGACCGGAAAGCGCGCTTCGTGACCAAGCTCGGCGTCATCATGCGCGCGACGCCCGCATCCGGAGGAACCTACCAGTATTCACTGTCGATGCTCGAAGCGCTGCGCGACGCGCGCGGGTATGACATCACGGTGTATGGAGATCTCCTCAATCCCGATCTCGCGAGACTCGGATATGGCGTTCGAAGTTTCGCCGAGTCACGCGCGATGCAGGCGGCGTATCTCGCGGCGGATGCGCTGGGCGTGCCGCTGCCGGACCGGTTTGCGGACGAGGACGTCGTGATCGCGCCGACATATTGCCTCGCGCTGCTGCATACGCGAAAGCCGTTTGCGTATACGTTGCACGACCTGCAGGAATTTCATTATCCGCAGAACTTCACTGCGCTGCAGAGAAACTTCCGCCGCAGTGTCTACCTTCGCCTGTCGAAACGCGCCCGGCAGATCGTGTGTGAATCCGAATATGTGAAGTCGGACATCGTCCGGCTTCTGGATGTGTCGGCCGACAGGGTGGCGGTCATCACCGCCCCGCCGCTGTTACCGGAGCGCGGCACCATGAAGCTCGAGGCGGTTCGCGCCCGGCTCGGTCTGCCGGAACGCTTCATATTTTATCCGGCACAGTTCTGGCCGCACAAGAACCACCTGCGCCTGGTCGAGGCATTCCGGCAGATCGTGGCGCGTGAACCGGATCTGAAGCTCGTGCTGACGGGAAGGGAGCGCGACGAGTACCATGCGGTGATGCGGGCAATTGGCGACGCTGGACTGGAGCGGAACGTCCAACATCTCGGTTACATCGAGCAGGCGGATTTGCAGGCCATCTATCATCTGGCGCTGGCGCTGGTGATGCCGTCGCTGTTCGAGAGCGTCAGCATCCCCGTCTATGAGGCCTTTCAGGCGGGTACGCCGGTCGTGGCGTCAAACATCCTGTCATTTCCCGAGCAGGTCGGAGACGCCGGACTGCTGTTCGACCCGCTTTCGAGTTCGGCCATCGCCGAATCCGTCCTCCGGGTCGTGGGCGATCCAGCACTTGCACGAACGCTTGTCGAGCGCGGACGTGCCAGGATGGTGGCGATGACGCCGCAGCGTTACTCCGGCCAGCTGCAGAGCATGTTGCTGGGAATGCTGGGGTAACCCCTGAACCCCTTCGGGTACGGCTCAGCTGCCCCAGCCGTGAGTCTTGATGGTGAGGCGTACCCGCGCAATATCGCCGTTGGCGTCGTGCAGGAAGCTCTGGTGCGGCTGGCCTGCGCAGAGTACCGGGTCGCACCTGAAACCGGACACGCGCTCGAGGTCGTAGTGCTGGTATTCGGCGCCGACCAGAACGTCGGCCAGCGCGCCCTTATATGCCACATAGTCGAAACCGATGCCGGCGAACCAGCCGTTGTTCCAGGACTTGCCGCTCAGGTTCAGGTCCGCCAGAGCGCCGAACAGCGGGAAGCTGCAAGGGGCCCGTCCTGGAAACACGAACTGACCGCCATTGGTGCAGGTATAGCGCCCGTCGAGATGCGCGCCCGCGTAGCCGCCCGTGCCGTACACCATCAGCCGATCCCAAGTATAGCCGACCCTCGGTCCGATGGTGACCAGATCGGTGATCAGCGTGGTCGCGGAGAGTTGCGTGAACGGCTCCGGCGGCGATACGGAGACGTTGGCCTGCATGTCCTTGAAGCTTGCGTTGTAGCTGCCTTCGATACCGACCACCCATCGGCCGATTTGCTGCTGTGCGCCGAAGACGGCGCCGAATATTCCGTCTGTCGAATGGGCCCTGAAATTCGTGGGCGGAATGCCGACCAGGGGGAGATCCGGCATGAAACGGTTCGCCTCGGTCCAGACGCCGCCAATGGTGCCGCCGATGTAGATGCCGGACCAGTTGTAGGCGGGGTCTACCGGCAGAGGCTTTGCCTTCACCGCCATGTCGGCTGCCGCGGCGCTACCGCCGGTGAAAGAGATCAGCGCAAGGCATGCAGGAATAAGGGCTGCAAGGGTAAGGCGTCGCATCGCTCGGTTCCATCTTTCTAGAAATCAACGCTTAACACCGATCCGGGTCCTCCTGTGTTGCTGTATGGTCACATCGGGGATGTTTGTTCCCGCCGCCTGACGGGCTGCGGTCATGCCACAACCTGCCGCTGCGGCTTAATGCCTGGAAACGTGGAGTCAAAAGGGATTGACCGAATAGGCCTTGGCCCAGACGTCGATAGCGTAAAGCCGCCATAAGGTTGCAGCGTTGTGATGCCGCCCGGCGAGGAATGCGCCGATGTAGTCCCGCAAGCGGCTCGAGTCCACGAGCTGCGATTTCACGAAGGTAGGGCTGTCGGCGAGCGCTGCGAGTTCCTGGCGGAAGTCGACACTGACCCAACGCGAGATGGGAGCTCCAAAGCCGACGCGGTCAACGCGGTCCACGATGGAGCGCGGAAGAAATTTCCTCGCGACCAGGCGCAAGATATGCTTCCGCTCGCCGCCGCCGATCTTGTAGTTGTCGGGTAGCGCGAAAGCAAATTCAGCGATCCGCCGGTCGATATAGGGCACGCGCGCCTCGATCGAATGCGCCATCGCGTTGCGATCGGTAAAGGCGAGCGCAGATTTCAGGTTGTAGGTGAAGACGTCGATCATGAGCGACTGCGTGAGGGCCGTTGTTTTCGCAAGCTCGGCTGGCTGCACAGCGGCGGGTGGCTGGCGCGGATCCAGAAGGAAGTCCGGCCGCCTGTCGTTCTTTTCGCGACCCAGCAGGCGCGCCAGCCGCGGTGCGATCCGAAGCCGCCAGACCTCCCGGAAGAAGCCGGGATCACGCCAGGCGAGAGCAGCCAGTTCGCCCAGCACCTTGACAAACGCGCCGTGGCGAAGCCAGTCCGTCAGCGCCAGCGTCTGGTGGCGCGGATAGCCGGCAAACAACTCATCCGATCCCTGGCCGTCAAGGACGATGCGCAGGCCCTGTTGGGCGGCCGTCTCGTAGGCGAGAAATTGAGCGGCGACCGCGATCCCGGCCAGAGGCTCTTCCTGGGTCCAGGTGGCGCGCGAAAGATTGGCCTTGAGCCAGCCTGCCGACAGCGTGGCTTTGCAACTCCTGAAATCCAGCGCGTTCGAGAGTTCATCGATGTGGACGGATTCGTCGTGTGGATCCGTACTGCGCTCGAGAACCATCGAGGCCCCGATGCCGCGCTCGCCGCGACGGGCGTAGACCGGCGCCGCCAGTGCTGCCAGCACCGATGAATCTAACCCGCCGGATATCAGATGCCCGACCGGCGCCTGACCGACCATGTGCTCCTCGACTGACTGCCGCAACAGCTTCTCGAGCTCCGAAGCTGCCTCTGCAAGCGAAGGCGCAGGCTGGCGCAAGGCCGGCTCGAATTGCCAGTAGGTGATGAAGGGGATTGCGGACGGCGCCGACGCCAGCGAAATCTCGGCGTAAGTCGCCGCGGGTTGCGCGAAGATGTTGTCGAAGAAGGTTTCTTCGGGTCGCTCAGGGCGAACGCCGCGAATGAACCGGGCCACTGCCGCTCGATTGGCATCGGCCGGTGCGCCGGCGGCAATGATCTGTTTGACCTCCGATCCAAGGATCAGGCGGTTGCCATTGAGGTAATAGAACAGCGGCTTGATGCCGAAACGATCACGCGAGATGATGATTTTCCGCCGCTTGAGATCGACCAGGATGATCGCCCACATGCCATTGAGGCGTTTGAAGCACTCGACGCCCCATTGCGCGTAGGCCGCAAGGATCACTTCGGTATCGCTGACCGAAACGAAGCGATGGCCGAGGGCTTCGAGCTGGCCACGAATTTCCTGAAAGTTGTAGATCTCACCATTGAACAGCAGGCAGGCCGAGCCATCGGCGGAAAGCATCGGCTGACCCGCGGCTTCGTGCGGGTCCTGGATCTTGAGCCAGCGAAAGGCGGCACCGACGCGCGGTTCGGCCGGCGCGGACTGCATCAATTCGTCGCGGGATCGGCAAACGACGCCCTGCATGGCTGCATCCCAGACCGCGAAGCCTTCGCCATCCGGACCGCGATGCACGATCTGATCGTGCATCTTGAGGAGAGAGGAAAGGACGCCGTCGCCCGCTCCGAACTCAACTACCGCGCTGAGCCCACACATTCGACATCCATTGCAGCAGTGCGCTGCCGTCTCAGCCAGCCTACCAGCCAGGACCAGTTCACATAGATCAGGAGCTGAACGATGTTGTTCCAGAAGATGTTCATCGAGAACAGCACGACCAGGTGAAAGAAGGCTGCGTCCGGCACCAGAAAGCGGCGAGCGTATTTGCTGAACGGCGTTGCAATGAAGCAAATGTTGACGACCACGCCATACAGCCCGGCAACGGCGCAGAGGACCGTATGATCCGCGAACCACGGTCCGAGAATGTTGAAGATCGGGGCCTCGCGAATGACCTGGTCCTGCTGGCTGAACAACAGAAACCACTCCCGCAGATTTTGCGGATCGAGCCAACCAAAGCCGACGCGTATCAGCTTCGACACGCCCGACAGGAAGTAGACGTTGGCCAGATGAAACTGGATCAGCCGCAACGGCCAGCAATAGGCTGCGGAGGGAGCCGCGGCAGGTGCGCCGCCAAGCCGCAGCGCGTCGCCGCATCTGGAAAACGACAGCGTGAACAGGGCGAGTACGCTGATCGTAAAGCCGCGCTGAAACGGATTCGCGGTCCAATAGAGCGTCTCGAGAGCTCCGAGGTGATAGAGCAGCACAGCCGAAACGAAACACGCCAGCCGGGGCAGGAGGCCGAGGATCACGCAGACCAGCGCCCCCACCGCGATCCATTGCAACGCATATTCGATCCCGGTGTGACCGGGCACCATGAAATATCGCCATCGATCCCAGCGGTCGACGTTCGTCCAGAACTCCGATGGAAGTCCCGCCGCTGCCGGGATGTCCCGCGATAGCAGAACCCAGGTCGCGTGGACGGCGAAAATCACGCGCGCTGCGGCGAGATTGAGCGCTGGCTCCGGCGAAAAGAAAGCGCGCTGCCAAAACTGCTGCAGTTTTTCGATCATTGTGGTCACGGCCGTCGATACTCGTAGACGAGACGCCGGGAAATGCTCGACGGATCACGCGCGCGCTGCTCGACGTCCCAGGTCTCCTGATAGAAACGCAGCCCGGTGAGGGGACGATCGGGGACCGCTGCGTCCCAATAGGCGCGGTGGCCGAGAAACAGCGGCGCGCTCAACGGTCCGAAAAAGCGATCGAAATAGTGCCGTCTTTCGCTGGCGGCCCATTGCTGCCTCGCCGTGTCAACATGATTGAGAAGATATGCCGCGACGCGATCCTTGGTCGGGGTATCGAAGCCCGCGAAATGGCGGTCCTTCCAGGCCATGATCTCGTCGAATTCGAACGGTTCCCAGGCGCGGTAGTCGATCTGGTATTCTTTTCCCTGCGCGTCGATCGCGACAATGCGCGGGAATGTCGATGGTCGAGCGACCCGCCCGGCAATGAATGGCCAGGTCGAGAATGGCCAGCTTTCGCGCTGGCTGAAGCCGACCGCAAACGACAGCAGGATCGTGTAGGCGATCAGCAGGTTCACGGCGACCCGACGGCCGGGCCTGCGGTAGGTCGACCACGCCGCCGCAAGACCGAGGACGACGAAGACCAGGACCGCGAAGCCTTTAATCAAACCCACCGTGGTTCCCCACAACGCCGCCATGGTTGGCTTCAGAAAAGGCAAAGCTTTCCAGGGAAGCCGGGACCTTACAGAGAAAGCATGTCCTTTCGGAGAAAGCAGGATCCGCGGCGAAGAGCCGGGCGTTCATGTCGCGGCCTCCGCCGATCACCGCCTAATTGTCGAGGATCAACCCGTACTCACGCATGTTCTTCAGTGTCTCGTTGAGATCCTGTCTTGCCTGTTCCGGGGAGGCTTCGGGGAACTTGCTGCACAGCGCGGATGCAAGCTCTTCTTCGCTTGTCGGCGTCCCGAGCTTTTCCCAGATGAACGATGCCGTCGAATTCATCACGTAGAACTTGCTCGCGGCGTTGTTCAGCAACAGCAGTTCGCCCTTCAGTTCTGCGGCTTCAATATCCGGATTCTGACGCAAAATTGGCCTCCATTCTAAATTGACGACGTGGACCGCGCGGGGCCTCTGATACCTCCGAGCATACCCCCTCGTCAAATGCGGAGCAATTCGGGATTCCCCCATGTTTCACGGGCGATACGACTGAAATTCCTCAAGATACAACGAGTTGGCGGTAGACAATCTTGTGACTGCTTGCGCTGGATCAATGCGCGGGATCATCTGCCCAACAACACCGTGCCGCCATTGCAACTGAGACGCCATCCGGCGTCCATCTTCTGGATGGTTCCGGCCGTCAACGTAGCAGCGCGCTCGAACCCCACGACGCTGTTGTAGAGAACGGGAACGCCGTCGGGATCTTTCAACGGCTCACGGAAGCCCGGGCACAAGCCGGCGAGAAAATGCCAGACGCGCTCGACGTCCCAGCCGGCGAAATCCACCATCGGGGCGCTGCGCTGAA
>JAXMDE010000015.1:0-97333 GCA_046349015.1 Bradyrhizobium sp. | reverse complement strand
ACTGCAGTCGCGAGACCGGTTAAAAAGGCACCCGCGTTCGGGGCAGTGATAGCGGCGCCGGCATGCCGGCGGCCCCTAACGCGAGAGCCTCCGGCGAGCGACACCGCACCCGCGCAAGGGATCGAAGCCGGTACGGCCGAGACGCGTCAGCGGCTCGGTTCACGAGAGCCCGGTCCGGCCTTGCCGGACGCGCCCGAGACTTCGTTCGCTGCTTATCAAGGAGGAATGACGCCGACCGGAACAAAAGATATCACGCACTTACTCGTCCGAATCCGTCGGAAGCGCATAGCGGTCGACGACGATCTCATCGGAGCGAGCCGTCTCCAGGGTCAGTTCTAGAACCATGTTGACAAGATCACCGTCTCTGTCGATTTCATCGAGCGCGGCGTCAAACAGTTCGCGCTGCATATCGAGATCCATTCCCTCTGGGCCATTGAGGCAAATGAGGCCTGCATGTATGTCGGCTCGTTGATACTGGCCGCGCGTTCCCGGTGCGGATTCTGGCCCACGAAAGTCATAGGCGTTGCGGGTTACAAGAGTCCAATCGCCTTCGAGGACTATCTGGAGCAAGTCCCAATCCTTGATGCCCTGGCGACCGATCCAAACGACATGAGAGCTTTCGCCATGGCCGCGCTCGCGCGCGATGTGCACCAACTCAGGACTCAGACATTCATCAACGAGAAGCTTCATGCCGCCGTCGCCGAAGGACCTTTCGCGACGGCGACGTTGCCATAGGGCGTCGCACTTGCCGTGGACGGCCTCGGGGGGGCGTCGCCTTGGCATAGAGAATCGCCAATTCGATGAGTTCTCGTGTCAGGCTTGGATAGGCCTCCTGAAGCCGGCGCATCGGAACGCCTGCGGCAGCGGATGCCGCAACATCATAGACAGGCACGCGCGTTCCCTTGATCACGGGTGTACCGCCGAGGATTTCCGGATCTTCCATTACGGCGGTACGAGCACGCGTCAGCTTGTCGTGTTCGGCCAACGTGTCCGCAATGAAGCGATCGAAGTTCAGCGTCAGGAAGTGATGCTCGATCTTCCAATGTGGAAGCTTGTGTCGCCAGGTCTTGATCAATCGCACGGCGGTCTTTGCCTTCACCTCGCTATACAGCGTGTCGATCGCATATTTGCGCTCTTGCGCCGTAAGCGATGGCGCGGCGTCATAATAGAAACGAATGAGCGTACAAGCCCATGCCCACACCCGCCGACTCTCGTCGTTTGTATATAAATCTTCGGGCAGAATGCGTTCGTCGATCAATCGGTTGACGTCGCGCACGTCAACGCCTGCCACGACGGCGGCCTCGGGGGTTGTGAGAAGTTCAGGCTCGGCGGACATCGCAGCACCAATAATTCTTCCGACGCATCGGAAGATATATCTTCAGGCGCCAAAAAACAAGGTTCTCGAGTAAGCCCGGCCGTGGGGGTTATGCTTTGATTTTGCCGTCGTCCCGACGTCAAAGCTTGACTCTCTGTTCTCTATTCGTTCTAATATAGCTTGACTGGCCACAACGCGGAGAAGGCGTGTAGGCCTCAATGCTAGGCCGAAGCGGCGGCCGACAACCGCAAGTCTTTCCCGATTACACGCACTGGAGTGACGGAGGAATCCTGTGAAAAGCACGAGGTCGGCAGCCGCGCTCGTGATCTCCCGCCTCATCTCCGCAGTCACGTTCGAAAGGAATCAATTCACGCAAAATCCATTTGTTCCTAACGGCGAGCTCGGCCTCCAAACGCCGATGAGCACCACCCTTAGGCCGTACGTAAGGCGGATGATGTCCGCGCGGAAAATCGCCGCTGCATTTCAAGCTGGTTTCGGTGGAAAAGCCGATGCCGGCGCTGACAACCTTCCACTGGGGCATGGAAATCGGGGTACAGCCGCATAGCAAACGTGGCGAGGCTCGCGGGATGGCCTTTTTAGTTCCGGCAGCTTGGTGTGATCGACGAAGGAGATTACTCATGAGCTTCAGAGAAACCGCGGCAGGCGCCGCTCATGAGCCCACCCTTCGATGCCCGAACTGCAATCACGAAATTCCGCTCACCGAATCTCTCGCGGCTCCCCTCTTGGCGGAGACCCGCCAACGCTTCCAGGAACAGCTGGCCAGCAAGGATGCTGAGGTTTCGCGCAAGACCGAAGCGCTGCGGCTGGAGCGTGAGCAGCTCGCGAGGGACCGAGAGCAGATCGAGGAACAGGTTTCGAACCGCCTGGCGGCCGAGCGCGGCCAACTGGTTGCCGCGGAAGGCAAGAAGGCTCGCGAGGCGGCGGCCGCTGATCTCCTCGCCAAGGAAACCGAGGCCATCGAGCTTCGGAGAAGCTTGGAGGTCAACAACGCCAAGCTTGCCGAGGCGCAGCAACAACAGGCGGAGTTGATGCGTCGGCAGCGCGCCCTGGATGAAGAAAAGCGCGAACTCGATCTGACTGTCGAAAAGCGCGTTCAAGCATCGGTCGGTCAAATTCAGATCAAAGCCCGCCAGGAAGCTGATCAAGCCGCTCGGCTGCGGGTCGCGGAAAAAGACCAGACGATCGAGTCGATGGCTCGCACGATCGAGGAACTGAAGCGCAAAGCCGAGCAAGGCTCTCAGCAGTCACAAGGCGAGGTGCTTGAGCTTGAGCTCGAGGTACTGCTGCGTGGGCGTTTTCCGACCGACTTGGTCGAGCCTGTTGGCAAGGGCGAGCTGGGTGCCGATGTTGTCCAGCAAGTCAATGGTTCGATCGGCCAGGCCGCCGGCATCATCCTTTGGGAGTCCAAACGCACAAAAGCGTGGAGCGATGCGTGGTTGGCGAAGTTGCGCGACGACCAGCGGCGTTGTGGGGCCGACGTTGCCCTTATCATTTCGCAGGCTCTTCCGAAGCACATCGAACATTTTGATCTGGTCGACGGGGTATGGGTTGCCCACCCTCGCTATGCTCTCCCGGTAGCTGTCGCTCTCCGTCAGACCCTTATCGAGGTCAGTGGGTCCCGCCTGGCGCAGCAAGGGCAACAGACCAAGATGGAACAGGTCTACCAATATCTAACTGGCATGAAGTTCCGTCAGAGGGTGGAAGCTGTTGTCGAGAAATTCAACGACATGCGCGAGGACCTCGACAAGGAGCGCAAGTTCATGGGCAAGCAGTGGGCCAAGCGCGAGACGCAGATTCTGTCCGTGATCGAGTCTACAGTCGGCATGGTCGGTGACCTGCAGGCCATCGCCGGCAAAGCCATGCCGGAGATTCCAAGCCTCGATATGCCGTTACTGGAGAGCTCGGCAGAGACGGAACGGAAGGCTGGATGATGGTCTTGGAAGCCGCGAACCGTTCGACTTTTGAACGCTTGGGGTTTTCTTGGAATGGCAGCCGTAGCATCCGGACATCGTGGTTCACCGCCAGTCTACCACCAGCAACGTCAAACCCGGCTCTCCAACAACGCCGTGGCCCGAAATCGGAATCTTAAGGCGGGCATCAGGGTTGAGGATAACCGAGGAATGAATCAGCCGGATATCGAACTCTCCAACGCCGAGAGCGCCCTGCTCGCGCAGATCGACTTCAATTGGGATACTCGACGACATGACCATGAGGGTTTCGCGCGCAATAGCGAGAATGTCGCACAGTTGGTCTCGGCGCTGCTGGCGCGAAATGCGATCCCGGAACACCGCCTCAAATACTTCAATGACCCGGCCTACAGAACCGGAAGAATCAAAGGGTCTCGGCGCGACCTCTACCTTCGCAACCGCAATACCGACGAGGACATTCTCCGGAGCTACAGCTTTCTAAAGGAAGCCCGTTACTTCGTCTGCGGGCCGGCCCTTCCGGCCGAGGCCGTGACTGAATTTCGGCAAACTGCAACAGAATTTGGTCATGTAGGACCGAGCGATTCGATTGAACTTGCCAATCTCGCTCGCCGCCAAGTTCGCACCTACGGTCTTTTGCCCCACGAAGTCGCCGAAGAATATTTTAAGCTGGCGCTCGATTGCGGAATCTGGGTAGGTCATGCGCTCCACGTCGAAGAACGTATACGTAAGATGCGCTGATCGACTGCTCCGGTTGTTCCACCCTTTCTTGCACGCTCACCGAGCAAATCTGATGAGATTTGCGCTGTCCCGTGATACCGTGGCGCGGGGAGAAAATGATGCCGACAATCGTTCCATTTGCATTTAGCGACACGTCCACCTTCGATCATAACATTACGGATTTCTCAGCCGAACTCGCAAAGCTGGATGCCGTCGCCGGTGCCATTCTGGCGGGCGCGCTCGCCGCCTTGTCCAACGGCGAGCAAGACAAGGGCGACTTGCTCGACGCCCTTGACGCAGCTCTCTCGACCCAGCCCGCCACCACAGTGCCCAGCGCCGCCCCCGACCAGCCCGCTTCGCCGCCGCCGAGCCCGCCAACGACAGCTCCCACACCAATCCAGTGGTTTCTTGAGGGGTTGGAGATCGAAGGCTTTCGCGGCATCAACAACGAAGGCGCGCCGCTCGCGCTGAAATTCAAGCCCAATTGCGTTAGCTCCATTACAGCGCCAAACGGTGTCGGCAAGAGCTCGATCTATGATGCGTTGAGCTTTGCCTTCCGCGGCAAGATCGACAAGCTGGACCGTCTGCTCCAGGCCGAACGGCCGCAAGACTACTATCTGAACCGGTTTCACCCGGCCGGCCTCGGCACGGTCAAATTGACCCTGTGGCCCAACAATGGCGGAGCCGCCGTAACGATAACTGTGACACGCAACGCAGCGGGCCAAAGGAGTGTGTCCGGCCACCCAGATGCCGAAGCCCTTCTCGCCGAACTCAACCGCGAATTCGTGCTTCTCGATGGACAAACGTTTCAAAGCTTCATGGATGAGACCGCGTTGAACCGGGGCCGCTCCTTTTCGGGGCTGCTGGGTCTTGCCCGCTATTCTACCCTTCGCCAGCAGCTGCAGCAGCTGAGCCACACGCGATCCTTCAACTCGCACTTCGACACAAGCGCGCAAGCCGCCAAGAAGGCCACCGCCGACCGGTCCATTGTTACGGCGCGAAAAGCCATCGAGACGGACTACGAAGCCCTCGTCCTCGAAAAAATCGAGCCGCAGGCCCCTGCAGTCGATTCGCAAGCACGCTGCCACGCAGCCTTGACGGCCATACCAACCTTGTCGCCGCACTGCGACGGCAGAACCTTCATGCAAGTCAGCGGTGCCGATTGCCACGCGGCCGTGAACGCCGCTGAGGGCGGGCCGGATAAGGCGCGCCTCGCCTCCCTCATTCAAACCGAAGAGCGATGGAAGACGGCGAACAAAGCCACGCCCACCAGCAACGACGCCGAGATACTCCATGGCCTTGCGCGCACGCGCGAGGATGCCCTTGCCGCGACTTCGGGAGAACCGCTGCAGCGGCTCTACAAGGTCAGCGACGAAGTCATGTCTGCGGCCGAATGGCCGTCACCGAACCTCTGCCCGACCTGCGGCGTGCAACACGACACCTCGGTGCTCGACCATGTGCGTGAGAAGCTCGGCCAATATGATGCGGTTGAGACAGCAACCACGGCCGTGGCCGCAGAATGGGCGGCCAAAGGCTGGTCAGACCTGGATGCGCTGGAAAAGCTCACCCTCGGGGAGGATGAGGCCCTCCTCCTCGCGCGTCTGAAACGTTCCGGCGAGGAAGGAACAATCAGGAGCGCGGAAATAACTGCCCTTGCATCGCACATCGTGACGATACGGGCCAAGGCGGAAGCGGAGATAAAAAGGTTCGCGGCCGAAAGCGCCGCCCTTTCAAAAAAGTTGCCGCCCTCGCTAGTCACAGTTACGCGGGCCATTGAAGCGGCGCAGCGCCTACAGAAAAACTGGACCGCTCTTGAGTCAGGCGAAAAGGAAGCGGTTGAGCTCACCGCGCGCGGGCAACGCATCGCGCGACTGAAATCCTTCCTCGACCAAGCAAGCGCTGTGTTCGCGCAAGCAGAGTCCGGTATGGCCGCGACCCGCCTTGCGAGGGTTGAACCGCTGTGCCAGGACCTGTTCCATCAAATCATGTTCAGCCCCGTAACGCCGATCCTTCGCAAACCGTCAGGAACGGAAGATCTCACGATCGGCCTGGCAACCTTCTGGACCCTTCACGACGTCTCCGCGCAAGCACTGCTGTCGGAAAGCTACCGGAACGCATTTGCCGTTTCCGTTTACCTGGCAGCTGCCTCCCTCTACGGCGGCGCACCGCGTTTCATGGTGTTGGACGATGTGACATCGAGCTTCGATGCCGGGCATCAGCATCACCTTGTCGAAGTCATCCGGACACGCTTTGCGCGGCCTCTTCAGGCGAACGGGCCACAAGTGATCTTGCTTAGCCACGACACATTGCTGGAGAAGCTGTTCAACAAGCACTCCGGCTCGCCGGACTGGTCGCATCAAAGGCTCGAAGGAACGGCGCATACGGCCGTGCTTCTGCAGTCGGGCGCGGTCAACAAGGTGCGCGATGCGACGAACACCCTGCTGAACCAAGGACGCGTGGACGATGCTGCGCCCCGGCTGCGGCAATATCTCGAATATGTCCTACAAACGATTATCGACAAGTGCCGCATTCCCGTGCCGCCGGATCTCGCATTTGGCGACGACAAGCGGACGCCGGGCGAATACCTTAACGCCATCAAGGCTGCGGTGGAGCTTGAGGATCGGGCCGGCAGCCTTATCCTTGAACCGGCCCAGAAGCAGGCCTTGCAAATGCACTCGGCCACTATTATCGGCAACTTCGTATCCCATTGGGCAACGGGGCAAACGACGGCATTCTCGGCTCCCGCCCTGCTGGGCGTGATGCAGGCGATCGAAAACTATCAGGATTGCTTCAAGTATGAGCCAACGCCTGGAGCTCAAAAGCGGTTCTATGCGACACTCCACAGCCGCTAAATGCACGATGCTCAGCGTCCGCGACATCAAAACAACGCCGTACGGAAAAAAGACACGGGCTGCGCTGAAGCTCTGGCAGCGGAAGCACGCCTGTGCAAAAGAGTGCCGAGAGGCACAGATTCGAGGTACGATGCCAACTGAACTCGCCCCACGGCTGCCGCTTGATCCGCCGTCAGCGAACCGCCACTGCGGTATCGTCGTCGAGATTGGCAATCGCCAATTGCGGACGACCCCGGTTTTTGACGCCTACTGGGAGTTCGCGGCCGAGCGGCAGCGGATCTTCTTCCGCCGCCTCGAAGGGATGTCCGGTGCGCTCACGACCGATCCGGTTCTGAAACTGTTCAAGTTCACGAACGCCTATCGGGCCTCCGACCGCGTGAGCCAATACCTCCTGCGCAACGTCATCTACCGACCCGACCTGCCGTCTGATGCGCGCAACGTCTTCTTTCGCACGATCCTCTTCAAATTGTTCAACAAGATCGAGACCTGGCAGCATCTGGAGGCGGCCGTCGGCAAGATCACATGGGAAGAGTTTGACTTCGCGCGTTACGACAAGCTGTTGACGAACCGAATGACGGCGGGCGAAACCATTTACTCGGCCGCATACATCATGCCATCCGGCGGCAGCGTCTTCGGACACAAGCTCAAGCATCGCAATCACCTCCGGATGATCGAGCATCTATTCGCCGAGCGGTATCCGGAAAGGCTGTCCGACTGCAAGACAATGACAGACGCCTTCGCCCTTTTGCGGACGGTGCCCTTCATGGGACCGTTCCTCGCCTATCAGTATGTGACCGACTTTAACTACAGCGAGCTGACCAATTTCGGGGAAGACGAGTTCGTTATGGCGGGGCCGGGTGCACTGGATGGCATTTCGAAATGCTTCCTGGGTGCGGACACGGTGAGATCCTCCGATGTCATTCGGTACATGTTTGATCATCAGGAAGAGCATTTTGAGAAGCTCGACATTTATTTTCCGAAGCTTTGGGGCCGGCGCCTTCAGCTTATCGACTGCCAGAACCTCTTTTGCGAGATTTCAAAATACGCGCGTGTGGCATTTCCCGACTATCTGGGCGTAGCGGGCAGGACGCGCATCAAGCAGAAATACGAACCCACGGGCCCCCTGCCCGAGCCGTTCTATCCGCCGAAGTGGAAGATCGCTGCTCGATAGGGCGCCGTATCACGTGGCCATGTCGTGTATATCGGCAATGGCCGTCGCGGTGCAGATGACCCTGTTCGTATCCCGGCTGAAGGCAATTTTGTAATCGACGGCCTTCAGCTTCCAAGCGCGCTGCTGAACAGATTTTGTCGCCTTGACGTAGACGAGGTTGCCGGCGCCGAGCCGCACGTCGATTTCAGACCAGAGCTTAGTAGAGTTCTGGTCCAATCCAAGCGAATCGAGAACGGCGCGCTTGGCAGCGACGGTTTCGGCGTACCGGTTATCGCGCATCGCCCACTCCCGTTCGGCAGCTCCGACCACCGGATCGCTCGCGTGCATGCTCAATTCCGCTGAACCCATGCCGAGGCCGACGCTGATGCCCTGAACGCCGGGGCAAACGGTTGGAGAAAAGGAAAGGGTCCGGCAGTCGAGATCAATGTGCACCGTGCCTTGCTTTTCATTGGAAAGCTGGAAGAACATATCGCAGCCGTCGTAGATCGCATCTTCCCATTCCCAGAACGTATTCTTGGCGACCTCGAGTCCATCGACATAGGCGCGGAGCGTCTTCAACAGCTTGAAATTGATCAGCGTACGTTCGGGGAACAGGCGCGTCGGCGTGCCCACGACACACCGGCCGGCGGCTTTGGCCTGGCGGTCGCCCTCCGAGTGAATGGCCTTGATCACCAACTCCTCGACAACCTTGGCGCGGCCACCATCTTCCACCTCATCAACCTTGTCATCGCGGCTTTTGCGCTTGCGCTTCATCAACCCGCGCACGACCGGAGACCAGCTAAGGTGACCGATGAACGCCAGATGGATGGCGTCGTGAAACCGATATCCGTCGTCCTCGTAATAGTTATCCGTCAGATCATCGCCGAGCGGCTTACCCTCAAAATACATCCGTGATTTCTGCGGGCCGATGCGCACAAAGGCAACATCGAGCTGGCGCGGGAACTGTTCCTTTGCGTCGCGATCCGCATCATGCAACGGCGTTGGCGCGCCGCGCTCCGACCGGAATTGCACCTTCCGGCAGTTCGATGCAATAACTTCATCGAGCGAAAGGTGATAAAGGCTGGCGATTGCCGAAAGGTGCCAGGCGATGCCGCCAAGTACAACGGTCGGCTCCCTATTTGCCACGTTCGTATGCAGTGCGGCTTCAGAAGCGGGCAGCACAGTGCGCATTAGTTCGGCGCCGTGCTGCCAGAGAAGCGCAAGACACACTTCGAGTAAAACGCGGCCATCCGTTCGTGCGGTCTTATAGGCAAGCCGCTGGTAGTCATCGAAGGTATAGCCATCCGCGGGCGGAAATGCCGCGGCGCCGTCAAGAAAGGCTTGCCGGTTGGCGGGATCAAGCGACCGCTCGATCATGTGGGCGCGGTCGTCGGTGCCGCCGATCTCGGCGCGCATCGCCGTGATATTGTGGGAAAGGATATCGACATAGCCGCCGCTCATCACCTGCGCGGCCGAGTAGCAATACCAGAACGAGTCGCCCAGCTCTTCCGTGATCTCGTCGTTGGGCTGGTCCCAATGCGGCCCTTCGCCCCCCTCAGACAAGATCTTCTTCTTGACCGCCGCGACCAGCGAGCCGATCTCGCTCACCAAACCGTAGAGTGCGATTGATTGCTGTTCATCGACGGGCTTGCCCGCAAACTGCTTGGTCTTCTCGACGAAGGCGGCGTAATCGAGCGGCTTCATGCGCTGACCGCTTTAGCTTTGGCGGCCTTCTTCGCGCGGGGCTTTTTCGTGCCGATAAATTGCCAATGGGCGGGCTCGCCGATGTAGCCGCGCTGCGGCAAGGTCTGGAGCCATGCCATCACCTGCGCGATCTGGTCGTCGGTGAAGATGCAGCGGTGCCCCGGCCCTTTCTTCAGCACGAAAGAGAGACGATCGGGAATCTTAATGCCGAGGCGGCCCCAATAGGCGAATTCGCGGCTGATCAGCACCCGGTCGGTGGTGCCGGTATCACGGTGGAGATCGCCGAGAGAAAGGCTCCCGTCTTCGAGGCTATGAAAGGAGTCCTCCTGCAGGAACTCCTCGCCGCCGTCACGGTGATAGATGTTGTCGCCGTAGCGCAGGACGGTCGAGCCACTCATCACCGCCTTCTTGCGGCGGAAGCGGCGATCCTGCCAGTAATCATCGAAGCCTATCACCTCGTCGACTCGCATCCAGTAGCAGAGGTGGCCAGTCAGCTTCGGATCGACGGCGCCGGTGCCAAGGACGTAATCGCCCACCTTGGCGATCTTGCGGATCTGCGGCTTGCAGCACGCAAGTGTGCAGACGCCGTGAAAGGGATTGGGCGCAAAGCCGAGATCGTGCTCGATGACATAAGAGAACAGGGTCATGACGCTTTCGCTTTTTCGTCGACGCACAGGTTGCGCTCCGTCTTAGGCTTGGGCAGGGGCTGACCGTTGGGTCCTTCAAAACAGTGCTGGTCTTCTTCCGTAACAACGACGCGGAATTTCTCGGCATCGGGGCCGATGATCGAGTAGGCGTATTTGTTCATGGCGTCCGACGGCTGGGCGTCAGGCGCTGCGTCTTCGGGCCACACGCAAATGGCGCGGCGCCCGCCCCGCTGCGTGGTCGCGAGGTCTGCCTCAAGAGCGGGATCGGTGCAGGTGTCGGCCGAGGCCAAGATCACCACGATCTCGTCTTCGCAGTCGGGATCGGGCTCGTCGACGGCTTCGACCACCTCAATCTCATCACCAGCCATACCCGCGTCTTCGGCGAGACGTTTGATCTGCTCGATCTCTTCGTCCGTCAGGTTCCGGCCAAGTATCGTGATACGACGCATAATGGTCTCCATAAACTCTTGGGTTGCGACCCGGCAAGATATGAATGCTCCCGTATTGGGAGCGTGGATTAATTTGACCTTGCCGTCAACAAAAAAGCTCCCAAAATGGGAGCTAGGAGATTGTTATGAGATTCGTGGGACAAACCGAGGTGGCGGCGTTTCTGGCCGGCTCCCCTGCTTACGATAATACCGTAAAAGCTTGGGTCGCAGAGATGAAGTCGGGGCAATGGGACTCGGCGACGGCGCTTGCTGCGGATTTCCAACACGTCGACGTATCGGCATTGCCGTGGGTGGCCTTCTACCTGCTGCCTTCGGCGCTCCGCATCCGCACCCTGATCGATTTCCGCATCGGCGTCGTCCTGCTGCTGGCCATTGATTTATCCGCCGCCCGACACCGCATCCAAACTCAACCCTGGAATAGAGCATCGTGACCATCAAGCCGATCCGCAATGCTTCCGATCTGTCGGCGACGAAGACTCGCCTCGCTAGCTTGCTGGCTAAGAATTCGGGCGAATTCGATGACGAGATCGAGGTCCTGACGACCTTGATCGAGCAGTATGAAGAAAAGTTCGCGCGGGTTGACGCACCGGACCCAATTGCAGCGATCAAATTTCGAATGGAAGAAAAAGGACTCAGCCCCCGTCAGCTGGAACCGTTTATCGGATCAAGGGCGCGAGTATCCGAAGTTCTCACTGGCAAACGGAGCTTGTCGATCGACATGATTCGTTCGCTTCACGAGGGGTTAGGAATCCCGTACGCCTCGCTAGTCGCCCGGCCGAGAAAACCTGAAAGCGTCGACGAGATCTCCGGCAGCGCGATCCGGCATTTAAACACGCTTGGTTTCTCGCTCGACAGAGAGGAAATATCCCACTTCATCCCGGCCTCGCTTCAGCAAACCGTACCATCAGCCTTGCTTCGCAAGACCCGTACGCAACGAGCGTCCTCAAAGACTGATCAAGGCGCGCTCTTACTTTGGCAGGCTGCTGTCTTGCAACGCGCGGAAGCCTTGACGCTCGCCAACATATTCGATCGATCTGAATTCAGCCGAGCAACCTTGCGGAGACTCGCGAAGCTAAGCTCCAAGATAGATGGAATAAAGCGTGCACTCGACAGCCTTTCGAATCTAGGCATTGCCGTGATCGTGATGCCCTCGCTCCCCGGCACTTTCCTCGATGGCGCGGCGATGGTCACGTCGACTAATGCACCGGTCGTCGGTCTTACGCTACGTTATGATCGGGCAGATAATTTTTGGTTCACACTCCTCCATGAGCTCTCCCATATCTGTCTCCACTACGAAGTCTTGGTTGATGGACATACGACCTTCGTGGACGACATGGAGATTATCAGTGACGATGTGCGAGAGCAGCAAGCGGACGCACTTGCCCAAGAGTCTCTGATTCCTTCTTCGATCCTGGAACAAGTCGTCTGGAGCCCGGATTCGAGCTTCGATGATATCACGACGGTATCGGCGCGAGCGCTAGTTCCTGTAGCCGTGGTGGCCGGCCGTTGGCAGCGGGATCATCAGAATTACAAGAAATTTTCCAGGTTGATTGACCGTAGCTCCGTTCGCGCTCTGCTGTTACCCGGCAAGGCCGCAGACGGCTCTTAAAGAACCACCATTTAGAGTGGAGTCGAACGCGCCTTCCGACCTTGTGTCACGCCAAGTGCCACAAACCGAACGCGGCCAGTCTCTTGCCACCGAGTTGGAGACAATCTTCGTACCCTAGCTGCGAATATTCATAAGATCGCAAGCTTCCTTGCGTTGGGCGCCGTCATTGTTGACGATATAGCGAACCGTGCGGGTGTGCGCATCGATCCAGAAGAACAGATCAATCCGTCGTGCGTCTTGCCACAGCTTTCTTTGTTTGGCCCAAGCCTTGGTGCAATCCTTCTCATTCGGGTCGACTAACAGGAAGCCGCGGCCTCCCTCCGGAGTGGGCATGCCCGCGATCGCGAGGTGCAGGTCGACTGGCCCGCGGAGACGCGCGTGGCTGACAATCACCAGGATGTTGGGCTGCGCATGATCCGGATTCACCGCATCGAACTGGGCGGCGGCTTTTTCAATCACGCGTGCAAGCGCATGCGCAGTCGGGTTTTCACGGACGTCCTGCCGGATTTCACCTGGCTTCAGATCGTTGGGAAGCGCGAAAACGCGATCATCGCGCGGGGACTTAAGCTCACAGTAGCCCAGTAATTCACCATTCCTGAGTATCTTGAAGTCGGGGCTTTTTGCGTTACCCTCGGGCAGGCGAACGAGTTCAAGCCCCAGCCCCTTAAAGAGAAGCTGGCGCATGAGCGCTTCATCCGCCGCCTCATCAATGGGCTGCGGTAGTATCAAGCGGTGCGCTTCGAGCAACTGTTGGTCAGGAAAATCGATCAGATGCCTCACTTTCTGAACCATTCCCCAGATTGAGCCATTGAAGGGCACCGTCGCGATGCGGCCAATTTTGTTGAGCCCAAGACCCTGCAGCGTTTTCCTTTGCGAATGATGCCGCCGGATCGGGCTTCGAATTTGCCGTATTCGGAAATATCCCGCCACGACGCGCCCTCCTTCGTTACCCGTTCCATACAGCGTGTGCAATTGCCGCATCGCGCGCACGTGGCGCCGTGCTACTCAAATTGCCGCGTTAGCCTGCTTATCGCCGGCATTCGCCGCATGTTGTTGAAAAAGGCGATGTTTATCCTTACAGCTCGCGCATCTTCTTTGGTGTTGCCGAGGAATAGTTGTGTCCTGTCATCCGAAAGGGAAATGTAGATTTTGGCAGGAGCACCAGGCGTCCGGCTCCACCCATTGAGGCTCCCGAGAGCGAGCGGCGACAGCATCTGTCGCACGGTTTCGGCCTCTGAGATCAACTCATTAATGTCGGGGATGGTCCCAATGTTCTTGGCTGCTCTCGTCCGCTCCTGTCGGTCCATCCGCGCAACGGCGTCGGCGCAACTTTCCCCGAAATTTAACGTCCGGAGCCTAGAAGCAAACCTTTCGACCCGTTCCGCTATTGGCACAACGTTCGGCTTGAGCATTTCGAATCCTGCGAGCGGCCCGTAACGCTCGAGGTCGTAAACTGTCGCGGTACTCTCGTTGCCCGAGCGATCAACCCGTCGTTCAGTTCTCGTCACTTCATAACGCAGTACTCCGTCAGATCGTAGATGCGCCCAGAGATCAAAACCGATGGTGCGTGTCATTCGATCGGAAAGAATAAAACGTACACGATCGATCTCGCAGATAATTGGCGCATTCTGCTCGATCGCAGCAAGCGCTTCCGACACCTGTGGCAAGCACCTTAACAGATAGGCCTCGTTCCTGCGCTCCGCTTCCTCCTCCCGGAAGAGCCGTTCGGCTTCCGCGTGCCCTGAGGCGTTGATTGACTTGAAGCAATCGCCTCCCATGTTGCGAATCACTCGTTCTTCAGGGAACCAAGCGATTCGACCGTCCTTGTAATACCAGGGTGTATAGGGCTTGCAGCATGGGCAGGGCGCCCATCTCTCCCTGTTACGTGGGCCAGCATGGGACGGCGGTAGGTCGAATTCTCCGAGATAGCGAACGATGGCACCTCGCGGTGGCTTTGTATGCGTGTGCCCGGGCCAAAGATGCGGCGCGCCGGTTTGCTTGATATGGGCCTTGATCTCCGCAACGACGGTAAGGTCCGGCCGCTCAGTGTAGTTCGGCTTCACCGTCAGGGCCGTTTCGGGAATATCGATGACCTGCACGGCTCCAGATTCCTAGAAAAATTGTGGTGAAACGCTTCCCTCGAATCATCGCTGGCTTATACCATGATCAAATCTACCGGCTCTTAAGGTTGGGGATCCCCCTGAATGCAGAACCTGGGCTGACGACGATTCGGCGGTATTAAAGCCATTCGGGCAATATTGGGCAGGGTGTCACGACCGTCCGCGTCCATTTCTGCATTGACGACACGCATTGATAATGGGCTCCGATACCATGGCTAAATCTGTTTCCCTTCCGAACGGCCGATTCTGGAAGGCGCAAACCGCCGCTCTCGATCACTTCAAGGACATGCTTAGGCGCCATGAAGACGAGCAAATCGTCGAAGACTACCTGGATCACGATGATCTTGCCGCCCTCCTGGAGCGTTACGATGCAGTCATCGTCGACGGCCCGGCGAAGATTGGGCCGGGAATAGACTATTTTTTTCGGCGTCAGAACGCTGGTGAGGGCTTCTCGACGCCGGGTTTTTGGATACGTCGGATTGACGGCAGCGAAACCGATTTCAGTTACATCCAGGCCGTAAGGGGTCAACCGAAGTCGAACGCGCAAGAGTTCTATGACGCCTGCCGTGCCGCTGTGGCAGCTGATCTCCTGGCGGCGAAGAAACGCCATTTCGCCACCTTTGCAGATAATGGGGGCCGTGTCCCGTGCGACCTCTCCGGCGAGTTGCTCGCGTTCCCGGACGCTCATTTGGATCATGCTTATCCAACTTTTGGGCAGTTGGTCATAACTTTCCGCGCTGCCCGCGGTTGGCAGCACGGTGCGCCCGACGGAACACTGACCTTGCCGGCCGACGCGCAGACTACCACAACCTTCGTCGATACCGCCGTTGCTGAGGCTTTCCGGCTGTTTCATCACAGCGCAGCCACGCTTCGGATTATTGCACGGCACCGAAACCTCGCGATGTCAGCAGGTCAGCGGCGACCGAAGGTGAAGTTGCCGGTACAGATTTAGGATAAAGCGTTAGGACGATGGACTCATCAGAGAAAGACGGCGGCTACACTGTCACACTCGCGATCCCGGATATCACGCGATTGGCGGATGAAGAGCTGGGGATATTTGCGCCGTTCCGTGACGGACGTTGGAGCACTCAAACAAAGGCTCTCCTGGCACAATCCTCAGCAACTAGGCTGGATCTCAATCGTGGCTGGGCGTCCACACGGGAACATTGGAATTGTCCATGCTGCCAACGCGGAAAGGCAGATATTGCACGTGTGAGCAGCGGCGGTGTCCTGCTTTGTCGTCTCGAGTACCACCACGACCATCTCGTCGATCGCGCCAAACGAATCCTCAGGGAGTACAGGCATCGTAGTGAGGATCGGGAGAGCGTCATCCAGGTTGGTCGAGCTGAGAATGCGCTTATGCTCCTTGTCGAACGTTTCGAACAGACGCTGATCTGCATCGATTGCAATCTAGCCGAGGGCCGCGCCAAGCTGGAACTGGCGAAAGAGATTGACAGCGACTTTACCTTTACGCCGGCCGAGATCGCATCATTCATTGGCGTCGCTCCAAATCGACTCCACGAGATCGATCTCAACAAGGCCAAGGCCGCATGGCTTCTCGCCAAAGACGATGTTGCAGATCGGCTCGATTTCACAAGACGCATGGCACAACGAATCGCTTCGGGCCGCCATCGCCGGCAGGTGGCTGCCGGCGAACGGCTTATCTCATACATGCAGGATCGTGACATCATCTACGATCTTTTTCTGCGTGCCTCACCCGACAGGCGCCTCTTTGGTCTGGCGAACGCGATCGAAGCGCGTTCAACGTCAAATGACAGCGCAGGTAATTCACCCAAACCGAAGCGCAAGCCGCGCGGTGAGACCCCGACTGATGCGGAGTTCGCCGATATCGATCGTAAGAACCAGGAGCACAAACCCTGGGTTATGGCGGGCAACGACTGGTTTTGTCCGTGCTGCGATCGATCGAAACGCGAAATTTGCCGGAAATCAAATCGAGGACTATGGACGGCTCACATTCATCGCGTCTGCGAATTCGAACCAGAAGAAGATAGCGATAGCCTTCGGCGCCGCAGAACTCGCGCGACGAGCCAGATCGTCATCGGCTCTCACACCAACAAGCTTGTCTGCCAAGACTGCAGAAATATCATCGCCGAAGTCAAGCGACGCACACCTGGATTAACTGAAAACAACCTTACGATCGACAACGTGCGGCTTCTTGTCGGTGTGGCGACGCCACATATGCCTCACGAGGTGGATTGGGAAGACGCAATCATGCTTGCGCTCGGCAACCGGTCGCTCATTGATGCTATCGAAGACTATTTCGAACACCGGACGAATGCCTACGACATCGTCCGGGAGGTGAAGGAGTTGACAGAAATGGGGAGTTCCAAGCAGAAAGCGCGAAACATTCTTGGCTACGAGTGCGCGAAGGCAAATGACATCGACCTCGACGAAGGCGACGCGCACATCGATTGGCTGCTGGACGAGGCGGAACGCCACATGCAGATGGATCGCCTCTCTCTCTAGTCACCATTCGTCAGTGTTGAATGTTCACTTTTTAGTTTGCTCTTCTTCGCGCAACCGCTTCCAAATCGGCCGCGGCGCTAGAGCTCCAGTTGTTACGTTGTGCCCACCGTCGCACCTCGGTCGGATCAAATGAGTGACCGTCGGAACGAAGCTTATCGAATGTTCGTTCCGCGTGTTTTTTATCTAGAGGATGGGTGAAGCCTGTACCCAGGTTGATGGATTCCGTTAAGCGGACAAGTGCTTCTTGAACGGGCTGCGAAAGCGTGCTTGCCGGAACTTCAGACCCTTTCTGGCCGAAGGTTTTCGGATGCCACGTCGCTTTCCACTCCTGAGATTCGTAAGCGCTCCTTTCTACGCACCTATGCAGTTGAGCGCGGGGATGGGATGAGGTGTCCACCATGAGCGAGGTGGACACCATCGATGATCACTCCAGAAGAACCTTCGAGACTTGAGACGGTCGGCGTGTTGGGCAATGGCCGGCGTCGCTATGATCCGGCCAGCAAACAGCGGCTGGTCGCGGCCTGTCTGCAGCCTGGCGTGTCGCTGGCGGGGCTGGCGTTGCAACACGGCGTGAACGCGAACCTGCTGCGCAAGTGGGTGGCCAAGCGACAACTTCAGAACGGGGATGGCCAGCCGGAGGCGCGGGCGCCGATTGCGCCAGCCTTTATTCCGGTTCGCGCGCCGTCGCCAACTGGATCTGCTGGCGCTATCGCGGTTTGCGCGACGGAGCGATCCTATGCAGGGCGGCTGACGGCATCGATGCCCAACGGCGTGACGCTTTCGCTGGAAGGCGGCGACGCGCAGTTGCTGTCGGCGGTGATTGAAGCGCTGGGTCGTTGCGATGTTCCGACTGGCGTCTGATCTTCGGGTCTACCTTCACCGCGAACCGATTGACTTCCGGGCAGGCATCAACAGCCTGGCGATCGTGGTCGAGCAGTCGATGGGGCTGGATCCGTTCCAGCGCGCGGTGTTCGCGTTCTGCAATCGTCGCCGCGACCGGATCAAGCTGCTGATTTATGATCGGTCAGGATTTTGGATGCTGCTGAAGCGGCTGGAGGCCGACAGATTCCACTGGCCCCGAAGTCAGGAGGCGGTGCTGACGCTGACGACGGAGGAGCTGCACTGGCTGCTTGACGGCATCAACATCGCGGCGGTGCGTCGTCATCCGGTGCGGCAATATCAGAGCGTGGGCTGAGCGTGTTCGATGCGGGCGGCGTCATCCGGCTTCGGCATGGCCGTTCTCAGATGACGCCGCCGAAGACATGACGAAGACATGGGAGCCCGGTTGACGCGGCGGCATGACTTCGATTCAAGACTACGATGAGTCGCAAGCCCACGACGCACGAGCTGGAAGCCTTGATCGCGGCGCTGAAGGCCGAAAACGAGAAACTCGCACAACGCGTGCTGCATCTTGAGGAGCAGTTGCGCCTGGAGCGCCTGCACCGGTATGCGCCGAAGAGCGAAAAGCTCAAGGAGCGCATCTTTAACGAAGCCGAGCAGGCCGCCGCTGAAAGCCGGGACGACGACGATGTCGAGGCGGTCGCCGTGCCGGACACGGGATTGCCGGAGGCTCCAAAGCCGGCGCCGAAGACACCGGCCGCAAGCCGCTGCCTGACGATCTGCCGCGCCAACGCGTCGAACATGATCTGGGTGAGGATCAAAAGGACTGTCCGTGCTGCCATAATCGGATGCATCGGATGGGCGAGACCGTCACCGAGCAGTTGCACGTCGAGGTGAAGGTGTCGGTGCTGCAACATGTGCGGTTCAAATATGCCTGCCGTCACTGTGAGCGCACCGCGCTGAACACCCCGATTGTGACCGCGCCGATGCCGGCGCAGCCGCTGCCGGGTAGCGTCGCCACGCCATCGACGCTGGCGCTGGTGCTCGCCAACAAATACGTCGACGGCACGCCGCTGTACCGTGTGGCGGACGCGCTGGGGCGCGCCGACGTCAGCATCAGCCGCGGGACGCTGGGCAACTGGGTGATCCGGGCGAGCGAGTTGCATCTGCATCGGGTCTATGACGCGCTACAGCAAAAGCTCAGGTCGCAGCCCCTGGTCCACGGCGACGAAACCTGGGTCCAGGTTCTTAAAGAGGACGGCCGTGATGCGCAGGCCAAATCCTTCATGTGGGCCTATCGCAGCGGCCAGGACTGCGCGCAGCCGGTCGTGCTGTTCGATTACCAGCCCGGTCGCGGCCAGGAACATCCTCAGGCCTTCCTGGCCGGCTATCGCGGCTTGTTGATGAGCGACGGCTATGACGCCTGGCGCACGCTGACAGGCGCGACCCATCTCGGCTGTATGGCGCATGCGCGCAGGAAATTTAACGATGCGCTCAACGCCAGGACAAAGCCTGGCGGTCCGCCATTGCAGGCGCTCAAGTTCTTCGAGGCGTTGGATGAGGTCGAGAGGGTGGCCGCCAGACGCCGCCCGACGGCGAAACGCGCGCCGCATACACCTTGCGGCTGCGCCAGCAGCATAGCCTGCCGGTATTGGCCGCCTTCCGGACCTGGCTCGACGACCAGGCGCCGAAGGTCCTACCCGAAAGCTTGACCGGCAAGGCGATCGCCTATGCGCGCAACCAATGGGATTATCTGACCCGTTACACCAGTGACGGTCTCGCCCCGATCGATAACAATGTTCTGGAGCGCGACATCAGGCCGTTTTGCACCGGACGAAAAAGTTGGCTGTTCAGCGACACCGTTGCCGGCGCCAAGGCAAGCGCCGTGATCTACAGTTTGGTGCTGACATGCCGGGCATGTGGCGTCGATCCCTATGCATGGCTGCGTCACGCGCTCACCGAATTGCCCCAGCGCGAGCCAGACGCCGATATCGAAGATCTGCTGCCGTTCAACTGCACCGCTCAAAAAAACCTGCCAGCTGACAACGACAGCGGCTGACGGTCGAACGCCCAGGATCAATCAAGCCGTTCCGATGATCCCGCTGGGGCCCGGCGTCACGCGACGCCGCGGCCAGCCGCGCGCGCAGCCTGTGCAGTAAAATGCGCGCTTACTGAGATTCGATGTCCGACCAAGGCAGAAAGAGTATGGCTTGAGCGCCCCACGCATCGTCCAACTTAGCCATTTCCTTTGTAGAGATATGGACGCCGACAAGCAGCCCCTGGCCAGCAGTGGTCCGAAACGTCTGGGGGCTCTCCAATACCATCGTAACGCCTTCGACGAGGGTGAATGACTGCCCCTTCGCAAGCGCCTTGGCTACGCGTGCGCCGAGAAATTCACCGACGATGCTATGCTCCCAGCCTCCTTTCTTCGGTACGATCAGGGTAACGCGTGTGATACCCTTTTCCTTGGCGAGCTTCACAATGCCAGCGAAGGCTGTGCGAACCTGGGTAGTGTTCCGTTCAACTATGTATCGATCGATGGATGACATTTGGTCACTCCCTTACTGCGCTCAAGCCATATCGGTGAGTTGTGTTTCCGACTCTAGAGGGGGCATCTTTAGTCGGCCTAGTCGGTTAGACACTACGCACTGAACAACGTCGCGTTCCGCGCCGTTGGAATTATAGGCGCGCGGGTATTGTGCGTGCCACGCCCCTCGAAAAGGCCGGCAAAGACGGACCAAGGCCTATCCTAACGACAGCACTCCAAAGGCCATGATTTCCTATATGCTTTAGGCTGAGCAGCATTGATTCCTTGATGGCATGTTCGAGATCACAGGCGACCACATTGCAGAACTAAGCGACGAGGACTTGCGCGGGCTCATCGGTATGCTGTGCGAGGCCGAAATGCGCCGCCGGGGCCTTTCTGTCTCTGCGGTCACCTGGGGCGGCGATCAGAACGCCAAGGATGGTGGGCTTGATGTTCGCGTGGCGCTTCCTGCTACCACCGTCATCGACGGGTTTATCCCAAAACCGTCGGCGGGATTCCAGGTCAAGAAGTCCAATATGCCGAGGGGTGCCGTCATCGAGGAGATGAGGCCTAAGGGCGTGATACGGTCGTCCATCGCCGCGCTGGCCGAAGAATCCGGTGCCTACGTCATGGTGAGCGCCGACGGTTCGACCACGGACATAGCCTTGAAGGACCGGCGCGAGGCGATGGCCGACGCGATGCAGGGCGTACCGCATGCGGGCAAGCTCACTTTGGACTTTCTGGACCGGGGGCGTGTCGCCACATGGGTGCGCGATCACGCGGGCATCATCCCATGGGTTCGCAAGAAGATCGGAAAGGCCATTCCGGGATGGCACCCTTATGGTGCCTGGTCCCACGCGCCGGATGCCAACAACCCGGATTATCTCGCAGACGATGCGGCAAGGATAAGAACCGGAGCCCAGGACGAAGGCGACGGGTTCTCGGCCATTGATGGCATCAATCGCATTCGCAACGCTCTTCGAACCCCCGGCCAGGTCGTTCGCCTCGTTGGCCTATCCGGCGTTGGCAAGACCCGACTGCTGGAAGCGTTGTTCGACGAGAAGATTGGAACGAATGCACTCAATCCGGCGCTCGCCGCCTACACCGACGTTGCCGATACGCCTGACCCGCAACCGCCGGGGCTTGCGGCCGACCTGCTGGCCGAAAACCGGCGGATGATTCTCGTTATCGACAACTGCCCGGCCGATCTGCACCGGAAGCTGTCCGAGATCGTCCGCGTTTCCGGCAGCACGCTCAGCGTCATCACGGTCGAATACGATATTCGCGAGGATCAGCCCGAAGGGACCGATGTTTTCTCGCTGGAGGCCTCGTCCGATGAACTTATCGAAAAGCTTGTAGCCCGCCGCTTTCCCCAACTGTCGCAGGTCGACCGCCAAACGATCGCAGAATTTTCCGGCGGCAACGCACGAATCGCCATCGCGCTGGCCAGTACCGTCGAAAAAGACGAGACGATAGCCGGGCTGAGTGATGCGAATCTATTGATCCGGCTGATTCAGCAGCGTCACCAGTCAGATGAATCCCTGCTTCTCATCGCCCAAGCATGCTCGCTGGTCTATTCCTTTCAAGGCCATGACCTGGAAGGCGAGAACGCAGAGTTGCCGATCCTGGGCGGGCTCATCGGCAAGACGGCCGACCAGATGTATATGGGTGTCGCTGAGTTGCGTCGCCGGGATCTCCTCCAACAACGGGGCGTGTGGCGGGCCGTGCTGCCGCATGCCATCGCCAATCGGCTGGCGCCGATGGCGCTGCAGAATATCCCACTTCAAAGGATCGATAATGCCATCATCAACGGCAAGTCCGACCGGTTGCTGCGCTCCTTTTCCCGGCGGCTCGGTTATCTCGACACGAGCAAGGAGGCGCGTGCTCTCGTGGCAGCCTGGCTTGCGCCAGGAGGTCTTCTGCACGATGTTCTGAACCTTTCCGACCTCGGCAACGCTATCTTCCACAATGTCGCGCCCGTGATACCGGAGGCTGTACTCGCGGCCCTTGAACGCGCAACCGCACAGGCGGATGATTCAACGCTAGAGCGTTCCAAGCATTTCATCAGCCTGATCCGCTTGCTTGCCTTCAATCCGGAATTTTTTGATCGCGCCACCGCACTTCTACTTCGCTTCCATGCAGTCGAAACCGATCGCAATGTGGATGACGAGGCAGGCAGGGTCATCGTATCGTTTTGTCACATCTATCTCTCTGGCACTCACGCCTCCGTCCAGCAACGTTTGGCTCTGGTCGAGAAGCTTCTGCGCTCGCCGGAGCCAAAGCAGCAATGTCTCGGGGCGCAAGCTATTGAGGCAATGTTCGAGACAGATCATTTTACGTCGAGTTATCTTTTTGAATTTGGCGCACGGTCGCGCGACCACGGCTACTACCCAAAGACCGATGCAGATGTCGTCGATTGGTTTGGATCCACCCTGAAGCTCTCGGAAGCGATCGCCGTTACCAGTTCGCCTGTCGCAGAGCAGGTAAAGAAGGCCGTTGCAGGCGGGTTTCGCGGGTTATGGGCCAACACGCAACTCAGCGAGGAGCTCGATAGGATGGCTCGCGTTTTCGCGGGCAACGGCTTCTGGCGGGACGGCTGGATCGCTGCCCGTCAAACACGAGCCTACGAGGCGAAGATCCTGTCGCCCGACTCCCTTGCGAAGCTCAGCGCGGTTGAGGAGTTTCTGCGCCCCAAGGATCTCGTTGCCAAAGTGCGCGGCATCGTGCTGGAGGCCAAGAGCGGCGGTCTCGGTTACGACGAAATGGACGACGCAGAGGACCTCGATACCTACGATTTCGAGGCCGCCGAAAAGCGAACGGCCGCGGCGATTGAGCAGCTTGGCAAGGATATGGCTGCCGACACTGACTCTTTTCAGGAGATGCTGCCCGAACTGCTCAGCAGCGGCGGCGGTCGCCTCTTTCCCTTCGGCGCAGCGCTTGCGCAAGGTGGCCAGCAACCCCGCACCGTCTGGAATGCGCTCGTGGGCCAGCTTGCGACCAATCCGGACAGCAATCCGGTCATCATGGGCGGGTTCCTGAGCGGCTTGCAGACGGCCAATCCTGCCGAAGTTGATGCAATGCTGGATGATGCGGTGACCAATCCGGCCCTCATTACTTGGTTTCCCTATTTGCAAGCGTCGGTACTCATTGACGATAAGGGACTTGCGCGCATTCATCGTTCCCTGGAGCTCGGCCACTCGCCAATCGAACGATATTCGCATCTTGCGTGGGGCCGGGCCTCCGACCCCATTTCGGGCCCAGCATTCCGCGATCTGGTCATGGCCATCTGCGCAAAAGGTGGCATCGATTCAGCACTGCATATGGTTTCGATGCGCCTTGTCTCTGACAAAGTGCAGAAACGCGCGCCCCTGCCTGAAACGTTTGAGGCCGGCCGCAGCGTGCTAGCCGCTTTCGAACTTGGCACTTCAAAGCGCCAAATCCAGCGCGAGGACCACGAACTCGGCTCGCTCGCTCAGGTTTGCCTTGTTGGCGTCGACGGCGAACGGGTTGCTCGAAGGCTCGTTCGCATGCTCAAGGAGGCGTCCGTCGATTACAAGCTGAACGCTCATGACTATGACGACTTGGTCAAGGGCTTGTTTGCCGTTCAGGCCACCGCTGCGCTCGACGAGATGTTTACCGGCGACGAAGCATCGGTAAAGATCGGCGTTCGCTTCGTCGAAACGCTCACACGGCGGCGGGCAAGTCCGCTCGACGGCGTGGCGCCGCCCACTCTGATTGCCTGGTGCAACACTGATCCGGAGAGCCGCTATTTAATCGCGGCCACGGCCGGATCGCTCTTCAAGAAGGATAACAACGGCGCTCCTTTCCACTGGACGGCGCTTGCTCCCCTGCTGTTGCAAGGCGCACCAGACCCGACAGCCATGCTTTCCGTTTTCGTCAGGCGGCTGTACCCCAATAGCTGGGGCGGTTCCTGGGCAACGGAGATGGAAGGCCGCGCTAGGCTTCTGGAGCAACTTGATGTTTGTGACAACGCCGACTTAAAAGCGGCAAGAAAGGACGTGCTGGATCGCCTGAGGTCTCAGATCGAGGAGGCCCGGGTGAGGGAAGCTGCCGAGGACAAGCAGCGGAACGCGCGCTTCGAGTAGACGGCGCGCGGTTCTCAGGACACGATCAGACCGTGCTGGCCGCTCCAGTGGAGACGCGCTGTGCGTTGGACGACATTTCGCCGGGCGGACTTCGTTCTTCGACGGCGGCGATGGAAGTCACGTTTTCCCGGATACCGCTGTGTCGAACCCACGATATGCAGCGGACACCAAGCAACTATCCTCGGGTAGGAAGCCGACAATATTTCGAGAACGCGTGAACTCAATCACGACCGAGCGGTGCAATCGGTAGGTTGACGCGAAACCAGCCCGCTTCGTTCAAGCTGTTAGCCTTGGCAAAGCTTCGATTTGACGGAGTAGCGACGCTCGGTCCAGTCAAGACAAGATTGGCAGAGTATCCATCGGCTACTCAAGCGCGAGCTCAGGTCAGCACCGAAAGCGCATAGGAACGCTCGGCCGACGATGTCAACTCTCCGCCCTCGTCGCTGTCCAATTCACTTCGCTCAGGAGTGGCTCGGCGCTCCACGTCCTAGGCCTATTGATTAGCGCGGCGGAGTTCGCCAACGTTCGCCGACGCTTATTCGACGGATATTCGACGACTTCTCTAACTCAAATCTAAGTCATTGATTTTTCTGGCGCTCCCTAGGGGAATCGAACCCCTGTTTCAGCCTTGAGAGGGCCGCGTCCTAACCGCTAGACGAAGGGAGCGTGCGAAAGAGGGAATAGCCGCGAAATGGGCCGCCCGCAAGGCGGATTGAGTCAGCATGTGGCCGCGCCGCCGCCCGTCCCGCGAAATCTCAGGGTTCGCGCACGAATCTCAGCGTTCCAGCCGGTTTCAGCGTCCGCGCGTCGAAAGTGCGGATTTCGGTGGCGCCGCCGATGTCGAGGGTCAGCACCAGGCGGTCGCCGGCGACCGCGGTAGAGACGATTTTGGAGCCCTTGGGCAGGGTGGCGGTGACGTCCGCAGCAGCGGTGGTCACGGCGGGCTCGCTGCGGTAAAGGCGGTAACCGACGGCGAACAGCACGGCCGCGATCGCAACGCCCGTGGTGGCGCCGGCAATCAGCATCATCCGCCGCACCCGCGCAAACAGCGCGGCCTGCTCGGGGGTCGGTTCGGGAATGGCGGCTTCGGTCATAAGGTTGGTCTTTGCAGATTTCTTCGGATCGCGGCGAGAGACTTGAGGTCAGGGTTAAGGGCGACGAAGGCTCGCCCCGGCTCGACCGCGTGCTGGCCGTGGCTTGCGAGAGCCTCTCGCGCTCGCGGCTGAAGGCGCTGATCCTGGCCGGTGCCGTGGCCGTGAAAGGCGCCGTCGTCCGCGACCCCGCTTATCATGTCGCTACGGGCGATACGATCACAATCGACGTGCCGGCGGTCGCGCCGGCTGAGCCGGAAGCTGAAAATATCCCGCTCGATATCGTGTTCGAGGACGACGACATCATCGTCATCGACAAGCCGAAGGGCCTCGTCGTGCATCCCGCGGCGGGGCACGCGACCGGCACGCTGGTCAACGCACTGATCGCCCATTGCGGCGACAGCCTTTCCGGCATCGGCGGGGTGAAGCGGCCCGGCATCGTGCACCGGCTCGATAAGGACACCACCGGGCTGATGGTGGTCGCCAAGAACGACGCCGCGCATGCCTCGCTATCAGCGCAATTCGCCGACCACGGCCGCACCGGCGAAATGCGCCGCGGCTATCTCGCCTTTGTCTGGGGCGTGCCGAACCGCCAGCGCGGCACCATCGATGCGCCGATCGACCGGCATCCTCACGCAAGGGAGAAGATGGCGGTGCGCGAAGGCGGCCGCGAGGCGATCACCCATTGGGAGATCCGCGAAGTCTTCAATGGCCGCGACGGCAAGCCCGTCGCCTCGCTGCTGGCCTGCCAGCTCGAGACCGGCCGCACCCACCAGATAAGAGTGCACCTGGCCCATATCGGCCATCCCCTGCTGGGCGATTCGGTCTACGGCCCCCACTTCAAGACCAAGGCCGGCCAGCTCGGCCCCGAGGGACAGGCGGCGCTGGCAGCGCTGGGACGGCAGGCCCTGCACGCCTATCTCCTGGTACTTGAGCACCCGAGAAGCAGAGAAATTCTGCACTGGGAATCGGCCTTGCCGGAGGATTTGCTCCTATTGGAGAAAACGCTGCAAGCGGCGCTATGACGCAGAGGGGTCAGAAAACGTCAATCATTACAAAAGATTAAACTGGCCACACGGGCTCGTGACGTCAGTATTCCTTCCCTATCCGCCCCGGTTTGGTGTATGTTGCACCTGCGCTGAATATCCAGCGCGGAACATCGCGGGCCTGCCGGCTTTGACAAAGCGGCCGCCTGCCTGGCCCGCCGCTATCGGGGGCCTGAACATCTGGAGGGCGCTGAATGGCCCGTACAGCTACGTTGCCGGTTCTCAATGGAGAATCCGGCCTTTCCCGGTACCTCGCCGAGATCCGCAAGTTTCCCATGCTGGAACCCCAGCAGGAATACATGCTCGCCAAGCGTTGGCGCGAGCATGACGATCGCGACGCGGCACATCAACTCGTCACCAGCCATCTCAGGCTCGTGGCCAAGATCGCCATGGGCTATCGCGGCTACGGTCTGCCGATCTCCGAGGTCGTCTCGGAAGGCAATGTCGGCCTGATGCAGGCGGTGAAGCGGTTCGAGCCGGACAAGGGGTTTCGTCTCGCCACCTACGCCATGTGGTGGATCAAGGCGTCGATTCAAGAGTACATCCTGCGTTCCTGGTCGCTCGTGAAGATGGGCACCACCGCGAACCAGAAGAAGCTGTTCTTCAACCTGCGCAAGGCGAAGAGCAAGATCAACGCGCTGGACGAGGGCGATCTGCACCCCGACCAGGTGAAGCTGATTGCCAAGCGCCTCGGCGTGACGGATCAGGACGTTGTCGACATGAACCGCCGTCTCGGCGGCGATGCCTCGCTCAACGCGCCGATCCGCGACGACGGCGAAGCCGGCGAATGGCAGGACTGGCTGGTCGACAACTCGCCCAACGCCGAAGCGATGATGGCGGAGAGCGAGGAGTTCGATCACCGCCGCCAGGCGCTTTCCGGCGCCATCAACGTGCTTAACCCGCGCGAACGCCGCATCTTCGAGGCGCGGCGGCTGGCGGAAGAGCCGATGACGCTGGAAGACCTCGCGGCCGAGTTCGGCGTCTCTCGCGAGCGCGTGCGTCAGATCGAGGTTCGCGCCTTCGAGAAGGTGCAGTCCGCGGTCAAGGGCACCATCGCGAAGCAGGAAGCGGAACTCGAAGCCGCGCACTGAGCGCGAAGGCATGATAAGATCATGCGCGAATAGATAAAATGGCGGATCGAAACGAAGGCCGGCGGCAACGCCGGCCTTTTGTTTTTTCAAGACGGTGATTTGCAGCCGATCCCGCTTGCCGTCGAACGCTTGCCGGTGTATGTGCTGCGGCCCCGCGCGAAGTCCCGCGCTTTCGTTCAACGCTTTTCGAGGGAGGCGGCATGAAGTTGAGATCGACATGTTTTGACCGCCGCCACCCATCGGTGACCGGCAAGCGGTCATGAGCTGAACGCCGCATCGCGGCCGTTCTTCCGTTCATCCTATTCGGCTACGAGGGGCGTGACGCAACACGGCGGCGCGCCGTGTCGTCATGTATTTGCGGTTCGTTACACCGCTCATCCATCCGCGCAGCCGCGTGGAGAGCGGGTTCTTTCGTGCGTCCTGGTATGTCTACCAGAACGGCTGTCCCGACTGGATTCGTCAGGAACTCGCGGAACAGTTCACCTGGTTCGGAGAGCACCTGCCGATTCCCGGGCGCATCGCGCGGCACTTCAAGCGGCGCGATTCGATCTGGGGCATTTGCTGGTTCGATCCTCAAGCCCGCGAGGCCGTCAGTCGCGCTCGCTACTGCGCGTGGCTGCTCGAGGAGGGAGGACTGCCGGTACGCACGATCACGACTTCGCGCCAGCGCGAGGTGATCTGGCGCGACGCGCACCAGATCGTCACCAAGCCCTCGGCGGACCTTCCCAAGGCATTCGCCTGAGCGTGGGGAGGCCCGGCGGGGCGGGAAAGTCGAGAGCGGTGGCTCTCGATGGCCGTCCGGCGCCGGTGGTTCAGGCCGCCGGTGCCGGACGCAGCCGTTTCGCGAACGCCGTCAGTAATAATCGCGCAGATATTCGGCGAGCGTATTCGGCTCATCGACCGAATTGAAATCGTAGGGATCGCCGTAGAGCAGCGCGCTGGCCTGCGTCTTGTAGTCGGGCGCGACATTGTCGGGCTGGTCGATCGGCCGGGCCAGCATGTCGCGGTAGCTGCGATAGGCATCTTCGTTGCCGATGAAGATGCAGACGCAATGGTTCGGCTCGGCATAGAGGTAGCGCACCTCGTTGTTGCCGTAGCGGTGGATCACGAAGCGGTGCGGCGGCAGAGCGCGCAACGCCTTCCTGCCGGCCGCATCGTTGGCGACCTGGACGCGGAAGCCGGCGGAGGAGAGATAGAAACTGTTTTTGTCGAGGAAGGGCTTGCTCGGCACTTCAAGCGCAACCAGAAGAGACGCACAGAGCAACAATGCGATCGCCGGCAAGGCGCCGAGGGTCCTGCTGCGCAACGGGAGCGCCGAGGCCATGGATTGCGACATCGACGTCATTCCCCCCACTCCCTCGCCAGCTTCGCGAGCTCACAGCCTTCGCAATAGCGCGAATCCTTGTAGTCGATCCAGTTGTGCGCATAGACTCGCGAAAGCGGAATGTCATAGCGCGCCCGCAGCAGCTTCACGAGTACGCGCCATGCGGCGATTTGCGTCTCCGTCGGCCCGCGCGTGACATCGGGAAAATTGCCGGCGAACTCGACGCCGATGGAATTGTTGCCGATCACCCGGCGGAAGGTCGCGCCGTTGTCGATATATTTGTTGTCGTTGCGGTTGGCGCCGTCGCCATGGGTCGGCACCAGATCCTCCGCCACCGCCCAATACACCGTGCCGTCGGTCTCGACCCAGACGGTGACGCCGCGCCGAGTCGGATTCTTGTTCTGCAGCTGCGCGCCGCCCTTTGCCGAACCGGCCGGGCCTTCGGTCTGGTGCACGATGATGTTCTTCCAGGGATGCGCCCTGGCAACGTCGCCCCAGGGTGCGAGCCAGACGATCTTCAGCCCGGGAATGTCCGGCGTGCCCGAAGCGCGCGCGAGCGTGGCGAGGTCGGACTGGGCGGCGGCGGGAAAGGAGAAGACGATGGCGAGGAAGGCCAGCGTCGGCAGGCGCCATTTCATGAGATCGAATTCCAGTGGCCGGCCTTGCTAGCACAGTTTTCGGTCCGACGCGCTCGCTTCGGACTGGATCGTTTTAGCTGCGCATGATCTTTTCGGAAAACCGCTTCACACTTTTCCGGATCATGCTTCAGGCGTGCTTGCGCATGGTCTCGACGAGCCGATCGCGCTCGATGCCCGGGGCCAGCGGCGGCGACGGGACATAGGCGGCAAAGCGGTTGCGACCGTCGCGCTTGGCAGCGTAGAGGGCGTGATCGGCGGCCGCGATCAGCCGGTCCGGAAAGGCACCCATATCGGGCGTCCACTGCGCGACCCCAATCGAGACTGAGATCGGAATGTCACGGCCCATGCATTGCTCGGCGTCGGCGCGGCAGACGTCGAGCACGCGGCGCGCAATCATTTTGCCCTCGCGCAAGGTCGAGGACGGCAGCACGACGCAGAACTCGTCGCCGCCGGTGCGCGCCAGCATGTCGCCGGGTCGCAGCCGCGTCTGCGCCATCAGGGTGAAATGCTGCAGGCAGGCATCGCCCGCGGCATGGCCATGGTTGTCATTGATGCCCTTGAAGCCGTCGAGGTCGATCACCAGCAGCGTGAACGGATCGGCCGAGCGCTCGGAACGGGCGCACTCGTCGGTGAGCCGTTGCAGAACATGCCGGCGATTGGCGACCCCGGTCAGATCGTCCATCAGCGCGAGTTCGGCAACCTCACTGCGCAGGCGGTCGATTGCCATCAGCAGGAAGCCGAAATTCACGGCCATCGACAGGAACACCAGCACCAGCGTCAGCACGGACTGAAGCTGGTTGTAATGGGTGAAGGAAAAGCCGCCGGCGGCGCCGGAAAGACCGGCCATCAGCCGCAGCGAATAGATGGTGACAATGAGAACGACGACGATGCCGGCAAGCTGTGCGCCGGCATTCTTGCGGCCGTCGGGCGGCGACAGCAGCATCTTCAGCGACAGCACCAGCGGCAGCGCCTGGGCCACAATGAAGATCGTGAGCCGCGCCGGCGCGCTGTCATAGACATAGATGAAGAAGGACATGCCGACAAAGGCGCCGATCGTGATCAGGGCCGTGCGTTGCCAGTCGATCTCCTTTTCGTAGAAGCACCGGATGCCCATGGCGGCAAGGCAGGTGGCGAGCACCATGATGCTGCCGCCGGCGAGCAGTGGCAGCAGTGATTCCTCGTAGACGCCGCGTAGCGTCGCGACCGCAGCGGCGGTAGCGCACATGAAAGCCGAGCCGGTCCAGTAGCGCGCGGCTTCGAATGAGGGATAGGTCCGCTGCACGTAGGCCCAGATCAGGCCCAGCGCCAGGAAATTGATGACCAGTACGGTCCAAAGCGTCGGAACGCTCAGCATCGTAAAATTCGGGACGGCAATTGTCCCGTCTCCCCTAGGCAATCGAGCAGCAGCATTGGGCTTGCCGAGACAATCCCCGTTGTTTTGCGGATAAAGTGCAGCCGGTTCGCTTAACGGAGTGTCACCTCAGCCGCACAATCGGCACCGTGGTTTTATTTTGATGAATGCGCCGGGCGGCCTTGATCGATGCATCAGGCAGGACCATGCCCGTAAGGGCCGGATTAACCCTGTTGCGTCGCGCCACGCTCTCAGAATGCGGGCTGCAAAAATCAAAAGGCGGGCCAGTGCCCGCCATTTTCGAAGTCGACTCGACAAGTTCCCGGTTGGGCGCCCGGGCGGAGCGCGCGGCGCTCCACCCGGGCTGAATAGTTACTTCTTACCCTTCTTGGCCTTCTTCGCCTTTTTCGCCTTCTTGGCCTTCTTCGCTTTCTTAGCCATAGTATCCTCTCAAGGGTTTAATGGATTGAACGCGACTCCGAGGCATGCATTGTGGCGGAGGGCCAACCTCGCAACATCCTCGCGACCATTTCCAACAGATTCGCGGGCTGCTGCCGCCAGCTGTCACGACGCCATCATGGCGTTATCCACAGCTGTTATGCGTTTTGAGCCACCTTTTTTGAAATTTTCCTTCATCGCGCTGTCTGACGACGCGATGACGCCGCTGCGAGAGTCTTCCATGAGCTCCGGAAACGAAGTGCCTAACGCTCGGCGAACGCCAGTCTGGCGCCGAGCGCAGCAAAGCCCGCGGCGAAACTCCGCCTCAGCCACGCCAACACCTTCGGCCGCGAGATGACGCGGTCGCGAACGGCGGCGGCGAACAGGCCATAGGCCGCGAACACCACGAACGTCATCAACATGAACACGGACGACAGCTCCAGCAGGCGCGCCAGCGGATGCGGTTCGTCGACAGCGATGAACTGCGGCAGGAACGCGTAGAAGAAGATCGACAGTTTCGGGTTCAGGATGTTGATCAGGACGGCGGTGACGATCACCTTGCGCCCCGACTTCGCCGTGGGCGCAGCCGAAATCGCCAACGTCCCTGTCTCGCGCAGCGCCTGCCAGGCCATGTAGAGCAGATAGCCGACGCCACACCATTTCAGCGCCGCAAAGGCGAGCGCGCTGGTGTGCAGGATGGCGGCAAGCCCGAGCATGGCCCCGATCATCTGCGGCACGATGCCGAGCGTGCAGCCGAACGCAGCCGCCACCGACGCACGCGAGCCCTGAGCCAGCGCCACCGCCAGCGTATAGAGCACGCCGGTTCCGGGGGAAGCGACCACGATCAGCGAGGTCAGCAGAAAGGACCAGGTCATACGCGGCAAATATCACGGCGCGGGAAATCGTGGAAGCCGCGCCGGCGCCGGTGCGGTTGCCAAAGCCGCCGGTCCAGATAGGGTGCGGCGCGAATTTGCCTTGCGAGGGAGCTGACGCCAGATGACTGCAATCCAGGGAAGCGCCGCTGCAATTACGGGAGCCGCCAGCGGCATCGGTCGCGCGCTGGCCGTCGAGCTCGCCGCGCGCGGCTGCGACCTCGCGCTCGCCGATCGCGACGAAGCCGGCCTTGCGGCCGTCGCCGCCGAACTGGGAAAAAGCGGGCGCAAGGTGACGACGCATCGCGTCGATGTCGCCGCGCCCACCGAGATCGGCGAATTTGCCCGCGCCGCCGTCGCCGCCCATCCCTCCCTCAACATCGTCATCAACAATGCGGGCGTGGCGTTGCTCGGCCACTTCCACGAGATCGACCAGGCGCAGTTCGAGTGGCTGATGAACATCAATTTCTGGGGCGTGGTGCACGGCAGCCGCGCCTTCCTGCCGCATCTGGCGCAGCGCAAGGCCGCGCACATCGTCAACATCTCCTCCATCTTCGGCATCATCGCCCCGCCGGGACAAACCGCCTACTGCGCGGCGAAATTCGCCGTGCGCGGCTTTTCCGAGGCGCTGCGCCACGAGCTGGCGCTGGCCGACAGTCCGGTGAAGCTGACGGTGGTGCATCCCGGCGGCATCAAGACCAACATCGTGCGCAACATGCGAACGGGAGCCGGCGTCACCGACAATGCGCGCCGCTCGGAATCGATCGAACGGTTCGACACCGAGTTCGCCAGGACCACGCCGCAGGCAGCCGCGCAGACCATCATCGCCGGCATCGAGAAGAATGCGCCGCGGGTTCTGATCGGCGGCGACGCGAAATTCATGGATCTGCTGCAGCGCTTTCGTCCCGGCAGCTATTTCTCAGTGTTGCGGCGCCGGATGGCAAAGACGGCAGCAAAGGCAGCGCAATAGCGCTGCCTTGCCGCGTCAGGCAGTAGCCACCGCCTGCGCCATGACATCGGCCGCTTCGCGCAACGACAATCCGCTCTCGCCGACCAATGCGCGCCAGCAGGCGAATTTCAGCGCAAGATGCAGCATGGCGCGGCCGCGTGCATCAAGGCCCTCGCCGAGCACCTCTTCACAGCGTGCCAGCGACGGGTCGATGCGGAGCGCCACGATCTCGCGCGTCAGGGCATCGTGGTCGGCATCGCGCAACACGCAAGCCGCAAGACCCGCGTTCGCCTCGTACCATCCGTAAAGCTCAAACAGGCCGTGTCGCAGCCTCGCCGCGCAATCGCCGATCGCACGCCAGGGCGCGGCGTCCGGCAGCGGACTGCGCTCCAGCGCCAGGCCCGAACAGGCCATGTGCAGGCTGCGGTCATCGGGGAAATGCGCATAGACCGTATGACGCTGCACGCCCGCCCGCTCGGCGACCATGCTGATCGTCGTCGCCGCCGGACCGACGCTGCCATGCAGGTCGATCGCCGCATCGACGATTCGGAGCCGCGTCTCGGCCTGCTGCTCAGCGCGGCGCTTGAGGGTGTAGCTGCGAGTCATGCTATTTCAGGATACATATATGTGCAGCCAATATTGACTGCTCGCTGATTTCGATATACACATATGTACTCTCAAATATAGCGCTCGTCCAGCGCCCTAACCCATTGAGGAGAAAAGAGTATGGATTCCCCCACCCTGATCGGCGCCCAGCACGTAGCCCCCGACGTCGTGTCGCTGTCGTCCTATTTTCCGCTGCCGGGCCTCGGCGTGCTGCCGGTCAACGCGTTCGTCGTCAAGGCGGCCGAGCCGGTGCTGGTCGATACCGGCCTGTCGGCGCTGCGCGAGCCATTTCTTGCCGCGCTGAAGCAGGCGATCGATCCTGACGCGCTGCGCTGGATCTGGCTCAGCCACATGGATGCCGATCATCTCGGCAACCTCGAGCAGGTGATGGCGCTGGCGCCCCGGGCCAAGGTCGTGACCAACTTTCTCGGCATGGGAAAGATGCTCCTGCGCCAGCTCGACGTGTCACGGGTTCACCTGATCGAGCCGGGCGCGACCATCGATGCCGGCGACCGCACGCTGGTGCCGTTGCAGCCTGCCTATTATGACGCGCCGGAAACCGTCGGCTTCTTCGATACGCGCAACCGCGTGCTGTTCAGCGCGGATGCCTTTGGCGCGCTGTTGCAGGATGTCGCGGAGACTGCTGCCGCGATCCCGGCGCAAGCGCTCGCCGACGGCATGATCACTTGGGCTGCGATCGACGCGCCGTGGCTCGGCATGATCGACCGGTCGGCCTTCGGTCGCGTGCTGGCCTCGATCCAGCGTCTCGATCCGACGGCGATCATATCCGGCCACCTGCCGGTGGCGCGCGGCATCACCGCGCGGTTGACCGGCTATCTCGAGCGCGCGCTCGCCGCAGGAAAGATCGCCGCTCCCGACCGCGCCGCGATCGAAGCATTGATGGCGGCCTAGCACGAGACAAAGGGTGGGCAGCGGCGCGCTCGCGTCACGCCCACCCTCACCTGCTTCACTACCGGGTCTGCGCGGCGGCGCGTCACCGCCCGGCCAGCTGATCCGCGTAATAGGCGATCGTCTTGCGGTAGATCACCGCGCGATTCCATTCGCGCATCGCATCGAAGTTGGGCGTGCCTTCGCCGTAAGGCGCTCCCATCTTGAAGCCGCTCATCTTCAGGAGGTTCGCCGTGGAGGCGAGCACGTCGGGGATGGAATGGCGGAGATCGACATGGCCGTTGCCGTCGAAATCGACGCCGTATTTGATATAGGACGACGGCAGGAATTGGGTCTGGCCGATCTCGCCGGCATAGGCGCCGATCATGTCGGACAGCGCGAGGTCGCCGCGCTGCAGGATCTTCAGCGCCGCGATCAGTTCGCCCTGGAACAGCTCGGTGCGGCGGCAATCATGCGCCATGGTGGCGAGCACGCGAAACACCGGCAGCTTGCCCATGTCGCCCTTGCCGAAATCGCTCTCCAGCCCCCAGATCGCCACCAGGATCTCGCGCGGCACGCCGAAGCGCTGCTCGATCTGCGACAGCAGCGCGGCGTGACGCTTGAGCATGGCGCGCGCGCCGTTGATGCGGCCCTGGCCGACGCGGGTAGCGACATATTCTTCGAAGGTTTTCCGGAACGTGCCGCGCTGGCGGCGGTCGAAGGCGAGCACGGCCATGTCCTGCTGCACGCCGCCAAGCGCCTGACTGATGACGTCCGGCGAGATGCCGGCGGCCGCGGCTTCGGCCGAGATGTTGCGGACGAAAGTCTGGAAATCGCCGCCGCAGCGCGCGGCAAGCGCGGGAGCGGCGGCAAGGAAGGCAGCGAGCAAAATGGCGAGGCGGACGATGCGCATGCGAATCCCTGTGCAAATTTTGCCCATCATGGCACGCAATCGCTCCGGCCGTCATGGCCGGGCTTGCCGCCTTTGCCAACGCTTCGGCGGGCGGCCTGGAACCCTCTCTGCCAAGCGCCGCTGCACGCCGCCGACCGCCTTGATCCGCCTCAACACCGCCCGTCTGCCGATCTCCTACTGTTCAAGAAGGAGAACGTTCATGACTGGAATTACGCTGTCCATCGAGCAAATCCGCGCCGCGCCGCCCGAGGTGCGCCGCTGGATCGAGCATGAGGTGATTGCCGCGCTCGGCATCGCGGCCGCTCCACCAGCCGCGCAACCTGCGCCCGCGAGCCATCTCGTCGCCTGCTCGGCTGAGGATATCTCAGCCGTGCTGGAACGCATCCAGGGCTTCCTGCCCGCGGTGAACATCCTGTTCGAATTCAGCCGGCCCGGCATTTCGATCGGCCAGCCCCCGGTGATGCCATTCCGCCTGCTGGACATCCTGCATCACACGCGGCTGTCGAATATCGGCCAGGTGATCGAGTGCCTCGAAGCGATCAACCGCGCCCTCGCCGAGGTACGCGGCGATCCGGCGGCGCGGTTCTGCGGCTTCGATCATGAAGGCCATTGTCTGATCAGGCCGGAAACCCAGGCCAGCATCGCCGCTGTGTGGCAGGACATGACGGCCGGACGGCCGGGCGCCGCCCGCTAGGCTGCATGTAACCTTGCCCCCATCGGGCCACAAAGTTTGCGGATCGGTCACCGATGAATATTGAATCGAAACCGGTGGCGCCGATCGAAGCAGTTGCCGACCTGCAGGACGCCGGCGCCCGCCCGTCGCGCTGGAAGTGGCTTGCCGCGCTCGCCATGATCGCAGCGATGGCGCTCGCCGCGTGGTGGTATCTGCGCGGCCCCGCCATAACGCTGGCGAAGGTGACGCGCGGGGCAGCAGCAGAAATCGTGTATGCGACCGGATCGGTCGAGCCGGAGACCTGGTCGCGTCTGACGCCGCTGGTGCGCGGCCGGCTGGTCGAGCGCTGCCGTTGCGAAGGCAAGGAAGTGAAGGCCGGCGAGCGGCTGGCGCGGCTCGACGACCGCGAGGCACAAGCGACGCTGAAGGATCTGCGGGCACTCGAATCCTTCTCGCAGCAGGAATACGACCGGCAGACCCAGCTGCTGGGACGCGGAGCGACGACCACGCAGGCCCAGCAGAAGGCCGCGAGCGACCTGGCGCGCATCCAGGCGCAGATTTCCGCGCAGGTCGAGCGGCTGCGCTACTACGAACTGCTGGCGCCGATGGACGGCACGGTGCTGCGCGAGGACGGCGAAGTCGGTGACATGGTCGACCCCGGCACCATCCTCTACCGCATCGGGCTGGCGCGCCCGCTGTGGGTGGTCGCCGAGGTGAACGAGGAAGATCTGCCGCGCATCAAGGTGGGACAAGAGGCACTGCTGCGCACCGACGCTTTCGCAGGGAAGCTGATGCACGGCCACGTCAAGCAGATCACGCCGGCCGGCGATCCCGTCGCCAAGACGTTTCGCGTCCGCATCGGCCTGCCCGACGATACGCCGCTGCATATCGGGATGAGCGTGGAGGCCAACATCGTCGCGCGCGAAAAGGCCAATGCGCTGCTGGTGCCCTCCAACGCGGTGATCGATCAGGGGCTTCTGGTCTACAAGGACGGCCAGCTCGCCTTCCGCAAGGTGGAGACCGGCATCCGCGGCACCAGCCGGATCGAGATCGTCAGTGGCGCCGAGGAGGGCGAGCTTGTCGCCTCGCCCGCCACCACCAACATCCGCAACCGCACGCGGGTGCGCGGCACGCTGATCGCCGAGCCGCCGTCATGACGCTGATCCTGACCATCGCCTGGACCCACATCACGCGCCGGGCGCGGCAGACGCTGGTGGCGGTACTGGGCGTGGTCACCGGCGTCGGCTTCTCCATCATGATGGCGGCGATGATGGAGGGCTCGCAGGACGATTTCATCGCAACCCTGGTCGACGCGCTGCCGCACATCTCGATCACCGACGAGTTGCGCGAGCCGACCCTGCAGCCGGCCGACATCGCCTACCCTGCCGCGGAAATCCACGGCGTGACGCCGGAGGTGCGCCGGCCGGGCATCAAGAACCCGATGGCGACCATCGCCTCGCTGCAGAGCTGGGTACCGGGCGCGCTGACGGCGTCCGTGCAATCGAAGGCCGTGCTGCGCTTTGCCGGGCGCGACCTCACCATCTCGATCATCGGCATCGATCCGCGCACCGAAGCCAATGTGTCCAACCTCGCAACCCACATGCGCGAGGGCACGCTGAATTCGCTCTACCGTGCCTCCAACGCCATCCTGCTCGGCGACCGGCTGGCGCGGAAGATCGGCACAAGGGTCAATTCCAACATCACGCTGGTGTCAGCGCGCGGCGTGACGCTGACCGCCACCGTGGTCGGCACCTTCCATTCCGGCTTCCGCATGACCGACGAGACCACCGGCTATGTGCTGCTGCGCACGGCGCAGACGCTGGAGAACCAGATCGGCATCATCAACGAAATCCGCGTGCGCACCGAGGATCCGATGGCGGCACGGCTGATCTCCGAGCGTATCGGCGAGCAGACCGGCTACAAGTCGATCTCCTGGCAGGAGGCGCAGGAAGACCTGCTCTCCGCCATCACGCTGCGCAACGTGCTGATGTACACCATCGTCGGCGCCATCCTGCTGGTGGCGAGCTTCGGCACCTTCAACATCATCGCCACCATCACCCATGAGAAGACACGCGACATCGCCATCCTGAAATCGCTCGGCTTCCGCGACCGCACCATCCGCGGCATCTTCATGGTGGAGGCGCTGATCATCGGCCTGGTCGGCGCCGCGCTCGGCTGGGTGCTCGGCTATCTGCTGACGCGGGGACTCGCTTCGCTCGAATTCAAGACGCCGTTCTCCGACTACAACCATCTGCCGGTGCTGTATTCGGTGAAGCACTACGCGCTGGCAACGGCGGTGGCGCTGACCTCGAGTCTGGTTGCCGGCTATTTCCCGGCGCGCGCGGCGGCACGGGTCAATCCGGTCGACATCATCCGGGGGGCGACATGAGGGTGCCGCTGATCGAAGCGCGGCATGTGACGCGCATCCTGTCCGGCACCGTGCCGGTGACGCTGGTGCGCGACGTCAGCCTTTCCATCGGCGCGGGCGAGTTCATCGCCATCACCGGCCCTTCCGGCTCGGGCAAATCCTCCCTGCTCTATCTGCTCGGGCTGCTCGACCTGCCGACCTCGGGCGAGGTGCTGATCGAGGGTCTTTCCACCACGGTCATGAACGAGGCGCAGCGCACGCGGGTGCGGCTGACGCAGCTCGGCTTCGTGTTCCAGTTCCACTTCCTGCTGCCGGAGTTTTCCCTGATCGAGAACGTCGCCCTGCCGATGCGGGCGCTGGGCAGGCTGTCGCCGCGCGAGATCATCGGCCGCGCCGAACATCTGCTGGCCGGCTTCGGTCTCGGCGAGCACCGTCACAAGACGCCCGACCAGCTCTCCGGCGGCCAGCGTCAGCGCGTCGCGGTGGCGCGTGCGCTCGCCAACGACCCGCCGGTGATCCTCGCCGACGAGCCGACCGGTAGCCTCGACACCCTCTCCACCCGACAGGTGTTCGAGCTGTTGCGCGATCTCGTTACCTCCTACGGCAAAACCGTGGTAGCAGTGACGCACGACATCGAGCTGGCACGGCAGATGCACCGGCGCCTGCATATCGTGGACGGCGCCCTGCAGAAGGACGAGCGGATGATGGAGCAGGCCTGATGCCCGATCCCAAGAAAGCGCGGTTCCCCTTCCTGCGCACGAAGCTGGCGCGGCTGCTGGCGATCAACCTTTCGATCGGCGTGACGCTGGCGGTCGGGCTGGTCGGCGGGCTGATGCTGTTCAACCCCGGCGGCCTGCGCGACCTGATCCTCGCCGACCGCTCCCCGGGCGTGGCGCTCGGCCTTCTGCTGTTCGGCTTCGTCGTGACGCTCGGCTCGACCGCGATGGGCACCGCGATCATGGCGACCGGCCTTCGCGAGCGGAAGGATGACAGGCCAGGCGGCGGAACACCGGTGATGGCGATGCGAGAAGTGCACGCCGCTCATCATGGCCGGGCCTGACGAAGACAGAGTCGGACCTGCCCTATTCCCCGCCGTCGATCTGCCGCCCCATCAGCGCGATCGCCTTCTGATAGACACCGGCCGCGTTCCATTCCTGGATGGCGGCAAAGTTCGGCTCGCCCGGCTGGTAGCCGGCGCCGGCCTTCCACCCGTGGGCGCGCAGGAAGTTGGCGGTCGAGGCCAGCGCGCCGGCCGCGCTTTCGAGATTGCCGACGCCATAGGCCAGGATGTTCTTCGGCATGAACTGGGTCTGGCCGACCTCGCCATGCATGGAGCCGCGCTGGCTCGCCGACAACGTACCGCGGTCGATCAATTGCAGCGCCGCGTAAAGATGGCCGGTGAAATATTCCGAACGCCGGCAGTCATAGGCGAGCGTCGCGATGGAGGCGAGCATGTTCTGGTTGCCGTGCTGGGTGCCGAAGCCGGTTTCCATGCCCCAGATGGCGAGCAGCGGCCCGGGCGGCACGCCATAGCGCTGCTGGATCGAGGAAAACAGCGCGCCCTGCGACACCTTCAGCTGCCGCCCCTTGGCGACGATCGCAGGTCCGCCGCGCTTGGCCAGGAACTGCTCGAGCGAGAGCTGAAAGCTGCGCTGGCCACGGTCGGCATTGATGGTGGCCTGCGCGTAATTCGTCGCCATCAGGGCCTGGATGGTCGGCGCGCTGACGCCCTTGGCGCGGGCTTCGCCGGCAAATTGCTGCTTCCAGCCTTCATAGCCGGCAGCCGAGTTGCCGCACGTCGCGGCGTGGGCGGAACTCGCCGATCCGAGCACGGCCAGCGTTACGAAAGCGGCAAGTCTCCTGTTCGCGGTCATCCAGCATTCCCTCGTTCACGGGACATATCGTACAGGAAAACAGGGTGACGCCGAAACCGTGCTTTGCGGCGCAATTTGCTTTGACAGCGGCGCACTTATCGACCAAAAGCCGCCATGGCCAAAAAACCCGGAACCAATCCCAAGGGCGAGTTCGTCTTCTTCGACATCGTCTATGAAGATGGCTCGCAGCGTTCCAACCGGCGCGTGCCGGCCGAACTGCTCGGCGGTCTCGAAGGCGACGAGCTGGCGCGCGGCTACATCATCGAGCAGGACCGCGACATCGCCGAGAAAAGCGGTCGCCCGCCGCTCGCGATCAAGGAGATCAGCAGGGTCGGCGCCAAGAAGAAAAAGGGCCGGCGCGAGGAAGCGTGATCGCCCTCACGGCTCCAGCCGCAGGCAGATGAGGGCGCTTGCGAGCGCCGACGCGCCGAGCAGGACCAGCACGCCGGGAAATCCGCCAAGTGCAAACGCGATGCCGCCGAAGGTGACGCCCACGGTTCCGCCGAGGAAGCTGCAGGAATTGAGCATGCCCGAGCCCTTGCCGGCCTGAAGCAGCGGCAGCGTCGCGAGCCCGAGCCGCGGCGCGGACGCGTAGATCAGCGCGATGCCGATGCCGGCGACGAAGAGGCCAGGCAGCAGGACGGCGAATGCGGCTTTGGGGAATGACAACCAAATGACGGCGCAGCCGAGCACCAATAGCAGCGACGCACCCGCCAGCATGCGCCGCATGCCGTATCGCGCCGCGATGCCGGGAGCCGCTCGCGCGAAAGCAAACAAGGAAATGGATAGCGGCACCAGCGAAAGGCCGGCCGCAACGGCGGACAAACCAAGTCCATCAACGGATTGTGCGAAAAGATTAAAGTAGAGCAGCAGCGTCATGATGTCGAACATGACGAGAAACAGCAAACCCGCTGAAATCGCGAAAGTAACGTTCGCAAACAGACTGAAATCGACCAGCGGCAGCTTGCGGCGTGTTTCGGTCCGAATCAGCGCGGCGAAAGCGAGGGCGGCCGCCACAAGCGGGATGATGGCAGCAAAAGGTTTCGAACGGATGTACACCAGCGCCTGCAGGCCCGATATCAGCATCACCATGAAGACAGCGAGCAGGCCGAGCCCCGCAAGATCCATCGACGCCGCGCGGCTGCCGCCGGCGCGGCGATGCAGGAGCAGCAGCAGCGCAGCGGGCACCATGGCGACGACGTTGAGCCAGAAGACGAAGCGCCAGCCGGCATAATGCGTCACGGCGCCGCCGATCAGCGGCCCGAGGCTGAAGCCGAGCATCAGAAAGCCGGTCCAGGTGCCGATCGCCTCCGCGCGCTGCTCCTCGGGCGCGGCTTCGCTGACGGCCGCAAGCGTGCCGGCCACCGCAAACGCAGCACCAAGCCCCTGCAATGCGCGCGCAGCGACCACCGCGAGGCCGGAGGGCGAAAGCGCGATGATCAGCGACGCCAGCGCAAACAGGACGATGCCCGCAATCGAGGACCGCCGCGCGCCGACCTGGTCGGCCGCATCGCCGCCCACGACGATGAAGATCGCAGCGGTCAATAGATACGCGTTGACCACCCATTCGACCTCCGCCGCGCCGAGTTGCAGGCTGGCTTTCATGTCAGGCAACGCCGCCATGATCGCCGTAGAGTTGTCGCCCACCGCCAGCATGGCGAGGCAGCATGCCGCCAGCACCGTCTTGAAGTCGCTTCTCGCCTCGGACGCCGCCATCACCACCGCCCCTTGCGCCTGTTCCAGGCAAACAGGATATCCGCAAAGCGATCGTAGCAGAACCGCGTCACCGGCAGCATCACGCGATTGCCGAACAGCGCGGCAAGCCACCGCTGCCCCGGCGTGATCTGCCACAGCGTAACGGCAACATCCGCGCCAACGAGGAGCCGGCCCGTCTCATCGATTGCATGCAGGCGCCGCCGGATGTCGTCGAGCGAGGCGCCATGGCGCGCCAGCGCATCGGGCTCGTCGTTGATGTCCCTGAACTCGACGGCACCGGCGCGCACCGCCGCCAGCAACCTGTTGCGCTGCCAGTCGATGCCGGCATCGCAGACGGGGCAGCGGGTGTTGTAGTAGACGGTGAGGTGCTGGGCAGACATGAATGAAATCGTAGATGTTCGAAGACAACCATCTCAAACAAAAACGGCGGGCTTGCGCCCGCCGTTCTCTGTCTAATGGATTGCCGGGTCCCGCCTCCGCCGAGGCTTGGGCGGGGCAAGCACGCCCGATCAATTATCCAAGAAGCTCCGCAGCTTCCGCGACCGCGACGGATGCTTCAGCTTGCGCAGCGCTTTTGCCTCGATCTGGCGGATGCGTTCGCGGGTCACGCTGAACTGCTGGCCGACTTCTTCCAGCGTGTGGTCGGTGTTCATGCCGATGCCGAAGCGCATGCGCAGCACGCGTTCCTCGCGCGGGGTCAGGCTCGCCAGCACGCGCGTGGTGGTCTCGCGCAGATTGGACTGGATCGCCGCATCGATCGGCAGCACCGCGTTCTTGTCCTCGATGAAATCGCCGAGGTGTGAATCCTCCTCGTCGCCCACCGGGGTCTCCAGCGACAGCGGCTCTTTCGCGATCTTGAGGACCTTGCGCACCTTCTCCAAGGGCATGCCGAGCTTTTCGGCGAGCTCTTCCGGGGTCGGTTCGCGGCCGATCTCGTTGAGCATCTGGCGCGAGGTGCGCACGATCTTGTTGATGGTCTCGATCATGTGCACGGGGATGCGGATGGTGCGGGCCTGGTCGGCGATCGAGCGCGTGATCGCCTGCCGGATCCACCAGGTGGCGTAGGTCGAGAACTTGTAGCCGCGGCGGTACTCGAACTTGTCGACCGCCTTCATCAACCCGATGTTGCCTTCCTGAATCAGGTCGAGGAACTGCAGGCCGCGGTTGGTGTATTTCTTGGCGATGGAGATGACGAGGCGGAGGTTCGCCTCCACCATTTCCTTCTTCGCCTGGCGCGCCTCGCGCTCGCCCTTCTGCACGCCGTGGACGATCTTGCGGAACTCGCCGATCTCGAGGCCGGTGAGGGCCGCCAACTGCTGGATCTCGTGGCGCAGCTCCTTGATCCGGTCCTTCTCGTGATGGACGAAATTCTTCCAGCCCTTGGCCGAGAGTTTCGAGACGCGGTTGAGCCAGCGCGGATCGAGTTCCGAGCCCTGGTAGTTCTTCAAAAAGTCGTCGCGCGCGACACCGTGGCTGTCGCCGAGGCGCAACAGGCGGCCCTCGTGGGAGACGAGCTTCTTGTTGATGTCGTAGAGCTGCTCGACAAGCGAGTCGATACGGGCCTGGTTGAGGCGCAGCGACTTCACCTCGACGATGATCTCGTCCTTCAGCTTCTTGTACTTGCGGTCCTGATGCGGCGACAGCTTCTCGCTCTGCAGCTGGTTGGCGATGTCGATTTCCTGCAGCCGGCGCAGCTTCTTGTACTCGGAGGCGATCTTGTCGAAGGTCTCGACCACCTTCGGCTTGAGCTCGGCCTCGATGGCGGCAAGCGACATCTGGTTCTCGAACTCGTCGTCGTCCATGTCGGCTTCGGCAGCCGCCTCGGCCGGATCCTTTTCCTCGCCATCGGCGTCAGCGCCCGGCATCGGGCCGGGCGCGGCGCGGAACGGCGTCGCCGACGGGGGCGCTGCGGGTGGCGCAACATGCGCGGGCGCGGCCGCCTCGCCATTGCCGGCGCCGGCAATCGGCTGGCCGTCGGGGCCGACGGGAACGATCGCGGGGTTGAGGCCGCCCTTGGACTCCGGGCCGGCATAGGTGGCTTCGAGATCGATGATGTCGCGGAGGAAGATCTTTCCTTCGTTCAGTTCGTCGCGCCAGATGATGATGGCCTGGAAGGTGAGCGGGCTCTCGCAGAGCCCTGCGATCATCGCCTCGCGGCCGGCCTCGATGCGCTTGGCGATCGCGATTTCGCCTTCGCGCGACAGCAGCTCCACCGTGCCCATCTCGCGCAGATACATGCGCACGGGATCGTCGGTGCGCTCGCCGGGCTCGGACTTCTTGACCTCGGTGACGGCCTTCTGCGTGACCTCGACGAGTTCGTTGTCGGTATCGTCGTCGGCCGAATCCTTGTCCTCTTCCTCGCCCTCGTCGTCGGCCTCGGTGACGTTGATGCCCATGTCCGAGAGCATGGACATGATGTCCTCGATCTGCTCGGGCGAGGTGGAATCGGAGGGCAGCACTTCGTTGAGCTGATCGAAGGTCACGAAGCCGCGCTTCTTGGCCTGCTTGATCATCTTCTTGACGGCAGCGTCCGACAGGTCGAGCAAGGGCGACGGGGCGTCGGCGGCATCCTTCTCGGGCGCATCCGCTGCCTTGTCGTCTTTTTCCTTGTCCTTAACCTGCAGCGTCTTTGCCTTCGTGGCCATTCATTGCTCCCGAAACGCGCTTTCCCGCGAGATGCGTCGCGCGCTCTCGCTACCGACCAAAATCCGAGGGCGACATTTCGTCCCCCTCTACCCTATGCAATGACTCACGCGAAAAAATCGGAACGCTTTTCGTGTGTCATGCCGCTGACGCGCAAAAGGGCGGCGTTCGTGTCGCCACCCCGGGTCACGTCAGATATCTCGTGCAGCATTTAAGCTGCGGCTGTTAAGTTTCGCTTAACCCTGTTTTTGCAGGCAAACCATGGGTTTGGCGAGTCTTTTAATGGGGCCGGCACAAGCCGTCCGCATAATTTTTTGGGCCGTGGTAACTTTTGAGCCTGCCCTTGTCCGAAAACCGGCACCCACTTTTCGGGGTCATGCACTAGACGCTGCGCTGGAACCGGCCGGAAAGTTCCCCAAAACCCTCGATCAGGGCCTCGGTGCCGTCGGCTTCCGCCATCCGGGCCTGGATATCCTTCAGCCAGCCCAGATGGGCCTCGCTGGGGTCGTCGGCCAAGGCCTGCTCAGCGTCCTTCATTTCCCTAAGTAGGGCGTGGGTTTTCTGATGCAAGGCAACGAGTTGCCGCCAGGTGGAAAGAACATCCTCCCGCGCGGCGCCGGCCTTGGCGCCCCATACCGCCCCGGTGGTGATCGCTCGCTCAACCCGTTGAAGTATCTGGCCTAATCCGCGCGTTTCGAGGTCGGCGCGCATCTTTTCGGCCTGCTCTTCGGGCTCGGGGGAATGGTGATGTTCCTGCGCGAAGGCAGCCATGATGCCGGCTCGCAGCTTGATGGCCTCGGGATGGGCGATCTCGAGCGCAGCGACCTCCTCCAGATGGTCGTGCAGCAGCCAGGGGTGATTGACCAGGGTCAGCAGAATCAGCGCCTCGCGGCGGGAGATCGCCGAGCGTTGGCCGCGCATGATGGGGCTATTGCCAAGCTGGGGGCTCGCCGCCTGGTAGGGTCCGGGCGGCAGGCCGCCGCCCCCGCCCTGCCCGGGCCGCTGTGGAAAGCGGCCGCGCATGACGTTGGCCCGGGGGACAAAAGCGCGGGGTGATTCGCGGCCGCTGCCGCGGGCGAAATTGCCCCTGACATAGCCGCCGCGGCCGCCTTCGGGGGCGAAGGCGCGCTGCAGGCGCTGCAACAGATCCTCGCGATAATAGCGGCGCACGACCTCGTCGCGGACGGCGCCTGCAAGCTCGTTGATGCGCGCTTCCAGCGCGGCGCGGCGCTCGGGCGTGGCAAAGCTGCCGCCTTCGATCTCGCGCGACCAGATCATGTCGGCGAGCGGGCGGGCGGCCGAAAGCACGTCCTCGATCGCGCCGCGGCCGCCCGAGCGGGCGAGATCGTCGGGGTCCTGCCCTTCCGGCAGCAGCGCAAAGCGCAGGCTCTTGCCGGGCTTGAGCTGCGGCAGCGCGAGGTCGGCGGCGCGGTAGGCTGCCTTCTGCCCGGCGCGGTCGCCGTCGAAGCAGAGGATCGGTTCATCCGCGATGCGCCAGAGCAGCGCGAGCTGGTTTTCGGTCAGCGCCGTGCCGAGCGGGGCGACGGCTGCGGGAAAGCCGGAAGCGACCAGCGCGATCACGTCGACATAGCCCTCGACCACGACGAGTTGCGCGCCGTTATGCGCGGCCTGCCGCGCCGGACCGTGATTGTAGAGATTGTCGCCCTTGTGGAAGAGCGGCGTCTCCGGCGAGTTCAGATATTTCGGCTGCGCATCCTTCTCCAGCGCCCGTCCGCCAAAGGCGATGACGCGGCCGCGCAGATCGGTGATCGGAAAGGTGATGCGGTCGCGGAAGCGATCGTAGGGCACGGGGATGTCGTCGCCCGCCACCAGCAACCCCGCCTCCACCATGTCGGCGACCGGAACGCCCTGCGCGCCGAGATGCTCCTTCAGCGCAAAGCGCTCGGCCGGCGCATAGCCGAGACGAAACTGCAGTTGCGTGGCCGGCGAAAGCCCGCGGTCGGCAAGATAGCCGCGCGCCTTGGCGCCATTGCGGGAAGCCAGCGTGTCCTGGAAGAATTTGGCGGCAAGCTCCATCACGTCATGCAGCGTCTTGCGCCGCTGCTCATGCCGCGCAGCTTCCGGATTGGCCGCCGGCAGCGCCATCCCCGCCATCGACGCCAGCCGCTCGACCGCTTCCGGGAAGGAGACGCCCTCGGTCTCCATGACGAAATCGAAAATGTTGCCGTGCTTGCCGGAGGAGAAGTCGTGATAGAATCCCTTCTGGTCGTTCACCGTGAAGGACGGCGTCTTCTCCTGCTGGAACGGCGACAGCCCCTTCCACTCCTTGCCCGCCTTCTTCAGCCGCACGCGCTTGCCCACGACTTCCGAAACCGGAAGCCGGGCCCTGATCTCCTCGAGGAATTGCGGCGTGAAGCGCATGGGTGACGGTGGTGCCTAAGCCGAAGGCAATTGACTAGCCATATAGGTAGGGCCACCCAAGGTGTGAGTGCAACACACGCCTTATCCGGACAATTCACAGGCCCCTTTGCCATTGAAGCGCCACGGGTTCCACGCTTGGATAGAACCATGTTCACGACCTTCCGAGGCGGACAGAGCGGAGCGTGGCGAATCACGCTGAACTCGGCGGTCCGGGGCGATCCATTTCCGGCCGTGCAGGCGCTCGCGATCACGCAGAGCGCCTCGATCGCACTGCCGATCCTGCCGTCGGCGACATCCTGGCGGCTCGCAGGCGTCGCCAGCCATGTGCGCTATGTCGAGAAAGCCGAAAAAGAGCAGCTTGCCGCAAGGCAGGCGCCGCTCGGCCGCAAGGAGGCGACGTCGGCCGCGCTGATCCCGATCAGGAAATCGGCGGCGTGGTGGGCGCTGAGCCAGGACGAGCGGCGCGAGATCCTGGAGGCGAAGTCGCAGCACATCTCCGGCAGCCTGAAATACCTGCCGCAGGTCGCGCGTCAGCTCTATCACTGCCGCGATCTCGGCGAACCCTTCGATTTCATCACCTGGTTCGAATATGCGCCCGAGCACGCCACGATGTTCGAGGAGCTCGTCGCCATGCTGCGCACGACGGAGGAATGGACTTTCGTGGAGCGCGAGGTGGACGTGCGGCTGCAACTGGCGGGGTAGCGCCCTACTGCGCGAGAAATTTCCCCGACTCGATGCGCGACAATCTGGCGACCGGCCAGTTGTAGACATAGGTCCACGCCTCGCTCGCGCTGCCGTCGTCCAGCGTGACGGCAAGCATTTTGCGCAGATATTCGGTCGGCGGCGGAAAGCCTTCGCCGCAGGCTTCGTACATGTCGAACTCGTGCAGCATCTCGTCGCGGGCACGCAGGCGGTAGAGCTCGCCATGGACGATGTCGGCGGGATCTTCCGACAGCACGAGCCCCGGATAGTGCTTCACCAGGTACAGCCGGCCGCGGCAACGAGCCTCGCCGACAAAATCGGCATTGGCCGACAGCAGCCGCGCCATCGGATGGTCGAAGCCGCGCATCAGGGTGCCGTAGACGAAGAGGCGGTCGGAGATCATGGGGCTTCTATGTCATTGCGGGCGAAGCGGTGCAATCGCGCAATGACCGTCAGGCGGGGGCGCGGATCACCTCATCCGTCACCACCACGAACTTCGTCAGCGTCATCCGGCCGAAGCTCGTCGTGAGCGCGACGTCGGCAGCGTCGCGACCGGTGGCCATCAGGATGCGGCCGATCCGCGGCGTGTTGTGACGGGCATCGAAGGTGTACCACTGGCCCGAAAGGTAGACCTCGAACCAGCCGGAAAAATCCATCGGATGAGGATCGGGCGGCACGCCAATGTCGCCGAGATAGCCGGTGCAGTAGCGCGCCGGGATGCCCATGCAGCGGCAAAGCGTCAACGCCAGATGCGCGAAATCCCGGCACACGCCGGTGCGCTGCTCGTAGACGTCATGCGCCGACTTCATGTGATGGGCATGCTCGTAGCCGAACGTGACGTGACGGTGCACGAAATCGACGATCGCCTGAACGCGCGGCCAGCCCGGCGGCGTGCCGCCGAACAGCGACCAGGCGATATCGGTAAGCTTGTCGGTCTCGCAATAGCGGCTCGGCATCAGATAAAGCAGGACGTCGTCGGGCAATTGCTCGATCGGCAGTTGCTGCGCGGTCGGGACCACGACGTCGGGCAGACCGGAATCGCGCACCAGCGCTTCGCCGCGCAGCGTGACGCCGCCGGCGGGCGCAACGAGGCGACCGCAGACATTGCCAAAACTGTCGCGATAGAAGCCGATCGGCACATCGGGGTCGGCGACGATCCGCTCGGTGCCGACGATGTCGGAATAACGCGAAGGATGAATCGAGAGCATGATCACCATCGGCGTCGGCTGCACCGCCGTGTGGGAAATCTCGAAGCCGACCCTGATCTCCATGCCCAAAAATTCCGCAATTGCCGCGACTCGGATCACCTCAGGCGAGGCGCATCACCATGTGTCATCTCAACGCGCGCTCTGGTTCAGAAGTTCCCGCACCTCGGGCAGATACGAATCCCCATCAGTGCCGACGGAAACGACCTTGATATTGACTTCCATCCCGAGGAAGGCGTCGGCCGAACCGAGATAGACGCCATGCAGCGGGACCGCCTGACGCGGATCGCGCGCGACCGCGACGCGCACGAGGTCGCGGTTGCCGACGATGCCGTTGGTCGGATCGAACTCGATCCAGCCTGCGCTCGGCAGGTAGACCTGCACCCAGGCATGCGTATTGCCGCCGCCGACATAGGAGTGCGCGCTGTCGCCCGGCACGAAGATATAGCCCGAGACGAAGCGCGCGGCGATGCCGAGCCGGCGCAGCGCCTCGATCATCAGCAGCGCAAAGTCGCGGCACGTGCCGGACTTCGTCTGCAGCGTGTCGAGCGGATGCTGCGTGCCCTGCTCGTGACGCTTGCGGTAGGAAAACGCCCGGCGGATGCCGTGCGTCATGCCGCTCAGGATCTTGAAGGTCGGCGTCGGCGCTTCCGCATCGAGGAATTGCCGGGCCCAGGCCGAAAGCTCGCCGTTTGGATCGCCATATTGCGGCGTGACGAACTGCACCAGGTCGGGATATTCCTCGTCGTCATAGAGGAAGGGATAGAAGAAGGCGGGATCGTCGGGCGTCAACGCGAACTCTTCCGCCGGATCGTATTCGACGGTGGCGGTCGAGGTGAAAGTCAATGTGTCCGCGCGCTCGTCGAAGGTGGCGATCGCAACGCTGTTGCCGAACACGTCGTGAATCCACCGCAGCCGCATCGGCTCCGGGTCGATCGTCAGACGATGCGCCAGGATGCGCAGATCGTGCCCCTGCCGCGGCCGCAGCATGATCGTATGCTCACCGAACGCCACCGGATGGGCGTAGCGATATTCGGTCTTGTGATGAATCGTCAGGATCGGCATCTTGCCAGACATCATCGTGATTTTGGGCTCGCTAATCTACAGAGAAGCCTGCTCAATTCCAGACCGGTCTGCCGATTCGATGAGCAATTATTGAGGAAAATCGTGGTGAATGGCGACACATCATTGCTCGCGGCTTTCGAAGTTGCGCCGGTGCATGAACTCAACGCCACAGGCGATTCGCCGTTCCTCTTCACCTGCGATCATTATGGCCGGATCATTCCGCAGGCGCTCGGCGATCTCGGCGTGGCCGCAAGCGAGCTCGAGCGCCACATCGCCTGGGACATCGGCATTGGCGGGGTCGCCGAGCGATTGTCCGGCCACATGAACGCGCATCTGATCGCGCAGCGCTATTCCCGGCTCGTCATCGACTGCAACCGGCCGCCGGGCGCGGCGAGTTCGATCCCTCTCATCAGCGAGGCCACCACCATTCCCGGCAATGAAGGGTTGACGCCGGAAGCAAGGGAAATCCGCCGCCGCGACATCTTCGATCCCTACCACCACCGGATCGACGAGATCATCGAAGCGCGGGCACATCGCGGCCAGCCCACCGTGCTGGTGTCGCTGCATAGCTTCACGCCGGTCTATGCCGGCATTGCGCGGCCCTGGCACATCGGCACTCTCTATCACCGCGACCGCACGCTCGCGCCATTGCTGCTGCAGCACCTGCGCGCCGAAGGCGATCTCGTGGTCGGCGACAACGAGCCCTATGCGGTGAGCGACCAGACCGACTACACCATCCCCGTGCATGGCGAGATGCACGGACTCGTCAACACCGGAATCGAAGTCCGCCAGGACCTGATCGGCGACCAGTCCGGCCAGCGGCAGTGGGCCGACCGGCTTGCGCGCATCCTGAAGGAGATCGAGGAGACGCTGCGGATGGAGGCGTTGATCTAGGACGCAGAATCACGAGACGCCAGTCCGAGAGGTGAAGCGATGGAGAGGCTGCTCCAGGCCAGCGCTTCCGTTTTCGCGACGTGGTCGCCAATGCGGTCGGCCAGCTCTGCCATGTGCGTTGCCGGCATGAAGTGGCCTGCTTCCGGAATCGTGCACAGCGAGGCATTCGCCAGTGCCCCGCTCAGGATTTCCGCACTCCGCTGCAACGAAAGCGTGCTGCGCTCTCCACGAATGACGAGGCTCGGAAGCAGGATATTGGCGAAGGCAGCGAACGGCGGATCGAACTCCGTGTGCATATCCAGCACGTGGGTCGCGGTGGTGTCGACGATGTGTTGTCGCATCCGGAGGGGGAGCGCATCGAAGCTGCCCTTGCCGGCGAGATAGTCGACCACATGCCGCGCGGCTTCTCTGTCGCCGTTATCGAACGCCTGGAAATATTCCTTGCGCATGGCGATGAATTCCTCGTGCAACTTGAGTTCACCCCGCTGGCCCAGCAAGCCGAAAGCCACCGGCTCGATCAAGGTCAGGCTCATGAGCGGGTGCAGCCCACACAGCGCTACGTCGAGACACGCCAGTGCTCCAAAGGAGTGTCCGACGAGATGCACCGGACCGCCGGCGTGACGGATCACGGCTTCGACAATTTCCGCCTGACGGTCGATCGATACATCGGCGCCCGTCCGCCAGTCCCTCGTGCCGCCGTAACCCGGAAGACTTGTCGTCACGACCCGGAAGCGGCTACTCAGTGCCCCAGTCACGCCTCGCCAGGACGAGCCGGCCGCCCACGATCCCGGTACGAATACGACGGTGGGACCGGCACCTTGCTCGCGATAGTCGATGCAACCGTACCTATCCTGCAGCATCAGCGCCTCCTCGCGCTTTCTCGCAGGAGACAGCCACATCCCTGAGTTCGAAGTCACTGAGCTTGGCGAGCCCCGCGCTGCCGTTGCTGCAGAAGATCGCTGATACCGCATCGAACAGACGCCGATGCCATCGACGATACGAATGGCGCGGCGGATCGGGCATCTGTGGCTGTACCGCCGCTGTAGAGAAGGCCTTGTGCATCGCCGTGGCCGCCTGTGTTGAGGGTTCGAGCCCGGCAACACTGCGCGAAATGCGGCTCCGACACTTTACAGACCGCTTACTTTTTCATTACCGGCTGTTGACTTCGCGCGCCCCGCACCAGCTAGGCTGTGTTACGATCGCATCGTTCGAGGAGCGGACTGCCAGATGCGCTATCTGTTTGAAGATTTTGCGCTCGACACCGGCAAGCGGGAGTTGCGACGGAAAGGTGACGCGGTTTCAGTGACGCCGCAGGCATTCGACGTGCTCCTTTACCTGATCCGCAACCGCGATCGCGTGGTCAGCAGGGACGATTTGATATCCACCATATGGGGCGGCCGCATCATCTCGGATGCAGCATTGGCGACCCGTCTCAATGCCGCGCGCGCCGCGATCGGCGATGGCGGCGATCAGCAACGTCTGATCAAGACGCTGCAAAGAAAGGGCTTTCGCTTCATTGGCGACGTGCAGGAAATCGGCTCGCCGGCTGCCGACGCCGGCACGCGCCGCTCGGCTCAGCCGGCCCCACTTTCCGGAACTTTCGACAAACCCTCCATCGCCGTGCTGCCGTTTCAGAACCTGTCGGGCGACCCGGACCAGGAATATTTTGCGGACGGCCTGGTCGACGACATCACGACCGCGCTGTCGCGATTCAGGGCATTGTTCGTGATCGCTCGCAACTCGTCATTCACCTACAAGGGCAAGGCCGTCGACATCAAACAGGTGGGACAGCAACTCGGCGCGCGCTATGTGCTCGAAGGCAGCGTGCGCAAGGCAGGCACGCGACTGCGGATCACCGCTCAGCTCATCGACGCCACGACCGGCGCGCATATCTGGGCGGACCGGCTCGATGGGGTGCTCGACGACATCTTCGATCTCCAGGACAAGGTGACCCAGCGGGTCGTGGGCGCCATCGCACCTGAACTCGACCGCGCAGAGATCGAGCGGGCTGGCCGGCTGCCGCCCGGCAATATCGATGCTGTGACCGCTTATTACCGCGGCTTGCCTCATATCGGCTTCCCGACCAGCCCAAAAAGTAACGACGCCGCCTTGCGCCACTTCGAGTCCGCAATTGCGCTCGATCCAAACTTTGTTCCGGCCTATGGCGGCGCAGCCGCATGCATCGGATGGCGATGGGGCAATAAATGGCCTGGCGACATCGGCGAAGACCGCGCCAGCCTCTTGCGCTTTGCCGCACGCCTGAAGGAATTGGGTACCGACGACGCCGCTGCACTTAGCTTCGTCGGCTTCAATCTCTTCTGGATCCGGTTCGACTTCGACGTCGGACTCGAGATGATCGAGCGCGCCGTTCAGTCCAATGCAAACTGCGCTGGCGCCCTCCACGCCCGAGGGCTGGTGCTGGGTTGGTGCGGCGAATCAGATTCAGCCGTTGCCGACCTCGAACAAGCCATGCGGCTGAGCCCACGCGATCCTCTCAGCTACAACGCCATGCTTGGCCTTGCGCTGGCACACCACAATGGCGGCAGGCACAACGAAGCGGCAGCGTGGACGGACAAGGCGCTCCGCGCCTTTCCGCCATCCTTCCTTGTCGGAAAGCAGCAGTCGATCCTGTGCTACGTGGGCGCGGGACGATTGGAAGACGCCCGGAAATTGATGGCCGAATGTCTGCACCTGGTTCCTGCATGGCGACGGTCAACGACCGTCCCGCCAAAATGGTACAGATCGACAGCGCTGCGAAACGAGATCGTGGAGGCATTCATCACGGCGGGACTCCCCGAATAGGCTGATATCTGCAATCGCCGGCAGCAGCTTGAGTACGCCGTGCGAGCAATGGTTCGGCCTTGTCATCTGCGGCATCCTCGCCGATGATGGCGGCCAACAAAAAGATGCATGGGGGGCGCTGCGATGACTGCGTTGCGATGGATTCTCGTTGCCGCCTTGCTGGTCATCGGCGCTGCCCCGTCATTCGCTCAGAGCTATCCCAATCGCCCCGTGCGCGTGGTGGTCGGCTTCCCGGCCGGCGGCCCCACCGACGTCATCGCGCGGATCGTCGCGCAAAATCTGTCCGACAGCCTGGGCCAGCAGTTCTTTGTCGAAAACGTCCCGGGCGCCGGCGGCAACACCGCTTCGGGCCAGGTCGCGCGAGTGACGCCCGACGGCTACACCATCATGGCGATCAGCACCGGCTTCATCGTCAATCCGAGCCTCTACGCCAGGGTGCCGTACGATCCGCTCAAGGATTTTGCCGCCGTGACATTGGTGGCGGCCTCGCCCAACGTCGTCGTGGTGAATCCGGAAGTGCCGGCGAAGACGCTGCCTGAACTGGTGAAGCTGATCCGCGACAATCCCGGCAAGTACAGCTATGCCGGCCCGGGCGTCGGCTCGACGCCGCATCTCGGCGGCGAACTGTTTCGTCTCACCTACAAGCTCGACCTGGTGCATGTGCCCTTCACGGGCGCGGCGCCCGCGGTGCAGGCCACCGTCGGCAACCACACGCCGGTCGCCTTCACCGCGCTGCCATCATCGCTGGCGGCCATCCAGGCCGGCCAGGTGCGCGCGATCGGCGTTGCCGCCACCGAGCGCGCGGCACAGATCCCCGATGTGCCAACCTTTGCCGAACAGGGCTTGACGGGCCAGGAAGCGGACACGTTGACCGGCATCGTGGCTCCTGCCGGCACGCCGAAGGAGATTGTCGATCTGCTGGCGCGCGAGATCGCGAAAAGCGTGGCGCGGCCCGAGGTGCGGGAGAAGCTGGCGAAGCTCGGCTTCAAGCCGGTCGCCAATACGCCGGACGAATGGGCCGCGCGCATCAAGATCGAGATCGAGAGGTGGGGCAAGGTGGTGCGCGATGCAAGTCTGAGGATCGAGTGAGCGGGAGCGCTGCACCGGTCCAAGCGCCGGCGCCGCCCTCATATCAATGGCCGCAATCCTAGGGCCGCATGAACATGAAGTCGGTGTCGGGATCGCAATTCTCGGCGACGAAGCGCAGTTCGGACTGCACGTCGGAGACGGTACGGCTTTCGAGATATTTCGAGACCACAAGGCCGAGCAATGCGCGGCAAACGCCGTCCGTGTCCAGGCGGGCCGCCTCAGCGGCAGAGATGGCGGCATCAAAGTGAAGTTTTGCAATCTCGCTTGCAGACATCTCGATCCTCAATCTCGTCAGGGGCGCGTCAGCGCGAACTCTTCCGCCGAAACGTGTCGCTCACACCACCTCCCGCGCATGCAGCGCGGCAATGGCGTCCGCATCGTAGCCGAGTGAGCGCAGCACCTCATCGGTATGGGCGCCGAGCGCAGGCGCCATGTGGTCGAGGCGGCCGCCGCCATGTTCGAGGCGAAAGCCGCTTCCGGCGAAGCGCAGGCGGCCGTAAGGCGTGTCGAGTTCCTGGATGGCGCCGCGCGCAGCGATTTGCGGATGGTCGATCACTTCCTCGACTTTCCAGATGCTGGCACAGGGTGCGCCGGCGGCTTCCAGAATCTGCTCCCACTCGCGCGGGCTCCTGGTCGACAGCTTCTGCTCGATGATGGCGCGCAGCGCCGGCTCGTTCTTCTGCCGCTCGAACCAGTCGGCAAAGCGCGGGTCGTCGAAGGTGTCCTCGCAGCCGAGCGCGGTCATCAGCGACTGGTATTGCTTCTCGGTGTTGACGGCGAGCAGGATGTAGCCGTCGCCCGCCTTGAAGAGATTGGCGGTTGGGCGTCGGCTGACGGCCTGATTGCCCGACAATTGCTGCTGGTGGCCGGCGACCGAATAGTCCGCGATCTGCCCGGAGAGAAAGGCGAGCGTCGCCTCCAGCATGGAGACGTCGACCAGTTGCCCCTTGCCGGTCGCGTTGCGCTGGAACAGCGCGCTTGACACGCCGAAAGCGGCAGTTGCGCCCGACAGCACGTCGCACACCGCGAATCCGGCGCGCGTCGGACCGGTTTCGGCGTGGCCGGTGATGGCCATGATGCCGCTCATCGCCTGGATCTTGCCGTCATAGCCGGCACCGAGCCGCTGCGGGCCGGTCTGGCCGAAGCCAGAGATGGCGCAATAGATCAGACGCGGATTGATTTCCGACAGCGCGGCATAGCCGATGCCGAGCTTGTCCATCACGCCGGGGCGGAAATTCTCCATCACCACGTCGGCTTGCGCGGCAAGCTGCCTGACGATCGCGATCGCCTCGGGCTTGGAAAGGTCGAGCGTGAGGCTGCGCTTGTTGCCGTTGATCGCCTGCCATCCCGGCGCGAGCCCGCGCTCGGCCCATTCGCGGGAGAGCGGCGTGCGGCGCATATCCTCGCCCTCGCGCCGCTCCACCTTGATGACGTCGGCGCCGAGCAGCGCCAACTGATAGCTGGCATAGGGGCCGGCAAGCACTTGCGTGAAATCCAGGATCTTCACGCCTTCGAACGGTCGGGTCACTTAACGCTTCTCCGGGCGGCAGCTCAGGCGGCGCGATTGCCGCGCGCGATTTCCTTCTGCTTGTCGAACTCGGCGCGGCGGCGCGCCAGCTCTTCCGGGGACATCTGCGCGACGTTGTTGTAGTCGAGTTTCCAGGAGGCGTCGTCGCTCCAGCGCAGCGGTGACTGCATGGTGGCGCGGCTGCCGGTGGCGCTCTCGAGGACGCGCAGCGCGAGCTCGAACGTCAGCTCCTGCGAGGCCACGTCATGCGGCTTGCCGGCGGAATTGCCGAGCGGGAAATCGGAGAACAGAAAGCGCGGCACGGCGGCGTGCTCGACGATGTCCTTGGCGCATCCCATCACCACGGTCGGAATGCCGTTGGCTTCGAGATGACGCGCGACAAGCGCGGTGGTCTGGTGACAGACCGGGCAGTTCGGCACCAGCACGGCGACATCGACCTTGTCGGCCTGGCAGCGCGCGAGGATTTCGGGCGCATCGACGTCGATGGTGACGCGGTGGCTGCGGTTGGTGGGTGCACCGAAGAAGCGCGGTGCCACCTCGCCGATCCGGCCTTTCGCCTTCGCTTTCAATAGCTGCGGCAGCGGAAACCAGGTGCCGCTGTCGGTCGCCGTGGTGTGCTTGCGGTCGTAGCCGATATGCGAGATGCGCAAATCGTGCTCGGCGGAGGTGTCGCCATCATAGACCTTGTAGAACTTGGCACTGCCGTTATAGGCCGCGCCGGGGCCCTGATCGCCCTTGGCGGGATCATAGGGCGCAGCGGTCGTGACGAGGGTGACGCGCGAGGCCGACAACGGCTTTGCGAGCGGCTGGAACGGCGCGTCGGTGTAGTGCGCCCAGCGGTACGGCGTGGTGTAGCCGATCGCGGTGTAGTAGTCGCGCGTCCGTTGCATGTAGGGAATTGGAGAGTCGTAGTCGGGCGCGAAGCCGAATTCGTCTTCTGACGGGGCGGCCATGTTTCTCTCCGTGCGTCTCTGTTTGCCTTCAGCCTAGATTTTCCGGGACTCGCCCGCAAGCGTGGCGCAGCAGACCGGCGATGCAAATACGCGCGCCCCTCTCACCTCGCCCGGGTCAGCGCCAGCCAGATACCGCCGCCGATCATGAATCCGCCGGAGACGCGCGACACCATGCGCGTGCGTCGTGCGGAGAAGAATTTTCGGGCGCGACCGGCGAGCAGCGCATAGACCGCATCCGTCATGACGGCGGTAACCATGAAGGTGACCCCGAGAACGGCGACCTGCGGAAAATGCGGCTGGCTCATGTCCATGAATTGCGGGATGAACGCGCCGAAGAACACCAGTACTTTCGGATTCGACAGCAGCACCAGAAACCCCTGCAGGAAGAAGCCGCCGCGCGGCGGCGCAGGCTTCTCGTCAACGTTGATGCCCTCCACGGGATGGCGGATCAGCTTGATGCCGAGCCAGACGAGGTAGGCGGCACCCGCAAAGCGCACCCAGTCGAACCAGTAGCCCATGGTCGCCATCAGCGAGGTCAGGCCGACCGCGACGACCCCGATCACGATGGCGAGGCCCGCCTGCGCGCCGGCGACATTGATCAGCGCCGCACGCGTGCCGTAGCGCAGGCCGTTGGCGATGATCAGGCTGACGATCGGGCCAGGCAACAACGCCAGCGCAACGCAGGCGACGAAGAAAGCAAGATAGGCTTGCAGTGACACCATGAGGGGGAAACCTGTCTGGAAGACGATCCGGCGACTATGCCCGCCGCGCGATCGAAAAGCCACTTGACATGCAACCAAATGGTTGCCTATTATTCACGGCATGGATGAGGTCTTCAAGGCATTGGCCGATGCTTCGCGGCGGTCGCTGCTGGACCGGCTTCACGCCAGGAACGGCCAGACCCTGACCGAACTCTGCGACGGCCTCGCCATGACGCGGCAGGCCGTGACGAAGCACCTCGCCATTCTGGAAGAGGCCAATCTCGTCACGACGTTCAGACACGGCCGCGAGAAGCTGCACTACCTCAACCCCGTGCCGATCCATCAGATCGGCGAACGCTGGATCAGGAAATTCGAGCGCACCAGACTGGCGGCGCTCGACGAGTTGAAACGAAAACTGGAGCAGGACGACGATGAGTAAACCCGAATTCATCTACACGACCTACATCGAGACTACGCCGGAGCAGCTCTGGCGTGCCCTGACCGACGGCGATTTCACCGAACGCTACTGGTTCGGACACCGTGTCGCTTCGGACTGGAAGGTGGGGTCGGACTACCGCTTCACGAAGCAAGGCCAGCCGACCGTCGAGGGCAAGATTCTGGAGTCGGATCCGCCACGGCGGCTCGCCTATAGCTGGGATCCCAGTTTCGCCGGCGCGGACAAGGAGCGCGTTTCGCGCGTCACTTTCGAGATCGAGGCGCGCGGCAAGGCGGTGAAATTGACCGTCACCCACGACAACCTCGATCCACGTGGAAAGACCCTGCGCGACATATCGGGCGGTTGGCCGATGGTGATTGCGAGCCTGAAGAGCGAGTTGGAAACCGGGCATGCCCTGTCCTTCGACGCTCCATCGTGCGCGGCCTGACGATGGATATCGCAAAGTTCAAGCCGGCGATCGTCTACACGATCTACATCGCCTCAACGCCCGAGAAGGTGTGGCAGGCGCTGACATCGGCGGAGTTCAGCCGGCAGTACTTTTCGGGCTTTGCGATCGAAGCCGATCTGAGGATCGGCGGCGCCTTTATGGCGCTTGCGCCTGACGGCTCGGTGCATATCGACGGCAAAGTGATCGAATGCACCCCGCCGCGCAGGCTCACCGTCACCTGGAACGTGAACTGGCCGGAACTGGTCGCCAAACTGGGGCCGACGCTCGTCACCTACGAGATCGAGAAGGCCGGCGACGTCGTGAAGCTTTCCATGCTGCAGTCGCATGACCGCCCGATCAGCGACGACATCCTGTCCGGCGGTCGCCAAGGCTGGCCAGCGATCCTCTCCAGCCTGAAGAGCCTGCTCGAGACCGGCAGCGCAATGACGATCCCAATGAAGCCTCCGGAGCGCATGCTGGCCGCTCTGAAGGCGATGGGGATCGAGACGCCCTAAGCCGGCAGCGGCGCGACGATGCGGCGGTAGAGGTGCCAGGTGGCGTGGCCGAGGACGGGCAGCGTTACGAGCAGGCCGAGGAAATACGGGATCGCGGAAACGATCAGCAGCACCACGATGACGGCGGCCCAGCCGATCATCGGGATCGGGCTGGTCACCACGGCACGCACGCTCGTCACCATGGCGGTGACGAAATCGACCTCGCGATCGAGCAGCAGCGGAAACGACACCACCGTCAGCGAGAACAGGATCAGCGACAGCGCCGCGCCCACCGCATTGCCGATGGCGAGGAACAGCAGGCCTTCGCTGGTCGTCAGCACGATGGTGATGAACTGCTGCAGGCTGGAGAACGACGCGTTGATGCCGAGGATGAGCGCGATCAGCAGCCGCACCTGGTACATCCAGATCACGAAGATGAAGAGCGCGACGAAGGCCATCCAGCCGATTTCGCTGCGCGAACGCACGGCAGTCCAAATCGCGCCGAGCGTGACCGGCTCGCCCTTCTCGCGGCGGCGGCTCATCTCGTAGAGGCCGATAGCGACGAAAGGGCCGATCAGCGCGAAGCCGGCGGCGATGGGATAGGCCAGATAGACCATGCCGAAGGCGGTGAGGCTGAGCACGATCAGGATGCCACCGACGGCGTAAAGCGCGCCGAACATCAGCCCGAGCAACGGCATCGCCTGGAAATCGCGCAAGCCCTGCCCCAGCGCTTCGGCTATATCGGCGGGCCTGACCGGCCGCACCACCGGATCGGTCTTGCCGGAGATCGACATCGGCGCTTCCTCCTCCCCAAATTATTGGGACGATGGTGCCGGGCAATCCGAAACAGGTATTGATTTCGGTCAAATATCCGCGGCACGCGCCGGTGCGCTACCTCGCCCCGTTTCGGGGCGAGGTAAAGGCAGCGTCGAGCAGCTATTTCCTTGCCCGGGAATCGCGCTCCTTGATCAGGGCGTCGAGTTCTTCCTGCTGCTGGGCGATGCGTGCCGACGTGCGCTCCTCATCCGCCGCACCGGACGAGCCGGCGGCCTGCTCGGTCAACTGCCTGATATTGTCGCGCAGGATGGCGATACGGTCGTTGAGCGCTGGCAGAGAGAGAATGGTATAATCGTTCATTTCTTGACTCCTGATGAAAGTTTAGCCGCAGCACGCGTTGCGGCGTTGATGCAACGCAAAGCTAGCCCAGCGACCGCAATTCCCGCCGCAGCACTTTTCCGGTGGCGGTCATCGGCAACGTCTCGGCGAATTGCACGAAGCGTGGATATTCGTGGGCGGCAAGCTGCACCTTGACGAATTCCTGGATCTCGCGCGCCAGCGCATCGCCGGCGGCAAAGCCCGGGCGCAGCACGATCCAGGCCTTGATCGATTCGGTACGGATCGGATCGGGGATGCCGACCACGGCGGCCATGGCGACCGCCGGGTGCTTCATCAGCGTGTGCTCGATCTCGGACGGACCGACGCGGTAGCCCGCCGTGGTGATGACGTCGTCCTCGCGGCTAACGTACCAGAAATAGCCGTCCTCATCCTGGATGCCGAGATCCCCCGTGAGCAAAAACTCGCCGGCGTATTTTTTCGCCGTCGCCTCCGGGTTGCGCCAGTATTCGATCATCGTGCAGGGACAAGGCTGGCGCACGCCGACGATGCCGCGCGTGCCTCGCGGTAATTCCTCGCCCCGGTCGTTGACGATGCGCACGTCGAAGCCGGGCGTCGCCCTGCCCATCGATCCCGGACGGAGCGGAAAAAGATTGGCGTTGCTGCCGATCACCAGATTGCACTCGGTCTGGCCGAACACTTCGTGCGCGTCGACGCCGAAGGTCTCGCCCACCCAGCCAAGAAGCTCGCCGCCGAGCGACTCGCCACCCGTGAAAATGCTGCGCAGCTTGACGCCGGGGTGCTTCACATTGGCCTGCCGCATCAGTTTCAGCGCGGTCGGCGGCAGGAAGACGTTGCGGACCGCAAGGCTCGCCATCAACTCCATCGCCGCCTGCGGTTCGAATTTTCGCGCGCGATGACCGACGATCGGGATGCCGTGGTACCAGAACGCGAACAGCGCGTTGATCAAACCACCGATCCAGGCCCAATCGGCCGGCGTCCACATCAGGTCGCCGGGACGCGGCAGGAAGTTGTGGCACATCTCGACATTGGGCAGATGGCCGAGCACGACGCGATGGGCATGCAGCGCGCCCTTTGGATTTCCTGTCGTGCCGGAGGTGTAGATGATGAGGCCGGGATCGTCGCAGGACGTATCGACGGTGGTGAAATCGGGCGAAGCCGCCCGCAGCGTCGGCCAGAACGGCTTTGTCCCCGCAGGCGTCTTGTCGCCGACGATATAGACGTTCTGCAGCGCCGGCAGCCGGTCGCGGATTTTCTTGAGCTTCTCCCAGCCGCCCTCGTCGGTGACGATGGCTTTCGCTTCCGAATTCGACAGGCGGAATTCCAGCGCATCCTCGCCGAACAGCGCGAACAGCGGGATCGAGATCATGCCGGAGCGGAAGGCGGCGAGATGCGCGACCGGCAGCTCGATCGATTGCGACAGGAATACCGCGACGCGATCGCCACGCACGAGGCCGTCCGCCTTCAATACATTGGCGAAGCGGCGCGAGGCGTCCGCGACTTCGTCGAATGAGGTCCGCGTGGTGCCGCCGTCCTCGTCCAGATAGATCAGCGCCAGACGGCCCGAGCCGTCCGCATGGCGATCGCAACAGGCGGTCGCAATGTTGAAGCGCGCAGGGATATCCCAGCGGAAATTGCTGTAGAGCTCGTCGTAGGTCTTGGCTTCGGTGAGCATTTCCCCAGGCCCGTTCTGCGAGCCACCTTCTCCCACACGGGGGGAAGATTTCAAGACGATAGCGCCGCCTTCACAAGGCCGCTGGCTTTGCCAAAATCCATCTGGCCGGCGAACTTCGCACGCAACACGCCGATCACCTTGCCCATGTCCTTCATGCCGGCCGCACCGGTCTCGGCGATGGCGGCGGAGATTGCCTTCTTCACGTCGTCATCCGACATCTGCTTCGGCAAATAGGCGGAGATGATCGCAATCTCTTCGCGCTCCTGGGCGGCGAGCTCGGCGCGGCCGCCCTTGTCGTAGAGCTCGACGGATTCCTGGCGCTGCTTGATCATCTTCTGGAACAGGCCGAGCAGGTCGGCGTCGGACAGCGGCGGCTTGCCCTGCCCGCGCGCGTCGATATCGGCATTCTTGATGGTGGAATTGACCATGCGCAGCGTGGAGAGCTTGCGCTCCTCCTTGGCCTTCATCGCTTCCTTGACCGCGTTGTTGATGTCGTCGCGCAGCATCAAATCGTCCTTTCGGCTGTCCGGGCTCTGATCTAGGCGGTTCGGGCCGCGGAAACAATCGGTTCCGCATCCCCGGAGACGGCCGATGGCCGGCGATCCAAGCGAAATTGGCGGCCAAACATGCGGAAATCGCGTGTGAATCGGGCGCCAACGGCTTTGACTGGGAGGTCCGCGCCGACTATGTAGAGCGCTCATGACCACATCTGAAAACGCTCCCGCCTGGCCGGACCACAAACCGACCGCGCTCCTCGTGCTCGCCGATGGCACCGTTCTGGAAGGCTTTGGCCTCGGCGCCGAGGGACACGCCGTCGGTGAGGTCTGTTTCAACACCGCCATGACCGGCTATGAGGAAATTCTCACCGATCCCTCCTATGCCGGCCAGATCATCACCTTCACCTTCCCGCATATCGGCAATGTCGGCACCAACGAGGAAGACATCGAGACGGTGAACATGGCGGCGACGCCCGGCGCGCGCGGCGTGATCCTGCGCGCGGCCATCACCGATCCCTCGAACTACCGCGCCACGCGTCATCTCGACGAGTGGCTGAAGGCGCGCGGCATTATCGGCCTCTCCGGTATCGATACCCGCGCGCTGACCGCGCTGATCCGCAGCAAGGGCATGCCCAATGCCGTGATCGCGCACTCCAAAGAGGGCAAGTTCGATCTGCACGGCCTGAAGGAAGAGGCGCGCGAATGGCCGGGCCTCGAAGGCATGGACCTCGTGCCGATGGTCACCTCCGGTCAGCGCTTCACCTGGGATGAGACGCCCTGGTCCTGGGACAAGGGATTCGGCAGGCAGACCGACCCGCAGTTCAACGTCGTCGCCATCGACTACGGCATCAAGCGCAACATCCTGCGCCTGCTCGCCGGCATCGGCTGCAAGGTCACGGTGGTGCCGGCCACGACCTCGGCCGAGGACATCCTCGCCATGAAGCCGGACGGTGTGTTTTTGTCGAACGGCCCCGGCGATCCTGCCGCGACCGGCAAGTATTCGGTGCCGGTAATTCAGAAGGTGATCGAATCGGGCACGCCGACCTTCGGGATTTGCCTGGGCCACCAGATGCTGGGCCTTGCCGTCGGCGCCAAGACAAAAAAGATGCATCAGGGCCATCACGGCGCCAATCATCCCGTCAAGGATGAGACCACCGGCAAGGTCGAGATCACCTCGATGAACCACGGCTTTGCCGTGGACCAGGCGACGCTGCCGAAAGGCGCGACCCAAACCCACATCTCGCTGTTCGACGGCTCCAATTGCGGCATCGCGCTCGACGGCAAGCCGGTGTTTTCCGTGCAGTATCACCCGGAGGCCTCACCCGGCCCTCGCGACTCCCACTATCTGTTCCAGCGCTTTGCCGACCTGATGCGGGCGAAGAAGGGCGCGTAGCCGGACGGCGCTGGATCAGCGCCGTCGATCTGTGATTGACTTCCCTGCTCCGAGATCAGGCCAACATGATCCGGGCAGACAGGGAAAGCGCCCGATGACCCATTCCGACATGACCATCCGCGACGTGCGCGTGACGATGCTGCGCGTGCCTTGGGCGGACGATCCCTGGCTGAAAGGCGCGGCGCTTGGAGCGGCGCGCGACATTCTCGTCTGCGACGTCGAGACATCCGGCGGCATCACCGGCATGGGCTATCTGTTCCTGTTCCGGCCCGGCATGAAATCGATCGCGGCCTGTCTCGACGAATGCATCATCCCGCGTGTGAAGGGCAAGGACGCCACGGCGATCGAGGCGATCTGGCGCGACCTGTGGACCGCGACTGCAACCTATGGCCGCGGCGGCATCGCTGCGATGGCGATGTCTGCGCTCGACATTGCGCTGTGGGATGCGGTGGGCAAGCGCGCCGGCCTCCCGCTGCACCGGCTGTGGGGCCACTACCGCTCGAAGATTCCGATCTACGGCTCGGGCTGCTTTCGCGGCGCCGGCGGCGACGGCATGATCGAGAAGGCCCTGCACTATGCGAAGCAGGGCTACAAGGCCATCAAGATGCAGGTCGCCCATGTTCACACGCCGGCGCAGGACCTCGACAATGTGCGCCGCATGCGCGAGGCGGTCGGGCCCGATATCGACATCATGATCGACGTCAACATGGGCTGGAGCGCCGATGTCGCGATCGAGATGGGACGCAAGTTCGAACCGTACGACATCTACTGGCTCGAGGAACCGGTGCCCGCCGACGATTTCGCCGGCTATCAGCGCGTCGCCGCCCATCTCGATATGCGCATCGTCGGCGGCGAGACCCATTTCACCCGCTACGATCTCAGGCCGTTCTTTACAAATCCCTGCCTGCCGATCCTGCAGCCCGACCCGATGCGCGGCGGCATGACGGATTTGCGCAAGATCGCTACGCTGGCCGATACCTGGGGCATCACCATCGCGCCGCATCTGTTCCCTGAGCTGAACGTGCATCTCCTGGCCTCGATTCCGAACGGCATCTGGTGCGAGAACATGGGGCTGCTCGACGATCTCTGGATCGATCCGCCCGAGATCGCAGGCGGCATGATCACGGCGCCGGAGCGGCCCGGACATGGCCTGAAATTCAAGGACGAGGTCTTCCGGTTCAAGATCTAGCGGGAACGGTTTTGCCAATGCCGGCTTGATTATCCGGACCCGTCGAGGAGTCGTGCCATGTCCATCGTGAAGCCAGACACACAACCCCTCACCTTCGTCTTTGCCGACGACGGGCTCATTCCCAACAATCCCCTGCCCTTCCTCGTCTACAAGGGCGCGGTGGATGTGGCGAACCGTCATCCCGAGCAGACCATCGAAGACCTTTTCGGCGCCAACGGCTGGGGCGCGATGTGGCGAAACGGCGTCTACGACTTTCCGCACTACCACGCCACCGTGCACGAGGTGCTCGGCATCGCCCGCGGGCGCGCAAAGGTGTGCTTCGGCGGCGAGCGCGGGCGGGTGCTGGAGATCGCCGCCGGCGATGTCGCCATCCTGCCCGCCGGCACCGGGCATCAGTGCATTTCAGCGAGCTCCGATTTTTCCGTGGTCGGCGCCTACCCGCCGGGACCGCCGATGGATCTGGTGCGGCCGAGCAAGCAAGCGCATGCCAAGGCGTTGAACACGATTCCGAAAGTCGCGGTGCCGGTCACCGATCCGGTGCTGGGGGCAGATGGACCGCTGGTGAGATTGTGGAAGTGATTGAACCGAAAGTGCGACCACACAACGCGGAATGATGTAGCCCCGATGGCGCAAACGAACGCCCTGCAAATCAGCGCGATTATGCGGATTCCAGCAAATGCTCGTATCGGATTTCGGCAAATCTTCTGTTCCGCAAGGCAGCATGGAACAAGCCGATAGTTCCCCCACGCGCCTCATGCTAGCGTTCTCCCTGCGGAGGTGGGCCGAAGTTGATGAAGCCTCACCGACAAAACGACAAGCTCTAGAATCGGTCTCGATTCCTGCTGACGCGCGGCGTCTCTGCAGCTGATGTTGTTTGTCTTCAGCAGCGATTCCCGCACGCCACGAGACTGCTACCGGTTCCGATGAACTGCCTGATCACAGGGCAAGCAAGAAGTGGAGTGTTCGACATGTCCGGGCGAATTCTGAAGTTGACCTTGTCTCTTTGCCTCGCAGCCCTCGCTGCCGCGCCTGGGGCGCGGGCGCAGGGCGCCTCAACCGCCATCACCGAACAGGAGGCGCACGCGATCGCGATCGACGCCTATGTCTATTTCTATTCGCTGATGTCGATGGATATCACGCGCAAGCAATTCACCAACGTCGCACCGGGCAAGGACAGTTTCAAAGGCCCGATGAATACCTTCGTCAACGTTCCCGAATATCCGCCGGCCGACTTCAAGGGCGTGGTGCGATCCAACTTCGACACGCTGTATTCGTCCGGATGGCTGGATATGACCAAGGAGCCGGTTGTGGTGTCCGTGCCGGACACCGATGGGCGCTTCTATCTGCTGCCCATGCTCGACATGTGGTCCGATGTATTCGCCTCGCCTGGCTGGCGCACGACCGGCACGAAGGCAGGCACGTTCCTGATCGCACCACCGGGCTGGCGGCCTGACTTGCGCGACAGGTTTGTCGAGGAATTCAAGCTGCCGAAGGATACTCAGCGCATCGATGCGCCGACGCCCTATGTGTGGGTGATCGGCCGCACCAAGACGGACGGTCCTCCCGACTACGATCCGGTCCACAAGATCCAGGCCGGCTACAAGATCACGCTGCTGTCGGAGTACGGCAAGCCGCCGAAGCCGGTCGAGGTGAAGATCGACCCCAGCGTCGACATGAAGACACCGCCGAAGGTGCAGGTCGATACGATGGCGGGCGATGCTTACTTCGCCTATGCAGCCGAGTTGCTGAAGCTGCATCCGCCACACATCACGGATGAACCGATCATTGCAAGGATGAAGCGGATCGGCATCGAGCCCGGCAAGAGCCTTGACGTCGCCAGGCTCGATCCGGTGGTGCAGCGGGCGCTGCAATCCGCACCGGCAGAAGCGCAGAAGCTGATGGCCTGGAAGGTGCCGACTCTGGCGCGGGTCGCCAACGGTTGGTCGATGAACACCGACACGATGGGTGTTTACGGCAACTATTATCTGAAGCGCGCCATCGTCGCGCAGGTCGGGCTCGGCGCCAACTTGCCGGAAGACGCCATTTACCCGCTCAACCTTGCCGACGAGTCCGGCAAGCCGCTGGACGGCGCCAACAAGTACACCATCACCTTCGACAAGGGCTTGGCGCCTCCGGTCAATGCCTTTTGGTCAATCACGCTCTACGATTCGGACGGCTTCCAGGTCGGCAATGTGCTGAACCGGTTTGCAGTCTCGAGCTGGATGCCGTTCAAGTACAACGCCGACGGCTCGCTCGACATCTACTTCCAGAATGAGAATCCGGGAAAAGACAAGGAAGCCAACTGGCTTCCCGCGCCGAAGGGACCATTCAACCTGACCATGCGCCTCTACGGTCCGAAGTCGGAGGCACTGACCGGAAAATGGAATCCTCCGCCGATCGTGAGATCGCAGACCACGATCGGCCTGTCGGCCCAGTGAAGGACGGGCTGCGACTTTTGCCTTCTTTCCTTGTGGGAGAAGGTGGCGCGCATCTGCCGACGCGCGCCGGATGAGAGATCCACTTCGCTCGGCCCCCCTCTCCCACAAGGCGAGGGGGCGGGCTTACGCCGCGTTGGCACCCTCCTGCCGGCTCGCTTCGAACAGGAACCAGGTGCGGCGCTCCGTCTCGTCAATGAAGAGTTCGAGCAGTTGCGCGGTGCCGCGATCCTCATTGTCGTCGGCGAGCTTGTGAGCCTTGCGCATGGCGGCGGCCATGTGCTTGTTGTCTTCCATCAATTCGCGCAGCATCTCCCGCGGCGGGACGTAATCCTCGTTGTTGTCCTGGATGGTCTGCAGCTTGGCGACCTGGCCGATCGAGCGCAGCGTGATGCCGCCGAGCTTGCGCACGCGTTCGGCAAGCTGGTCGGTGGTGGCAAAGATCGCCTCAGACTGTTCGTCGAGCAGCAAGTGATAATCGCGGAAATGCCGGCCGCTGACGTGCCAGTGGAAATTCTTGGTTTTCAGGTAGAGCGCGAAGGCGTCCGCTAACAGTACGTTGAGCGCCTTTGATACCTTGTCGACGGCCTCCTGAGGCAGGTCGGTGGGGGTATCGAGATCGGGGGAGACTTTGCCGGATTTGTTGCTGGTCTTGCTCACGATGCACCTTTTTGCTGGGAAGCGGATGTTGGACATTCGTCGCCGAACCCTCTAACGCATCAGGCCGTCACCGGTTCCACCGATCGGAACCTTTTGCCGGGCACCCGTCCATGGATGAATGGATCGACTATTACGATTCCACGCACACGATCTACGTGAGCAAGCTGCATCGCGAACGGCATTTTGCGGTTATCGCGCGGGACATCACCGGCTACGTCGCCTCCCCAGATGCCATTGTGCTGGACTATGCCTGCGGCGAGGCGTTGTCGGCCGGCCGGGTGGCGGATGCCTGCGGCCTGCTCTATCTCGCCGAGCCCGCGCCCGGCGTGCGCGGCCGGCTGGTCGCACGCTTTGCGCCCAACATGAAAATCCGCGTGCGCTCGCTGGAGGACGTCAGGAAGATGGCGGAGAACTCCATCGACCTCGTCGTGATGAACTCGGTGGCGCAATACATGACGCCGGAGGAACTCGACGCCGCCTTTGCCACCATCAAGCGGATCCTCAAGCCCTCTGGCCGCTTCGTGCTCGGCGATATTCTGCGCCCGGAAGTCGGCATGGCAAGGGACGTGCTGGCTCTGCTGCAGTTCGCGCAGAGGAATGGCTTTCTGAAGGACGCGCTGATCGGGCTGATCTCGACGGCGCTCTCCGATTATCGCGAATTGCGGACGCGCGTCGGCTTGCAGCGCTACAGCGAGAACGAGATGGAGGAAAAGCTCGGCAGGGCCGGCTTTGCTTGTTCGCGGGCGCCCCGCAATATCGGCCACAACCCCTGGCGCATGACCTTCGTGGCGCACCACCCCATTGCCGCTACCTGAGACGTCTGGATTAGGGTTAACCGCCGGTAAAGATGGCTCCCCTTCGACATCTTCGGCAATGTCCCGACCGGCCCGGTGGCGGAACGACGTCCACGCGGGAGCAGTGCAACGCTCCTTATCCTGGTTCAAATCCAGGCCGGGCCTCCAGCCTTCGCTGGCTTCGCCAGCTTCGGCCAGGCAAGCCCTATCGTGGCGAAGGCTGTCCCGCCGTAGCTCGGAGAGCGAAGGCGGACGCGAGCCCGGCCCCCCTTGCCAACTCCCTTCCGAAATCCCCGTTGATGGCCTGTTTTTGGGGGTTTCGCGCGTGGGGAAACTGGTCTAAAGACCACCCGCGCGCGAGGGGTTCCCTCACGCAGTGGCACAGGGGACGCGCGGCCAGCGCGCCCTTTTTTTGTGCCCGGCTACGTCCATCCCGTGAGACTTGATGCCCAAACGAACCGACATCTCCACCATCCTGATCATCGGCGCCGGTCCCATCGTGATCGGCCAAGCCTGCGAATTCGATTATTCCGGCACCCAGGCGGTCAAGGCGTTGAAGGAGGAGGGCTATCGGGTCGTCCTGGTCAATTCCAATCCCGCGACGATCATGACCGATCCGGAACTGGCGGATGCGACCTATATTGAGCCGATCACCCCTGAAATCGTCGCCCGGATCATCGAAAAGGAACGCAACGTCGTCGCAGGCGGCTTCGCGCTGCTGCCGACCATGGGCGGCCAGACCGCGCTGAACTGCGCGCTGTCGCTGCGCAAGCAGGGCACGCTGGCCAAATTCAATGTCGAGATGATCGGCGCCACCGCCGACGCCATCGACAAGGCCGAAGACCGCGGCCGCTTCCGCGAGGCCATGACCAAGATCGGGCTGGAAACCCCGCGCTCGACCCAGACCAAGAACCTGCCCGACGCGCTGCGCGCGCTCGACCATATCGGACTACCCGCCATCATCCGTCCGTCCTTCACCATGGGCGGCACCGGCGGCGGCATCGCCTACACCAAGGCCGAGTTCATCGAGATCGTCGAGCGCGGCATCGACGCCTCCCCCACCAACGAAGTCCTGATCGAGGAAAGCGTGCTGGGCTGGAAGGAATTCGAGATGGAGGTGGTGCGCGACAAGAAGGATAATTGCATCATCATCTGCTCGATCGAGAACCTCGACCCGATGGGCGTGCATACCGGCGATTCCATCACCATTGCGCCTGCGCTGACGCTCACCGACAAGGAATACCAAATCATGCGCGACGCCTCGATCGCGGTGCTGCGCGAGATCGGGGTGGAAACGGGCGGATCGAACGTGCAGTTCGGCATCAACCCGGCCGACGGACGCATGGTCATCATCGAGATGAACCCGCGCGTGTCGCGCTCCTCCGCGCTGGCCTCGAAGGCTACCGGCTTTCCGATCGCCAAGGTCGCAGCCAAGCTCGCGGTCGGGTACACGCTGGATGAAATCGCCAACGACATCACCGGCGGCGCGACGCCGGCCTCGTTCGAGCCGACCATCGATTATGTGGTCACCAAGATTCCGCGCTTTGCCTTCGAGAAATTCCCGGGCGCCGCGCCGACGCTGACGACCTCGATGAAATCGGTTGGCGAGGTGATGGCAATCGGCCGCACCTTCCAGGAAAGCCTGCAGAAGGCGCTACGCGGGCTGGAGACCGGCCTCACCGGTCTCGACGAAATCGACATCGAGGGGCTCGGGCGCGACGACGACAAGAACGCAATGCGCGCGGCGCTCGGCACGCCGACGCCGAACCGCATCCTGCAGGTGGCCCAGGCGATGCGGCTCGGCTGGTCCAACGTGGACATCTTCAATTCCTGCAAGATCGACCCGTGGTTCCTGGCGGAGATGCGCGGCATCATCGACATGGAAGCCAAGGTGCGCGCCAACGGCCTGCCGCCGAACGCCTTCGGCATGCGAACGCTGAAGGCCATGGGCTTCTCGGACGCCCGCCTTGCCGTGCTCGCCGGACTGACCGAGGCCGAAGTCACCGCAAAACGCCAGGCGCTCGACGTGCGGCCGGTGTTCAAGCGCATCGACACATGCGCCGCGGAATTCGCCTCGCCCACGGCCTACATGTATTCGACCTACGAGTCGCCGTTCGCCGGCAGCGTCGCAGACGAGAGCGCGCCGTCGGACAAGAAGAAAGTCGTTATCCTCGGCGGCGGCCCGAACCGCATCGGCCAGGGCATCGAGTTCGACTATTGCTGTTGCCATGCCTGCTTCGCGCTGGACGAAGCCGGCTACGAGACCATCATGGTCAACTGCAATCCGGAGACGGTGTCGACCGACTACGACACCGCCGATCGGCTGTATTTCGAGCCGCTGACGGCCGAGGATGTACTGGAGATCATTGCCAAGGAACGAAGCAACGGCACGCTGCATGGCGTGATCGTGCAGTTCGGCGGCCAGACGCCGCTGAAGCTGGCGCGCGCGCTGGAAGCGGCCGACGTGCCGATCCTCGGCACCTCGCCGGACGCGATCGACCTCGCGGAAGATCGCGACCGCTTCAAGCGCATCCTCGAGAAGCTGCGCCTGAAACAGCCGAAGAACGGCATCGCCTATTCGGTGGAGCAGTCCCGCCTGGTCGCGGCCGATCTCGGCCTGCCGCTGGTGGTGCGTCCCTCCTACGTGCTGGGCGGCCGCGCCATGCAGATCATCCGCGAGGAGGATCAGCTCGACAATTACCTGCTCGGAACGCTGCCTGAGCTGGTGCCGGCGGACGTGAAGGCGCGCTACCCCAACGACAAGACGGGGCAGATCAACACGGTGCTCGGCAAGAACCCGCTGCTGTTCGACCGCTATCTGTCCGACGCAACGGAAGTCGATGTCGACTGCCTGTCGGACGGCAAGGACACCTTCATCGTCGGCATCATGGAACACATCGAGGAGGCCGGCATCCATTCCGGCGACTCCGCCTGCTCGCTACCGCCGCATTCGCTCGATGCCAAGACCATCGAGGAACTGGAGCGGCAAACGCGTGAACTGGCCCTCGGCCTCGACGTCGTCGGCCTGATGAACGTGCAATACGCCATCAAGGACGGCGAGATCTACGTGCTCGAAGTCAATCCGCGCGCGTCGCGCACCGTGCCTTTCGTGGCGAAGGTGATCGGCACGCCGGTGGCCAAGATCGCCGCGCGCGTCATGGCCGGTGAAAAGCTCGCGGACTTCAAGCTGAAGAAAAAGAAGCTCGGCCATGTCGGCGTAAAGGAATCCGTCTTCCCCTTCGCGCGCTTCCCCGGCGTCGACACCGTGCTTGGCCCGGAGATGCGCTCGACCGGCGAAGTCATGGGCATCGATCGCTCCTTCGAGGTGGCGTTCGCCAAGAGCCAGCTCGGCGGCGGCACGCGCGGGCCGCGCCAGGGCACCGTGTTCGTGTCGGTGCGCGGCGACGACAAGATGCGGATTGCGGACGCGGTACGCCTCCTGCACTCGCTCGGCTTCAAGGTGATGGCCACCTCGGGCACCCAGCGCTATCTCTCCGACAACGGCGTGCCGACCGAGAAGATCAACAAGGTGCTGGAGGGCCGGCCGCATATCGTCGACGCCATCACCAACGGTGAGGTGCAGCTCGTCTTCAATACCACCGAGGGGCCGCAGGCGCTGGCGGACAGCCGCTCGCTGCGTCGCGCTGCCCTCTTGCATAAAGTGCCCTATTACACCACTCTTTCGGGGGCCAAGGCTGCGGCCCAGGGCATCCGAGCCTACCGGGACGGAGACCTTGAGGTCCGCACCCTGCAGAGCTATTTTTCCGAGAGTTGATCGCGTCCCGGGCCGATCCGCCCGCTAAGCGATTGGAAACCAAGCCATTCGGCTGGAACTCACAGCTCGCTGTGGACGTTGTGTCGGCCCCGGAAGGGGCCGAAACTACTCAGGCTCTTGGCCCGTCCGGGCGGCCAAAAGCCGAATCGACAATCGTTGCGTGCGGGCCTCCAATGGACTGCACGTGCTGAAGGACAGGAAAGATGGTGGAAAAGGTTCCGATGACGGCGACGGGCTATGCCGCGCTCGAGGACGAATTGAAGCATCGCCAATCGGTCGACCGTCCGCGCATCATTGAACACATCGCGGAAGCGCGTTCGCACGGCGACCTGTCGGAGAACGCGGAATATCATGCGGCCAAGGAAGAGCAGTCGCATAATGAGGGCCGCATCGCGGAGATCGAGGACAAGCTTGCGCGTGCCGACGTCATCGACATTTCGAAACTGTCCGGCGACACCATCAAGTTCGGCGCTACTGTCACGCTCATCGACGAAGACACCGACAAGAAGGCGGTGTGGCAAATCGTCGGCGAGGTCGAGGCTGACGCCAAGAAGGGCCGTATTTCCATCACCTCGCCACTGGCGCGCGCGCTGATCGGCAAGAAGAAGGGCACGACGGTGGAAGTGATGGCGCCGGGCGGCGCCAAGGCGTACGAAATCACCAAGGTGGAGTGGCGGTAGCGAGCCGCCACGTCCGATCCGCGGTTACGGAGAGCGGCATGCGGCATCTTGCTCTGGTCGTCGCTCTCCTCGCGATGTCGCCGCTGGCCGGCTCGAGCGTGCGCACGGCCGAGCTCGACATCCCGCCGCCGAAGACTTCCGAAGATTTGTCGATGCAGAAGGGCCTGCCGAACTGCAGCCGGTGGACCGACGAATGCGTCACCTGCTCGCGCGGCGCGGAAGGCGAAGCGCCCAGCTGCTCCAACATCGGCATTGCCTGCCAGCCCAAGGCGATCCGCTGCACCGCGGCCACAAATCCGCCAAGCAATTCCGGCCCGAGCAAGTAGCTCGCAGGTTGCTTCGTCATCGAGCCCGGCTCGCCTTACTCAATTCATTTCCAGGAAGTGCCACGCCGCGCCTGCGGCTTGCTCGCGGCCTCGCAGCGCAATGAGTTGGCGACTCCCGATGCGAACACAAACCGCGCTATCCGGCGATGCGCGCCACCATGCTGCGCTGCAAATTATGCGCTGCGACAGCGCTGGGGAATGATTCAATTCGGTGGGTGTTATATTCACACGCCGGTGACGAAACGCGGCTAGTGCGATAATCCTAGATATCTCGGGTCAAGATTCAAATCAGGGGGAAACCAACATGGATGGGTTCGACAGGATTCTGGAGAAGTGGCGACCGGCGGCGCTCAGCCTGTTCCGCTTCATGACAGGACTTCTGCTGTTTCAGTACGGCGTCGCCAAGATCTTCAAGTTTCCCGTCATTCCCATGTTCGCCAACCTCAATGCGCTGATTACCACAGCCGGCGCACTCGAACTGGTCCTGGGCGCGCTGCTGATGATCGGACTGTTCACGCGCATTTCCGCGTTCATCCTGTCGGGTGAAATGGCCTTCGCGTATTTCCTCGGCCACATGTTCAGGGATGCCGCCAAGCCCGTGTTCCTGCCCCTGCTCAACAACGGCACTACCTCGATCCTGTTCTGCTTCGCGTGCCTTTATCTCGCGACCGCCGGCGGCGGCCCCCTCAGCCTCGATGCGATGATGCGGAAGAAATGACGCAGTCGTTCCGGGATGGGGCGCAAGCCCCAGACCGCAGCTGCGCAATTGCGCATCGGGTAATCCCGAGATTCCGGGTTCGCGTCTTCGACGCGCCCCGGAATGAAGCCTCAGCTCCGCTTCAGTTCCAGCGGCACGGCCGCCTCATATTTCGAATTATGCAGCACCAGCGACGTTCTCACGTTGCGCACATGCGGTGCGGCGGTGAGATGCGTGACGAAATGCTGGAAGGTCGCCATATCGGGCGCCACGCATTTGAGGATGAAGTCGACCTCGCCTGACAGCATCCAGCATTCCCGCACCAGCGGCTCGGCGCGTACGAAATCCTCGAAGGCACGCAAATCTGCATCTGCCTGGCTGGAGAGGTGGACCGAGGCGAACACCGTGACATCGAAGCCGAGCCGACGCGGGTCGAGCAGGCCGCGATAGCCCTGGATGTAGCCCTCCTCCTCCAGGGTCCGGACCCGGCGCAGGCAGGGCGGCGGCGAAATCCCGACCCGTTTGGCCAGCTCCACATTGGTGATTCGGCCGTCGGCCTGGATCTCGCTGAGGATTTTGAGATCGATTTCGTCCAGATGCTTCGACACGCGCGCCCGGTTCCCTGAAACTGCAATTTCGGGGAATTCGTCCCCGGCAACTCTCTTACCGCAGCGCGAGCGAGCCGCGCAATTTTATTTCGTGGACGCCGCCATAATTTTCACGAATGCTGGAAAATTCAGAGACATGGATTGCAATTCTTGCATAGCTAGCCAGATGTCCTAGACTTGTATTTGACACTTTCGACGCCGCCCCGCTGCCTTTCGAGGCAGTTTCCAGTTCCGGCGCCGATCTTCCCCTGCGAGAGCGCACTGCCCATGCCAGCCCCTACCCACGCCAAGGTCGTTATCATCGGTTCTGGTCCGGCGGGATATACGGCGGCGATTTATGCGGCGCGCGCGATGCTGGAGCCGATCCTGATCCAGGGCATCCAGCCCGGAGGGCAACTCACCATCACCACCGACGTCGAAAACTATCCGGGCTTCGCCGACGTCATCCAGGGCCCCTGGCTGATGGAACAGATGGAAAAGCAGGCCGCCCATGTCGGAACGAAAATCGTTACCGATCTCGTCAACAAGCTCGAACTTGGCCAGCGGCCTTTCCGCCTGACCTGCGACAGCGGCGATGTCTATCTTGCCGAGACCGTGATTCTTGCCACCGGCGCACAGGCGCGCTGGCTCGGCCTGCCGTCGGAAGAGAAGTTCAAGGGCTTTGGCGTCTCGGCCTGCGCCACCTGCGACGGCTTCTTCTACCGCGGCAAGGAAGTGATCGTGGTCGGCGGCGGCAACACCGCGGTGGAAGAGGCGCTGTTCCTCACCAATTTCGCCTCCAAGGTCACCGTGGTGCACCGGCGCGATCATTTCCGCGCCGAGCGCATCCTGCAGGACCGCCTGTTCAAGAACCCGAAAATCAGCGTGATCTGGGACAGCGCCATCGACGAAATCAAGGGCGAGGAGAACCCGGGCAAGGTCACCTCGGTGCGGCTGAAGAACGTCAAGACCGGCGCGCTGACGGAGATTCCTGCCGATGGCGTCTTCGTCGCCATCGGACACGCGCCGGCAACCGAACTGGTGAAAGACCAGATCAAGCTGAAACCGTCCGGCTACGTGGAGGTGGCGCCGAATTCGACCGCCACTTCGGTACCGGGATTGTTTGCCGCGGGAGACGTCGCTGACGAGACCTACCGGCAGGCGGTCACGGCCGCGGGCCTCGGCTGCATGGCGGCGCTCGAGGCCGAACGGTTCCTTGCAGCGCGCGCGGGCGACCGCGCGGCAGCAGAATAGCGACGGCGGCAGAACAACGATGGCACGTTCGAGGGACGGATTTACGGATATGGACTGGGACAAGCTGAAGGTGTTTCACGCCGCAGCCGAAGCTGGCAGCTTCACGCATGCGGGCGAACAGCTCGGCCTGTCGCAATCGGCGGTTTCGCGCCAGGTCAGCGCGCTGGAGCAGGAGCTTTCGGTCTCGCTGTTCCACCGTCACGCCCGCGGCCTGATCCTCACCGAGCAGGGCGACCTCTTGTTCCGCACCGCGCATGACGTGTTCATGCAGCTGCAGGCCGCGCGCGCCAAGCTCACCGACAGCCGCGAGCGGCCGAGCGGGGACCTGAAGATCACGACGCCTCCCGCGCTCGGCATCAACTGGCTGATCCCGCGGCTCGACGAATTCACCGCCCTCTATCCCGACATCCGCATCTCGCTGATCGTCACGGATGAAGAACTCGACCTGTCGATGCGCGAAGCGGATGTTGCGATCCGCACCCGCAAGCCGACCCAGCCCGATCTGATCCAGCGCAAGCTGTTCTCGATCGGCTTCCACGCCTATTGCTCGCCGGAATACATCAAGCGCTTCGGCACGCCGCGCACGCTCGATGATCTCGACCAGCACCGCATCATCATGTTGAGCGACGCCCAGGTGCCGACGCATCTGCAGAATCGAAGCTGGCTGATAGAAGCCGGCCGTAACGGTTCCGGACCGCGCGAGGCCTATTTCAAGGTCAACAACATCCTCGGCCTCGTTCGCGCCTGCCAGCAGGGGCTCGGCATCGCCGCGCTGCCGGACTATCTGGTCGAGGAGAATAACCGCCTGGTGCAGCTGTTCGGCGAGTCCGATTCGATCCAGCTCGACACCTACTTCGTCTACCCCGAAGAGCTGAAGACGGTCGCGCGGGTGCAGGTGTTTCGCGATTTCGTCGTCAGCAAAGCACAGCGCTGGCCCTCATAGGCTTTCATGATCGGCTCGCGTTCCGCGCGAGCCCCCGGAGTCCGCATGTCTGACATGCGGCCTGGGTGCTTGCTGCGTGGCGATTGCGCACCCCATAATGACCGTACGCTGAGCATTCGCGCTACGCATTGTCCCCCTCCTCCAGTGGCACGGGCGTTCAGTAATCCCTCTTGGAAGGTGATTGTGTCGGCCTCACGTGGCCAATACCTAAGCCGGGCTCTTATGAGCCCGGCTTTTTTTCTCTCTCCCTAGAGGATCAGCAACGGATGTCGGTGCAGTCGGTGCAATGTCATGCCGTTGACATCAGACGCCGCGGTCCCCATGATCGCACCATGATCACGTTTCCGTGTGTCGCAGCGCAGATGAAAAAAGGTCCTCTTCCGGGGACTTGCGATCGCGCGCGCTGAGAATTCCACCACGCTCAACCGATCCCAAACCCCGCCGTTCGGACGGGGTTTTTTGTTGGTCCCGTCTCCGGCTCAAACCGACCAAGGAGAAGGACCATGACTGACCTCAGAGAACAATTGCGCGGCCTGTGGTTGCCGCTGGTGACGCCCTTCCGCGACGGCGAAGTCGACGAGGCGTCGCTGCGGCGGCTGGTGCGGCACTATGCATGCCTGCCGGTCGACGGCTTCATCCTCGCCGCAACATCAGGCGAAGGCATGTCGCTCGGCGAGAACGAACTGGAGCGGCTGGTGTCGATCGCGCGCGCGGAAAGCTCTGCAAGCCGCCGCTACGTGCCGATCCTGCTGGGACTGTCGGGCGCAAGCACGCACAAGATGCTCGATATGCTGGACGAGACGGCCGCCTGGCCGATCGACGGCTACCTGATCGCAAGCCCCTACTATACGCGGCCGTCGCAGCGCGGGCTGCTGCAGCATTTTACTGCGCTCGCCGACCACGCCTCGTGGCCGCTCGTGCTCTACAACATTCCCTATCGCACCGCCGTGCGCATCGACAACGAGACGCTGCTCCGCCTCGCCGGCCATCCCAACATCGTCGGCATGAAGGATTGCTGCGCCGACCGTGCGCAGTCGATCGACTTCCTGCGCCGGCGCCCTGCCGGCTTCCGAGTGCTGACCGGCGAGGACGCGGAGTACCACAACGCGCTGGTCGACGGCGCCGATGGCGCGATCCTGCTCTCCGCCCATGTCCAGACCGAAGCCTTCGCCACGGTGCGGACCCTGCTGTGGGAAGGCAACCAGGAGGCAGCAGAAGCGAAGTGGCATGAGGTCGCCGAACTGACTCGCCTGCTGTTCGCAGAGCCGAGCCCCTCGCCCGCCAAGTACTGGCTGTGGCGCAGCCGGCTGATCGACAGTCCCGAAGTACGGCTGCCAATGGTGGAGGTGAGCCAGCAGCTTGCAGCCACCCTCGACCGCGAAATCGAGCGTCGCATGTCGCCTTTGCTGCGAACGGCTTGACCGAGGTCTTGCGGGAGAAAGATTCTGTCTTTCCTCGTGGGGGAGAAGTGCACGAGCGGCGTGGTTAAGGGGCGGTGAACTGCTTCGCTCGACTTCGCGCCACGGCGCGCCCGCAACCTTAAAACCTTTGGCCTACGGATGTCCCCATAATGACAAAACGGGGGGCACCCATGTCCAATTACGACAACGATGCGAGCTACGAACACGCCCAGCGCAACAGCGACGTCATGCTGGTGTCGACGATTGCGCTGTGGGCGATGCTGATCGGCTTCCTGCCGGTCGCGGCACTGAGCCTGCTGGGCGCCTGAGCCGGAATAGATGCTGCCGTGGTCAATCCGCGCCAGCAAAGCAAGAACAAAAAAACGCGGGGGCGCGTCGTGGACAATCAAGTGAATGTTGCCGTCATCGATCGGCCGGCGCCGCCGGCCTTCGAGCAGAACCTGCTGGACAACAGAAGCTTCACGATGGAGGACATCCTGTGGGCGATCGGCATCTGGTCGGTCCTTCTCACCATGTCGCCGGTGATCTTCTTCTACATGCTGATGGTGGCCTGACATTCATACCGTCATTCCGGAGCGATGCGTCAGCATCGAATCCGGAATCTCGAGATTCCGGGTTCGCTTCGCGCCCCGGAATGACAATGGCCAAAGAAAAAACGCGCGGAAGGGCCCGCGCGTTTTTGCACATCCAGAGGCTGGCCGCGTGTCTTATGCCGCCTGCTTGTGCATGGCGCCCGACGACGGTGCCGCGCCGCGGATCGCCTTGACCGAACGCTCGATCGCCGCCCACAGCCTTGCAATCTCAGCTGCCGCGCGGCCTTCCGCATAGTATTCGCGGGCGCCCTCGCCGTGGCTGAGCGCCATCAAGAGGTCAGCGCGGTTGGTGATCTGGCCGCCCCACACCGGCGCGCGGAACTTGGCCAGCGACTCGCGGGCGATGGTGACGATCGGGCTCTCCAGCCCGTCGCGCTGCGCCGGCGCGCCATTGAGCACCACCGCATACGGCTTGCGCGCCGAGCGGCAGATCTGAATGGTCTCCTGCACAGCGTTGACGTCGAACACGCCGGGCCGCGCCGGAATGATCACCATGGTCGCGTTCTTGATCGCGTCGTCGACGACCGCCGACAGATTCGGCGGCGTGTCGATGAAAACCCATTCCATGCCGTCGCGTTTCGCCGCTGCGATGATTTCGCCGACCGACCGGATTGCCGTGCGGATCGGCGGCTCGTTGGTGCCGCGCAATTTGTGCCAGAGCGTCAGTGAGCCCTGCGGATCACCGTCGACCAGCAAGCATGGTCGCGTGGACTTGTGGACATGCGCAGCAAGGTGTGCGGCCAGGGTGCTTTTGCCCGAGCCCCCCTTACGCGATGCAAAAACAATAACGTTCATTCCCTTGGCCTCCAGATTGACCCCAGATGCCAAAAATGAATCAGCGAAGTGATTCGTTAAAGAAGAATTTGCGGGCAATTTCGCGCAAAGCCTCCGAATAGCCGGTAGAGCTGGCTTTTGAGTCACACCGGCGTGGTTCATGGCGGCCGAAAATCGAATCGGATGAGTCATTTGACCGCAACTCTGCTGCCGCCTCTCGCGGGTTCCCACGCTGTCCATCTGCACTCAACCCTGGCGGGCGGGCGAATCAGCGGCAACTACAGCACGGGCACGTCCCTGCGCGAACAAAAGGAGTCCGAACGGCGGCATCCGGAGCCCGGGTCCCGGCAGAATGAAAGGATGCTGCAGATCAGCAGGAGCAGATCAGGTCGCCGGCTTTTTCGGCTTCTTTGGCCTGATATCGATCGGCGCGCCGGCTGCCTCCTCGCCCGGCTCCGGACCAGGACGGAAGAACCGGCGGCATTCGGGCGACAGCTGCGACTTCCGCGCGATCATGCAGGTGGTGATCCGATCGACATCGGGAACGTACTCGCCACAAAGCCGCATGGCATCGGGCGTGCAGGCTTGTTGCTGTTCCGGGGTGTAGGCGAAAGCAGATATCGAGGTGGCGGACACGAGAGACGATGCTGCGAGCGCCAGACCAAAATGAAATCCCCACCTGCAAATGGCGTTCATGATTCCCCCAGAAGCAAAGTGCCCCGCAGCGATAGTGGGTGAAGGCCTGCGGATTGGCAAGCCAGGCAGGATGCGGCTTCACAGCGGCTGTTCAGTCAGGGATCACGGCCTGAGGGCTGAAGCTGGTACAGTTGGGTGGGCTCGAACCACCGACCTCCTGTTCCACAGACAGGCGCTCTAACCAACTGAGCTACAACTGCATCCCGTGCGCCCGAAAAACGGGGCTCGATTTGGCCGGAAACTAGGTGCAACGACCGGCTTTGGCAAGGCCGGAACGAGGCCTGCGCGCAAGCGAACCGCGCGCAAAAAAGCCCGGACTCTGCGCCCGGGCTTTACGCATTCTCAGACAGTCAAATCAGGCGGCCGGCTTGTAGTACTTGGCGGCGGTGGCCTTGATCGGCTCGGCTGTCTCGGTTGCGATCTTCTGGCCGAGCTCGGCGAGCTCCTTGGCCTGCGCGGTCAAGGTCTCGAGCTGCTTTTTGGTCTGCGAGGTCCACAGCTCCAGCGCCTCGGCCGGCGTCTTCACACCGAACAGCTCCTGGGCGAAGTCCAGCGAAGAGGTGGTGTTGGCCTTGACGAATTCCATCACCTTGGCCGAGTAGGCGCTGGCGCCCTTGTTGATGCTGGCGAAGACCGCTTCGATAGCGCCGTTATGGGCCTCGGCGGCGTCCTTGAACTTGGCATAGCCTTCGCGAGCCTGCGAAACGCCCTTCTCGGCGAAAGCGCGGACCTGCTCGGGAACTTCAAATGGAATGATGGAGGCGGAGAACGGATCGTTCGACATGGAAGAGCATCCTTGGGTCTTAGGGTGATACCTGTGTGACCCCAATGCGCGCATCCCGGATGATGCTCCGGACGCAACGGAATGGATCACGCTGTGCAGTTACGGGAGTCGGGGGCGCCCTCAGCGGGCATGCACACAAAACACCCTTATCATGTCATTTTTGTGCAACGCAATGAGAATTGTTGCAATGCGACATGGATATAATTGTGATGCGGTATAACTAAACCCCGAGCCGGATGCGGGTTCCGGCCCAGGGCTCCATCGATCGATTGAAATATCTCAGCTTTTCGGCCGCGCCGCGTCCATGGCCGCGCGGCTGACGATCTGTCCCATTTCGCTGGCCTGTTCGGCCAGATTGCGCATCTGGGATTGCACATATTCGCTGTGCAGCTTCATGACTTCAGGCAGGTCCTTGGCCTTGAGCAGCGACTGCGCGTAGTCGAGGGAGGCCTGCACGTTCTTCTCGGCAAAGGAGACCGCCTTGCTGCCGATCTCCTTGGCGCCGGCTCGGACAGTATCGCGCCGCTCCTCGATGTTGCCGGCGGTCGTCTTGGCGCTCTCGATGAACTTGTCGAACGCCTTGCGAGCCTGCTCAAAACTTGCCTCCGCCATCGTGCGCATGTCTTTCGGAATTGCGAAGGGATCACGTCCATCGTCACTCATGGGGCACTCCTGTTTTGACCTTGCAAATCGTCCGTCCAGGCTCCTGAACCACCGGCCCGATGCGCCGTATCGTGGACCTTCCACGGCCGTTTGCAATGCCTAACGCGGCAGGCACCGGAATAGCTCCGCTGCGGGTTAAGGTTATCGGCGGGCTGGCGTGGACCTTGCCCCGGCACGCGCGCGATACTAACGGGACGTTAATTTCCGAGGTCGCGGCGGCGACAGAATGAAACAGGCGCGGTCAAACCAGCTCGATGAAGGATGCGGATTTCAGGGTGTCAGGCGCGAGCGATCCTCGTATCGCAGCGCATGCGAATGGCGTGCTGCCAGCGTGGCTGTGGTCTGCCGACGGCACGCGCATCCTGTGGGCCAATCCCGTCGGCGCCAGCGTATTCGGCGCGCATGACGATGCGGAGCTCAGCGAACGTTTGTTCGGTCCCGCCGATCCGCATCGCCGCCAGATCGCGCAGCTCGCGGGGCGGCTGAATCCGGAAGGCGGAGTGCGCATGGAAAGGCTGCGCGGCTTCGGCGCAGCTTCTGGGGAGCTCGCCACCTGCAGCTGCACGCGGATCGACTTCCCCGACGGCCGCCACGGCGTATTGGTGGTGTCGGCCGTGCGCGTGACGCGAAGAAACAGGCCGCAAGCGCCGACGGTCACTGCGACAACGATCGCAGCGCCGAGCGAACCCGCCGCACCACCGGCTGCACCGGCGCCGCCGGTTATCGCTGACTATGAGACACCCGCCCAGTCGAACGAAGCGCCCGCCGAATTCGCGCTGTTCGACGCATTCGCCGAAGACAACGAGCCGCAGCCCACTGCCGATCAGGGCGACAATGAGCTCTCTATTGGCGACCGCCGTTATTCTGCCGCGGATTCGGCTGACGCGGAGAAATCCGCTGATGACGTTGTTCTGGAGCGTTCGCCGGTCACCGATCTGGATGAATCCGTGGAGACGCCACGAGAGCGTTTCGAGGAACCTCTGCAAGAACTTCTCGAACAACCGCCGGCGCAGACACCGGGCGAACCGCTGACGGAGACCGCTGCCGAGCCGCCAGACAATGTGCTGCCCTTCCGCCCGGTCGGCGAAACCAAGCCGCCGGTGCTGACGCCGGTCGAGAACAGCGCCTTCAGCGAACTTGCCCGTCAATTGTCGGCGCGGCTCGACGATGGCGGCAATGACGAGACGAGCGCACCGCCGGAAACGATCGTCACCGAGACCGAAATCCCGGCAAGCCCGAAGCCGCCGGGCCCCGATTGGCTGGCCCCGCCGAACCCGCCGGCGCGCGGACTGGCGAGGCGTGACAAGGCGCTGCTCGACCTCCTGCCCGCGGGCGTATTGATCTACCGGCTCGACCGCCTGCTCTATGCCAACCCGACATTCCTCAAACGCGTCGGCTATGAAAGCCTGCATGCGCTGGAGGAAGCCGGCGGGCTGGACGCGCTCTATGTCGAGCCGGGCGTATCGACATCGAGCAGCACCTCGGAAGCCGGCACGCCGATGATGATCTCCGCCACTCACGCCGGGGAAGGCACCGAGCCGACGCCGACCGCTGCGCGCCTGCACACCATCACCTGGGACGGCGATGCCGCGCTGGCGCTGATCTGTTCGGAAGGTCCGGTGGATGCTGCGCCCGTGCCGGCGCCCGCCACCTTGCCGGAGCAGCCGCCGGCAGCAGCGCCCGGCGATGCCGACGCCGAAGAGCTCGGCGCCATCCTCGACACCACGGCCGAAGGCATCGTGATGTTCGACGAGCAGGGCAACATCACCGCCTGCAACCGCAGCGCCGAGGCCTTGTTCGGTTATGATAGCAAGGAGTTCGTCACCCGCAATCTCGCCGACCTGTTTGCGCCGGAAAGCCAGCACGGCGTGTTCGAATATCTTGCCGGCGTGAAATCTGCCGGTGCCGCGAACCTGCTCGACCACGGCCGCGAGACGCTTGGCCGCGCGCGTCAGGGCGGCCACATTCCGCTGTCGATCACCATCGGCCGCACCCGTGCCGACAGGCCGAATTTCTTCGCCGTGTTCCGCGACCTCTCGCAAAGCCGCAAGAGCGAAGGCGAATTGCAGCAGGCCAGGCGCCTGGCAGACCGGGCCGCCAGCGCCAGGTCCGACATGCTGGCCAAGATCAGCCACGAGCTACGCGCGCCGCTCAACGCCATCATCGGTTTTGCCGACGTGATGATCGGCGAGCGTTTTGGTGCGCTCGGCAACGACCGCTACATCGAATACATGAGGGACATCCGCGCCTCGGGCCAGCAGGTGATCTCCTTCATCGACGACATGCTCGACCTGTCGCGGATCGAGACCGGCAAGCTCGACCTCTCCTTCGCCAGCCAGAACCTCAACGAACTGGTGGAGAACTGCGTCGCGGTGATGCAGCCGCAGGCCAACCGCGAGCGCATCATCATCCGCACGTCGCTGGCGCACACCTTGCCGCCGGTCGTGGCGGACGCGCGCGCGTTGCGCCAGATCGCGATGAACCTGATCGGCAATTCGATTCATCTGGCGAAGGCCGGCGGCCAGGTCATCGTCTCGACCGCGCTGTCCGACTTCGGCGAAGTCGTGCTGCGGGTGCGCGATACCGGCCGGGCGATGAACGACAACCAGGTCGCAGCCGCGCTCGAGCCGTTTCGCAGCCGCACGGCATCCGGGACCGCCGACGTCTCCGCCGTCAACCTGTCGCTGACGAAAGCGTTGGTTGAGGCCAATCGCGCGCAATTCCACATCAAGCCGGGACCGCATACCGGCACGCTGGTCGAAGTTGTGTTTTCGCGCGCCGCGGCGCGGGCTTAGGAATGCACGGCCCTATTCGGCCTTGATACCCGCGAACTTGATCACCTTGGCCCACTTCTCGGTGGCTTCCGAAAGGATCGCGCCAAACTCCGCCGGCGAGCCGCCGGCGACCGTGCCGCCCAGTTCGACGATCCGCGCCCTGATTTTCGCGTCCGCAAGGCCGGCATTGAGCTCCTTGTTCAGCATGCCGATAATGTCGGCCGGGGTGCCCCGCGGCACACCGATGCCGGCGAAGCCGCTGGCCTCGTAGCCGGGCACGAAGTCGGCCACCGTCGGCACATCCGGCAACACGTCGAGACGCTTGGCAGTCGTCACCGCCAGGGGGCGCAGCTTGCCGGCCTTGATGTGTTCGATCGACTCCGACACCGGACTGAAGATGACCTGGATGTGGCCCGCTACCAGATCGCTGGTCGCCGGCGCACCGCCCCGATAGGGAACGTGGACCAGTTCCACCCCGGCCATCATCTTGAAGAGTTCACAGGCAATGTTTTGCGGGGTGCCGTGGCCGGCCGAGCCGTAATTGATTTTGCCCGGGTTGGCCCGGGCATGGGCGATGAACTCGGGAATCGTCGTGACGGGGACTGACGGGTGCACCACAACGACGTAGGCGAGCCGCGCGGCGCAGATCACCGGCGCGATGTCGCGGAGAAAATCGAAATTGAGATTGCCGTAAAGTGCGGCATTGATCGCATGCGGCGTCACGACCTGCAGCAGCGTGTAGCCGTCCGCGGGCGCCTTGGCGACTGCCTCGGTGGCGATATTGCCGCTGGCGCCGGACCGGTTCTCGACGATGAATTGCTGGCCGAGCCGGTCCGAAAGCCACTGCCCCATCAGGCGCGCCTGAATGTCGGTGGCGCCGCCGGCGGGAAAGCCGACCATGATGCGCGCTGGCCGCGACGGATAGGCTTGGGCCCGCGCCAGGCGAGGCATGGGCGTCAGCGCGGCCGCGCCAGCGGCAAGGCGCATGAACGTGCGGCGGGAAAATTCCATGACGCCCCCTCCACATGTGTGCGCCTCTTTCGCGGACATGCTGCCCAGCTGGCGCTTGCGGAGAAGACTACACCTGTCTTGGAAAGTTGGAAGGGAGCAATGTTTCCTTATCGTACCGCGACCGATCCAGTTTGCACCGCCGAAGACCGTCGGGGCGCGGCCGTCCGCGGCTTGCCAGTCAATCGTCTCGTGACATTCGCCAGCAATGCGGTTCTTTCGCGCTATCCAGCCGTCTCGCGCCGGGGACCGCGGCGGCCGAACAACAGCGGGCCGTATGTCAACGCAAAGCCGAGAAACGCAGCGGCCCAGGCCAGCGCCGCGACATGCAGCAGCAAGTCGCTCTGCGCGGTATGGATCGCGGCACAGATGCGTGCCACCGCGGCGACGATGATGGCGGCGTAGATCACCTGCGTGCCGGCGGAGGCCGTCAGCGCTTGCCCGGTATGGCCGAGCGAAGCGCGGGTCATTACCGCGAGCGTCATGATGCCGGCGCCGCCTGCCATCCAGGCATGCACGCCGGCGCTCGGCGGCAGGAGATCGAAGGCGGCGATCGCATTGAGCAGGAAACCAAGCGGCAGGAAGAAGTAGCCGACATGCAGGATCGTCAGCAGGCGCTCGCGCAGCGTTCTGTCGCCGGCCCAGCGCGAAAGGCGCACAAGATGCAGCAGACCGGCGATGCCGAGTGCTGCCCCTGTCATGCGCCCGTCAGGCATGACGACCCAACTCGTCAATGCCAGCGCGCCGAGGGCGACCACGATCATGTCGAAGCGGCCGAACGGCACCGGCAGGCGGCCGGGATTTTCGCGAACCAGCCAATTGCGGGTGAAGCTCGGAACGATGCGGCCGCCGATCAGCGAGATCAGCATCACGATGACGGCAATGCCGATGCGCGTGCCGAAATGGGCGGCACCGCGAAAATGCGCTTCCAGGTGAAACGCGACATTACCTGCGAACAGCAGAACGACGAGCGCAACGACGCTGAGGTTCTTCCAGTTGCGTCCCGCCGCAATCTCGCGGGCGGCCGCGGCGGCCACCAGGAAAAGGAAACCGGTGTCGACCAGCATCGCCGCCCACCAGCCGGCGGCGGCGGAAAATGTCACGGCAAGACGCCCGGCGATCCACACCGCAACGAGGAAAGCCAGCGGCCGGCCCCGCAGCGGAAGGCGGCCGGTCCAGTTCGGAATCGCCGTGAACAGGAATCCGGTGACGATGGCCGGCAGATAGCCGTAGAGCATTTCATGGACATGCCAGTCGCGCGGCGCGAAGGCCGAGGTGAGCCCGAGCTCGCCATGAAAGACAGGCAGCCAGACCAGGATCGACAGACCCGCCTGGAGCGCGCCCAACAGGAAGAACGGCCGAAAGCCATTGGCAAACAGCGGCCAGCCCGCATAGGCGCGCGCCCGCGATAAGCCAGCCACACCTGCCGGTTCGGCGACGGAAACACTGACAGTCATTCTGCGACGCTCCAGTTGTGAGCCGCAATTGTCTGCACGCCTCCGACGAGTTTTCGTGTCTTGCGAAGCGTTCTCAAAAGACCCTAAAAGAACCGGATGCATCCCGGATTGCGCCAGCGCAAACTTGGGCTTGATCGGGTATCCCCGCGTTCTAGACTCCATCAAAATTTGTTCTGGCGGAGGAAACATGGCCACGGTCGACGTGTCGCTGGTGGCCGATCTGGCGATGTTTGCCGGCTTGTCCGCCGAGGACCTCGCTGAAATCCTGCGCGAGGCCCGCTCGGCGCGCTATCCGAGGAACAGCGAGGTATTCGCGCAGGGCGAGGACGCCCACTCCTTCTTCCTGCTGCTCAACGGCCATGTGCGCGCCAGCAAGACCACGCCGACCGGCGAGCAGGTGGTGATGCGCTATGTCGCGCCCGGCGAAATGTTCGGCGTCGCGCCAGCCATGGGGCTGCGGCAATATCCGGCCACCGCCACCGCCGCCGATGACAGCGTGGTGCTGATCTGGCCGGCGGCGGCCTGGCCGCGGCTGGTGACGAAATTCCCGCAGCTCGCCACCAATACGCTGCTTGCGGTCGGCGGCCGGCTCCAGGAATCGTTCACCCGTGTGGTTGAGATGTCGACCGAGCAGGTCGAGCAGCGCGTCGCCCATGCCCTGGTGCGACTCGCCGGGCAATCCGGCCGCAAGCTCGAGCGCGGCATCGAGATCGACTTTCCGATCAGCCGCCAGGACATCGCGCAGATGACGGCAACGACCCTGCACACCGTCAGCCGGATACTCTCGGGCTGGGAACAGGCCGGCCTGATCGAGAGCGGGCGCCAGCGTATCTTGCTGCGCGAGCCCGGAAAGATCCTCGAGCTCGCCGAACAGGCGCCCGACGGCGACGGCTGACCGGCGGGTCAAACCGCCCGGCTGTGCAGCTTCTGCGACCGGTCGAGATGCGCGTCGAACGCGGCCGCCACGCTGCGCACCAGGAAACGCGAATCGGCAGGCATGGCCAGTGACTCGCCGTCGAGCTCGACGATGCCGTCGGCGACGAGATCGTGCAGCCGCGGCGCGGATTGCAGCATTTCGGCCGCCCCCAAACCGTGCCGGGCGCAGACCGAAGCAAGGTCGACCGAAAAATCGCACATGATGCGCTCGATGATTTCGCCACGCAGGCGGTCGTCGTCGGTGAGCGCATAGCCGCGAACGGTAGCAAGCCGGCCCTGCGTTACCGCTTCCGAATAGGCCGGGATCGCCACTTCGTTCTGGACGAAGCCTTGCGGCAGACGGCCGATGGCACTGGCACCGAAGCCGAGCAGGACGCTGCTCTGATCCGTCGTGTAGCCCTGGAAATTCCGCCGCAATGTGCCGGCCGCGAGCGCGCGCGCCATGGAATCCTCCGGCAGCGCGAAATGATCGAGCCCGATCTGGACATAGCCGGCCTCGCGCAGGCTTTGCGCGATCGCACTCGCCTGCTCGTGGCGCGCAAGACTGTCGGGAAGCCACTCTTCTTTGATCTTGCGCTGATATTTCTTGAAACCCGGCACATGCGCGTAGCCGAACACCGAGAAGCGATCCGGCCGCAGCTCGATGCACCGCGCCACAGTTTCAAGGCATGAGTCGACCGTCTGGTGCGGCAGGCCGTAGATCAGGTCGAAATTGACGCCCGCGATGCCGGCGCGGCGCAGGCCTTCGGTTGCGGCCCTGGTTTGCGCAAAGCTCTGCACGCGGTTGATCGCGCGCTGCACCACGGGATCGAAGCTCTGCACGCCGAGGCTTGCGCGGTTGACGCCGCCGAGCGCCAGCGCCTCGACCATGCGGGGCGAAAGCGTGCGAGGATCGATCTCGACGGCGACTTCCGCCGACGGTGCAACGAAGAAGCAGTGCCTGATCAGCCCCATCAGGTCGGAAAAGGCTTCCGGCGCCATGATGGTCGGTGTGCCGCCGCCGAAATGCACATGCTCGACTTTCATGCGACGGCCGATCAGGCCGATCAACTTCTCGACCTCGCGGCGAAGCGCCGATTCATAGACTGCAATCGGCTCATCGCGTTTGGCGATCGTGGTGTGGCAGCCGCAATACCAGCACATCGCCCGGCAGAACGGCACGTGGAAATAGAGCGAGGCGCTTGAATTGGATGGGATCGCCTTCAGCCAGTCGGCATAGGTGCCCGGTCCGATCGCAGGGGAGAAATGGGGCGCGGTGGGATAGCTGGTGTAGCGCGGCAGGCGCTCCTGCCCGTAGCAAACCGCAAGATCTGGCCTCATCGCGACGCACTTCCCGAGTGGTGGGGAACCGGCGCCTGCACGGCGCCTCATGATTGCCTTTCATACAGGCAGCCGCTGGGGCGCGACTTGCGCTCGCTCAAACTGTCCTGGGGGAGCCCTGGACGCTTCCGTAAACCTTTGCGCTCGCGCAAGGCGGTCGGAAGGATTTCGGTCGATAAACCAGCCTCGATCACCCGCCAGAGCCGGCCATGTGCTGCTGTTGCATTCCACCTTGCGATCTCCGGCTCGGACAGGCCGGGTCGATCGACGACAAGGGTTTCGCGGTCCGGGTCTGGACCGCCTTCATCGCCGCTATCGGGCTCCTGTCGCTGGTGCTGGCAGGCGGCGTCTGGCTCGTTTCCGGGCTCGCCTAAGACGCGACGACCACCCGCGGGCGGCCGCTTCCTCCATTCCGGTACGTTTCTTGTATGCATGTCGCATACACGCGCGTCTGCGTGGCTATTTTTTAGGCATTCAATGCGCTGTCTGGTCGTCGCCGATTTGCATTATTCCTTGCCGCAGTTCGACTGGCTACTGGCGGCCGCGCCCGGATTCGACCTCGTGATCTTTGCGGGAGATGCGCTCGAAGTCGGCTCCTTCGTGGATTTTCGCGCCCAGATCGTGGTGGTGAAGAAATACCTGTCGATGCTCTCGGGTATCACCAGGGTGATCCTCTGCTCCGGCAATCACGACCTCGACGAACGCGACGCGGAAGGCGAGAAGATCGCGCGCTGGATCGGCGAAGTGCGCGAACTCGGGATAGCCTGCGATGGAGACAGCTTTGCCGTTGGCGACACCTTCTTCACCGTGTGCCCGTGGTGGGATGGAGCAAAAGTCAAGCAGCGGCTGGAAGAGCAGTTGCACGAGGATTCAAGCAAGCGTCTGAAGCAGTGGATCTGGGTACATCATGCGCCGCCGGCCAATTCGCCGACCAGCTGGGGCGGCAAGCGCTTCTTCGGCGACGTCGACCTCGTGCAATGGATCGCGCGCTATCAGCCCTCGATGGTGATCTCGGGCCATGTGCACCAATCGCCGTTCATCGCCGAGGGTTCGTGGTACGACCGGCTCGGCGATACCTGGGTGTTCAACACCGGCCTTCAGCCCGGGCGACCGCCGGTCTATATCGTGCTCGATCTCGACGAAGCCAAGGCGTTCTGGCTGCCCGCGGGCGATGCGCGCTACATCGACCTCAAGGCGCAGCTCTCGCGTCCGGCACTGCCGATCACCCAGCCGCCGAACTGGCTCATAACCTTGGATCGGATTGCCGATCCGATCCTGGCGAAACCTCAGACGGTGGCAGGTTGATCATGCTCTGCAGGATCTCGCCGACCATCGCGAGATGCGTGCCGTGGCCGGCATATTGCCGCTTGAGGTCGGCAAGATAGGTGTTGGCGACGTTGAGCCGCTGCGCCAGCATCCGCGCGATCAGGATCGCCGCCCCCGGCTGCTTGTGCAGGAAGGCGGCCGCGTCGTCGATCTCATAGATGGTCGAGTCCTGCGCGGCGCGAACAGTGGCCGTGTGCGCCGTGTCGAGCAGCACGCTCATTTCACCGAGCACGGCGCCGGGCTCGGTGATGGTCGCGACCACGGCATCGCCCTTGATCACCTCGAGCCGGCCTTCGATCAGGACATAAAGATGACCGGTGCGGCCGCCCTCATGCAAGATCTCCGTGCCTGCGGCGACGCGCCGCTTCGTCCCGTCGATGCAATATTCCAGGATATCGCGCATGCCTCACCACCCAATGCCCTGAGCCAGACTAGGCGCGAGGTTGGTGCTGGGGAAACGGATATTCTTGCTGCCCTGCTCAAATATCCGGCATTTGCCGGTGCATTATGTGCTCTGGCCGGCGCTCGGTTCGCCACAGCCGGACAATCGCCGACTGGATCAAGAAGCCGCTAAATGCGCCTGAAGCTGCGGCACACGGACGCAGCCTGCAATGACTTCGAGATGTACCCGCGGAAGGGGCCCTTGATCCGGGCGCCGATCACCACCAACAGGCTGATCTTCGGCTTCGTGCTGTTCCTGCGACGGCGCCTACCGCCGACGCTCTACGCGTTCTTCAGCGCGACGCGGAACTCGGCTTCGGTGTTGGCCTTGACCTCGTCCAGCGTAACGCCGTCGGCGAGTTCGATCAGTGCCATCCCGTCCTTGCCGTGCTTGTCGATGGTGAACACGGCCAAATCCGTAACTACCATGTCGACCACGCGCTCGCCGGTCAGCGGCAGATTGCACTTCTTCAGAAGCTTTGGGCCGTCCTTGGCGGAATGCTCCATCACCACCACGACGCGCTTGACGCCGGCGACGAGGTCCATGGCGCCGCCCATTCCCTTCACCATCTTGCCGGGGATCATCCAGTTGGCGAGATCGCCGTTCTGCGCCACCTGCATCGCGCCGAGGATGGAGAGGTCGATGTGGCCGCCACGCACCATGGCGAAGGAATCCGACGAAGAGAAATAGCTGGTCGACGGCAGCTCGCTCACGGTCTGCTTGCCGGCATTGATGAGGTCCGGATCGACCTCGTCCTCATAGGGGAACGGCCCCATGCCGAGCATGCCGTTCTCGCTTTGCAGGTTCACATCGATGCCGTCGGGGATGTAGTTCGACACCAGCGTCGGAATGCCGATACCGAGATTGACGTAATAGCCGTCGCGCAGTTCCTTGGCCGCGCGCGCTGCCATCTGTTCACGGGTCCAGGCCATTGTGGTTCTCCTGTCGATTCTTTAGTGGCGCATGATCTGACCGGAAAACCGGCTTCCACTTTTCCGGATCATGCGCGTATTACGCGGCGGGGCGCGGACGGGTGTTGCGGAATTCGATGTGCTTCTTCGCCGTGCCGACCTCGACGATGCGCTTGACGAAGATGCCGGGGGTATGGATGTGGTCGGGATTGAGTTCGCCCGCGGGCACGAGATGCTCGACCTCGGCGACCGTGACCTTCGCAGCGGTCGCCATCATCGGATTGAAGTTGCGCGCGGTCTTGCGGTAGATCAGGTTGCCGGCGGTGTCGCCCATCCAGGCGTGCACGATGGCGAGATCGGCGAACAGGCCGCGCTCCATGACGTACTTCTCGCCGTCGAATTCCCTCACTTCCTTGCCTTCGGCGATCAGCGTGCCGACACCGGTCTTGGTGTAGAAAGCCGGAATGCCCGCGCCGCCGGCACGGATGCGCTCGGCCAGCGTCCCCTGCGGATTGAACTCGAGCTCGAGTTCGCCGGCGAGGAATTGGGCCGCGAACAGCTTGTTCTCGCCGACATAGGACGAGATCATCTTTTTGATCTGGCGGGTCTCGAGCAAGCGGCTCAACCCGATACCGTCGACGCCGGCATTGTTGGAGACGAAGGTCAGGCCCTTCACTCCGGAATCGCGAATTGCATCCGACAGCGTCTCGGGGATTCCGCACAGGCCGAAGCCACCCGACATGATCATCATGCCGTCCTTGAGAATGCCAGACAGAGCCGATTTGGCGTCGGGGTAGACCTTGTTCATGGAAAATGACCTGATGGAGGGAGGCTTGGATTCGAAAGTCGGCGCAGGATCAATCCGGAAAACCGATGCCTGGATCATGCGCCCGGCCTGCTTGATGGGGCTTTTATTAGGCGAAATCTTCGCAGCGCGTCAATGACGGGCAAATGCCTGTTTCAGCGTCACGACGGCCTTGAAAGCGACAAGAAAACCCATCAAGTTGCGGGGGTTGGCGCGGGGCGGGCGTTCGGCCCGGGCCTTGATGGCGCAGCGCCCCAGTCCCTTCGAACACGTAGCAAACCTCAGCTGGATCATGGCATTGACGATGGCCCAAGGAATGAAGCGCCTCGGGATGCCGGTTGCGGCGTTGTTCGGCGTGGTGGTGCTGTGCCTGACTGCAACGTCATGGTTGCTCAATCGCGAGGCGCTGCGAGAGGCAGTCGAGGCTCAGATCCGCGCCGTTACCGGCCTCGATCTCGTCGTCAATGGCTCGATCGACATCTCGGTGTTCCCCGCGAGCTACATCTCCTTCCACGATGTCGGCCTGAAGGGCGCGGCGGCGATCGACCCCGCGCTGCATGTCGACGTGCTGACCGCCAACCTGCGGCTGTTGCCGCTCTTGCTGCGGCGGTTCGAAATCTCCGACATGATGATGCTGCGACCGACCATCCGCGTCGTGCGCGACGGCAACGGCGAGAGCAACTGGACGCCGTTCGTCGAGACCATCGCGAAAACGATGAAGCCCGGCGCAGAAAGTCAGGTGTCGTTCTCCGAGATTCGGATCCAGGATGGCGTGCTGAAATACCAGGATGCGGCCAGCCATGCCACCGAGACGCTCGGTGACATCGATCTCTCCCTGGCCTGGCCCTCGATCTCTCGCTCCTTTGCGGCAACCGGGCAGTTCGACTGGCGCGGCGAACGCATCGACGGTTCGGTGAGCGCCAGCGACTTCGTTGCCTTGCTGTCAGGCGAGCGCTCGGGCCTGAAGGCGCGCCTCGCCTCGGCGCCGCTGAAGCTGGCTTTCGACGGCATGGTCGCCAACCGCACCAGCCTTTTGATGGAAGGCATGGTCACGGTCGACTCGCTATCGCTGCGGAACGCGTTGCGCTGGACCGGACAGCAGCCGCCGGCCGGCGGCGGATTCGGCCGCTTCGCGCTGAAGGCGCGCGCCAACGTCGTCGGCGGCTCGGTCGCGCTCACCAACGTCAATGTCGAGCTCGATGGCAATGTCGCCGAGGGCGTCATGACCTTTGCCAATAACGGCCGGCAGGTCGTCCAGGCGACGCTTGCCGCCGGCGATCTCGACTTCACACCCTACATCTCCACCGTCCGCCTGCTTGCGTCGGGCGCGCGCGACTGGAACCGGCAGCTGTTCGACCTCAATGCGCTGTCGGCGACCGATCTCGACATGCGCCTGTCGGCCGCAAAGGTGACCGTCGGCCCCACCAAGCTCGGGCGCACCGCGTTCGGCGCGAATTTGCGCAACGGCGCGCTGGCGCTTTCCGTCGGCGAGGCGCAGATGTATGGCGGCCTCGCCAAGGGCTCGCTCGGCATCGCGCGGTCGGACACCATCGCCGACGTGCGCGCGCAGTTCCAGCTCACCGACGTCGACCTGCAGGCCTGCGTGGGCGAATTGTTCGGCTTCAACAAGCTGTCCGGCCGAGGCAATCTCAGCGTTTCGCTGGTCGCTTCGGGCTCCAGCCCCTTTGGACTCGCCTCCTCGCTCGACGGCACCGCGAGCCTCACCGGCCATGACGGCGCGATCGCGGGCTTCAATGTCGAGCAGCTCCTCAAGCGGCTGGAGCGACGGCCATTGTCCGGGGCCGGCAATTTCCGGCAGGGCTCGACGCCCTACGACAACATCACGGTGTCCGTGAAGTTCGCCGACGGCATCGCCACCACCGAGGACGTCCGCATCGAGAGCCCGAACTCAAAACTGACGTTGACGGGCACGGCATCGGTGCCGGCACGCGAATACGACCTCAAGGGCGTTGCGAGCCTGATCTCGGCATCGAGCGGCAACCCCGGCTTCGAACTGCCCTTTGTGGTGCAAGGGCCGTGGGACGATCCGCTGATCTTCCCCGATCCGGAAAGCCTGATCCGCCGCTCACCCGCGACGGAGCCGTTGCTCGATGCGGTAAAGGACAAGAAGACGCGCGATGCGGTCAAGTCGGTGATCGAGCGCTTCACCGGCGGCGGCCTGCGCCGGCCCGCACCCGACGCCGCCCCCAGCGCGGTGGAAGCGGCCAAGCCCAACTAGACTTTGGTATCGGCGGAACGCCGCACCCGGCAACGAGGCAAGCGCCTGTGTGCCTATTTTTCGTCGCCGGCTATCCGCCTCAACCTCTAGAATGATTGCGAACCATTCTGTAAAGCCTCCCAACCGGGCTCATAACCGGGCCAAAGCGTAGGGAGAACAACGTGAGATCCAAGGCACTGGTAGCGCTGTCAGGCGCGATTGCGATGGTCGGGCTTCTGTCTGCGACGGCCCCAACCTTCGCTCAGCAAAAGACAATCACCGTCTGGTTCGGCAAGGGCTTCTACAAGTCCGAGGACGACGCCCTGCTCGAAGCCATCAAGAAGTTCGAAGCCAAGACCGGCATCAAGGTCGAACTCTCGCAATACGCCATCCAGGACATGATCCCGAAGACGGTCGCGGCGCTGGACTCCGGCACCGTGCCGGATGTCGCCTATTCCGACAGCTATGACGTGCAGGCGCAGGGCAAGTGGGCCTTCGAAGGCAAGCTGGAAGATCTTTCCGACATCATGACGCCGATGAAATCGGCGTTCGCGCCGAACACGCTGGAGACGGTCAACCTCTACAACGACGTCGCCAAGAAGCGTGCCTATTACGGTTTCCCGCTGAAGCAGCAGAGCATGCACGTGCAGATCTGGCAGGACATGCTCGAACAGGCCGGCTTCAAGCAGAGCGATATCCCGACCAAGTGGGAAGACTACTGGTCGTTCTGGTGCGACAAGGTGCAGCCTGCCAGCCGCAAGGCCACCGGCCAGCGCGTCTACGCGGTCGGCCAGCCGATGGGCGTGGAATCCACCGACAGCTTCCAGTCGTTCTACACCTTCATGGACGCCTACAACGTCAAGCTGGTCGACGACGACGGCAAGCTGCTGGTCGACGATCCCAAGACGCGGGCAAATCTGGTCAAGGCGCTGAAGGACTATACCGATACCTACATCAAGGGCTGCACGCCGCCCTCCTCCACCACCTGGAAGGACCCGGACAACAACGTCGCCTTCCACAACAAGACGATCGTGATGACGCACAACTTCACGATCTCGATTGCGGCGAAGTGGCTGGACGACGCCAACAACCCCGCGCTGACGCCGGAGCAGCGGGCGCTCGGCAAGAAGAACTATGACGAGGTCATCATCACCTCGTCCTTCCCGAACAAGCCCGACGGCACGCCGATCAAGTATCGCTCCGACGTCAAGACCGGACTGATATTCGCGAATGCCAAGAACAAGGCCGAAGGCAAGGAGTTCATCAAGTTCCTGATGCAGGAAGAGAACCTCCGTCCCTACATCGAAGGCGCGCTCGGCCGCTGGTTCCCGGTGACCACGGCGAGCCAGCAGAGCCCGTTCTGGCAGGCCGACCGCCATCGCAAGGCCGTCTACAACCAGTTCACGGGTGGCACCACGCCGTTCGACTTCACCAAGAACTGGAAGTTCACCATCCTGAACAACGAGAACGTCTGGGCCAAGGCGATGAACCGCGTGGTCAGCGAGAAGGTGCCG
>JAXMDE010000014.1:0-103318 GCA_046349015.1 Bradyrhizobium sp. | reverse complement strand
AAGACCATCAGCGTTCCGGCAGCGTCCGGCCTGATAGACACCGTCACCAGGGATTCGCGCTCGGGCGTCGAATGCCAGGCCCAGCTGAACATCAGCCGCTCGTTGGCCACCACTTCACGATAGGTGCCGCCAACCTCGGAATGTTCGCCGGATTCCATGTCGAAACTGATGCGGTAACGTCCGCCGACCCGGACATCGAGATCGGCACGCATCGTGCCGGGCTTGGCCTTGGTCGTGCAGAACCAGGCGATCAGCTTTTCCGGATCGGTCCACGCGGCCCAGACTTTTTCCGGGCTCGCGCGGAAGCGCCGCGTGAGGGTGAGGCTTGGACGTTCGGCAAGGGCTTTTGCGACGGCTGGTTGGGCCATGACTCTTCCTCCAATAGGACAGCAAGACGATCGAAACTTTCAGACCAGAAGCGTGCGTAGCGATTGAGCCACTCCATCGCCTGCTCCATCGGCTGCGCGGTAATGCGGCAGGCCACCGTTCGGCCTGTCTTCTCGCGCGCGATCAGGCCGGCATCCGACAACACGTCGAGATGCTTCATGATTGCGGGCAGCGACATCGAAAACGGCCGGGCCAGCTCACTGACGGAGAGGCTTTCCTTCTCCACCAGCCGCGCCAGCAGGGCACGCCGGGTCGGATCGGAAAGCGCCGCAAATGTGCGGTCCAGGTTTTCGTCTCGAAACTTAACCATATGGTTTAGTATAGACGCCAAACGAAGCGAGTCAAGACCCGCTTCGCACTTAGTCATCGGGAATGGACGCTTCAGTGTTCGTGGACAATGCGGGCCGTGCCGCCCCGACCTGCAAATGCGCCGTGGAGCCGGGAACGGCCAGATGCGCCGGTCACGTTCACTCGACCTTGAGGCCGGCGCCCTCGACCACCTTCTTCCACTTCTCGGTCTCGGCCACGATGTCCTTGCCGAACTGCTCCGGCGTCTGAGCCAGCGGCTCGCCACCGAGCTCGATCAGCCTGGCCTTGATCGCCGGCTCGGCCAGGATCTCGTTCACCGTGGCATTGAGCTTGGCAATGACTTCCTTCGGCGTGTTCTTCGGAGCGCCCATTCCGAACAGTGCGCTTGCCTCATAGCCGGGCACGGTGTCCGCGACGGTCGGCGTATCGGGCAGCTGCGGCGAACGGACGGCCGTCGTGACCGCGAGCGCCCGGAGTGTGCCGGACTTGATGTGCTGGATCACCGACGGCATGTTGTCGAAGATCACCTGCACCTGGCCGCCGATGAGGTCGGTGAGCGCCGGCGCCGCGCCGCGGTAGGGCACATGGGTCATCTTGGCGCCACTCATCGCCATGAACATTTCGCCCGAGAGATGGACCGAGGTACCGTTGCCGGAAGAGGCAAGGTTTACCTTGCCGGGATTGGCCTTCACATATTCGATGAACTCGGCGACCGTTTTGGCCGGCACATCCTTGTTGACCGTCATCACGTTCGGTACTCGATTGAACGAGGCCACCGGTGCGATGTCGCGCGGGAAGGTGAACTTCAAATTCGAATAGAGTGACGTGTTGATGTAGTTGGCGGGGTTCACCAGCAGCAAAGTATAGCCGTCGGGCTCCGCATTGATGACCTGCTCGGTTGCGATGTTGTTGCCGGCGCCAGGCTTGTTCTCGATCACCACGGGCTGGCCGAGCTTCTCGGACAGCCGCTGGCCGATCAGCCGCGCGATGATGTCGGTGGCGCCGCCCGGGGGATAGCCGACCACCCATTTGAGCGGCCGAACCGGATAATCCACGGCCAACGCGCTGCTCATGGGGGCCACTGCGGCAGCAGCAAGCGCAAGGAAGCCAATGGCGGAACGGCGTGAAATCATGAAACTTCTCCTTGCGGACCCGGTGCGGTGCCTGGCCCTTGTCTGTTGAAGTCAGAGCGGGCCGCGTTGTAACAAACCACGCCGCCTCCGGCCAGTGCGACAGAGTGGCCAGAAACCGCGACGAAAGGATGAAGCATGTCCGTAAAGGTCAACGCGCTCGATCATCTCGTCATTAACGTCAGTAATGTGGAACGTTCCGCAAAATGGTACTCGACCATTTTGGGCATGGAGATCCGGGTATTCGATCCCGGTCCCGGGAAGACGCCGCGTACGTCGCTGGTGTTCGGCAACCAGAAGATCAACGTGCGGCCGCGCGATGCCGACAAGGTGGAATGGTTCACCGCCGATCATGAGATGGCCGGCAGCGACGACCTCTGCTTTCTCACCTCGAGCACGCCGGAGCAGGTGGTCGCGCATCTCAAATCCAACGGCGTCGAGATCGAGGAAGGCCCGGTGGCCAAGCAGGGCGCGCGCGGCACGCTGCGCTCCGTCTATTGCCGCGATCCCGACGGCAGCCTGATCGAAATTTCGTCGTATGAGTGACGAAGGAAATTTGCGCCCCGCGCGATACGGTGGCAGAAAGACTGCCGCCCAATACAATAAAGGGCGGCAACAAGCCGCATGGGAGGAAGCATGATCCATTCACGGCAAACGCCTGGCGTCATCAGTCCGTTTGACGGGCTCGACGTACCCTGGCTGCTGAGGATGCGCAGCGAGGTCCGGCGCGACCATCCCTTCCTGATCTGGGCGCCGTTCGACGCACCTGCGCGAAAATGGTCGTACGGGGAATTCCATGAGCGCGTCGGCGCGCTGGCAGCAGGGCTCGCCAGGCGCGGCATCCGGCAGGGCGACCATGTCCTGATCCACCTCGACAATTGCATCGAGGCGATGCTGGCGTGGTTTGCCTGCGTTGAACTCGGTGCCATCGCGGTCACCACCAACACGCGCTCGGCCGCCGCCGAAATCGAATATTTCGCGGGTCATTGCGGCGCGGTGGCGGCGATCACGCAGCCCGCTTATGCCGAGCTGGTCGCGGCGAATTGCGGGGGCCTGCGCTGGATGGCGGTAATCTCGCACGATTCGGGCGCAGCGCCGAAGCAGGCGCCTTCGCGCGGCGACAGTTTCGAATCCCTGTTCGCCGACAGCGCCGACCGCCCGCGCCGGCCGACCGATCCCCTGGCGCCCTGCAGCGTGCAGTATACGTCAGGCACCACGTCGCGGCCGAAGGCGGTGCTTTGGACCCACGCCAATGCGCTGTGGGGTGCCAAGATCAATGCGGCGCATGAGGACCTGCATCAGGGCGACGTGCATCAGACTTATCTCCCGCTGTTCCACACCAATGCGCTGGCCTATTCCATGCTGGCATCGCTGTGGGTCGGCGCGAGCTGCATCATCCAGCCGCGCTTTTCGGCCAGCCGCTTCTGGCCGGTGGCGCTGGAGCACGGCGCGACCTGGACCTCGACCATCCCCTTCTGCATGAAGGCGCTGCTCGAGCACGATATCCCGAAGAATCACAGGTTCCGGCTCTGGGGCACAGCGATCAACGAGCCGCCGCCCTTTGCCGCCTTCGGCATCAAGATGATCGGCTGGTGGGGCATGACCGAGACCATCACCCACGGCATCGTCGGCGAGGTCGACCAGCCCAATACGCCGATGTCGATCGGCCGCGCTGCGCCCGAATATGCCATCCGCATCACCGACGACGACGGCGCGCCCGTGAAAGTCGGCGACAACGGAAATCTTTCGATCAAGGGCATTCCGGGACTGTCGCTGTTTGCAGAATATCTCCACAACGAAAAAGCCACGCGCGAAAGCTTCGACGAGCACGGCTTCTTCCTGACCGGCGACCGCGTCACGATGCTGGAGAACGGCTTTATCAGGTTTGGCGACCGCTCCAAGGACATGCTGAAGGTCGGCGGCGAGAATGTCGCGGCATCCGAGATCGAGCAGGTGATTGCGGTGATTCCCGGTGTGCGGGAGGCGGCGGTGGTCGCCAAGCATCATGCGATGCTGGACGAGGTTCCCGTGGCTTTCATCATCCCGCAGGAGGGCGTGGCAAAGATGCCTGCCGACCTGCATGACCATGTGATGGCCGCCTGCAAGCGTGCGCTGGCCGATTTCAAGGTGCCGCGCGAGATCCGCTTTGTCGACGACATGCCGCGCTCGACGCTGGAAAAGGTCGCGAAGGCGGAGTTGAGGAAGATGCTGGGGTGAGGCCTCAGCCGATCCCCACGGCCACCGGACGGAACGCCTGCAGCAACTGCTGGTCGATCTTGTCGCCCATCTCTTCCATCATCGTGAATGCCTTCAACCGCGTGTATGGCACGCGATAGGCACGATTCTCGATCATCGCGGCATAGATGTCGACGACGGTGGTCAGCCGCACGATGTCGGAGATTTCCTTGCTCGTGAGGCCGTCGGGATAGCCCGTGCCGTCAAGGAATTCGTGGTGGTGCAGCACCACGTCGAGCATTTCCGCAGGGAAGCCGCCCTGCGCGACCAGCGCCTCGTAGCCGCGGCGCGGATGGGCGCGAACGGTGGCGAGTTCCTCCTCGGTCAGCCCGTCGGGCTTGTCCAGGATGGAGAGCGGGATGAAGGCCTTGCCGACGTCGTGCAGCAGCGCCGCGCGGGCGAGCCTGCGCTGATCATCCTCGCGCATGCCGAGATGCTGGGCGAAGGCCACCGCAAAGCCGGTGACGAACAGGCAATGACGGTAGCTGGAGTGGTGGTGGCAGCCGACCGTGGTCAGCCATTCCCGCAGCGACGAGTGCTTGATCGCCTTGAGGATCTTCGTCTCGGCCTGGACGATATCGTCGAACTTCAGGGGCTGGCCGGCGGGCAGCTTCTCGAAAACCTTGATCATTACCGAATGCGCCGCCTCGACGCCTTGATTGAGGCTCTTGCCGCGATCGGTCTCGTCATATTCGCTGGCGTCGGGAAACGCAGCCCGGATTCGCTGCAAGATGCCCTGTGCATCGAATGGCCGCCAGATCGTGTCGGTGGCACCAAGCGCCCAGGCCTGCATGGCGCCATGATGCAGCGCATCCGCCAGCACGAAGAGCCGCGGCATTTCGCGATAGGCCTCGCCGCGCAGCTTGTTGCGCACGATCTGCACGCTTTCCGCCGAACGCAGGTTGATGTCGACAACGACGCCGGAAAGCTGCTCGGGCTTTTCCGGGATGTCCGAGGTGGCGACCGTTTCCACATCGCCGACGGACTGCAGGATGGCTGCGAGCTCGGTGCTGTGGTCATTCCTGTCGGAAGCGAGCAGCAAGCGGCGCTTTGGCGGCGTCTTGTTGGCGGAAGCGGTCATGAACCCCTCGGTTACGCGTGCTTTGCTGGCTGAAGGCTATCCGAGGATGCGTTCTAGTTAGCTTAAGATGCGTCGTGAACGGCGGCTTGCCTCAATCGTTAAAAGTCTAGCGAAAACCGCCGCAAACCCAGCCGTCACAAAGAAAAATCCGCCGGGGAGTTCCCCGGCGGATCGTCATCGTCTCGCTGAAACGCGCGCTGTTACGCCTTCATCGCCGCCTTGACTGCCGCCGTCGTGATCGGCAGCGACCGCACGCGGGCGCCGCAGGCATTGAAGATGGCGTTGCCGATCGCCGGCGCCACCACCGTGACGGCCGGCTCGCCAACGCCGGTCGGCTTGTCGCCGTTGGCGATGACGTTGACGGCAACCTCAGGCACCTGGCTCATCCGCAGGGGTGTGTAGGTATCGAAGTTGGTCTGCTCGATACCACCGTCCTTCAACGTCGCCTTCTCGTACATGGCAAGCGAAAGGCCCCACAGCGCCGCGCCCTCGACCTGGGCGCGGATGTTGTCGGGATGTATCTGCATGCCGACGTCGGTGGCCACGGTCAATTTCTTGACCTTGACCTCGCCCGACGGAGCTACTGAGACGTGCGCGACGCAGGCGGTCCAGCTTGCGGTCGCCCGCTCCTGCGACGACACGCAGGCCACGCCCATGCCCTCGCCCTTGGGCAGCTTGGCAGTGCCGTAGCCGGCCATGCCCATTGCCGCAAGCAAGGTATTGCGCAGGCGTTGCGCACCGCCGTCGTTCTTGCCCTTGCCGTCGAGCAGCGAGATGCGCAGCTGCGCCGGATCCTGTTCGGTCGCAGCAGCGATCTCGTCGATCATGCTTTCGACCGCCCAGAACGTCCAGCCGGGTGCCACTGAGCGCAGTTGACCCGACGGGGTGGCGTTGTGCGCCATCTCGTTCTTGATCGCCCGCACATAGTGGTTGGGCACGGTGTAGAAGAAGTCCGAGCCGTTCACCGTGAAGGCGTCGAGCGGACCCTTCTTGTCGACCGACGGCGAGAGGAAATCGGGAATCCCCCAGCGTTGGGTCGGCCAGGCCGACACGACATCGTGGGTCAGCGCGAGGACCTTGCCATCGCCGCCCACGCCGGCTTTCACCTTCTGGTAGGTGAGCGGACGCGAGAAATCCATCGTCATGTCGTTCTCGCGCGAGTAGATCACCTTGACCGGCTTGCCCACGGCTTTCGCCGCCTGCACCGCCGGCACCATCATGTCGGCATCGAGACGCCGGCCGAAGCCGCCGCCCAGCCACATCTGGTGCATCACCACGAACTTGGGATCGATCCCGGCGGCGCCTGCCGCAATCGCGCCGGAGCGCGTCGCGAACTGGTTGCCGGAATAGACGTGCAGGATGTCGCCCTTGAACTCCGCGGTGGCGTTCATCGGCTCCATCGGCGCGTGGATGTTGATGCTGGTGGTGTACTCCGCCTCCAACGTCTTCGCCGCAGACCCGAAGGCCGCCGCGGGATCGCCGTCCTTGACGAAGAACTGTCCGGAATCGTCGAGGCCCTGCAGCCGCCGGGCTTCGGCAAGGAGCGCCTCGCTCGTCAGTTTTGCGTTCGGACCGCCATCATAGGTGATCTTCAGCGCCTCGGCCGCCTTCTTGGCATTGGCAAAGGTGTTGGCGACGGCAACGACCCAACCGGATGTCGTGCCGGTCTTGTCGTCGAGGATTACCGCCTTGATGAAGCCCGGCACGCTCTTGGCCGCGCTGTCGTCAACCGATTTCACCGTGGCGCCGTAGCGCACCGGCGGGGTGACGATCTTGCCGTAGACCATGCCTGGCAGCATGACGTCGATGCCGTACTTGGCCGTGCCGTTGCTCTTGGAGGGAACGTCGAGCTGCGGCACCGAGACGCCGATCAGGGTATACTGATCCGGAGTCTTGAGCTTGATGGCCTTCAACTCGTCCGGCGTGAAGGTCTTGGTGGCCTTGCCGCTCTTGACGATTTCGGCAAACGTCATCGACTTCTTCGACTTCGGATGGGTGACCACGGAATCGCGGACCACCAGCTCGTCCTTGAAATAGGGCGGAAGCCCCATGGCCGCCGCTGCGGCTTCCTTCAAGGCGATGCGTCCGGCGGCGCCGGCGCGGCTCATCGCGTCGAAGTTCATCATGGTCGACCAGCTGCCGCCGGTGATCTGCGCACCCAGCACGGGGTCGTTGAACTTCGGATCGTTGGAGGCGAGCTGCACCCGCATATCGCTCCATTTCGCGCCGAGTTCCTCGCAGACGATCTGCGCCATCGTGGAAGCGATGTGCTGACCCATGTCGGCCTTGCCGCAGGTCACGGTGACGAGCCCGTCCGGCGAGATCGAATACCAGACGCTGGGGTCGAAGCTGGAAGGCGCGGCAAGGGCCCGATCGATGCCGGGCGCGGAGTAGCCGAGCACGAGGCCCGCCGCGGCGGAGCCGACCAGGAACGAGCGGCGGCTCAGATCGGTGGAGCCTTGGTCCGTGGGTTTGACGTGCTTATTCATGTGGGCCTCCGCTCGTTGCCGGCGGTGGACGCCGTACGTATGTCGGCGGCGGCACGCAGGATTGCCTTCTGGATCCGTGAATAGGTCATGCAACGGCAGAGATTGCCGTCCATATGCGCGACAACTTCTTCCCTGGTCGGGCTCGAATTCTTCGCCAGCAGCGCAGCCGCCTGCATGATCTGCCCCGACTGGCAATAGCCGCATTGCGGCACCTGCTCGAGGATCCAGGCCTTCTGCAGCGGATGATCGCCCTTGGCCGAAAGGCCTTCGATCGTGGTGATCTTCTTGCCGACCGCGTCGCTGACGGAGGTCTGGCAGGAGCGCACGGCCTCGCCGTTGATGTGAACGGTGCAAGCACCGCACAGGCCCGCGCCGCAGCCGAACTTGGTGCCTGTCATCTGCAATTGCTCGCGGATGACCCAAAGCAGCGGCGTATCATTCGCCGCTTCGACGGACATGTTCCGTCCGTTGATATTCAGGTTGGGCATTTCCTCTCCCCTTCCGGTGTACGAAGCCGCTTACGGCGACTCCTCACGTTCGGGATGGCTGGCGGCCCACCGGGTAAGCGGCCAGTTGGCGCGCAGCATGATACCGAACCGCCTTGGAGGCAATGCAATTTGGAATTGATCGAAGGAGAAATTTTTTTGGACGGAGCTCTCGCTGCCGTCCTTGTGCATTGCGGCACGTTACGTGGCGCGACGTGGCGCACGCCCATCGAAATACGTTGACGTGGGCAGCGCCCCTCATTTCTGCATTTCTCAATCGTGCCTCTGTCGCGCTAAGCTGGCCAGGAAGATCAAAAGACGGGGTAGGCGCAATGCCCAGGCTCAATCGCGACGGGGTGAACATCTACTATGAGGTTCATGGCGACGGCCCACCCCTGATCCTGACTCATGGCTACTCCTCGACGTCGGGCATGTGGCAGGGCCAGATTGCGGCGCTTTCGCGACACTACAAACTGGTGCTCTGGGACATGCGCGGCCACGGCCAATCCGACTATCCGGACAATCCGGCCGCCTACAGCGAAGCGCTGACGGTAGCCGACATCGCCGCGCTGCTCGATGCGATCGGTGCAGAAAAGGCTGTTGTCGGCGGGCTATCGCTCGGCGGCTACATGTCGCTGGCGTTCTATCGCAGCCACCCCGGGCGGGTGCGCGCGCTGTTGATCATCGATACGGGCCCGGGCTTCAAGAAGGACGACGCGCGCGATGCCTGGAACAAGCGGGCGCATGAGACGGCCGACCGCTTCGACCGCGAAGGTCTTGGCGTCCTGAAGTCGATGAGCGCCGAGCGCGCCAATGTCAGCCATCGCGACGCATCCGGCCTGGCGCGTGCCGCCCGCGGCATGTTGACCCAACGCGACGCCAGCGTGATGGAGACGCTGCCGGCCATCAGGGTACCGTCGCTGGTCGTGGTCGGTGCCGACGACACGCCATTTCTGGCGGCGTCCGACTACATGGCCGCCAAAATTCCGGGCGCGGAGAAGGTGGTGATCCCGGCGGCAGGCCACGCCGCCAATATCGACCAGCCCAAGGCGTTCAACGAGGCGGTGCTGGCGTTTCTGGACCGCCTCGACGGAAGGCGACAACAGAGGGCGGCGTCATGAAACCCTTCTTGACCGCGTCCTTTCTGCTGGCAGCAGCCGGCTCACCGGCATTGGCGCAAGGACTGCCGCCGCTCGGCGGCCCCTACCCGCCACCGTTCACCGCAACGCTCTCCAACAACGTACCCCTCGCCTATGGCATGAGCAGCGACGAAGCGGCCATTGCGCTCGGCGTTCCCCTCAACTATGTCCGCGGCGTTCCCGGGGATGAGACGTTCCTCGCCTTCCGCGGCTATGGCGGCAGCGGATTGTTTCCGAAGCGCGACCGGCTCTATTTGCAGTTCCGCAAGGGCCGGCTTGCCGGATGGAAGGGCGACTGGGGCCATAACTGGATGTGGCAATAGCGCCGCCCTTCTTCGATCCGATCACAGCAACAACCCAAACAAGGATGGATGACCCGTGGGCAAAGATATCACTCTGACTGCATCCGACGGCTTCAAGCTAGGCGGCTATCGCGCCGAACCGGCCGGCGCCTCCAAGGGAGCCATCGTGGTGATCCAGGAGATTTTTGGCGTCAATCACCATATCCGCTCGGTATGCGACCGCGTGGCCGCCGAAGGTTACGTCGCGATTGCGCCCTCGATCTTCGACCGCACCCAGCCGAATTTCCAGTGTGGCTACACCCCGGATGAAATCGCCAATGCACGCAAGTTCATCGCCAATCCCGACTGGCCGGCGATGCTGCGCGACACGCAGGCCGCCATCGACGCGGTGAAGGATGTCGGGCCCATCGGCATCGTCGGATTCTGTCTCGGCGGCAGCATCGCCTATGCCGCGGCCACCAAACTCTCCGGCCTGTCGGCGGCGGTCGGCTATTACGGTGGAGCCATCGTTCGTTTTGCCGACGACAAGCCGAAGGTGCCGACGCAGTTGCATTTCGGCGAAAAGGACGCCGGCATTCCGCTCACGGACGTCGAGACCATCAAGTCAAAGCGGCCGGAAGTGGAGGTCTTCGTCTATCCCGGCGCGCAGCACGGCTTCCATTGCGACGAGCGTGCCAGCTACGACAAGGTGAGCGCCGACATTGCCTGGCCGCGCAGCCTCGCCTTCTTTGCCGAGCATATGAAGAAGTGACGCCGCAGGCGTCATTCCGGGGTTCGCAGAGCGAGAATCCGGAATCTCGGGATTCCGGGCCTGTTGCTACGCGCCACCCGGAATGACGAAGGACATTGTCCTTCGTCAGAACCAGCGTTCGCCGACGACAACGGTGTCGCCGGGGCTGATCGGCGTACCCGGCGGCATGACCAGGCGCGAACTGCCGGCCGCATCGGTGTGGGTGATGGTGACGCGATCCTTTCGCGCGCGGGGCGAAAAGCCGCCGGCGATGGCGACCGCACTCTCGGCCGTCATGTTGGGCACGTAGGGATACTGGCCGGGTGCCTGCACTTCGCCAAGGATGAAGAACGGGCGGTAGGACTCGATCTCGACCGCGACGGAGGGCTCGCGAATGAAGCCGTTGCGCAGGCGCGCGGCGATGTCGGCGGCGAGGCCCTGCGGCGTGCGGCCGCGAGCGGGCACCGTGCCGATCAGCGGCATGGTGATGGTGCCGCCGGCGCTGATGGCATAGGTGTTGGTGAGGCCTTCCTGGCCGTAGACCAGGACACGCAGCTTGTCGCCGGCATCGAGGTGATAGGGGACGTCGTACGGCACGGGCATGGGGGCCGGTGCGGCGTAGGCAACGGGAATGGCGACTGGCGCGGCGGCGACTGGAACGACGGGTGCGGCGGCAACCGGTGCAGGTCCGGCATAGGCGATGCTGTCGAGGGTAGATTGGGGGTTGGCTGCAACGGGCGCGGTCCTGCGCATGCAGCCCGACAGCGCAAGCGCGGTCATGGCGGCGATGATCGGCAGACGAAACGCGCGCACAACCGGCACCGGAGCCCATCCCTCAAAGCGAGACGGCCTAGTCTTGCACCCGTTATGGTTAACAAATGGTTGTACCCGCTCTCCCTGGCCTTTTCAGGGAGAGCAGGAATCCAACGTTACGCCGCGTTCACACCAACGCCGATCGGGCAGGACACGCCGGTACCACCGAGGCCGCAATAGCCCGCCGGATTCTTGGCGAGATATTGCTGATGATAGTCCTCGGCGAAATAGAAAGGACCGGCGTTACCGATCTCGGTGGTGATGGCGCCGAGACCCTTGGCCGAAAGCGCCTTCTGGTACATCGCACGCGAAGCTTCGGCGGCCTTCTTCTGCGCGTCGCCAAACGTGTAGATTGCCGAACGATATTGCGTGCCGACGTCGTTGCCCTGGCGCATGCCCTGTGTCGGGTTGTGATTTTCCCAGAACGTCTTCAGCAGCCTGTCATAGGAAGCCTTCTTCGGGTCATAGACGACGAGCACCACTTCGGTGTGGCCGGTACGGCCCGAACAGACTTCTTCATAGGTCGGGTTCGGCGTATGGCCGCCAGCATAGCCGACCGCCGTCGAGAAGATGCCCTCGCCGAGCTCCCAGAATTTCCGCTCTGCGCCCCAGAAACAGCCCAACCCAAACACGGCCTGTTCGAAGCCGTCGGGGTAAGGCGGCTGCAACGCGCGACCGTTGACGAAATGGCGCGTGGCGGTCGGGATCGGCGCAGCGCGGCCCGGCAAAGCCTCGCTCGCGCTCGGCAGCGCGGTGGTCTTGCGCATGAAAAACATCGAGTACCTCCAAGCGGAACTTCCACGCCCGAGGCACGACCGCCCGGGCCGGGTGACATCTATATATGTCATTACGGCAGGCTTGGCAGGCGTGTTACGAAAAGAGGTCGGCCCGGTCAGTCCCGGGAATAGCCGATCAGCGGCTTTCGCGGGCGGAACAGGATCATCAGCACAATGCCGAGAATGCCCATTACCGCAAAGACAGGCTGATCCAGCACCACCTTGACCACGCTGTTCCAGAGCCAGGGTACGTGCCCCTCGATCCAGGCCCGGAATGCCTGCTGGCTGGACTGGTGAATGTCGTTCCAGAACTGGCCGAAACGGGTGAACCGCAAGGTCTGGTCGGCGACCCAGCGGGTGCCGTCATAGACCACGAAGATAAATCCGCCGGCCAACAGCAGCAGCCCGATCAATCGGAAGAAACCGCGGATCATGCATCACCCTGATTTCGCAAGCCCTGAAACGGCGTCAGCCAATACCGGGGCGATACGAGAAATTCAACCACTTCAGCACTTTATCCGGCTATGCCGGCAGCCCTCCCGGCCGCCTTGGCATCCCGGAAAGCGTTGACGCTTGCCGGGACGCCCTCTATAAGACCGGCCAATGGCGGCGGGCGCAATCCCGCCGCCGCTGTTCTTTGAGCGGCGCCGCGCCTTATAGCAAAGTCTGCGTGAGCAAATTCTGCTCCGGCCGTGGCATTGTCCTCCAGAGAACACCGGGAAACATATCAGCGTCGATTGCGAGATGGAGCGCCGGGGCGATAGCCAAGCCCGGCCAGACCGCGGTCGGTACCTGTCGAAGGATATTTGAAGAGATGGCCAATACGACTTCCGCCAAGAAGGCGACCCGCAAGATTGCCCGCCGTACTGTCGTCAACAAGGCGCGCCGAACCAAGCTGCGCACCGCGGTGCGTTCCGTCGAGGAGGCGATCAAGAGCGGCGATCGCGCCGCGGCAACCACGGCGATGAAGCACGCCGAGCCGGAGCTGATGAAGGCGGCGCAACACAACATCATCCACCGCAACAATGCGAACCGCAAAATCTCGCGCCTGGCGCATCAGATCGCAAAGCTCGGCAAGTGAGCCGGATCTGACCAGGCAAAGTCAGAACTGATAAAAATAGAAATTCGTCAAAGGTCCGGTTCGCCGGACCTTTTTTATTTGCTCCAGCATCAGGACGTCGGCGATTGCTGACCGGAGCAGCGCGTGTCATGATTTGACGAGCGCGGCCGCCCGTAGTTCTACGAGTTCCGCGGAGTGAGTTGCGCGTCTTGCGCACGTGCGAACGAACCGCGGGCTACAAAGGCCAACTTGAAACGATTGCCGGGGCCGCGGTGCGGGTTACCCTAAAAAACAATCGCAAAAAACTTCGTTTCGCTAATCACTTATCCACATAGCGCCGTCACCCACTTTGAAAAACGCCTTGCGAAGCAGCGAACGTGAAAATTTTGCGAATTATTTTTGCGAGTGCGACCCGTTTTGTCACACGCATGAATCTGCGCGACGATTCAAAAACTTGGTTTCAGAGACCATGCGTGCAGTGTTGCAACACTCGCGAAGAGTCATTGGCCTCCTGAGATTCCGTGATTGTCAGAACTGCACCATGGTGTAGACATAAAAGCGCTCGCGGCGCTCAGCGGTTCTTCCAGACCAGCGCGGTTTGAGGACCTTGAGCGGACGCGCAAATCGGCGGCGGTGTGCGCGTAGCGACGCTTTCCAAGCGATGCTGAGTTCGTAACTCATAGCAATATGAGAACGGCTGTCCTGTGTCCAAATTTTCCCGAGCGCGTTACGCGCTTCAACGAGGGAAGGATGCAAAGGACCGAGGCAGAAACTGGGAACGCGGAGCCTGCAAGCGGGTTGGACTAATCGGGCTGAGGTACGCGGCGTAGCGGCGCCGGACATCTCGATGTTCGGCAGAAGCGGACTGAGGTCTAATCACTGGCGACATGAATGGCTCGCTGCGACGTGTCGCGGCGAGTGGGGGAGGCAGCATGCTTTACGGAATCAGCGCGGCATTGAACCAAGTGCATTTTTCGAATGAATCCGTATTTGCGAACCACTCTGGCACTTTCTCTGCCCAGTTCCACGCGCCCACTCCGGACAGACCGTCGAGTACGCGCTGACCTCGCGAAGGCGATTTTTCTTTTCAGTGGATGATTGAGCCCGGCGGCATTTTCGCCGCATGGTCGATCTATGCCCTGAGGAAGTCGTTTTCTGATCGAGGTCACGCCGTGCGCCACGCGCGGCGATTTCACAACACCCTATTCCTCTTTGAGAAAAGTATTCGGGCAATGACAAACGCAAGCACAGAGCAGGATCGCTGGTCGCGGGTGAAGGGCCGGTTGCGGTCGAGCGTCGGCGAAGACGTCTACACCAGCTGGTTTGCACGCATGGATCTCGAAGGCGTGCAGGAAGAAAGCGTTCACCTGTCGGTGCCGACGCGGTTCCTGAAGAGCTGGATCCAGGCCCATTATGTCGAGCGCGTGCTGTCGGCCTGGCAGGCCGAGATGCCGGAAGTGCATCGCATTGATCTTACCGTACGCTCGGCCATGCGTTGCGCGACGCCGGCGAAGGAGGCAACGGCCCCGGTCGAGGCGCGACGTCCCGAGCGAAACGACGCGCGCCCGGTGCAGGAATTGCGCGCGGTCGCCACTGCGCCTGTTTCCGCCAGCCATGATGCGCTCGGCGGCTCGCCGCTCGACCCGCGCCTGACCTTTGCAAGCTTCGTGGTCGGCCGTTCCAACACGCTGGCGCATGCTGCCGCGCGGCAGGTCGCCGAAGGTCGCCGCGGCGATCCCGTGATGTTCAACCCGCTCTACATCCATGCCGGCGTCGGTCTCGGCAAGACGCATCTGTTGCAGGCGGTGACCTGGGCCGGCAATGCCGCGGGCGAGCGCAAGGTATTGTATCTCACCGCGGAAAAATTCATGTACGGTTTCGTCGCAGCGCTAAAGACACAGACGGCGCTGGCTTTCAAGGAAGCGCTGCGCGGCATCGACGTGCTCGTGATCGACGATTTGCAGTTCCTCCAGGGCAAGTCGACCCAGGCCGAGTTCTGTCACACGCTGAACGCGCTGATCGATGCAGGCCGCCAGGTGGTGATCGCCGCCGACCGTCCGCCGTCCGACCTCGAAAGCCTCGACGACCGGGTGCGCTCGCGTCTGGCCGGCGGTCTCGTGGTGGAGATGGGGTCACTCGGCGAGGAGCTGCGGCTCGGAATCCTGAAGTCCCGCGTCGCCACGGCCCGCGCTCACCATGCGAGCTTCGACGTGCCCGACCAGGTGCTGGATTATCTGGCGCGCACCATCACCCATAATGGCCGCGATCTCGAAGGGGCGATCAACCGCCTGCTCGCCCACTCCAAGCTCAACAACCAACCGGTGACGCTGGACATGGCGGAGCGGGAGGTACGCGACCTGATCCGGCCGCAGGAACCGAAGCGGATCAAGATCGAGGACATTCAGCGCGTGGTGGCGCGACAATATAATGTCAGCCGCTCCGACCTGCTGTCCTCGCGGCGCACCGCCAATGTGGTGCGCCCCCGCCAGGTCGCGATGTACCTTGCCAAGACATTGACGCTGCGTTCACTGCCCGAAATCGGCCGGCGCTTTGGCGGGCGCGACCACACCACGGTGCTGCACGCCGTGCGCAAGATTGAGGCACTGGTCGCCAGGGATACGGCGCTGTCCGAAGAGGTCGAATCGCTGAAGCGTCAGTTGCAGGAATAAGGCCGCTGCGGCCCTCCCTGGCGACGGTCGGGGAGGGCGCAAATCCGCTGCAAAAAGCGGAAAACAGCGCGTCTTTCCCTTGAACTTGTGGCCCTTCCGCGCCACCTTGCGGTCCCCCCGGGGGTTTGGTCAAATCTGCCATTGACCTGCTTTTCGGGTCTCCTACGCCGCGGCGCGCCTGCCGGCCGCCCGGCTTTTCCATCTCAGGGATCGGGCGGATATTGCTATGAAGGTTACCGTCGAGCGTGCGCAGCTCCTGAAATCGCTGGGCCACGTGCATCGCGTGGTCGAACGCCGCAACACCATCCCGATCCTCGGCAACGTGCTGGTGCGCGCCGAAAGCTCGAAACTTTCGCTGAAGGCGACCGACCTAGATCTCGAAGTGACGGAGACGCTCGCCGCCGAATCCGGAACCGGCGGTTCCACTACCGTGCCCGCGCACATGTTCTACGACATCGTGCGCAAACTGCCCGACGGCTCGCAGATCGTGCTGGAAAGCGACGGCGACCGCTCGGTGATGGCGATCCGCGCCGGCCGCTCGCGCTTCACGCTGCAGACGCTGCCGGAAAGCGATTTCCCGGATCTGGCGGCCAGCGACATGACGCATTCGTTCACGCTGCCGGCCGCCGACCTCAAGCGGCTGATCGATCGATCGCAATTTGCGATCTCGACGGAAGAGACGCGCTACTATCTCAACGGCATCTACCTACACACCGCGGGTTCCGCCAAGGCGCAGACCCTGCGCGGTGTCGCCACCGACGGCCATCGCCTGGCGCAGATCGATCTGCCGCTGCCGAAGGGTGCTTCCGGCATGCCGGGCGTGATCGTGCCGCGCAAGACCGTCGGCGAAGTACAGCGCCTGATCGAGGACACCGAGGCCGAAGTCGGCATCGAGCTAAGCCAAGGAAAAATCCGCTTCACGATCGGCAATGTGGTGCTGACCTCGAAGCTGATCGACGGCACCTTCCCCGATTACGGCCGCGTCATTCCCCAGAACAACGACAAGGAACTGGTCGTCGACAAGAAGGATTTCGAAGCCGCGGTCGATCGCGTCTCCACCATCTCCAGCGAACGCGGCCGTGCCGTGAAGCTGGCGCTGTCCCCCGGCAAGCTCGTGTTGTCGGTGACCAATCCGGATTCCGGTTCCGCCACTGAAGAGCTCGAGGTCGAATACGCCTCCGATCCGCTCGATATCGGCTTCAACTCGCGCTATCTGCTCGACATTGCCGCACAAATCGAAGGCGAGGTCGCCGTGCTCAGGCTCGCCGACCCCGGCTCGCCAACGCTGGTGCAGGACCGCGACAACAAAGGCGCGCTCTACGTGCTGATGCCGATGCGGGTTTGATCCGTCATCGCTCTGCACATAACTGGTTTGCGTCATGGCCGGGCTTGTCCCGGCCATCCACGTCTGGGACACCGGAATGACGTGGATGCCGGCACCCGTCTCCGCCAAGGCTACGCCGGGCCACGAACTCACGCGGCCGACGAAGCTTCAGCGAAGGCGGCAAGGCCGGCATGACGGATGATTGATTGAGGCATGACCCCTTCCCGCATCCACCGCCTTTCGCTGACGCACTTCCGCAACTATCGCGCGGCAAGCATCTCCGCGCGCGGCGATGTGGTGGCCCTGGTCGGACCGAACGGCGCGGGAAAGACCAATTGCCTGGAGGCGATCTCCTTTCTCTCGCCCGGAAGGGGATTGCGCCGCGCGACGCTGGAGGATGTCGCCGACAACCAGGGTGACGGTTCCTGGGCGGTCTCCGCCGAGGTCGAGGGTGCGCTGGGGCTGGCCACGCTCGGCACCGGCATCGATGCGCCGCAAGGCGAATCCAGCGGCGTGACGAGGCGCTGCCGCATCGACCGCGAGCCTGTCGGTTCGGCGGCTGCTTTCGGCGACCATCTGCGCATGGTGTGGCTGACGCCGGCGATGGACGGGCTGTTCATGGGCGCCGCCTCCGAGCGGCGTCGCTTCTTCGACCGCCTGGTGCTTGCCATCGACAGCGAGCATTCCAGCCGCGTCTCTGCGCTGGAGCGTTCGCTGCGCTCGCGCAATCGCCTGCTGGAGGTGCGCAATTATGACGATCATTGGTGTGACGCCATCGAGCGCGAAACCGCCGAGCTCGCCGTTGCCGTGGCCGCCACACGCAGCCAGACGCTGACCAAGCTCGCCGACATGCTCCGCAGCCGCGGCAATGCCTCACCCTTTCCATCCGCGCATATTGCCCTCGACGGCTGGATGGAGAACGCACTCGCCAGCGAGCCCGCAACCTCGATTGAAGACCGCTATCGCGAAATCCTGCGCGCCAGCCGCGCGCGCGATGCTGCCGCCGGACGTACGCTGGACGGTCCGCATCTCACCGATCTGCAGGTGGTCTACGCGCCGAAGAACATGCCCGCTCGCGATGCCTCGACCGGTGAGCAGAAGGCCTTGCTGATCGGCCTCGTGCTGGCACATGCCAGCCTGGTGGCCGAGATGACCGGCATCGTGCCGCTGCTCTTGCTCGACGAAGTGGTGGCCCATCTCGATCCGAACCGGCGCAGGGCGCTGTTCGACGAACTGGCCAAGCTCGGCGCGCAGGTCTGGATGACCGGCGCCGATCCCGCCGCCTTTGCCGAGATCGGTCCATCTGGCGAAGTCTTCGATGTCGAGTCCGGAAAGATCGCCCGACGGAACTGACTATTTCCGGTCGCCTGCGGACGGCGGCGTCAGCACGCGATCGATGATCGCATCGATCAGGAACTCCGAACCCTTTTCGGTGAGATGTGCCTGGTCGCTGATGATGATATCGGCGGCCCCTTCGCCAACCCGGATCAGACAACCTTCGGCATTGCACATGATCTCGCGTGCGGAGATGAACTCGGCGCCCAGCGGACCGAGCTTTTCACGCATCAGGTTGTCATATTGACTGTCCGATCTTGCGACGCCGGCGAGGCGCGGCGGAACGAGCGCGTGGTGCAGCATGTAGAAGCGCAGCACCTCGTTGGGCACACTGCGACGCCAGAATGGCAACGGCCCCAGCACGACGACACGGGCACGCGTCTGCCGCTTTAGGGCGGTCACGGTCTCCGCGACATGGTCCAGATGCCGCTCCCATGTCCCATGCAACAGCACGATCTCCGGCTGTAACTCTCCCGCCAATCCGAGCACCTTGTCGTTCACGGCGCGACAGTTCGGGTTGCCAGGGATATCGGCGTTCAGCGCCGGGATACACGAGCCAGAGGTAAACTGCGCGATGCCAAAATCATGCGTTTCCTGCGCCTTCCTCAGGCCCGGCAGCAGCGCGCCGGCAGTGGAATCCCCCCACACCAGCACGAGTGGCCGGCGGCCGCGCTCCGCGCAGTCGGCGGCAAAGCTGGTTTCCCTGGAGAGATCGAGCATGCATGCGTGGACACGCCAGCGCTGTGACTGCGTCCGCACGCTGGCCATGGCGCGGATTTCCGCCGGCAGGCGGAAATCGAAGCCCCCGCCCTGGACGATCGCTCCGCCGGCAGCTCCAACCAGCAACATCCCGGCGCACAGGCCGGCCAGCTTGAGCGCGCTTGGCCGACCAAAGCGGACCGGCCTTTCAATGAAACGGTACGTCATCCAAGCGAGCAGCACGCTCGCAATCAGCACCAGTTCCCGCTCCAGCAATGTCAGCGGCGCGAATTTGATGGTGGCGGCGAAAACCAGCAGCGGCCAGTGCCACAGGTATAGCGGGTAGCTGATCAGGCCGAGCCGAACCATCGGCGGGCTCGCAAGCACCACCCGGCAGATCCAGGCGCCGGGGGCCGATATCAGGAGCGCGGAGCCTGCCACTGGCAGGATCGCCCACCAGCCCGGAAACGCGCTATGGCTATTGAGCAGCGCCGCTGCCGCAACGATCATCGCCGCGCCCAGCCAGCCGCGAATGTTACTGGCCTGCCGGCCCTGGTCGACACGATCCCAGCTGCATACCAGCACCGCCCCAAGCAGCAACTCGAACGCCCGCGTGAACGGCAGATAGAACGTGGCCACCGGGTGAGAGCCGATCAGCGCCACGTTGAGGATGAACGACGCGCTGCCGAGCGCGGCGGCCGTCATGGCGATCGACAGGCGCAAGCGGACCGCGAGCAGCAGGAGCAGCGGCCAGGCGAGATAAAACTGTTCCTCGATACCGAGCGACCACAGATGCAGGAGCGGCTTCTTGGCGGATTCGACGTCGAAATATCCGGACTGCAGCAGCAACGCGATATTGGCGGCGAAGCCTGCACTCGCAAGGACATCGGTGCCGAGTTGCGCAAACGCGGCCGGCAACATCCACAGCCAGCCAAGGATCAGCACGACGGCGAGTACCGCAATCAGCGCCGGAAAAATGCGCCGGACACGCCGGGCGTAGAACGTGAGCAGGCTGAACCGGCCTTGTTCCAGTTCGGCAGCGATGATGCCGGTGATCAGAAAACCGGAGATGACGAAGAAGACATCGACGCCGACAAAGCCGCCCGGAATCGCGGCCGGGAAGGCGTGATAGTGCAGCACCAGCATGACGGCGACGGCGCGCAAACCATCGACATCCGGTCGGTATTTTGCGGCGGGCAGCGACAACGACAGCCAATCCTGATTGCAGCAAGCGGCATGCGGCGATGCCCGAAAGTTCTCTAGCAGGTATCCCGCATGCTGCAATTTGGCAGCGAGAACCGGCTTTCGGATTCGGCCTTTTCAATCGCAGAATCAGCGCCCGAATCGTGCTTTTTTGGGCTCCCCGAATCGGGCTCCGCGGGGCTTGAAACAGCAACAAAAAACCTTATTTCTACAACAGGTTACGGACCCAGACTTTGCGCTAGGCGCAACCCCTCTTTCGTGGCACAAATAACGCGATTCAGCGCCTCGTTTTGCGCAGCTGATTCAGGACATCCTCTCAAGGCTTCACATGACAGAACCTGCCCGGCAACCCGTCGCCGACACCGAGCATTCCATTCCCGTTGAATATGGCGCGGAGTCGATCCGGGTGCTGAAGGGGCTCGATGCCGTTCGCAAGCGGCCGGGCATGTATATCGGCGACACCGACGACGGCTCCGGCCTGCATCACATGGTCTACGAAGTCGTCGACAACGCCATCGACGAGGCGCTGGCCGGCTACGCAAGCGCGGTCGAGGTCATCCTCAACGCCGACAATTCGGTGACCGTGCGCGATGACGGCCGCGGCATTCCCGTCGACATCCACAAGGGCGAAGGCGTCTCGGCGGCAGAAGTCATCATGACCCAGCTGCATGCCGGCGGCAAATTCGACCAGAATTCCTACAAGGTTTCCGGCGGCCTGCACGGCGTCGGCGTCTCCGTCGTCAACGCGCTGTCGAGCAAGCTCGAGCTGCGGGTGTGGCGCGACGGCAAGGAGCACTTCATCGAGTTCGCCCATGGCGACGCGCTGGCGCCGCTGAAGGTGGTCGGCGACGCCAACGGCAAGCGCGGCACCGAAGTGACGTTTCTTGCCTCCAGCGAAACATTCAAGAACATCGAGTACGACTTTGCGACGCTGGAGCATCGCCTGCGCGAGCTCGCCTTCCTCAATTCCGGCGTCAATATCGTGCTCTCAGACCAGCGTCACGCCGTCGAGAAGCGCGAGGAGATGCGCTACGACGGCGGCGTCGAGGAGTTCGTCAAATATCTCGACCGCAACAAGAAGGCGATCGTGCCTGCGCCGATCATGGTGCGCACTGAGATGAACGGCATCGGTGTCGAGGCGGCTCTGTGGTGGAACGACAGCTACCACGAGAACGTGCTGTGCTTCACCAACAACATCCCGCAACGCGACGGCGGCACGCATCTTGCCGGTTTCCGCGGTGCCTTGACGCGCCAGGTCACGAGCTACGCCGACGCCAATGCCAAGCGCGACAAGATCGCGCTGACCGGTGACGACTGCCGCGAAGGCCTCACCGCCGTGCTGTCGGTGAAGGTGCCCGACCCCAAGTTTTCGTCGCAGACCAAGGACAAGCTGGTGTCCTCGGAAGTGCGCCCCGTGGTCGAGAACGTCATCAACGAGGCGCTGGCCGCCTGGTTCGAGGAACATCCGGCCGAGGCCAAGACCATCGTCGGCAAGGTGGTGGAAGCGGCCGCCGCCCGCGAAGCTGCGCGAAAGGCGCGCGAGCTGACCCGTCGCAAGGGCGCGCTGGATTACGCCTCGCTGCCCGGCAAGCTCGCCGATTGCCAGGAAAAGGATCCCGCCAAGTCGGAACTGTTCATCGTCGAGGGCGACTCGGCCGGCGGCAGCGCCAAGCAGGGCCGCAACCGCGAGTTCCAGGCGGTGCTGCCGCTGCGCGGCAAGATCCTCAATGTCGAGCGCGCGCGCTTCGACAAGATGCTGAGCTCCGAACAGATCGGCACGCTGATCACCGCGCTCGGCACCGGCATCGGCCGCGAGGATTTCGACCTCGCCAAGCTGCGCTACCACAAGATCATCCTGATGACCGACGCCGACGTCGACGGCGCCCATATCCGCACGCTGCTCCTGACGTTCTTCTTCCGGCAGATGCCGTCGCTGATCGAGGGCGGCTACCTCTACATCGCACAGCCGCCGCTCTACAAGGTGACGCGCGGCAAGTCCGAGCAGTACCTGAAGGATGAGCGCGCGCTGGAGGATTATCTGATCCAGACCGGGCTCGACGACTGCGTCTTCAGGCTCGCCTCCGGCGAAGAGCGCGGCGGACGCGACCTGCATGCGCTCGTCGAGGACGCGCGCGTGGTTCGCAACGTGCTGCGCAACCTGCACAGCCGCTATAACCGCAAGGTAGTCGAGCAGGCCGCCATTGCCGGCGTGCTGTCGCCGAAGATTTTCGGCGACCCGCCCAAGGCGACCGCGGCGGCCGACTACATTGCCCGGCGCCTCGACGTGCTGGCAGAAGAGGTCGAGCGCGGCTGGACCGGCCGCTTCGCGGAAGGCCAGGGTTTCGTGTTCGAGCGCACGGTTAGGGGCGTCAAGGACGTCGCCGTCATCGACGACGCCCTGTTGGGCTCTGCCGATGCGCGCAAGCTGGATGAATATGCTCCCAGATTGCAGGAGGCCTATGCGCGGCCCGGCTTGTTGCGCCGCAAGGACAGCGAGACGCCGATTTACGGCCCGGTCGGCCTGTTCGAGACAGTGACCGATTCTGCCCGCAAGGGCATTTCCCTGCAGCGCTACAAAGGCCTCGGCGAGATGAACCCGGACCAGCTCTGGGAGACGACGCTCGACACCAACGAACGCTCGTTGCTGCAGGTGAAGGTCAAGGAGGTCGACGAGGCCGACGACATCTTCACCAAGCTGATGGGCGACGTGGTTGAACCGCGCCGTGAATTCATTCAGGATAATTCGCTGAGCGCCAATGTCGACGTGTAGGGGTTAGGAAACAACCGTGCCGCCCATTCAGTATATTGTCGAGGGCGGCCAGCGCCTTTCCGGTACGATCGAGCCCTCCGGCAACAAGAACTCGGCGCTGCCGATCATCGCGGCGGCGCTGCTGACCGAGCATCCCGTCACCCTCGACAACGTGCCGCGCATCCGTGACACCGAGACGCTGGTCGAACTGGTGCGCTCGGTCGGCGCCTCCGCCGAATGGAAGGCGCGCAATACACTCTCCATCCACGCAAAGGAGATTCGCGCTGCCGATCTCGATCCCGAGCTCTGCGCGCGCATCCGCGCCTCGATCCTGCTGGCAGGTCCCCTGCTCGCCCGTTGCGGCGAAGTGGCGCTGCCCCCGCCCGGCGGCGACGTGATCGGCCGCCGCCGGCTGGATACGCATTTCCTCGCCTTCGAGCAGCTCGGCGCGACCGTCACCGCCACCCATCGCCTGGAGTTGCGCGCCTCGCGGCTGAAGGGCGCCGACGTCTTCCTCGACGAGCCCAGCGTCACCGCGACCGAAAATGCGCTGGTCGCCGCCGTTGCCGCACGCGGGACCACCTACCTGCGCAACGCCGCCTCCGAGCCACATGTGCAGGACCTCGCGCATTTCCTGGTCAAGCTCGGCGCAAAGATCGAGGGCATCGGCACCAACACCATGATGATCGAGGGTGGCGCCACCCTCGGTTCCGCGCGGCACACCGTCGGCCCCGATCACATCGAGGTCGGTTCGCTGATCGGGCTTGCCGCGGTGACGCGATCGCCGTTGCGCATCGCCAAAGCCGGCGTCGAGCATCTGCGCTCGATCCGCATGGGATTCGAGCGGCTCGGCATCGTCTGCGGCGTCGAGGACGACGACCTCATCGTCCCCTCCGGCCAGACCATGAAGATCCACGACGACTTCGGCGGCCATGTGCCGAAGCTCGAAGACCAGCCCTGGCCGGCCTTCCCGGCCGACCTGATGTCGATTGCAATCGTCACCGCCACGCAATGCGACGGCGTGATCCTGATGTTCGAGAAGATGTTCGAGTCCCGAATGTTCTTCGTCGACAAGCTGATCGCCATGGGCGGGCGCATCGTGCTGTGCGATCCGCACCGTGCCATCGTCGCAGGTCCAAGCCGCCTGCGCGGCTCGGTGATGACCTCGCCCGACATCCGTGCCGGGATGGCCATGCTGCTTGCCGCCGTCTGCGCCGAGGGCACATCGACCATCAACAACGCCGACCAGATCGAGCGCGGCTATGAGCGCATCGAGGAGCGTCTCAACGCGCTCGGCGCCAGAATTACCCGGGTGCCGGAGCGCGGGCGCGCATAACCTCCACGGCCACGATTTCGACCATCGCAATTCGTAATTCCGTTCCATGACCTCTCTCGACAAGATCGAGCGCGCGCCGACGACCGTCGCGCCGCAAAGCCACCTCGCGGCCGAGCTTGCGGAGACGATCCGTCTTGCAGCGCCGATGGCGCTGACGCAGCTTGGCCAGATCGCGATGATGACGACCGACCTCGCCTTCATCGGCCGGCTCGGCGATGAAGCGGTGGCTGCGGCCGCGCTGGGACACACTGCGTATTTCGTCTGCTTCACTTTCGGGCTCGGCCTCGTTGTCGCTGTCGCGCCGCTCGCCGCCCAGGCCTTCGGCGCAGGCGATCCGCGCCAGCTGCGGCGCGCCGTGCGCACCGGCCTTTGGGTGGCGCTGCTGGTGTCGATCCCGATCACGATCCTGCTCCTGAGCGGCGAGCAGGTCCTGCTGGCGCTCGGGCAGATGCCGGAGGCTGCGCGCCTCGGCCAGCAATATCTGTTCGGCCTGGTCTGGGGTATCGCGCCGGCTTTGTGGTTCATCGCCATCCGCGGCTTCATGGGCGCGATCAACCGGCCGGAGCCGGTGCTGTGGATCACGCTGGCAGCCATCCCCGCCAATGCCCTCCTCGTCTGGCTCCTGCTCTACGGCAATTGGGGTTTGCCGAAGCTCGGTCTGTTCGGCGCCGGGCTTGCAACCACCCTCGTCAATCTCGGCACGTTTCTCGCGAGCCTCTGGTTCGTGATGTGGCGCCGGCCGTTCCGGAAATATCACATCCTGGAGCGACTCTGGCGCGTCGACTGGCCGCTGATGCGCGAACTGTTCCTGATCGGCATGCCGATCTCGCTGTCGATGCTGCTGGAATACGGGCTGTTCGGCTCGGCCGCGCTGCTGATGGGCCTGATCGGCACTGCGGCCCTCGCCGCGCATCAGGTGGCCCTGCAGGTCACCGCGATCCTGTTCATGGTCCCGCTCGGGATCGGCATGGCCGCCACCGTGCGGGTTGGGCATGCCGTCGGCCGCGGCGATGCCGATGCGGTCAGGCGCGCCGGCTACGTCGCACTGTGGCTCGGCATCACGCTTGCAATACTGTTCACCCTCATCGTCGTCGTCTGGCGTATCTCCATTGCCGATCTGTTTTTCGGCCACGGCGCAACCAGCCCCGGCACGATTGCGCTTACCGCAACGCTGCTGGTCGTCGGCGCTACCTATTTCATTACCGATGCGATCCAGACCATCGTGGCCGGTGCGCTGCGCGGCCTCAACGATACCCGTGTGCCCCTCCTGCTCGCGGCCGTCAGTTATTGGCTGATCGGATTTCCGCTGGCTTGCGCGCTCGGCTTCCGCACGGAGCTTGGTGCCGTCGGCGTGTGGATCGGCCTGTCCTGCGGCACGGCCGTCTACGCCGCGGCCCTGATCCGCCGCTTCCGCCGGATGGCGAATCGGTTTGTCGAATGACGGTCGTGGATGTCGCGCCGGAAATCGATTCCGCCGCACTGCTGGCGGGCGCGCAGTTCATGGACGCCTATCGGCTGGAAATCGATGGCCAGCATCTCGATGCCCGCCAGGCCGCGCTGCGGATGATGGCGCGTTCTCCGCGCTGGGTGGATGCCCTGCTGGCGCTGCGCAATATCATTGTCGCGCCGTTCGGATTGAAGACGTCGGGAAACACGGAGCGCCTGCCGCGCGATATCATCGGGATTTTTCCCGTCATCAGCGAGACACCGGACCGGCTGGTCGCGGGATTTGACGACAAGCACCTCGACTTCCGCGTCGTCGTCGACGTTGCGACCGATGGAAAGCGGCAGAGTGTTACGGCGACCACGCTGGTGCTGACGCATAACTGGCTCGGACGCACGTATCTGAAGATCATCCTGCCGTTTCACCGGCTGGTGGTCCGCGCCATGCTGCGGCAGGTTGCCGCTTGAAATCGTTGCTTCGGCGCCGATGGACGCGACGCCGCGCCCGTGCTTCTCTCCGGCAGCCAACATGCCGGAACATGTCATGACCTTGTCTGTCGATCTCTTCTATTCCTACCGCAGCCCTTACAGCTATCTCGCATTGCCGCGGACGATGCAGCTCGTCGCCGACTACGATGTCACGGTGAACCTGCGTCCGGTCTATCCGCTGGCGGTGCGCGTGCCCGGTTTCTTCAAGAGGACCAATCCGAAATTCCTGCGCTATGTCGGGCTCGACGCTCGACGCGTCGCCGAATATGAAAACATTCCGTTCGGCGCACCCCGACCCGACCCGATCGTGCAGGATCTGACGACGCTCGAGGTCGCGGCGGAGCAGCCCTACATCCATCGCCTGACCCGGCTCGGCGCCGCGGCGCAGATCGAAGGCAAGTCGCTGCCCTTCACCTATGCGATCACCAGGCCGATCTGGGGCGGCGGCGTCACCGGTTGGCACGAGGGCGACCATCTCGCCAACGCGGCATCTGCCGCCGGCTTCGACCTTGCTGCCATGGACGCTGCCATTGCGGCCGATCCCGACCGATACGAGAAGATCATTGCCGGCAACGAGCAGGATCACGAAAAGTCCGGCCATTGGGGCGTGCCGACCTTCGTGTTCGAGAACGAGCCGTTCTTCGGCCAGGACCGCATCGATCTCCTGGTCTGGCGCATGGAAAGCAGGGGTCTGACCCGCAGGAAGTGATGTTGACGGCACACGGCACGGGCCGTACCAAATCCACCGCAGAAGAAAACCTGAGGCAACGCCATGGCCAACGAAACCGCAACCCTTGCCGGTTATGTCGCCGACCTGAAATTCGCGGACATCCCGCCGCAGGTGCTGGAGCGCGCCAAAGTGCTGACGCTCGATTTTCTCGGCAGCGCCATCCGCGCACGGAGCGAAGCGGAATCGACGCCCTCGCTTTTGAAGATGCTGGAGGCGCTCAAGCTCGATGCCAAGGGCGAGTCCACCGTGTTCGGCGACACCAAGACCTGGACACCGGCGGTCGCCGCACTGCTCAACGGCGCGCTCGGTCATTCTCTGGATTTCGACGACACGCATGCGGACTCTTCGCTGCACCCAAGCGCACCGGTGGTGCCGGCCGCATTCGCGGTCGGCGAGATGGTCGGCGCTTCCGGGCGCGACGTGCTGACCGCGATCGTCGCCGGCTACGAAGTCTGCTGCCGGCTCGGCAATGCGCTCGACCCGACCTCGCACTACGCAAGGGGTTTCCACCCGACCGCGACAGCGGGCACCTACGGCGCCGCCGCGGCGGCCGGCAAGCTGCTTGGCCTCGGCAAGGACCAGATCATCTCCGCCTTCGGCGTCTCCGGCAGCCAGGCCGCCGGCTCGCTGCAATTCCTGGTCAACGGCTCCTGGAACAAGCGCTACCAGGTCGGCGCCGCCGCGATGAACGGCGTGATCGCTGCGACACTCGCACGCAACGAATTCATCGGTTCCACCGAAGCGGTCGAGGGCAAGCACGGCCTGCTCGTCGGCTATAGCGACAACCCGCATCCCGACAAGGCGGTGGCCGGTCTCGGCAGGATCTACGAGACGATGAAGATCGGCGTAAAGCCCTATCCGAGCTGCCGCTACACCCACGCCGCGCTGGATGCGCTGATTGCGATGCGGCGCGAGCACAATCTCACGCCCGACCAGGTCAAGCGTGTCGAGATCGGCCTGCACCGCAACGGCATCACCTTGACCGGCGACGCCGCCACCAAGCGGCATCCGAAGTCGATCGTCGGCGGACAGTTCTCGATGTTCTTTACCGGCGCGGTGGCGCTGGATCAGGGCTCGTTCGGCTGGGACGATTACAGCCGGCTGGGAGACGCAGCCGTCGATGCGCTCGCCGACAAGTTCGACGTGGTGCAGGACGATCGCCTCGAGACCGGCCGCAGCCATCCGTTCGGCGCCCGCGTCTCCATCACGACGGATGACGGCGTGCATGAGCGGCTCTATGCCGATCCTTCCGGTGAACCCGGCACATTCCCCGACGCCAAGGCGATGCAGCAGAAATTCCTGACGCTTGCCCGTCCCGTGTTGAACGGCCGCGCCGACCAGCTGGCCGACGCGATCCTGTCGCTGGAACGTTTCGATCGCGTCGAGAAGGCGACCCAGCTCGGCCGGCAATAGGTTTATACCGCGCCTTCGACGACGATGAAGTCGGCATCGGCATATTTCTGCCGAATGGCTCTTGCCGCCTGATATTCCGGACTGTCGTAACAGGCCTTTGCCGTCGCACGATCGGTGAACTCGACCACGACATTGCGCTCGCGCGCCTGTCCCTCCATCACCTCGCAGGCGCCGCCGCGCACAATAAAATTTGCACCGAATTTTTCGAACGCCGGCTTCGCCGCAGCGAGATATTCGGGATAGCGCTGCAGGTCGTGCACGGAAACTCGGACGATCCAGTATGCTTTGGGCATTGCTCCTCCTCGTGAAATGACTACGAACTGGCCTTGCACCGGGGCTTCAGGCCGGATCCCGACTCGATCGCAGCGCGAACCTCGCTCCGGCTTAGCCCGACATCCCTCAGCAGGATGTCGTCCATCGCCCAGAGTTCGGCCAGATCGCGCGCGACCTGCCGGCGCCGGAGGTAGCGCGCCCATCCGAACAGCACCTTGCCGATCGCACGCATGCGCGCCCGGTGTGTGCGGCGGACAAGACCCCGTATCCACCTGCTCTTCTGTACCGGTGTGAGCACCTGCCATTCCGAGGGCCAGATGACGGGAAACCCATAATGACCGTGGCTCATTGCAAACTCTCTCTATCGCCCGAACCGGCAGCGGTCCAAAAGCGAAGAAGAGTTTGCCCCGGGTACAACATCATATAAAATGAATAATTGTGATATTTTTGATCTTCACGAGAGATTAACAAAATGGACCTCTCAGATCTTCGCATCTTTTCCGCCGTGGTCCGCGAGGGCGGCGTGACGCGCGCGGCGGAAAAGTTGAACCGCGTGCAATCCAACGTCACGACACGCATCCGCCAGCTCGAGGAAGACCTTGGCGTCGGCCTGTTTCTTCGGGAGGGCAAGCGGCTGCACCTGGCGCCGGCCGGGCAAGTGCTGCTCGGCTATGCCGACAGGCTGCTCGCGCTCGCCGACGAGGCGCGAGCATCGATTCGCGATCCCCGTCCGCGCGGCCTGTTCCGCCTCGGCGCAATGGAGAGCACCGCCGCCGTCCGCCTGCCCGGCACAATCAACGAATACAGCCGCCTGCATCCCGAGGTGACGCTGGAGCTTCGGATCGGCAACCCCGTGGTGCTCTCCGCCGCCATTCTCGCCGGCGAGCTCGACGCAGCGCTGGTGTCCGAGCCGATCGCCGATGCGCCATTCGAAAAGGTTTTGGCATTCGAGGAGGAGCCGGTGATCGTCTCGGCCGCGGGCCATCCGCCGGTAGGCAAGAAGCGCTGTTTTCCCTCGACCATGATCGCCTTTGAGCATGGCTGTCCCTACCGCAAGCGGCTCGAGAACTGGTACGCCCGGCACGGCGAGATGCCCGAACGCACGGTCGAACTCGGCTCATATCACGCAATGCTCGGCTGCGTCGTCGCTGGCATGGGCATCGCGCTGTTGCCGAGGAGCGTGCTGACGACGTTTCCGGAGAGCAAGCGGCTTACAGTGCATCGCCTGCCCGCGGGAGAGAACCGTTCCAGGACTGTGCTGATCTGGCGCAAGGGCGCGAGCTCTCCCAACATCGCGGCGCTACGCGCCATCCTGTCACGACCGGTCCGCGGCAAATCGTGACGATTGCCAACAACGAAACTCCTTCAATTGCGTCCCGCCATTTTTGGCTTGCCGCTTGTCGCGGCGATCACGTCGGCCACGAGCTGAAACACGCCGTCGGCTTCCGGCGGCCAGTTCGGCGAGCGGCCGAGCCGCACGATCACCAGTCTTTCCGAAGGCACGATCACCACGTATTGCCCGATCGTGCCCTTGGCAAAGAACGCATCGCGCGGCATGCCGCGCTCGATGCGATAGTCCGCGCCGAAACTGTCGCCCTGGTTGGTCCAGAAGCCCGCGCCTTGTCCGACCCATGCGCCCCGCGTCGGCGCAGCGGAATACCTCACCCAGCCTTCCGGCAGGATGCGCTTTCCCCCGGCAACGCCGTCATCGAGGTTGAGCTGACCGAAGCGCGCCCAGTCGCGTGCACTCGCCAACATCTGGCTCGAACCTTCCGCATTCCCCGAGGCATCGAACTCGAGCGCGACGTGGCGCATGCCGAGCGGGTTGAACAGTTCCTGCCGCGCAAAACGCATCATATCGGCCGCGCTGCCTCCTACGACCTGGCGGATCAGATGCGCGAGGATGACGGTGTTGCCGTCGTGATAATTCCACGCCGTGCCGGGCGCTGTGGCGAGCGGCATGCCTTCCGCATAGGCCGCCATGTCGCTCTCCATGAACTTCATCCGGTTGACCGGCTCCAGCGCAGAGAGAAGCGATGCCGAGAGTGAGCTGCCGAGCGCAAGGCCCGCGGTATGCCGCAGCAGATGATCGAGCGTGATAGTGCCTCTGGGGTCGCCGGGGCGCCGCCATTCCGCAATCGGCGCAGGCTCGTGCAGCTTCAGCGCGCCCTTGCGCACCAGAATGCCTGCAAGCGCCGACATCACCGACTTGGTCGCGGAGAAGCCGAGCAGCGGCGTATCGATGCCGATACCGTCGGCGTAGCGCTCGGCGATGATGCGGCCGTCCTTCATCACCACGATCGCACGGGTATTGCGCGGTATCGACTTGTTCGGCTCGGCAAAGGCGTGGTCGAGCGCGGCGGCGAGCGATGGCGATTGCGGGACGATAACCGCGGGGCCGGCGATCTCAGGCAACAGCGCCGGCTTTGTATCGACAGGCGGCAGCGAAATATCGGCAGCTGCACCGCCGTGATCGAGATAACAGCCGAGACCTTCGCCGCGATAGATTGCGTGGCTCTTGCCGAGGCCGAACAGTGTTACGGTGACATCCTTGCGCGTGTGATCGACACGATAGTCGAGTGCCCAGCTGATCAAGCCTGCGCCCGGCATCGCCGAGGTCGTCTCGGTAAACACGCGGGCCGGATCGAGTCCGGATACGAAGGTTTCGCTGCAGAGCACGCTGGCGACGAAACCGGTGGCAACCTTCGGCACGTCGCGGGCGCGCGCGGCCGACAGCGCGAACGCGCTGAGCACGGTGGAGACGGCGAGGAGAAAGATCAGTTTCTTACGGGTCATGACGGGCTCCGGCTTGCGATATGGCGCCATCAACCCGAAACCGCACCCGCTTGCTCGCCGGATTCGAAAAATGACCGCGCCGAATTCTGGGAGCGCCTTGCCGATTTCGAAATTATCGAGAGATTACAAATAAATAGAGATCAGGCCGCGATCCCGCGCTGGCGGCGATATTCAGTCGGTGTGACCCCCGTCGTCGCCTTGAAGGCGCGGTTGAAGGGGCCGAGCGAGGCGAAGCCTGCATCCATCGCAATCGTAATGACGGGCACCTCCGCCTGCGCGGGGTCGGCGAGCGCGGCCTTGGCTTCCTCGATGCGATGGTTGTTGAGGAAGACATTGAAATTGCGATAGCCGAGCCGCTGGTTGATCAGCCGCCGCAGACGGTACTCGGGAATCCCGAGCTTCGTCGCCAGCGTGCCGATCGTGATGTTGTCGTGGCGATAGATCCGCTCGTCCGCCATCAGCCGCATCAGCGCGTCGACGAGTTTTTGGTCGGCGGCGCCGGTTTCAGGCAGCGGCGCCGCTTCGTCTGCAACGGGCGCGGCTGCGAACACTTCCGCGCCGCCGACATGCAGCATGGCGAAGGAGATCGCGGCGACGACGCAGGCGAGCAGCACGCCATTGGCGGCATTGGCGATCCCGGCGGCAGCACCACCCTGGATCACCAGATGCAGCACCGCGTTGAGGCCGCCATAGAGCGCCGCCGCCACCACGATGAACACGCGGACACGGCGGCGCTGCTCGACCAGATCCGCAGACCAGGAAGCCACGGTCTGCACCAGCGCTAGCGCGATAAAGCCGAGCACGAGCAGGTTGATCGCGATCAAGGAGAGCCGCGCGCCGCCGGATGACGGCGCGAGCAAGGCGCAGTTGACCAGGCTGAACGCCGCGACGGCCAGCCAGATCGCGGCATGCCGCCAGCGCAGCCGGAAGGAATCGTCGAACAGCGCGCGCGTGAACAGCCAGAACACGACGATATTGCCGGTGGAGAGCGCGATGATCGGCGCCTGCCACGGCGTGGCCGGTGCGGGATCGCCGATAGAGTAGGTCACGGCATGCGCGGCCGAACCCAAAGCGAAGCCGGCCGCGAGGCGACCTGCCACGACGTGGCGAATGTCGCGGAACAGCGCCGCGGCGAGCACCAGCAGCATCGCGACGGTTCCGGCACGCAGCGCAAGATCAATGGAAGTAAGCGACATCAAATTTTGTTCAACCACGGCTATCGGTCGTTTCGAATCCTAGTGCAGGCAGCGCCGCCGCGCCATCGCCATCCTTGGCCGTGACGGCAGAAAGAGTATGATCTCCAAAATGACAACGGAGTATTGCGATGAGCTGGCTCCCTTCCGACGATCCCGTGCTTGGCGACCCCAGAACCTGCGACGCGCTCGACCTCATTATCGTGCCGCGCACCCGCGATCTCGGCGACGGCTTCGCCGTGCGGCGCGCACTGCCGCACGGCCGGCGGCAGATGGTAGGGCCTTTCATCTTTTTCGATCATTTCGGCCCGGTGCAGTTCATGGCCGGCAAGGGCATGGACGTGCGGCCGCACCCGCATATTGGCCTGGCCACCGTCACCTATCTCTTTGACGGCTCGATCATGCACCGCGACAGCGAGGGCAACATCCAGGAGATCCAGCCCGGCGCGATGAACCTGATGACCGCCGGCCGCGGCATCGCGCATTCTGAGCGCACGCCGGACCTGCAGCGACGCGACGGGCAGAAGATGCTGGGGCTGCAGAGCTGGATTGCCCTGCCGCAGGCTTCCGAAGAGATCGCGCCGTCGTTCCAGCACTATGCGGCCGAAAGCCTGCCGACCGTGAAAGAGAGCGGCTTCACCGCACGCATCATCGCAGGATCTGCGTTTGGCGTGACCTCGCCGGTCAGTATGGTCTCGCCCTGGTTCTATACCGAGGTGACCGCGCAGACAGGCACCAGCGTGCCGCTCGATCCCGATCACGAGGAACGAGCGATCTATCTCGTCGACGGCGAAGTCGAGATCACCAACGAGCGCTACGAGGGACCGCGGCTCCTGATCTTCCGGCCCGGCGATCGCATCACGGTGAAGGCTACCAGGCCGACCCGAATGATGTTTTTGGGCGGCGATGCGCTGGAGGGCCCACGGCACATCTGGTGGAATTTCGTCTCCTCCAGCAAGGAACGCATCGAGCAGGCCAAACAGGACTGGAAAACCGGGCGATTTGCCGCTGTTCCCCAGGAGCACGAGTTCATTCCGCTGCCGGAATGAGCTAATCCCTCCCCTCCTGTTGGAGGAGAGCCCTCATGAACGCCATGCTCGCCAGCGACCTGCCATTGCCCCGTATCGGGCGCGGCAAGGTGCGCGATATCTATGCCGTCGGCGAGGACCGCGTGCTGCTCCTCACCACCGATCGCATCAGCGCGTTCGACGTCGTCATGGCGGAAACCATTCCGATGAAGGGCGCCGTGCTGACCCAGATCAGCGCCTGGTGGTTCAGGCGGATCGAGGGCATCGTGCCGCATCACATGCTCAGCGCGGACGCCGACACGATCATCCATGAAGTGCCCGCGCTGAAAAATCACCGCGCCGACATTCTGGGACGCGCGATGCTGTGTAAGCGCACCACGGTGTTTCCGATCGAATGCGTGATCCGCGGCTATATCTCGGGCTCCGCCTGGAAGGAATATGCGGCAAGCGGCACGCTGGCGGGCGAAAGGCTGCCGGCAGGACTGACGGAGAGCGCAAAACTCGAGCCGGCGATCTTCAGCCCGGCGACCAAGGCCGAGACCGGCCATGACGAGAACATCACGGTACCGCGCGTGCGCGAGATCGTCGGCGATGAGGTCGCCCACAAGCTCGAGCAGATGGCGCGCACGGTCTATACGCTTGGCGAGAAGATCGCGCGCGACCACGGCATCATCATTGCCGACACCAAGTTCGAATTCGGCCGCGACAAGGACGAGCGCATCATCCTGATCGACGAGGTGATGACGCCTGACTCCTCGCGCTTCTGGGCCGTCGACGCCTACAGGCCCGGCCAGCCGCAGCCGAGCTTCGACAAGCAGCCGCTGCGGGACTATCTCGACGGCGAGCGCAAGGCCGGCCGCTGGAACGGCGAGGCGCCGGCGCCAAAGCTGCCGGCCGCCGTGGTGGAGGCGACGAGCAAGCGGTATCTCGAAGCCTATCGGCGCGTGACGGGGAGCGAGCTGAAGATTTGACGCTTTCGCGGGAGCGCATCGCTATCTGGATCAGAAACTCGCGAAACAACCCCGTGCAAAGTAAGCCCGCGCTGTGGGCCGGGTAAACGAAAGCGTGATCCGCACTATGAAGTCTGTGCGGCGCGCGATTTTCAGCGCGCCCGCTCGCGATCGGATGGCAAGAGCCAATCGACCGAACGGAACATTTCCATGCCATCGGGACCGTATTCCAGCTGGCCGACCATGGAATTGTACTCGTTGACAACCGACCAGATGACCCGTTCATCGTCGCTGCCGCTGCGCCATTCGCGAACCCTGGGCAGCAGACCGAGCGAGCCGCCGGAGGCGTGCTCCGCCCGCGGCGATGCGCGATAGTCGTCGAACGCGCGGACGGCTGCCGCGAACTCGGCGACCGCGGCCTTCAATTCCTCGCCCCGTGCTTTCTCGGGCTTCCAGTCGAAGAACGGCGTCAGCTTCGCGGCCAGCGCCAGCACGCGGCGCGAGTGCCACAGATACTTCCTGCCGTTAATCGCCTCGATCATGTCGATTTCTCTCGCATCGAGCTTCTCGCCCAATGCGGCGATCTGCTGCATGACCACATCGCGTGCGGCAAGCAGCGGCGGAACGATCTTGACGAGTTGAGTGTGATACTCGTGACCCGCCTTGAAATCGTCGTCCAGATAGTCCTTGCGATCGTAGTAGGCGGTGGCCTCGTTCACGACCGCCGGTACCGGCTCGACGAGCTGGGCAAGGCCGGCAACCGCCGCATCAAGCTCCGGCAGTTGCGGCCCCTTCATCGCGTATTGACGTGCGCGCGAGGCCAGCGACAGCAGCGCCTGCTGGTTCACGGTGACGAGGCCCGGCGCGATCCGTTCGTTGCCCCTGGGACCTTTGCCGACGTCAATCCAGGAGGCATACACCGCCCAGCCATTGGCGACGGACATCAACTCGTTGCAGAGCGCGCTATACGCCCGCTTCTTGGCCAGCAGCATGGCAAAGTCGGGATCCTGCCTTGCGGCATTCACCAGCCATACGGGCTCGCGCGGCACCGGGATCAGCAACAGCGATTGCGGCCCGACCACCGTCTGGCGGTCGGCCAGTGGTGTCGTCCAGGACGTTTGCGCCCGAGCGGGCGCCGACGCGGCAAGCAGTTCGAGGAACAGCGCGAGGGAAAACGCAAACAGCAGGCGTGGGCGCAACATCGCAAATCCACTTCTCGAGACCCCGACCGACACTTGGTCGCCCCGGCGACAGACCGGGTTCGATGCCGTTCAACGCACCTCACCTCACATGAGCACGTCGCGATGGCGCTGCGGCACGCCAGCCGCTAGGCTTGCCCTGGGAAACGCAGGGAGGCGCCAATGTCCGAGGAAAATTCCGTCCTGATCGATCGCGAGGGTCCGGTAACCATCATCTCCATCAACCGACCGCATTGCCGCAACGCCGTGGACGGGGCCACCGCGCGCAAGCTGTATGACGCCTTCCTCGCCTTCGATGCTGACAGGGATGCTTCCGTCGCCGTGTTCACGGGAGTTGGCGGCTATTTCTGCGCCGGCGCGGACCTCAAAAAGGTTGCGGCCGGAGACCCCGAGAAGAAGCGCGAGCTCGGCGGCTTCGACACGATCGCGCCGATGGGGCCGAGCCGGCTGCGGCTGTCGAAGCCGGTGATTGCGGCAGTCGAAGGTTATGCCGTGGCCGGCGGCATGGAGCTCGCGCTGTGGGCCGACATGCGCGTGGTCGCGGACAATGCGACCTTCGGCATCTTCTGCCGCCGCTTCGGCGTGCCGCTGATCGACCTCGGCACCATCCGCCTGCCGCGGTTGATCGGGCATTCGCAGGCCATGGACCTGATCCTGACGGGACGACCGGTCGAGGCGCACGAAGCATATCGCATGGGACTTGCCAACCGCGTGGTCGGCCGCGGCGAGGCCTGCGCGCAGGCAATCGCGCTGGCGCAGGAGATCGCGCGCTTTCCACAAGCCTGCCTACGCGCCGACCGGCTGTCGGCCCTGCGACAATGGGATCTTTCGGAGGAGGACGCGATCTCCAGCGAAATGCGTGGCGGGTTGGCGGTGATCGCGTCGGGCGAGACATTCTCGGGAGCCGCGCGGTTTGCGTCGGGCATCGGCCGGCACGGCGCGTTCGGGCCCGAGGTGAATGATTGAGGCGAGATGTCGTCCCGGACAAGCGAGCAAAGCGAGCGCGATCCGGGATCCATAACCACCGTTGTCGATCAATGGGCACGCTGGGGCTCCAGCATTCCACCACCGCAAAAACTTTGGCTATGGGTCCCGGCTTTCGCCGGGACGACAGCGAATGATTGGCAGAAGCGCGACTAAATCCCCGCCATCATCACGTATTTGATCTCGACATATTCTTCCATGCCGTGATGCGAGCCTTCGCGGCCGAGGCCTGACTCCTTGACGCCGCCGAACGGCGCGACCTCGGTGGTGATGAGGCCGGTGTTGACGCCGACCATGCCGGACTCGAGCGCTTCGGCGACGCGCCAGACGCGGCCGAGGTCGCGGGAGTAGAAATAGGACGCCAGCCCGAACGGCGAGTTGTTGCACATCGCAATCACGTCGGCTTCGTCCTTGAAGCGGAACACCGGCGCCAGCGGGCCGAAGGTTTCTTCATGCGCGACCAGCGCGTCGGGCTTCACATTCGACAGCACCGTCGGCTCGAAGAAGCTGCCGCCAAGCGCGTGACGCTTGCCACCAGTAACGATCTTGGCACCGCCCTTCACGGCATCGGCAATGTGCTTCTCGACCTTGTCGACGGCTTCCATGTTGATCAGCGGGCCTTGCACGACGCCCTGCTCGGTACCGTCGCCGATCTTCATCGCCGCAACCTTCTTCGAGAGTTTTTCGACGAACTGGTCGTAGATTCCGTCCTGGGCGTAGATGCGGTTGGCGCAGACGCAGGTCTGGCCCATGTTGCGATATTTCGAGACGATGGCGCCTTCGACGGCCGCATCGATGTCGGCATCGTCGAACACCACGAAGGGCGCGTTGCCGCCGAGCTCAAGCCCGAGCTTCTTCACGCCGACGGAAGCCTGCTGATAGAGGATCTTGCCGACTTCGGTGGAGCCGGTGAAGCCGACGAAGCGCACGGCGGGATGCTCGCACAGCACCTTGCCGATCGCCGACGAATTTCCGGTGAGGATGTTGAAGACGCCCTTGGGCACGCCGGCCTTCTCAGCGAGCGCGACCAGCGCCAGCGCCGTGAGCGGAGTTTCGTTGGCGGGCTTCAGCACGACCGTGCAGCCGGCGGCGAGCGCGGGCGACACTTTTCGCGTGATCATCGAGCAAGGGAAATTCCACGGCGTGATGGCGCCGCAGACGCCAATCGGCTGCTTGATCGCGAGCAGGCGCGCGTCCGGCCGCTGCGTCGGAATGGTCTCGCCATAGACGCGGCGGGCTTCTTCCGCAAAGAACTCGACATAGGCGCCGCCGATATCGACCTCGCCGAGCGCCTCGGCGAGCGGCTTGCCCTGCTCGGAAGTGAGGATCAGCGCGAGGTCCTCGCGGTTGGCGGCGATCAGCTCGAACCATTTGCGCAAGATGTTCGAACGTTGTTTTGCCGTCAGCTTGGCCCAGGCCGGGAAAGCTCGCTCGGCAGCTTCCACCGCCTGCGTCGCCTCGGCCGTGCTCATCACCGGCACCTTGGCAAGTTCCACGTCGTTGACGGGATTGGTGACGGGCCGCGACGGCGTGCCGATCCAGGCGCCATCGATGTAGCAGCGGTCCCTGAGGAGCGAAGGATCCTTCAGCCGGTCACGCAGCGAGGGGGCGGAGGTCTGGGCGCGGGCGGCAGCGGTCGGGGTCATAGGGCTTTCTCCTCGGATTCTTATTGGGGATTGGTCCGAGTATAGGCCGAAACGAACGCCAGCGCACCGGCCGCCATCGGGGCCCGATACAAGCATTTTTGGGATGTCATTCCGGGGCGATGCGGCAGCATCGAACCCGGAATCTCGAGATTCCGGGTTCTCGCTTCGCGAGCCGCGGAATGACAGCCTACGCCGCGCCGCTCATGTAGGTTTCGCGGCGGCCGATCATGCGCTCGGCGGCGGCCTTGGCGTCGGCACGGGTCGACGTGGCGCAGGTGCGGTATTCGAGTTCGGGAAGCGAGGCGGGATCGCGCCGGCCGAACCATGAACGCGAGCCGACCTGCAGCATGGCCAGCGCCACCGCGACGTTGTCGACCGCGTCGAAGGAATGCAGTGCGCCGGAACCGGCGATGCGGACCTCGTAAATGCCCGGCGTGATCGGGGCCTCGATATTCTCACCGCGGCCTGGCCGCGGATAACGCTTCCACTCGCTCCATTTTGAAATCATGGCCTACCCCTGCAACGAATGCTTGTAATTGTTCGAGCCGGGACAACGGTCCCCCCTATACTAATTGTGCTGAAATCTGAATAGTTTACGCCACCAACGCCGCCGCATCAGCACAGTTCGAACGATAGCGCCTGAATTACGGACGGTCACCGATCCTTGCAACTCATCCACCGCTGTTTGCAGCGGAGTGTTGCAGATTGGCCGCGCCGATCCGCCGGCCCGGCGCCGCAATCACGAAATCGCGACCTCGATGACGTGCGTCCTCAACGCGCTTGCCGGATGACGGACGCAGGAGGAGGATCGCCGCGCTTCATAACAAATAATCTTGAGGAGGCGACCCCGATGCAGAGCAAGGCACAGATCGATCAATTTCTACGCCAGAAATGCGACGCCAAGGAAATCCCCGGTGTCGTGGCGATGGCGGCCACCGGAAGCGAGACCATCTACCAGGGCGCGTTCGGTAAGCGCGACCTGACCAAGGACGACGCGATGACCGTCGACAGCGTGTTCTGGATCGCTTCGATGACCAAGGCGATCACGACCGCCGCCGGCATGCAGCTCGTCGAGCAGGGCAAGCTGAAGCTGGACGAGCCGATCGGAAAATTGCTGCCCGATCTCGCTTCTCCGCAGGTGCTGGAAGGCTTTGACGCCAGCGGAAATCCGAAGCTGCGGCCGGCGAAAAGCCCGATCACGCTGCGCCAGCTGATGACGCATACCGCAGGCTTCGCCTACGATATGTGGAACGGCGACATGGTGAAATACCTGGAGAAGACCGGAACGCCCGGCATCATCACCTGCCAGAACGCCGCGCTGAAGACGCCGATCATGACCGATCCCGGCACGCGCTGGGAATACGGCACCAATATCGATTTCGTCGGCAAGGCGGTGGAAGCCGCATCGGGCAAGAAGCTCGACGCCTATCTGCGCGATAACATCTTCGCGCCGCTCGGCATGAACGACACCGGCTTCAAGATCAGCGATTCCATGCGCAAGCGGCTCGTCGGCATGCATGCGCGCGCGCCGGAAGGGCTGGGGCCGTTCCCATTCGAACTCGAGCAGAATCCGGAATTCCACATGGGCGGCGGCGGGCTTTACGGCACGGCGGCCGACTACATCAAGTTCACCCAGATGATCCTCAACAAGGGCAAGGGTAACGGCAACCAGCTGCTGAAGCCCGAGACCGTGGCGCTGATGGGTCAGAACAACATCGGCGCGATCGAAGTCGGCAAGATGGTAACGGCGCTGCCACCCTTCACCAACGACGTCGATCTGTTCCCCGGCATGTCGAAGAAATGGGGGCTGAGCTTCCTGATCAATACCGCAAAGACACCGGAAGGCAGGAGCCCGAACAGCCTGTTCTGGGCAGGGCTCGCCAACACCTATTTCTGGATCGACCCGGCACGCAACGTTTCCGGCGTGATCCTGATGCAGCTGTTGCCCTTTGCGGATCACAAATGCCTGGAAGCCTTCGCCGGCTTCGAGCGCGGCATCTATGCCGGGCTCGATGCGGCCGGACAGAAGGCGGCGTGAACTATCAAGAAGCATCCCTCAACGTGAGTCATGGCCGGGCTTGTCCCGGCCATCCACGTTTTGACCGCAGAAGGAAAGTCGTGGATGCCCGGGGCAAGCCCGGGCATGACGAACTGAGAGATCCGTAGCAGCTACACCGGCAGCCCGTGCTGCTGCGCGAGGTCCTTCAGAGAGATCAGCGGTCGGGCGCCGATGTGCTGGATCACCTCGGCTGCGGCGAGGCCGCCGAGGCGGCCGGCCTTGTGATGGCCGGCATTGCGCACGAGGCCAAACAGGAATCCTGCGGCAAAGAGATCGCCGGCGCCGGTGGTGTCGACCATCTCCTTGATGGGGAAGGCATGGACGGCGACGACGCCTTCCTGCGATGCGACCACGCAACCCTTTTCACTGCGGGTGACGACGCCAAGCTTGGTGTCGGCGCGAAGCTGCTTCAGCGCGGTATCGAAGTCGGAGGTTTGATACAGCGCGTGCAGCTCGGACTCGTTGGCGAAGACCAGGTCGACCGTGCCCTTGCGCATCAGCTCCAGGAATTCGTCGCGGTAGCGGTCGACGCAGAAGGAATCCGACAGCGTCAGCGCGACCTGCCGGCCGGCGCCATGCGCGATGGTGGCGGCTTTGACGAAGGCCTCCTTCGCGCTCTTGGGGTCCCACAAATAGCCTTCGAGATAGACGATGCGCGAAGCCTCGATCTGGGCGGGATCGATGTCGGCAGGCGTCAACTCCTGCGCGGCGCCCAGGTAAGTGTTCATGGTGCGCTCGCCGTCGGGCGTCACCAGGATGTAGGAGCAGCCGGTGGCGGGGCCGTTCACGGCAGGCGCGGTCTCAAAGGCAACGCCGGCGGCGCGGATGTCGTGGGTATAGAGTTTGCCGATCTGGTCTTCCTTCACCTTGCCGATATAGGCCGCCCGCGCGCCGAGATTGGCGATGCCGACAATGGTGTTGGCGGCCGAGCCGCCGGACATTTCGGTGGCCGGGCCCATGTCGCGGTAGATCGCGGCCGCGCGCGCCTCGTCGATCAGCGCCATGCCGCCCTTGGTCATGCCGTGGTCGGCGAGAAATTTCTCGTCGGTGCGGACCAGCACGTCGAAGATCGCGTTGCCGATCCCGAGCACGTCGTATTTCGCCTCAGCCATTAACCGTATCCCGCTTTGAAATGGTGGCCCGCGGTTATCACGTTCGCCCGCGTGGCATCAAGGGAAGCAATTGCTATACAGGCCCCATGATCCGATCCTACGTCACGGTATCCTCCGGCACCTTGGCCTCGCGCCTGCTCGGCTTCGCGCGCGATTCCATGGTCGCGGCGCTATTGGGCGCAGGTCCCGTCGCGGACGCCTTCCTGGTGGCGTTCCAGCTCGTCAATGTGGTGCGGCGGCTCCTCACCGAAGGCGCGCTGAATGCGGCGCTGGTGCCGGTCTGGCTCCGGCTGCGCGATACGGAGGGTGCTGCCGCCGCGGCAGCCTTTGCCGGGAAATTGCTGGGCACGGTGAGCGTTGCCCTGATCGCGGCAACCGCCCTGATCGGGCTCGGCATGCCGCTGCTGATCAACGGCCTGGCGCCGGGATTTGCAGGCAGCGACGCGCTTGCAATGGCGGTCGCCGATGCGCGGCTGATGCTGCCCTATCTCGCCTTTGCCGGTCCCGTCACGGTGCTGATGGCTGTCATGAACGCCCAAGGGCGCTTCGCGCTGACTGCCTTCTCGCCGCTGCTGTTCAACGTCGCGCTGATCGTCGTCATGGCGGGGCTATTGCTGTGGCGGCAGGATGCAGCTCATGCGGCGACGATTCTCGCCGGTGTCGTCGGCATTGCCGGTCTGCTGCAGCTGTCGATGCTGATGCTGCGCCGGGGCGAGAACGCAGCGACGCCACTCCGCGTCTCGCTCGACGCCGAAATGCGCGGCTTCTTCGTCAAAGCCGTACCGGGCATGATTGCGAGCAGCGGACCGCAACTCCTGATGATTGCCGCCGCAATCATTGCATCCGCATCGCCTTCGGCGGTGTCATGGCTCTATTTCGCCAATCGCCTGATCGAGCTGCCGCTCGGGCTCGTCGGCGTCGCCATGGGCACGGTGCTGGTGGGAGAATTGTCGCGGGCGGCGCGGAGCGGCGATGCGGCCGCCATGGCGCATGCGGAATCCCGCGCGCTCGAGCTCGCGGCAGGCCTTGCGCTGCCGGCGGCGCTGGGGTTGATCGTGCTTGCCGGGCCGATTGTGCGGCTGCTGTTCGAGCACGGCGCGTTCACGGCGGGCGACACCGCAGCGACGGCCCGCGCGCTGATGTGGCTGGCACTGGGATTGCCTGCGCAGGTGCTGTTCAAGGCATTGGCGCCCGCCTTCTTCGCCCGCGAGAACACCGCCACGCCGCTGGTCTCCGTGCTCAAGGGCGTCGCGTTCGCACTGGCTGCGAGCTTCCTGTTCGGCCACTTATTCGGCGCCGAAGGCATTGCCGCCGGCATTGCGCTGGGCGCCTGGAGCAGCGCATTGTCGCTCGCGCGCGAGGGCGCGACCCGATTCGGATTTGCGATCGATGCCGCGGCGCGCCGCCGGCTGCCGCGCATCGCGGTCGCGGCGCTGGTGATGACGGCTGCGATCTGGTGGATGCTGCGTTTCCTCCCCTCCCCCGGCTTCGCACAGGCCATCGCGCTGGCCGCGCTGATCGCGTGCGGCATCGCGATCTACGGCCTGTTGCTACAGCTTTTCGGCGTCACCGGCTGGCGCCAAGCGGTTAACGCCCTGAAGGCCGCGCCCCGCGACTTGCGCGGCTAAACCGCCCGTGGCAAACGACGCGGCGAATACAAACGGGAACCGGAACCATGGCGTTCGTTGAACGGGTTTTTTCAGGCGTCCAGCCGACGGGCAATCTTCACCTCGGCAATTACCTCGGCGCGATCGTCAATTTCGTGAAGCTGCAGGACACGCATAGCTGCATCTATTGCGTCGTCGACATGCATGCGATCACGATGCCGACCGACGTCTGGGGCGGCCCGGCGGAGCTCGCGCGCAATACAAGGGAGGTCACCGCGGCGTTCATCGCGTCCGGCATCGACCCGAAGAAGCACATCGTGTTCAACCAGAGCCAGGTCGCAGGACATGCCGAGCTCGCCTGGGTCTTCAATTGCGTCGCCCGCATGGGCTGGCTCAACCGCATGACGCAGTTCAAGGACAAGGCCGGCAAGGATCGGGAGAATGCTTCCGTCGGCCTCTACGACTATCCCGTGCTGATGGCTGCCGATATCCTTGTGTATCGAGCGACGCATGTACCCGTCGGCGAGGACCAGAAGCAGCATCTGGAGCTGTCGCGCGACATCGCCCAGAAGTTCAACAACGACTTCGGCGATTCGATCCGCGGCAACGGCTTCAATGACGGGCTGTTCTTTCCCTTGCCCGAGCCGCTGATCACGGGTCCGGCGACGCGGGTGATGAGCCTGCGCGACGGCACTAAGAAGATGTCGAAGTCGGACGCGTCAGACAATTCGCGCATCAACCTGACCGACGATGCCGACACCATCGCGCAGAAGATCCGCAAGGCGAAGACCGATCCGGAGCCGCTGCCGACGGAAGAGAAAGGCCTCGAACCGCGTCCCGAAGCCGACAATCTCGTCGGCATCTATGCCGCGCTTGCCGGCGTCTCCAAGCAGGCCGTGCTGAAGGATTTCGGCGGCGGCCAGTTCTCCAATTTCAAGAACGCGCTGGTCGAAGTCTGCGTCGCAAAGCTCGCGCCCATTGCCGCCGAGATGAAGCGCTTGGTCGCCGACCCCGGCCATGTCGATGCCATCCTGATCGACGGCGCCGACCGCGCGCGCACGATCGCCGACGAAACCATGCGCAAGACCAAGGACATCGTCGGCTTCATTCACCGGCGATGACCACGGGCCGCCGCACGGCAGGCCCGAGCCGCCGATCATCAGATCACCGCGCCGCTTTGCTGTCGCGTGGCAGAGCGTCGACGAATCGTTTGACAGCCTCGATCACCGGTTTCTGGTCCCCGGCAAAGAACCAGTGATCATTGCCGTCGAGCTCCACGAATTGCGCGCCGTTGATTCGGCTGGCGATATCGCGTCCTGCCTCAATACGCGCAGCCCGGTCGTCCCGGCGGTGCAGCACCAGCGTGGGGACGGAAACAAGCGGCAGCAAACGTCTCACGTCGGTGTCGCGAAACGCCTCGAGCACGGCCCAGATGCCGCCGGGACTGGAGGCCGCTCGCAATAGCCCCGCCCACCAGGCCCTCGCCTGAGGATCATGCGCAAGGCTGGGCGCGAAGGCCTCGATCCCGGCTGGACCACCCCATTCGGCGACGAGTTGCCGGCGCCAGGCGTCGTACTGGCTTGCCTTCAATGCGTACGGGTAGTCCGCGGCCCAGCAGCCCTTGGCCAAGGCGCCGAACAGGATGAGGCCGGCCACAAGGCGGGATTGATCGACCGCGAATTTGATACACGCGGGCCCGCATTCCGATGCACCGAACAGGACAACGCGACGCGAGCCAACCGCCCGCAGGACGGCGTCGATATCCTCGGCTGTCGCTTCTACACTCGGGGTCAATCCGACGCGATCCGACAACCCGATGCCGCGACGGTCGAACATGATCAGCCGTCCGAGCGGCATCAACGAAGTCAGAAACGCCCGGCACGAAGGATGCTCCCAAGCGCGCTCTACATGCGACACGAAGCCGGGCATGACCAGAATATCGAGCTCACCGCTCCCGTATGTCTGATACGCCAGATGCGCGCCGGCACCCTTCACATAGCGTATCGTCGGAGCGGCATCGATCGGCGGCGCCGAGGTAGACGCCATGAGCGCTTCGGTCGCGGCTTCCGGCGCAACCCCAAGCTCGTCGCGCAACCGCTGTGTCAGTGCCGCATAGTGGCGTTCTGCCGAGGATCGATCGCCGGCGAGCAGCAGGCTGCGTATCAGATGCCGACCATACACCTCGCTCAGCGGATCGAGCTCGACCAGGCGCCCGGCATGAGCGGTCGCGGCAAAATGTTCGCCCGCGGCATTCTCGTCCTGCACAAGGCGCTCCAGCGCGTGCATGAGCCGTCCCCTGAGCGCCTCGCGGCGATAGAACGCCCAATCGTCGAACTCGGGACAATCGCCCAGGGAAAAACCCGAAAGGAAATCCCCCCGATACAGAAGGCAGGCTTCCTCGAAAGCGCCGCGGTCGCAGGCGTCTTCGAACAGATGCGAGTCGACCTTCAGTTTGATCGACGGAGACCATCGCGCACTGGTGCGGTCGGTCTCGAACACATCATGGCCGAGCGCAAGCTCGATGCGATGAAGCATTCGCCGCAATCGCGCGCGGGCTGTCTCGCGCGGGCTCTCGGGCCACAGCAGCGTGGCAATGACGTCGCGCGCAACGGCGCCTTTGGACTCCGCGAGATAGATCAGCAATGCGAGGCCCTTGCGCAAGTTCAGCTTGACGGCGCCGCTATCGCCGTGGATTTCCGGGAACCCCAGCGTCTGGAGCGAAAACCCGGTCGCGAGATCAGCCTCCGGGCCCGTCGGTGCCGCCGAGGGACGCGCCGGGGATTGTGGGCTGGTAACGGCGGACTCGGGACGAACCTTGCGCAGCCGTCGATAATCGCCCGGCGATTGGCCGACCCAACGGCGGAAGGCATGATTGAACGCGCTGACTTCGGAGTAGCCGAGCGAGAAAGCTATTTCTGCCAGCGCCAAAGTCTCGTTTTCCAGCAGGTTCAGTGCCATCGTCTTGCGCACGTCGTTCTGCAGGTCGGAGAAGTTCAAGCCGGCAACCTTTAAGCGCCGCTGCAGCGTCCGCACCGACGTGCCGGTCGTCCTGGCAAGGTGCTCAATATCGCACTCGCCCTTGACTAGCGTGCGGGCGATCTCGCGCCGCAATTCCTCGATCTCGCCGCGCCGTTCCGGCAAAGCGGCGAGCCGAAGGTCGCCGTAATGGCGCATCAGGGCCTCGACCATGGCATCGGCCGTCACCATCGGCCGGTCGAGCAGGCCGGCATCAAACCGGATGCCGGCCCAGGGGTGACCGACCCTGATGTTTTCGCCCATGATCGCCGCGCGGACGCGGCGCTCCTCCGGCGTCTCATCCGCGGACCGCGGCAACAGGACTTCCTGCGGAATCCAACGAGGATCGCCGAGCCCGGTGCGCATCAGATTGCACACGAAGGCGATCGCCCAGTCGCCTTTCTGCCTGTAGGACATCATCAAGGGATCGATATAGTAGAAATATACAAGCGCGATCCCGTCCTTTACCTCCACGCCGTGCACGGCACCGTCGACCATGGTGGGCAGATAGCGCTCGATCATTTCGAAGGCTTCGCCGACCGTGCGCGACGCGAGAGCGGTATTGCCTACAACGCCGGCGTGCCTCGGCTCGTACTGAGCGCCGAACTTCAGGCCGAATTGCCGATCGGCCAGCAGATCGGCGCAGATCTCCAGAAGCTCCAGATAGCGGACGAGCGGCACGCGCCGCTCAGGGTCGGTCAGGTCGCCAGACTCGAGACCAGCGCGGCGCAACGCGTCGCCAACGTCGATCCCTCGGGCGCGCAAGTAGGTGTCGAGACCATAGACGACACTGGCCAGATTGATCGTCGGCGCGGCGAGCCTGGCCGCGGTGCGTCTTTCCGTCGTCATTGGCGCAATCTCGCAAAGCTTTGGCGGAGCATATCAAGACCGGCTTGTCTTTGCCCGCTATTTCAAGCGGCACATAGGCGGCCGTTCCCGCCACGACCGGGACGCAACCTGGAGCTGCCTGGCCCAATTGGGCGTCATACCATGGCGGAATTCGCCGCCATAGCCGTTTAGGGCAGGTTGACATCAAAGGATCAATCTCATGTTTTCGACATCAATTACCCGAACCTTCAAACTCTCGACACCCATCGTCAATGCAGGCATGGCGATGATCGCGCGTCCCGCTCTGGCGGCCGCAGTCTGCGAAGCCGGCGGGCTCGGCACGATAGGTTCCGACATCAATCCGCCCGACGTCCTGCGCGATCTCGTCCGACGAACGAAGCAGCTGACCAAACGGCCATTCGGCGTCGATCTGATCGGCGACTTCGTCACCGATGAACATTTGTCTGTCCTCATCGAGGAGCGAGTGGCGCTTGCCATCTTCTTCTGGACATTGCCGACGCCAGCGCATGTCGCACGATTGAAGCAGGCCGGGATCAAGGTCTGGATGCAAATCGGCCGCGTCGCGGAAGCCGAGCAGGCGGCCGCACTCGGCGCCGACGCGCTCATCGTCCAGGGTGCCGAGGCCGGCGGTCACAACAGGGCCGAGGCCTCGACCATGACGCTGTTTCCCCGAATCCGCAGGCGCTTTCCCGGTCTGCCGTTGCTTGCCGCTGGTGGCATTGTCGACGGCACGACCATGGCCGCGGCGCTTGTTCTCGGCGCCGATGCCGTATGGTGCGGCAGTCGCTTCCTCGCTGCGCAAGAGGCAGAAGCGCATACTTCCTACAAGGAGCGGGTGCTGTCGGCCGATGTCGGCGATACGGCGATCCTCTCGATCTACGGCCCCGAATGGCCCGACCAGCCCATGCGGGCGATCATCAATGACGGCGCACGTGCGGCGCAGGGGCGTGAAGCCGAGGCCATCGTTGACGCGAAGGACCAGATCATCGGCTCAACGGTTCTCAACGGGCAGACGATCCCGGTGCCGCGCTACAGCGCCATCCTGCCGACGCGCGATTTCAAGGGCGATATCGAGCAGGCCTGTCTGACTGCCGGACAAAGCGCGGGCAACATCGCAGAGATTCTGCCAGCGGGCGAGATCATCCGGCGCATGACAAGCGAGGCGAAAGCCGCGCTTGACCGGCTGGTTGCCAAACGGGAAGCCGCTTGATGCGGCCTTCGCGGCTCGATGTGGCGCGCGGCGCGTACTGACAGGAGGCGGGATGGCGGCGCGTACCGGTGAACAGTTTCTGCGCGGGCTGGCAGGCAGGCGCGACCTGTGGGTCGGCGGCGACAAGGTCTCCTCGGTCGTCGACCACCCGGCCCTTTCGGGTGCGGCCCGGGCGCTGGCCGAGGTCTTCGACCTTCAGCACCGGCATGCCGATGTCTGTCTGATGCCCGACTGCGAGACCGGCGAACCGATCAACGTCAGCCACATGATCCCGCGGTCGCGGGAAGATCTTCAGCGCCGCCATCGCGGCCTGGAGCGCGTTGCCGAATACTCGGTCGGCCTGATGGGCCGCACGCCTGACTACATGAACGTCACTTTCGCTGGCTTTGCCGGACGCGCCGACGAATGGGCAATCAACGGCAACGAGCGGGGCGCGCAGAATCTGCTGCGCTACCAGAAGAAGCTTGCCCGCGAAGACCTCTCCCTCACCCATACGATCATCAATTCGTCCGTCGACATGTCGAAGGGAAAGCACCCGATCGGCCACGACCCGGTGCAGCTCCACAAGGTTGAAGACACCGAACACGGCATCCTCGTGCGGGGCTCGCGCGTGCTGGCGACGCTGGCGCCCTTCGCCGACGAACTCGCCGTCTATCCCAGCGGACCCATGCCCGATGCCGCACCCGAGCACGCGCTGAGCTTCTGCATTCCGATGGATACGCCGGGCCTGAAGTTCATTTGTCGCGACAGCGTGGCGGTGAACACCAATCGTTTCGAGCATCCCTTGTCGAGCCGCTTCGACGAGCAGGATGCCTTCGTCATCTTCGACGACGTCGAAGTGCCGAAAGACCGTGTCTTCATCGATTCCAATCTTGCCGTATCCAACTCCGTGCTGAAGACGACCTGGTGGCCCAACCACATGCAGCAGACCATGATCCGGGCGCAGACCAAGCTTGAATTTGCCTGGGGTCTGGCGAACCGCATGGCCGAGACGATCAACACGGTCGGCCTGCCACAGGTTCAGCAGATGCTCGGCGAGATCGCCATGTTCGCCGAATTCGCACGCGCGGCCATCTTCGCCGCCGAGCAGGCCGCCCACGAATACGGCAACGGCATGTGGGCCTGCGACCTGCGGCCGCTGGCAGCCCTGCGGGCGGCACTCCCGACCTGGTTCCCACGCACCAACGAAATCATCCGCCAACTCGGCTCTCACAATCTGTTGACCACGCCGGCGCGAGCGGCGCTGGCCGACGACAGGCTTCGGCCTCTGCTGGACAAGTACCTGAAGGGCGTCGGTGTCGGCGCCGAGGAGCGCAGCCGGCTTTTCCGTCTGGCCTGGGACTTCGCCGCCACCGCACTCGGCAGCCGCAACGAGCAGTACGAGCGCTTCTATCTCGGCTCAGTGGGACGCGGCCTGACCATGCTGCAGGTCAACGGCGACCGCACGCGCGCCAACCGGCTCCTCGATCGGTTCCTCAGCGAGGAACTGGATGCAGATCCCAACCCGATCAGCTGCGGCTAATACCACCTCAGGGACGGCAGACCTGCCGAACGCACCGTGCCGGAGATCTGGCGCGGCCTCAGTGCGCGGGCGACGACAGCCCACAATGCAAATCAGGCGCTCAGCCCCGGACTTTGCACCCGACCGGCCGGCTGCCCCCAGGGGACGGGCAGGGGACGGTCCGGTGATAGCAGTCAGGCCTGATCGAGCCCGCCCGTCATCGAACGGCCCTGGCTCTTCATTTTGCAACGCCACCGGCACAACAGAGGAACATTCATGTTCGCACGTCTTCTGATCCTATTTTACGCCATCATGAGTTATGGCGTCTTCTTCGTCTCGACGCTCTATGCGATCGGCTTCGTCGGCAATTTTCTCGTGCCCAAGTCGATCGACACCGGCCAGCCGGAGAGTCTCGGCACGGCCATCGGCATCGACCTGGTGCTTCTCGGCCTGTTTGCACTCCAGCACAGCATCATGGCCCGCCCGGGATTCAAGCGGTGGTGGAGCACGGTCCTTCCGGCGACCTGCCAGCGCAGCACTTACGTGCTGCTTTCCAGCCTGATCCTGCTGCTGCTGTTCTGGCAGTGGCGGCCGATTCCGATTGCGGTCTGGCGGGTCGAGGGGCTCGCAGCCTCGTTTCTGACCGGCATCTTCTGGCTGGGCTGGTCGATCACGTTTACCTCGAGCTACATGATCGATCACTTCGAGCTGTTCGGCCTGCGCCAGGCATTCTCCGCTCTGCGGAGAGCCGAAATCCCGGGCCAGGTCTTCAAGACGCCGCTGCTCTACAAGATCGTGCGGCACCCGATCATGCTGGGCTTCCTGCTCGCATTCTGGGCCACGCCCGAAATGACCCTCGGCCATTTGCTGTTTGCGGTCGCAAACACGCTCTACATCCTGGCCGGCGTGCATTTCGAGGAACGGGATCTGATCGCCGAGTTCGGCTCGGCCTATCAGCAATATCGTCAACAAGTTCCCATGCTGCTGCCGCGCATTTTCGGCCGCCGCGAATCGGAGGTGTCACAATGAGAGCCGTTCTGTGCAGCGCGTTTACCGGGCCGGAAAGCCTGCGAATCGGTGAGATCGAAGAACCGAAGCCCGCCAACGACGAAATTCTGATCGATGTGCGCGCGGCTTCCGTGAGCTTCATGGATCATTTGATGGTCTCGGGCCTCTACCAGATGCGACCGCCGATGCCGTTCGTGCCCGGCACGGAAGCGGCCGGCGTCGTCGTCGCAGTGGGCGGAAAGGTCACGAAGTTCCGGCCAGGCGACCGGGTGGCATGCGGCAACTGGACCGGCGGCTATGCCGAACGGATGATTGCCAAGGAATGGAAGTGCGTACGGCTGCCCGCCAGCGTCGCGTTCGAAACGGCGGCCACGGTCTGGCACAACTATGGCACGGCCTACTACGCCTTCGTCGAGGGCGCACGGGCACAACGCGGTGAAACAGTGTTCGTCACCGGGGCTGCAGGCGGAGTGGGCCTCGCCGCCATCGACCTCGCCCGCCATCTGGGCTTGCGCGCCATCGCCGGCATCGGATCCGACGACAAGGCAGCCTTGGTGCGCGGCTATGGCGTCTGTGATGTCATCAATTATCGGAACGAAGATCTGCGCGAGCGGATCAAGTCGATAACAGGCGGAGAGGGCGTCGACATCTGCTTCGACAACGTCGGCGGCGCGATCTTCGAGCAGATGGCGCGACTGATGAAGTGGGGCGGACGGCTGATGCCGATCGGCTTCACCAGCGGTCAGATTCCTTCCATCCCGATGAACCTCCCGCTATTGAAGAACTACAGCATTGTCGGCATTTTTGCCGGTGCCTGGGCCGAGAAATTCCCCGAGGAAGCTGCGCGAATGAATAATACGCTGGCGCAATTGCTGGCCGAGGGGAAGATTCGCCCGCACATCGATCGCATCCTTCCCCTGGAGCAAGTCAGGGAAGCGATGCGCGCCATCGCCGATCGGACGGTTCAGGGAAGAATTGTCCTCAAGGTAAGCTAGAGGCCGCTGGCCGCATCAGAGAGGAATGGATCGATGACATCGATCATCATCGACAGGCGGTACTGTGGACCGCCCAACTCCGGAAACGGCGGGTATGTTTGCGGCCAGCTGGCCCGCCACATTCCGGGCGGCGCTGAAATCACGCTGCGCACGCCGCCTCCCCTGGACAAGCAGCTCGATGTCGTCGCGACGAGCGAGGCGTCGTGGGAACTTCGCGACGGCGCCATTGTCGTTGCGACCGCGCGACCGGCGCAGGTCGAACTTGCGCGTGTCGAGAGGGCGAGTTTCGAGGAGGCGAGCGAAGCCGAGTTGCTGACGCCGATCAAGCCGCACGAGCATCCGCTGCCGACTTGCTTCGTGTGCGGTCCTGCCCGGGCGCGCGGAGACGGCTTGCGTATTTTTGCCGGACCGCTCGCGCGTCAATCCGGGAATGCTTCTGTCGTGCTTGGGGCTACCTGGACACCGGATCCGACCCTGACGGCGGAGGACGGTCTCGTCGCGACCGAGTTTCTCTGGTCGGCACTCGATTGTCCCACCGGCTATGCTTCCTCTTACGACCCGCGGAGCGGCCGCTCCGAGCGAACGCCGATCTTGCTCGGTCGGATGGCGGCGCGGATCGAGAAACGTCCGCGCCCGGGAGAACGCTGCGTCATCACCGCCTGGGAGGCCGGCCGCGACAACCGCAAACGCGTTGCCGAGGCCGCGGCCCATGACGAAGCCGGAACGTTGCTCGCCGTGGCTCGCGCGACGTGGATTACTGTCGACCGCCAGGTTCAACTCGGGCGCGCCTGAAGCCTGCGCGCCGGCAAAGACACTGGTCAAGCGCCAACGGCGCGTTGCGACTAACGGCCTGCTCAATGCCCGCGAGTTTGCGAGCAAAACTCCGTCTTGCAACCGAATTTTTCCCGCTCGACCGATCGCGAGGCCGGCCGAGTCGCTTTTAAGCGACCATTAACCGGGATTCATAACGTCACTTCAATTGGAGAAGCAGCAAGGTCGCGGGAGTCCTACGAGAAAACAAACTCGGGCGCAGAGCGACGCCTGCAATCGCAACGATGCGGCACGAGCATTCCGGCACGAAAGACCAGCAAAATGATCGATCCGGCTGCTCCTCGATATCAGGCTCGACGACGGGAAAATCGCACCCTTTTCATTCAGATCGAACCTGACTCATCCCTCGGCAAGCGAGGCAAGAATCCCGCCGGCATTCGCCGTCCGTTTCCGGGCCGAGACCTCAGCGCATGAAAACGTGGCTCCGCGCGTTTGCGCAAACGACGACCATCCTTGGCGCCGTCCTGATCGCTCTGGTCTGGGGCGGCGTGGCGTTCTTCTCGGCGAACGAACGCGAGCGTGCCAGCGAGGCAGGCCTGCGACAGGCGACAAATCTTGCCCGCATCTTCGAGTCCGATATCGCCCAGGTCGTCAAGGGGGCCGACAGCGCGCTGCTGGCCATGCGGGACTCCTACGAGAGCGATCGGCGCAACTTCGACCTCATGCGCATGGTCAACAGCGCCAAATTCCACAGCGATCACGTGATCCAGTTCGTCCTTGTCGGCCGTGACGGCATCATGAAGAGCTCGAGCCTAGCGCCGAACGATCCGTCCGTCGATCTGAGCGACCGCGACTACTTTCAACATCATTCGCAGGTCGGGACCGACGAACTGTTCGTCAGCAAGCCCGTCGTCGGGCGCGTCTCCGGAAAGTCGACAATTCAACTGGTGCGCAAGCTGAGAGCGCCGGACGGATCCTTTGACGGTGTTCTGCTCGCGGCGCTCGATGTGCTGCGGATCGAGAAGTTCTACAATTCGATCGACATCGGCCGCTCCGGCGTCATCGCCCTCGTCGGCTTTGACGGGATCATCCGTGCCCGCAGCACCCGTCAAAACGACGCGGAAAGGCTCACCGGCCGCTCGATGGCGCAATCCAGAACGTTCGCACTGTTTCGGCAGTCGCCGGCGGGAAGTTACTGGACTACGCCCGACATGTCCGCCCATATGGACGGCATTCTCCGTCTGGTATCCTATCGCGTGGTCGACGGGCTGCCGCTGATCGCCGTGGTCGGCCTTGCCCAGGAAGACATATTCGAACAGGCGACGGGCAGGATCGCTCTTTATCGCCAGGTCGGTTTCGCGCTGACGGCGTTCGCGCTCGTCGTGATCCTCTTCGGTGCAGTCCGCCAGAGGCGCCTGTCCGTCGCCGTCGCCGCGCTCGAGAACTCAAGCCGTTCGCTCGAACAAACCAATCTCCGGTTCAATGCGGCGCTCGAGAACATGCCGCACGGGCTCGGCATGTTCGACGGCGACCAGCGCCTGATCATCTGCAATGCGCGGTATGGCGAGATGTACGGGCTGACGCCCGAGCAGACCAGGCCCGGGGCGACACTGCGTTCCATCATCGAAGCCCGTATCGCGTCCGGCCAGTGTCCGGAGGATGCCGAGAGCTATCTTGCCGGCCGCATGGAGGCCGCCGCCAGGGGCCAATCGCAATTCGCCATCAACAGGCTGCGCGACGGCCGGGTGATCGCCGTGGGCCATCAGCCGATGCAGGGAGGCGGCTGGGTCACCACACATCAGGACATCACCGAGCAGTACCTCGCCGAAGACCGTCTCAACGAGGTCAGGCAGGAGTTGATCGCGCAGCGGCACGCCGTCGAACAGGCGGTAATTGTCGCCAGCACCGACGTCACCGGACGCATCATTCACGCCAACGACATTTTCTGCCGCATCAGCGGCTACAGTCGCGACGAACTGATCGGAAGCGATCATCGCATTCTGAATTCCGGCGTCCATCCCCCGGAATTCTTTCGCGCAATGTACCGTCAGATCGCGCGCGGCGAGGTCTGGCGCGCCGAAATATGCAACCGCGCCAAGGACGGATCGCTCTACTGGGTCGACACCACCATCGCACCGCAACTCGACCGGGACGGCAAGCCGATCCGCTACATATCGATCCGCATCGACGTCACGGCGCGGAAGGCCGCTGAAGAGGCCCTGCGAGAGAGCCGGGCCGAGGTGATACGCAAATCCGCGCTGCTCGAACTCGCGCTGTCCAACATCAGCCAGGGTCTTTGCATGTTCGACGCCGAGCAGAGAGTAGTCATCTGCAACGAGCAATATGCCGGCATGTATGGGCTGTCACGGGAAGAAACCAAGCCCGGCACCACGTTGCAGGAAATTCTCGATCGCCGTGTCGCACGCGGCATCTATGAACCGGACGCCGCCGAAGACTACCGCTGGAGCCTGCTTGCTTCGGTGTCGAAGCCGACAAGCGAGGTGCTCCATCTCAAGGACGGGCGGGCGATTGCGATTTCGCGCCAGCCGATCCCGGACGGCGGCTGGGTCACGACGCACCAGGACATCACCGAACGCGAGCGCGTGGAGGCGGAAATCGTCTATATCGCCAGCCACGATATTCTGACCGGCCTGGCCAACCGGGCGGTGCTGTACGACACGATGAAGAAGAACCTCGCGCGCGCGCAGCGAGATGGCCGTCCACTCGCACTGATGATGCTCGATCTCGACCGCTTCAAGATAGTCAACGATTCGCTTGGACACCCGATCGGCGATCAATTGCTCAAGACGGTGGCGACTCGCGTGCTCGCCTGCACGCGCGAGACCGATCTGGTCGCGCGGCTTGGCGGCGATGAATTCGCAATCCTGCTTGCCGCCGGGCCGGACGCGCAATCGTCCGCGATTTCGCTGGCCAGGCGGCTGCTCCAGGCCGTCGGCGCCCCATACGATCTCGATGGCCACGAGATAAACATCGGGACGAGCATCGGAATTGCGCTATTGCCGGAACACGGCCCCGATGTCGATCAGGCCGTCAAGAACGCCGATCTCGCGCTCTACAAGGCCAAATCGCAGGGCCGCAGCACGTACTGCCTGTTCGAACCCTCGATCGCGGCGGCAGCTCAAGTCCGGCACACGCTCGAGACGGATCTCCGCAGCGCCCTGGCGCGTGACGAACTCGAAATGCACTATCATCCCATCATCGAGATTGCGACGATGGAAGCGGTAAGCGTGGAAGGTCTCGTCCGGTGGCGTCATCCGAAGCGCGGGCTGGTTCCTCCGGATGACTTCATTCCGCTTGCCGAGGATACCGGCCTGATCAATGCGATCGGCGAATGGGTTCTGCGCAAGGCTTGCAGCGATGCACGCGACTGGCCGCCGCATCTCAGGGTCGCTGTCAATCTGTCGCCGTTGCAGTTCCAGACCGGACATATCGTTGACATCGTTTCCAAGGTCCTGACCGAAACCGGCCTGCCGCCGCCACGCCTGGAGCTGGAAATCACCGAGTCGGTCCTGTTGGAGAGCAGTTCGGAGAATCTCGAAGCGCTGCACCGGCTGCGCGAGAAGGGAATTGCCATCGTGCTCGACGATTTCGGAACCGGATATTCGTCCCTGAGCTATCTGCGGATGTTCCCGTTCGACAGGATCAAGATCGACCGCTCATTCGTCAAGGAGCTTTCGGTCAGCACTGACTGCGCGGCGATCGTGGCGGCCGTCGCCAGCCTCGGCCACGGCCTGTGCATCGATACAGTCGCCGAAGGCATCGAGACCGAAGATCAGCTTGCACTGATACGCGCCAGCGGCTGCGTCCAGGCGCAAGGCTATCTGTTCGGAAAGCCCTGTCGGGCCTCGGAACTCGACTTCCGGAGCCCCCGAAAGCAAACGCGGGACGGAGAAGCGGCGTAGTTCGAAAGCCGCAGCGGTCACGACTTCGATCTCTGGGCGGCACGAAACTGCGGCCAAGGCCAGCACGCCCCCTACCCAAGGGCTGAGGGAGTGTGGCAGCATGCGCCGGTTGGCCAGCACCGGGACATGCATGACCAGTCAGCGACACGCTTACGAATCGGGTCACAAGCCAAAATGCCTTGTCATCGTTGACGACACTGCGGAGTGGGACCGCGCCGTTTATTATGCCGCGCGCTGGGCGATGCGGGTCGGCGGCGGTGTGGTGATGCTCCGCGTGATCGAGACCGAAGACGCCAACCAGCAATGGCTCGGCGTTGCCGAGGTGATGCGCGCAGAAGCCCATGAGGCCGCCAACGAGGCGCTCGACCGCGCTTCCGGCCGCGCCAACGGCGTAGCCGCCATAACGCCGGAGCGGGTGATCCGCGAGGGCGATCCGGGCGAACAGATCCTCGACGTCATCGACAAGGACCCCGATATCTCCATGCTGGTGCTGGCCGCCAGTCCCGGCGCCGAAGGCCCCGGCCCCCTCATCACCATCATGGCCAAGACCGTCGGCTCCTTCCCGATTCCGCTGATGATCATCTCGGGTGCGCTGACGGACGCCGAAATCGACGGCCTGTCCTGACCACCCGGCCAGCAGCCGGTTCCCGCGCAGTTTGCGCCGGCGCAAGCCGGCCGGCCCAAAACCATGCTCTAAGCCCTTGATGCGGTGCGGAAACACGCCTCCCCCACCCTTGACGGTGCGCCGCGCCGCGCCATCTGCTAAGGAGACCTCACGCGCCGGCCTTGAACCGGCGACGCCGGAGAAAATCATGTTCATCCAGACCGAAGCCACCCCCAATCCCGCCACGCTGAAGTTCATCCCGGGCCGTGTCGTGCTCGACGCCGGCACGATGGAATTCACCAACCGCGATTCCGCCCGCCGCTCGCCGCTCGCCGCGCGCCTGTTCGAAGTGCCAGGCGTCACCGGCATATTCTTCGGCTACGACTTCATCACCATCAGTAAGGCCGATGGCGACTGGCAGCACCTCAAGCCCGCCATCCTGGGCGCCATCATGGAGCACTACATGTCCGGCGCGCCGCTGCTCGCCGACGGCTCGGCTGCAAGCGACGAGGAATCCGACGAGGCCGACGAGTTCTTCGCCGAGGCGGACGCCGACACAGTCGCGCAGATCAAGGACCTGATCGAGACGCGAGTGAGGCCTGCGGTCGCCAATGACGGCGGCGACATCACCTTCCGCGGCTTCAAAGACGGAATCGTCTATCTCAACATGAAGGGCGCCTGCGCCGGCTGCCCGTCCTCGACCGCGACACTGCAACACGGCATCCAGAACCTGCTGCGGCATTTCGTGCCCGATGTGGTCGAAGTCCGGCCGATGTAATGAAGAGGCGAATGGCGAATAGGAAGCGCCGAGCAGGAATCTTGTCGGATATCCCTTTCGCTATTCGCTGCTCGCCATTTGCCCTCTTCACATGTTGATTCTCGCCATCGATACCGCACTCGACGCTTGCGCGGCGTCGGTACTCGATACCGATCGTAACCAGGTCATCGCGCTGGAATCGACCGCGATGAAGCGCGGCCATGCCGAAGCGCTGATGCCGATGGTCGCGCGCGTGATGAAGCAATCCGGCATCGGCTTTGCCGATCTCGATCGCATCGCCGCCACCACGGGCCCCGGCAGCTTCACCGGATTGCGCGTCGGACTCTCGGCCGCGCGGGGCATTGCGCTGGCGGCGAACAAGCCCGTGGTCGGCATCACCACGCTCACCGCCTTTGCCGCGCCCCATGTCAGCGAGCACGGCGAAAATCCGATCATCTCGGCCATCGACGCGCGGCATGACCAAGTCTATCTGCAGGTCAATACCGGTCACGGCGAATCCCTGCTGACACCACGCGTGGCGCCGATACAGGAGGCTCTCGCCGCCTCCCGCCTCGGTGCTCCGCTTCTCGTCGGCAATGCCGCCAATCTTCTGGCCGAGCGTTGGCCGAAAGACGCAGACCAGCCGGTCAAGGTCGATCAGCAGGCCGCACCGGATATTGTCTGGGTGGCGTGGCTCGCGGCGGCAGTCGATCCGGCCGTGGCAACGCCGCGACCGTTTTATCTGCGCGCGCCCGACGCCAAGCCGCCGGCCGATCAATTGCCGCGCGCGGCCGACACGCAGGGCACATGATGGGCTTGCTGTCGGACTGGTGGAACGGCGGCACCGCGATAGTCGAACCCGCGACACTGCGCGATGCGGCACGGCTTGCGCAACTTCATGGCGCGTCATTCCACCGCGGCTGGGGCGAAGGCGAATTCGAGGCGATGCTGCGCGAGCGAAATACACTGGTGCATCGCCTGAAGCTGGGCCGCAAGGTCGTCGGCTTTGCGGTGTCGCGCATGGCCGCCGATGAAGCGGAGATATTGTCGATCGCAGTGGATGAACGCTATCGTGGCCGCGGCCTCTCGCGCGACCTGCTGATGACCCATCTCGGCCACCTCGCCGGCCGAGGCGTGCACAGGATATTTCTGGAGGTCGAGGAAAATAACCAGCCGGCGCGAAGATTGTACGAACGTGCGGGATTTTCGGTTATCGGCAGCCGCGAAAGGTATTACCAGCAAGCCGGCGGGGAACAGCTGAATGCGCTTCTGATGCGGCGCGACTTGTCGTAAGATGCGCAAGATGGCAGACCATCGATGTCTCCCTCAGGGCTCACACCATGACCGCACTGAAATCCTCGACTGAGCATTCCCTGTCGGCCAAGGCAACCGGCATCGAGGCGCGCTGCGCTGCCACGGGCATGCGAATGACCGAGCAGCGCCGCGTGATCGCGCGCGTTCTGGCCGAATCGGAGGATCATCCCGACGTCGAGGAGCTTTATCGCCGCTGCGTGGCGGTCGACGACAAGATCTCGATCTCGACGGTGTATCGCACGGTCAAGCTGTTCGAGGATGCCGGGATCATCGAGCGGCACGATTTCCGCGAGGGCCGCGCCCGCTACGAGCAGATGCCCGACAGCCACCACGACCACCTGATCAATCTGCGCGACGGCAAGGTGATCGAGTTCTCTTCGGAAGAAATCGAAAAGCTGCAGGCCGAGATCGCCCGCAAGCTCGGCTACAAGCTGGTGGATCACCGGCTGGAGCTGTACTGCGTTCCGCTGGAAGACGACAAGAAATGACCGCGGCTTCCCGGCGATCGTGAAACTCGATCTCGTCATCTTCGACTGCGACGGTGTGCTGGTGGACAGCGAAGTCATTTCCTGCCGCGCTCATGCCGAGACGCTGACGCGCCACGGCTACCCAATCACCGAAGAGCAGGTGCTGCATCGCTTCCTCGGCGTCTCCGACCGCGAGGCGCGACTGACGATCGAGCGCGAGATCGGGCGCAGGCTGCCGGATGAGTTTGAAGCAGAGGTCAGGGAAGCGACGCTGAAATTCTATGCCGGCGACCTGAAGGCCATTGCCGGCGTCGCGGCGGCGATTGCCGCGATCGACCTGCCGAAATGCGTGGCCTCCAGCGGCACACCGGAGAAGATCCGCCATGGCCTCGAATGCGCGGGACTCTACCAGCGGCTTTCGCCGTACATTTTCTCCGCGACACAGGTCCGGCGCGGCAAGCCTGCACCGGATCTGTTTCTCCATGCGGCCAGGGAAATGGGCTCCGCGCCGGAGCGATGCCTCGTGATCGAGGACAGTGTTCCCGGCATTACCGGCGCGGTGGCGGCGGGAATGATCGCACTCGGCTTCCATGGCGGCAGCCACTGCCTGCCCGGCCATGCCGAAAAGCTGCGCGCGGCGGGAGCGGCGGCACTGTTCGACGACATGCGGGAATTGCCTGATTTGGTGCGCAAGACGATCGAAAATCCCGGCTTGATCGCTGGATTTTCAGCCAGTTAGGCTATATTTGACCCCTGCGCCAAGAATGGCGCTGCTCACTCCCGACCAGGTTCCATGACGTCGCCGCGCAAGCTGCACATCAAGTCCTATGGCTGCCAGATGAATGTCTACGATGCGCAACGCATGGTGGACACGCTGGCTCCTGAGGGCTTTGTCGAGACGGCGAACGCGGAAGACGCCGACCTCGTTATTCTCAACACCTGCCACATCCGCGAGAAGGCCTCGGAGAAGGTCTATTCCGAGCTCGGTCGGCTGCGCGTGATGAAGGATGAGGCCGCCGCCAACGGACGGCGGGTCGACATTGCGGTTGCAGGCTGCGTCGCGCAGGCCGAGGGTGACGAGATCATCCGCCGAGCGCCGGTGGTCGATGTCGTGGTCGGACCGCAGAGCTATCACCATCTGCCGCAGTTGCTCGATCGCGCCAGACGCAACGGCCGCGCACTGGAGACGGAGTTTCCGGTCGATGACAAGTTCGGTTTCCTGCCGCAGCCCAGGCCGGATGCGATCCGCGCGCGCGGCATTTCCGCCTTCGTCACCGTGCAGGAAGGCTGCGACAAGTTCTGTACCTTCTGCGTGGTGCCTTATACGCGCGGCGCGGAAGTTTCGCGGCCGGTGGCGAAGATCGTCGACGACGTGAAGCGGCTCGCCGACAATGGCGTGCGCGAGATCACGCTGATCGGGCAAAACGTCAATGCCTATCATGGCGAAGGGCCTGATGGCCGAAGCTGGCCGCTCGGCAGGCTGCTCGACCGGCTCGCCGAGATCGACGGCGTCCTGCGGCTGCGCTACTCGACCAGCCACCCGCGCGATGTCGACGACAGCCTGATCGAATCGCATCGCGACAATCCCGCGCTGATGCCGTTCGTGCATCTGCCGGTGCAGTCCGGCTCCGACCGGATCCTCGATGCCATGAATCGCAGGCATACCGCGGCCGAATACCTTGAAGTCATCGAGCGTTTCCGGCGTGCACGCCAAGACATTGCATTTTCATCGGATTTTATCGTCGGCTTTCCCGGGGAAACCGCGCGGGATTTTGCCGCCACCCTCGCGCTTGTCACGCAAATCGGTTACGCTGCGGCATATTCGTTCAAATACTCGCCGCGGCCGGGAACGCCGGCGGCGGACATGCAGGAGCCGGTGTCACAAGCGGAGATGGACGAGCGATTGGAGCGCCTCCAGCACCTCATCGACAGCCAGCAATCGGCCTTCAACCGGGCCGCGATCGGCATGACCGTCGACGTGCTGTTCGAGCGAGCCGCGCGCAAGGACGGCCAGATCGTCGGCCGCACCGCCTATCTGCAACCCGCCCATGTGATGGCTTCGCCCGACATCATCGGAAAAGTCCTGCCCGTCCATGTCGAGAGCCTCGAGCGCTACAGCCTGCTGGGCCGTCTCGACGCGCCCCTCGTTGCTGCCGAACCCCGGATGACCATTGGAGCCTGAGCCCTTGGCAAAAAGCGCATCGGATTCGCCTTCGCTCGCTCCCAGCCGCAAACTCGACCGCGACATGCAAGTTCCGCCCGAGACGCAAGTCGTCATCGACTTCGACGACAACCGCGCCGTTTCCGCCCTGGTCGGCCCCTATGGGCAGAACCTTGCACTGATCGAGCGAAGGCTCGGCGTCGTCGTGGATTCCCGCGGCAACCACATCACCATTGCCGGTTCCCGCGACGGCTGCGATGCGGCACGGCGTGTGCTCGAGACCTTGTATGCGCAGGCCAATCAGGGTCACGAACTCGCACAGGGCGACGTCGAGGGCGCGATCCGCGCCGTCATCGCGCAGGGCTCGCTGTTCGAATACGACGCCAAGGCCGCAAAGTCGCAGTTCGAGACCATCAACTTGCGCAAGCGTCCGGTGCGCGCGCGCACTGCTGCGCAGGATTCCTACATCCGGGCGCTGAAGCGCCATGAGTTGGTGTTCGGCGTCGGCCCTGCCGGCACCGGCAAGACCTGGCTTGCGGTTGCCTATGCGGCGCAGCTGTTCGAGCGCAAGGAGGTCGATCGCATTATCCTGACGCGGCCTGCGGTCGAGGCCGGCGAGCGGCTCGGCTTCCTGCCCGGAGATCTTCGCGAGAAGGTCGATCCATATTTGCGCCCGATCTACGACGCACTCTATGACCTCATGGATGCCCGAATCGTCGAGCGCGCCCTGCAAGGCGGCGAGATCGAGATCGCGCCGCTCGCCTTCATGCGCGGCCGCACGTTGACCAACGCCGTCATCATCCTCGACGAGGCGCAGAACACGACCTCGATGCAGATGAAGATGTTCTTGACTCGTCTCGGCGAAAACAGCCGCATGATCGTCACCGGCGATCCCTCGCAGATCGACCTGCCGAACGGCCAGGCCTCCGGCCTTGCGGAAGCCTGCAAGCTGCTCGACGGTGTCGAGGGAATCGCGCAAGTAAAGTTCACGGCGGAGGACGTGATTCGCCACGAGCTGGTGGCGCGCATCGTCGCCGCCTATGAGGGATTGCCGGCCCGGCCGGCAACCGGCAAGTCTTGACCCGACACATTGTCGCCGGAAGCCTGATTGAATCGGATTCCGGCCGCCTTCAACATCCGAGAACGATGGCGCGCCCTGCCCTTCCCCAGACCGAAGTCCTCGTCACCGCCGCCTGCTGGCGGGCGGAACCGGGCGCGGAAGAAATCATCCATCGCGCCATCGAGGCGGCGGCCGAAATCGCCGATGCCGATACTGACGACGCGGAGCTCGCGGTCATGCTGACCGACGACGGCGGCATCCGCACGCTCAACAACAACTGGCGCGGCATCGACAAGCCGACCAACGTGCTGTCGTTCCCCGCGCTGCAGCCGACCGGCGACGCGCCGGACGACTTGCCGCGCATGCTCGGCGACATCGCGATCGCCTACGAGACGACACGGCGGGAGGCCGACGACGAACAGAAGCCCTTCGACCATCATTTGAGTCATCTCGCGGTGCATGGCTTCCTGCACCTGATCGGCTACGATCACGAGAAAGACGACGACGCCGAGGCGATGGAGGCGTTGGAGCGCGAGATCCTCGCCCAACTCGGCATTCCCGATCCCTATGCGGGCAGCGGGAACGGGTGAACTGAAATGCCGGACTCCGAGCCCAGCCCAGAAGGGAACAACCCGCGCAATCTGCCCGCCGTGGTGCAGCAAGGTGAGGTGCTGCGCCCGCCCGCCGACAACTGGCTGCTGCGCGCGATTCGCACGCTGTTCGGCTGGAAAGCCGGCTCGGTGCGCGACGACCTCAAGGTCGTGCTCGATGCGACGACGCCGGAGGACGTCGGCTTCTCCGTCATCGAGCGCACCATGCTGCGCAACATCCTCTCGCTGCACGAGCGGCGCATTGCCGACGTGATGGTACATCGCGCCGACATCGTCGCGGTCAAGCGCGACATCCCGCTCGGCGAATTGATGACCCTGTTCGAGAGCGCGGCGCATTCGCGCCTCGTGGTCTACAACGAGACGCTCGACGATCCCGAAGGCATGGTGCACATCCGCGACCTGCTCGCCTTTGTCACGGCGAGGGCCCGGGTCGGCGACGCGACCAAGGCGCGGCGCAAGAAGCCATTTCCGGCGGGGCTCGACCTGCGCGCAGTCGACCTCGCGCTGCCGCTGTCGGAAGCCAACATCACGCGCAAGCTGCTTTACGTGCCGCCGTCGATGCGCGCCATCGACCTGCTGGCCCAGATGCAGGCCTCGCGCGTGCACCTGGCCCTCGTCGTCGACGAATATGGCGGCACCGACGGCCTGGTCTCGATCGAGGACATCGTCGAGCAGGTGGTCGGCGAGATCGATGACGAGCATGACAGCGACGAGCCGCCGGCGATCGTCCGCCAGGCTGACAATTCCTTCATTGCGGATGCGCGCGCCAGTCTCGATGACGCCCGGAAGGTGATCGGCGAGGAATTCGTCACCGGCGAAGCCGGCGAGGAAGTCGAGACGCTGGGCGGCTATCTCGTGTCCCAGGTCGGACGGTTGCCGGTGCGGGGTGAACTGATCGCCGGCCCCGGCAATTTCGAGGTCGAGGTGCTCGACGCCGATCCGCGCCGCGTCAAGCGGCTGCGCATCGCGCCGCGCAAGGAGCGCCCGCCGCCGCGTCCACAGCGCGAACGCCCGCGGCGCGAAGCAGCAGGCGACCAGGGCCAGCCGCAAGGCGGCAGCGAGCCAGGCAGCGACAGCACGGCGCGCCCGAGCGACGGAGCCGCGTCGCAGTGAAGGGCCGCGACAAACTCCGCGCCGTAGCGCTTTCGATCATTCTCGCCTGGGGATGGAAGCGCGCTGCGATTGCGCTCGCCGCCGGAATTGTTTCCGCACTCGCCATGGCGCCATTCAATGCTTGGCCGGTGCTGTTCGTCACCTTTCCGGTTCTGGTCTGGCTGATCGATGGTGCTGCGGCCGGCAAATGGCGCGGCGTACCCGCCGCGGCGCTGTCCGGCTTCTGCTTCGGCCTCGGCTACTTCGTGCCCGGGCTGTACTGGATCGGCTACGCTTTCTTCGTCGATGCGCCGACTTTCGCATGGCTGTCGCCGCTGGCGGTGCTGGGACTGCCCGCCTATCTCGCACTCTATCCGGCGTTGGGATTTGCGCTGGCGCGGCTGTTGTGGACCAGGGACGCCTCGCGCATCCTTGCGCTGGCCGTTGCTTTGACCGCGAGCGAATGGCTGCGCGGCCATCTGCTGACGGGATTTCCCTGGAACGCCTTTGGTTATGCGCTTGCTCAGCCTCTGGCGCTGGCGCAGATCGCCTCGGTGATCGGATTGTGGGGCATGACCTTCCTGGCCGTTGCGATCTTCGCCAGTCCCGCGACCTTGATCGAGGGCAAATCGCAACGCCGGCCGTGGACCGCGCCGGTCGCGGCGCTTGCGACGCTGCTGGCCCTGGGACTATTCGGTGCCGCGAGGCTTTCGCTGCTGCCGACCACATTCGTGTCGCTCGTCAAGCTGCGCATCATGCAGCCGAACCTGCAGCAGGACGTCAAATTCAACTACTCGGCCAAGCAACAGGTAATGCAGAAATACCTGGCGCTTTCGGATCGCGCATCGGGACCGCAATCGACCGGCGTGCGCGATGCCAGCATCCTGATCTGGCCGGAATCGGCTTTTCCCTTTTTCCTCACTCGCGAGGCCGACGCGATGGCGCAGATCGCCGACCTCCTGCCGAAGGGCACGGTGCTGATAACAGGCGCAGTGCGAGTGCCTGACGATGCGCCGCCGGGCCGGCCGATCACCCGTGCCTACAACTCGATCTATGTGATCGACCATGACGGCAGCGTATTGTCGATCTACGACAAGCTGCATCTGGTCCCGTTCGGAGAATTCCTTCCATTACAGAACCTGATGGAAAAGCTCGGCTTCACCCAGCTAACCAAGGTGCAGGGCGGCTACATCCCGGGCCTGCGGCGGCGCCCGCTCGACATCCCGAATGCGCCGCGCGCGCTGCCGCTGATTTGCTATGAAGCCGTCTTCACCGCGGAAGTGGCCGAGGGCGACGATCGCGCCGGCTGGATCGTCAACCTGACCAATGACGGCTGGTTCGGGATCTCGACCGGGCCGTACCAACACCTGCAGCAGGCGCGGCTGCGCGCAATCGAAGAGGGCCTGCCGGTGGTGCGCGCCGCCAACACCGGAATCTCGGCGGTGATCGACCCGATGGGGCGAATTGTCGCGCGACTTGACCTGGGCATTGAGGGTGTACTGGATGCCAACCTGCCTGCCGCGATTGCGCCGACGATTTATGCTAGGCATCCTTACCTCCCTGCTGCCGGCATGGTGCTGATTGCCCTGATTTTCGTCGTCCATCGGCGAAGAAAGCAGCAGAAATTCTGAAACTTTATTTCAGAATCACATTCCTGATGGAAAATTAGAACTCGTCAAAGTTCCAACTGTTGACAGGACGCCATGTCAGTTCGCATTGTGCGCCCGAATTCAACCTGTCAGTTCATTGTTCGAAGCACTTCCTCCCCTCCGAGCAGGATTTGACGGTTTTGTGCCGGGAGCTTGGGTGCGTCTCCAGGCGCTAAATCCACGGAGAGTTGGAGATGTCGACCAAAGCGCCGAACCCCGTTGACAAATATGTCGGCAGCCGGGTGCGGATGCGCCGTATCATGCTGGGGATGAGCCAGGAAAAGCTGGGCGAAGCGCTCGGCCTCACCTTCCAGCAGATTCAGAAATACGAAAAGGGCACCAACCGCGTTGGCGCCAGCCGTTTGCAGCAGATTTCAGAAGTGCTGCAAGTGCCGGTGTCTTTCCTGTTCGACGGCGGGCCCAGCGGCGTTGCGCTGAGCGAGGGTGCCGCAGAAAGCGCCTCGCCGTCCTATATCGCCGATTTTCTCGCGACTTCCGAGGGACTTGCACTGACCCGCGCCTTCACGCGCATCCCCGATTCGAAACTTCGGCGAAGCATTGTCGACCTGGTCGAGCAGATCGCGGACCGCGAAGCCGCCGAAAACGGCACAAAATCAGTGAAAGCCCCCTGAATCAGCGGGGATTGACGCCGCTCGGCGCGCAGGGGCATGACGTTGGCCTGATTTCGCAACGTTTGGCGACGGCCAATGGCAGCAACCTCGAATAATCCTTTCGACGCGTCAGCGATCCTTGCCGGCATTCGCCGCTGGGTCGAGATCGAGACACCGACGGAAGCGACGGCGCAGGTCAACAAGCTCGGCAATCTCATAGCCGAGGGCTATACCGATTTGCCTGCAAATGTTGAACGCATCGCCGGGCGCGACGGCTGCGGCGATCATCTGGCCGTGCGCTCTGCGTGGGGCCAGGATGCTCCGGGCATCCTGGTGCTCAGCCATCACGACACCGTCCATCCAATGGGGTTCATCGAGCGCCTGCCGTTCAAGGTGGACGGCGACAGCGCCTTCGGCCCAGGCATCTACGACATGAAGGGCGGCGCCTATCTTGCTTACCATGCATTTCGTCAGATTTGTGCGCTAGGCGCACGCCCGCCGCTAGGCATTACCCATCTCTACGTATCGGACGAGGAGATCGGCAGCCCGACCTCTCGCGCGCTGATCGAGGCAGAGGGGCGCAGGGCAAAATACGTGCTGGTGACGGAGCCGGCGCGCGATGGCGGCAAGATCGTCACCGGCCGCAAGGGCGTCGCTCGGTTCGAAGTATTTCTAAAGGGCGTGCCTGCGCATGCCGGCGCCAAGCCGCATGATGGCCGTAGCGCGATCCGCGAGCTCGGCAACGTCATCCACACGCTCGACGCGCTGAACGACGTTTCCCGCGGCATCTCGGTCAATGTCGGGGTTGTCCGCGGCGGCACGCGGCCGAACGTGGTCGCTGAAGAAGCCTATGCCGAAATCGACCTGCGCGTGCCGACGCTTGCGGACGCCGAGGAGCTGGTGCCGAAAATCCTCGGGCTGAAGTCGCGCACCGAGGGCGTCAGCCTGAAAGTCGTGGGCGAGCTCAACCGCCCACCTTATGAAAAGAGCAACGCAGGCGCGGCACTGTTCGAGCACGCCAGGGGGCTGGCTACGGAACTCGGCTTCGATCTCGTCGACATGTCCACCGGCGGCGGCTCCGACGGCAACTTTACCGCGCCGCATACCGCAACGCTCGACGGACTCGGCGTCGACGGCGAGGGCGCGCATACCCACTACGAGCAGATGTACATTTCCTCGATCGAGCCGAGGGCACGGCTGCTGTATCGCCTGTATCAAACATTGCGATGAGGCGGCCCTCCGATCCCGATCGTGAGCATAGGCACGGCCAAGGCTCGTTCTTCGGCCGGCGCAAGGGCCACAAGCTGCGCCCCTATCAGGCCGACCTGATCGAGACGCTGCTGCCGCGGCTGGCGCTGGACATTTCCTCTCCCGCGCCCGCAGCGCTTACGGAAATCTTCGACCGGCAGCTCCCCGATGCAAGGCTCGAGATCGGCTTCGGCGGCGGCGAGCATCTCGTCGCCGAAGCGCTGGCCTTTCCCGATACCGGCTTCATCGGCTGCGAGCCCTATGTGAACGGCATGGCAAAGATTCTCACGCAGATCGAGGCGCACAACATCGCCAATATCCGCCTGTTCGCCGGCGATGCCGTCGAACTGCTGGCGTGGGTACCGCCGCGCTCGCTGGCCCGGATCGATCTGATCCATCCCGATCCCTGGCCGAAGCGTCGGCACTGGAAGCGGCGCTTCGTGCAGGATGCGACGGTGGCGGCAATGGCACGCGCGATCAGACCGGGCGGAGAATTCCGCTTTGTCAGCGACATCGACGACTACTGCGCTTGGACGCTGGCGCATCTCCTGCGATCTCCGGACTTTGCCTGGCTCGCCGAGCGCGCGGTGGATTGGCAGCAGCCATGGGATGGCTACACCATGACGCGCTATGGCCGGAAGGCCGAGCGCGAGGGACGTGTGGCGGCGTATTTGCGATTCGGGCGTCACTAGACGCATCGATACGATCAGCGCGGACGAGGCGCCGCGCTTTCCCTGTCGAGGATTTCCACAGTGTTGCGATAGAGCGCGTCTGCCCGCGCGTGATCGCGGCCAATGCAGACCACGCCGAGCTTGCCGAACTCAGTCAGCGCACCGATGAGATGAAAAGCGACGCCCTCGCCGCTCGCAGCATGGAAATGCAGGCCGTTCACGACCGCAATATCCACCAGGTCAAACGGCGTCAGCCCGCGGTATCGCTCGGCCTCCAGATTGTCCGATGCGTAGTAACAGCGCGGCTGACCCGCGGGGGTGAGGAATTCCCCGGTCTCGGAGTGATATCTGCCATCGGTGAGAAACTGGAGCATGAGAAACGGGTGGGTGGTGCCGCCCTTTCTCAGATTGATCTCGATCGCGACATGGCGCCAGGATTCGGCTTCCTTGACCGAGATGAAGTCGACGCCGAAGCGCCCGAGCACCCCCTTGTGCGCGAGCACTTGCGCGATCTTTACACCGCGCGCCTGTATATCCAGCCGATAGTCCCGGTCGGCGGGAAAGCGGCAGCCGAGAAATATCTGCCCGTTGGCGCCGCCGAGCACCTGATCATGCGTTGAGACGGTTTCCAGCCGCCCAACGGGATCGATCCGCAGCTGGGCGGACGGGGACCGCTTGACGGCACCCGGAATGAACTCCTCGACGATGCCGCCCATCGAGCGCAGCCTGTCCTCATAGAGCTCCCAGGTCATGCCCTTCGCTTCGAACGCCATTGTAGGCAGGCGATCGCGCAGCCAGGGCAGAAGTGACGCGTCCGCCGGCGCGTCCGCAAGCTCGATGATGGCATTACCTTCGCCGGAGAAGCCTTCGTTCAACTTGACGACAGCCCGGCGCAATGCGGGCTTTGCACGCTTCAGCGCGGCAAGAGCCTCGGCCATCTGCCCGGCGTCAGCAAGGTCCTCAAAGCCGAGCGGCAGTTCGATCCCCGCCTCGCGAAAGACCTTGCGCGACCCGCTCTTGGACCCCCAATGCAGCAGCGAAGGATCGCAGCCATAGATCGGCAAGCCCAGCGCGAGCGCGAGCCTGCGCTCGAGTTCGGTCACCGTAAAGCAAGTCAAGTGAGCCGAGCCGAGGTCGGCAATCGTCGCGCGAATGCGCTCAACAATGTGCGGTCGCTCGAGCACCTTGCGTGTCAGCGGCTCCGGCGAGGCATCGTTGCAGGATATCAGCGTCAGCCGGTTGCGGGCATGCACACCAGGCACGCCGGGCAGCAGATGGAGATAGTAGTCGATGATTGTCTCTGAAATCGGCGTGCTGGTGACATAGATCACGCGCGTTCGCGGCATGCGCAACAACAGCAACAGGCACAGCATCCGCTCTTCGTAGTGATGCACGCCCGTGATCTTGGCCAGCACATGTCGATCGAGAGTGAGGCTTGGCAGGATCACCACGGTCCTCGGCAGGGCCGGGTCATCGAACAGCCTTGCGAAGGAACTTGAAAAGTGAGCCTGCAGGTCGCGAAATTCGGCAAGCTCCCGGTCGGTCGCTGGCGCTTCGGCGACAGGCCCGGACTGCGCCATTGCCGACATGCCTCAGCTAACTCGCCCAGCGGCGGCTCGACATTCCTGGCGACGATTCATCGGGACAACGCTGCTATCGAAGGACAAACTCTGCCTCATGTCTACTGGCCCGCGACTATTCCCGCAATCCGGGCTGCTCAATTGATCGACGCATCGTCCTTCAGCATCCGCACTTTCTTCACGTCGGTCGCTTCCCACACCATTCGCTTGCCTCGCTCGCGGCCGAGCAGCTCGATCGGATCGTGGTTGTCGATGTGGCCGAACTGTCCCTTGTAGACGCTGTAACCGCATAATTCCTGCAGGCGGCGTGGGAAACGCATAGCGGTCTCGCGGGGAATGCCGAGCTGCAGATTTTCCTGCTGCCGCATCCAGCCCCAGCAATAGGCGCAGGAAAACGCGTAGCGCCGCGCATCCGACGTATTGGGGCCGCCGCCATGCCACAGCGCGCTGTCGAACAGCATCACGCTGCCGGCCGGCATGGTCGCGACAACAGCGTCGTAGTCCTTGCCGTATTCCGGCGACGAATTGAACTTGTGGCTGCCGGGAATGATGCGGGTGGCGCCGTTATCGTCGCGGAATTCAGACAGCGCCCAGATCGCATTCAGCGTGATCGGAATGTGCGGCCGCGGCAGCGGGATCAGCTGCGTGTCCTCGTGGATGGGCTGCGCCTCCTGGCCGGGGCCGAGCACGAGAGAGCAGAACGACGACAACAGGCATTCCCTGTCCAACACGCGCTCGACGACCGGCAGCACGTTCTCATGCAGCGGCACTTCCCAGAAGACGTCGTCATAGGTCAGCAGGTTGTTGATGCGGACGGTCTTGAACCCCTCGAACGATGTCTTGGCGTAGCCGAGACCGTGCTCACGCTCGATGCGGTCGAGCGCGCGCCTGAGCCCGTCGACCAGCGCCGCACTCGCAGCCTGCTCGATCACGGTATAGCCGTCGTCGCGGATTCGATCGGCGTGCGCCTGAACCTCTGCTTCCGTCAGCATCAAATTCTCCCTGCCGGCGCCGTATCACGCCTTGGAGCGGAGAATAGCGAGACAGTGTTTGGTTGACCAGATCGGGAGCCGTCACGCCGCCTGGCGTGTCTTCCAGAAATTCACCACTCGAGCTGCGGTGGAAGGCATCAGGCGCCCGAAATTGATGCGGGCGCTTTCGATGTCAGCCGGCGACGGTACGCGGTTGGGACCTATCCGCAGCAGGATCAGCGCGCGCACGGTCGCCCATTCGAGCCCGATCACCTTGCCGACCATCAGGATCGGGTCGTAGCGGTCGCCCGATATCAGGCGGTCGAGCGCTGCGATCCTCACACCCGACATCGCCGAAAGCGCGGCGATCGATTCCTCGTATCGATATGCCTTCGCGAAATCGAGCAGCGCGCTTTCGTTGAGATTGCCGGCCTCGTGAAGCGCCAGCACCGCACGCTGCGCAGGCCCAAAATTGCGATGGCCTTCGACCGGCGCCATCAGGCCGGAGATGTCCATCATCGCCTGCCTGATCGCGGCCTGTCGGGCCGGCTTCGCCATATCCAGCAGGCGGCGGCGTACAGCATCGATCGAGCCCGACAGCAATTCCTTGAGATTTTCGTCGGAAAGATCGTCGCGCTGGCCGATGGTGAGCGTCAGCACCCCATCCTGGCCGGCGCGCTTGATCAGTACCGAATAGCCGGTTGTCGAAAACGCCGCACCGGCATTGCCGGCGGTACGACGCACCACGTCGCGGTCGCCGCGGTTGACCAGAACATCGGTCACTCCGACTGAAAGCGTCGGACGCTCCGCCATCGCCAGCAGGTGCTCCCTGCCTTTTTCGTTGGCGATGTCGACCAGTGCGTTTTCGTCGAGAGCAGCCGAGCGGCGCAGCAACGGGCCTGCGATCACGATCTCGTCCTCGCGCGCGAGCTGGCCGACCAGGGTGCGCGGGGCGTTGACGATGGAGGCCAGCCGTTCGGCGATCTCGGCGCGGATGACCAGATCGGTGCGCGGCACGAGCCCCGCCAGGATGCCGTCGAACAGCTCGACATGCTCGGGCTGGAAATTGTTCGCGCCTTCGAAGAACAGCTCGGCGATCCGCCGAGCCGCATCGGCACGACGCTTTGGATCGTCGCCGCTGACGATTTCATCGAGCCCGGGGATCAGCGATGTCGCGACAGCCATCCGACCTACTCAACCCGGCGCATTTGGCCGGATTCCAAGGCAATCTAGGCTGGCGAGGTGAACGAAGGGTTTTCGCGGCATTCGGCCGCGGATGCGCTATTTCTTGCTCGACCGGGCTCCTGAAACCTCGCCGGGGGAGCCCTGGGGCCTTGCCGGATCGCTGCAAAACCGCTATATGGGCCGCAACTTACATGTCTCATACGATCGCGTATTGAGAGTGGGCCCCCCGGGACCCGCTCTTTTTTATTACCTGAACGAGGCTGGTCCCTTTTGGACGCCGGCGGTCGTTCGGGGGACGGGACGGGCCTCGGATAAAGCCCTGTCGAACCTGCACAAAAGAGCGAACTTGACCCTGGTAATGACCGATCAAGCCCCTGGTTCCGTGGATGCCGGATTGCTGGCCGAGCCGCGCCTCGTAGTCGAGCCGGGTGTCGCGGCGCGGGTTTCCGCGATCGCCGAACCGGTGCTGCAGGGCATGGGCTATCGCCTCGTCCGCATCCGGGTATCGGGCGAGGCCGGCTGCACCGTGCAGATCATGGCCGAGCGGCCGGACGGAACCATGCTGATCGAGGACTGTGAGGCCGTCTCTCGGGCGCTGTCGCCGGTGCTCGACATTGCCGATCCGATCGAGCGCGCCTACCGGCTGGAAATCTCCTCGCCCGGCATCGACCGGCCGCTGGTGCGCCGCTCCGATTTCGAGCGGAATGCCGGCCATCTCGTCAAGATCGAAATGTCCGTTGCCGTTCACGGCCGCAAGCGGTTTCGTGGGTCGATCGCGGGCGTCGAAGGCGACGCGGTGCGCATCAGGCGCGACGACGTGAAGGCCGGCGAAGACGCCGAAGTCTTGCTCGTGATGGAGGAGATCGCCGACGCGCGGCTCATCCTCACCGATGAGCTGATCGCGGAATCGATGCGCCGCGGCAAGGCCGCCGAGCGCGAGATGCGCCGGGATCTCGGGCTGGCCCCGCCGCTTGCCGAACATGCCAGGCGCGACCTGTCGAAGGACCACAAGCCGGGTTACAGGCCGAAGAAGCCGCACCCTGCGAACACCAAGCAACATCGCCTCGCCGCCGAACGCGCGCGCAGGGGCGAAATCGATCCTACCGAAGGAGACTAGACCATGGCAGTCAGCGCCAACAAACTCGAACTGCTGCAGATCGCCGACGCCGTCGCGCGCGAGAAGTCGATCGACCGCGGCATCGTGATCGCTGCGATGGAAGACGCAATCGCCAAGGCGGCACGCGCCCGCTACGGAAGCGAGACCGACGTGCATGCCGAGATCGACGCCAAGAAGGGCGAATTGCGGCTGTCGCGCCACATGCTGGTGGTCGAGAATGTCGAGAACCACGCCAACCAGATTTCGCTGGCCGACGCCCGCCGCGCCAACCCGGGCGCGCAGATCGGCGACACCATCGCCGACACCCTGCCGCCGCTGGAATATGGACGCATCGCCGCACAGTCTGCCAAGCAGGTAATCGTGCAGAAGGTGCGCGAGGCCGAGCGCGACCGGCAATACCAGGAATTCAAGGACCGCATCGGCGACATCGTCAACGGCGTGGTCAAGCGCGTCGAATATGGCAGCGTGATCGTCGACCTCGGCCGCGGCGAGGCCATCATCCGCCGCGACGAGATGCTGCCGCGCGAGGTATTCCGCAACGGCGACCGCGTCCGCGCCTATATCTTCGACGTCCGCCGCGAAACCCGCGGTCCGCAGATCTTCCTGTCCCGCACCCATCCGCAGTTCATGGCCAAGCTGTTCGCGCAGGAAGTGCCGGAAATCTATGACGGCATCGTCGAGATCAAGGCGGTGGCCCGCGATCCCGGTTCGCGCGCCAAGATCGGCGTGGTCTCGCGCGATTCTTCCGTCGACCCGGTCGGCGCCTGCGTCGGCATGCGCGGCTCGCGCGTGCAGGCCGTGGTGAACGAGCTGCAGGGCGAGAAGATCGACATCATTCCGTGGTCGCCGGACATCGCGACCTTCGTGGTCAATGCGCTGGCGCCGGCGGAAGTCGCCAAGGTGGTCATCGACGAAGACCGCGAGCGCATCGAGGTCGTGGTGCCCGACACCAACAACCAGCTGTCGCTGGCGATCGGCCGCCGCGGCCAGAACGTGCGTCTCGCCTCCCAGCTTACCGGCTGGGATATCGACATCCTGACCGAGCAGGAAGAGTCCGAGCGCCGCCAGGCCGATTTCGAGAATTCGACCCGCGTCTTCATGGAAGCGCTCAATGTCGACGAGGTCGTCGGCCAGTTGCTGGCCTCCGAAGGCTTCACTTCGGTCGAGGAGCTGGCGCTGGTCGACGTGCGCGAGCTTGCCGGCATCGAGGGCTTTGACGAGGAGACTGCCAACGAGCTGCAGAACCGCGCCAAGGAATATCTCGAGGCGCTGGAAGCCGAACTCGAGACCCGCCGCAAGGAACTCGGCGTTGCCGACGACGTGAAGGACGTGCCCGGCATCAATTCCAGGATGCTGGTCAAGCTCGGCGAGAACGACGTCAAGTCGGTGGAGGATCTCGCGGGCTGCGCTACCGACGATCTCGTCGGCTGGACCGAGCGAAAGGAAGGCAGCGAGCCGGTCAAGCATGCCGGCTTCCTCGATGGCCTCGAGGTTTCCCGCGAGGATGCCGAAGCCCTGATCATGCAGGCGCGCGTCAAGGCGGGCTGGATCACGGAAGAAGAGCTCGCCAAGCAGTCTGCGGAGGCCGAGGCCCCCGAAGACCAGCCTGCGGCTTGAAGAGCATAAAAGGAGATGCCCGACGCATGCTCGCCATCGTTGACGATGAACTCGACAACGGGCCGCGGACCGAAAAGTCCGCGACGATGCGGATGTGCGCGGTCAGCCGCGAGGTGCGGCCGGTCGACGAACTGATCCGCTTCGTCCTTTCGCCGCAGGGCGAGGTGGTCGCGGACCTCAAGCGCAAGCTGCCCGGCCGCGGTCTGTGGATCACCGCCTCGCGGGCGAGGGTTGCAGAAGCCGTGCGGCGTAACCAATTCAGCCGCGGGTTCAAACGCGACGTCCGCGCTTCCCAGGCCCTGCCGGCCGATACCGAAAACCTGCTGGTCAGGAGCGCCATTGAGGCGCTGGCCATGGCGGCCAAGGCCGGCCAGATGGTCTCGGGCTTTGCCAAGGTCGAGGAGGCCCTTTCCGGGGACCCGGCGAAGTCTCGGGTACTGGCCCTGATCCATGCCTCGGACGGGGCCGCGGACGGAATCCGCAAATTGAACGCCGTCGCCGGGCAAAGGTCCGGGAATCATGGTGAATCCCGGGCTTTCCCCATTGTCACCGCACTGACATCGGCAGAATTGGATTTGGCACTAGGGCGGGCAAATGTGATACATGCTGCGCTGCTCGCGGGCCCGGCGGGCAAGACCTTCCTGTCGCGTAGCCAGATCCTGGTCCGATACCGGATGGCGGACGACGACAAGACGGCCGGGGGCGGCAAAGAATTCTGAAGCATGATCCGGAAAAGCGGGGACCGGTTTTCCGAAGGGATCATGCTCAAACAACGATAGGACGGGATGACGATTCGACGTCATCCCGCCCGCGATACACTGCAATCAATGTGCACGATGCGCACAAGGTAACGAGATTGGGACTGCTGAATGGTTGATACCAAGACGCCTGGCGACAAGTTGAGCATGCCGAGCAAGACCCTGACGCTCAAGCCGCGGGTCGAGACCGGTACCGTGCGCCAGAGTTTCAGCCACGGCCGCAGCAAGCAGGTTGTGGTGGAAAAGCGCGGCAAGCGACGCCTGCCCGGCGAGGCGGGCGCGCCCGCCGAGGCACCCGCGCCGGAGCCCGTCGCCAAGGCCGCACCCGCCGCCAAGCCCGCGCCGGGCGGACGCCCGGCCGCGCCCGCCGCTCCGCGCGCCGGCTCCGGCGTCGTGCTGCGCACGCTGACCGAGGACGAGCGCTCCGCCCGCGCCAGCGCATTGGCCGATGCCAAGGTGCGCGAGGAAGAAGAGCGACGAATCGCCGAAGAGGAGGCCAGGCGCCGTGCCAGCCGCGAAGGCATCGAGCAGGCCGAACGCGAAGCCGCCGAAGCCCGCCGCAAGGCCGAGGAAGAGCGCCATCGCCACGAAGAAGAGGCCAAGCGCAAGGCCGAGCAGGAGGCCAAGCGCCGCTTTGGCGAGGCCGAGGCAGCAGCCGCCAAGCCCGCAGCAGCGGCACGGCCCGCCACGACGACCGCCCGCACGCCAGCCTCCGTCAAGGCTCCCAGCATTGCCGTGGAAGCCGAGGAGGATGAAGGTCCGCGCCAGGTCCGCCGCGGTCCCGGCGGCGCGCTGCGCCCGGTTGCCGCGCCGAAGACCACCCACAGGCCCGGTCCGCAGAAGCAGCGCGGCCGCCTCACCGTTACCACTGCGCTCGACGCCGACGATGTGCGCGAGCGCTCGATCGCCTCGTTCCGCCGCCGTACCCAGCGCCTGAAGGGCCATGCCTCGAACGAGCCGAAGGAAAAGCTGATCCGCGAAGTCATCATTCCCGAGGCGATCACCATCCAGGAACTCGCCAACCGCATGTCGGAGCGCGCGGTCGAAATCATCCGCATGCTGATGAAGCAGGGCGCGATACACAAGATCACCGACGTGATCGACGCCGACACCGCGCAGTTGATCGCCGAAGAATTGGGCCACAGCGTCAAGCGTGTCGCTGCCTCCGACGTGGAAGAAGGCCTGTTCGACGTCGTCGACGACTCCACCGACACCGAGCCGCGTTCGCCGGTGGTGACCGTGATGGGCCATGTCGACCACGGCAAGACCTCGCTGCTCGACGCGCTGCGCCATGCCAACGTGGTGTCCGGCGAAGCCGGCGGCATCACCCAGCACATCGGCGCCTATCAGGTCACTTCGCCCGAAAGCGGCAAGAAGATCACCTTCATCGATACGCCCGGCCACGCCGCGTTCACCGCGATGCGCGCCCGCGGCGCCAAGGTGACCGACATCGTCGTGCTGGTCGTGGCGGCCGATGACGGCGTCATGCCGCAGACGGTGGAAGCCATCAACCACGCCAAGGCGGCCAAAGTGCCGATGATCGTGGCGATCAACAAGATCGACAAGCCGGATGCGAAGCCCGAGCGCGTGCGCACCGAGCTGTTGCAGCACGAGGTGCAGGTCGAATCGCTCGGCGGCGACGTCGTCGACGTCGAAGTGTCGGCCAAGAACAAGACCAATCTCGATCGCCTGCTGGAAATGATCGCGCTGCAGGCCGACATTCTCGAGTTGAAGACCAACTCGCACCGCCCCGCCGAGGGCACCGTGATCGAGGCCAAGCTCGACCGTGGCCGCGGCCCGGTGGCGACCGTGCTGGTGCAGCGCGGTACGCTGCGCATCGGCGACATCATCGTGGCCGGCGCCGAAATGGGCCGTGTCCGCGCGCTGATCTCCGACCAGGGCCAGAACCTCGAAGAGGCCGGCCCCTCCGTGCCCGTCGAAGTGCTCGGCTTCAACGGTCCGCCGGAAGCTGGCGACCGTCTCGCGGTGGTCGAGAACGAAGCCCGCGCCCGCCAGGTCACCAGCTACCGCGCGCATCAAAAGCGCGAGAATGCCGCCGCCTCGATCTCGGGCATGCGCGGCTCGCTCGAGCAGATGATGTCGCAGCTGAAGACCGCAGGCCGCAAGGAGTTCCCGCTGATCGTCAAGGCCGACGTGCAGGGCTCGCTGGAAGCGATCCTCGGCTCGCTGGAGAAGCTTGGCACCGAAGAAGTCGCCGCCCGCATCCTGCATGCCGGCGTCGGCGGCATCAGCGAATCCGACGTGACGCTGGCCGAAGGCTTCAACGCCGCGATCATCGGCTTCTCCGTTCGCGCCAACAAGGAAGCGGCCGCTGCCGCCAAGCGCAACGGCATCGAGATCCGCTACTACAACATCATCTACGATCTCGTGGACGACATCAAAAAGGCGATGTCGGGCCTGCTCGCGCCGACGCTGCGCGAAACCATGCTCGGCAACGCACAGATCCTGGAGATATTCAACATTTCCAAGGTCGGCAAGGTCGCGGGCTGCCGCGTCACCGACGGCACCGTGGAACGCGGCGCCAATGTCCGCCTGATTCGCGACAACGTCGTCGTCCACGAGGGCAAGCTGTCGACGCTGAAGCGCTTCAAGGACGAAGTGAAGGAAGTGCAGGCCGGCCAGGAATGCGGCATGGCGTTCGAGAACTACGGCGACATGCGCGCCGGTGATGTCATCGAGTGCTACCGCGTAGAAACCATCCAGCGCAGTCTGTAAGTCTGAACCTTACGGCTTCGTCGGGAGACCATTGAAATAGTCGCCGTCATTGCCCGGATTTGTTCCGGGCATCCACTGGTAGAGAATCCAGCCGAAAGACCGACGCGGATGGCCGGGACAAGCCCGGCCATGACACGCGGGTTTTGAGAAAACGACATGCCACGCCATCACCAGAAAAAAGGTTCCGCCCCCGGCGGCTCGCAGCGCCAATTGCGCGTCGGCGAGACGGTGCGGCATGCGCTGGCCGACATCCTTGCCCAAGGCCGCGTGCATGATCCGGATCTCGAAGGCCACATCATCACCGTGCCGGAGGTGCGGATGTCGCCGGACCTGCGTCTGGCGACGATCTATGTCATGCCGCTCGGCGGACGCGACACCGAGCTCGTGCTGGCAGCGCTCGATCGCAACAGGAAGTATCTGCGCGGCGAGATCGCGCATCGCGTTAACTTGAAATTTGCACCTGACATCCGATTCCGCGTCGACGAACGATTCGACGAAGCGGAACGGATCGAGAAATTACTGCGAACACCTGCGGTGCAGAGAGACCTCGCACCCGGACAAGGCGAAGAAGAATGACCGTGACCACGGCAAAGAGCGCGAGCGACGTGCAGGACTCGCGCACGCGCGACGCGAACGAGACCGTTTTTTCCGATTCGCGCCGCGAGCCGCGCCGCACCAACAACGACCCGCGCGCAAACAGGCAGCAGCAGGTCAAGCGCGACCGCCGCGACGTTCATGGCTGGGTCGTACTCGACAAGCCGATCGGCATGACTTCGACGCAGGCGGTGGCCGCGGTGAAGCGGCTGTTCAACGCCAAGCGCGCTGGACATGCCGGCACCCTCGACCCGCTCGCCTCGGGCGGCCTTCCCATCGCACTGGGCGAGGCCACCAAGACCGTCCCCTTCGTCATGGACGGCCGCAAGCGCTACCGCTTCACGGTGTGCTGGGGCGAGGAGCGCGACACCGACGACACCGAGGGGCAGGTGGTAAGAACGAGCGACCAGCGCCCGACGGCAGAGGCCATTTCGGCGCTTCTCCCCCAATTCACCGGCCTGATCGACCAGGTTCCCCCGCAATATTCGGCCATCAAGGTGCAGGGCGAGCGGGCCTACGACCTGGCGCGGGACGGCGAAAAGGTCGATCTGGCCCCCCGCCCCGTCGAGATTCACCATTTATCCCTTGTAGAACAATTGGATAACAACCGATCGGTGTTCGAGGCGGAATGCGGCAAGGGCACCTATGTGCGGGCCCTGGCCCGCGATATCGGCCGGATTCTGGGCTGTTTCGGCCATATCTGCGCGCTGCGACGGACGGTGGTAGGCCCGTTTACCGAGGCGGACATGATTCCGCTGGAAGAATTGGAGGCTTTGTGCAATAGAGCCGCGTCCGGCGAGGGTAGCCTCGCCGACGCGCTCTTGCCCGTTGAGACCGCGCTGGACGACATCCCGGCACTGGCCGTCACACGGGCGGATGCGGCAAGGCTCCATCGGGGCCAAGCCGTTTTGTTGCGCGGACGGGATGCGCCCAATAGTAGCGGCACAGTCTATGTCACGGTGGCAGGCCGCCTGTTGGCGCTTGCCGAACTTGGCAATGGCGAACTCATCCCCAAGCGCGTGTTCAACCTGACCGGGCTGGTTGCCAGTTCCGGCCGCAACGATGAAAGAAATTGACGATGTCGATTACCGCGCAACGCAAAGCGGAAGTCATCAAGTCCAGCGCCACCAAGTCCGGCGATACCGGTTCTCCCGAGGTCCAGGTCGCGATCCTGTCGGAACGCATCAACAACCTCACCGACCATTTCAAGACCCACGTCAAGGACAACCACTCCCGCCGTGGCCTTTTGAAGCTCGTGTCGACGCGCCGTTCCTTGCTCAACTACCTGAAGAACAAGGACGAGGCGCGTTACAAGGCGCTGCTCGAAAAGCACAATATCCGTCGCTGAGCACGCCGCGACGCGCGCCGTTGGCGCGCGTTTTCGCATGATCTTTCCGGAAAGATCCGGCTTTCGATTCCCGAAAGACGATCATGCACCAAGGCCATGATCCCCGTGACAATGACGGGTCATGCGCAGAGTAAGGTCCAGCAGCAATCCGGCCGCTGGGCAGGGCAGATGCCCGAGACCGACGAGAGGATGGACGCCATCCGAAATTCAAAGACCATGGCAGGATCGCCGGGTGCTGATCGGCATTTTCGATCAGCGCCTCGCCATCTTGCGCATGGTCTTTTTGTTTTGGGGCTCCGCTCTTTCGTGAACCCATGAAAGAAGACCGATATGTTCAACAAGCATTCCGTGGAAATCGACTGGGGTGGACGTCCCCTCAAGCTTGAGACCGGAAAGGTCGCGCGACAGGCCGATGGTGCCGTGGTCGCGACCTATGGCGAGACCGTCGTGCTCGCCACCGTCGTGGCGGCGAAGACGCCGCGCGAAGGCGTCGACTTCCTGCCGCTCACCGTCGACTACCAGGAGAAGACCTATGCCGCGGGCCGCATTCCCGGCGGCTACTTCAAGCGCGAAGGCCGGCCGAGCGAAAAGGAGACGCTGGTCTCCCGCCTGATCGACCGCCCGATCCGCCCGCTGTTCGTCGACGGCTGGCGCAACGAAACCCAGGTGATCGTCAACGTGCTGTCGCACGACATGGAGAACGATCCCGACGTGCTGGCGATGGTCGCGGTCTCCGCCGCGCTGACGCTCTCGGGCGTTCCCTTCAAGGGCCCGATCGGCGCCGCCCGCGTCGGCTTTGCCAACGACGAGTTCATCCTCAACCCGACCCTGGACGAGATGACCGAGACGCAGCTCGACCTCGTCGTCGCCGGCACCGCCGACGCCGTTCTGATGGTCGAGTCCGAAGCCAAGGAGCTGAGCGAAGACGTCATGCTCGGCGCCGTGATGTTCGGCCACCGCCACTTCCAGCCCGTGATCAACGCGATCATCCAGCTCGCGGAAAAGGCGGCGAAAGAGCCGCGCGAGGTCACCGTCATCGACAATTCCGCGATCGAGAAGGAAATGCTCGGCCTGGTCGAGCAGGACCTGCGCAAGGCCTATGCGATTGCCGTCAAGCAGGAGCGCTATGCCGCCGTCGGCGCGGCCAAGGAAAAGGCGATGGCGCACTTCTTCCCGGAAGGCGCCGAGCCGAAATACGAGAAGCTGCGGGTTGCCGACGTGTTCAAGGAACTCGAGGCGAAAATCGTCCGCTTGAACATCCTCGACACCGGCCGCCGTATCGACGGCCGCGACGTCAAGACCGTGCGCAACATCGTCGCGGAAGTCGGCGTGCTGCCGCGCGCCCACGGCTCGGCGCTGTTCACCCGCGGCGAGACCCAGGCGCTCGTGGTGGCCACGCTCGGCACCGGCGAGGATGAGCAGTACATCGACGCGCTGTCCGGAACGTACAAGGAGACGTTCCTGCTGCACTACAACTTCCCGCCCTTCTCGGTCGGCGAAACCGGCCGCGTCGGCAGCCCGAAGCGTCGCGACATCGGCCACGGCAAGCTCGCCTGGCGCGCAATCCATCCGATGCTGCCGCCGCATCACGAGTTCCCCTACACCATCCGCGTGGTGTCGGAGATCACCGAGTCCAACGGCTCCTCGTCGATGGCGACGGTCTGCGGCTCGTCACTGGCGCTGATGGATGCCGGCGTGCCGCTGAAGAAGCCGACCGCGGGTATCGCGATGGGCCTGATCCTCGAAGGCCAGCGCTTCGCCGTGCTGTCCGACATTCTCGGCGACGAGGACCATCTCGGCGACATGGACTTCAAGGTGGCCGGCACCGACGGCGGCATCACATCGCTGCAGATGGACATCAAGATCGAGGGCATCACCGAGGAAATCATGCGGGTCGCGCTCGGCCAGGCCAAGGACGGCCGCGTGCACATCCTGGGCGAAATGGCCAAGGCGCTCACCGTTGCGCGCGCCGAGCTCGGCGAATACGCGCCGCGCATCGAGACCTTCAAGATCGCCACCGACAAGATCCGCGAAGTGATCGGCACCGGCGGCAAGGTGATCCGCGAGATCGTGGAAAAGACCGGCGCCAAGATCAACATCGAGGACGACGGCACGGTGAAGGTCGCCTCCGCCGACGGCGAGGCGATGAAGGCCGCCATCAAGTGGATCAAGTCGATCGCCTCCGATCCGGAAGTCGGCCAGATCTACGAAGGCACCGTGGTCAAGGTGATGGAGTTCGGCGCCTTCGTGAACTTCTTCGGCGCCCGTGACGGCCTGGTCCATATCAGCCAGCTCGCCGCCAACCGCGTGCAGAAGACTTCCGACGTCGTCAAGGAAGGCGACAAGGTCAAGGTCAAGCTGCTCGGCTTCGACGACCGCGGCAAGACCCGCCTGTCGATGAAAGCGGTCGACCAGGCCACCGGCGAGGATCTCGAGGCCAAGGTCAAGGAAACCAGGGCCGAGGCCCCCGCGCCGCGCGAAGCGGCCGGCGAGTAGACGTCACGACAACGTGAAATGACGAAGGGCGGCTCCCGGGCCGCCCTTTTTCGTGGTCTCGTTGGACGCGGCCTCGCTACAATCGGGCTGGGCCATTTGGTCGCATCCAAATCAGGCGGCGAAACCCGTCGCGCACGCGATGCGTAACTTACCGCTTAATGCATTCGTGAAGATCTTTTGCCGTCCACTGCCATACAAAGCACCGCCCCCCACACGTTAACGGAGACCCCCATGACTTCCCTGTCCCGGCGCCATCTCTTGTTTGCCGCCACCGGCATCGCCGCCGCTGCCGCCGCCCCACGCTTCGTCTTCGCGCAAGGCGCGATGGCGCCGGCCGGCCCCTTCAAGCTCGATCCCCTGGCCTATCCTACGACGGCGCTGGAGCCGCATATCGATGCCAGGACGATGGAGATTCACCACGACCGGCATCATCAGGCCTTTGTCACCAACCTGAACAACTTCGCCAAGGACAATCCCCAGATCGCGGAGAAGCCTGTTCCGGAAGTGCTGGCGAACCTCAACAGCGTGCCTGAAGCGATCCGCACTGGCGTACGCAATAGCCTGGGCGGACATGCCAACCACACCATGTTCTGGCAGATCATGGGCCCGGATGGCGGCAAGGCGGAAGGCGACGTGCTCGCCGCCGTCGAGCGCGACCTCGGCGGTCTCGAGAAGATGCAGAACGATTTCAACGCCGCCGGCGGTCGCGTGTTCGGCTCGGGCTGGGTGTTCGTCACCGTCGACAAGGAGGGCAAGCTCGCCATCGAGACGCGTCCGAACCAGGATAACCCGATGATGGACGGCAAGCGCGCGCTGCTCGGCAACGACGTGTGGGAGCACGCCTACTACCTGAATTACCAGAACCGCCGCGCCGATTACCTCAAGGCCTGGTGGAATACGGTGAACTGGAAGGCGGTCGGCGCGCGCTATGCCGCGGCCAAGGCCGGCACGCTCGGCGTCTAGCTGACGCGGCCGTAGCCGCGTCACTCCTGTCGTCCCGGCGAAGGCCGGGACCCATGTCACGTGATAGATCGATGGAGCGCCGCTGGTCGACGACCTGCCGCAATCACGAACAGCTGTGGTTATGGGCCCCGGCCTTCGCCGGGGCGACAAGACTCAAACCATCTCGAAACGGAAAAGAAAAACCGGGTGCAGGTCCTCCCTGCCCCCGGCTTCTAGTCAATCGGCGATCGCTCTTACTTACGAGCGATGTCGTAACGATCGAGGTCCATCACCTTGGTCCACGCCGCCGCGAAGTCCTTCACGAACTTCTCCTTCGAATCCTTGCAGCCGTAGACTTCCGCAAAGGCGCGGAGCTGCGAGTGCGAGCCGAAGATCAGATCGATGCGGGTCGCGGTCCACTTGACCGCATTGGTCTTGCGGTCCCGGCCCTCATAGGCGTTGTCGCCGGCAGGATGCCACTCCGTGCCCATGTCGAGCAGATTGACGAAGTAGTCGTTGGTCAACACGCCCGTCTTCTTGGTGAAGACGCCGTGCTTGGACTTGCCGACATTGGCGCCGAGCACGCGCAGGCCACCGACCAGCACCGTCATTTCAGGCGCGGTCAGCCGCAGCAGCTGCGCCCTGTCGACCAGCGCTTCCTCGGGCTGCATGAACTGCCGTCGCTTGCTGCTGACATAATTGCGGAAGCCGTCGGCGCGCGGCTCCAGCGGCGCGAAGGATTCGGTGTCAGTCTGATCTTGCGACGCATCCATTCGCCCCGGCGTGAACGGCACCCTGACGTTGACGCCGGCAGCCTTGGCGGCCTTTTCGACCGCGGCAACACCACCGAGAACGATCAGGTCAGCCAGCGAGACCTTCTTGCCGCCCTTGGGAGACTTGTTGTTGAAGGCAGCCTGGATCGCCTCGAGCTTGGTCAGCACCTTCGCAAGCTCGGCCGGCTCGTTCACCTCCCAGTCCTTCTGCGGGCTGAGCCGAACGCGCGCGCCGTTGGCGCCGCCGCGCTTGTCGGAGCCGCGGAAGGTCGACGCCGAGGCCCAGGCAGCCGAGACCAGTTGCGACACCGAAAGCCCGCTGGCGAGGATCTTCCCCTTCAGGGCGGTGATGTCCTTGGCGTCGATCAGCTTGTGATTGACCTTCGGAATCGGGTCCTGCCAGATCAGCGTCTCCTTCGGCACCAGCGGGCCGAGGTAACGATGGATCGGGCCCATGTCGCGATGGGTGAGCTTGAACCAGGCTCGGGCGAAGGCATCCGCGAACTGGTCCGGATGCTGGTAGAACCGGCGTGAAATCTTCTCGTAGGCCGGATCGAAGCGCAGCGACAGGTCGGTCGTGAGCATGGTCGGCACATGCTTCTTCGAGGGATCGAACGCGTCCGGGATATCGGCTACCGCATTCTTCGCCTTCCACTGCGGCACGCCCGCCGGGCTCTTGGTCAGCTCCCACTCGTTCTCGAACAGGTTCTTGAAGAAGTGATTGCTCCACCTGGTCGGCGTTTGCGTCCAGGTGACTTCCGGACCGCCGGTGATGGCATCGGCGCCGATGCCGGTGGCGTACTTGCTCTTCCAGCCGAGACCCTGGTCTTCCAGCGCGCCGGCTTCCGGCTCCGGCCCGACGAGCGACGGATCGCCCGCGCCATGGGCCTTGCCGAAGGTGTGGCCGCCGGCGATCAGTGCGACGGTCTCCTCGTCGTTCATCGCCATGCGGAAGAAGGTTTCGCGAATATCCTTGGCCGCAGCGACCGGGTCGGGATTGCCGTTCGGTCCGGCCGGATTGACGTAGATCAGGCCCATCTGTACCGCGCCGAGCGGTTCGGAGAGCTGGCGTTCACCGCTGTAGCGCTCGTCGCCGAGCCATGTGCCCTCCGGACCCCAGTAGAGCTCTTCCGGTTCCCAGACATCGGTGCGGCCGCCGGCAAAGCCGAACGTCTTGAAGCCCATCGATTCCAGCGCAACGTTGCCGACGAGCACCATCAGGTCGGCCCACGAAATCTTGCGGCCGTATTTCTGCTTGATCGGCCAAAGCAGGCGGCGCGCCTTGTCGAGGTTGGCGTTATCCGGCCAGGAATTCAGCGGCGCGAAACGCTGTTGTCCGGTGCCGGCGCCACCGCGGCCGTCGGTGATGCGGTAGGTGCCGGCTGCGTGCCAGGCGAGACGAATGAAAAGGCCGCCATAGTGACCGAAGTCCGCCGGCCACCAGGGCTGGGAGTCCGTCATCAGTGCGCGCAAATCCCTCATCAGTGCCTTGAGATCGAGGGACTTGAACTCCTTGGCGTAGTCATAGGCCGCGTCCATCGGGTCGGACAGGCTGGAATTGCGATGCAACACCGAAACGTCGAGTGCGTCCGGCCACCACTCGCGATTGGAATGTCCGCGCGTGCCCGTGAACGGGCATTTTGTTCTGTCATCCATGGTTCGTCTCCTTTGGAGTTTTGGGGCGATTGGCGCACCTCGACCGATGGTTCCCAGTCTAGGCGCGGCCTTTCATCAGGTAAAATTGACTTTAGTGATCGCTACGATAGGATATTCTTATGATGCGGACGCTCCCATGATCAACGTGACCCTGCGCCAGCTTCGCTATTTCGACGCGCTGGCGCGCCACGGCCATTTTGGTCGTGCCGCCGAAGCATGCTCGATTTCGCAGCCCGCCCTTTCGATGCAGATCAAAGAAATGGAAGAAGCGCTCGGCGGGCCTTTGCTGGAACGCAACGCGCGACAGGTCGCGTTGACCCGGCTGGGGGAGGAACTGGTCGAGCGTGTTCGCGACATCCTGCGCGCGGTGGATGAACTCGGCGATTTTGCACGCGCCTCGCGCGACCGTTTTGCGGGCCGGCTGCGCATCGGCATGATCCCGACCATTGCGCCCTATCTGCTGCCCCGCATCATCGGAAATTTGACGCGAGTGCATCCGGAACTCGACATCCAGGTGCGCGAGGCGCTGACGCCGAAGCTGATCCAGGAACTTTCCGAAGGCCGGCTCGACACCGCGATCCTGGCACTGCCGGTATCGGAGCCCTCTCTGACCGAAGTCGCGCTGTTCAGCGAGGATTTCCTGCTGGTGCGCCCCCGCAAGGACGAAGGCACCCCGGTGCCCAGCCGGGAAATGCTGCGCGAGATGCGGCTGTTGCTGCTGGAAGAGGGGCACTGCTTCCGCGACCAGGCGCTGTCGTTCTGCAAGATGCACTCCTCGCCGCGCGAACTGCTCGACGCCAACTCGCTCTCGACGCTTGTGCAGATGGTGAGCGCGGGCGTCGGCGTCACCCTGATCCCGGAGATGGCGGTGGCGGTCGAGACCCGCTCCGCCGCCGTCTCGGTCGCGCGATTCAAGAATCCGCAGCCCTCGCGCACCATAGGCATGGTATGGCGCAAGACCAGCCCGCTGGCGCGGCAACTCACGCAGATTTCCGAGGTCGTGTGTGTCGCGGCCGGCAAAAAGCGCCGAAAGCCGGCCGGGACGCCGCGCCATCAGCGGGCATGAACCGATATGCCGATGCACGCGCCGATTGTCCGCCCCGCCTTTGAACATGAGCATGATGAGGTTGCCCGCGTCTGGATGGAGAGCTGGGTCTCCACCGGGCTCGGCGAAGCCAGCAATTTTCTGCTTGCCAATCTGCGTGCGCGCGTCCGCAAGGAGGTCGAGGACGGCTGGAGCCTGTTCGTCGCCGACGACGGCGGAATTTTCGCGGCCATGCTGGCGCTGCATCTGCCGCAAAATTATCTCGACCAGCTGTTTGTCGCTCCGGAATATCAGGGCCAGGGCATCGGTCGGCAGCTCCTTGCCTTCACACGACAAAAATTGCCTGACGAGATCTGTCTGCGCTGCGTGCGCGAGAACGAAAAGGCCTGGCGCTGGTACGAACGTGAAGGTTTTGTGTACGAGAAGGAAGAGGTCTCGAGCGTGACCGGCTTCATGATGAAGTACTACCGATGGCGGCGTGAAGCTGGCTAACTCGACGTACCTTGTTTATGGTCCCAACATCTTCTAGTTACTTTGCAGGCACCACTAAACTCGGGTTTGGGGACCATGCCGCTTCGGTTTGTTGTTGCTTCTGCCCTGCTGGTATTGCTTCTCGGAACCGCCGGAGAGGCCCAGACACCCCCACCGACCTCCGCTCCGGCCGCGCCTGCACCCGCCAAAGCTGCACCTGCCAAGGCCTCCGCAAAGAAGCCAGCTGCAAAGGCCAAGTCGACCACCAAGCCGCCGGCTGCCGTCGAGGCTGGTCCCTGCAGGCTGGGCGTGATTTCTGCCCTCGGTGACCGGTTCTCCGTCCACAAATTCGGCATCACGATATTCGAGACCGAAGACAACGAAGTTGCCGTGGATGGTTGGGGACTCGACGATCTCGCGGTGGCGCGGCTGCGCGCCGCGACCGGCACCGATCCATCCGTGCGACGCATCAATTATCCCAAGGGAACCTTCGAACTGTTTTACCATCCGAAATCGATATTCCTGCGCGAACCAAACGAGGACCTGCAGCAGATCGTCCGCAGCATCACGCCGAACGCAAACTGCGATCGCTACATGGTCATCATCAAATTCAAGGGAATTGTGCCGGGCACCAAGATGGAGATCGATGGCATCGGCGTGTACAGCCAGGGCATCGGATCGCTCGCCCGCCATGCCCATCTGTTCGCAAATGTCGGGGTCTTGATGTACGATGGCGGCACTTATGAGCGGATCAACTCGTCCCCGTCCATGGCCGCGATCGGCGAGAGCCTTTCGCGGGCGTTCCAGTTGCAGGAAGACCCGCTCACAAAGCTCGACCACTCGCTGTTTCCCGACCCTCCTCAATCCGCCGCCGGCAGCGCGGTGCTCAAGGAGAGGACTCGCGCCCTCGTTTCGGCCCGCTTGGATCGCGCAATTGCCCACCGACTCCAGCAGCAGTAGCGAGCCAGCATTGAATGAGGGATGGCATGATGAAGCTCTATTGGTGCCCGCGGACGCGCTCGTTCAGCGCGCTCTGGCTGATGGAGGAGACCGGACAGCCCTATGAACGCGTGCTGACCGACATTTCGGCCGGCGCGCAGCGCACGGCGGAATATCTCGCGATCAATCCGATGGGCAAGGTGCCGGCGTTGCAGGATGGCACGGTGACGCTGGCGGAAGTCGCCGCGATCTGCGCCTATGTCGCCGAACGCTATCCGGAGGCGAAGCTGGCGCCGCCGGTCGGCGATCCCGCCCGCGCGAAATATCTTTACTGGCTGTTCTTCGGACCGAGCTGCATCGAGCCGGCCATCGTGCAGCTCGCCACCAAGATCGAGATGAATCCGATCGCCGCCGGCTGGGGCGATGCCCAGCGCGTCATCGACGTGCTCGACGGCGCCCTGCAGAAGGGGCCGTGGCTACTCGGGGAAAACTTCTCCGCCGCCGACATCGTGATCGGCTCGGGCCTGAACTTCGGCATGCGGCTGTTCAAGATGATTCCGGCACGGCCGTCCTTCGAGGCCTATGTCGCTCGCTGCATGGCGCGGCCGGCATTCCAGCGCGCGGAAAAGATCGCCGCGGGTTGAGAACGGCCGGGCAAGCGGCACGCTGCGCTTGTGCGCGGCTCAGGCGGGGACGACGCGAGGATCGACGTCCTGCGAGTAGTCGACGCCATCGATGCCAAACCCGAACAGGCGGAGGAACTGGCTCTTGTATTCCGCAAGGTCGGCCAGTTCGCCGAGCGTCTCCGTCGCAAGCAGAGGCCAACGCCGCGAGACCTCCGCCTGAACTTTGGGCGAGAGCTCCCAGTCGTCGAGGCGGACGCGCTGCGCATCATCAGTTTCGACGCCCTTGCCGAGGCGCGTTCGGAACAGGCGATCGATCTGCTCGATGCATCCCTCATGGAGCCCGAGCTGCTTCATGACCTTGAAAAGCACCGTCCCGTAGAGCGGCACCACCGGAATGGCCGAGCTCGCCTGGGTAACCACGGCCTTGAGGGCCACGACGCGGGCCGCATCCTGGCCGAGCCGGCCCCGAATCTCCTCCGCCTTGTGGTCGAGGTCGACCTTGGCGCGACCCAGAGTACCTCGCCAGTAAATGGGCCAGGTCAGCTCGCTGCCGATATAGGTGTAGTTGAAGGTCCGGAACCCCGGCGCCAAAACGCCGGCGTCGGCAAGCTGGTCGATCCAGCGCTTCCAGTCGTCGCCGCCCATCACCGCGACGGTGGCGGTCACTTCATCCTCGCTGGCCGGCGCAAGCGTGGTCTCGAAGACCTCGCCGGTTTCGGTATTGAGGGTCTTGATTTCGACGGGAGCGCCGAGGGGCTTGATCGCCGAACGATACGTCTTGCCGGTGACTGGATCGGTCCGGACGGGCGCCGCCATGCTGTAGACCAGCATGTCCAGCTGCCCGAACTTTTCTCGCACGCGCTCGATGAAGGTCTTCTTCAGCTCGTCGGAAAAGGCGTCGCCCTCCAGGGTCAGGGGGGACCGTCCGATCTTGCCGGCCTCGATCTCGAATGCGCGGTTATTGTACCAGCCGGCGCTGGCCGTCCTGCTCGCCGAAGGCTCGCGCTCCAGTGACACGCCGATCGTCTCCGCTCCTCCGGCGAAGGTCGTGACGATGCGGCTCGCAAGGCCATAGCCTGTCGAGCATCCCAGCACGGCGATACGCCTTGGACATTCCGGAATCGGCCCGTTGCGGAGAACATAAGCGATTTGCTCGCGGACGTTCGTGGCGCAGCCGATGGGATGTGCCGTCGTGCAGATGAAGCCCCGCACGCGCGGTTCGATGATCATGCCCACCCCATTCTGGACCGTTGCAATTTCCCTACTCGCTAACCGACCGCCACGTGTCGCAAGCGTGAAAAGGCAAAAACGAAATCACGCTTCCATCCGCTTGAACACCAGCGTGGCGTTGGTGCCGCCGAAGCCGAAGGAATTCGACAACACGGTGCCGAGCTTGGCGTTGTCGATACGCTTGCGCACGATCGGCATGTCGGCAAAGATCGGATCGAGCTCCTGGATATGCGCGCTCTCGCAGATGAAGCCATTCTTCATCATCAAGAGCGAATAGATCGCTTCCTGCACGCCGGTGGCGCCGAGCGAATGACCGGTCAACGCCTTGGTCGCCGCAATCGGCGGGCACTTCTCACCGACGCCGAACACTTTCCGGATTGCGTCGATTTCCGGGGGATCGCCGGCTGGCGTCGAGGTGGCATGCGGATTGATGTAGTCGATCGGCGTCTTCACGGTTTCCAGCGCCATGCGCATGCAGCGCTCGGCGCCCTCGCCCGATGGCGCCACCATGTCGTAGCCGTCGGAGGTCGCGCCGTAGCCGACCATCTCGGCGTAGATGCGCGCGCCGCGCGCCTTGGCGTGCTCCAGCTCTTCGAGAACCAGAACGCCCGCACCGCCTGCGATGACAAAGCCGTCGCGGTTGATGTCATAGGGGCGCGAGGCAGTGGCGGGCGTGTCGTTGTATTTCGAGGACATCGCGCCCATGGCGTCGAACAGTACCGACAGCGTCCAGTCCAGCTCTTCGCAGCCGCCGGCGAAGATCATGTCCTGCTTGCCCATCTGGATCGTTTCATAGGCATTGCCGATGCAGTGGTTCGAGGTCGCGCAGGCCGAGGAGATCGAATAGTTCACGCCCTTGATCTTGAACCAGGTCGCAAGCGTCGCGGACGCCGTCGACGACATGCCCTTGGGCACGGCGAACGGGCCGACGCGTTTCGGACCCTTGGTGCGCGCGATGTCGGCGGCTTCCACCAGCGTGCGCGTCGACGGCCCGCCCGAGCCCATGATGATGCCGGTGCGAACGTTGGAGACATCGGACGCCTCGAGGCCGGCATCCTGGATGGCCTGCTCCATCGCGATGTGATTCCAGCCCGCGCCGTCGGCCAGAAAGCGCATGGCGCGGCGGTCAATCACATCGGCTGGATTGAGGGTCGGCGCACCCTGCACCTGCGAACGGAAGCCGAGCTCCTTGTGCTTTGCGGCATGGGAGATGCCGGACTTGGCCTCATGCAGGCTCGACAGCACTTCCTGGGTGTTGTTTCCGATGGACGAGACAATGCCCATCCCCGTGATGACAACCCGCCTCATGTTCGCCTCGCCTGTCCGTTCGTCTTTGTATGTGATGGCTTGAAGATAAGTTCAATTGCCGGGCTGCGTGCCCTGCTTGAACAGTCCGACCTTCAGATCTTTCGCGCGATAGATAGTCTCGCCGTCCATGGAAAGCCACCCATCGGCGATGCCCAGCACCAGCTTTCCACGCATCACGCGCTTGATGTCGGTCTGATAGACGACTTTCCTGGCGTGGGGCAGCACCTGGCCGGAAAACTTCAGCTCGCTCAGCCCCAGCGCGCGGCCACGGCCCTCGCCGCCGATCCAGCCAAGGTAGAAACCCACCATCTGCCACAACGCGTCCAACCCCAGACAGCCGGGCATGACCGGATCGTTCTTGAAGTGGCAACCGAAAAACCAGAGGTCCGGATTCACGTCGAGCTCGGCGCGCACCAGGCCCTTGCCGTATTCGCCGCCGGCATCGGTGATCTCGCTGATGCGGTCGAACATCAGCATCGGCGGCAGCGGCAACTGGGCATTGCCCGGACCGAACATCTCGCCCCGGCCGCACGCCAGCAAATCCTCATACTCGTAGCCGTTGCGCCGATTAAGCATCGTCTGAAGAACCCCTCGAATTCCCGATTGCGCGTTTTGGCCGGGTTGGCAACCCCGCAGGCGACGCACGCACCACCCCCCGGCAAGCCGTTCTAGACTGCGATAGCCTTGCGGCAACCTGCATTGGCCATTGCTGAAATCGCATGGCTCGGTTCGGCGCTCTGTAACATAGGCATCTACGTGCGGCAAAGCACGGAACCGGGGCAAATTCCCGCACGCCGGCGGGCGCCCCGCCCTTCAAGCCGGGTCAAGTTCTAGTTGCGAAGTACTTGCATCTAGTGCAAATCCCCTATATTCCAATCAATAACATTGGAAGTTCGAGTACGGGCCCGACCTTGGACATGAACGACGCAAGCACCCACAATGACGTCGCGGAGAGCACCGCCGCACGGCCGGCCGGCCATCAGCCGGCACTGACCGGTTGTCCCTGGCATGATGTCAACGAAATGCTGCAGGCCGCAGGATTGCGCCCCACTCGTCAGCGCATGGCTTTGGGCTGGCTGCTGTTCGGCAAGGGCGCGCGCCATCTCACTGCAGAAATGCTTTATGAGGAAGCGACGCTGGCCAAGGTTCCGGTGTCGCTTGCGACCGTCTACAACACGCTCAACCAGCTCACCGATGCGGGACTGCTTCGCCAGGTCAGTGTCGACGGCACCAAGACCTATTTCGACACCAACGTGACGGCGCACCACCACTTCTATCTCGAGAACAATCACGAGCTGGTCGACATCCCCGACCCGCATCTCGTGCTCTCGAAGATGCCCGACGTGCCCGAGGGCTACGAGATCGCCCGCGTCGACATGCTCGTGCGCCTGCGCAAGAAGCGCTGAATTCAAGCGAAAACTATCTGAGTTTTGTCATGGCCGGGCATAGCCGTTCGAAGAACGGCGTCGCTTTGCTCTGCCTATGTCCCGGCCATCCACGTTTTTGGATCCGCGTAAAGAAAGACGTGGATGCCTGGGTCAAGTCCGGGCATGACGAGATTGAGAGATTGAGCTGCGAGATTTCGGGTTCGCGTCTGCGCCGCTCTACGCGTCAATCGACCCTCTCGCCTTCGTAGACGCCCCACAGGCGCTGCTGCTCGATCCAGCCGTCGAACCCGTTGCCGGTGACGCGGCACCAGCCGCTCGAACATTTCTTCACCTGGGCTACCACCCCGGCCTGCAGCTTGGCCGCAACCGCGCTTGCCGGATCGGCGCGGTCATAGAGCGGCGCGAGTTCGTTCTTGCTCTTCATGGTGACGACGGCCGTGCGGCGGCCGGACAGCATGGAGTGATAGACCCAGCCTTCGGAACCTTCGGAATCGCGCACGCGCCGCCAGTTCTCGAATTCGGCGGTAATCTCCACCGGCAGGCCCGCGCGGGTATAGACCCAGGCGACGTCATTGTCCTTGGTCGGGCCGGCGCGCACATTCACATGATCGGATTTGAGACTGACATAGCGCGGGATGGGCAGCCCGCTCGCGCCCGCCGCCGAATCCTTTGCCGCATGCCCGGGATTGCCCGAAGCTCCCAGCATCGCCGCCGCCAGGACCACCAACGCACCGAAACGCCCGCACCCCATCAACTCGTCTCCTGCCGAGAACACGACGGCTCAACCGCATTGAGCCGGTCTCCGCTTGTCCTTGACGCCTGAACCCCAAGTCCCCTGCTGCAGCTGCGAAAATCGTTACCTGGCTTGTCGATCCCTTGGTTCTTGTCTTGGCCCCGCCTTCTGCTAGAGAGGACGGAACCCAAGAAGCCGAATTTTCCCGGGAGAACCGGGATAAATGTCGGGGAACCCAAGGAAATGCCGGGCACCGCACTGCAAGATTGCAGTGTCGAACACCCGGGTTAATGAGGTCTGAACATCAGGCTTTTGTTAAGCCCAGCCTCATGAGAGCGGAAAATGTCGGTTAAGAAAAAGCCTCTCGTCGTCGTCACGCGCAAGCTGCCGGACTCCGTCGAGACCCGGATGCGCGAGCTGTTCGACGCAAAGCTCAATCTCGACGACACCCCCATGACGCCGGAGCAGATTGCCGAGGCGGTGTGTACCGCCGAGGTGCTGGTGCCGACCGTCACCGACGAAATCAACGAAGCCGTGCTGAAGCAGCCGGACTGCAAGCTGCGCCTGATCGCCAATTTCGGCAACGGCGTCGACAATATCGACGTTACCGCGGCGCATGCCCGCGGCATCACCGTGACCAACACGCCGAAGGTGCTGACCGAAGATACCGCTGACATGACCATGGCGCTGATCCTGGCGGTGCCGCGGCGGATGATCGAGGGCGCCTCCATCCTCACCGAAGGCAAGAACTGGGCGGGCTGGTCGCCGACCTGGATGCTCGGCCATCGCATCGGCGGAAAGCGCCTCGGCATCGTCGGCATGGGCCGCATCGGCCAGGCGGTGGCGCGCCGCGCGCGGGCCTTCGGCTTGCAGATCCACTATCACAACCGCCGCCCGGTGGCGCCGCACATCGCCGAAGAGCTGGGCGCGACCTATTGGGAAAGCCTCGACCAGATGCTGGCGCGGATGGACATCATCTCGGTCAACTGTCCACATACGCCGGCGACCTATCATCTCCTCTCCGCGCGGCGACTCAAGCTGCTCCGCAAGGATGCCTATATCGTCAACACCGCGCGCGGCGGGGTGATCGACGAGGACGCGATGATCAAGCTGATCGAGAGCGGCGACATCGGCGGTGCCGGCCTCGACGTCTACGAGCACGAGCCGGCGGTGAACCCGAAGCTGGTGCGGCTCGGCAAGGCCGGCAAGGTGACGCTATTGCCGCATATGGGCTCGGCCACCATCGAAGGCCGCGTCGACATGGGCGAGAAGGTGATCATCAACATCCGAACCTTCCTTGACAACCACAAGCCGCCGGACCGCGTGCTGCCGGGCATGCTCTGAGCCCAGCGGGGGACCGCAAGCAAAGCTGCGAAACAGCCCCATGCAAAGCAGAAATGGGGCAGTCCGTTCGCATGGACGGCTTTGGGGAGGCGTCCTGAATCATCTGTGCGCCGAATGCGTGGAGCCCCCAGAGCAGGCAATGTGCGCTTGGTCCATGAAATCCGACATTAGGCTTGGACCAAGTCATGTCAGCTAAGGGCCAACTACGGACATCACACCCCGTCCTGCGTCTTGTTCCGCTTCTGGTGACTGGGTAGGTTCAAGTTTCGGTTTCTCTGGTGGTAGGTAGCCTCGATGACTGCATCCTCATTCGACCAGCAGGCTTGGCTTGATCGCATCGGGTACAAGGGCCCAAGAGAGCCAACGCTCGACACGTTGCATCAACTCATCTTCGCGAATTCGCATACCATTGCATATGAGTCGCTGGACATCATGCTCGGACGGACGCCTAGGCTCGACCTCACGTCACTGCAGCGCAAAATAATTTTGGGAGGGCGCGGCGGCTACTGCTTGGAACAAAACATGCTATTCCGGGAGGGTCTCCGCTCATTGGGCTACAAGATCACCAGCCTGCAGGGCAGAGTTGTGCGGGGCATGGCGATCGACGCCCCGCGCCCGGCAATCCATATGCTTTTGCAGGTGGATCTGCCAGAAGGGCCATATCTGGCTGACGTGGGCTTCGGAAATCTCGCGCCCACATCGGCTCTATTACTTCGAGCGGGAGTTGAACAAGCCACTCCGCACGAGCCGATGCGTTTCATCGATGTCGGCGGAGAGCTCACATTGCAAGCCAAGTTGCGCGATACATGGGAGCACATTTATCGCGTTATTCCTTACCCGCGATACGACGGAGAGTATGAGATTACGAACTGGTACACCGGTACACACCCTGATGCGCCGTACCAAAGTAACATCATAGCTGCGAAGCCCGGCCCCAATAGGACACGCATTACGATGTTCAATGCGCGTCTGACTGTGCGACACGCGACAGGCGAGGCCGAACGTCGGCACTTGAAGGATGAAGTCGAATTCAGATCGGTGCTGCGTGGAGAGTTTGGCCTGAACATGTCTGACGACGAGATACGGACCTGCATCTCGGTAATGGAGAGGCAGGGTGAGAAAGGGGCGCCGCATCCATTCTTTGCGTGACGCGAGCGAAGAAGGGAGATGCCGGCCAACCGGTAACCTATACTCGGGGTCACTCAATTGCATGATCTTGCGGCTCAAAGGGACTCTGGGCAATGGGATATCGGAAGCGGCTGCTCTGGCACGGGATAGCTTTGTTCTTAATCGGCCTTTTAACCGGCTTGGCCCAGCAGCACTTCGCGAATTTGCGAATGGCTTTGGCGGCGCACCTTGAGGGCGTTATGAACGGGACATTCTTGCTCGCCGTTGGAGCGATCTGGGCAGAGGTGCGGCTGTCGCCGCGTGCGAGTTTAATGGCCTTTTGGGCATTGCTTGCCGGGACGTACGGTAACTGGGCCGTGACAACAGTCGCTGCTATTCTTGGAACCGCAGCGCTCTCACCGATAACAGGCGCGGGCCACGGCGCGGCATTCTGGCAGGAAGCTCTTGTGACCGGAGGCTTCGTTTTGGTCGGCCTCGCAATTATTGCGGCATCATTGTTCCTCTTGTGGGGCCTGCGCCGCGTAGCAGCGACTAGTTGACCAGTTCGATGGGATACAGGCGCTCACGTTGAGTTTGTCTTCTATGGGGTTTGGACCGGCCTATCCGAAACATGACTTCCGTTTCGGGTCATAAGCGGACATCGAAGAGAGTCTTCTTCAAGCATGTCCGCTTCGGGCCACAAGCTGCCTCAGTAGACGCGGCCGGAGTCATCTCGATTCGGCGAGTTGACGATGCTGTCGATCTCCCAGCGGCTGACGCCGATGTCCTTCAGCGTGTGATCGTCCAGGGCGTGCAGCTGGGCACATTGTCGGCGGCGCAGACGCCAGGCCGCGACAGCTTCAAGGAACCGGCCCAGGAAAATCCCGCGCCACATGACGCGGTGCGGCAAGATATGGTGCTGGTTGGTCGCTGCTTGGTTCTCGGATGTCGTGTCCATGGCGCCCTCCTGTTGAGACGGCGTCAGATCGCACGGGCCAAAAGGCGCTTGCAAAGCAAGTTATGTTGGTTTGTAATGACCTTGTCGCGCAGGCGCGCTCGCGCCTCGACAGTTTTCTGAAAAATCACACCACCAGCGCTCGCGCAGGGACAATCTGAGCCGACGCGTGTGCGGTTCGCAGAATCTATTGCGCACGTGACTTGGCGAGCGAGGTGCTCGCTTCTCCCCCGCTATGCGCCGCGCAACCCCAGCCGGCGACGACGCCGATGGGCACATCCTGACGTCTGCTCCGGGTCATTTGCAGACCTTCCCGACAGATCATGGTCACGTCCGCTTGACCCGAGGGAAGCGGACACCCCGGAATCTGATCAATGGATGACGTCCTAGCGATACCCGCTCAGATCGGTAATGACAGGCGCGTCGCCATTGAGCGGATTTTGCGGGTCGCGCTTGTAGCGCAGCGTCTCGAAACGCATCGACAGCGCATCGATCATCACCAGGCGACCGACCAGACCTTCGCCGAAGCCGACGATCTCGCGAATCGCCTCCATCGCCATCATCGAGCCCAGGACGCCCGCGAGCGCGCCCATCACGCCGGCTTCGGCGCAGGTCGGCACAGTGCCCGCGGGCGGCGGCTCCGGGAACAGGCAGCGATAGGTGGGGTTGAGCTCGCCGTCGGCGTTGCGTTCATGGGCACGGATGGTGGTCAGCGAGCCGTCGAACATGCCGAGCGCCGCCGTGATCAGCGGCTTGGCCGCCAGATAGCACGCGTCGGAGACGAGATAGCGCGTCTCGAAATTATCGGAGCCGTCGAGCACGAGATCGTAACCGCCGACGATGCTCATCGCGTTACCGGCGTCCAGCCGCACGGCATGGGACTCGAACAGCACATGCGGATTGAGGGCGCGAATCTGCTCGGCGGCACTGTCGACCTTGAGCCGGCCGATTTCGGGCGTGGTGTGGATAATCTGGCGCTGCAGGTTGGAGAGCGACACCTTGTCGTCATCGACCACGCCGAGCGTGCCGACACCGGCCGCGGCGAGGTACATCAGGGCCGGCGCGCCGAGCCCGCCCGCACCGATCACCAGCACGGACGCCTCCTTCAGCGCCGCCTGGCCGGGGCCGCCGACCTCGCGCAGCACGATGTGGCGCGCATAGCGTTCGAGTTCCTTGTCGCTCAGCATTTCGCTCTCTTTCCCCTCATGGTGAGGAGGCGCGTGGCGCCGTCTCGAACCATGAAGGCCCCACTCTCCCTGCGGCCATCCTTCGAGACGCGGCTGACGCCGCTCCTCAGGATGAGGTCCCGGGGCCTGAACCGGTGGCCGGTTGTTGCTGACCAAGCAGATGTGCATAATCGGCAATAGCTGCAATCCCGGGATTTGTCATGAGAGCGGTGCTGTCGGCAACATTGTTGGTCGTCGCCGTGGGCGGCGCTGCCAGTGAAAAGGTCTTTGCCCAGATCCAGCCCCCTTCTTCCGCGGGCGCCAAGCCGAAGCCGGTCCAGACCACCACGATCCGGCCACCGGGCGTGCAAACCCCGGCCGATACCGCCAACGCCATGGCGCAGGCCGAGCGGCTGGCGTTGCAGTCGGACCTCGCCTGGGTCGGCGAATATAACGGCGCGATCACGGGCGAAGTCAGCGAGCGCATGGTCAACGCCATCAAGGAATTCCAGAAGAGCCGCGGCGCGCGGCAGACCGGCGTGCTCAATCCGCAGGAGCGGGGCGCCCTGGCCGACACCGCCAGGAAGCGGCAGGAAAGTGTCGGCTGGAAGATCGTGACTGACTCCGGCACCGGCGTGCGGCTCGGCATCCCGACAAAACTCGTGCCACAGCAGACCAGCGACGCCAATGGCAGCAAGTGGACCTCGCCGACCGGCACGGTGCAGATCACGCTGACCCGGCGCAAGGAAGCAAATCCGTCTACCGCAAAGCTCGCCGAACAGGAGAAGAAGGCAAATGGCCGCGCCGTCGACTACAACGTCGTCAAGCCCGACTTCTTCGTGCTGTCGGGGCTGCAGGGCCTGAAGAAATTCTACCTGCGCGGCACCTTCAAGGGCGACGAAGTCCGCATCATGACCATCCTGTACGACCAGGCGGTCGAAAACACCGTCGAGCCGGTCGTGATCGCGATGTCGAGCGCCTTCACGGCGTTCCCGGGCGGGCCGCAAGCGGGACCGCCGCCGCGCAAGACCGTGGAATACGGCACCGGCATTGTCGTCGCCGAGGACGGCAGCATCGTCACCGACCGACAATTGCTCGATGCCTGCATCGCCATCGTCATCCCCGGCTTCGGCCATGCCGACCGCGTCGCCGAGGACAGGGATCGCGATCTCGCGCTGCTGCGCATCTACGGCGCCCGCGGACTGAAGCCGTTGAACCTCGCCGGCGGTGGCGGCAAGACCGCGCTGGACCTGACGGGCATCGCCGATCCGCAAAGCCAGGGCGGCGGCGGTGCCGTCAGCAGCGTGAAGGCATCCGTCAACGGCACCGATCTGACGCCCGCTCCGGCGATCGGCTTCTCGGGCGCTGCGGCAATCGACGCCGACGGCAAGTTTGCCGGTCTTGCGCAGCTCAAGCCGGTGCTGGTCGCGGGCCCCGCCAACAACGCGTTGCCGCAAGCGGCGTTGGTGCCGGCGGATGCCGTACGCGATTTCCTGAAAGCGAACGGCGTCAACGCTGCGGGCATTTCGACGGACGCCAAGGCCTCCGTCGTCCGCGTGATCTGCGTGCGGAAGTAGCCGGTCCCGGCGGACCGGCCGCCTCGCTTGATGCAGATCAACGACATCGGGGCTCGACCGGCCACCAACTTCATATGGAACTCGACAGGGCTTCGATCATGAAGAACCGCCTCACATTCGCCGCGACGATCGCCTTGGCCATCGCCATCAGCGGCCTTGCCCCTGGCCAGACCGGGATGCTGCCGACGCCGAAGGTCGAGGAAGTGATGGTGAAGACTACCCTCTTGACCCTCAACGACGCCAACCTCACCGCCAATTACGACGTCCTGTTCGCCAAGATGGCCAAGCCGTTTCGCGACCGCTTCACCGCCGATCTGCTGAAAGAGGCGTTCCAATCGTTTGCCGGACACCATATCGACGCCATCGCCGCGATGCCGATCGTGGTCTCGCGCAAGGCGGAGATCAACAGCCGGGCCGAACTGATGCTGCGCGGCTATTTCGACACTACCCCGTCGCGCCTGAGCTACCAGCTCGACTTCGCGGTGTCGGAAGGCGAGTGGAAGCCGGTAACGATCGACGTCAAGGTGAAAGGACCGTCAACCAGCGATGCGGGCGCCGTCGACCTGCTCGCACGCGCGGCGGCCGATTTCACGGGGCCTGGAAATTCAGGACGTCCATGATCGTTGCGGCCGGACGGTGGATCGCCTGGCGCAGGTGATGACGTAGCTACCGCAGGCCGAACCGCACGCCGGCGCGCGCGAGTCCGCCGGACATGCCGATCGGCGTGCCGTCGGCACGCCAGCAGGCAGCGCCGCTCAAGCAGCCATCCTCGTCGAACGCGATGCCGTTCATGCCGCCGCCGACCGTGGACATCGCCACCACCTTGTGGCCCATCGCGGTGAGTTTTGCGCGCACGCTCTCCGGCACCGCCGGCTCCACCTCCAGCGCATTGCCTTCGGTCCAGACCCGCGGCGCCTCCACCGCCTCCTGCAGGGTCATGCCGTGGTCGATCAGGTTGACCAGCGCCTGCATTGCGCTCGGAAAGATACGTTTGCCTCCGGGCAGGCCGAGTGCATAGCGCAGCTTGCCGTCGCGCAGCGCAATCATGGGCGACATCGAGGTGGTGACGCGCTTGCCGGGCGCCAGCGACAGCGCGTGGCCCGGCCGGGGATCGTAGAGATTCATGTAGTTGTTCGGGATGGTGCCGAGCCCGGGAATCAGGATTTTTGCGCCGAACAGATTGTTGATGGTCTGCGTGGTCGCAACCACATTGCCGAACCCATCAGCCGCCGTCATGTGCGTCGTGTGCGCGCTTTCCAGCTGCGAGACGCCGGCGCTCCAGGCTTGCGCCCTGCCGTCGTCGATGGCGCGGCGGCGTTCATCGGCATAGGCCTTCGACGTCAGCCGTTCCACCGGCACTTTGATATAGGCTGGATCGCCGCTCGCCGCCTCGCGATCGGCAAAGGCAATCTTCATCACTTCCGCCAGATAGTGAATGGTCTGCACGCTGCCGAAGCCGAGCGAGGCGATGTCGTAACCTTCGAGGATATTCAACATCTGCGCGATGTGGACCCCGGAGGCGGCGGGCGGCGGCGGACCCATGATCTGCCAGCCGCGATAATCGGCCCGGATCGGTTGCCGCTCGACGGTCTTGTAGGCACGCAAATCCTCATGCGCGACGAAGCCGCCCCTGGCCTTCATGTAATCGACGAGGACATCGCCGAGCGGACCTTTGTACAGCGCGTCCGGACCGTGCTGTGCGATATAAGCCAGCGTCTCCGCGTATTCCGACTGCACCACGCGTTCGCCGGGTTTCAGCGGCTCGCCCCTGGGCAGATAGATGGCCGAGATCGGCTTGTCCCTGAGCATGACCGCGGCGCCATCGCGGATGCACTCGTGCAAATAGGGCGTCGCGGCAAAACCGCGGGAGGCGTGCTTGATCGCAGGCTGCATCACGTCGGCAAGGCTCATGGTGCCGAAGCGCGCCAGCGTCTCGCACCAGGCTTTCAGCGAGCCCGGGACAGCGACCGCCTTCGGTCCGTTGAGGTTCTCGTCATCGACCGTGTCGAACACGTCATGCGGCGAGCCCGGCTTCGATTTGTAGGTATCGGGCTGCACCGCCAGCGGCACCGTGCTCTGTCCGTCGATGAAGCGATGGCTGCCGTCGGCAAGACGGATATGCGCCATGCCACCGCCGATGATGCCGACCATCATCGGCTCGACCACCGTCAGCGCAAACAGCGTCGCGATCGCGGCATCCACCGCATTGCCGCCGGCGGCGAGCATTTCGGCGCCCGCAGCCGAGGCCAGCGGATGATTGCTCACCACCATGCCGCGGCTGGAAGTCGCCGGGTGCTTTTCACATTGAAAGACGGTCGCCGTGCGGTCGCGCCAATTTCCAGCCATCGCCAATTGTTGTCTCGTTCTGTGGAGCGGTGGCGGCAATGTTCCCTGGCTCGGCAGGCGCGGTCAAGCCATCGGCGATTTTCCTCGCGGCGGCATACTCCGTGAACTAGCGAACAGGCAGAATTTTCGCGGTCGTAGCAGGATCAGGCGTTGCGTCTGGATGACGGGAGTTTCCAATGGGCTATTTCTGGCACTTCGGGCACCAGAAGGTCGAGCGGCCGTTCTGATTGAAGCGGCGGACGGTGCCGCCGCAGCGCTTGGTCAGGCATTTTGCGCCTTCGCGGTCGTAGACCTGGAAGGAGTGCTGGAAATAGCCGAGTTCGCCCGAAGTCTGGCGATGGTCGCGCAGCGACGAGCCGCCGGCATCGATCGCCTGGTTCAGCACGGTGTGGATTTCCTGCACCAGCCGCCGCGCCTGATCGGTGGTCTCGCCCTTCCTGGTGGAGAGCGTGGCAGCAAGTCGTCGCGGCGAGAGATGCGCGCGATAGAGCGCCTCGCAGACATAGATGTTGCCAAGTCCCGCCACGACGCGCTGGTCGAGCAGCGCCGCCTTGAGACTGGTCTTCTTGCCGCGACAGGCGCGCGCCAGCATGTCGGCATCGAATTCATTGCCCAGCGGT
>JAXMDE010000013.1:0-104006 GCA_046349015.1 Bradyrhizobium sp. | reverse complement strand
CGCGCCTTCGGTGGCGCCGGCGCTCTCCACGATGCGGTAGTCGACGATCCCGTGCGCGGCAAAGAAGTTGCGCGTGAGATTGATGTACTTGGTCGCCACCCGCATCCGGCGGTTATGCTGGGCGCGGAAGCCGGTGGTGACGTCATCGAGGTCGGCCATGGTGCGCACGTCGATCCAGGCCTGGGGCACGGCGACCACGACATTGGCCGCACCGAAGCCGAGGCCGTCGATCAACAGCACGCGCTTGTCGGCGTCGGGAATGCTCTCGCGCACCAGATCCTCGCCGGTGACGCCAAGATGCACGGCGCCGCGCGCCAGATTGGCCGCGATCTCGCTTGCCGAGAGATAGGCGATCTCGACATTGTCGAGCCCGGAAATGGTGCCGCGATAGTCGCGCGCGCCGCCCGGTTTCGCCAGCATCAGGCCGGCGCGCGTGAAGAACGCTTCGGCGTTCTCCTGCAGGCGTCCCTTGGAGGGGACCGCCAATACGAACGGGGCGGTCATGCCTTGCCCCCGTTCTTGCCGGCCTTCAACAGCGCGTCGATCCAGATCGAGAAGCCGACCGCCGGGATCGGCTCGCGCGAGCCGAGCTGGGTCATCAGCCCGTCATAGCGTCCGCCGGCCACCAGGGGCTCGGCGCCGTTACCCGTGTGGTGCAGTTCGAACTCGAAGCCGGTGTAGTAGTCGAGGCCACGGCCGAAGGAGGTCGAGAAGCGCGTCTTCTTCGTGTCGATGCCGCGTTTGGCCATCAAGCCGACGCGGCTTTCGAACTGGTCGATCGCCGCCGATATGTCGAGCTTCGCGTCGGAGGCGAGCGCGCGCAACTGCCTGACCGCGCCGTCCGGCTCGCCGGCAATCGCAAGGAAGCGCTTGATGATGCCGATGGCATCGCGCGGCAACGCGCCGGCCTTCAGCGTCGCCTGCTCGAGGAAACGGTCGGCGATTTCGGCTACGCTGCGTCCGCCGACATTGGTGGTGCCGGCAATCGACATCAGGTCGGTGACCAGCGCCAGCGCCGCCTTGCGGTCGGAGCCGGCCAGCGCTGCCAGCACGCCCTCATATTCGTTGCGGCCGGGCGCAGTTTTCAGCGTCAGCCGTTCGATGTCGTCGGTGAGGCTGATCTTGCGGTTGAAGTCCTTGATCAGGCGGCGGCGCCAGACGGGATAGAGATCGAGCGCGTCGATCAGCGCGTTGAACAGCGCGACGTCGCCGGTGCGGATTTCGACGTCCTTGACGCCGAACGCCCCCGCAGCCTGCAGCGCCAGCGCCAGCATCTCGGCGTCGGCTGCGGGGCGGTCCTGCCGGCCGAAGGATTCGATGCCGGCCTGCAGGAACTGGCTCTTCCGGCCGCTGCGATAGCGGAACACCGGGCCGAGATAGGAGAAGCCCGCTGCCTGGCCGGCGCGCGGCGAAGCCAGATAATCGCGCGCCACCGGAATGGTGAGGTCCGGTCGCAGGCAAAGCTCTTCGCCAGTCGCATCCGTGGTCAGGTAGAGGCTCTTGCGGATGTCCTCGCCCGAGAGATCGAGGAACGGATCGGCCGGCTGCAGGATGTCGGGCTCGGCATGGACGTAGCCGGCCTGCGCAAAGGATTGCAGCAGGGTATCCGCCCAGGCGGCGGAGGGGCGCGCGGTTACGTTCATCGGACTGGTCCAGATCGCCGGAAAAGTCGGTTCCAGCGCGGTTAAGCGGTTCCAAATGGGATTTTCGGGCAAGCCCTTAGCACGGCCTGTTCCGGGATACGACAGGGATCGGGCAAAGGGCTTAATGGGTGGTGCGTTTACCGGCCTGTTAACCAGCCGCACGCCAATCGCCCAGGGCGGCCTGTACCAGCGCCAGCGCGGCGACGCCAGCGGTATCCGCCCGCAGGATGCGCGGTCCCAGGCACAGCCGCAGCAGATGTGGCTGACGCAGGAGGAGGTCGCGCTCCTCGGCGGCAAAGCCGCCCTCAGGGCCGATCAGCACGTCGATCCCGGCGCCATCGGTCCGGGACGCCTTGATCGCGGCGAGGGGGTCGGCGATCTCGGCGGCCTCGTCACAGAAAATCAGAAGCCGCGCTGCGTCACGCTCGCCGAGGTAACGCTCCAGCGCAACGGGCGCTGCGACAGCGGCAAGACTCAGAATGCCGCATTGCTCGGCCGCCTCGATCACATTGGCGCTCATGCGATCGAGATTGACGCGCGACACCTGGGTGAAGCGCGTGGTCACCGGCTGCAGTTTCGCAGCGCCCATCTCGACCGCCTTCTGCACGACGTAGTCGAGCCGCGCGTGTTTCAGCAGTGCGAACACGTAGTTCACGTCGCCGAGATGATCCTGCGGCCGCGTCTGCCTGACGATGGTCAGGCTCTCGGGCCGCTTGCGCCCGCCAATCTCCGCCTGCCATTCGCCGTCGCGGCCGTTGAAAGCAAGGATCGACGCGCCGCTGGAAAGCCGCAGCACATTGCCGAGATAATTCGTCTGGTCGCGGTCGAGCGCGACGGCCGCGCCGGCGGACAGCGTGGCATCGACAAACAGGCGGGGACTGCGGAAATCCTGCTGGGGCATTCGTTAACATTCGTGAATGGCGGCCGGTTTTAGCTGAAATGATGAGAATCCGGGGCAAATTTTGTGATCACATGCCGCGCTGTTGCCCCAATCCGTGGGTTGTTAAGACCCGGCTGGGATCGTAAAAAGCCACTCATCGGAATCGCTTCGATCGGAAGACGTTGGGGCCCTTGGACCTTTGACTTTGGACCTTGCCGGAGAGACACCCTTGATCATCCGTCGCCTGATTGCGCCGCTCACTGTCGCCGTCGTCGCCCTTCATGCCGGGCAGGCCGGCGCGCAGGGCGCCTTCCCCGCGCCACTGCCGAACCAGGCCGCGCAGCCCGCCAATTCATCGCCTTTCCCGCCGGTCAATGGTGCGCCGGCGCAGGCCTCGCCGTTCCCGCCCGCGGGCGGCGGCGCGCCGGTGGCGAGCCCGTTTCCGTCGCAGGGTGCGGCTCCCATGCAGGGGGCCGGCTTCGGTCCGCCTCAGGGGCCGACCGCTGGCGCGTCGGATGCCTGCATGAAGGGCTTCGTCCCGTTGCGCGAGGAAGCCGAGAAGCGCGGCAAGATGATCAAGGCCGCGAGCGACCGCAAGGCCTCGCCGGACGAGGCGTGCAAGCTGATCGGCAATTTCGGCCAGGCCGAGGTCAAGATGATCAAATACATCGAGGCCAACGCGCAGAAATGCGGAATCCCGCAGCAGATCGGCGACCAGCTCAGGGCCGGGCACAAGAACACCGAAGCGCTGCGCGAGAAGGTCTGCGGCGTGGCGCAGCAGATGCAGCAGCAGAGGGCGGCCGCAACCCCGAGCCTGTCCGAAGCGCTCGGTTCGGTGCAGGCTCCTGAAGCCGTGGCCAAGAAGGGCGGCAGTACGTTCGATACGCTGAACGGCAACGTGCTGTCGCGATGAGCGGCGGCGGCGCGCGCGTCGCCGATTCGACCGGCAACTGGGTCGACACCCGCGCTCCCTTCTGGTTGCGGCCCTACCTCCGCCTCTCCCGCTTCGACAGGCCGATCGGATCATGGCTGCTCTTGATGCCGTGCTGGTGGTCGGCCGCGCTCGCCGCCGGGATCTCGGGCCACGTCTCCTCGTTGCCGCTCACCGTCGTGCTGTTCTTTATCGGTGCCTTCGTCATGCGCGGCGCGGGTTGTACCTGGAACGACATCACCGATCGCGATCTCGATGCCAGGGTCGAACGCACGCGCTCGCGTCCGATCCCGGCCGGCCAGGTCAGCGTCACCCGGGCCTTTGTCTTCCTGGTGCTGCAGGCGCTGATCGGTCTTGCGGTCCTTCTGCAATTCAACCGCTTTGCGATCTTCACCGGCATTGCGTCACTTCTGATCGTCGCAATCTATCCCTTCATGAAGCGCATCACCTGGTGGCCTCAGGTCGTGCTGGGGCTCGCCTTCTCCTGGGGCGCGCTGATGGGCTTTGCGGCGGAGTTCGGCCGCCTCGATCTGACGGCGCTCGTGCTCTACGCCGGCTCGATCGCCTGGGTGATCGGCTATGACACGATCTACGCGCATCAGGACGCCGAGGACGACGCGCTGATCGGCATCAAGTCCACCGCGCGCCTGTTCGGCGAGAAGACGAAGCCGGCGCTGGTGATCTTCTATGGGCTGGCGGTGGTGCTGATCGGCGTTGCGCTATGGCTTGCCGCCGCGCGCTGGCCGGCGTGGCTTGGCCTTGCGGCCTTTGCCGTGCATCTGGCGTGGCAGATCGTCCGGCTGGAGATCGGCAATTCCGTGCTGTGCCTTAAATTGTTCTGGTCGAACCGCGATGCCGGGCTCTTGCTGTTTGCGGGACTGCTGATCGACGCAGCGATGCGCGCTTCCTGATCGGGCAGTTCGGATGAGCGGCGGTTGGCGGCATCGCGGATCCGCGGGCGCCACGGCGTCCATGGATCCGCGTTGGCATTGTACGGTCTATTTGCGCGCCGCGCAGGCGTACATGTTGATTTCCATTCCGACCGGCACTTCGACGATTTGCGGCTTTCTCCACGCCATCTGCGATCTCCCAAGCGCTGCGGCACGATTGCCGCGGAAGGCGAGGGTAGGGCTTCGATGTGCGTCGCGCAAGCACGCGTTGAATTCTTGCGAGATGTGGGAACCATTCCTGCCCAATTTCCGATGCAATCGTCCCTCGCGGAAAAAATTCGTTTCAGGACAATGAGCAAATGTGGAATGCGCGCGATTGTGGGCGGCGCTCCACACGATCGATGATCCCCGGAGTCATGTCGTGTGCACTGCGACTACGCCGGCATGTTTGACAATCGTTTCGATTGGCGCATTCTGTTCGCGTTGCCCCGACAGCGGGTGATCGCCCGTTAGAATCGGCGGCATCCAAAGGGAGGCATCGATGAAACTTCACTTGCAAGTGACGATGGCTGTATTGGCGCTGGCGCCATTGCCGGCGCTCGCCCAGCCGGCCGCGCCGGCGCCGAGCGTGCTCGAGACGTTGGGCGCGATGAAGTCGAGCGGCATAGTTGCGGATTGGCCGGCGATACCGCAGGGCGGTCCGAAGGCCGAACAGGTCAAGCAGAACCTGGCGAAGGTCAAGCTTCCGCCGGGCTTCCATATCTCGCTCTACGCCTTCGTTCCTGACGCCCGTCATATCGCGGTCGGCCCGCAGGGCGTCGCCACCTTCGTCGGCACGCGCAAGTCGAAGGTCTGGGTCGTCACTGACCGCACGCGCGGCGGCGTTGGGGACGAGGTCAAGGAATTCGCGCCGACCCTGCCGAAGAAAATTCCCAACGGCGGCTGCTTCTCGAAGGACGGCTTCCTCTACATCGCCGAGCAAAACCGGGTGCTGGAATATCCGGCCGCCGAATTCTTCTACGAGAGCCCGGACGTGGTCGCGAGCGTCGTCGTTGCCGAGGGCGAGCTGATTCCGAAATCCGAGGAGAGCTACAACCATACGGCGCGCACCTGCCGCGTCGGGCCGGACAACAAGCTCTACATCCAGCTCGGCCAACCCTACAACGTCCCCGCCAAGGAGAAGTTCGATCTCTATCGCAAGCTCGGGATCGGCGGCATCATCCGCATGGATCGCGACGGCAAGAATCGCGAGGTCTACGCTGTCGGCTTGCGCAATCCCGTCGGCATGGATTTCAATCCAAAGGACAGGGCGCTGTGGACCAACGACAATCAGGTCGACGGCATGGGCGACGAGCAGCCTCCGGGGGAATTGAACCGGATCGCCAGTGCCGGCCAGGATTTCGGCTTCCCCTGGTATGGCGGTGGCAAGGTCCGCACCAATGAATACAAGAATGACACTCCGCCCGCCAACGTCGTGTTCCCGGAAGTCGAGCAGGCTGCGCACGCAGCCGACCTCGGTCTGGTGTTCTACACCGGCAACATGTTCCCGAAGAAATACCAGGGCGCGATCTTTTCCACCCAGCACGGTTCATGGAATCGAACTGTGCCGGTCGGCGCCAGGGTGATGGTGACCTACCTGAAGGAAGATGGCCACGTTGCCGGCAAGTCCGAGCCGTTCGCCGAGGGCTGGAACGACAACGGCTATTATCTGGGCCGTCCTGTCGACGTGGCGCAACTCGCCGATGGTTCGCTGCTCGTCTCCGACGATCTCGTGGGCGCGCTCTACCGGATCTGGTACGACGGTAAATAACCTGTCGTCGGCGCGGCGGCACCGTGCGCGGGGCCGCCGCGTTTCATTGCGTGAAACGCTTGCGAGGAAATGGCTCTGATGGTTGGTCGCTTCGGGAGGGCGTGGCTTGCATTCGGCCTGCTGGTGCCGATCTGTGTCGTTGCCGCGGACCGTCTCGAGGCGGGTGACGTCAAGGCCGGCCGTGCCAAGGCGATGATGTGCCAGGCATGTCACGGCCTCGACGGGCTTTCCAAGGTACCGGACGCGCCGAACATCGCCGGACAGACCGAGCCCTATCTCGTCACGCAGTTGCACGCGTTCAAGGACGGCATCCGCAAGAACGACGCGATGAGCGTGGTGGCGCCGTCTCTGTCCGATCAGGACATCGACGACCTCGCCGCCTATTTCTCGGCGATCGAGGTCGCGGTCGTGAAGATCCCGGGCGGATAGGGCGGCTCGCCTCGGTCGCGCCGGGGCGCGTTTTCCGCGGGCGCTCGTGCGGGAGCCTGGCTTAACGCGCCGGATTGAGGATCGCCGGTCGTCCGACCGGCGGCACGATGGGACGATCCGGCGCCGCGAACACCTGTTCGAACAGCCAGCCCGGACGATCCGTGCCGGATTCCTTGCCGCCAGCGGTGAACCAGCGCCACAGGCCGCACCCGGTGTCTCCAGCCGGCATGACCCAGATGACGTTGTCAGGCCGGTACCAGCATCCGATCAGCGGCGGCAGGCCGAGCAGCCCCGGTGCCGTGTACGCATAGGCCGACGCCATCAGCCGAATGCCTGCACCGCTGCGCTCCTGCACCTCGAATCCCTCGAAGTGAATCATGGGCCCGGACGGGGCCCTGGTCAGATAAGTCGGAGCATAATCGCGCGCCGGTTCGCGGGCGGTGACGACCATGGATTCCCCGACCAGGAAGATTCCTTCGGTCGGAACCTCCGTGGAATCCACCAGCGGGCAGTAGCCGGTTTCCTGCTGCAAACCGCTGGACAGCAAATTCGCCTTCGCGCGTTCGCGAGGGCAGGTCTTCGGCTGGACCCAGGCGGCACGATAGCGTTCGGCTGTCGTTACGGTGCCGCCCGCTTCGGGACGCGCCGGCTTCACCGCGACGATCTCTTCCACTGCGCCGGAAATCAGCCAGTCGTGGCACTTGGCGAAGCAGGGCACGCCGACCAGCACGATGCGCCGGGGCAGCGGAGGGTGCTCCGTGATGACGGGTCCGTTCGGCAGGCTGTGCGCGAACAGGATGCGCGGCAGCGCGAGGGCCGCGTCGAAGGCGTAGGCCGCCAGCAGGGCGACGACGATGTGAATACGGAAGCGAGCCCAGAGCCCGGTCCGCCACAGCAGCAGCGCAAGCGCGGTCAGCGCGAGCAATGTGACCCAGACCGGATGAAAGACGTACAGCCAGACATGGGCCGGCATGGTGACCTCGCGAACGCGGCTGGAGTCTCGCAGGCGCTTGTCTTGCGCCCGCAACCGCCACGGTCAATGGCGCGCGATGATCTCGCGTTCGCCGCGATAGACCGGCAATTCGCGCGCTGTATCGCCGGCGCGGCGGCGCATCAGAAATCGCGGACGGCGCTTGCTGATGACATTGCGGCGCCGCCGTCGCGCGGCAGGCTCGCGGCGCTTTTCTTCCGGCAGCTGCGGCAGTCCGAAGATCTCGCTCCACATCGCCGACGCCGTGTCGAGTTCCTCGCGGTCGGCGCTGATGGCAAGCGGAATGGTCAGCGAAGGATCGCGGTGGATCAGTGCCAGCATCTGTGCCTCGGTGTCGAGGCCGCGCAGTCCGATGCCGATGAAGTCGGAAACGCGAACGTTGACCGCCATCCGCATGCCCCGCACGGCCCGGCGCAGCACGACACGCTCGCGGTGAATTTCGACCTGCCGCACGCCGCCGTCGGCGCGGACGTCGCGCGCATCGAAGCGGAGCGGAAGAGAAAGAGGGTCGAGCCGCATGGCGCGGCTCGACCCGGCGGGATTGGTCCCGCTTGTTGATGTTTGACGCCTCACGGCCTGCTAACTCCCCGCCGGGATTATCTTCCCGGTCGATGCGTGGGAGCTTGCCACAGCGGCTGCCGTTTCCGCTTAAAAAGGCTGGTTAATCGTGTCTCAAGGGCCGCTCTTCTGGGCACATGATTGACAACACCTTGGCTCGCATGATTGACGAGACCTTGCGCGGGGCCTGCGAAATTGATGGCTTTTGCCGGCGCAAAATGCTTGAAGTCCCTGTGAATCAGGCACATCTCAGCCATCTGCGGGGGCGCATTCGCGGCCCCTAAAATCCCGGGAATTTTGTTCGTGATCTCTTCACCATCGGTTGCTTCGAAGCTTTCGCCTGACAGCGCCGCGAGCGGCCTGTTCGATCAATCGCCGCTGTCGGCGCTCGCCCAGCGCCTGGTCGAGGCCGCCAGGCGCGCCGGGGCGGACGCAGCCGACGCGGTGGCGATGCGCGGCGTCTCGCAGAACGTCGAGGTGCGCGACGGCCATGTCGAGGAATCCGAGCGGTCCGAGGGCGACGATGTCGGCCTGCGCGTACTGGTCGGCCGCCGCCAGGCCGTGGTCTCCACCAACGACACCAGAGGTGACGGCATCGCCAAGCTCGCCGAGCGCGCGGTGGCGATGGCTCGTGTCGCGCCCGAAGACAAGTATGTCGGGCTGGCCGATCCCGCGCTGCTTGCGCGCGACTTTCCCGAGCTCGATCTGCTCGATCCCGAAATTCCCACAACCGCCGAGCTGGAACGCCGCGCGCAGCAGGCCGAGGCCGCGGGTCTTGCCGTGAAGGGTGTGACCAAATCCGGCGGCGCGTCGGCCTCTTCGGGCGTCGGCGGCATGGTGCTGGTGACCTCGACCGGCTTCCATGGCTCCTACCTGCGCTCCAGCCATGGCATCTCGATGACCGCGATTTCCGGCGAAGGCACCGGCATGGAGCGCGACTACGACTACACGTCGGCGCTGCATGCGAGCGATCTCGCCACGCCCGAAAGCGTCGGCCGCAAGGCCGCTGAGCGGGCCGTGGCCCGCGCCAACCCGCGCAAGGTCGAGACCTGCAAGGTGCCCGTGGTGTACGACCCCCGTGTCGCCGGTTCGCTGATCGGCCATCTGGTCGGCGCCGTCAACGGCACGTCGGTCGCGCGCAAGACCTCCTTCCTCAAGGACAAGCTCGGCCAGAAGCTGTTCGCGGACAGCATCCGCATCGTCGACGATCCGCTGCGCGTGCGCGGCCTGCGCTCGCAGACCTTCGACGCCGAGGGCGTCAAGGTGAAGAAGCTCGCCATCATCGATCAGGGCGTGCTGACCTCGTGGCTGCTCGATTGCGCCACCGCGCGCGAACTCGGCATGACCACGACCGGGCATGCCCATCGCGGCGTGTCGTCGTCGCCGTCGCCGGGCGCCTACAATCTGCACCTGGAAGCGGGCAGCGCGTCTCCGAAGGAGCTGATCTCCGACATCAGCCAGGGTTTTTACGTCACCGACCTGATCGGCTCCGGCGTCAACAACGTCACCGGCGATTACAGCCGCGGTGCCTCCGGCTTCTGGATCGAGAACGGCGAGATCACCTATCCCGTCAGCGAGGTGACCCTCGCCGGCCATCTGTTCGACATCTTCAGGTCGCTCACGCCGGCAAACGATCTGGAATTCCGCTACGGCATCAACGCGCCGACGCTGCGCATCGAAGGGTTGACCCTTGGCGGCCGTTGAACTGCGCGACAATGCGCTGGCGCGCGACGCCGCGCTGCTGGCGGAAACGGTGCGGGAAGCCGGCCTGCTGGCGAAATCGATGTTCCGCACCGAGCTGAAGAACTGGGTCAAGGGAACGTCGTCGCCGGTCTCCGAAGCCGACATCGCCGTCAACGACCTGCTTGAAAAGCGGCTGCGCGAGGCTGCGCCCGGCCATGGCTGGCTCTCGGAAGAAAGTGCCGACGACGAATCGCGCCTCGGCAAGAAATACACCTGGATCGTCGATCCTATCGACGGCACGCGTTCCTATCTGGCCGGCCGCGACGACTGGTGCGTCTGCGCTGCGCTGGTGGAGGACGGGGCGCCGGTATTGGCCGCGGTCTATGCGCCGGCCAGCGACGAATTCTTCTTTGCCGCGCGCGGACAAGGCGCCTCGCGCAACGAGCGGCGCGTGCAGGCGAGCGGCGGCGACGACCTCGATTTTTCCCGCATGGCCGGTCCCAAGCCGCTGGTGCAGCGTCTCAGCCCCTCGGCGGAAGAAATCTCGCTGCATCCGCGCATCGGCTCGCTGGCGCTGCGGCTGTGTCGCGTCGCGCATGGCGAACTGGATGCCGCCTTCGCCGGCGGGCAGAGCCGCGATTGGGATCTTGCGGCGGCGAATTTGATCGTGCAGGAAGCGAATGGTAGGATGACCGCGCTCTCGGGGGATGCGATTGTTTACAATCGCCGGGACGTGGTGCACGGGGTGCTGGTGGCAGCGGGACGCGATCGTCATGCGCGCATTGTCGGCCATTTCAAGAACCGCCCGTTGCCTTGAACCTCCTCCCGCGCGCAATGACATCACCGCCTTGCCGGGCACTCCATCTAGGAAAGTCTCGACATGACTGACACTGCCCTGCCGCAGCTGCTTCACCTCGTTCTCGGTGGCGAACTGGTCGATCTCAAACACGTCACCTTCAAGGATCTCGACAAGGTGGACATCGTCGGCGTATTCCCCAATTACGCCACCGCCTATGCGGCCTGGAAGTCCAAGGCGCAGATGACGGTCGACAACGCCCAGATGCGTTACTTCATCGTCCACCTGCACCGGCTGCTCGATCCGGATCAAGACAAGTCTTCACGTTGAAACGGTTCTTCCGCGACCTGCTGCGCAGCCAATGGGTTCAGCGCGCCCTCGGCGTGCTTGCGGCCGAGTATCTGCGGCTGGTCTGGTGGACCAACCGCTTCGGCTATGACCCGGTTGATATCTACGACCAGGTCGAGCCAATGATGCCCGCGATCTTCGTGTTCTGGCACGGCCAGCATTTCATGACGCCGTTCATCAAGACCAAGGAGAGCTATCGCGCCAAGGTGCTGATCTCCAAGCATCGCGACGGCGAGTTCAACGCGATTGCGGCCGAGCGGCTCGGCATCGGCACCATCAGGGGGTCCGGCGACCATGGCGGCGCGTTCCATCGCAAAGGCGGCGTCGGTGCCTTCCGGGAAATGGTGCAGGCGTTGGCGGAGGGCTGCAACGTCGCGACCACCGCCGACGTGCCGAAGCGCGCGCGCGTCGTCGGGCTTGGCGTCATCATGCTGGCGCGGGAATCGGGCCGGCCGATCCTGCCCTTTGCCATGGTGACCAGCCGTTTCATCCGATTGAAAAACTGGGATTCCACTACCATCAATCTGCCCTTCGGCCGCGGCGCCGTGGTAGGTATTGACTCCGTCTACGTGCCCCCGGACGCCGACGCCGAGACCATGGAAAGACTGCGCCTGCAAGTCGAGACCTATCTCAACGAAGCGACCCGCCGCGCCTATGCGCAAGTCGGCCGCCCGGAGGCCAGCCTTGGCTGATTCTCTGCCAATGACGCTGCGGTTCTACCGGAAGTTGTCCTTTGCGATGGTTCCCCTGGCGCCCGCGCTGATCAGGAGCCGCCTCAAGCAGGGCAAGGAAGATCCCGAGCGCGTCGGCGAGCGACGCGGGCTGTCGCTGGGCACGCGCCCGCACGGCCCGCTGGTATGGATTCACGGCGCCAGCGTCGGCGAGGTGCTGGCGGCGGCGGCGCTGATCGAGCGGCTGCGCGCGCTGAACCTGCGGATCCTGCTCACCTCGGGCACGGTGACGTCGGCGGCGATCGTGGCCAAGCGCTTTCCGTCCGACATCATCCATCAATATGTGCCGTATGACTCGCCGCGCTATGTCGCGCGCTTCCTCGATCACTGGCGCCCGTCGCTGGCGCTGTTCATCGAGTCCGATCTGTGGCCGAACCTGATCCTGCAGGCCGCCTCGCGCCGGCTGCCGATGGTCCTGATCAACGGACGAATGTCGCCGCGCTCCTTTCCGCGCTGGCGGCGGGCCCGCAACACCATCTCGGCGCTGCTCGACAAATTCGAGGTGTGCCTGGCGCAATCCGACACCGATGCCGATCGTTTTGCCGCGCTCGGCGCGCGCAACGTCGTCACCACGGGCAACCTGAAGCTCGATGTCGCAGCCCCTCCGGCCGATCCGGCCAGGCTCGAGAAGCTGATGGCGATGACGCGCGGCCGGCCCATCATGGCGGCCGCCTCGACCCATCCCGGCGAGGAGGAGATCCTGATCGAGACCCATCGCCGGCTCGCCAGTTTCTTTCCGAAGCTGCTCACGGTGATCGTGCCGCGGCATCCCGAGCGCGGCGATGCGGTGGTGGGGCTTGTCGCGGCGGCGGGCCTGCGTTCCGCGCAGCGATCGCGCGAGCAACTGCCGGCGGCCAACACCGACATCTACGTTGCCGATACGCTCGGCGAACTCGGCCTGTTCTATCGTCTCGCCCCGGTCGTGTTCATAGGCGGCTCGCTGATCGAGCATGGCGGCCAGAATCCGATCGAGGCGGTCAAGCTTGGCGCGGCCATCGTGCACGGCCCGCATGTGTTCAATTTTTCCGACGTCTTCGAAGCGCTCGACAACGCCGGCGGGGCGCGACGGGCCGACAGCCAGGAAGCGCTGGTGAAGCAGCTCGGGCAATTGCTGGCCGATCCCAAGGCTTGCGAGACGCAGGCTGCGGCGAGCCGGCGTGTGGTCGAGCAGCTCGGCGGCGCGCTGGAGAAGACGCTCGCCGCGCTCGAGCCCTATCTGCTGCAGCTGCGGCTCGAGATGGGAGCCGCCAATGCGTGAGCCGGCCTTCTGGTACCGGCCCGCGTCCTGGAAATCGCATTTGCTGAAACCGCTTGCGGCGCTCTATGGCGCCGTCGCCGCGCAACGCCTGAAGCGCAAGGGTTTGCGGGCCGGCGTTCCCGTGCTCTGTGTCGGCAATTACCATAGCGGCGGCGCCGGCAAGACGCCGACGGTGCTGGCGCTGGCCGGCCTGCTGCGAGAGCTCGGCGAGACGCCGGTCGTGCTCAGCCGCGGCTATCGCGGCAAATTGCGCGGCCCGGCGCGGGTGGATGCTTCACGGCACAGCGCCGCCGATGTCGGCGACGAGCCGTTGATGCTGTCGCAGCATGTGCCCGTCGTCGTCTCGCGCGACCGTGCCGACGGCGTGGCCTTCGCCAGATCGCTCGCCGCCACCGTGATCCTGATGGACGACGGCTTCCAGAATCCGGCCGTCGCCAAGGATGCCTCGCTGATCGTGATCGACAGCGTGCGCGGCATCGGCAATGCGCAGGTGATGCCGGCAGGTCCCCTGCGTGCGCCGCTGGCTGGGCAGGTCGAGCGTACCGATGCGCTTGTCGTGATCGGGCAGGGAAGCGCCGCAGACGGCGTGGCGGCGACCGTAGCGGGTCAGGGCAAGCCCGTGCTGCGCGCGCGTTTCAGGCCGGACGAAGCCGCGCTTGCCGCGCTGCGCGGCAAGCGGGTGCTTGCCTTCGCCGGCATCGGCGATCCCGCGCGCTTCTTCACCACGCTGCGCGAGAACGGTATCGATGTCGCAAGCACGCGGACATTCCCCGACCACCACCCTCTCACGCCGGACGAAACCGCCAGCCTGGTCGCGGAAGCGGAAAGCAACGGCCTGACGCTGGTGACGACGGAAAAGGACCTCGCGCGACTGCGTGCGGCGGACGGCCTGCCGGAATGGGCCCGCACCGTCGTGCCGTTCAGGGTGACGCTGCAATTCGACGAACCGGCGGCGCTGCGGCAGTTCGTGAGCGGACGGCTGTTCACGGCGCGCGGGACGCGCACAGGTTCCTAGGCGTGCCGCCCCGCCCGTAAGCTGCACCGCTCGGCGCAAAATTTGATCCTGATCAAGAGATCGGGCTCATCGTGAGCGGGCGCGCCTGCTGCTTTTCGTCATTTGCAGGTTTCCGTTACGCCGCTTAGCGCTTTCGCCACTGTACTTACTTAGAATCTGCGCCATTGCGGCTTGAAGTGCCGGGAACATCTTGTCGTTGCCGCGCCCGCCCGAGCGTCGAACGAAGCGCCCGCAGGATCAGGAACAGCTATGCGCAAGAATCTTCCAGTCACGGCCAACGAATTCCCGATCCCCGATGGGACAATGATCGTGTCGAAGACCGATCCCAAGGGCAAGATTGTCTACTTCAACAAGCATTTCCTCGATGCTTCCGGCTTCCCGGAGACGGAATTGATGGGCCAGCCGCACAACATCGTGCGCCACCCCGACATGCCGCCGGAAGCGTTCGAGGATTTCTGGACCACGATCAAGCAAGGCTTGCCCTGGGCGGGCGCTGTCAAGAACCGCCGCAAGAATGGCGACTTCTACTGGGTCCGCGCCAGCGTTACCCCGACCTGGGAGAACGGCGAGATTGCCGGCTACATGTCGATCCGTACCCGGCTGCCGGCCGCGCAGCGCGCCGAGGCCGAAAATGTCTACGGGCTGATGCGCGACAAGAAGGCGCAGCAATACACTGTCAATGCCGGCACCATTCGCCGCCGTTCACCGTGGGATTCGATTGCGCGCCGGTTCAAGATGAACATCGGGCGGAGAATCGGCGCCCTGATCGGCCTCAGCTTCATCGGCCTGGTCGGAATTGCGCTGCTCGGTTCGCGGGAAATGACCCTGGGCCTTGATCGGCAGAAGCAGGTCGAGCTGCAGCATCTCACCGAGCTCGCGCTCGGCATCGTCAAGGAAGAGCATGCGGCGGTGCAGGCGAGCGGAGTCGCGGTCGCCGATGCCCAGAAGCGGGCGCTGGCCCGCATCGCGTCTCTGCGATACGGCAACAACGATTATTTCTGGGTCAACGACATGCAGCCGCGCATGGTGATGCATCCGATGAAGCCGGAGATGAACGGCACCGATATCTCGACCTTCAAGGATCCGAACGGCAAGGCGCTTTTCGTCGACTTCGTCGACGTCGTGAAAAAGGACGGGGCAGGCTTCGTCGCCTACGAATGGCCGAAGCCGGGTCATGACAAGCCACAACCGAAGCTGTCCTATGTGACCGGTTTCGCGCCGTGGGGCTGGGTCATCGGCACCGGAGTCTATATTGATGACCTCCGGGCGCAGGCATGGGCCTCCACCGAGCGTGGGCTGATCGCGGCCGGACTCGTTCTGCTGCTGACGCTTGCGGTGTCGGTCTTCGTTGCCCGCCGTATCACGGGGCCGTTGCGGCAGATGACGGCCACGATGAATGCGCTGGCGCGCGGCAAGCTGGACGTCGAACTGGCCGGCCTCAACCGCCATGACGAGATCGGCGAGATGGCGAAGGCCGTCGAGGTCTTCAGGGGCAATGCGATCGCCCGCCAGGCGCTGGAGGCCGAGACGAGAGAGGCCGAGGCCCGCGCCGTTGCCCAGCGCAAGGCCGATATGCACAGGCTGGCGGATGATTTCGAGAGCGCGGTCGGCGAGATCGTGCAGACGGTGTCATCGGCCTCGAGCGAGCTCGAATCGTCGGCCGGCACGCTGACCGCGACCGCCGAGCGGGCGCAGGAGCTCAGCACCACGGTTGCCGCCGCCTCCGAGGAAACGTCCACCAATGTCCAGTCGGTGGCTTCCGCGACCGAGGAGATGGCCTCGTCGATCAGCGAGATCAGCCGCCAGGTGCAGGAATCGGCGCGGATCGCGAGCGAAGCCGTTGATCAGGCGCGGACGACCAACGATCGCGTCGGTGAGCTGTCGAAAGCGGCCTCCCGCATCGGCGACGTGGTCGAGCTGATCAACACCATTGCCGGGCAGACCAATCTTCTCGCACTCAACGCCACCATCGAGGCGGCCCGGGCCGGCGAGGCCGGCCGCGGCTTCGCCGTGGTGGCCTCGGAGGTCAAGGCGCTCGCCGAGCAGACCGCCAAGGCGACCGACGAGATCGGTCAGCAGGTTGGAAGCATCCAGGAGGCGACGCACGAATCGGTCGATGCGATCAAGGCGATCAGCGGCACCATCGAAAAACTGGCGGAGATATCCTCGGCCATTGCGGCAGCGGTGGAGGAGCAGGGTGCTGCGACCCAGGAGATTTCCCGCAACGTCCAGCAGGCTGCCCAGGGCACTCAGCAGGTCTCGTCCAACACCGGCGATGTGCAGCGCGGCGCAAAGGACACCGGCACGGCGTCGCTGCAGATCCTGTCGGCCGCGCAGTCGCTCTCGGGCGAGAGCCACCGGCTCAAGGCAGAACTGGCGAAGTTCCTGGCCACCGTCCGGGCCGCGTAAAACGGCCCGGCGCCCGCCCGGTCCGGAATCGTGTCAAGACCCAAATCGGAAATATTTCGCTTTACCGGAATTCCGATTTACGGTATCAGCCGACTCAGCCCGTGCCACTCAAGGGACGTTTCGCGATCGTCACGGAACGTGGTGCGGGTTGCGATGGGCCGCTGCCGGCGTCGGGTGGGCGGCATGATCCCGGAAAAGTGGGTAACCGGTTTTCCGATCCGGATCATGCTCGAATAGAGCTACCTGGCGAAACGTCGGCGGCGGACGGCGAAATCGTGTGGTCCTGGCGCCGCGACCCTGGCGCTACGTCGGCAGAGACTATCCTGCCGGCAATGGGGGCAAGAAAGGCCGCTTCCCCAGGGAGAGCACGTATAAGCCGTAAAGCCATTGCGCGGGGAAAGCCGGTGTCGTTCGGCTGAACTCGTGGTGACTACCTCTCGTTTGCTTCTTCATTTGCAAACGAGGCTGCGGGCGCAGCCGGCGCCCGGCTTTCCCTGCGCCCTTCCAATCGAGAGGGAGCAGTCAATTCGCAAACCCGGGCGATGGCGCGTTGCGGGAATGTTTCCGGCTGTTTCAAAACTCAACCGGCGAACTCACCTGTCGTCCCGGACAAGCGAACGGAGCGGGCGTCACACGCAGTTACTTCTTCACTTGCCCCGGATGATGCCTCTGCAGCACCGCAGCCGGCTGGGCATAGGCCTCCTGCAGGTCGACGCTCCAGTATTTCAATTCGTCGAGCGGGATGCGGACGTCGGTAATCGCGCAGCGGACATACGTTCCCGGCGAGATCACGCGGAAATCGCCGTCGAGATATTGCACCTGCGCTTCGCCGCTGCCCGAGGGGCCGAACTTGTTCAGCAAGATTGCGTGCTCCGGTTGGAGGCGGGCCGCTCGAATGCGCCCGGTCGATACATTTTCGAGTTGCCGTCTATCATAAATAGGTCGCGATGTCCGCCCCTGCAAAACCACCGATTTGTGATGGTTTCGGGGCAAGCGCGCATGCTAGCCTTTCGGCCATGGATCGCTGGATTCCGGCGCCATAGCAATCCCGGCATGCATCATGCGCTTTCTGTCGGCAGCCCTGATCCTGACGTTCTCGGGCCTCGCCTGCACGGCGCGCGCGGCGCCGGCGCCGCAGCAGATCGAGATCGTCTCGGGCAAGCTCACGCTGCACGCGCAGCTCTACCGGCCCGACGGCAACGGGCCGTTTCCTTCGGTGATCGCCCTGCACGCCTGCGGCGGCCTCGGCGGCCAGAACGAGCCGGTGTGGACGCGCTATCGCGACTGGGCCGAACAGCTCCTCAAGGCGGGTTACGCCGTGCTGCTGCCCGACAGTTACGGTTCGCGCGAAGTCGGTCCGCAATGCCGCGAGAACGAGCGCAAGGTGCTGGCGCGGCGCGAGCGCGTTGCCGACATCGCGGCCGCGCACAAATGGCTGATCGGGCAAAGCTGGGTGTCGCGCGACCGCATCAGCCTGATCGGCTGGGCGCATGGCGCCAGCGCGGTATTGTGGGCGGTGCGGCCGCAGCTTGCGATGCGCGTCAAGGAGCCGGACTACCGATCGGCGATTGCCTTCTATCCGGAGTGCCGGCTCTCCTCGCGCACCGGCTGGAGCGCGCGGGTGCCGACGCTGCTGCTGATCGGCGCGGGCGACGACATTGCTTCGCCGTCGCAGTGCAGGCAGATGATCGACGGTGCGCGAGGCCGCAGCGCGTTGACGCGGATCGTGGTCTATCCCGGCGCAGGCCACGATTTCGACCGCGCCAATCTGCCGCTGCGCGCGCTCGACGGCAGCGATCCCTCAGCCCCCGAGCGCGGCCATGTCGGCACCGACGCAGACGCCCGTGCCGACGCGCAGAAGCGCGTTGCGGAGTGGCTGGCGCGCTAGCTTGCCCCGAGGCCCTAAAACAGATTGCCCTGATCGGCCGATTGCGCCGCGCGGCGTCGCCGCGCTTCCCGCGCCGCCGATCTCGGCGGGCTTGCCGGCACGGCAGGGAGCGCAGGACGATCGGCATCCGCGGTAACGCCGACCTGGCCGTCGGCGAACTCGACCGCCAGGCGGGCGTATGGTCCCACCGCAGCCGCGCTGTGCACCGGATGACCGTCCGTGTCACGCACCAGCGCGAAGCCGCGGGCGAGCACGCCGCGATAGGAGAGCGCGGTGAGCAGTTGACCGCGATGGGTGACGCGCGCATCGAGCCGCTCCAGCAGCGTGTCGATCGCGCGCGTCGCGCGGTCGGACAGGCGATGTACGCGTTCGCGCGCTCGCGCGATCTGCTGGCGCTGCGCCTGCGCATTGGCCAGCTTGGAAGCCTTGAAGCGCTGTTCGAGGTTGGCAAAGCGCTCGCGGCGGCGATGCAGCAGCGCCCGCGCCGAATGGGTCAGGCGCTCGCCGCAGCTGGTGAGGCCGGCGCGTGCGTGGGTCACCTGGCCGCGCAGCACGCGCAGTGTCAGCCGCGCGCTGGTGGCGGCGAAGCGGCGGAAATGCGCATGCGTGTTGGCGCGCAGGCAGCGCGGCAGCGCCGTGCCGGCGGCATCGAGCCGCTGGCGTGGAATCGCGAGCAGCTCGTGGGCGGCCGGCAGGGCGCGCGCGGCGGCGCGCAACTCGCTGCGGCGGCCTTCCTGGGCGCGCTGCCAGCACATCACGGTGCGGCGGGCGAGGCTCTCGACCTCGGCAAACAGTTCGCTGCGCACCGGCACGGCCATTTCGGCGGCGGCCGTCGGCGTCGGCGCGCGCTTGTCGGCGGCGAAGTCGATCAGCGTCACATCGGTCTCGTGGCCTACGGCGGAGATCAGCGGGATCATGCTTTCGGCCGCGGCGCGGACGACGATTTCCTCGTTGAACGACCACAGGTCTTCCAGCGAGCCGCCGCCGCGCGCGACGATGAGGAGATCCGGGCGCGGAATGCGGCCTGCTTCCGGCAGCGCGTTGAAGCCGCGGATGGCGGCGGCGACCTGCTCGGCCGAGCCGTCGCCCTGGACCTTGACGGGCCAGACCAGCACGCGGCGCGGAAAGCGATCCTGCAGGCGGTGCAGGATGTCGCGGATCACCGCACCCGTGGGCGAGGTGACGACGCCGATCACCTCGGGCAGCCAAGGCAACAGCTGCTTGCGCGCTTCGGCAAACAGGCCCTCGGCGGCGAGCTTCTTTTTGCGCTCTTCCAGAAGCGCCATCAGCGCGCCGACGCCGGCGGGCTCCAGCGACTCGATCACGATCTGGTAGGCGGATTTGCCGGGGAAGGTGGTGAGCTTGCCGGTGGCAATCACCTCCAGCCCTTCCTGCGGCTTGAAGCGCATGCGGGCGTGGTTGAATCGCCAGATCACGGCATCGATCTTGGCGTTCTCATCCTTCAGCGCAAAGTAGCAATGGCCGGAGGAATGGGGGCCGCGGAAGCCGGAAATCTCACCGCGCACCCGGACATGGCCATAGGCGTCCTCCACCGTCCGTTTCAGCGCGTTGGACAGCTCGGAAACGGTGAATTCGGGCGCATTGGCAAGTGGTTCGGCAGGCATCTCGGCGATTCGGCTGGTTGGGCTTTGTTCGCAAGTTAGGGGCTTCGACCCGCTCCGCCAACGGACTTGCAAAGTAGAGAACTCTGTAATATAGAGTTCTCTACTTTGTATAGAGCGAGGGAGAATTGACCATGTTCGGACGGTTGTTGCGTGGGGGCCTGACCGCCCTGAGATGGGCGCTTGGCGCTGTCGGCGTGCTGTCGCTGACGGGGCTGGTGATGCTGGCCTCGCCGTTGCAGCGCCCGCCGGAGCTGCCCTCGATCTCGCAGACGGCGCGCGCTGTCGATCGCAGCACCATGCCGGAGCTGCAACGTTTCGCTGCGCGCGACGGCACCGAACTCGCCTATCGCTTCTATCCGGCGCGCGGCACGCCGAGCGGGCGGATCGCCATCTTGGTGCATGGCTCCTCGGGATCGAGCGTCGCGGTGCATGCGCTGGCCGATGCGCTTGCGGGCCGGGGGGTGGCAACCTGGGCGCCCGATATTCGCGGCCATGGCGGCTCCGGGACGCGCGGCGACATCGGCTATCTCGGCCAGCTCGAGGACGATCTCGCCGACCTCGTGGCGCTGGTGCGCAAGAGCGCGCCGAGCGAGCCGCTGACACTGCTCGGCCATTCCGCCGGCGGTGGATTCGCGCTGCGCGTGGCGGGCTCGCCGCTGCAGGACCAGTTCGCGCGCACGGTGCTGCTTGCGCCCTATCTCGGCTATGACGCTCCGACCAATCGGCCAAAGTCCGGCGGCTGGGTCAGTGCCGATATTCCGCGCTTGCTGGCGCTCTCCATGATGCACCGGGCCGGCGTCGATTGCTGCGAGGCGCTACCGGTGCTCGCCTTCGCGGTGCCCGCGAATTCCGAGCGGTTCCTGGCGAAAACCTACTCGTTCCGCCTGATGCGCAATTTCGCCACCCATGGCTACAAGGTCGATTTCGCCGCGGCCAGCCGGCCGGTCACGCTGATAGCCGGCGCGGATGACGAACTGATGCTGGCGGACAAATATGAGGATGCGGTACGTGCGGTGGCACCGTCGACCGACGTGAGGCTGATCGAAGGCGTCAACCACATGGCCATCGTCTCCGCGCCGAAGGCCGTCGCGGCGATTGCCGAAGACGTCGCCACGCGCGGCGGGGCGGGGAGCTGAGGAAGGCAACATGATCGACAGCCGGGAAGCAACCGAAGCGCTCGCCGAGATCGACGACATGGTCCGTCGCGTGCGGCAATCGCGGATCTACGAGCTCGCCAGCCAGCTGATGGTGATGTGGGGCGCGCTGGTATTTGCCGGCTATCTGCTCACCTGGCTCGCGCCGCGCTATGCGGGCATCGGCTGGATCGCGGTCTATGTGATCGGTCTCGCGGGCTGGGCCGCCTTCAGCGCCATCAACCGGCCGACGTCGGGTGTGCGCAGCTTCGATCTGAAATTCCTGCTCGCCTTCGCGATGTTTCTCGCCTTCGGCATCTTCTGCTGCTGGCTCGGTCGTTTCGATCCGCGCCAGCTCAGCGCCTTCTGGCCGGTCTATTTCATGCTGTTCTACAGCATTGCCGGCCTCTGGTTCGGCTACGCCTTTATCGCGATCGGGCTTGCCGTGATTGCGCTCACCCTGGCCGGCTATTTCTGGATCGGTGGCGCGTTCGACCTCTGGATGGCCTTCGTCAATGGCGGCGGGCTCATCCTCGGCGGCCTCTGGATGCGGCGGAGCTAGCGCCATGGCCGAGCTCGACGACATCATCCACCAGCCGCTGCGGCTGAAGATCATGGCGGCGCTGAACGCGCTGCCCGGCTCCACCGGGTTGGAATTTTCGCGGCTGAAGAAGCTCACCGGCGCCACCGACGGCAATCTCGGCGCCCATATCGAGACGCTGGCCAAGGCCGGCTATGTCGCGGTGGACAAGGCCTTTGTCGGCAAGAAGCCGCAGACCACGGTCACCGCCACCGCTGCGGGGCGCGCCGCCTTTGCCCGGCATGTGGCGGGCCTGCAGCAGATCATCGCTGCGTCGGGAGGTGACAAATAGCCGATCCCCCTTGCGGAACGAGGCGGACTCATGCGAACCGGGGCCGTCGAAAATCCTCCATCCGGCGCTTTCCATGAAAATCCTCGTCATCGGTTCCGGCGGCCGTGAGCACGCTTTGGCATGGAAGATCGCGGCGTCCCCGCTGGTGACGAAGCTCTGGTGCGCGCCGGGCAATGCGGGAATCGCCAAGGACGCCGAATGCGTGCCGCTCGACATCACCAACCATCCGTCGGTGATCGAGTTCTGCAGGAAGAATGCGGTGGACTTCGTCGTGGTCGGGCCGGACGCGGCGATCGCAGCCGGCATGGTCGATGATCTCAACGCCGCCGGCTTCAAGGCCTTCGGGCCGACCAGGGCGGCGGGCCGGCTGGAGAGTTCGAAGAACTTCACCAAGGCGCTGTGCCGCGCCAACAACATCCCGACCGCGGCCTATGAGCATTTCAAGGATGCGGAAGCCGCGCGCGCCCATATCCGCAAGCAGGGCGCGCCGATCGTAGTGAAGGCCGATGGCCTTGCCGCCGGCAAGGGCGTCGTGGTGGCGATGACGGAGCAGGAGGCGCTGGCGGCGGTCGACATGATGTTTGGCGGCGGTTTCGGCGCTTCCGGCGCGGAAGTCGTGATCGAGGAATTCATGGAGGGCGAGGAGGCTTCGTACTTCGCGCTGTGCGATGGCGAGCATGCGCTGCCGCTTGCGACCGCGCAGGACCACAAGCGCGCCTTCGACGGCGACAAGGGACCGAACACCGGCGGCATGGGTTCCTATTCGCCGGCGCCGGTCATGACGGAGGCGATGTGCGCGCGCGTGATGGAGGAGATGGTCAAGCCGACGCTGCGCGCGCTGAAGGCGATGGGTTGCCCCTACAAGGGCGTGCTCTATGTCGGCGTGATGGTGACGAAGGACGGGCCAAGACTCGTCGAATACAATGCGCGGTTCGGCGACCCCGAGTGCCAGGTCTTGATGCTGCGCATGATGAGCGACATCGTGCCGGCGCTGATAGCGTCTGCCGACGGGCAGCTGAAGAATTTCAGCCTGCGCTGGTATGACGATGCCGCGCTCACCGTGATCATGGCGACCAAGGGCTATCCCGGCGACTACGGCAAGGGCTCGGTGATCGAGGGGCTCGACGAAGCCGCCAAGATCGAGGGTGTCGAGATCTTCCATGCCGGCACGGCGATCAAGGACGGCCGCATCGTCGCCAATGGCGGCCGCGTGCTCAACATCTGCGCGCTCGGCAAGACGGTGAGCGAAGCGCAGCGCCGCGCCTACGAGGCCGTCGACCGCATCCGATGGCCCGAGGGCTTCTGCCGCCGCGATATCGGCTGGCAGGCGGTGAAACGGGAGCAGGGAGGCTGACGGCGTTACAGCAGATCGCCGCCCGCGGCGGAAGCCGTGGTGCCGTGCTCACGGAACGCCTTGATGACGTTCTTGCCGATCTTCCACTTGTGCACCTCGTCGGGACCGTCCACCAGCCGTTGCGCGCGCACCTGGGTGTACCATTTGGCGAGCGGGGTATCCTGCGAGAAGCCGAGCGCGCCGTGCAGCTGGATCGCGGTGTCGATCACCTTGTGCACCATGTGCGCATGGAAGATTTTCGCGATCGAGTTCTCCTGACTGATGTCGAGGCCCTTCTCGGCCTTGTAGGCGATGTGAAGCAGCATCAGGCGGCCGATATAAAGCTCGCTCGCGCAGTCGGCGAGCATGAACTGCACCGCCTGGCGGTCGGCGAGCAATTGGCCGAAGGTCGAGCGCTTGGTGACGTGGGCAACCGCCATGTCGAGCGCGCGCTGCGCCTTGGCGACATTGTGCATGCCATGGCGCAGGCGGCCATAGGCGAGGCGATGCTGGCCCATCGCAAAGCCGTTGCCTTCGCCGCCGACGAGATTGTCGGCCGGCACCTTCAAATCCCTGATCTCGATCTCGGAATGGCCGCCATGCAGCACGTCGTCATGCGGTCCTTCGATCGCCATGTTGGCGACGTTGCGCTTGATCCTGTAGCCGGGGTTCGGGAGTTCGACGATAAAGGTCGAATACTGCTTGTGGCGCGGTGCGTTTGGATCGGTCTTGGCCATTACCAGCGCGATGTCGGCAACGCTTGCGGAAGAGGAGAACCACTTCTCGCCGTTGAGTATGTAGTTTTCGTTGCCGTCCTTTACCGCCGTGGTCTGCATGCCGGTGGCGTCGGCGCCGGCGGCTTTTTCGGTCATGGAAAAGCAGATGCGCTTGTCGCCGTTGAGCAGCGGTTTCAGGAACTTTTCCTTCTGGTATTCCGTGCCGTGGGCGAGGATGGTCATCATCGAGGCGTCATCGGGGCCCTGCGTGTTCATGCTGAGCGCGCCGAGCATGCTTTCGCCGAGCTCCATCTGCACCAGCGCATTCGCCAGCGGCCCGAGGCCCATGCCGCCATATTCCTTCGGCACCCACGGGCACCACAGGCCGCGCGCGCGGGCCTTGGCGCGCAGCGGGCCCAGCACCTCGGCAAGCGGCTTGGTGTCGAGTTCCTTTTCGGCCGGGATGCATTCCTCGTGCACCCACTTGCGTACCTTCTCCCGGATGGCCTTGGCTTCGGCTGGAATTTCGAAATCGATCGACATGGCGTTCCCCTGAGCTGCTTGCTGGTTTGGCTTTGCGGATGGCATAAACCTGCGACGTGCCAGCGGCAACCCGAACAAAGTTTGAAGCAGGAAGCGCCGCTTCAGGAGGCCACGAATGCCCGATCTCGCCGACCTCTTTCCCGGCTTTGGCGCCGAATGGATCAACACTTCCGCCGGCCGCATCTTCGCCCGCACCGGCGGCAAGGGACCGCCGCTGCTTTTGCTGCACGGGTTTTCATCGACCCACGTGATGTGGCATGAGGTGGCGCCGCAACTCGCTGAAAAATTCTCGCTGATCATTGCCGACCTGCCCGGCTACGGCTGGTCCGACATGCCTGACAGCGATGAGAACCACACGCCCTACACCAAGCGGGCGATGGCCAGGACCATGATCGAGGCGATGGAGCGGCTCGGCCACGTGCATTTCGCGCTCGCCGGCCACGACCGTGGCGGACGTGTCTCCTATCGGCTGGCGCTCGATCATCCCGGACGGCTGTCGAGGCTTGCGGTGCTCGATATCCTTCCCACCTATAATTACTGGGAGCGCATGAACCGCCTCTATGCGCTGAAGATCTATCACTGGGCGTTCCTGGCGCAGCCTGCGCCGCTCCCGGAGACGTTGATCCTGGGCGCGCCCGACTTCTTCCTGAAGACGAAGATGGCGAGCCAGACCAAGTCGAAGACATTGAACGAGATCGATCCGCGTGCGCTTGAACATTATCTGGCGCCGTTCCGCGATCCCTCCCGCGTGCATGCGATGTGCGAGGACTATCGCGCCGGCGCCTATGCCGACTACGAGATCGACAAGGCCGACCACGACGCGGGCAAGAAGATCACCATCCCGATGCTGGCACTGTGGGGCGATGCCGGCATTGCCGCGGCGGCAGCGACGCCGCTCGACACCTGGAAGAATTGGGCGACGAACGTCTCGGGCTCGCCGGTCGACAGCGGACATTTCCTCACCGAGGAGAATCCGGGCGTGACCGCAAGGTTGCTGAGGGAGTTCTTCAGCGCCGGACTTTGAAGAAGTCCTTCAGGAGCCTCGCGGCCTCTTGCTCGCCGACGGCGGAATAGACCTCCGGCCTGTGATGGCAGGTGGGCGAAGCAAAGAAGCGCACGCCGGAATCGACCGCGCCGCCCTTGGGATCGGCGGCGCCGTAATAAAGCCGGCGGATGCGGGCAAAGGAGATCGCTGCCGCGCACATGGTGCAGGGCTCGAGCGTGACGTAGAGGTCGCAGTCGACCAGCCGTTCGGTGCCAATTGCGTCCGCGGCCTGCCGGATCGCCAGGATCTCGGCGTGGGCCGTCGGGTCGCGATCGGTCAGCGTCCGGTTGTTGGCGCTGGCAATAATCTGGTCGCCGCGCACGATCACGCATCCGATCGGAACTTCGCCGGATTTTCCGGCATTTTCGGCGGTTTTCAGCGCCAAATCCATGAAAGAAGGTGCGTTCATGCCTCGTATCGCCAGCGGAAACCTGTTAGTAGACGGCCCTTCAGCAAAAGTGGATTCCGGTTTTGCGTAAAGATGTGCCTCATCCCGAGCGCGCACACCGCCATTCGACCAGTCGAAGTGAGACCTTTCATGCCCCGTGACCGCGACAAAAACAACGATTCCCCGCGCGGCCGGCGTGAACGCCCCGCGGGCGGCAAGGGCCGTCCCGGCGGTTTCGGCGACAAGAAATTCGGCAAACGCGATTTTGACGAGGGCCAGAAGCGCCGCTTTGGCCGCGACCGCGACGGCCGTCCGCCGCGTCGTCATGACGACGAGGCGCCGCGGCGAGACCATGGTGACCGGCCGCGCACGGGGCGATCCGATCGCGACGATCGCGGCCGGGGCGAGAAGCGGGACTTCAAGCCGCGCGGGGATCGTCCAAGGTTCGAGCGCGAAGACCGCCCGAAATTCGACCGAGGCGACCGTGCGCCGCGCGGTGAGCGCGCCGAAGGGCGTTTCCCGGACCGCAAGCTGGCCGACCGGCCGCGCGCGCCTCGGTTCGATCGCGGCGACCGCGGACGCGGCGAGGGACGGGACTTCAAGCCGCGTGGCGATCGGCCGAGGTCCGATCGTGATGAGCGCGCGCCGCGAGGTGAGCGCCGCGAAGGGCGTTTCGCCGACCGCAAGTTCGGCGATCGACCGCGCAAGGATTTCGGCGACCGGCCGCCGCGCGGCGAGGAGAAGCCCTGGCAAAAACGCGAAGGGGGTGGCCGCGGCGAGCGCGGTTCACGGCCGCATTTCGACAAGCCGCGGTTCGGCCGTTCGCGCGACGACCGCAGCGGCGATGAACGCCCGCGGTTTTCGCGCGCGCGGGAAGATCGCGGCGAGGGCGACCGGCCGAAATTCGAGCGCGGCGACCGCCCGAAGTTCGACAGGCCGCGCCGCGAGCGTCCCGAGGGACCGTCGGAATGGCAGGAGCATCCGCGCAGCGAGCGCCGCGGGGATCGCAATCGCGACCCCGGGGATCGCAATCGCGACCCCGGGGATCGCTTCGCCGATCGTCCGCGCCGCGACAATGAGGACGACAGCAGGATTTTCGCCAAGCGTCCGGCCTTCGGCGGCCGCGGCGCCTATCGCGAGCGCGAGCGTGATTTCGACCGTCGTGCGCCGCGCCAGGAGCCGAAGCCGAAGAAGACCGGCGAGCGCATCGCCAAGGTGCTGGCGCGGGCAGGGCTCGCTTCGCGTCGCGATGCCGAGGAGATGGTCACGCAAGGCCGCGTCACCGTGAACGGCCGCGTCATCAATTCGCCGGCGCTCGACGTCACCGCCAACGATGTCGTCGCGGTCGACGGCAAGCCCTTGCCGCCGCGCGAGCGAACCCGGCTGTTCCTGTACCACAAGCCGCGCGGGCTGATGACGACGCACGACGATCCCGAGGGGCGGCCGACGGTGTTCGACAATCTGCCGGAGGGCCTGCCGCGGCTGATCTCGGTCGGCCGGCTCGACTTCAACACCGAGGGTTTGCTGCTGCTCACCAATGATGGCGGGCTCGCGCGCACGCTCGAATTGCCCGACACCGGCTGGCTGCGCCGCTATCGCGTGCGCGCCCACGGCGAGGTCACGCAGGCACAGCTCGACGAACTGAAAAAGGGCGTCGAGGTTGATGGCGTCAAATACGGGCCGATCGAGGCGACGCTGGAGCGCGACCAGGGCGCCAATGTCTGGCTGGTGTTCGCGATCCGCGAGGGCAAGAACCGCGAGGTGCGCAACGTGATGGCGCATCTCGGTCTCGAGGTGAACCGGCTGATCCGGATCTCCTACGGGCCGTTCCAGCTGGGCGAGCTTGCCGAAGGCGAGGTCGAGGAGGTCAAGACGCGGGTGCTGCGCGAGCAGCTCGGCGAGCGGGTGGCGAAACTCTCCGGCGTCGACTTTGCGCGGCCCGAGCAGCACGAGGCTGGCGACGATGACGAGGCGCCGCGCGGCAAGAAGCCGTTCAAGCCCAAGGGCAAGAGCGCGCTGATTGCCGATCGCAAGGGCCGCCGCGTGCTGGTGCAGCGTACCGGCAGCGAGGAAGCCCGCGCCCGCAACGAGGAGGAAAACGCCGGCTACGGCCCGCCGCGACGCGTCAAGCGCGGCTATCACGGCAAGCGCGATCTCAAGCCGCGGGACGAGTAGCGGATGCGGGTGGTCGGCGGACGATTGAGGGGCCGCAATCTGGCCTCACCTTCCTCGCGCGAGATCCGCCCGACCGCGGATCGCCTGCGCGAGTCGCTGTTCAACATCCTGACGCACGCCTACGACAACCCGATCGAGGGCGCCCGCGTGCTCGATCTCTTCGCGGGTACCGGCGCGCTCGGCATCGAGGCCGTCTCGCGCGGCGCGAAGTTCGTGCTGTTCGTTGACAATGGCGCGGAAGCCCGCGCGCTGCTGCGCGCCAATGTGGAATCGCTGGGCTTGGGCGGCGTGACAAAAGTCTATCGCCGCGATGCGACCGATCCGGGCCCCGCGCATCCCGTCGAGCCGTTCTCGCTCGTGTTCCTCGATCCCCCCTACGGCAAGGGACTGGCGGAGAAGTCTCTGGCCGCGCTGCGCGACGGCGGCTGGTTGACGCCGGGCGCGCTATTGGTGGTGGAGGAGGCAAAGGCGGCAGCGTTCGCGACGCCGGAGGGATTCGAGGAGCTGGAGCGGCGGGCCTACGACGATACGGAGTTCGTGTTCCTGCGCGCGGCCTAGCGCCTTCCGAACAGCTTCTCGATGTCGGCGAGCTTAAGTTCCACATAGGTCGGCCGGCCGTGGTTGCACTGGCCGGAATTCGGCGTGTCTTCCATCTCGCGCAACAGCGCATTCATCTCTTCCGGCTTGAGGCGGCGGCCGGCGCGGACCGAGCCGTGGCAGGCCATAGTGGCCGCGACATGCATCAGGCGGCGCTCCAGCGGCAAGGCCTCGTCCCATTCGGCCATGTGCTCGGCGAGATCGCGCAACAGCCCCGCCGCATTGGTCTTGCCGAGCAGCGAGGGCGTCTCACGCACTGCGACGGCGCCGGGTCCGAACGACTCGATCGCGAGCCCCAAGGAGGCGAGCTCCTCGGCGCGGTCGAGCAGCTTTTCGACGGTCGATTCATCGAGCTCGACGATCTCGGGGATCAGCAGGATCTGCCGCTGCACGCCGTTCGCGGCAAGGGAGGCTTTCAGTCTCTCATAGACGATGCGCTCATGCGCGGCGTGCTGGTCCACCACGATCAGGCCGTCGCGGGTTTGCGCGACAATGTAGGTGTCGTGGATCTGCGTGCGGGCAGCACCGAGCGGACGATCCAGCAGATCGGCCGGCGGTGCTTCCTCAAGACGCATATCGGCGGTCGGCGCGCCGACGTCGAACGAGGTCTGGTCGCGTTCGGCAAAGGCAGGCGCGGCCGAACCGTCAAAGTTCGGCAGCGGGGCGACGGGGTAGGACGGCGAACGCCGCCAGTCCCAATTGCCCGGCCGCGGCGCGAAGGACGGGCGGAAGGCGGAGATTGCCGCACTGTCGGTATTGGCCGCCGTGCGCCTGCCTTCGCGGGCAAGGCCCTCCTTTAGCGCGTGCACGATCAACGCACGCACAAGGCCGGCATTGCGGAAGCGTACTTCGGTTTTCGCCGGATGCACGTTGGCATCGACCTCCTCGGCATCGAGCGTGACGAACAGCGCGACGACAGGGTGGCGGTCGCGCGGCAAATAGTCGGCATAGGCGGCGCGCACGGCGCCCAGGATCAGCTTGTCGCGCACCGGGCGGCCGTTGACGAAGAGATATTGTCCGAGCGCGTTGGCGCGGGTCAGCGACGGCGCGGCGGCAAAGCCTTCGACCACGACACCGTCGCGCTCGGCGCGGACCTCGATGGCGTTGCTGCGGAAGTCGCTGCCGAGAATATCGCCAAGCCGCGTCAGCCGGCCGGGCGCGCCCGGCAATGCTGCGGCCCACGTTACCGGCGCACGCTCTTCGCCCGCCAGCGTGAAGGCGATGTCGGGCCGCGCCATTGCGAGGCGACGCACCACTTCGCGGATCGCTTCGGCTTCGGTGCGATCGGTCTTCAAGAACTTCAGGCGCGCCGGCGTCGCATAAAAGAGATCGCTGACCTCGACGCGGGTGCCGTGGCCGAGGGCGGCCGGCATGATCTCCGATTTCACGCCGCCCTCGACCGACAGCGACCAGGCATGCGACTCGCCGGCGTGACGCGTAGTGATGCCAAGCTTGGCCACCGCGCCGATCGAAGGCAGCGCCTCGCCGCGGAAGCCGAGGGTGCGGATGCGCAGCAGATCCTCGTCGTCGAGCTTGGAGGTAGCATGGCGTTCCACTGCCAGCGCCAGATCGGTTCGCGTCATGCCGCTGCCGTCGTCGGTGATGCCGATGCGACGGCGGCCGCCGCCGTCGGTGAAAATGTCGATCCGGCTGGCGCCGGCATCGATTGCGTTCTCGACCAGTTCCTTCACCACGCTCGCAGGGCGTTCCACCACCTCGCCGGCGGCGATGCGGTTGACGACCTGTTCGGGGAGCTGGCGGACGGGCATGGCCGCAAATCTAGTCTGTAAGACCGGAAAGCGCGAACCCCGGATCGAAAAAAGCTGGTGAGAGCGCGAACCCTTCGGCTCGTCTGCCGCCTCTGTCCAGTCAGATCGTCGGAATCACGAGGAGGATTTCATGTTCTACCGCAAGAACCTGCCGGGATGGGAACGCGCGCTCCGCGTCATCGCCGGCCTCGCGCTGATCGCCTGGGGCCTGATCGCCTATTCTGCCATCCCTTTGGGGTACGTCCTTGCGGCTGGCGGCGCCACTGCCATCCTCACCGGCTTTTTCGGCTTCTGCCCGATGTGCGCGCTGGCCGGCCGGAGATTGCCGTCAGCATGAGGCTAGTCGTCGAAACGCCGCCCGCTGCGGCCAGCCTTGATGTTGCTGCGCCGCTTCTTGCCTTCGAGGCGGCGCTGTTTCGACCCGAGAGTCGGCTTGGTTGGACGGCGTGGCGCCGGACGGATCAGCGATTCCCGCAGCAGCTCCAGTAGGCGATCGATGGCATCGGCGCGGTTGCGCTCCTGGGTGCGGAAGCGCTGGGCGTGGATCACGATCACCCCGTCTCTGGTCATGCGCTGGCCTGAAAGACGGATCAGCCGCGCGCGGGCGTCGTCGGGTAGCGCGATCCTGTTGGTATCGAAGCGCAGCTGGGCCGCCGTCGACAGCTTGTTGACATTCTGTCCGCCCGGGCCGGAAGCGCGGACGAACGCGATGTCGATATCGTTTTCGTCGATTGCGAGGTGATGCGAAACCCGCAGCATGGCGTCACCGGTCGGTTGAGGTGCCGGACATGTAGCACATCCCTCGCGGAACGCGCGAATGCGCGTTCTCATCGGGCCGGATGTGTGGAAAAGCTCAGTTCGCCTTCGGGGCGGCAGCAGGCTGCGCGGCTGCCTGTGGCGTGCGGCCGACGATCACGGTCAGGAGGCCCTGGCCCCACAGCCGCTTGGAGACGCGCCTGGCGTCCTCCAGCGTCACGGCGTCCACCAGTGCATTACGCTTTTCGATGTAGTCGATCGGCAGCTTGTCCAGCTGATACTGCAGCAGCGCCTGCGCCAGCTTGGACGACGTGTCGAGCGACAGCATCTGCGAGCCCTTCAGGAAGGACTTGGCATCGTCCAGTTCCTTCTGGGTCGGACCTTCCGCCGCGATGCGCCGGATTTCCTGCTCCACGGCATCGATGGTCTCGCCGGCGCGATCGGCGCGGGTGCCGGTGTTACCGATGAACAGGGCGGAGTGCTCCATCCACATCAGCTGTTCATAGACGGAATAGGCCAGCCCGCGCTTCTCGCGCACCTCGCGATAGAGTCGTGAGGACAACCCGCCGCCGCCGAGAATGTGGTTGACGACATAGCCGGCCATGAATTCCGGATCGTTGCGGAGAATGCCGGGGCCGCCGAAGGTGACGACCGTCTGCGGCACGTCGAGCGGAATGAACGCGCGCTGCGGCGGCTTTGACGCCATGACGTCGGCGACGGGCGCCAGATTGGCCTTGGCCTTCAGGCCGCCGAAGGTCTTGTCGAGCAGCTTGCCGAGCGCGTCCGGATCGACGTCGCCAACCACGGCGATGCGCAGCGTATCCTTTGCGATCACCCGCGCGACATAGTCGCGAAGGTCCGCGACGGTGATGGTCGGCACGCTTTCCAGCGTTCCGTTGGCCGAGCGGCCATAGGGATGATCGCCATAGGCGACCTCGAGGAATTTGCGGCCTGCCAGTGAAGTCGGGTTGGTGGAGTCGCGGCGCAGGCCGGACAGCACCTGATTGCGGATGCGCTCGACGTCGGTGTTCTCGAAACGCGGTGCCGACAGCGCGGAAGCCAGCAGCTCAAAGGCCTCGTCCTTGTTTTCCTTGAGCATGCGCAGGCTGCCACGGAAGGTGTCGCGCGAGGCGGAGAAGCTCAGTTCGATGGCGCGCCGGTCGAGCCGCTCATGGAAGGTCTTGGAGTCGAGATCGCCGGAGCCTTCGTCGAGCAGGCTCGCCACCATGTTGCCGACGCCGGGTTTGGCGGCCGGATCCTGTGCGGCGCCGCCGCCGAAGGCATATTCCATTGCGATCAGCGGCACGGTGGCATCCTGCACGAACCACGCCTCGATGCCGCCGGGCGAGATGAGCCGCTGGATTTTCGTAGCCGCCCGCGAGGGTGAGGATGAGAAGGAGGTCAGTGCGAGCGCGGCGGCACCGCCGATCAGCGCGGCGCGGCGGGTGATCAAGAAGCTCACGAACGTTTCTCCTCGCGCCTGGGCGCCGCATCCTTGATGAGATAGCCGGTTACGGACCGCTTCTTGTCCAGCCACTTCTGCGCGACGTCGCGCACCTGCTCGGCGGTGACGGCGCGGATGCGATCCGGCCAGCTCTGGATGTCCTCGATGCTCAAGCCCGAGGTCAGCGCGCCGCCATACCAGCGCGCCATCGTCGCCTGGTTGTCCTGGGCGTAGACGGCTTCGGCAATGAGCTGGGTCTTGACCCGCTCGAGATCTTCGGCGCGCGGCGGGTTCTGCGAAAGATCGGCGATGACGGCGTCGATCGCCTGCTCGATCTGCGGGAACTCCGCGCCGGGCTTTGGCGACACCGAGATCTGGAACTGGGTCGGGTCGAGCGAGGTGCTCTGGTAGCCTGCGCCTGCGCTGATTGCGAGCTGCTTGTCGATGACAAGGGCGCGGTACAGATACGAATTGGCGCCGCTTCCCATCAGTTGCGCGAGCACGTCGAGCGCCGCGCTTTCGCCGGCGGCGGCATTCGTTGACGACGGCACGAGGTAGTAGCGGCGGAGGCTGGTCTGCTCGACGCGCGGATCGGACAGCGTCACCGTGCGCGGGGCTGCCGGCACCGGTTCCTGCGGGCGCATGCGCCGCGCAGGGATCGAAGGCTGGGCGGGGATCTGCCCGTAGAATTTTTCCACCAGCGGGCGGACTTCGGCGGCCTCGACATCGCCGGCGATGATCAGGATGGCGTTGTTCGGTGCGTAGAAGCGCTTGTAGAAGGCGAGCGCATCCTCGCGGTCGAGTTTCTCGATCTCCTGGCGCCAGCCGATCACGGGACGTCCGTAGGGATGATTGAGATAGAGCGCGGCCATCATCTGCTCGGTCAGCCGCGCATCGGGATTGTTGGCGACGCGCATGTTGAATTCTTCCAGCACGACGTCGCGCTCGGGCAGCACGTTCTCGTCCTTGAGGATGAGGCCGGTCATGCGGTCGGCCTCGAACTCGACCATGCGCGCGAGCTGGTCGCGCGGCACGCGCTGGAAATAGCCGGTGTAATCGGTCGAGGTGAACGCGTTCTCGTTGCCGCCGATTTTCAGCACAGTCTGCGAGAATTCCCCGGCCGGATGTTTCGCCGTGCCCTTGAACATCAGATGTTCGAGGAAATGCGCCAGCCCGGATTTGCCGGCCGTCTCGTCGGCGGAGCCCACCTTGTACCAGATCATCTGCGTGACCACGGGCGTACGGTGATCTGGGATCACGACGACCTGCATCCCGTTTTGCAGCGTGAAGCTGGCGGGCGGCGGCTTGCCGTTGGTCTGGGCAACGGCGCTGACGGCAAAGGCTGGCAGCAGGGCGACAAGGAGCGAGAGCGCGAGAGGTTTTGAAGGCATCATGACCTGTCGGGAAAGCCGGACAAAATCGTCCGCAATGATCGGCGGATATACACCGCGCCGGCGCCGGCCAGCGTCACGAAGGCGAGAGATCGACCTAAATACTTGCTAATCTTTGCAGTCACCAACGACCGGACTGCATTGCTTGTTGAGCGATTCTTTTGGTCCGGTGCCGTAGGCGAAGTTCGGCGACGGGGTTTGGTAGCCGACCGGAGGCTGGGTCAGCGATTCACGTGGCGGCTCGCCCTTGAACTCGGCGCTCTCGGATTTGTTACCCTTGAAGAAGCCGAGGAAGCCGCCTTCGTAGCCCAGCTGCGAAGGCGTGAGCAGGACGGGGTTGCCCCCGGGGCGGTCGACGGACTCTCCACCGGTGGACGTGCCGACCTTCTTGCGATCAAGTTCGCTGGGCATCAGCACGCGGGCGGATTGCTGCGGATCCTTGTTGGCCTTCTTGCGCGCCTCGATTGCGGCCTTGCGGCGCTGCTCGTCGGGATCTTTCGGCCAGTTCGGCACCTTCGCTTCGACGGGCGCCGAATTCGGCTTCGGCAAGTCGAGCTTGGGCGGCACCACCAGCGGCGAGCGCTCGCGATACTCGATGCCACGATTTTCCATGTTGGTGCCGCCGACGCCACGCATGATGTTGTCGATGATCTTTTCCTCGAAGGTCCTGTCGTCCTCCTCGTCGTCGTCACCGGCGCGGACGGGTCCGGCGGCCATGACAAGACCGATGCCGAAGGCGGCAGCCGTGAACCATGCGGCCCGTTTGAAGGAAGCCCGCAGCATCCGTCCGTTCGCGTCGGTCTTGCGCATCGCGCTGTTCCTGCTCACAAATCTGGAAGCGGCCCGCCCTTCGGGACCGGCAAATCTCAAGGGTTTTCAAGGGTCCCTATCGGCCGGGATCAGGGCGCTTTTGCGGCGGGTGCCCCCAGCAGGGAATCATACAATAGGGCCGCTACCCCGGCAACGATGGCCGCGTCGGCAAGGTTGAACACGTACCAATTGTAGGTTTTTCCGGCGATTTCGATGTGAAACAGGGCGAAATCGACCACAGCGCCATAGGCGAAACGGTCAATGGCGTTGCCAATGGCGCCGCCGATTATGAGCCCCAGCGCAATGGTGGCGAGCATGGTCCGCGACCACGCCATCCAGATCGCCAGCGCCACCACGGCTGCCGCCTTTACCAGGTTCAAGATCGCCTGCGCGATCCAGCTCTCGTTCTGGAACCAGCCGAAGCTGATCCCGGCATTCCAAGCGAGCCAAAGGTCGAAGAAGGGGGTTACCTGCACCACGCCGCGGCGGCCGAGTTCGAAGACGTAGAGGAGCCACAGCTTGCTGGCTTGGTCGAGCGCGAGCGCGACGACCGCCGCCAGGATGCCCGCGCGCAACGGGCGGCTTGCCGATTGTCCTGTCCCGGTCACCTATTGGGCTTTCTTGCCACGCTTCTTGCTACCCTTCCGCTTTGCGTTACGGGCGGTCTTTGGCCGGGCGGCCTTCTTTGCCTTGGCAGCTTTCCTGGCCTTGGCGCCTTTGCTGCCCCTGGTTGTGACAGCCTTCTTGGCCTTGGCCTTCTTTGCGGCCTTGGCCGGCACGGCCTTCTTCTTTGTGCTTTTCTTCGCTTTGGCTTTCCCGGCTGCGGTCGGTTTGCTTGCTCCCGCTTTCATACCGGCCTTTGCGCCCGCTTTCCCTTTCTTTGCCGTCCTGACCTCAGCCGTCGTTTCGGGGGGCTTCGTTGCGGCGGGTCTCCTTGCCTCGTCAGGTTCACCGACGTGAACGACTTTCTCGCTTCCACGCGTCTCGCTCACAAGCGAAGCGATCCTTGCGCCGGAGCCCTCGGGGGGCTTCGGCGGGGCGCGTTCCGGCGATGTGGATGGCTTCTTGATTTCCTCGACAGGTGCCGTCGCCGCTTCGGCTGCGTTCACTGGCGCCACGCCCACCCCGAGTTTCTTCCATTCACGCAGCGCCATTGCGTCGCGGGGCGAGACATCCGGGTATTCCGGATCCTCGCCCACCGTCGGCAGGATTTTCCACGACCGCGCGCATTTGGTGCCGACCGCCTGCTCGACCACGACCGCGACGCCCTTGACGTCGGGCAGCGTGAACGCGCCGGACGGCGGATCATCGTTCGTCACCATCGCGTTGGAGGTGATGCAGACCTCCGCGAGGTCCACATCGAACAGCGTGGCGAAGATCGCCTTGTCCGCGACATAGACCAGTGGCGAGGCCTCCAGCGACGAGCCGATTTTCTTGGCGGCGCGTTCCAGCTCGAGTGCGCCGGTGACGACGCGGCGGACGTCGCGGATGGTGTCCCACTTCGTGGACAGCGCCTCGTCGCGCCAGGAATCGAAATTCGCCGGGAACAGCGTCAGGTGCACCGAAGGCTCGGCGTCGCGGCGGTACATCCGCCAGGCCTCTTCGCAGGTGAAGCTCAGCACGGGCGCCAGCCATTTCAGCACCGAGTCACAGATGATGTCGATCGTCGTCAGCGCCGCCTTGCGCGCGACCGAGGACGGCGGATCGCAATACAGCGTGTCCTTGCGGATGTCGAAATAGAACGCCGACAGCTCGCTGTTCATGAAGCTGGCCAGACTGGCGATGACGGTCTTGTAGTCGAACTCGGCATAGGCCTTGCGGATGTCGCCGGCCTGCAGTGCGAGCTGGTGCAGCATCAGCCGCTCCAACTCCGGCATGTCCGCGTGTGCGACCGCCTCGCTGCGCCTGAAATGATGCAGCGTGCCGAGCATCCAGCGGATGGTGTTGCGCAGCTTGCGGTAGGTCTCGACCGTGTTCTTCAGGATCTCCGGCCCGATGCGCTGGTCGTCGGTGTAGTCGCACGACGCCACCCACAGCCGCAGGATATCGGCACCGGAGTCCTTGATGACCTTCTGCGGCTCGATGGTGTTGCCGAGCGACTTCGACATCTTGCGGCCGTCCTCGGCCTGGGTGAAGCCGTGGGTCAGCACGATGTCGTAGGGCGCGCGGCCGCGCGTGCCGGCGCTCTCCAGCAGCGAGGAGTGGAACCAGCCGCGATGCTGGTCGCTGCCTTCGAGATACATCACGGTGTCCTTGCCGCCGTCGACCTTGCGGACGATCTGGCCGAGCTGCGGAAAGTTCTGGCGATCCTCCAGCACGAAGGCGTGGGTGGAGCCGGAATCGAACCAGACGTCGAGGATGTCGTCGACCTTCTTCCAATCCTCCCCCGCGCGATCCCCAAGGAAACGCTCGCGCGCGCCGTCGCGGTACCAGGCGTCCGCGCCTTCTTCCATGAAGGCCTCGACGATGCGCTGGTTGACGGTCTCGTCCTGCAGAATCTCTGCCGAGCCGTCGGCCTGCTCGCGCACGAACACAGCGATCGGTACGCCCCAGGCGCGCTGGCGCGAAATCACCCAGTCGGGACGGCTCTCGATCATGCCGTTGATGCGGTTCTGCCCTGACGGCGGCACCCATTGCGTCACCGAGATCGCGTGCAGCGCGCGGGCGCGCAGCGTGTCGCCGGGCTTCGTCTTGCCGTCGGCGGCGATGTCCTTGTCCATCGCGATGAACCATTGCGGCGTGTTGCGGAAGATCACCGGCTTCTTGGAGCGCCAGGAATGCGGGTACTGGTGCTTGAGGCGGCCGCGGGCGAGCAGTTTGCCTGCCTCGACCAGCGCCTTGATGACGGCGTCATTGGCGTCGCCCTTCTCGCCCTTGTCGTTGATGACGCGCTTGCCGGTGAAGCCCGGAGCGTGATCGGTGAAGGCGCCGTTCTCGTCCACGGTATAGGGGATTGCCGTATTGATGCCGCGCGCGGCCAATTCGCGCGTGTTCGCCGTCCAGACGTCGAAGTCTTCGCGCCCGTGGCTCGGCGCGGTGTGGACGAAACCGGTGCCGGTGTCGTCGGTGACGTGTTCGCCCTCCAGCAGCGGCACGGTAAAGCCATAACCGCCGAACTCTCTTAGGGGATGATCACAAACAAGCGTGCTGAGTTCAGCGATATCGACATCGGCAAGCTTTTCATAGTCATCGACTCGCGCTTGTTTGAAAACGTCATGTGCGAGTTTTTCTGCCAGTATGTAAACCTCGCCCGGCTTGGCCCAATTGTCGGCCGGCGCAGATTTAACGCCATATAGAGAGTATTTGATCTTGGGCGAGAATGCGATTGCGCGATTGCCTGGCAAGGTCCAAGGAGTTGTCGTCCAGATTATGATCGACGCGCTCAGCAGAGCCATGTCTTTCACATCCGGCTTTTGGCCTTCAATGACCGATTGAAACGTGTGCTTGACCGGGAATTTCACCCACACCATGTCCGACTGATAGTCCTCGTACTCGACCTCGGCTTCCGCCAGCGCGGTCTTTTCCACCACGCTCCACATCACCGGCTTGGAGCCGCGATAGAGCGTGCCGTTGGCGGCAAACTTCATCAGTTCGCGCGCGATCTGCGCTTCCGCCGGATAGCTCATGGTGGCGTAGGGATGATCCCAGTCGCCGATGATGCCGAGCCGCTTGAATTCCTCGCGCTGGATGTTGAGCCAGTGCGTCGCATAGGCGCGGCATTCCTGGCGGAATTCCACCATCGCCGCCGAATTGCGGAAGTCGGGCTTCTGCTTGCCTTTGGAGCGGTAGTTCTCTTCCTCGACCTTCCATTCGATCGGCAGGCCGTGGCAATCCCAGCCCGGTACGTAATTGGAATCGAAGCCCAGCATCTGCTGGCTCTTGGTGACGAGATCCTTGAGGATCTTGTTCAGCGCGGTGCCGATATGGATGTTGCCATTGGCATAGGGCGGCCCGTCATGCAGCACGAATTTCGTCCGTCCGGCGGCGGACTGTCGCAGCTGTTCGTAGAGGCCGGTGTCATACCAGAATTTCAGGATTTCCGGCTCGCGCTGCGGCAGGCCGGCGCGCATCGGGAAATCCGTCTGCGGCAGGTACAGGGTCTTGGAATAGTCGGGGGAATCGGACTTTTGCGGCTTTTCGGACATGAATGCTCTGATTTGGCTCGGGGTGCGGCGCAGGGAGGCGATCGATCGCGGTGAAAGCAGGAAATTCCCGGTCTTGCGCCGAGCCGAAGGCTCAGGCGGAAGCCGGGCCGCTAATCCCTATGATGCGCCGCGCGAACATGGCGCTTCCATAGCAGGGGAGGGCGCAAATCGCAAAGGGCGGAACGCCTTCAGCTGATCGAACCCAGTCTTGGAAACGCCTCCGGGGCGGCCGCCAGATCTGCGCGGGCGCGGGCGGAATCCTCGTTCATCCGCGCGACCAGCGCGTCCACGCTGTCGAATTTCAGCTCGTTGCGGATGAAGGAGATGAAGGCGACGTCGAGTTCGGCGCCATAGAGGTCGCCCTCGAAGTCGAACAGGAATACTTCCAGCAGCGGTGCGCCATTGTCGAAGGTCGGTCGGCGGCCGAAGCTCGCCACCCCATCGAACCGCACCTGATCCTTGCCTTGCCCGCGGCCCACCCGCACCGCATAGATGCCGTGCTTCAGCTCGCAATTCTTGTCGAGGCGGATATTGGCGGTCGGAAAGCCGAGGCCGCGGCCACGCTTCTCGCCATGGATGACCGTGCCGGTGACGAACCAGGGCCCGCCCAGCATCGCGGTGGCGTCGGCGATCTGTCCCTCCGCCAGCGCCATGCGGATCGCGGTGGAGGACACCGGCCTCTCGTCGATATCGACATGGGCCTGCACGTCGACCTCGATGCCAAGCCGCGGGGCCTCGGCGACCAGCAGGCTCGGGGAGCCGACCCGGCCCTTGCCGAAATGGAAATCGTAGCCGACCGCAATCCCGCTGATTCCCAGCCGTTCGATCAGGTCATGGTGAATGAAATCTTGCGCCGAGGTCCCGGCGCGGACCTTGTCGAAGGTCATCACCACGGTGCCGGCAAGGCCGGTGCCGGCCAGCAGCCGCAGCTTGTTGGTCTCCGTGGTCAGGCGGAATTGCGGGCTGTTCGGGCTGAAGAAGCTCCGCGGGTGCGGCTCAAACGTTACCGCAAAGGCGGGGTTGCCATGGGTGCGGCTCATGCGCAGCGCAGCCCCGATCACGGCACGATGGCCGAGATGGACGCCGTCGAAATTGCCCATCGCCACCACCGCCCCCCTGGGGATCGCTGAAGCGGGCGTGTTGTCGCGGATAACGGTGAATTTGGGCAGCATTTCGTGACGATTCCGGGCGATTTCGGGTGGTTCCCGGCTCACCGGGTAGCGGCGGGACCGTGGCTTGGCCGGGCGGGCCAAGTCAAGCGGCCGCAAATGCACAGCAATGCGTGTGGTTTTGCAGCCTTCGCGCGTAGGTCGGCTTAACGCCCTGTTTAACGCCTCGATGCTAAGCGTTGGGGGCGGATTGCGGCTTCGCAATCCGGAATGTCTGTTGTGGTGTAAAAAAGCGTTGGGGGTAGCGAAGATGGCGGTGGATCTGTCGATGCCGGTTCTGGTGGTGGACGACTACAGCACCATGATCCGCATCATCCGAAATCTTCTGAAGCAGCTCGGCTTCGAGAACATCGATGATGCCAGCGACGGTTCGGCGGCGCTGAACAAGATGCGCGGCAAGAAATATGGTCTGGTAATTTCCGACTGGAATATGGAGCCGATGACCGGTTACGACCTGCTCAAGGAAGTCCGTGCCGATCCCAATCTGGCGACCACGCCGTTCATCATGATCACGGCGGAATCGAAGACCGAAAACGTGATCGCGGCCAAGAAGGCCGGCGTGAACAACTACATCGTCAAGCCGTTCAATGCAGCGACGCTGAAGACCAAGATCGAGGCGGTCTTCCCGGACATGACGATGGCGTAGGCCAGCGCTTCAAACGGTTCCATCAGTTTCGTCATGCCCGGGCCTGTCCCGGGCATCCACGTTTTTGGAGCCGCTGGAAGGCGCGGATGGCCGGGACAAGCCCGGCCATGACGAGACCCTCACCAGCGCAATTCCCGCATCAGCGCCTTGGGCGGGTGACCGAACAGCTCCTTCACGGAAGCCGGATCGAGCTGATCGATGCCGGCAAATTCCTCGGAGTGAATGCCGCGGGTGACGAACAGACATTCGATTCCGAAGCCGTGGGCACCGGTCAAATCGGTGCGAACGGAGTCGCCGATGGCCAGCACCTGGCTCAGCTCGGCGGCGTGGCCGCGCCGCTCGGCGGCCAGCGCCATGGCGCGTTCGTAGATCGGCCGGTGCGGCTTGCCGTAGAACACGACGTTGCCGCCGAGCTCGCGGTAGAGTTCGGCAATGGCGCCCGCGCAGTAGATCAGGCGGTCGCCCCGCTCCACGACGATGTCGGGATTGGCGCAGATCAGCGGCACCTTGCGCGCGAGCGCCTTTGTCAGTATCGGCCGGTAGTCCTCGGCGGTCTCGGTCTCGTCGTCGAACAATCCGGTGCAGATGATGTAGTCCGCGTCTTCGAGCTTCGAAATGACGGGGTCGAGCCCGCGATGGATCGAGCTGTCGCGTTCCGGGCCGACCCAGTACAGCTTTTTTCCGGGGTGATCGGCGACGAAATGCCGGGTGAGGTCACCCGAGCTGACAATGGCGTCATAGGTTTCGTCGGCAACGCCGAGCTTGCGCAATTGCCGCTGCACTGAATCGGCGGGCCGCGGTGCGTTGGTGATCAGGATGACGACGCCGCCCTGCCGGCGAAAGCGGTGCAGCGCTGCGCAGGCTTCGGGGAACGATTCCAGGCCGTTGTGCACGACGCCCCAGATGTCGCTGAGCACGACCTCCACGCCATCAATGACGTCGCGCAGCCTCTCGACAAAACGCAGGGTCATGGCCGCGATAGGCGCTCAGCCCTTGCCGACGGCGCGGCGCGCCAGCGCGGCGTTGCCGGTCGCGCGCAGCGGCGCGTCGATGGCTGCAGTTTCGATCGGGGCCGGCTTGCCGGAATCATTGGCTTCCTGTGGCTTGATGGCGGTGGCCCCGCCGGTAGCAGATGCCCCTTCGGGCCGCAACGGCCGCGGCGGCGCGAACAGGAATCCTTGTCCGAACCGGACATCGAAGTCGAGCAGGTCGACCACCGCGCGCTCGCCCTCGATCTTTTCAGCAATCAGGTCGATGCCGAAGCGGCCGAGCAAATCGGAGAGGTCGGAGGGGTGAATGTCCGAGGCCGAGGTCTGCTTGGGATCGAGCAGCAGCGAGGCGGGCACCTTGATGAAGCGGACACCGCGGTCGGCCAATTCGCGGGGCTCGAAGCGCAGGTCGGTGACGTGATCGATCGAGAAGCGATAGCCGCGCTGCGACAGCGCCGCGAGATTTTCCGTCTCGGCCGGGCCGAGACCGCGAATGGCCGACTGCTTGAATTCCAGCACCAGGGAGGGCGCGAGCGCACGGTTGGCTTCGAGGAAATCGAGGCATTGCGCGAAACTGGTCGGGCTGGCGAGCGTCGCCGCCGATACGTTGCAGAATACGCCAACCTCCTTGTTGCGCACCATCAGGCGGCGCAACACCTGCACGCAGCGCAGCATCACGGCGTGATCGATGCGACCGACAAGGCCGGCGCTCTCGGCCGTAGCGATGAAATCTTCCGCAGCCAGCACCTGGTCCTTGTCGTCGCGCAGCCGCGTCACGGCTTCGTAGTAGCGCACCTTGCGCTGTGGCAGCGTCACCATCGGCTGCAGATAGATGTCGAGGCGGTTTTCCTCGAGGGCATTCTTCACCGCGGCAATCATCTGGGTCTGGCTGCGGGAGGGGGCGGCAGGCGGCGCGGTGGCCGATGTGGGCCCAGACGATCTGGTGGCGTCGGCCGTGCCGGCGGCCTTTGCGGCCGGTTGCTCGGTTTCAGGCTGGCCCGGCGACGGGGGAGGCGTCGGGGCGGCCGGCGGACCCGCGGCCAGCATCTCCTCATGGGACGCGACCGTGGTCGCCAGTTGCTTGACCAGTACGCCGAGTTCGTTGATCTCGCCGATCACACCCTGCATGCGGTCGGCGCCGGCGGAATTGGCCGACACCACCTTGCCCTCGATGGTCGACAGGCGGCGGCCGAATTCGGCCACCTGGCGGGCGAGGTCGGCGGTGCCACGGGAGAGGTCGGCGATCTGGCCGCCGACGTCGGTGCGGTCGCGCAGCCGCATCGAGACGGCGTTGTAGAGGATGAGGAATGTGAGCGCGGTCAGCGCCACCAGTGCCGATTCATAACCGCTGATCCCGGCCCAGGAGTAGAGCACGAGGCCGAGCGAAGCCGCGACCAGCACCATGCAGACGGCGATGAAGATGGTGGAAATACGAATCATGGCTCGCGCATTGCCCTCGCGTCCGGAACGCCCCCACACGGAAAAGCACGGAGTCCTTCAGGCATGATGTCGAATGCGCTCCCCCAAGGCGGTGCAACCTTAGCATCATTGTTGATTCGGGGGATAGCTGCCGCGGCCAGTGATCAACTGGACTTTGAGTTGAGGCTTTGCGGCCGCTCGGACCCAGGCCGGAAGCACTCCGGCCTGTTTCCCGCCCGGCTAGGCGACCGCGCGGATGACCTTGCCGACCTTGTCCACGATCTCGCCGATCTGGTCCTCGGTGACGATCAAAGGCGGGGTCAACGCCAGGGTGTCGCCGACGGCGCGGAGCATGATGTCGTTGTCATGGAAGGCGCTGTTGAGGCCGGCAAAGCCACGCTTGCCTGCCCCGTCCGCGGACGGGGCAAGGTCGATGCCGGCGGTCAGGCCGACGGTGCGTATATCGACAACGTTGGGCTGGTTCCTCAGGGACATCACGGCGTCCGCGAACCTGGATTCGAGCTTGTTGGCGCGCTCGAACAGCTTCTCGTCGCGGTAGATGTCGAGGGTGGCGAGCCCGGCCGCGCAGGCCAGCGGATGCGCGGAATAGGTGTAGCCATGGGTCAGTTCGACCATGTGCTCCGGCCCGGTCATGAAGGCGTCGTGGATGGTATCGCGCACCAGCACGCCCCCCATGGGAGCGGCGCCGTTGGTGACGCCCTTGGCGAAAGTGAGCATGTCGGGCAGCACGCCATAGCGCTCGGCGGCAAAGGCGAAGCCGAGCCGGCCGAAGCCGGTGATGACCTCGTCGAAGATCAGGAGGATGCCGTGCTTCTGGGTGATCTCGCGCAGCCGCTTGAGATAACCCTTGGGCGCGGCCAGCACGCCGGTCGATCCTGCCATCGGCTCGACGATGACGGCGGCGATGGTGTTGGCGCCGTGCAGGTTGACGAGGTCTTCCAGCGCGTCGGCGAAATGCGCGCCGTATTCCGGCTCGCCCTTGGTGAAGGCCTGCTTTTCGCGGTCATAGGTTGCCGGCAAATGGTCGACGCCGGCCAGCAGCGAGCCGAATATCTTGCGGTTGCCCACGATGCCGCCGACGGACGTGCCGCCGAAGCCGACGCCATGATAGCCGCGGACGCGGCCGATCAGGCGCGAGCGCGCGCCCTGGCCGTTGAGCTGGTGATAGGCGAGCGCGATCTTCAGCGCAGTGTCCGCCGCTTCCGAGCCGGAGTTGCAGAAGAATACGTGGTCGAGGCCCTTGGGCGCGAGATCGGCAATGCGGCTGGCAAGCTCGAACGCCTGCGGGATACCGAACTGGAACGGCGGGGCGTAGTCGAGCGTCGCGGCCATCTTGCCGATGGCGTCCGATATCTGCGTGCGGCCATGCCCGGCATTGGTGCACCACATGCCGGCGGCGGCGTCGATCAGCTTGCGCCCGTCGACGGTGATGTAGTGCATGTCCTTGGCGCCGGCGAGCAGCCGCGGCGCCTTCTTGAAGGCGCGGTTTGCGGTGAACGGCATCCAATGGGCGGCGAGATCGTTCGGGACGGCGACGGAAGACTTTGCGGGGCTCTTGTCCAGCATGGGAGGCCTCTTTGTGTGGTGGGGCGCGCGGCAGCTCCAGAAAGGCTATCAGTTTTGCACGTTGTCGGGAATTCAGCGAAGCGTGATATTTCCGCGCAACCTGACGGGAAAGCCGGTGCCCACTTTCTCCGGATCAGAGGTCCGAGCCGGCGATCCAGAATACTTCGCCTTCGGAATCTTCGGTGTCGAGCCAGAGCAGCGGCAATTGCGGAAATGCCGCCTCGAGATTGTCGCGGCCGCGGCCGATCTCGCAGAGCAATCCGCCTTGCGGCGCAAGATGCGCCCTGGCCTCCTTGAGGATGCGTTTGACGACGTCGAGGCCGTCGGCACCGCCATCGAAGGCGAGCTTCGGCTCGGCCCGGCACTCGGGCGGCAGGCCCGCCATGCCCTCCGCATCGACATAGGGCGGGTTGGAGATGATGAGGTCGAAGCGCTTGCTGCCGAGCGGCGCAAACAGATCGCCGCGATGCAGCGTGATGCGCGCGTCGAGGCCATGATCGGTCACGTTGCGCGCCGCGACCGCGAGGGCGTCTTTCGAAATATCCACGGCGTCAATCGCGGCATTCGGGAAATGGCGGGCGGCAAGAATCGCAAGACAGCCGCTGCCGGTGCAGAGATCGAGCACGCTTTCCACCTCTGCCGGATCGCCGATCAGCGAGGTCGCGTCCTCGCCGTCGCCGAAATGCGTATCCAGGAGCTCGCCGATGAAGGAGCGCGGCACGATAGTCCGTTCGTCGACATAGAACGGCAGCCCGCGCATCCATATCTTGTTGACGAGATAGGCGGCGGGCTTTCGCGTCGCGATGCGGCGCTCGATCAGGTCGAGGATTTTCCGCCCTTCTGCCGCGGTGACGCGCGCATGGGCGAATTGCTCGAACTGGTCGGGATGCAGGTGCAGCGTCTCGGCGACGAGAAACGCGGCTTCTGCGACGGGATCGGTGGTGCCGTGGGCGAAGACGAGCTTTGCTTGCGCAAAACGGCTCAGCGCATGGCGAACGAAATCGAGCAGCGTCTGCAGTTCTCCGGCGCCGACCCTGGGCGCTTTCGCGCCGGATCTGCCTCGTTTCGCGGCAGCTTTCACACGCTTTGCCATCAGGATTTGGTCCAGCGCGCGGCGGCAGCGTCATCATGACGCTGCGCCTCGATCCAGCTCTTGCCGCGGGCGCTCTCTTCCTGCTTCCAGAACGGCGCGCTGGTTTTCAGATAATCCATCAGGAATTCGGCGGCCTGGAAGGCGGCCTGCCGATGCGAGGAGGCAGTGACGACCAGCACGATGTTTTCGCCTGGCGTGATGCGCCCGAAGCGGTGGATCACCGTGAGCCCCTGCAGCGGCCAGCGCGCCATGGCCTCCTCGGCATGGCGCTTGATCTCGGCTTCGGCCATTCCGGGATAATGCTCCAGCGTCAGTGCGGCGATCGGCTCGTGGCCCTCCGTGCCGCGGCAGATGCCGGTGAAGCTGACAACGGCGCCGATGTCCGTGCGGCCTTTGCTCAGGCGCGCGATCTCCTGTGCGACGTCGAAATCGCCTTCTTGAATACGGATGGTCGCGGCCACGCTCATGGCAAGAGGCTCAACCGCCGGTCATTGGCGGAAAGAACGCGATCTCGCGGGCGTCGGCGATTGCGGCGTCCGGCCTGACATGCGCGTGGTCGATCGCGGTGCGGATTACCTTCGGCCTCTCGAACGCATGGGCATAAGTCTCGCCGCGGCTCGCGAGCCAGGCGATGAGGTCGTCGACCGTGCGCACATCGGCGGGCGGTTCGATGGTTTCCTCTGCCTTGCCGATGCGTTCGCGCACCCAGGCAAAATACTTCACCTTCATCCTTCATCCTCCTCGATGAGGTGATGGATGCCGGCGCGGAAATAGTCCCAGCCGGTGTAGATGGTGACGATTGCCGAGATCCACAGCAGCACGATGCCGATCAGCGTGGTGGCGGGAATGAGCTGCTCGCCGGCTTCGCCGGCGATCAGAAAGCCGATGGCGACGAGCTGGACGGTGGTCTTCCACTTCGCCAGGTTGGTCACGGGCACGCTGACGCGGAGGGCGGCGAGATATTCGCGCAGGCCCGACACCAGGATCTCGCGGCACAGGATCACCACCGCGGCCCACAGCGTCCAGCCATGGATCGAATTGTCGGCGGCGAGCATGAGAAGGCAGGAGGCCACCAGCAGCTTGTCCGCGATGGGATCGAGCATGCGGCCGAAGGCCGATTGCTGGTCCCAGATCCGTGCATAGTAGCCGTCGAGCCAGTCGGTGATGGCGGCCCCGATGAACACGGCGAGAGCGACCCAGCGCAGCCACAGCGGACCGTCCAGGATCGACTGGACGTAGACGCAGCCGACCACCACCGGGATGGCGGCGATCCGCCCCACGGTCAGGATATTCGGTATCGAAAACGTCTTGGACAGGCTTCTGGTGGTCGCGATGTTCATCCGTCTTACCAATACCGGGGACGCTGCGAGGTCAACACCTTGGCGCATACGGGGATGGGAAGATGAGCTAAATATAGTAGCAAGCCCGCCTCAGCCGGGCTGGGTGTGGAAATACTCGAAGATCCGACGGGCGCTTTCGGCGCTGACCCCCGGAACCTTGCCGAGATCGGCAATCGAAGCCCGTTCGATCTCCTTCAGCGTTCCAAAGTGAAGCAACAAGGCACGTTTGCGTGACGGGCCGATGCCCGGGATTTCCTGCAGGCCTGCCTCCCGGATGTCCTTCTTGCGCAGCTTGCGGTGGGAGCCGATCACGAATCGGTGCGCCTCGTCGCGCAGCCGCTGGATGAAATAGAGCACGGGATCGCGCGGCTCGAGCTTGATCGCCTCGCGTTCCGGCATGAACAGCGTCTCGCGGCCGGCGTCACGGTCCGGTCCCTTGGCGACGCCAAGCAGCGTCACCTTGTCGACGCCGAGCTCGGCGAGGATTTCGCGCGCGGCATTGAGCTGGCCGCGCCCGCCGTCGATGATGACGAGGTCGGGCCATTGTGGAAACGAGTCGTCGTCGCGCGGCTTCTTGTCGCCGTCTTCGGCCGGCTTCAGCAACCGCCTGAAGCGGCGCTGCAGCACTTCGCGCATCATGGCGTAGTCGTCGCCGGGGGTGAGGCCTTCCGACCGGATGTTGAACTTGCGGTACTGGTTCTTCATGAAGCCGTCGGGGCCGGCGACGATCATGGCGCCGACCGCGTTGGTGCCCTGGATATGGCTGTTGTCGTAGACCTCGATGCGCTTCGGCGCATGCGGCAGGCCGAGCGTTGCGACCATCGCTTCCAGCAGCCGGCTTTGCGTCGCCGTGTCGGCAAGCTTGCGGCCGAGCGCCTCGCGCGCGTTGGTCAGTGCATGCGCGATCATCTCCTTCTTCTCGCCGCGCCGGGGCACGGAGACCTCGACCTTGGAGCCGGCCTTGACCGAGAGGGCATCGGCCAGCAGCACGGTGTCCTCCACCTCGTGCGAAAGCAGGATCAGTTTCGGCGGCGGCTTGTCGTCGTAGAACTGCGTGACGAACGAGTTCAGCACCTCCTCCGGCGTGAATGTCTTCTCCGCGCGCGGAAAATAGGCGCGGTTGCCCCAGTTCTGGCCGGTGCGGAAGAAGAACACCTCGACGCAGGAATAGCCGCCTTCCTGGTGGATCGCGAACACGTCGGCTTCTTCCACGGTGCGGGGATTGATGCCCTGCTGCGACTGGATTGCCGAGAGCGCCGCGAGGCGGTCGCGGAATGTGGCCGCAGTTTCGAACTCGAGTTCGCCGGAGGCTTTCTCCATCTCGGCGGCAAGCAGTTGCTTCACCGCCTGGCTGCGGCCAGAGAGGAATTCACTCGCCTCGCGCACCAGTTCAGTATAGCCGGGGAAATCGATCTCGCGGGTACAGGGCCCGGCGCAGCGGCGGATCTGGTAGAGCAGGCAGGGACGGGTGCGGCTCTCGAAAAAGGAGTCGGTACAGGAGCGGATCAGGAACGCCCGCTGCAGCGCCGTGATGGTGCGGTTGACCGCGCCGGCCGACGCAAACGGGCCGAAATAGCGCCCCGGCCGCGTCTGCGCGCCACGGTGCTTGAGGATTTGCGGCGCCCAATGGTCGCCGGTGATCAGGATATAGGGAAACGACTTGTCGTCGCGCAGCTGCACGTTGAAGCGCGGGCGCAGCTGTTTGATCAGGTTGGCTTCCAGCAGCAGTGCTTCGGTCTCGGTCGTGGTCGAGACGATCTCGACATTGGTGGTGGCCGCAATCATGCGCAGGATCCGCGCCGGCTGCGGCGCGTTGGCGCGCGCATACGACGTCAGGCGCTTTTTGACGTTCTTGGCCTTGCCAACATAGAGCACGTCATTGGCCGCATTGAGCATGCGGTAGACGCCGGGCGAGGTGGGGGCGAGCCGCACCGCATTCTCGATCGCGGCATGTCCGGTCGTGAGCCCGCCTTCGGCGATCGCTTCCGCCGGTTCCTCAGATATGTCGGGCAGCCGAGCTTCCTCGTCCTCCTCGGCGGCGGATGTCGCCGGGTCGATGTCGGCGCCGGCCTCCTGCGGCATGTCGCCTTCGGAACCGGACTTGCCCTTGCGGGTGCGCACCGGCGCCGGAGGATCACGGGAATCGTCGTTCATGAGCCGAATTTATGCATTGCGGCACAGCATCGCCAGCCGAAGCCGGCAAGGCGCGCGTCCAGCCGCGGTAACGCATTTTTAAGAATGATGAGCGGGCGGTAACTCAGCTTAACAAGCCTTTAACTTAAAACTCTCGATAACTCTTAGCCGAAAACACTGGAATTCCGTAACCAATGTGGCGATTTCGCCGGTCCTGGTCGCGGCGAGTGGCGTGGTGGAGAGTAGCGATGACCAGGTTTGTGTTGGGCGCGCTCGCGTTCGTCGCGACAGGCTTGAGCACCCCGGCGGCGGCGGCCGATTTCAATTACAGGCCCTACACCGTCAACCAGCCGCTCGACGCCTATAGCTGGGCCGGTCCCTATCTCGGCGGCAATTTCGGTTACGCCTGGGGCAGCGTAGACAACGCCTGGGCCAAGCCGAGCGGGTTCGTCGGCGGCCTGCAGGTGGGCTACAACTTCCAGCGCGGCCCGTGGGTATTCGGCGTCGAGGGCGACATCCAGGGATCGAGCGCCGACGACACCTTCGCGGCCTGGAAATTCTCCAACCCCTGGTTCGGCACGGTGCGCGGCCGCGGCGGCTACGCCTTCAACAACGTGCTGTTCTACGGCACGCTCGGCCTGGCGTATGGACAGTTGCGCGCCGCCACCTTTGGCCTGACCGAATCCCACACCAATGTCGGACTGGCCGCGGGCTTCGGCGCCGAGTTCGGCTTTGCGCCGAACTGGAGCGCCAAGGTCGAATATCTCTATGTCGATCTCGCCAACAGCAATTTCTTGATCACCGGCGCCTCGCATGGCCTCAGCTTCGGCACCGTGCGGGCCGGGGTGAACTACCGCTTCTGACGACAACGACACGTCCAAGAACACGCTCAAAGAACACTCTTCGTAACAACCTCCCGGCTGCCCATGGCAGCCGGGATTTTTTTCGTCGCAGCGCCGGCGGCGGCTAGGACGAAACCACGAGGTTGACCGCTTTCGGGCCCTTGCCCTTCTTGTCCGGCTCGACCTCGAAGCTGATGCGCTGTCCCTCGGCGAGATCCTTCAGTCCGGCGCGTTCCACCGCAGTGATGTGAACGAACACATCGCGGCCGCCGTCATCGGGCTTGATGAAGCCGTAGCCGCGCTCGCCGTTGAAAAACTTGACCGTACCCGTCATGGCCATCGGGAAACCTCCCCCGTCGTGCTTTGCCAACGCGTCATCTCGCGTCGGCCGACCGGACAATCGCTGCCGGAAAGCATGGCCACCTTGACGGACCGCATGAAAATCCGGCGTTTCCGTCTGGCTGTTCTTAGGCCTTGTCACTCCGCCGCAACCATTCGCGGAAGCGGAACGTAAAGCCAGTCCCAACAGGCTGAGCATAATACGGTTCCCGGCGGGTTGCCTACGGCTTTGATGGCCGCGAGCCGCCTCTCACGGCTTCGGCACCTCCAGCCGGAAGCGGCCGGCCCCGCCCTGGCCGAGCGGCTTTTCCAGCTCGGGCAGGATCGTCTTGAGTTCGCCCTGCAGCGTCCATGGCGGGTTCACCATCAACAGCCCCGTGGAAGCGAGCGGCCCGCCCGCTTCCTGGGGCGCGACCGAGAATTCCAGCCGCAGGCACCTGGCCGGGGGCCTGGCGAGCGCTGCGGCGCGCGCAACCTCTCGCGCCAGCGTGTCGGCGGCGCGGCGGCTCTTGACGGGGTACCAGAGCAGATAGAGGCCGGTCGGCCATTTCTGGAAGGCGGCGCGAAAACCGGCGGCCAGCCGCTCGAATTCGTCTTTCGCCTCGAAGGGCGGGTCGATCAGGACGAGGCCGCGCCGCTCCTTCGGCGGCACGAAGGCGGAGAGCGCGGTCCAGCCGTCGAGGTCGACCACGCGCGCCTGGTCGTCGCGGCGCAGCGCATCGATCAGCTCTCTGCGCGCGGCAGGCTCGAGCTCGCAAGCCGTCAGCCGGTCCTGCGGCCGCAGCAGCGCGCGGGCAATCAGCGGCGAGCCGGGATAGGCGGCAAGCCCGGCCTTGTCGTTGAAGGCGCGGACGATGTCGAGATAGGGCGCAAGCAGCGGCAGCGCAGTTTCCGAAAAGCGCGCCTGCATCATGCGCGCAATGCCGCTCTTCCATTCGCCGCTGCGCTCGGCCTCCGGTGCGGTGAGGTCGTAGAGGCCACTGCCGGCATGGGTGTCGATGACGCGGAAGGCCGCCGGCTTCTCCTGCAGATAAAGCAGGATGCGCGTCAGCACGATGTGCTTGAGGACGTCGGCAAAATTGCCGGCATGGAAGGCGTGGCGGTAGTTCATGGAGTGGGGTTACGCCATCATGCAAGGAAAGTCTCACCGTCATTCCGGGATGGTCCCGAAGGGACCAGACCCGGAATCTCGAGTTTCCGGGTTCGATGCTGCGCATCGCCCCGGAATGACGGGAATCCCATCACCCCCCGCGCACCGGCGGCATCAGCACCTGGTCGCGGCGGCAGGCGCGGCGGTCGTTCTCCTCGCAGGAGCGGAATTGCAGGTCCCGGCTCATGCAGATCCGCACCTCGTTGAGGCGCCGCGCGTCGCAGGTGACCGAGATGGCGGCAGCCGTCAGCCCCGGATTGACCTTGATGAACTCGGCCTCCAGCGCTTCCGGCGAAATCATTTTCGGCTGCGACAGCTGCAGCAATTCGTCCGGAATCTTCACCGCGGCACGGGCCTTGCGGATGGTCTCGAAATAGGCGCGGCTGCCGAGCCCGGAGCAGGTGCCGTGCTTGTCCCATTCGTTGTAGATCAGTCCCGGCGCCGGCATCAGGTCCAGCATCGAGACCATGACATTGCGCTCCAGCCGCGGGGCGGGGCGCTTGCAATATTCGGGATAGCCGCGGTCGTATTGCGGCCACAGCCCGTGTACCACGAAGGAAAACGGCCGCTCGCCGCATTGCGCTTGCTGTGACCGGCCCTGATTGCCGCGCTCGGCGGCGGCGGCGCAAAAGGAGGGCGACCAGGACAGCGACAGCACGTAAAAATCGAACTCGCCGGGGGCGTTCTGGCGGGCGTCCTGCGCTTGCGCCGGAGCAAGAAAGGCGGGAGCGAGCAAAAGGGTCAGCGCACCGGCAAGCCGGACAGCAAGCACCGAAAACCACCGAACCATGACCACGCCCTCACGACCAGATACGGGCGGGCAGTCTAGCAGACGATGAGAACATTTCAAGAACAGATTTCAGGTTGCTGCCGCAGGTAGCAGCGATCAGGGCCTGGCCGCCTTGCAGGCCGGGTTCCAGGCCCAGTTGCGGTCGAGCCCGACCACGCACCATTCGACGCCCTGGCCGAACCCGGCAAAGCCGCCATCCTCGATGATCGAGAAGTGCACCAGGCGCATCTTGCCGTCGGACAGCATCACGTCGGCCGAGCAATAGCGGCGCGGAATGTTGTCGGACTGCCAGGGCCGGAACGCGGTCTCGCGGATGTTGCCATAGGCCGTGATCACCAGCGGCGAATTCCAGAAGGTGCCTTCCTTCTCCTGGAACTGCGTGGTGATGGTCGGAAGCGCGGTCTCGCATGGCGCGACGCGGCCGTCATAGCGCGGGCCGAACAGCCCGAAATTCAGCTCCAGCGGGTTGGCGGCCTGGGCCTCGCCAAACGACAGCAGGCCGAGCAGGGCGCCGAAAACGGCCGCGATTGCGGATTTCGTCGGGAATTTCGAGAGGGCGCGCATGGGAATCCGCTTTATCTTCCGGTCGGCTGAATCGTGCCGCGAAGGCCGGAGCAGGTCAAGTGCAGCGCGGCAACACCTCCGGGGAGTTCGACCTTGCAGGGGCCGGGTGTTCTTTTCAGGGCCGGCAATGCGCTTTAAGGTGTGCCCGACAGGATGGAGTCGGCGATGCGAAACATGGTGGCGGCGGGCCTTTTTGTGATCGGCGGGATGCTGGCCTCCGCGCCGGCCGGTGCCGACTGGGTGCCCGCGTTCAAGGCCAACGACACCGGCGGCATCATTGCCTATTCGGTGGCCCAGCAGGCCGACGCGCGCCAGCTCGCCGTCGACCACTGCGCCTGGTACGGCAAGGTGGTGAAATTCCTCGCCATACAGGCCTATGAGGGCGGCTACATCTCCTTTTCCTGCCGCTGGGTGCCCTATGGCGCCAATGAGCGGCCGCTGGTGACGCGCTACTAGCGACGGCATTTTCTCAAGCTGTTATCGCACGGGAGCGCCACGCATGAGGCGACTGCATCTGTCTTTCGTCACCCTGGCGGGCCTGCTTGCGGTGTGGCCTTTGGCCGACGCGCGCGCGGTGGAGCTGCCGGTCCGCAAGGCGGGCCTGTGGGAGATGAAGATGGTGCGTGCGGGCGGCTCGATGCCCGAAATGACCATGCAGCATTGCACCGATGCGACCACCGACAAGCAGATGAGCACTTCGTTCTCGCCGGGCAAGGAGACCTGCGCCAAACAGGACATCCAGAAGACCGCGACCGGCTATGTCAGCGATTCCGTCTGCAGCGTTGCCAACATGACCATCACCTCGCATGCCGAGATCACCGGCGACTTCAATTCCGCCTACACGGTGAAGTCGACCTCGCGCACCGAGGGCGGCCCCTCCGGCGTGCCGCGCGACGGCACCACGACGATCGAGGCGAAGTGGCTGGGCGCCTGCAAGGCCGACCAGAAGCCGGGCGACATCGTGATGCCCGGCGGCGTGAAGATGAACATCCTCGATCTCGAAAAGCTCAAGGCGATGATGCCGAAGGGCATTCAGAAGTAGCCGTCGCCCCGGCGAAAGCCGGGGCCCATAACCACAGGCCATTGTTGTCGGAAACGGCTGGGGCTCCAGTCTTCGCAAAACCATATCCTGGGGTATGGGTCCCGGATCGGCGCTCGCTACGCTCGCTTGTCCGGGACGACGGCGAATTTGTTGAGCGCAAACGCTCTCATTCCCGCGACTCGCTTTCGTCCGGGTCTTGCATCTTCGTCGGCCCTCGCACCGACGGAGGGCGCAGGGAAAGCCGGGCGTAAGCCGCGCCCGCAGCCTCGCGTGCAGATGAAAAAAGCACACGAGCAAGTCCACCACAGGTTCAGCCAGACGCGCCGGCTTTCCCCGCGCAATGGGTTTACGGCTTATTTCGTACTCTCCCCGGTGAGCGGCCTTTGTTGTCACCGTTACGGCTCCCGCACAGGCAGGGCCGATTGACGCCAGGGTCGCGGCGCCAGGACCACACGACTTCGCCGTCCGCTGAAAGGCGTTTCGTCCGGGTGAACGGGTCACCCGAGCGCCAGCCGGCGGCCATCGCATCCCGCGCCCAACGAAACGTGACGATGCGCATCGCCCCTCCAAGAGAGCACGGGACGAGCCGCAATATAATGGAAATCGGAATTCTGGTAAAGAGAAATATTTTCGATCCGGGGGCTTGACACGATTCCGGGTAAGCCAAAGCGATTTGTCGGTTGTCGCCCTTTCACGCAAAGGGACGTGCCCGGAGCAAGGCGTCGTTGTTTGACCGGGTCATTTGCGGCACCGGCCGCTGTTCACACATCACACCCTCTTGAGCGAAACCGCTTTCCGGGCGGATGAAGCGATCCTGAAACAAAGCTGCTTCAACGGTGCAGTTTCGTCCAACTCCCATACGGAGTGAGAAACATATGCGCCGCCTGACCCTATCCATCATCTTGCTGGCAGTTGCCTGCGCAGGCTCTTACATGCTGATTTCGGCTTCGATTGCCGCTTCCCGCGATACGAAAGCGGCAACCTTTTCCGAACGGTTCGACGCGGCATTTCCGTCCAACGGACGCTAGCGGGACAGACCTGCAGCCGCGTTCGCGCCGCTAGCCGATGAGCGGTGCGTTTTCCGCGAGCGCGCGATGCTCGCGATGCCAGTGCTCGGCGATCTCCTGCCGCGTCGGCACCCAGACGCGATCGTGTCCTGCGATGTAATCGAGAAAGCGCGCCAGCGCGGCGAAGCGTCCGGGACGGCCGATCAGCCGGCAATGCAGGCCGATCGACATCATCTTCGGCGCGGTTTCGCCCTCGGCGTAGAGCACGTCGAAACCATCCTTCAGATACTGGAAGAATTCCTCGCCGCCGCCAAAGCCCTGCGCGTTGATGAAGCGCATGTCGTTGGCGTCGAGCGTGTAGGGAATGACCAGATGCGGCTCGCCGCCATGGCGCACCCAGTAGGGCAGGTCGTCGGCATAGGAATCGGAGGAATAGAGAAAGCCGCCGTGCTCGATGACGAGTCTCACGGTGTTCTCCGAACTGCGCCCGGTGTACCAGCCGACCGGCCGCTGTCCGGTCGCCTCGGTGTGGACGCGGACCGCTTCTGCGATCGCGGCGCGCTCGTCGGCCTCGGTCATGTCCTTGTGCTCGACCCATTTCAGGCCGTGCGAGGCGATCTCCCAATTGGCCTCGCGCATCGCCGCGACGCAGTCGGGGTTGCGCGCGAGCGCCGTTGCCACGCCATAGACCGTGGGCCGGATGTTTCGCTGCGCAAAACCGCGCCACAGCCGCCAGAAGCCGGCGCGCGAGCCGTATTCGAACATCGACTCGACGTTGGGGTGACGGCGGCCCGGCCACGGTCGCGCGCCCAATACGTCCGACAGGAAACCCTCGGAGCCGGCGTCGTCATGCAGGATGTTGTTCTCGCCGCCCTCTTCGAAATTGACGACGAACTGAACCGCCACGCGCGCTCTGCCCGGCCATTTCGGGTCCGGCGGGCTGCGGCCATAGCCCCTGAGATCGCGCGGGTAGTCTGACGGGCTCATCGATCAATCCATGACACAGCCGGTTTCCATGATCCAGCGCCGGGCTAATGGCCGATCAGTGTCGCGAGCGCGGGACTGAGGCCGATACTGTCGAGCTTTATGCCCGGACGCTCGGTGCGGCGTCGCTCTGCGGTGGCGGTGATCGCGGCCTTGGCGCCAATCTCGACTGAGCACAATAGCGGCACGGCGACGCGTGGCTGGATGCGCTGCGCAAGACCGGCGAGCGCCGCGCCGCCGAGAATGACGATTTCGGCGCCGTCTTCCCTGGCGCAAGCGGCGCAGGCCTCTGCCAGCAGCGACACCGCGGCTTGCGGATCGGCGGCGATCTGGTCGCCGGTCGGCGCGACGGTGCGGATCGCCGCCAGTTGCGGCGACAGGCCGAGCGTGGCGACGAATTCCTCCAGCATCGGCTTCCACAGCGCGCCGCCGGTGACGATACCAAAGCGCCGCCCGGCCCGCGCGGCCTCGATGCAGGCGGCCTCGGCCATGCCGATCACCGGCACGCTGGATACTTCCTTCAGCGCCGCAAGGCCGGGATCGCCGAAGCAGGCGAGATAGACGGCATCACACCCCTGCGCATGCTCGGCCAGCGCGTCGAGCGCGGCATGGGCGGCAATCGCTGCGGCCGCGCGGGTGGAGATATAGCGTGCGCCGAATTTTCCCGTCACCGGCACAAAGGTGGCCGCGCTGCCGGCAATCCCTTCGACATAGGCAGCCATGCGTTCGGTGATCGCGGTGGTCGTGTTGGGATTGATGAGGAGGATGCGCAAGGTCAGCTCGTTCCGGGCTCCGGCCCGCCCGGTGCAGCATTAACATCGGGCGAAGGCGGATGGAACCGAGCGTTGTGCGTCCTTCGTGTGAGCGCGCTCGGCCTTCATCGTTCGAGACGCGCCGCGAGCGGCGCTCCTCACCATGAGGGTTTAGGATTTCTCCACAAAAAACACCGCATCCTGAGGAGCCCGCCAAAGGCGGGCGTCTCGAAGGATGGGCCACGAGCGCCGGGCTCACTACGAGTGCGGTTGCCTGCCGGATCACTCCAGCCCGATCTGCGTCAGGTCCTGGAACCAGTGCTGGGCCTGCACGAACTTCTTCACCTTCGGCGACAGCGCGTGCGGATTGGTGTCGTGCACCACCCACACCAGCACGGCGTCGTCGACGATCAGCGAATGCGCCTGCGCCAGCAATTCATCCTGTTTGGCGACGTCGAAATTCTGCTTGGCCTCGTCGATCAGCGCGTCGACCTTGGGATTCTTGTAGCCGCCCCAGTTGACGCCGACCGGCGCGACCTGGCCGGAATGGAAGAAGCGAACGATGGCATAGAGCGGATCGGAGGTGACATAGGCGATGTTGTTGGAGGTGATGCCGGCGTTGATCTCGTCCGCCGCGCCCTTGCGCCAATGCGTGTAGAGCGTCTCGAGCTCGACCACCTTGAAGTCGATCTCAATGCCGATTTCCTTGAAGCTCTGCTGCAGGAATTCGTTCATCGGCAGCGACAGCATCTGGCCGGTGCCGCCCTGGGCGATGATGAAGGTGGTCTTGAGCGGCTTCTCCTTGGAGTAGCCGGCCTCAGCGACGAGTTTCTTCGCAGCCGCGACGTCGTATTTCAGCTCGAACGACGGTTTGCCGAACCACGGGCTCGACGGGTCGACCTGGCCCTTGGCGGGTTTGGCGAGGCCGTTCATCAGGCCGACCACGGCGTCGCGATCGATGGCGAGATTGAGCGCCTTGCGCAGGCGGATGTCGGTCCAGGGCGAGCCCGGCAGCACGCTGAGATGATAGTTCCAGACATGCGGCGTGACGTTGTCGACGATCTTCATGCCGGCGGCTTTCAGCTGCGGCACGGCGTCCGGCGCCGGCGTCTCGATCAGGTCCACCTGCCCGGCGAGCAGCGCATTGGTGCGCGTCAGCGCTTCCGGCATCGGGATCAGCACCATCTTGTCGACCTTGGGCAACCGCTTCTTGTCCCAATAGTCGTTGTTCCTGGAGAGCTCGGCGAGTTCGCGCGGCACCAGTTTTGTCAGTTTGAACGGGCCGGTGCCGGAAGGCTCCTTGGCGAACTTGTCCCAGTCCTTGCCGAGCTTCTCGTATTGCGCCGGGCTCGAGACCAGGAACCAGAGCATCTGGTAGGGGAAGAAGGAATCGACCGTCTTGGTGGTGATCTCGACCGTGGAGTCGTCGATCTTGGCATAGCTTGCGACCGAGGGCAGGCGGGTCTTCACCTGCGCGCTCTGGCGCTTGTCGAATTGCGGCGCCTTCTCGTTCAACACCTTGTCGAGATTCCAGATCACGGCGTCGGCGTTGAACTCGCTGCCGTCGTGGAACTTGACGCCCTTGCGCAGCGTGAATTTCCACTTGGTCTTGTCGGCCTCGTCGACCTTCCATTCCGTCGCAAGACCCGGCACCAGCTTGCCGGGCCGGTCGGCGACGTCCATTTCCCACGCTACCAGCGGATCGTAGATCGTGTAGGCCGAGAACTGGTAGGCGCCGGCGCCGCGGTCGGGCTGGCCGGTGGTCTGCGGGATGTCGGCCATCGAGATGCCGTAGCGAATGATCGTTTCGGCGAGTGCCGATGTTGCGGAAAGGCCTGCGGCAAATGCCGCGGCAGCAAGAAGCATCGAAATTCGCTTGCGCATGAAATAAGCTCCATCGGCCGGGGTTCGGAGCTGAAAAATGCAAGGTTGGTGCCAGAAGAGGCACATGCGCCGCGCTTGCATGCGCGCTCACAAGGACTTGTGCGGCCAAATGCCTGTCCCCTGCAAAAGCGCTGCAAGAGCGTTTTCTTTGGCACAGCCGTTGCATACGATTGCATAAGAATTAGTCACTCCAAAAGTCGAGAAGAAGGGATTTGCTGCGATGCGTAACCAGAAGCGTCAAACGAGCCTGACCCGCGCGGCCTGGATGCTGGCGACGGCGCTGACCGTCGCGCTGCCGCAGGCGGCGAGCGCGGAAACCGTGATGCGCATCGGCATGACCGCTGCCGATATTCCGCGCACCCTCGGCCAGCCCGACCAGGGCTTCGAAGGCAACCGCTTCACCGGCCTCACCATGTATGACGGCCTGACCATGTGGGACCTGTCGTCTGCGGACAAGCCGAGCGTGATGATCCCGGGCCTTGCCACCGAGTGGAAGGTCAATGACGACGACAAGAAGAAATGGGTGTTCAAGCTGCGGCCGGGCGTCACGTTCCATGACGGCTCGCCGTTCAATGCCGATGCCGTGGTGTGGAACGTCGAGAAGGTGCTGAAGCAGGACGCGCCGCAATTCGACGCCAGCCAGGTCGGCGTTACCGCCTCGCGCATGCCGACGCTCGCCTCCGCGAAGAAGATCGACGACATGACGGTGGAATTGACCACCAAGGAGCCCGACAGCTTCCTGCCGATCAACCTGACTAACCTGTTCATGGCGAGTCCCGCCAAGTGGCAGAAGTTTTACGAGGCCGCCGAGGGCGCCGATGCCAAGGCGAAGTCGCAAGCCGCATGGGCGGCGTTCGCCAAGGATGCCTCCGGCACCGGCCCGTGGAAGATGTCGAAATTCACGCCGCGCGAACGGCTCGAACTGGTGAAGAACGACGGCTACTGGGACAAGGCGCGCGTGCCCAAGGTCGACCGCATGGTGCTCTTGCCGATGCCGGAGGCCAACGCCCGCACCGCGGCGCTGCTCGCCGGACAGGTCGACTGGGTCGAGGCGCCGGCGCCGGATGCCGTCAAGGAGATCAAGGCCCGCGGCTTCAACATCTACAGCAATGAAGAGCCGCATGTCTGGCCGTGGCAGTTCTCGCGCGTCGAAGGCTCGCCCTGGAACGACATCCGCGTGCGCAAGGCCGCCAATCTCTGCGTCGATCGCGAGGGCATGCGCGATGGCCTGCTGGCGGGGCTGATGGTGCCGGCGAGCGGCACGTTCGAGCCCGGCCATCCCTGGCGCGGCAATCCGACCTTCCAGATCAAGTATGACCTGAAGGCCGCGCAGAAGCTGATGCAGGAGGCGGGTTACGGTCCGAACAAGAAGCTGACCGTGAAGACGCAGACATCGGCGTCCGGCTCCGGCCAGATGCTGCCGCTGCCGATGAACGAATATCTGCAGCAGGCGCTGGCGGAGTGCTATTTCGACGTCCAACTCGACGTCATCGAGTGGAACACGCTGTTCACCAACTGGCGGCGCGGCGCCAAGGATCCGACCGCGAACGGCGCCAATGCCACCAACGTCACCTATGCGGCGATGGATCCGTTCTTCGCATTGGTGCGCTTCCTGCAGTCGTCGATGGCCCCGCCGGTGTCGAACAACTGGGGCTACATCAACAATCCAAAGTTCGACGAGCTCGTCACCAAAGCGCGGCAGACCTTCGACCCGGCCGAGCGCGACAAGGCGCTCGCCGAACTGCATGCGGCTTCCGTCGACGATGCGGCCTTCCTCTACGTCGCCCACGACGTCGCCCCGCGCGCCATGAGCCCGAAGATCAGGGGCTTCGTGCAGCCCAAGAGCTGGTTCGTGGACTTCTCGCCGATCTCGATGACGCCGTGAGGTGAGGCGCTGCGCCCTCTCCCCCTGTGGGAGAGGGTGACCTCGCGAAAGCGAGGCCGGGTGAGGGGTCGTCTCCGCGGATGAAGGCCTCTCAATCGATTGTTCTGCATCCGCGGAACCCCTCATCCGGCGCGCCATGCGCGCCACCTTCTCCCACAAGGGGAGAAGGGAAGAGTCAGGCTAAATCGTGCTCGCTTACGTCCTGCGCCGCATCGTCTATGTCATCCCGATCGTGATCAGCGTCGCGCTGGTGTGCTTCCTGCTGGTGCACATCACGCCGGGCGATCCGCTGGTGGCGGTGCTGCCGGCCGATGCCTCGCAGGAACTGGCCGCACAGCTGCGCACGGCCTATGGCTTCGACCGGCCGCTGCCGGTGCAGTTCGGCCTGTGGCTGTGGCGCGCGATCCATGGCGATCTCGGCGCCTCCATCGCCACGGGACGGCCGGTGCTCTCCGAGGTGCTGCGCGCGGTGCAAAACACGGTGACGCTTGCGATTGCCGCGGCCATGATCGGCTTCACGCTCGGCCTGTTCTTCGGCCTGATCGCGGGTTACTTCCGCGACAGCTGGATCGACAAGGCCGCCACGTCCTTTGCCATCGCCGGCGTTTCTGTGCCGCATTACTGGCTCGGCATGGTGATGGTCATCATCTTCTCGGTGCAGCTCAACTGGCTGCCGGCGGTCGGCGCCGGCTCCGGCGGGTCCGGCGCCTGGGCGTGGGACTGGGACCACATCAAATATCTGATCCTGCCCGCCATCACGACGTCGGTGATCCCGATGGGCATCGTTACCCGCACCGTGCGCGCGCTGACGGGCGATATCCTCAGCCAGGACTTCGTCGAGGCATTGCGCGCCAAGGGCCTGCGCGAGACCCACGTGTTCAGCCATGTCGTCAAGAACGCAGCGCCGACGGCGCTCGCCGTGATGGGGCTTCAGCTGGGCTACATGCTCGGCGGCTCGATCCTGATCGAGACCGTGTTCTCCTGGCCGGGCTCGGGGCTGTTGCTCAACTCCGCGATCTTCCAGCGCGACCTGCCGCTGCTGCAGGGCACAATCCTGGTGCTGGCGCTGTTCTTCGTGTTCCTCAACCTGATGGTCGACGTGGCGCAGGCCGCGATCGATCCGCGCATCAAGCGGGGCTAGGCGATGAGCACGATCACCGATGCCGCGCTGCAGGCCGCCCCGGCCAGCAAGGCGCGCGGCTATTGGGCCACCGTCGGCCGCCGCATCATGCGCGACAAGGTCAGCATGGCCTGCGCCTTCGTCCTGCTCCTGATCTTCGCCTCCGCGCTGCTGGCGCCCTGGCTCGGCCTCGCCGATCCCTATCAGGGCTCGATGATCCGGCGGCTGCGCCATGTCGGCACGCCGAACTATCCGCTCGGCACCGACGAACTCGGCCGCGACATGCTGGCGCGGCTGATCTATGGCGGCAGGCTGTCACTGATCGTCGGCATTCTCCCCGTCATCCTTGCCTTTGCGATCGGCACGTCGCTCGGCGTCGTCGCCGGCTATGTCGGCGGCTGGCTCAACACCGCGATCATGCGCACGGTCGACGTGTTCTACGCCTTCCCCTCGGTGCTGCTGGCAATCGCCATCTCCGGCGCGCTCGGCGCCGGCATCGTCAACTCGATCGTGTCGCTGACGATCGTGTTCGTGCCGCAGATCACCCGCGTCGCCGAAAGCGTGACGACGGGCGTACGCAACATGGATTTCGTCGAAGCCGCGCGCGCCTCCGGCGCCGGTGCCTTTACCATCATGCGGGTCCACGTGCTCGGCAACGTGCTCGGGCCGATCTTCGTCTACGCCACCGGCCTGATCTCGGTCTCGATGATTCTCGCCGCCGGCCTTTCGTTCCTCGGCCTCGGCACCAAGCCGCCGGAGCCGGAATGGGGGTTGATGCTCAACACGCTGCGCACGGCGATCTACGTCAATCCATGGGTGGCGGCGCTGCCCGGCGTGATGATCTTTGCGGTGTCGATCTGCTTCAACCTCTTGAGCGACGGCATGCGCAGCGCCATGGATATCCGGAACTAAGCATGAGCGAAGCAGCTGCATCCGCGGACAAGCTCGAACAGGTCGAAGACGTCGGCGGGGTCGCGCAACCATTGCTGCAGGTCACGGGCTTGACCAAGCATTTCCCGGTGCGCGGCGATCTGTTCAGCCCGCGCAAGACCGTTCGCGCCGTCGACAATGTGACCTTCTCGGTGCGCAAGGGCGAGACTGTCGGGATCGTCGGCGAGTCCGGCTGCGGCAAGTCGACCACGGCGCGGCTCTTGATGCACCTGATGAAGCGCGATGCCGGGGAAATCGTCTATGACGGGATGCAGGTGGGCCGGACGCTGTCGCTGCGCGAGTTGCGCCGCGGCATGCAGATGGTGTTCCAGGACAGCTATGCCTCGCTCAATCCGCGCCTCACTATCGAGGAATCGATCGCGTTCGGGCCGAAGGTGCACGGCATGGCCGACCGCGCCGCGCGGACGCTGGCGCATGAGCTGCTCGGCAAGGTGGGCTTGCGGCCGGAAACCTTCGCCAACCGCTATCCGCACGAAATTTCCGGCGGCCAGCGCCAGCGCGTCAACATTGCGCGCGCGCTGGCGCTATCGCCGCGGCTGGTCATCCTCGACGAGGCAGTCTCGGCGCTCGACAAGTCGGTCGAGGCGCAGGTGCTCAACCTGCTGGCCGATCTGAAGCGCGAGTTCGGGCTGACCTACCTTTTCATCAGCCACGACCTCAACGTCGTGCGCTATATCAGCGACCGCGTGCTGGTGATGTATCTCGGCGAGGTCGTCGAGATGGGGCCGGTCGACAAGGTCTGGGACGAGCCGGCGCATCCCTATACGCGGGCGCTGCTGGCCGCGATGCCGTCCTCCGATCCGGACAACCGCACGGAGACGCCGCCGATCTCGGGCGATCCGCCGAACCCGATCGATCCGCCGCCGGGATGCCGCTTCCACACCAGATGTCCGTTCGCCGAACCGCTCTGCGCCGATGCCACGCCGAAACTCGCCGCGGTCGATGCCAGGGGTCACCAGGCGGCGTGCTACATGGCCGTTGCCGGCTCCGGGCACAGCCGCGCACCGCAAGCGGGCGCAGCGTCATGACCAATCTCGTCGAGATCGAGCATCTCAACATCCGCTTCACCGGCGAGCGTACCGTGCATGCGGTGAACGATCTCTCGCTTGCGCTCGGCGAAGGCGAGGTGCTCGGGCTGCTCGGCGAATCCGGCTCCGGCAAGAGCGTCACGTTGCGCGCGCTGATGCGGCTGCTGCCGCGGATGCGCACGCAGATTTCCGGCAGCGTGCGGGTGCTGGGAAACGACGTGCTGGCGATGAACGACGACGCGCTGTCGGACTTCCGCGGCCGCACCGTGTCGATGATCTTTCAGGAGCCGGCGCTCGCGCTCGACCCTGTCTACACCATCGGCCGGCAGATCGCGGAAACCGTGATGCGCCACGAGGGCAAGAGCCAGACCGAAGCCATGGCGCGCGCGCTCGAGATGCTGGAAGTGGTGCGGATTCCCTCGGCCAAGCGGCGGCTCGGCGCCTATCCGCACGAGATGAGCGGCGGCATGCGGCAGCGCGCGATGATCGCGCTCGCGCTGTCGTGCAAGCCGAAAATCCTGCTGGCGGACGAACCGACCACGGCGCTCGATGCCACGGTCCAAATCCAGATCCTGCTACTGCTGCGCGAGCTGCAGCGCGAGTTCGGCATGTCGGTGATCTTCGTGACCCACGATATCGGCGTCGCCATCGAAATCTGCGACCGCGTGGCGGTGATGTATGCCGGCCAGATCGTCGAGACCGGCACGATGAGAGAGATCGTGCGCTCGCCGGTGCATCCCTATCCGCGCGGCCTCCTGGCCTCGACCACGCATGGCGCCCGGCGCGGCGCGCGGCTGGAGACGATCCCGGGGACGCCGCCGTCGCTCGACAAGGCTCCGACCAGTTGCTCCTTTGCACCGCGCTGCGCCTCGGCGGAAGCACGGTGCCGCGAGGCCTTGCCGCCCGCCGTCGATCTCGGTGCGGGCCGGATGGCCCGCTGCATCCTCGCCGAGCGCGCTGCTCCCGTCCGCGCATAGCGGGGAGGACGCGGGCCCGCCCGGCGCTGCCGCCAAACGGATTACCGGCCCCTGAAATCCGGCTTGCGCTTTTCCTTGAATGCCTTGACGCCTTCCTTGAGGTCGTCGCTGCCGCGGATCGGATCGAGCAGGCGCCGCACCTCGGCCACCGTCTCCAGCGGACCCTTCGGCGTCACCTCGCGTGCTAGCTTCTTCAGGCCCTGCACTACCAGCGGCGCATTGGCGGCAACCTTGGCGGCCATCGCCTGGGCGAGCTCGACATGCCGGCCCTTCGGCGCGATCTGGTTGACGAAGCCGATCTGGTAGGCGCGCTCCACCGGCAGCTCCTCGCCGACCAGCAGGAATTCCATCGCCACCTTGTGCGGCATGCGCGCCAGCACCGAGGAGATGCCGCCGGCAGTGATGCCGATCTTGGCCTCGGGATAGATGAAGCGCGTGGTCTCGGAGGCCACGCACATGTCGGCCATCTGCACCAGCACGAAGCCGCCACCGACCACCCAGCCGGACGTCGCCGCGATCACCGGCTTGTCGAGCTCGACGCCGAGGCCGGGCACCGCATGCCACATGTTGTCGGGCAGCCCGTTGAAGTCGGCGCCGACGGTGTAGTAGGCGTCCTCGGCGGAGGCCAGCACCGCGACGCGATCATCGCTGTCCTTGAAGCGCTGCCAGGCCTCGCGCAGCTCGCTGCAGAGTTCGTTGTTCAGCGCGTTATGCGCCGAGCGGCGGTCCATGGTGATGGTGGCGACGCGGTCTTTGCTTTCGTATCTGACAAGGCTCATGGATGCTCCCGGCGGGTCTGCGGTTGGGAACGGCAGTCTAGATGGGAATCTGCATCATCGCACGCAACGCAGCCATCGCCGGTTGCGATAGCTAGCCCGCTGTTGCCTCGCGCAGCGGCGCGCGGCTGAGCTCATTGCCGGCGGCAATCGCCTTGCGCAACAGCCGCATCAGCTCCGCCGTTTCCTTGTCGGAGAGACCGCGCACCATGTTGCGCTGGGCGGCTTCGACGGCCGGGGTGATCGCGCGCAGCGTCTTGCGGCCGGCTTCGGTGAGCTCCAGTTCGCGGGCGCGGCGGTCGCGGCGGCTGGCGCGGCGCACGAGCAGGCCCTTCTGCACCAGGCGGTCGACCACGCCGGTGATGGTGGTGCGGTCATAGGCGATCAGGCCGGCCAGCGTGATCTGGTCGAGCCCCGGATTGGTGCGGACGGTCGCGAGCGCGGCGTATTGCACCGGCGTGAGGTCGAAGCCGGCTTCGGAGACCTCGGCGAGGAATACGGCTACCGCAATCTGCTGGAACCGCCGCACCAGATGTCCGGGCATGTCATTGGGGTCGCGCACGAGGCCCTCCAGAATCGGGATGTTGACAAGCATACTGATGATCAGCATACTGATCAATATCGAAAGCCGTCCGGGCAGCAAAAAAACACGGGAAGGAGCGGGCCCCATGCAATTTCATCTCAATGGATTCCAGCCGGGGGACCCGGAAATCGCCGATGTCGCCGTGCGCATCCAGCCCTCGGGCGCCCCCGGATCCGTCCCGCACGAAGTCGACGTTCTGATCGTCGGCTGCGGGCCGGCGGGCCTCAATCTCGCAGCGCAGCTTTCGGTCTTTGCCGACATCAAGACCTGCATCGTCGAGCAGAAGCCGGACCGGCTGCTGTTGGGCCAGGCCGACGGCATCGCCTGCCGCACCATGGAGATGTTCCACGCCCATGGTTTCGCCGACCGCGTGACCAAGGAAGCCTGTTGGATCAACGAAACCACCTTCTGGAAGCCCGAGGATGGCAGACCCGAAAAGATCGCGCGCAGCGGCTGGGTGCAGGATGTCGAGGACGGCCTGAGCGAGTTTCCGCATGTCGTGCTCAACCAGGCGCGGGTGCATGATTTCTTCCTCGACGTCATGCAGAAGTCGGCGGGCAAGATCGCGCCGTTCTATTCGCGCCGCCTGCAGGACTTGCGGATCGATCCGGCGGCAAGCCCCGGCGATCACGCCGTGACGGTCCGCCTCGAGCGGCTCGACGGTGCGCACCACGGCGAGGTCGAAACGATCCGCGCACGCTATGTCGTCGGCTGCGACGGCGCGCGCAGCGCGGTGCGCAAGGCGATCGGCCGCGAACTGCACGGCGATTTCGCCAACCACGCCTGGGGCGTGATGGACGTGCTCGCGGTCACCGACTTTCCCGATATCCGCTACAAGACGCTGATCCAGTCGGCGAGCGACGGCAGCCTGCTCATCATCCCGCGCGAAGGCGGCTATCTCGTCCGGATCTATGTCGAACTCGCCAAGCTCGAGGTTGACGAGCGGGTCGCGGAACGCAACATCACCGTCGAGGAGGTGATCGCCAAGGCGAAGCGAATCCTGCATCCCTATTCGCTGGATGTGAAGGAAGTCGCCTGGTGGTCGGTCTACGAGATCGGCCAGCGCGTCTGCGACAAGTTCGACGATGTGCCCGAAGCGGAAGTCGCAACGCGCCTGCCGAGCGTCTTCATCGCCGGCGATGCCTGCCATACCCACAGCCCCAAGGCCGGGCAGGGCATGAATGTCTCCATGCAGGACACTTTCAATCTCGGCTGGAAGCTCGCCGCGGTGTTGCGCAAGCGCAGTGCGCCGCGGCTTTTGCACACCTACTCCGCCGAACGACAGGCCGTGGCAAAGGAACTGATCGACTTCGACCGTGAATGGGCCTCGATCCTGGCATCCGCCAAGGGCAACGGCGCCGACCCCGCAAAGACCCAGGACTATTTCGTCCGCCATGGGCGCTACACCGCCGGCACCGCGACGCATTACCGGCCGTCGCTCATCACCGGCAAATCCAGCCATCAAAATCTCGCCAAGGGCTTTGCGGTCGGCACGCGGTTTCATTCCGCGCCGGTGATCCAGTTGTCCGATGCCAAGCCCGTTCACCTCGGCCACACCATCAAGGCCGATGGGCGTTTCCGGATCTTTGCCTTTGCGGACGGCAGCGACCCCGCAGCGCCGGGTTCAGCCATTCGTGCGCTCTGCGAGTTCCTGGCAGAGAGTGCGGAATCGCCCGTCAGGCGGTACACGCCGGCGGGCCAGGACATCGACGCCGTGATCGACCTCCGTGCGGTGTTCCAGCAAGGCCATCGCGACCTCGCGATGGGTGCGATGCCCGCGCTGCTGCTGCCGCGCAAGGGACGTTACCGGCTTTGCGACTACGAGAAGATGTTCTGCCCCGACCTGAAGAGCGGCCAGGATATTTTCGCCATGCGCGGCATCGATCGCGGCAAGGGCTGCATGGTCGTGGTGCGGCCAGACCAGTATGTCGCGCATGTGCTGCCGCTCGATGCCCATGCGGAGCTTGCCGCCTATTTCGACGGCTTCATGGTGCAGACGAATTAGATCGGCGGACGGGATGCACCTTGCCCCGCATGCGGGGAGAGGGAGAAGGCACCATCACACCGGAATCTTGACCGTCGCCCGCAGGCCGCCCATCGGGCTGTCGCCCAGCGTGATGTCGCCGCCATGGGAGCGGGCGATGTCGCGGGCAATCGCCAGGCCAAGGCCGGTGCCGCCTTCGTCCTGGTTGCGCGCGTCGTCGAGGCGGAGGAACGGCTTGAACACTTCCTCGCGCATGGCCGGCGGAATGCCCGGGCCGTCGTCATCGACGGTGACGGTGAGATAGCGGTGATCGCGGTGGCCGGTGATGGCGATGGCGTCGCCATGCCGCGCCGCATTGGAAACGAGATTGGCGAGGCAGCGCTTGAACGCGGCCGGCTTGACCGTCACGACCGGCAGGCCGTGGAAGGAAACGGTGGCCTTGTGGCCGTGGCGTTCGGCGTCGCTGCGCAGTTCCTCCAGCGCCGCTGCCATGTCGGTCGGCTGTGCGTTCTCGCCGGAGTCGCCACGGGCAAACGCCAGATAAGCCTCCAGCATCGCGCTCATCTCGTCGACGTCCTTGCGCATGGCGTCGACCTCCGGGCTGTCGCCGATCAGCGCCAGCTCCAGCTTGAAGCGGGTGAGGATGGTGCGCAGGTCGTGGCTGACGCCGGCCAGCATCGCCGTGCGCTGCTCGATCGAGCGCTCGACGCGAGCCTTCATCTCCAGGAATGCCTGCGCCGCGCGCCGCACCTCGCGGGCGCCGCGCGGTCGGAAGTTCGGGGCGTCGCGGCCCTTGCCGAAACTTTCGGCGGCATCGGCAAGCCGAAGGATCGGCTTGATCTGGTTGCGCAGGAACAGCACCGCGACGATCAGGAGGATCGACGAGGTGCCGACCATCCAGAACAGGAAGATTTCCGAGTTGGAGGCATAGGCCGCGCTGCGCTGGGCGAACACGCGCATCACGGCGTCGTCGAGCGAGATGCGGATCTCGACAAGGTTGGACTTGCCGACGGTGTCGATCCAGAACGGACGCCCGAGCTGCCGGCTGAGCTGCACCGACAGCGTCTGGTCGAGCAGCGAGAAGAACGGTTTCGGACCGGGCGGCGGCATGTCGCCGGCGGGCAGGAAGTCCACCACCAGCCCCAGGCGCTGCTGCGCAATGCGTCGAAGCTGCGAGCGGTCCCGGTCCTGGGGATAGACCTTGTAGACGTCGATCAGCGTGGCGATGTCCTGCACCACGGCGGCGGAGAGGCGCCGCGTCACCGTATTCCAGTGCCGCTCCATGAACACGAATGCCACCACCGACTGCAGCACCACCATCGGCACGATCATGATGAGAAGCGCGCGGGCATAGAGGCCGGTCGGCATCCAGCTCTTGAGCTTGCCGTTCATCCGGTGGTTGACCTCCGACACCCGCTGCGAAGCGGTGCGGATCAGGTTCAGGCCGGTGTCGAGCGTGCTCATGCCAGGTCGCTCAGGGCGAGGCGACCAGGCGATAGCCGATGCCGCGTACCGCCTGCAGGAACAGCGGATTGGCCGGATCGCGCTCGATCTTGCGCCGCAGCCGGTTGATCTGCACGTCGACGGCGCGCTCGTTCACGGTGCCGCCTGACGTCAGCGCCGCGCGCGGCACGGTCTCGCCGGGCGTCGCGCTGAGGATGCGCAGCATCTCGCGCTCGCGATCGGTGAGGTGGACGATCTCCTCACTCTGGCGCAGTTCGCCGCGCTCCAGATGAAACACGTAGGGGCCGAAAGCGACCTGCTCCAGCGCCGCGATGGGCGGCGGCGCCGTACGCTTGAGGATATTGCCCATGCGCAGCACCAGCTCGCGCGGCTCGAACGGCTTTGCCACGTAGTCGTCGGCGCCGATCTGCAGGCCTTCGATGCGCGCTTCCGATTCCGAGCGCGCCGTCAGCATGATGATGGGCACGGTGGAGGACTGCCGGATGAAGCGGGCGAGATCGAAGCCGGTTTCGCCGGGCATCATGACGTCGAGGATGAGCAGGTCGAAATGCAGGCCGATCAGCTTGGCGCGGGCATCGGTCGCGCTTGCCGCCGTGGTGACGCGATAGCCTTCGCCCGCGAGAAAGCGCGACAGCAGATCGCGAATGCGGCGGTCGTCGTCGACCAGCAGCACATGCGGGGCGTCGTCGGCCGGCTGCGCCGGCGGTCGCGCTTGAGCCATCATTGCGCTCGCATTCATGGCTTGCTCACTTTCAACTCTTGCATACTCGGGTCGGGCTCACTCAGGGCTTGGCCGGCTTGCCGCTGCCGAAGATGGCCTCCAGCACCTTGTCGGGATCGTCGCGGTCGATCATCGCGCGCAGGAACTGGCGCACGGTCTCGGTGCCGGCGGGTCCGATCTCGGCAATCGCACGGTTGATGCGGTCGGTCTGCAGCCCCGCGAGCTTGGCGACCAGCGCCTCGCCTTTGGGCGTGGCATAGAGCAGGCGCTGCCTGCGGTCGTTGCTGCCGGTCTTCTGGATGATGTAGCCCTCGTCCAGCAGTTGCTTGAGCACACGGCCGAGCGACTGCTTGGTGATGCGCAGCACGTCCAGGAGGTCGGCAACCTTCAGCCCGGGATAGCGGTGGACGAAATGCAGCACCCGGTGATGGGCCCGGCCGAAGCCGAACACCTCGAGCTCATGGTCGGCATCGCCGACGAAATCGCGGTAGGCGAAGAACAGGAGCTCGATGATATCCCAGCGCAATTCGCCCGCTCGCGCCGCGCCGGGGGAGGCGTCCGCACCCCGCGAATCGGGTTGGGCCGAGGCTCTCTGGAAATTTATGTCAGCCATATTGACATATCTTCGGTTCAATGTTACAAAACTGCCCGTACGCGACGAAACATTATGTCGTTTCGCTTGCGACGGTGTTTGAGACGGCCTGTGAATGCCAGCGATGGCGGCCGAGGCCGGTGAATTGGTCTACCGTGCGATTGTCGAGCGGCATATCGGCAAACATACTGGACTTCGCCAGCCCGCAAAAGCATGTCCTGCCGGCATGCGGCTGTGGTAACCCGCCGCAAGACGGGGATGGGTGAAGCCCGGCGAACCAACATGGCGCCTGTTGCGCCGATCCGGGAGAGAACCCATGACGGTTTCCTTGGCCAGCAAGCCGACGTCCGTTCCGACAGCGGGAAGCAAGGCAATGAAATTCGAGATCCATCCCACGGCACATCCGACGTCCGACAAGGACCGCGCGGCCAGGATGGCGGACCCCGGCTTCGGACGGGTGTTCACCGACCACATGGCGATCGTCCGCTACAGCGCCGGGAAGGGCTGGCATGACGCGCGCATCGAATCGCGCGCCAATTTCCCGCTCGATCCGGCGATGGCGGTGCTGCACTACGCGCAGGAGATTTTCGAGGGGCTGAAGGCCTACAAGCGCGACGATGGCGGCGTGAACCTGTTCCGCCCCGACGCCAATGCGCGGCGCTTCAAGGATTCCGCCGATCGCCTGGCGATGGCGCAGCTGCCCGAGGACGTCTTCATCGAGGCGGTCGAGCAGCTGGTGCGCATCGATCGCGCCTGGATTCCCGGCGGCGAGGGGTCGCTCTATCTGCGTCCCTTCATGATCGCGAGCGAGGTTTTCCTCGGCGTGAAACCGTCCTCGGAATACATTTTTTCCGTCATCGCTTCGTCCGTCGGCTCCTACTTCAAGGGCGGCCCCGCGCCGGTCTCGATCTGGGTGTCGGAGAATTACACACGGGCCGCGATCGGCGGCACCGGCGCCGTCAAATGCGGCGGCAATTACGCCGCGAGCCTTCGCGCGCAGGCCGAAGCCATCGAGCACGGCTGCGACCAGGTCGTGTTCCTCGATGCGGTCCAGCGCAAATATGTCGAGGAGCTCGGCGGCATGAACGTCTTCTTCGTGTTCGACGACGGCTCGCTCTCGACGCCGGCGCTGGGCACGATCCTGCCGGGCATCACCCGCGACTCCATCATCCAGCTGGCGAGGGATGCCGGCAGGCAGGTGCGCGAGGAGGCCTATTCGATCGACCAGTGGCGGGCCGACGCGGCCAGCGGCAGGCTGAAGGAGGCCTTTGCCTGCGGCACCGCCGCGGTGATCTCGCCGATCGGCAAGGTGCGCTCCGTCAGCGGCGACTTCGTCATCAGCGGCGGCGCAGCCGGCCCCGTCGCCATGGGCCTGCGCAAACAGCTGGTCGACATCCAGTACGGCCGCACCAACGATCCGCACGGCTGGATCCGCAAGGTGCTTTGAGGGGCGGAATTATTCCCGCGCTTCCTTAGCTAGCATCGTCATGGCCGGGACAGGCCCGGCCATGACGATCTTCATTTCGGCCCGGAGCGGTTGCCGGGTCGCGCCGTGGCTGGTACCAACGCCGCCCATGAACGACAAACCCAAAAAACCTCAGAAATTGAAGGCGCGCCTGCCGCGCGGTCTGGAAGACCGTGGCCCCGCCGCGATCGCCGCGACGCGTCAGATGGTGGAGAAAATCCGCGAGGTCTATGAGCGCTACGGTTTCGAGCCGGTCGAGACGCCGGCGATGGAATACACCGACGCGCTCGGCAAGTTCCTGCCCGACCAGGACCGGCCCAACGAAGGCGTGTTCTCGTTCCAGGACGACGACGAGCAGTGGATCTCGCTGCGCTACGACCTCACCGCACCGCTGGCGCGCTATGTCGCGGAAAATTTCGATTCGCTGCCCAAGCCCTATCGCTCCTATCGCTTCGGCTATGTCTTCCGCAACGAAAAGCCCGGCCCCGGCCGCTTCCGCCAGTTCATGCAGTTCGACGCCGACACCGTCGGAAGCGGCTCGCCCGCAGCCGACGCCGAGATGTGCATGATGGCGGCGGACACGATGGAGGCGCTCGGGATTCCGCGCGGCGCCTATGTGGTGAAGGTGAATAACCGGAAAGTGCTCGACGGCGTTCGAGATGCTCTTCGCATAGCTGACGATGGTCAGTGGCTGACGGTCATGCGCGCGATCGACAAGCTCGATCGACTCGGAGTTCATGGGGTTCAGCAATTGCTTGGTGAAGGTCGCAAGGACGAGTCGGGCGACTTCACCAAGGGTGCAGGGCTCAGGTCCGAAGACATCGCCCTGGTCATCGGCGCCGTCGGTGAAACGGCCGAGCCCGATGCACGACTGCTCGCGAGCAAGACCGGACAGGAAGGCCGCGCTGAACTGGATGAGATCAGCAGGCTGGTCACCGCGTCCGGGTATGGATCGGATCGAATAAAAATCGACCCCTCCGTCGTTCGTGGCCTCGAATACTACACCGGCCCCGTCTACGAGGTCGAACTGCTGCTCGACACCAAGGACGAAAAAGGCCGCCCGGTGCGCTTCGGCTCGGTCGGCGGCGGCGGGCGCTATGACGGGCTCGTCTCGCGTTTTCGCGGCGAGCCGGTGCCGGCGACGGGATTTTCCATCGGCGTCTCGCGGCTGCAGGCGGCGCTCACCATGCTGGGCAAGCTCGACACGCGGCCGGAATTCGGCCCGGTGGTCGTCACGGTGTTCGACCGCGACCGTGTCGCCGACTATCAGAAGATGGTTGCGGCGTTGCGTGGTGCAAAAATCCGCGCCGAGCTCTATCTCGGCAATCCCAAGAACATGGGCAACCAGCTCAAATATGCCGACCGCCGCAACTCGCCCTGCGTCATCATCCAGGGTTCCGACGAGAAGGCGCGCGGCGAGGTGCAGATCAAGGACCTGATCGAGGGCGCCAAGGCGGCGGCCGCGATCGCCTCCAACCAGGAATGGCGGGAGACGCGGCCGGCACAATTCTCCTGCGCCGAAGACGAGATCGTCGCCAGGGTGCGCGAAGTGCTGGCGCGCCATGACGTGAAGTGGGGTTGATTCACCCTCTCCCCTTGTGGGAGAGGGTGGTTTCGCGAAGCGAAGCCGGGTGAGGGGTTGTCTCCGCGGATAGAGACCCCTCATCCGGCTCGCATCTGAGATGCGAGCCACCTTCTCCCACAAGGGAGAAGGGAAGAGAAACCAAGTCGAACCAGAAACCCAGGGAGCGAGAGATGCCTGAGATTACCGTGAGCATGGCCGCCGGCCGTACCGACGAGCAGAAGGCCGGCATGATGCGCGACATCACGCAGGCGCTGGTGAAGAATCTCGGCGTCGATGCCGATGCGGTGGTGATCCAGATCAACGAAGCGCCGCTGGCCCACAAGATGAAGGGCGGCAAGACCTTCGTCGAGCGCGCGGCGGCTGCGAAGAAGTGACGCGCCGCGTCATTGCGGGGCGATGCGGAGCATCGAACCATGGTGCGCGCTTGCGCACCTGAGAATCTCGCGCCGCACGTCTGATTCCGGGCTCACGCGCAAGCGCGTGTCCCGGAACGACGGCCAATCCTGAAAGTTTCCATGGACGCACGCGACTTCATCCAGGTCGGCATGAGCGCCGAGCGCATGCTGGTGGTGCCGCCGGAGCGCACGGTCGGGCACTTGGTGCCCGGCATGCCGATGGTCTATGCGACGCCGATGATGATCCTCGAAATGGAGATGGCCTCGAGCGCGGCGATCCGCGGCAAGCTACCGGACGGCTGGGTCACCGTCGGCACCGAGGTCAATATCCGCCATCTTGCCGCAGCCATGGTCGGCGCCACCGTGCGCACCACGGCGAAGGTGATTGCGGTCGATCGCCGCATTATCCGCTTCGAGGTCGCCGCCTTCGAGGGCGAACGCAAGCTCGGCGACGGCCAGCACGCCCGCGGGCTGATCGATGTCGCGAAGTTCAACGAGCGGCTCGGGGCGAAGTAGCTGCCTGCTCCGCCTCATCCTGAGGAGCCGCGAAGCGGCGTCTCGAAGGATGGCCGCGGGCGACAGTGGGGCCTCATGGTTCGAGACGCGCGGAGACGCGCTCCTCACCATGAGGACTGGTTACTTCGCGAGCTCGATCGACCGCTTCGTCGCCGCGGCGATCGCGCGGATCATCAGCGGCTGCAGGCCGTCCTTGGCCATCAGCACCTCCAGCGCGGCCTGCGTCGTGCCGCCCGGCGAGGTGACGTTCTTGCGCAAGGTGGATGCCGGCAGGTCCGAGCGGTGCAGCAGTTCGCCCGAGCCTGCGACCGTCTCGCGCGCGAGCCTGCCCGCCAGTTCTTCCGGAAGGCCGGCCTCGACGCCGGCGCGGGCGAGTTCTTCCGCGAGCAGGAAGACATAGGCCGGGCCCGAGCCGGAGACCGCGGTCACCGCGTCCATCAGCTTCTCGTCCTCGACCCATTCGACCGAACCGGTGGCGCGCAGCAGCGCGTCCGCAATGGCGCGCTGCGCGGCGCTGACCTTTTTCGCGGGCACCGCCACGGTGATGCCGCGGCCGATTGCGGCTGGCGTATTCGGCATCGCGCGCACGACCATGCCGCCGCAGACTTCCTCCAGCGCCGAGATATTGGTGCCGGCCATGATCGAGACCACCAGCGTGGAGGCGCCGACGAACGGCTTCACCATGGGGCCGGCATCGCGAAAGGTCTGAGGCTTCACCGCCATCACCAGCGTCTCGGCGGGGACCGCATCCTTCGGATTGAGCCGCACGCCCTTTGCCGCCAGCGCCTTGATCTCGTCGGACGGATGAGGCTCCACCACGACCACGCGCCCGGCGTCGAGGCCGCCGGCCAGCCAGCCCGTCAGCATCGCGCCGCCCATCTTGCCTGCGCCCGCCAGCACGATGGTGCCGGTGATGTTTTTCAGAGTGTTAGTGTTGCTCACGATTGTCACCACGAATACAGCCGTCGTCCCGGCGCAGGCCAGGACCCATAACCACAGGCGGTTCTAGTGGATGGCGGTGATCGCAACAAGCATCGTGCGCCACAATGGACGCCACGGCGTATCGGTCCCGGCCGTCGCCGGGACGACAGCGAATGAGCGGCGGTGCTGTCGACTACGCCTTACGCCTCGCCCGCGGTGTCGAACATCGCCGCGTTCATCGCTTCCTGCGCCGACTTGCCGGCCCAGACCACGAACTGGAACGCCGGGTAGTAGCGCTCGCAGCCATGGATGGCGCCGTCGACCATCGCCTCGCATTGTGCGGTGGAGGCGGTGAGCCCGTTGGGCAGCACCAGCGCCTGGCGGTGCATGACCATGCCGGTGTGCATCCACAGATCGAAATGGCCGACCCAGAGCTGCTCGTTGATGGCGGCCACCAGCCGCTGCACCTCGGCAAGCCGCGCCTGCGGAATCTTCATGTCGAAGGCGCAGGCCAGATGCAGCGCCTCGATCTCGCCCATCCAGGTGAAGGAGAGCTGGTAGTCGGTCCATCGGCCCTTGGTGACGATCGTCACCTCGTCCTCGCCGGAACGCTCAAAGGCCCAGTTGTTGTCCGACGCGATGTCTTCGACGACCGCGAGCGGGTTGGCGGGTGAGTCAACGATGCCTTCGAGGAGGGACATTTCCGTCTCGACCTTGTCTTCTTGCTTGTTGTCACAAACGCGGGGACCGGCTGCGCGCGACGCTTGGCGCGTCGGTGCCGACTGCAATCCCCCGATCGGCTCGAAGCATCTTTGGGGCCTGCGCGGATCAAGTGATGTGATTTGCGGAATCCGCGCAACCATGACCGGAGTCGGTTGGCAAAATGGGCTGTGGAATCCACAGATCATCGGTATCCAAATCGTTAATTTGGGAACAAAACGGAATCGGAAACGCCGCGTTTACAATTCGTTAACGAATGCACTGACCCGGTTTCGGTGCATTGGGCCCGCCCGGAGATTCGATCTTGGGGCATGGGGACATGCCGCGGCGGCGGGGCAACGGGCCTTGCCCGGCGGCAAGCGCGCTTTATAGTTCAGGCAGGTCGGTCCATTCCGGGCCGGCCGATGTTCTCAGGGCGGGGTGAAAATCCCCACCGGCGGTAAGGGCGGCAACGCCCAAGCCCGCGAGCGCCTTCCTCCTTCAGCATGCTGAAGAAAGAAGGGTCAGCAGATTCGGTGTGAATCCGAAGCCGACGGTTACAGTCCGGATGAAAGAGAACGGTTTGCGGCGCTTCACGCGAATGCCTTCGCGTGGGCACCGACGTTCCGTGTGCCCTGATTCTGGTCCTGAAAGAGGAAAGCCATGAATCAGACCTTGCTTGAACCCGAAGTCAAATCCCGCATGTCAGACACACCCGAGCCGCCGGCGCACCCGCCGCCGGAGCATCCGCGCTTTGCCAAGCCGCAGCGCATCGCCTTCGTGCAGGCCTGCTGGCACCGCGAGGTGGTGCAGGAGGCGCGCATCGCCTTCCTCGCCGAGATGGAGGCGCGGCATGTGCCGCGTTCCTCGGTCGATTTGTTCGAGGTGCCGGGCTCATTCGAGATTCCGCTGCATGCGCAGGTTCTCGCCAAGACGCGGCGCTACACCGCGATCGTCGCGGCCGGGCTCGTCGTCGACGGCGGCATCTACCGCCACGAATTCGTCGCCGACACCGTGATCAAGGCGTTGATGGACGTGCAGCTGCGCACCGAGGTGCCGGTGTTCTCGGCGGTGCTGACGCCGCAGCAGTTCCACGAGAGCCAGGTGCACATCGACTTCTTCCGTCAACATTTCGCGATCAAGGGCGTTGAGGTCGCGGAAGCCTGCGCCAACACGCTGCTAAGCCTGGAGCGGCTGCGCGGCCAGGTCGCAGCGGGGATCGTGTAGCCCAAACCGCCCGATTGTCTTTCCCGCCGCCGCGTTGATACACTCGGCGGCGGGAGGAGGCCCTGCCGTGATGACGGCGGGCCGGGAAGATCATGTTCGCAGGACACGATCCCTATCTCGTCGCGCTCTCGGTGGTGATCGCGATCCTGGGTGGATATACCGGCTTCGGCCTGGCCGCGCGCATCCGCGGCACGCCGGACGCGAGCCATCGCGTGCTGCTGGCGGGCGCCGCGTTCTTCCTCGCCATCGGCATCTGGACCATGCATTTCGTCGGCATGCTGGCGGCGACCCTGCCGCAGGGCACGAGCTATCTGGTGCTGCCGACCATCATCTCGTTCCTGATCTGCGCGCTGGTGGTGGGCATTTCCCTGTTCTTCGTCTCGACCGGCGAGCCGACCCTGCCGCGCGTGGTGTCGTCGGCGGTGCTGCTCGGGCTCGGCATCGTCAGCATGCATTATGTCGGCATGCACGGCCTGTCCGGCCCGTTTGCGATGACGCATGACCGGACGATCGTCGCGCTCTCCGTCGCGATCGCGATCGCTGCTGCCTATGGCGGGCTGCGCGTGTTCCTGGCGCGGCAGGGCGGCGTGCAGCTGATGCTGAGTGCGATCGCGTTTGGCGTTGCGGTGTCCGGCATGCACTACACCGCGATGTACGGCATGCATCTGGTTTCACCCGGGCAAGGCCACCGGCATGGCGAGGGTCTCGCGGCTTCCCCGCAGATCCTCGCGCTGGTGGTCGCCTTGCTCTGCTTCGTGATCGCGGCCGGCTTCTTGCTGTCGCTGGTGCCGGACGGACGCCGGAAGGCGGCTGCCGAAGCGCCGCTGGTTCCGGAGCCGGCGGCCGCCCAGAGCGAACCGGCGGCGGAACCGGCGCCCGCGCCCCGGCTGCGCGCCATGCCGCTCGGCGGGATGGGCCAGCCGCGACCGATACCCGCGCCGCGCCTGCCGGTGGAGGGCGCCGACGGTACCCACTTTGTCGACGCCGCCGATATCCGCAGCGTCCGGGCCGATGCCCACTACACCAAGGTGCATGACGGCACCCGCGAGCGGATGTGCCTGTGGTCGATCTCGGAAGCCGAGGCCCAGCTCGACCCCAGCCTGTTCGTGCGGGTGCACCGCAGCCATATCGTTGCGATCCCCCACGTCTCCTTCGTCCGCAAGGAGGGCGACGGCGCCGTGATCGAGCTCGCGGGCCCGTCGCCACACCGGGTGCCGGTCAGCCGCGCCAAGATCGCGGAAGTAAAGGCGCGGCTGGGGCTGGCGCGCCGCCACGCCTGATCCCGTTCCTCCCTTAGGTCGCGCCCGCTGACGCATTTCGTGCGCGACTTTCCGCATTTCGTGCGAATTCCCCGGTCCCGTGCCGTTGTTATTGCGGGCAAATTGGCTCGGAGAGAGCGTCCTCACCAACGTTCGCGCCGGTAGAGCAGCGGACGAGATGGAGGAGACGATGATCCCTGGCCAATTCAGTTACCACCGGCCGGCGACCCTGGCTGATGCCGTGCGACTGCTCGCAACGCTGGGCGAAGAAGCCCGTCCGCTGGCCGGCGGCCACAGCCTGGTTCCCATGATGAAGCTCCGGCTGGCGACGCCCGAACACCTCGTCGACCTCCACGGCATTGCCGGGCTGAAGGGCATCCGCCGCGAGGGCAACAAGCTCGTGATCGGTGCCATGACCACCCAGCACGAACTGCTGGCCTCGGATGAAGTCGCGAAATCCATCCCCATCCTGCACGAGACGGCGTTGCTGATTGCCGATCCGCAGGTGCGCTACCGCGGCACCATCGGCGGCAATGTCGCCAATGGCGATCCCGGCAACGACATGCCGGCGCTGATGATGACGCTGGGGGCGAGCTATCGCCTCGAGGGCAAGCCCGGCGCGCGCGATGTCGCCGCCTCCGAGTTCTATCAGGGTGCCTATTTCACCGCGCTCGAGCCCGGCGAAATCCTGACCTCGGTCTCGATCCCGGTACCGGCGGCGGGTCATGGCTATGCCTATGAAAAACTCAAGCGCAAGGTCGGCGATTACGCCACCGCCGCTGCCGCCGTCGTGCTGACCATGTCGGGCGGCAAGGTCGCGACCTGCGCGATCGGTCTTACCAATCTCGCCGAGACTCCGCTGTTGGCGAGCGAGGCGGCAAAGGCCGTGATCGGCACCGGCCTCGACGAGGCTGCATTGAAGAAGGCCGCCGCGGCGGCGCAGGCGATCATGTCGCCGGCGTCGGATGCGCGCGGCCCGGTCGAATACCGCAAACATGTCGGCGGCATCATGGTGATGCGGGCGCTGTCGCGCGCCATGGCCCGGCTCGGTTAGGGGAGGACAAAAATGGCAAAGACCCATGTCACCATGATGGTGAACGGCGCCGAGGTCGAAGGCCTCGTCGAGCCGCGCACGCTGCTGGTGCATTTCATCCGCGAGAATTTGCAGATGACCGGCACCCATATCGGCTGCGAGACCACCCATTGCGGTGCCTGCACCGTCGATATCGACGGCATGTCGGTGAAGTCCTGCACGATGTTCGCAGTCCAGGCCAACGGCTCCGAGGTCACCACCATCGAAGGCATGGCCAATCCCGACGGCTCGCTGTCGGCGCTGCAGGAGGGTTTTCGCATGATGCACGGCCTGCAGTGCGGCTTCTGCACGCCCGGCATGATCCTGCGCGCGCACCGGCTGCTGAAGGAGAACCCGTCGCCGACAGAAGCGGAAATCCGCATGGGTATATCCGGCAATTTCTGCCGCTGCACCGGCTATCAGAACATCGTCAAGGCGATCCAGTACGCCGCCGCCAAGATCAACGGCACGCAATTCCAGGAGGCCGCGGAATGAACGACATGACTCCCACGCGGGAACAACGCACCGCCGCTCTCGAAGGCATGGGCTGCAAGCGCAAGCGGGTCGAGGACATCCGCTTCACGCAAGGCAAGGGCAACTACGTCGACGATCTGAAGCTGCCGGGCATGCTGCATGGCGATTTCGTGCGCTCGCCGCATGCCCATGCGCGTGTCAAGAAGATCGACGACAGCGCGGCGTTGAAGGTGCCGGGCGTGCTCGCGGTCATCACCGCCGAGACGCTGAAGACCGTCAACCTCGCCTGGATGCCGACGCTAGCCGGCGACGTTCAGATGGTGCTGGCCGACGGCAAGGTGCTGTTCCAGAACCAGGAGGTCGCCTTCGTCGTCGCCACCGACCGCTACGCGGCCGATGATGGCGTGGCCAAGGTCGTGGTCGAGTACGAGCCGCTGCCCGTCATCATCGACCCCTTCAAGGCGATGGCGCCGGATGCACCGGTGCTGCGCGAGGACCTCGCGGGCAAGACCACGGGCGCGCACGGCCCGCGCAGGCACCACAACCACATTTTCGAATGGACCGTCGGCGACAAGGAACTGACGGATGCGGCCTTCAAGAAGGCCGAGGTGACGATCAAGGAGATGATCTCCTATCACCGCACCCACCCCTCGCCGCTGGAGACCTGCCAGTGCGTCTGCTCCTTTGACAAGATCAAGGGCGAATTGACGATCTGGGGCACCTTCCAGGCGCCGCACGTCATCCGCACCGTGGTGTCGCTGATCGCCAAGCTGCCGGAGCAGAAGATCCATGTGATCTCGCCCGACATCGGCGGCGGCTTCGGCAACAAGGTCGGCGCCTATCCCGGCTATATCTGCGCGGCGGTAGCCTCCATCGTCACCGGCAAGCCGGTAAAATGGGTCGAGGACCGCATCGAGAATCTCACCGCGACCTCGTTCGCGCGCGACTATCACATGACGACGGAGATCGCGGCGACCAGGGAAGGCAAGGTCACCGGACTTCGCGTCCACGTGCTCGCCGACCACGGCGCGTTCGACGCCTGCGCCGACCCGTCGAAATGGCCGGCCGGATTCTTCAACATCGTCACCGGCTCCTACGACTTCCCGACCGCGCATCTGTCGGTGGACGGCATCTACTCCAACAAGGCGCCCGGCGGGGTCGCCTATCGGTGCTCGTTCCGCGTCACCGAGGCGGCCTATTGCATCGAGCGCGCCATGGACATCCTGGCGCAGAAGCTCGGGATGGATCCGGCGGAGCTGCGGCTGAAGAATTTCGTCAGGCCAGAGCAGTTCCCGTATCACTCGGCCCTGGGGTGGGAATACGATTCCGGCGACTATCACACCGCCATGAAGAAGGCGATGGAGAGCACGAAATACGCCGAGCTGCGCAAGGAGCAGGCGGTCAGGCGTGCGGCGTTCAAGCGCGGCGAAACGCGCGAGATCATGGGCATCGGCGTCTCGTTCTTCACCGAGATCGTCGGCGCCGGCCCGTCGAAGAACTGCGACATCCTCGGCATTGCCATGTTCGATTCCTGCGAGATACGCATGCACCCGACCGGTGCGGGCATCGCGCGCATGGGCAGCAAGAGCCAGGGCCAGGGCCACGAGACCACCTGGGCGCAGATCATCGCCACCGAGATCGGCATTCCCGCCGACAACATCATGGTGGAGGAAGGCAACACCGACACCGCGCCCTATGGGCTCGGCACCTACGGTTCGCGCTCCACGCCGGTGGCCGGCGCTGCGATCGCCATGGCGGCGCGGAAGATCAGGGCCAAGGCGCAGATGATCGCGGCCTACAAGCTCGAGGTCCACGAGGACGACCTCGAATTCGATATCGACGGCTTCCGCGTCAAGGGCCTGCCGGAGAAGTTCATGTCCATGAAGGACATCTGCTGGGCAGCCTATAATTCGGTGCCGCCCGGCATGGAGCCGGGATTGGAGGCGGTGAGCTATTACGATCCGCCCAACATGACCTATCCGTTCGGCGCCTATATCTGCGTGATGGACATCGATGTCGATACCGGGGTCTACAAGGTCAGGCGCTTCTATGCGCTCGACGATTGCGGCACCCGCATCAACCCGATGATCATCGAGGGCCAGGTGCATGGCGGCCTCACCGAGGCCTTCGCCATCGCGATGGGCCAGGAAATCCGCTACGACGCCGACGGCAATGTGGTGACCGGCTCGTTCATGGATTTCTTCATGCCGACCGCGGTCGAGACGCCGCATTGGGAGACCGATTTCACCGTCACCCCGTCGCCGCATCATCCGATCGGCGCCAAGGGCGTCGGCGAAAGCCCCAATGTCGGCGGCGTGCCGGCCTTCTCCAACGCCGTCAACGACGCCTTCTCGTTCCTGGGCTCGACCCACATCCAGATGCCGCACGACTACTGGCGCAACTGGAAGGCGGCGAAGGCGCTGGGGGCGGTGGCGTAATGTTCCTCCTCGTCATTCCGGGATGGTCCGAAGGACCAGACCCGGAATCTCGAGATTCCGGGTTCGATGCTTCGCATCGCCCCGGAATGACGGGAATTGAAACATGAAAAATCGCGAGGAGATCGCGGAACGTCTGGCTGCCTCGGGCTATATCGCCGATGCGGAGCTTGCGACCGCGATCTCGCTGATGCATCTCTTGAGGCGTCCGCTGCTGCTGGAAGGCGAGGCGGGCGTCGGCAAGACCGAGGTGGCAAAGGCGCTGGCATCGGCGCATGCGACCGAACTGATCCGCCTGCAATGCTATGAGGGGCTGGACCAGTCGGCGGCGCTCTATGAGTGGAACTACCAGCGCCAGCTGCTCTCGATCCAGGCGCATCGCGGCGAGGATGCCGACCGGATCGAGGACCATGTCTTCTCGGAAAAATACCTGCTGGAGCGGCCGCTGCTGGCGGCAATCCTGCGCGCCGCGCCGCCGGTGCTCCTGATCGACGAGATCGACCGCGCCGATGACGAGTTCGAGGCGTTCCTGCTTGAGCTGTTGTCGGACTTCCAGGTCTCGATCCCCGAACTCGGCACGGTCAGGGCCACCTCGATCCCGCATGTAGTGCTGACCTCGAACGGCACCCGCGAGCTCTCCGACGCGCTGCGCCGCCGCTGCCTCTATCACTATGTCGACTATCCCGATGTCGACCGGGAGGCGCGCATCATCATGGCGCGCGTGCAAGGTGCCGGCGCATCGTTGTCGCTGCAGGTCGCGCGCATGGTGGAGAGCGTCCGGAAGGAAGAGTTGCGCAAGGTGCCGGGCGTGGCCGAGACACTGGACTGGGCCGCGGCGCTGGTCGGGCTCGATGTCGGCAATCTCAAGGATGCGCCGGAGACGGTGCACGAGACCATGATGTGCCTACTGAAAACCCACGAAGACAAGTCGCGCATGACCCGCGAGGTCACCGCGCGCCTGCTCGGGAAGGTCGCATGAGCTGCTGTGGTGGACCCGCGCCGTCGCCTGGCGAGTTCAACGAGGTTTCGCGCCTCGTCGCGGCGAAGCTGGCCGCGTTCCTGCGCACGCTGCGCGACAACGGGTTTGCTGTGGGCCTCGCCGAAGGGCAGGACGCCGCGACACTGATGACGGCGGGCTATGCCGCGCGTCCGGGTCTGTTGCGCTCGGCGCTGAAACATCTGTTCTCGGCGCGCAAATCCGACTGGGAAAAATTCGACGGGCTGTTCGATGCCTTCTGGCTGGGCAAGCGCGTGCGCTCGCGCTCGCTTGCCACAGGCTCGGCCAAGGCCGCGAACAACCCCTCGCTCAAGGGCATGCAGGACGCGACGGAGCGGCGCGCGGCGGCCGATGCCGCGACCGACCAAATGCCCTCCACCGGCGAGGGCGACGCCGATCGCGGCGGCGAAGGCCGCATGGAAGGCGCCTCCGTGGTCTCCAGTCTGGCCGAGGTCGATTTCCGCAAGCTGGCCGATCCCGAACAGGTCGCGCAGGCGCATCAGGCCGCCGCGGATCTCGCACGGATGATGCGCACCCGGCTCACGCGCCGCGATCTGGCGCGGCGGCGCGGCTACCGGCTCGACCTGCGCCGCACCATCCACCGCAACATCAGCCATGGCGGCGTGCCGATCAGCCTGATCCGGCGCCAGCACAAGGAGAAGCCGCTGCGCCTGGTGGTGCTGCTTGACGCTTCCGGCTCGATGAGCATGTATACCGGCGTGTTCCTGCGCTTCATCCATGGCGTGCTGGACGAATTCCGCGAGGCCGAGGCGTTCTTGTTCCACACCCGGCTGGCGCATGTCTCCGACGCCATGAAGGAGAGGGATGCCTCCCGCGCGCTCGACCGCCTCTCCGTGATGGCGCAGGGCGCGGGCGGCGGCACCAGGATCGGCGAGAGCCTGCAGACCTTCAACCGCTGGCACGCCGCCCGCGTCATTCATTCGCGCACCTGCGTGATGATCGTCTCCGACGGCTACGAGACCGGCGATGCCGCATTGCTCGGCCGCGAGATGGCGGCGCTTGCGCGGCGCTGCCGCCGCATCGTCTGGCTCAACCCGATGGCGGGATGGCAGGGTTATGCGCCGGAGGCCGCCGGCATCAAGGCGGCATTGCCGCATGTCGATCTCTACGCGCCGGCCAACACGCTGCAGAGCCTGACCGCGCTCGAACCTTATCTGGCGAGGCTATGATGACCGCTCATGTCGAGGTGATGGATCTGGTCGTGCAAATGAAGGCCGCCGAGCAGGCTTTTGTGCTCGCCACCGTCGTGCGCACGGTGTCGGTGACGGCGGCGAAGGCCGGTGCGAAGGCGATCATCCGTCCCGACGGCAGCATCGTTGCCGGCTGGATCGGCGGCGGCTGCGCCCGGGGCGCGGTGCTGAAGGCGGCGCGCGAGGCGCTCGCCGACGGCGAGCCGCGCATGGTCTCGGTGCAGCCGGAAAACCTGCTGGCGGAGCTCGGCGTCAAGCCCGGCGAGATGCGCGAGGGCGTGCGTTTCGCCTCCAACATGTGCCCGAGCAAGGGCACGATGGATATTTTCATCGAGCCGGTGCTGCCGCATCCGTCGCTGGTGATCTTTGGCGCGAGCCCGGTGGCGCTGTCGCTCGCCACGCAGGCGCGCCAGCTCGGCTATCACGTCACGCTCGCCGCACCGGCTTCGGATATGACGGCCGCCGCCGATGCCGATGTGGTGGTCGACGGCTTTGCGCTGGGCGAACTCAACCAGGCGCGCCGCTTCGCCGTGGTTTCGACGCAAAGCAGGGGTGATGAAGCGGCGCTGCGCGCGGCGATCACGACCGAAGCCGTATACCGCGCCTTCGTCGGCAGCCGGCGCAAGATGGCAGCGCTGCGCGACAAGCTCGTGGCGCAGGGCATCGATCCGGTTGCGATCGATCGCGTCAAGGCGCCGGCGGGGCTCGACCTCGGGGCCATCACGCCGGAGGAAATCGCGCTGTCGATCCTCGCCGAGATCACGGTGGAGCGGCGACGCGGCCAGCGCGCGGCACATAGCGTTTGAAGCAAGATCAGGAAGCAACACAATGCAGATGAATGACAGTCAGCGCATCCCTGCGTCGCGTGACAAGGTGTGGGCCGCGCTGAACGATCCGGAAATCCTCCGGCAGTGTATTCCCGGCTGCCAGTCGCTGGAACAGACCGCGCCGAACGAGATGACGGCAACGGTCGTGTTCAAGGTCGGCCCGGTGAAGGCGACCTTCGCCGGCAAGGTCACGTTGTCGGACCTCGATCCGCCGAACGGCTATCACATCTCGGGTGAGGGCTCCGGCGGCGTCGCCGGCTTTGCCAAGGGTGGCGCGACGGTCAGGCTGACCGCTGATGGCACCGACGCGACGATCCTGTCCTACGAGGTGGATGCGCAGATCGGCGGCAAGCTGGCCCAACTCGGCAGCCGCCTGATCGATTCCACGGCAAGGAAGCTGGCCGGCCAGTTCTTCGCGTCGTTCGGCGAAGTGGTCGGCAGCGCGGCGGTTGCGTAGCGCCGGCTTCCTGTTGCAATTGAGCGTGCAATTGCATCGGCACTGCGTAGCCAGTCCATTGTCGCCTTTGCGGCTCAGCTGTCCGCGAGCTCGCTCTTCTGGTCCCGCGTTTCGCCGGTGGCGATCTGCGGCAGGGTATTGCCGCTGCCTCGCACGCGGCCTTCCCTGCTGAGGCGGATGCGCTCGAGCTCTGTCCTCGACACGAATCTGATGACTTCACCCATGTTCGTTCTCCAGCGTCGTACCTGGCGATGAAGCGACTGGCGTCGTTTCATGCCTTCATTTTCCAGCTACGTTGCCCGGCCGGGATTTGCATCGCCGGGGGCGACAGCGGCGGCGTAAAAAACCCGTGAGCGCTGCGTCCGCCAGCGGGCGGAGGAACCGCGTCAGCCGGGCGACGAAACCGTTTTCAGGGGGCGACGAAATCATCCTGAAACAAACCGGCGCGTATCGGTCATGTGACCAGCGCGGGCCGGCGTAAGGATGCGTATTATGATTGAGCTTGCAGCAATATTGATGGGATTGTTCAGCGCCAGCATTTTCGTGGCGCATGCCGTTGACGCCTATCAGGCGCAATAAGTCCTCGTTGATCCCCGGACCGCTGCCTGCGGTCTTTTGCGCTGAAGGAGCGCCTGGCGCCCTCGGCCGGAAACACTTGCGCGAACCCCGAACATCGCTCTCCCCATGCCGGATTGCCGGGCCGTCGGTCGTTGATTGCATGGAGCATCGACCGACCGGCCTTTATAGTGCCGGCAAAACACCGTGGATGGGAGGAAGACGATGGCCGCAGCGGCGCAAGGCTCCAACGACTGGCTTGGCCTTTCCGGCCGCGTCGCCGTCGTCACCGGCGGGGGCGGCGGCATCGGCCGAGCCACCGCCATCGGCTTTGCCAGGGCCGGCGCCAAGGTGGCGATCCTCGATCGCGACGAGAAGGGACTGGAGACCACGCAGGGTGAACTGCGGGCGATCGGTGCCGGCTGCGTGGCGGCGCCGTGCGACACCACGGATGCGGCAAGCGTGGCGGCGACAGCAGAGACGGTCGAAAAATCCCTCGGCCCCTGCAGCATCCTGGTCAACACCGCCGCGATCCTGCGCCCCGGCGGCCTTGATACGCTGACACTCGCCGAATGGAATACGACGCTGGCGGTCAATTTGACCGGCTATTTTCTCTGCGCGCAGACCTTCGGGCACCAGATGCGCAAGCAGGGACGCGGCAGCCTCGTGCATGTCGCCTCGGTGGCCGCCTCGAATGCGCAGGGCTTTTCCGGAGCCTACAGCGTCAGCAAGGCCGGCGTCGTCATGCTGTCGCGTCAGCTTGCGAGCGAATGGGGTCCGCAGGGCATCCGCAGCAATGTGGTGAGCCCCGGCCTCGTGGTGACGCCGATGAGCCAGGCCTTCTACGACACGCCCGGCGTGACCGAACGGCGCACGGCCGTCGTGCCGGTGCGCCGTATCGGCGCGCCGCAGGACATGGCCGACGCCATCCTGTTCCTTTCGAGCGAGCGGGCGTCCTACATCAATGGCGACGAGATCGTCGTCGACGGCGGCTTCACGCGCACGATCATGAATCTGGTGCCTCGGCCGGGGCATGGGTCTTGACGCTGTCGGGTGGGTGCGGTGCAACCGTCTTACCCTACGACTACAATAGGCCGGACTGGAGATCGTAATGTCGAGTTTCTCTCTCGAACTGCCTGCAGACTTTGAGAACTATGCATGGGAAGTAAAGGCTAAGGGTTGGTTTTCCGAGGCTCGGATCATTACAGCGGAAAGGCGATACAAGATTAACTTCTATGATCTGACTCGCCTGACCCAACACATAAAAGATGAGTTCGAGCGTGGCCAAATATTTTTCGAGCCAAACCTGGTGATTGTGCAGTCTATAACTCCGGCTTGCATGCAGCGTGCTGCTACGGAGTTGGTGCAGTCGGGTCAGGTGATTTCGCTCTTGGCAGAACAAGCGTAGGTGCGCACGGCGCCGGGCGCCTTTTACCTACCCTACCAGCCCTAGTCGAACAGGCTCGACACCGACTCTTCCGCCGCGGTGCGCAGGATCGCTTCCGAGATCAGGCCGGCGATCGACAGCGAGCGGATATTGGCGGTCTTGTTGATCGCGTCGGTCGCCTGGATCGAGTCGGTGATGACGAGTTCTTTCAGCTTCGACGACGCGATGCGTGCGGCGGCGCCGCCGGAAAGCACGCCATGGCTGATATAGGCATAGACGTCCCTGGCGCCGTTGGCGAGCAGCGCGTCCGCCGCATTCACCAGCGTGCCGCCGGAATCCACGATATCGTCGACCAGGATGCAGGTGTAGCCGGCGCACTCGCCGATCACGTTCATCACCTCGGACTCGCCGGCGCGTTCGCGGCGCTTGTCGATGATGGCAAGCGGCGTGTTGATGCGCTTGGCAAGGCCTCGGGCGCGCACCACGCCGCCGACGTCGGGCGAGACCACCATGACCTTGGAGAGGTCGAACTTTTCCTTGATGTCGCGCACCATCACCGGCGAGGCGAACAGGTTGTCGGTCGGGATGTCGAAGAAGCCCTGGATCTGGCCGGCATGCAGGTCGAGCGTCATGACGCGGTCGACGCCGGCCTCGGTGATCAGGTTTGCCACCAGCTTGGCCGAGATCGGCGTGCGCGAGCCGGAGCGGCGGTCCTGCCGGGCGTAGCCGAAATAGGGGATCACCGCCGTGATCCGGCGCGCCGAGGAGCGGCGCAGCGCGTCAGTGATGATCAACAGTTCCATCAGGTGGTCGTTGGCCGGGAACGACGTCGATTGCAGGATATAGGCGTCCGAGCCGCGGACGTTTTCCTGGATCTCGACGAAAATCTCCATGTCGGCAAAGCGCCGCACCACGCCCTTGGTAAGGGGGACGCCGATCCCGTCGGCGATGGCCTGTGCCAGCGCGGGATTGGAATTGCCGGCAATCAGCTTGATGGAGCCGTTCTTGGCCGACATTGACGCCTCGTCCCGCGCCTTGCTGGATACGACTTTCAGCATCTCGCGCTACCCTCGAGTCCGGCGGGTTTCAATGGGCAGGGAGATATCAGGGAGAAAGTGCGGCTGGCAACCCGGTACCCCGGTTTTCCCGGGCAAAAATGCCCGGTAAATGCCCGACTTAGAGGCCTAGTGGGCGCTGTAGGCCAGCGCCTGCTCGACCGGTTCCACGGCCGCCACCGCAGGCCCGCGTTTTGCCGGGGCCGGCGCGGGCGGCGGCGGCTCGGCGGGCGTACCGTCGATCATGCCGGTGAGGCCCGACAGGCCGGCCTGGGCGATCTTCCGAAGCAAGAGGTCGTCGGCGGCGGCCCAGGCGTCGCGGCCGCCTTTGCCGGCGGGCTCCTGGCCCGACAGGCGCAGTGCGCGCTGCTGGCTGCCGTCATAGACGTCCCAGACCCAGGCGATCACGGTGCGGCCGCGCACCACCTGCGCCGAGAGATAGCCGCGCACGCGATAGGTCGCCGCACTCTCGCGCGAGACGATGGCGAGGTTGCGCAGTTTGGTTTCGGTGTCGAGCACGGAGACCATGCGGTCGAACACAGCCGGCGGCGGGCCGTCGATGGATTCGAAGGCGACGGTCGCGGCGCCGCCGCTTGCCATCGCGAACGCGCCGCCCGCGGAGCCGCCGCCCGAGGCGCAGCCGCCGAGCGCGCATGCCGCGAGCAACACCACGGCAATGGCCGCGCGCGAAACGGCTCGCAGTTTTGGTGACGCGTCCCTCATCGATCCCTGCGATAGCGTTAACGGCTGTTAACGTCTAGGGCAGCCGGGACACAGCGACGGGAGGAAATCGGCGGCGAAAACCGGCCGGCTTGCCTCAATTCAGAACAGTTGCGCGGTCAGCGCTCGAGCGCGATGGCGTGCACGTGACGGCCGTAGTCCGCCTCCTTGCGATGCACGGAGCGGCGGTAGCTGAAGCAGCGCGCGTCGGAATAGGTGTCGATGCCGAGGTCGTCGATCATCAGGATGCCGGCATTTTCCAGCCGCAGGCGGATGAAGCCGGCGAGGTCGAACATGGCATGGCCGTCGCGCTCGCCGGGCAGGAAGAAGCGCGCATACTCCGCATCGGCATCGAGGAAACGTTCGACGAATTCGCCGCCGACCTCGTAGGAGGGCTGGCGGATCAAGGGGCCGATGGCGGCGACGATGCCGCCTCGGTCGGCGCCGAGCTTTTCCATCGCATCGATGGTGGATTCCAGGATGCCGGACAGCGCTCCCTTCCATCCGGCATGTGCAGCGCCGATCACGCGCGCCGAGGGATCGACGAACAGGATCGGTCCGCAATCGGCGGTGGTGACGCCGATCGAAAGACCTTCCATACGGGTGACGATGGCGTCGGCCTTGGGGCGCGATCCATCCCATGGCCCGGTTGCAACGACCGTGTCGGGCGAATGGACCTGGTGCAGCGTGAGGAAATTTTCCGCCGTCACGCCCATCTGCGCCGCCATGCGCGCGCGGTTTTCCGCCACTTTCAACGGATCGTCGTTCGATCCGGGGCCGCCATTAAGGCTCGCATACACCCCGTCGGACACGCCGCCCTCGCAGGTGAAGAAGGCGTGGCGCAGGCCGGGGACGGCCCCCAGCAGCGAGGAGCCGAGCATCATGATGCGGTGTCCTCGGTCGGCTCGGAGAGCCCCGCCAGCGAGACCAGGTCGGGCTGCGAGATGCCGATCACCTTGAACATCGATCCCATGCCGCCGCGGCCCGTCTCGGTGAGCCGCTTCAGCGCACTGTCGATGTCGGCGGAAACTTCGGGCGTGGCTTTCGCCATCAGCGTCGCTGCGCGCGTCTCGATGCCGAGCCGCTTGAGGAAGTCGCCCTGCGTCACCGGGCCGTGCACGCGCGCACCGAGATCCTCCGCCGCGCGCCCCAGCGCCTGGAAGTCGACATGGGCGGTGACGTCGGCCTGTCCGGGATTTTTCAACGGGTCGGCGAAGCTGTGGCGGGCGATGGCCTGAAGGGTGTCGCCAGCATCGCTGCGCAGATGGCCGTAATCGATGATGAGTGCAGCGCCATCCTGTTCGCGGACGCGGCGGGCGATCTTCATGATCTCCTTGTCCGGCCGCCATTCGAAAATGGCGCCGACGGGAGCCTCGCGCACCAATGGCGGCAGCAGCACCTCGAAGCGCGGCGTCGGCTCGGGCATATGCCCGAACGCCAGCCTGTCGTCCTGGTCGATATCGACGGTGCGCTCGTGCCAGCCGGTCTCGCGCCTGACCATCTGGTGGATCGGCAGCACGTCGAAATATTCGTTGGCGAGGATTACCGCGGGACCATCGAGCACGTCGTCGATGGTGTCGTGCCAGGTGATGTTGCGGACGCCCGTCAGCGTCGCGCGTTGTTTTTCGCGCAGCACCGGGTTCACCTCCACCATGTGGATGGTGAGCGATTGATAGAGCGGCGGCAGCACCCGCAGCGCGCGCAGCGCATCCGCCATCATGGTGCCCCGGCCGGGCCCGAGTTCGATCAGCCGCAACAGCGGCGGTTGGCCGATCGCGCGCCATACGGAAGCCGCCCACAGGCCGAGCAGCTCGCCGAACATCTGGCTCACTTCCGGTGCGGTGGTGAAATCGCCCTCGCGTCCGAGCGGGTCGCGCGACACGTAATAGCCATGCTGCGGATGCATCAGGCACAATTCCATGTAGCGCCAGACCGGCATCGGTCCCGACGACCTGATCAGTTTCTTGATCTCACTCAGCAGCGGCGAAAGTTCAGCGGTCACGTTCGATCCGAATGAAATTGACTCTTCAGCTGACGCGTTTTCTTCGCGCGAACCGGTATCCACTTCGCTTGAAAACGCGCTATCCGGCGGTCCCATCACGGCGCCATGCCAGCACAATCAGGATGATTCCCGCAACAATCATCGGCACCGACAAAAGCATGCCCATGGTCAGGCCGCCCCACAGGAAGCCCAGCTGCGGATCGGGCTCCCTGAACATTTCGCCCGTGATGCGCGCGAGCGCGTAGATCGCGATGAAACTGCCGAGGATCAGACCGGGCCGCTTCAAGGCACCCATCCGGATCATCACCGCCAGCACCGTGAACAGCACGATGCCTTCGAGAAAGGCCTCATAAAGCTGGCTCGGATGGCGCGGGGCCGGACCGCCATTGGGGAAGATCACGCCCCAGGGCAGGCTCGGATCGGCAACGCGCCCCCACAATTCGCTGTTGATGAAATTGGCGAGCCGGCCAAGGAACAGTCCGATCGGTCCGACCGCGGTGACGACATCCCCGAGCGAGAGAATCGGAATGCCGTTCCTGCGCGCGAACCACATCACGGCGACGACGCAGCCGAGGAAGCCGCCATGAAAGGACATGCCGCCTTCCCACAGCTTGAAGATCGCCGCCGGGTGCTGGAGGAAGAACGGCAGATTGTAGAACAGCACATAGCCCGAGCGGCCGCCGACGATGATGCCGACGGTGACCCAGAGGATGAAGTCGTCCATCTGCACGAGCGTAATCGGCGCCGGCCCACCCCACAGCCGCTCGTTCCGGATCAGCGCGCGGGCATAGATCCAGCCCAGCACGATGCCGCCGATATAGGCGAGCGCATACCAGCGGATCGCGATCGGCCCGAGCGAGATCGCGACGGGATCGAACACCGGGAAGGCGATGGCGAGTAAGGGCATGCGGTCGAATGACTAGGTCAGATTGCGGCGATAGAGCGAGACGAGCCGCTCCCAATGCCGCTCGGCGGCGTCGCGGTGATAGACCGGACGTTTCGGGAAAGCGAAGCCGTGATGCGTGCCTGGATAAATCTCGACCTCGTTCCGGGTGCCCTTCATGGCGGCGGCAACCTTGTCGATGAGTTCCTGCGGCGCGTAGATGTCGGTCTCGGCGCAGGCGAAATAGAGCTCTGCCTTGGTCTTGCTCGCGGCAAGATGCGGGCTGTCCGGCTGGTCGGTCGCCAGATGCGTGCCGTAGATCGAGGCCGCGGCCTTGACGCGCTCGGGGAAATGCGTCGCGGCGTTCACCGCATAGCGCCCGCTCATGCAGTAGCCGACGGTGCCGACGATCTTGGTGTTCGCGGCCGGTTGTCCCTCGGCATAGGCCAGCAGCGCCTTGGTATCCTCCATGACCATGGGGATGTTGATCGAGTTCATGAAGCCGAACATCCGCTTGCGTTCGGGCGCCTCGGGGTCGGGCGGAATCGGGCCCAGTTCCATCACGCCGGAGCGGTAGTAGAGATTGGGCAGCATCACGTAATAGCCCGATGTGCCAAGCCGCCGCGCCATGTCGCGCAGTTCCTCGCGGATCGCGGGCGCGTCCATGTAGAAAATGATGACGGGAAACGGCCCGCCGCGCTCGGGATGGGTGATGAAGGTGGTGGTCTTGCCGTCCTTGGTGGGAATCTCGACCTGGCTATCGATCATGGCGTTTCGCTGCCGTTTCTCTGATTCTGTTTTTTCGGTTGCGCGTTCAATACGATTGCAGGGAAAGGGGAATATGACAAGGCAAGCTCAGGCATTGCCAACGCAAGCCTGGTCATGCCGGGCTTGAAAGGAAGGGCCGGCATTGCCATTTTGCTTGACGTGCCATTCGCAACCAAGCGGAGCGTTTTGCGATGACCCAGACCACCAATCGCTTCCTCGACGAGATCGGACGCCTGATGAACGACGCAGCCGGCGCCGCGCAAGGGGTCAAGCGGGAGGTCGACGCGGTCATGCGCAACCAGGCCGAACGCATCCTGCGCGACCTCGACGTGGTCAAGCGCGAGGAGTTCGAGGCGGTGAAGGACATGGCGCGGCTGGCGCGCGAGGAGAATGAGGCGCTGAAGGCGCGCATCGCCGCGCTGGAGGCCAGGCTTGCCGGTAACCCGCCGAGCTAAGCACCCCATTCTCTCTCCTCATCATGCCTTGGCCATGACGAAATAGGGCACGTCGCGGTTCGACATTTCCTTGTCATTACCGGGCTTTGGAGCTAAAAGCCCGCCAACTTCGCAGCCCCCGCACCCCTGGAGGCTTGCTGCGGGGTACGCAATAGGCCGCGATGCGGCCTATATTCTTTTACAAAACAAGGACTTAACGCAATGGCGACGACCGTCAAGGAATTGAAGGCGACCGCGCGTCCGCAGAGCGGCAAGGGGGCCGCCCGGGCAGAGCGTCGCGCCGGGAGAGTTCCCGGAGTGATCTACGGCAACAACCAGCCCCCCGTGACCATCTCGGTCGACGACCGCGAACTGCGCCAGCGCATCCTGGCCGGCCGCTTCCTCACCACGATTTACGACATCGAGCTCGAGGGCAAGAAGCACCGCGTGATTCCGCGCGACTTCCATCTCGATCCCGTGCGCGATTTCCCGATCCATGTCGACTTCATGCGGCTCGGTGAAGGCGCCACCATCCGCATCAGCGTGCCCCTGCACGTCGTCAAGTCGGAAGGCGCTCCCGGCGTCAAGCGCGGCGGCACCGTCAACATCGTCACCCACGCGCTCGAGCTCGAGTGCTCGGTCGACAACATCCCGCAATATGTCGAGGCCGATGCCAGCTCGCTGGAAATCGGCCACTCGCTGCATCTGACCGATATCAAGCTGCCTGCCGGCGTGAAGTCGCTGACCCGGGCTGACGCCACGCTCGTCACCATCGTGCCGCCCTCCGGCTACGCCGAAGAGCAGAAGGCGGCTGCGGCGGCTGCTGCGGCTGCGGCGGGTGGTGCTGCGGCAGCTCCGGCTGCGGGCGCGGCGGCTCCGGCTGCGGGCGCTGCGGCTCCGGCCGCGGGCGCTGCGGCTCCGGCTGCTGGTGCTGCGGCTCCGGCTGCGGGTGCGAAGGCGCCTGCCGGCGGCGGCGACAAGAAGAAGTAAGGCGGCGCCTAACAGGATGCCGCGTCATGCGCCTGTTTGTCGGCCTCGGTAATCCCGGCGCGAAATACGCGCAGAACCGGCACAACATCGGGTTCATGGCGGTCGATGAAATCGCACGGCGTCATGGTTTCGTACCATGGCGCCGTCGTTTTCAGGGCGAGACCTCGGAAGGCACGCTCGACCGCGAACGCGTCGTGCTGCTCAAGCCCGCGACCTACATGAACGAGTCGGGCCGCGCCGTGCAGGAGGCGGCCAACTTCTTCAAGATCGCGGCCGGCGACGTCACAGTGTTCCAGGACGAGCTCGAACTGCCGGCTGCGAAGGTGCGGGTCAAGGTCGGCGGCGGCATCGCCGGTCACAACGGCCTGCGCTCGATCTCCTCGCATATCGGCAACGATTATCGCCGGGTGCGGCTCGGCATCGGTCATCCCGGCATCAAGGAGATGGTGCATCACCACGTGCTGTCGGACTTCGCCAAGGCCGACCGGCCCTGGGTGGAGGCGCTGTGCCAGGTGATTGCGGAGAACGCGGCGCTGCTGGCGGTGGGACAGGACGCCTCGTTTGCCAACAAGGTGCATCTGGCGCTGCTGGCAAAGGGATTTTTGGACAAGCCGGACGCCGGCGAAAAGTAACGATCGTCGTCGCCGGGGCAGCCCGCGTATGACGAACTCAAATCAGGGCGCGCCGCTGCCGTGGCGCGGAGGATCGGAAGCCAAGATGGGATTCAAATGCGGTATCGTCGGCCTGCCCAATGTCGGCAAGTCGACGCTGTTCAACGCGCTGACGGAGACGGCGGCGGCGCAGGCGGCGAACTATCCGTTCTGCACCATCGAGCCGAATGTCGGCGAGGTCGCCGTGCCCGATCCGCGGCTCGACAAGCTCGCCGCCATCGGCAAGTCCGCGCAGATCATCCCGACCCGCCTGACCTTTGTCGACATCGCCGGCCTCGTGCGCGGCGCTTCCAAGGGTGAAGGCCTCGGCAACCAGTTCCTCGCCAATATCCGCGAGGTCGATGCGATCGCCCATGTCGTGCGCTGCTTCGAGGATTCCGACATCACCCATGTCGAGGGCAAGATCGCGCCGCTGGCCGATATCGAGACCATCGAGACCGAGCTGATGCTCGCCGATCTCGACAGCCTGGAAAAGCGCGTCGACAACCTCGCCAAGAAGGCCAAGGGCAACGACAAGGACGCCAAGGAGCAGCTCGACCTCGTCAACCGGGCGCTGGCGCTGTTGCGCGACGGCAAGCCGGCGCGCCTGCTCGAGCGCAAGCCGGAGGAGGAGCGCAATTTCCGCATGCTCGGATTGCTGACCTCCAAGCCCGTGCTCTATGTCTGCAATGTCGAGGAGAGCGCCGCCAAGGACGGCAACAGTTTTTCCAGGCAGGTGTTCGAGCTGGCGAAGAAGGAGGGCGCGGTCGCGGTCGTCATCTCCGCCAAGATCGAATCCGAGATCGCGACGCTGTCGCGCGAGGAACGCGCCGAATTTTTGGAGACGCTGGGGCTGGAGGAAGCCGGGCTCGATCGCCTGATCCGCGCCGGCTACCAGCTGCTCGACCTCATCACCTATTTCACCGTCGGCCCGAAGGAAGCGCGCGCCTGGACCATCAACCGCGGCACCAAGGCGCCGGGCGCGGCCGGCGTGATTCATACCGACTTCGAAAAGGGCTTTATCCGCGCCGAGACGATTGCCTTTGACGACTATGTGGCGTGCAACGGCGAGGCCGGCGCGCGCGATGCCGGCAAGCTGCGGCTGGAAGGCAAGGAATATGTCGTCGCCGACGGCGACGTGATGCATTTCCGGTTCAATACGTAATTTGCGACGTCATTCCCGGTTCACGCTACGCGTGCCCGGGAATGAAGGCATCAATGCATCCCGCCCTGGTCGCGGATCGCGCCGAGGTGCTCGTTGATGCGGAACACGATCAGGATGAATTCGGCGGCGATGCGCGAGAACACGATGCCGACGATCACGCCGGCGATCGAGGACAACAGCAGGATGAAGCCGCCGAACGGGCTGATCGCCATCGCGGCGAGGCCGGAGAAAATGCCGGAGATGCCGAACAGCACGATCAGGCCGATCACAAGCCAGTAGAATGTCTTGATGATCGTGGGCGTGATGAAGCGGTCCCACTGGAACAGGTCCTGAAAATCGAACATCGGTCTTCCCCAGCCTGAGATTGTGTCGAATGGAATTTGCCCGCTGGCCTAGCCCCGAATACCGCCGCGGACAAGCCCGCCAAAAGCGCCCGAATCGGAACGCCTATGCCCCATGCGTGGCATCGGGTTGAGATTGCCGGAAATAGCGGCCACAATCGGGCTTCCTTCCGGCAATTTTTTCCTGACATGACCACGTTGACATTCGAAGACTTCAAACCCGGCCGTTTCGGCACGTTCGGCCCGCGCCGCGTCACGCGCGAGGAAATCCTGGAATTCGCGGGCGAATTCGACCCGCAGCCCATGCATCTCGACGAGCAGGCCGCGCAACGCTCGATGCTGAAAGGCCTGTCCGGCTCGGGCTGGCATCTCTGCTCGGTGATGATGCGCCTGTTGTTCGACGGCTTCATCGGCCGCACCGCCTCGCTCGGCTCGCCCGGCGTTAGCGAGGTGCGCTGGATGGCGCCGCTGCGGCCGGATGACGAACTGACGCTCGACGTCGACGTTACGGAGGCGCGTGTCTCCAGGAGCCGGCCCGAGACCGGCATCGTCACGTTCAAGAGCACCGCGCGCAATGCGGCGGGCGTGGCGCTGTGCGAGATGACCTCGCCGATCATCGTCAAGCGCGCCAATGCGGCGGCGGAGTAGGGCAGCCGCGATGAATTTCTACGAGGACCTCGAAGTCGGCCAGCGCCGCGACATCGGCGGCTACACCTTCACCGCGGACGCGATCAAGAAATTCGCCGCGAAATACGATCCGCAGCGCTTTCATCTGGATGAAGAGGAGGGCCGCAGGTCGCTGTTCGGCGGGCTCGCCGCGTCGGGCTGGCATGTCGGCTCGGTCTGCATGAAGCTGCTGGTCGCCGACGGTCAGCGCCGGGTGAAGGAAGCCGTCGCGCGTGGCGAGACGGTCGGCACCTGGGGTCCGTCGCCGGGCTTTCGCGATCTGCGCTGGATCCGCCCGGTGCTCGCCGGCGATACCGTCAGCTTTTCGACCGGCATCGAGTCCAAGCGCACATCGGAATCGCGGCCGGGCTGGGGCATCGTCGAGACCCGCACCGCCGGTGCGAACCAGCGCGGCGAGGAGGTCTACTCCATCCGCGCCACCGCCTTCGTGCCGATGCGGCAGGCGGCCTGACGCGGCCGACCCGTCGCCACGGTCCGCCGGCGCTTCCGCGCAATTAATTAATCCTGTTGGCTGGCGGCGCGCTTGCGCTAACGCATTGTGAACTTCTCGCGGCGATAGTCCGGCCGGCAGAGGGCAGGGAACCGTCATGGTGGATCGCAGCGCGTTGCAGTTTGTCGGCTTTATCTTCGCCACCGTGACGCTGGCGGTTATGCTGGTCACGGCAATGGTGGTGAAGGGTTATGCTGACGGCGTCTACACGCTCGACGGCAGCCGCACGGTCATCGTTCGCTAACCATCAAATCCGCGCACGCGCGCCAAAGCCCAAGCGCTAGTGGCTCCACAGCAGCGCCATCACGGCGACGGCCGCAAACAGGATTCCGACGAACCGCAGCAAGATGGTTCCGACATGGTGCTGGGAAACCTGCACCGGGATCGGATCGGTATTGTTCGGTCGAATGCTTTCCATCGGAATATGTCCCAAAACTGAACGCCCGCCGGCGGCGGCCCGGCTCCTGGTCGCGGCTTGCGACCGCCGCGTTCAAGTCGAAATTTTGCGCCTTGCTTCCAGCGCCCGGCTCTTCCGTCCCTGACGTGAAACCGCCGCCCTCCGGAACGGGAAGGGCGGCGATGGCTCGGCGGATTGCGGCTCAGCTGTTGCGAAGCCCGTCGGCCGCGCGTTTCCACTGGTTGACGTTGTCGGCGATCATGCGCGTGGACTTCATCGCAGCGTGGCTGAGCTGGGCATAGCCGGAGATTTCGCGCTGGACGCGCTGGCCTTCGGCATGCAGCAGGTCGCGCAGGCTCTCGAGTTCCGAGATCAGCTTCTCGATTTCGGCGAGCGAGGTGCCGGCAACGCGCTGGATCAGCGAATTGACATTGTTCACGGTCGCATCCGCGTGGCCATCGACCGGCGCGGTCTCCGGGCTCGGGATCGGCCGGCGCAGATAGGCGATGTCGTTGCGGACGAATTCGCGGATGCCGTCCTCGACTTCCGAGACGGCGTCATTGTCCATATCGATGTTTTCTTCGATGTCTTCGGCACGATTGTGAGCGTTCATCGGCTATTCCCTTGGTTCGCGTAGGCGCGAGCGCGGACGTCCCCGCACGACGAAGTGAAGTACACCGTCATCTAGGCGTGCCGAATTTGACCGCATCTGGGCCAATCTGCGGCGATGCTGGGTTGATTCAAGGGGAGGAAAAGGCGGCAAAAAAGCCTGTTGCCGCCGTATTTTAGGCGGCCTACCAGCTGCGCTTGAAGCCCGCACTGAAGCTCTTGTTGGTGGCGCCGCCCGGCGTTTCGCCGATCGAGCCGGAGATGGTGACCCCCTCGAACAGCTTCTGCTCGGCGCCGACCTTGCCGAGCCATTTGTCGTCGCTGGAGGACAGCGTTCGCCCGGCGGTGAAACTGGTGCCGGTGTCGCCGATGGCGAGCCTGGCGGACTGGTCGGTCTCGGTGTTCCGCGAGGGATGGGCGGGAATGCCCGGCACGGGGACGAGGCCCTGCTGGATCACGTCGTAACGGTTTTGCAGCGTCAGCGAATAGGTATCGCTCAAGGGAACCGACTTGCTGATGCTGGTGCCGAGCTTGCCCTGCTCGCTGCCGGGATCGACGCGCGCCTCGACCGAGGTCTTGTCCCAGAGCGAGCCGACGCCGGGGGCGGTGATGGCGGCCCAGGCGCTGCCGGAGGAATTTTCCGGCGCGGCATTGGGAGAGATTTTCTGCCGCAACAGGTCTGCGCTGGTGGTGCCCGCAGGCTGGTTGACCACGGTCATGTCGGCGCCGATCCGGGTGTCCCACAGCGGCGAGATCGATTGCCTCACCGAAACGGACGAGGCGCCATTGCCTTTGACATTCGAGGACCACGACGGGTCGCTGGTCTCGCCGCCCTTCGCGGCCGCGCGTCCCCGGTCGGTCCCCCTGGCGGACTGCACGTTGAAGGTCGATGCATCGACATTGAGCTGGCTCCAGTCGAGATTGTCGATGTCGACGTCCTTGAGAAGGTCTTCGTCTTTCTTCTCGGGGGAAGGGGCCGCTTCTTCCTCGGCCTCTGCTGCTTCCTCGGCGGGAGGAGGGGCCTGGGCCACCGCGGCAGCCGACAGCAGGCTGAAGCCCGCCGCCAGCGTGAGCAGCCACATTTGTCGCGTCGATGTCCGTGATGTCATCGCCCGGCCCGGAATCCAGCCGGACCTGCATGCGGTTATTCTGGCGCAAAATTGTGGCGAGGCGATCCGGCTGCGGTCACGCCTGCGTGCTTACGCCGACACGGCGACCATCCGTGCATGCGGCGGAAAGATCACCTGTTCGACCAGCTCGCAGGAGTCGATCAGGATCCGCATGCGGCACAACCGGCCCTCGCGAAACTGGGCGAAATGCGCCAGCCGCAACCGGGCTGGCTTGTTGGTGTCGAGCACCGTTAGCGAGTAGCGCAGCATCGAGGCGGCCTGCTCCACCCCCAGCAGGATCTGCTCGCGATCGAAGCGGTGGACCCTCACCTTGTCCGCGATCTGGCGCAGCACCTGCAGGACCGCCGACTTGCCGTGCCGCGCGCCGAAGAATGGAAACAGCTCGACCGGCCCGTGAATGGTCCAGTCGATGTCCTCATCGATCAACGGCTCGATTTCGCTGAACTGGCGTTCATTGATCGCGCGATGCAAAGCGCGCGAGAAACGCCAGAGGCTGTGCTCTGTCATTTTGGGTCGTCCCCTTGATTGGCTAACGAGCAGCCAACAGGCCCGTCGGCGTCCTTAACGACGCCGGGGCGGTGGCTGCGTTTCTTTCAACTGTTGGTCGCTGAGATAGGCGAATGGTTTAACGGTTCAAACAGATTATTTTGCATTGCACAAATGCTCTGGCATTGTGGATGTCAGGGCCTTGGGGGTGGGCCGGGCGGCCGTTCGATGGCGATTTCGCGGTCGCGCAGGGCCAGGACGCAAAAGGTGATCGCCCCGGCCAACCCGCCCAGAATGGCGCCTCCGGGCAGGAAGCCGAAAAACACCAGCATTCCGCTATAGCCTTCAAAATTCGAGGTTTTGAAGATTTCGACCCAGGCAAGGCCCGCACCTATGCCGAGCGCGGCGCCGCCCAGGGCGCCCAGAACCAGACCCAGCAGAACCAGCAACGCGATCTTCATGCGACCCTTGAACGCCCTTGGGGCCGTCATGTCCGCAGCAGCCCGGTGCTGGGTCGGGGAGGCCGCCGGGAAGGTTCACGCGCCGAACAAGAAACGGTGAACGCCTTCCCGCCTCGCCCGCCGAAAGAGCGGGGCGAGGCTCGATCATGATGGGATCGGATTGAATTGGTGCGACGCCGGGAACTCACCTCTCCCCTGGGAGAGGTCGGCGCGCAGCGCCGGGTGAGGGGTTGCGGTCTCTCGTTAGGGCCCCTCCGGCGGCTTGTCCGTCAGCTCGGCCGAGAGGTCGCGCTCCAGCACCTGGACCACGACGTCGAAAGTGTCCATCACCTCGCGGATCTGGGAGATGCGGCCGTCGCGCATGGTGTAGAAGACGGCAATATCGAACCGCACCACGCGGTCGTTGCTGCGCTTGCGCAGGGACAGGCGGATCAGCACCGCGACCTTGTCGCCCTCGGCGACGATGATCGGCACCTCGTGACGCAGCTCGCGGTAGCGCTGGTGGACGATCTCCCACATCGCGCGCAGCTCGGCCTTGCCTCGACGGACGCCGAGATGCGGCAGGATGTCGACCGGCGCGTTGGAGAAGAACTCGACGTCGTCGGCGCAGCGCGCCAGCGCGCCTTCCACGTCGCCGGAGTAGAAGATCTCCAGAAGCTTCAGCACGCGCTGACGATTGAGTTCTGCAGTCATCTTCCGGCTCCCTCCGGTCTGGGGCTCTTGCTTGATTCGCCGGCCATCTTTCGCCGTAGTGATGCGGGCCGGCAATTCGCCAAAGGGACCATCGGAATTCGGCGTCGACGCAACGAAGCGCCAAAATGCCCGCGGCCGCTTGTCCGGCGAGGCACAATCGTTATCCTGTGCGGAACAATACCAATGACAAACGGGGGAAACACATGAAGCGCGCCGCCACGATCGTCGTCTCGGCCGTTGCCGCCGGCCTGCTGTGGCAGCTGCCAGTCGCGGCGCATTCGCCGCAACAGCCGCCGCACCAGACCTGGAGCGCAGGCGATCTCGCACTGGAAAGTGGCGAGGCGATCAAGGATTTTTCGATCTCCTACGTCACTCACGGCAAGCTCAACGAGAAGAAGTCCAATGCCATCCTGATGGTAACGGCGATCTCGGGCAACCACCACCGCATCGATTTCATGATCGGTCCCGGCAAGGCGCTCGACACCGAAAAATATTTCATCGTCTGCACCGATGCGATCGCCAACGGTCTGACCACCTCGCCGAGCAATTCGAAGGCGCAGCCGCGCATGCAATTCCCGAAATTCACCATCCGCGACATGGTGGCCTCGCAGTACCGGCTGATGAAGGAGAAGCTCGGCATCGACCATGTCGTGGCCGTGGTCGGCCCGTCGATGGGCGGCATGCAGGTGCTGCAATGGGGCGTCAGTCATCCCGACTACATGGACGCGCTGGTGGCGATGGTGCCGCTGGCGAAGACGCCGGCCTGGACCGTGTTGGTGCTGGAGTCCTCGCGCAAGGCAATCATGCTCGATCCGGCCTGGAAGGACGGCAACTACGAATCGCCGCCGGAGAAGGGCATCCGGCTGTGGCGCGACATCCTCTCCTTCATGTCGGCGCGCACGCCCGACATGTATGCCGCGCAGTTCAGGAACGGCATGGACCTATTGCCGTGGCTGGAGCAGCAGGAGACGTCGCTGTTGAAGGCGTTCGACGCCAATGACTGGATCTACCAGACTTGGGCCTATGAGCGTCACGACCTCGGCACGACGCCGGGCTTCAATGGCGACACGTTGAAGGCGCTGGGATCGATCAAGGCCAAGACGCTGGTGCTGACCGGCACCAAGGATCTGCTCAATCCGGAATTCGAGCCGATCGAGGCGGCGAAGAACATCGCCGGCGCGAAGGTCGTGACCATCAGCCCCGGCACCGTCACCGGCCACGCCGCCGCCGGCGGCGCGATTGCCGCCGATGTCGATTTCCTCAACCGCGAGACGTCGGTGTTTCTCGACATCGTCACCGAGGGCGGCAAGAAGCTGAACTGAGCGCGATGAGATTGGGTTGATCCGGCGCGGCATCGGGAATCACCTCTCCCGAAGGTGAACCGGGCCCGCCGAGATCAATTGGGCGGCAAGACCTTCCGCGTGGCGAGGTCGATGATCGCGCGACCCTTCTTCTCGAATCCCGGCGGCACATAGGCATCGCCCTTGGCGAGCGTTCCGAACGTTTCCTTCGGCCTGGGAAATCCCTTGCCGCACGCCGTCTTGAACGTTTCCGCATCGGCCCAGGTCGCCTCGAACGCCACCGTTTCCTTGCGCGGGCCCGCGGCGAGCTTCGAGAGTTCGAAATACGCCGGCGGCTTCTTCTTGCAGGTCACGAGGTTGGCGCCGGTGGCCCCGGTCGAATCCACAGCCTTCAGCAGGAAATCGTATTTGATGCCGATGCCCTTGCCGTAGTCGCGCGCAAACGACAG
>JAXMDE010000012.1:0-114384 GCA_046349015.1 Bradyrhizobium sp. | reverse complement strand
GCGCCACGAAGCTCTTCGCCATCCAGGCCACCTCCGAATTCATCGCCGCCAAGGTGGCGATCCCGGCGCTGCTGGCGCCTTATGCCACGCAGGTCGAAACCATGACGGGAATGACCACACCGCAAATGCTGGCGATCGGCGTCGGCGCCTTCGAGGTCATCGCGGGACTGATGATCGCCATCAATTTCCTGGCGCGGTTCTTCGCCATCCTCATGATCGTCTTCGTGGTGCTGGCGACCTTCTACTTCCACGATTTCTGGAACCAGACGCCACCCGACAATGCCAAGACGCTGATCGATGCGCTGAAGAACCTCTCGCTGATCGGCGCGCTGTTCATCATCGCCGGCTACGGCAAGGGCCCGCGCTCGATCGAGCCCGCCTACGGTGATGCGTAGAGCACGCTCCCGAGGGGCCGCCTAAGCGCAAGGCGGCACCCGCCTTCGGGAAAGATCATGCTCAAGGCAGGGATGGCTGGCCGCGCAGCCATGGCGTGACGCTCACGGCATCTTCGGGATCCAGTATTTCGGTCTTGCCGGGCCGCATCCCGTGCGCGCCGAGGATTTGCTGTGGCGTGCGCGGGCCGACACCCGGAAAACATGGCTCGCCGCCGGGCAGCCGGACGTTTGGCGCCACCGACAGCCAGAACGTATCGTAGCGGTCCATGAACATGTCGAACACGCCGGGGCCGCCGATGATGGCGACGGTACCGGCCGTGACGCCCGCGCGTTCGGTGGCCTCCTCGAAGGAAGCGCCGGCCGGATTCCACAGCAGGGCCTTCGGGTTCGACGGATCGGGCGCGAGCGCGGCGACCTTGTGGGTCAGCACGATTCGCCTGCGCCTGGGCGAGTTTGGCTGATCCTCATGGGAATGGCGTCCATGCACGATCAATGCGGCGCGGTCGAGGCCGGCGGTAAAGAAGCGTTTGTCGCCCTCGAACTTCAGCTCATCCGGCATGATGTTCTGCGCATTGGCGAGCATGCCATCGCCGGAGACGATGACATAGCCTTCGAAACGCAACGCCGGCATCGATGTGCAGGTATCAGTTCGAACAAGTGTCAGTTCGAAACGTCCGTGACCACGCTGCTGAGCGGGCGATTGCTCACGGTCGGCAGTTTGAGATCCTTGATGACGGCTTCGTCATACTGCGCAAGCGTCTGCACCGGCGCCTTGGCGCGCATCGCGACGACCTTGTAGCCGCCGGCCTTCAGCCGCTTCAACAGCTCGGGCAGGGCTTCGGCGGTGTGCTTGTGGAAGTCGTGCATCAGCACGATGCCCTTGCCGTTCTTCTCCAGCTTGCGCATGACGTTGTCGATGACGACCTGGGCCTTGGAAGCCTTGAAGTCGAAGGAGTCGAGGTCGCAGGAGAAGATCGCGACGTTGCGTTCACCGAGATAGGTGACCATTTCCGGCGGGTGCTGCAGCGCCGGGAAGCGGAAGAACGGGGCCGGCGCGACGCCGCCCAGCGCCCATTTCACCGCGCTGAAACCTTTTTCGATTTCTTCCTTGCGCTGGTCCTCGCTGAGCTTCTTGTTGACAAGGGCCTGATGCGACCAGGTGTGCGTGCCGACGGTGTGGCCGGCGGCATAAACCTGCTTGATGATTTCCGGATAGTAGGTTGCGTGCTTGCCGATGGTGAAGAAGATGCCGGTGGTGCATTCATCCGCCAGCGCCTTCAGCACGGCGGGCGTGTTGCCGAGCCAGGGGCCGTCGTCGAAGGTCAGCACCACTTCCTTCTCCTTCAGGAAGTCGAGTTCCTTGAAGTGCTCGAAGCCGAAGCCGGGACCGCCGGTCGTGTCGATCTCGACGGTGCGCCCGACACCGAGCGCGTTCGGGTTGGTGCACGCCGCGCGCGCGGGCTGTGAGGGTTGAGCGGCTACGGCCGGAGCAGGGGCGGGAGCCGCGGCGGCAGGCGGCGCTGCGGCGGCTGCCGGCTTGACGGGGAGCGCCTGCGACCACGCTGCGCTGGAAGCGAGCAGCGAGACCATGCTCGCAACAATGAGACCTGCCGCAATTCGCATGTTGTTTTCCCTGAAGTTTTTCCCAATGCCCGTGGCGGCTTCAGCCGGCCCGAGCCCATTCGTGCCCCGCCCGATGATACCCTAGTTGGAACGGTCGCGCCAACGCCGCGACGTCAGGCCGTAGTGGAGAATTTTGCTGTCGTTCCGGTCAATTAAGACCCCTCAGGAGGCCGCAAGCGCCCGGGCGACCGCGGTCTTCACGCGGGTATCCGTGGGCTCAATGCTTTCGGCAAAGACCTCCGAAATATATCCCTCACGGCCAACAAGATATTTGTGGAAGTTCCAGCGCGGTACTTCCTTCGGCCGCGCTTCCGCCGCCCATTTGTAGAAGGGATGGGCATTCGGTCCCCTCACGACCACTTTGCCGGCAACCGGGAAGGTGACGCCGTAATGATGCTGTGCCGTCTCCGCGATCTCCTGGGATCCTCCCGGTTCCTGTCCGCCGAAATCGTTGGAGGGCACGGCGATGATGACGAGGCCGCGGTTGCGAAACTCGAGCCACAATTGCTGCAGTCCCGCGTATTGCGGCGTGTAGCCACACTGCGAGGCGGTGTTGACGATGAGCAGCGGCCGGCCGGTGAATTCGGCGAGCCGGATGTCGCCGCCCGACAGGGCGGGGAATGAGAAGGCGTAAGCCGAGATCTTGCTCATTCTGTCCTCGGCCCGCGCGGTGCGCGAGCCGGCGGCTGCGACCAAAGCGGCTGCAATGAATGTCCTGCGGTCGATCATGGCTATACCTCTTGCCTTCGGCCTTGACGCGACCTGAGCATAGCCCGGCGGCGTGTCGGCCGGGTTTCAACAAGCCGTTATGACCGGACCGGACACCAGGGCAGCGGCAGCAACGGCATATAGGAGCTGTTCCACTCGCAGATCGATTCCGGGCCGGTGACCTTGAATGCATGCTTGGCCGGCTCAGCCTGACCGACGATGAGGTGCACGACGAGCAGCATCGTGCCGATCGCGTCGGTGTATCTGGCAAATCGCAGATCGGGCAGGCGGTCCAGCAGGATGGCGCCGGCAAGAACGATCAACGGATCGGTGAAGATGAAATATTCCGTCTTCAGGCCGCGCCGCACGCCCAGCGTATCGATACCGACGGCGGCGAGCAGCAACATGAGGGCTTGAAAGGCTATCAGCCGTTCGCCGCGTCGCCAGACCACGACAATGCCGGGTACGATCAGCCAGCTCAGGAGCACCGTCGGGCGCGCCGAGGGATGCAGAAAGAAAGTATAACGCGCAATCACCGAGCCAAGCCCCTCGATCAGCAGCCTGAACATGGCCGAAGGCCCGGAAGCACTTGCAGCATCGTTGGTGGCTGCGTCGGCGAAAGTCAGCATCTTCTCCAGGGGATTGGCGACAGCGATCACGTTGCGGGTGTCATAGTTCAGGTCCAGCAGCAACAATGTGATGGAGGCGCTCGCGACAATCGCAAACATCGAGGTCAGCGTTTCGGCGACGCTGATCCGCCAGATCGCGGCGTAGGCGATCATGCAGGTGCCGATCAGCGCGATCAGTGCGGCCTGATAGACGCCGTAACGCCCCATCAGCAGCGGACGGAAATGTGCCGCCTCCAGCAGTACGGGGTCGAAGCCAGTCGCGATCAGTGGCCGGGCTGCACCTGCAGCAAGGCCCGCAATGACGGCGGCGGCAGCGGCGGCGAGCCAGGCTGCCGGCGTGCGGTGCCAGAACGCGACGCTTGCGCCGGCCGGGCCGCCGAAGGGCAGGACAGCCAGCGGCAGCGCGCCGATCAGGAGGATCGCCTGCACCTTGTTCTCGAGCCCCAGCACGCACAGCGCTGCGGCAAGCGCGATCGCAAGCGGTCGGACGAGACTGGCCCGGCGTCCGACGGCGATCAGAATCAGCAACGCAAAGATCACCGGCATCGCCGCGATGAACTCGCTGCGCAAGATGCGCGAGTGCACGGCGACACCGCCGGAAAACGCGAACGCGTTGGTTGCCATCAGCGCGACGCGCCAGTCGCGTACCACGGCCCGCATCAGGGCAAGAAAGATCAGCACGCAGGCCACCGCAATCAGGAGCGCCAGCACCCGCCCGGCGCGCACCGCATGCGTCATCGCCGCGTCGAAGGCCGCCGCATCGGAAGCGGGCGGCACCGATGACAGCGACCATGCATCGAGCAGTCCGGCTGCATGGAGCCACTGAAACCAGGATTTTACGGCGAGGATCGTCAGATAGGCGGTGTGGTCGAAGAAATGCTGGGCCTTGCCGTCGTTCATGGCGAACGCGCTGTAGATCACCATGAAATCCATGTCGGCGTTGCGCCAGTAGATCACGGCGTAGCCGAACAGGACGAACGACAATGCGAGGCCGGCAAGGATCGCCGCCACCCCTCCGCGCCGGCCGAGGAATGTCAGCCGGTCGAACGCATCCTGCCGCGACGGCGTTGGCACCGCGGGAGAGGGATGTTCAATCATGGCGGCCGTCTATCACGAAACCCTGAGCCGCCGGACGAAAAGCTAGCGCAGGCGGACGATGAAGTCGGTGCCTTCGCCGGTTTCGCCCTGGTTGATGCCCTGGTCGGACACGATGATCGAGCCGCCGGAGGTGAGCGCCTCGGCGATCTTCACCATGGCTTCCTGCGGGATGGTGATGCGATCCAGCGCCTCGGCGGCACTGTCGGCAGCGGGCACCGCCGCCGGCTTGATCGCGGGTTGAACCGCACCGGCGCCCTTGCGGCGCCGCATGGCACGCTCGTCCTGGTCGTTTTTCGGCGCGTAGCGCGCGGTGATCGGCAGCGACACCGCCGACCAGCGCAGGACATTCGGATCGTTCTTGTCGGTTTCGGCGGTGAACACGTGCGTTCCCAGCAGCTTGTCGCTCTGTGCGATGGTCACGGGCACGTCGAACACCGGCTTGAAATTCTGCCGAACGTAGAGCTTGCCGTCCTTGCGGCTGATGAAGACTGCAACCTGGCCCTCGCGCTTCAACTCGGGCTTGGGCTTTTCGACGCCGGGAAGACGTGATGCATCCTTCTTCGCCGGCGCCTCGGTCGCGGCCTTCTCGGTGACAGACTTGGCGGGCTCTGCCGGCTTCTCGGCGGGTTTTTCTGCCGCTTTCGGTTCGTCGGCCTTGACATCGGAGGCCTTGGTGTCGGCTTTGGCTTCGGCCTTCGCATCAGGCTGCGACTCGGTGGTCTTCGCCTCCGTATTCGCGCTCACCGAGGCGGGATTCGATTTCACCTCGCCGGTCACGATCTCCGCGGAACTTGCATCAACCTTGTCCCCTGGTGTCGCGGTTTCCGCCGCCTTGACGGGCGCGGACTCAACTTCCGACTTGGTTTCCTCCGTCTTTGCGCCTTCGACCGCGGCTTCCGCTGCGGCTTTTGTCTCGACAGGCTTTGCTGCCTCCAGCTTGACGGTCTGCGCCTCGCCGGAGGACGCCGGCGACGCATCCGACATGGTGACGGCGGCGTTGGCCGGCAGTACGCCGCTGGCGTCAGCGGTGTGCAGGCGTGCATGTCCAACGGTCGAGCGAAGTTCGAGTCTGGCGTCAGCGCTATCGGTGGGCTTGCCGATTTCACGTGCACCGTCGGCGCCCTTGTCCGACTTGACCCCGAGTGGTGCGTCGACCTGCGGCGCCTCATTGGCGACGGGCTGCGGCACGATCTTTTGCGTCACCAGCAGCGGGTGAGAGAAAGGAACCGGACTCATCTCGCCTGGCGTTACCAGAACGCGTGCGCCCATCTTGGTCCAGCCCCACATCTTGACAGCGAAAGCCATCGGCATCCGGATGCAGCCGTGCGAGGCCGGATAGCCCGGCAGCACGCCCTGATGCATCGCGACGCCCGACCAGGTGATGCGCTGCATGTACGGCATCGGCGCGCCGCTGTAGATGTTGGAGTGGTGCATCTTGTGCTTCTGGATGACGCTGAACACACCCATCGGCGTCGGATGGCTCCTGGTTCCGGTCGAGACCGGCCCCTCCGCGAACAGCCCATTGGAATCGTAGACGCGGATCTTCTGCTGCTCGATTGAAATCGAGATGATGAGGGGGCCTTGCGGCTTGGCGCCGGCGGCGCTCTCCTTCTCGGCAGCCTGCGTCTTCTTGTCGACGGCGTTGCGCTTTGCCTTCGGCCGCCGCGGATGCAGCGGCTGGACTGGCCGGTAATAGCTGGGGTCGTAGTCGTTCCAGTAGTAAAGCGCGGCCTCAGCCTGGGAAGCGCCCGCGACCGCACCGGCGGCCGTCAGGACGATGGCAACGCCGGCGGTGGAAATCCGATGTCCGTTCACGCAAGTAATTCCCTAGAATCTCGACCGCGCCTTGAAGTTTGTTGTCGCAGACGCCATCCGCGTTCACCAGCGTAAGGCTTCGAAATGCCGCGGTTTTCGATCCCAGCGTAACAAAAAAGCCTCACATTCGGTTAAACGCCGGTCGGTAGCCCATGACCTCCGCACTTCCGATGTGGCATCGCAGCACTACATAGGCCTCGAGCATTACCATCGGAGCGATCCATGCCAGCTGAAGCTACCTGCCAATATGACAAACTGCGCAAGCCCCGCCGCCTGTCTGCATCGGCGCTTGGCGCTGCTTTGGCGGTCTTCGCGGCCCTGAGCTTGGCCAATCCGGCCCAGGCGGCGGACGAACCGGATCTGATCTTCCGACGCTCAACCGTATTCAAGCTGCTCAGCCCCAATGACAAACTCGCGACCTACGGCGTTGACGACCCGGAGGTCGAGGGCGTGGCCTGCCACTTTACCGTGCCGGAGAAGGGCGGATTCAAGGGATGGCTGGGGCTGGCCGAGGAAGTCTCGGACATTTCGCTGGCGTGCCGGCAGATCGGCCCGATCCACTTCAAGAACAAGCTCGAGCAGGGCGACGACATGTTCCGCAAGCGCCGCTCGTTGTTCTTCAAGAAGATGCAGATCGTCCGCGGCTGCGACCCCAAGCGCAACGTCTTGGTGTACATGGTCTATTCGGACCGGCTGATCGAAGGCTCGCCGAAAAACTCGACCTCCTCGGTGCCGATCATGCCTTGGGGGGCTGCCGACGCCGCGGTGCAAAAATGCGGTGAGTTCGTTCAGTAGGCTGGGGCCGGCAGCGACGATCTCGCTTTAGCGCTGCTGCAGCGCCTTGCGGGTCCGCGATTCGGGCCGGGCCATGGAGTCGCAGCAACCGACGAGGTGCAACAGCTGCTGCGGCGACGATACATTGCCGTGATAACTGAAGCTGCCTTGCTGCGACATGGCCCCGCATTTTGCCGGTTGCCCTGCCATCATCTGCTTGACGGTTCCCGCGCCGGAAGCGCCGATACTCTGCATGTGCTCAACAATCGGCTTGGCGGTCTTGCGCGGCGAACGAGTGCCAACATCCATGTTGTCATTGCCCACGACAGCGATCCTTGTGCTAATGAACAGATCTGGTGCCGAACAGGTTGAAACGCGCCAACTGCCCAAAAAGCTGCAACGATACCGGCTGGGTCGCGCTGCGGCGGATTTGGGTTCAGTTCGACTTTAACAAGTTACCATATTCGGCCAATGACCGATTTTGCGGTAAGTCAAAGGCCGATGATGCAAATGTCATCATCACTCCAGGCGCTCTGAATTCATTGGGTTTTTTGTCCCCGTGTTTCCTCGCTCCGGCGGCGACGAAACAATTCTCCCCGGTCACGAAACCATTTTCCCCTTTTGGTGTAGATATCCGGAAACAGCCCTTGGTTATCAAACTGTCCGGCCAATGGCGACGATCGCCGTATGGGGAGACAGTTTGATGCGGACTCTCAGCTTGATCCTTGCTTTCGCTTTTGTGCTGGCCGGACCGTCCATGGCGGGATCGACAGACAGCTTGCCGGCAGCGGGCACCTTTGCCTACGCCGGCGCGCCTGCAGCGAATGCCGCGCCGCTCGTGCTTGCAGCGCGCAACTAAGTCCAAGCCGATCAAGTAACGTCCAGGGCCATCATGTTGCTTCGTTCCTGCATCATCGCGATCGCCAGTTCCCTCCTTCTCATCGGTTCGGCGCAGGCGCAGATGCGCTCGCAGTCGAAGCTGCCCGATCCCCGCGGCGAATTCGTCCGCCAGTGCGCGCCTCACATGGTCGGCCGGTGGGCGCATCCCGAGTCGGTATGCGGTTGCCTGCACGACTATGCGGCGGCGACCGTCGAGGATAACGACCTGCGCGAGGCGCTGCTGCGCGGCATCAGCGAAACCGGCGTGCCGACCATCGAAACCCACTGGGTGCCGCCTGCCAAGCAGTCGCTGATCGCGGCGACCTTCACCAAGATCGCAAAACCCACTTTGCAATGCATGTTCGAGCCGGCGCAGCCGCAAGTGCAGGCCAGCTCCGGCGGCTAGTCCGCTCGACACTTCCTGAGACGCTGATGTATCTGTTGTTCCAGGCGCCGACTGAAACGCGGCCGAATGGGGGATGCGAATGCGGCGGGGAAGGATCGTTGCGCCGGTGCTGGCGCTGCTTGCTCATTCGCTGACAGTACAGGCCGCCCCTGACGAAGAACTGCTGGGAAAATCCGCCGGCTATCCGCTCGGTTCGCCCGTCACCTGGTACTATGACGAACGCGTCCGCGTCGGCTCGTTCAGCCATCTCGACGACATCCTGCCGCACTACACGCTGAAGAAGCCGGCAACGCCGCTGCCATTGCCCAGTGCCGGCAGTGCGCCTGCGATCGGTTACCGCTTCGAGAACAAAAACTACTCGCTCGACGATTTTCTCGCCCATCAGCGCGTCACCGGCTTCCTGCTGATCAAGGATGGCCAGCTCCTCGCCGAGCGCTATCAATACGGCCGTACCGCGCAGAACCGCTTCGTGTCGCATTCGATGGCGAAATCCATCGTCAGCATCGCGGTCGGCATGGCGCTGGCCGAGCACAAGATTGCCTCGCTCGACGACACCGTCGCCAAATACGTGCCGAAGCTCGCCGGCAACGCCTATGGCGAGACGACGATCCGCAATCTCTTGCGCATGGCGTCCGGGGTCGCCTTCACTGAGGTCTATGACGGCAACGACGACCTCGCGCGCTTCAGCCGCACCCGTGCGCGGCAGGACTCCGTCACGGCGCTGCGCCAGTTCAACCGGCGCGAGACGGAGCAGGGCGCCAGCTTCCATTATGCATCCAGCCAGACCGTGGTGCTGACGGTGCTGTTGCGCGCCGTGACCGGGATGACGCTGAGCGAATATCTGACGCCGCGGCTGTGGCAGCCGATGGGCGCGGAAGCCGATGCGACCTGGATCAGAACGGCGGACGGCACCGAAACCGGATCGGGCAGCTTCAACGCGATCCTGCGCGATTATGGCCGGCTCGGCGTCCTCCTTGCCAATGACGGTGCGGCCGGCGACCGGCAGATCGTGCCGAAGGATTATCTGCTGGAGGCGACCGACTGGCACCGGCAACCGGAAGCGTTCGGTCCGCAAAAGGCCACGCCGTTCTTCGGCTACGGCTATCAGTTCTGGCTGTTTCCGGGCGAGAAGCGCCGCTTCGCACTGCTCGGCGTCTACGGCCAGTCAGTCTTTGTCGATCCCCAATTGAAACTCGTGATGGTGATCACCGCGGCGGCGAAGAACGCCAGCGTCGGCAAGGAATCCTTTGCCCGGGAGCGCAGCGCGTTGTGGCGCGGCATCGTGACGAAGTACGGCAGCTGGTAGCCTCAACGCATCTTCGGCCCCAGCCGCGGCACGCATTTGCGCGTGCGCACGATGCCCGACGCCGTCATCTGCGCGCCCTGGATTTCCTTGATCTGGCCGGCCGGGCAGGAGCCGTCGTCCACCATCACGCGCTGGCCGAGCCGCAAATCGACGATGTCCTGTTCGCGCGAGACGATGGTCTGTTGCGCCCACGCCTGCGCAGCCAAGGTAAGGCCGCCGAGCAGCGCCAGTGCGATCCGCGAAGTCGTCATGCTCACTTGCTCTGGATCTTCAGGCCGTCGGGCCCGACATTGATCTGCAATCCCTCGGGCTGCTTCTTCGCCTGGTAGAGGTTGAAGCCCAGCACAGCCACGGCGACGGCGAGCACGCCGATGATCAGGTAAAGCACGTTCCTGTTGTCCGACAACCGGTTGTCCGCCATCCGGCCCCTCCACTTGGGCTGCGGCGAATTGTATGGGCATGTCTGTGATTCTGAAAGCAGGCCGCCTCTCCCCAAGCGCGGGGCAGATGTGCTTTGATCGATCGGCAACATCGCCTGCAAGGGAAAAGAAAGCGCCGTGAATACCGACATCCAGCAGAAGATCCTCGATGCCGTCGATGCCGCCTTCGACGCGCAGCTCGCCACCACAGCCGATTTCGTCGCCATCCCCTCGACCCGCGGCGCGGAGGGGCCGTGCCAGGACATGATCAGCGATCTCTTGCGCCAGCGCGGCTACGAGGTCGACGACTGGCATATCGATCTCGACGACCTGAAGGACCTGCGCGGCTATGGGCCGATCACGCACGATTTCTCCAGGGCGCGCAGCGTGGTCGGAACCTACAGGCCGTCGACCAATGCCGGAAAGTCGCTGATCCTGCAGGGCCATTGCGACGTGGTGCCGGCGGGGCCGCTCGACATGTGGGAGACGCCGCCATTCTCGCCGGTAGTGAAGAACGGCCGGATGTACGGCCGCGGTGCCTGCGACATGAAGTCGGGCACGATTGCCGCGCTCTACGCGCTCGATGCCATCAAGGCGGCGGGCTTCAAGCCGACCGGACGGATTCACTTTCAGAGCGTGATCGAGGAAGAGAGCACCGGCGTCGGCGCGCTCTCCACCTTGCAGCGCGGCTACCGCGCCGATGCCTGCTTCATCCCGGAGCCGACCGGCGGCAAGATGGTGCGTTCGCAGGTCGGCGTGATCTGGTTCCGGCTGCGCGTGCGCGGCATTCCCGTGCATGTGGCGCATGCGGGTTCCGGCTCCAACGCCATCATGGCGGCCTATCATCTCATTCAAGCGCTGCAGAAGCTCGAGGTGGAGTGGAACGAGCGCGCCAAGGCGGACAAGCATTTCAAGACGCTGGTGCACCCGATCAACTTCAATCCCGGCATCATCAAGGGCGGCGACTGGGCCTCCAGCGTGCCGGCCTGGTGCGATGTCGATTGCCGGATCGCCGTGCTGCCGGGCTGGTCGGTCGCCGACTGCCAGAAGGAGATTCTTGCCTGCGTCTCCGCCGCCTCGCGCGACCACCGTTTCCTTTCCAACAATCCGCCCGAGGTCGAGTGGTCCGGCTTCCTGTCGGAGGGCTATGAGCTGACGAATTCCGCCGCGCCGGAAGCCGCGTTCGGCAAGGCGTTCTCGGCGGTCTATGGCGGCAAGGTCGAGGACCTCGTCTTCACCGCGCTGACCGATACGCGCTTCTACGGCCTCAACTACGACATTCCGAGCCTGTGCTTCGGCGCCAGCGGCGAGGCGATGCACGGCTTCAACGAGTATGTCGACCTGGAGTCGCTGCGGAAGTCGACGAAGGCAACGGCGCTGTTCATCGCCGAATGGTGCGGGGTCGAGAAGGGGTGAGGCGCCTGTTCGTCTGTTGTCCCTGCACACACAGGGACCTGTAATCACGGGGCTGCGTTGCGATGGTAAACGATACGAACGTTCGAACCGGCCAGTGCCATTGCGGCGCGGTGCGTTTCGAGGTGACACTCAGCGACGGATTCGATTCGATCCGCCGCTGCACCTGCTCTTACTGCCGGATGCGGGGCGCCGTGGTTGCCATGGCGGAGATGGGTGGGATCAGGTTCCTGCAGGGCGAGGACGCGCTGACGAGCTACCGCTTCCATACCCGATCGGCGCAGCACTTCTTCTGCTCCCGCTGCGGAATTTACACGCACCATCAACGACGATCGAACCAGAGCCTGTATGCCGTCAACGTGGCTTGCCTCGACGGGGTCAGCCCATTCGATTTTCGTGAAGTGCCTGTCATGGATGGTGTCAATCATACGAGTGACACCGGCAGGCCGACGCGTCGGGCGGGCACCCTCCGCTTCATCCCGGCTGACTAGCTGTCGCCGTCAGCCGACGACCGCCCAACAAAGCTCTTGCATGACGGGCTCGTCGGCTCAATGCCCAGTACCGTCGGGATGCGCTCAACCGGCGGACTAAAATGGCGCCGCGCCGACCTCAAGCGCGCTGATGAGCAAATGTCAGTGCTGTCGCTGCTGCCGGTTTAGAATAACATTGGAGAGGTTTTGCGGATATAGGCCATCCCATCGACGCCACTGCGCTCAAGGGATCTTAGAATGTCTGCAATCGCACACTGGGCTGTGATCAACATTTCCGCAGTCGTCATCGTGAATTTGATCCGATATTCTTCACCAATGCTGACATCGTACACGCCATCAGTGCAATTGCCATGGAGTCTCAACCCGTCTTCCGTGTAAATGAGGAATTCCTCGGAACGGCAGATAGAGCAGCTCGCCGTTACAAGATCGTACAGGAAGCCGAAGGCCCGCGGACTGTAGGTTCCGAGAGGTGTCGCGACCGCGACAAGCATTGACCGGGAAAGAACCTCGAAAAGCGACGGGTGCCTTGGGTCTGTGTCGGGCAGTTCGTGGACCTGATGGATTTCGCCAATTCGTAAAAGCATAGCGGCTGCTTCCTTCAGGAGGTGCGATCGGAGTATGACTTGGTCCAAGATGATGCACCAGTGTGGGTGCAGCCGGCACTCCAAGCGCTGCAAGCATTACCCGTGAACGGCCATACTTGATGTCGGCGCAGGCGCCGCCCCGTGGGATGCAGGGCTATCGCATGTCCGGATTATTTTCATCGGTCCGTTCCACAAACTCGGCATGCCCGGGCTTGGCCCGGGCATCCACGTCCTTTGTAACGCGAGGAAAATCGTGGATGGTCGGGGCAAGCCCGGCCATGACGACGTGGAAACGCCTGTGCGAAAACCAGCCATATGCGATTGCCCTGCCGTGGGATAGGGCCGTCTCTTTCTCAAGCCCACAGCGCCTTCACGATCGCATCGAGCCCGTCCGTCAGCGCCGCGGGTCCCGGCTGCAGGATCAGCGGCGACTTGATCTCGACGATGCGGTTGTTGCGCACGGCGGGGATGTCGCTCCAGCCCGGGCGCTTGCGGATGCGGTCGGGCACGACCTTCTTGCCGCACCAGGAGGCGAGGATCACGTCAGGGGCGGCGTCGCGCACGATGTCGGGGGCGATGATGCGGTCCCTGGCAGCCTGCCGGAAGCGCAGCCTCGGCAGCGCGTCTTCGCCGCCGGCGATTTCGATCAGCTCGGAAACCCAGCCGATGCCCGAGATCAGCGGATCGTCCCATTCCTCGAAATAGACTTTTGGCCTGGCGCCGGGCCGCGGCGTGGCGGCGATGGTGGCGAGGCGCTGCTCGAAGCCGCTGGCCAGCGTCTCGGCGCGTTCGGCGGCGCCGACGATGGCGCCCAAGGTGCGGATCATCGCCAGAATGCCGGCGACGTCGCGCTGGTTGAAGACGTGGATGGCCACGCCGGCGCGAACCAGATCGGCGACGATGTCCGCCTGCAGGTCGGAGAAGGCGAGCACGAGGTCGGGCTCGAGCGCCAGGATCTTCGGGATGTCCGCCGAGATGAAGGCCGACACCCGCGGCTTCTCGCGCCGGACCTGCGGCGGTCGCACCGCATAGCCGGAGACGCCGACGATGCGATCCTGCTCGCCAAGCAGGTACAGCGTCTCCACCGTCTCTTCGGTCAGGCAGACGATCCGACGGGGAGGGAACTGGTGCATCGACGGACCCGGGATTACCGCTGCCTCATCACGGCGGCCATTACCTCCGACGTCATTGCCTGATTTACCCGCGGCGTCCATCCTGACCCTGCGATCGCTCGAACAAGAAGACGGGAGGAACGATGTCGCTGCTGGAGAAGATCAATTCGATGAAGATGCCCTTTGCGGAGCTGAAGGGCGTGAAATTCGTCGAAGCCGACAAGGATCGCGTCGTCGCCAAAATGCTGGTGCGGCCCGACCTGTGCACGCTGCATCACACCATCCATGGCGGCGCCATCATGGCATTTGCGGATTCGGTCGGCGCGGCGGCAACCGTGATCAACCTGCCGGCCGATGCCAAGGGCACAACGACACTCGAGAGCAAGACCAATTTCATCGGCGGGGCGAAGGAGGGCGCCACGATCACGGCGACGGCTACGCCGGTGCATCGGGGACGGCGCACCCAGGTCTGGCAAACCAGGTTGGAAACCGACGACGGCAAGCTGGTAGCGGTCGTGACGCAGACCCAGATGGTGCTGTGACGAGGGGGTTCCCGTGTGTCACAAATATGAATGAATCTTTAATCCTATCTTGCTGAAAATTGAGGCGTCACAGGGGCTTGAATTAAATGTTGCGGCGCACAATATAGCAGCCTAGGGATTCGGAAGCGTCTCCTCGAGGGCTACCACGAGGAGTTTGAGATGAGACACAAGACGTTGGCCGATTTGACGCGCCCGGCAGGGACCGTCCGGACCCTGAGCCAGCACGAGGAACTACCACTTCTGCGAGACCACCTGCTGCGGCTCGACCGCACCAGCCGTCATGACCGTTTCCACGGCTTCATGGACGACAGCTTCATCGCGCGCTACGCCGAAAAATGCGCCAGTGACGGCACGGTGATCATCGCCTATCTCGAAGATGGCGAGGTGCGCGGTGCGGCCGAGCTGCATCCGCCCGGGCAATCGGACGACGGCATTCCCGAGATTGCCTTCAGCGTCGAGAGCAAGGTGCGCCGCCAGGGCGTCGGCACGGTGCTCTTCCGCAAGCTGATCTCCGTGGCGCGCGCCAAAGGCTACAAGAGCCTGCGCATCACGACCGGAGCCAGCAACGACGCGATGCGATCGCTCGCCAACAAGTTCGGCGCGCATTTGAGCTTCAGCCACGGTGAATCGACCGGGGTCATCGACCTGAGCCGGCCGAGCCAGCTGGAGCTTGCACCTTCGCTGGTGGTCACGCCGATCGAGGCGGCGCAGGCGATTGCGAATTTCAATCGCGCCTACTGGCGGATTCTGTTCCGCATGTATGGCTGGGGTGGCAGCAAGGCGGCCTGAGGCGCCCATCTACGAAAAAAACAAGGGCCATTCGCCGAACTGGCGGATGGCCCTTTTTCGTGAAACTTAATTGGAAGCTTAGGTCGCGACGCGCCTGCGGATGACGCGGCGCTCGACCACGACGGCGCGTTGCGCGCCCTGTTCGCCGGCAATGACGCGCGTGGTGGAGGAGCGCGCGGCGATGCGGCTGGTCTTCTTCACTTCCGCCAGAACCGGCTCGTAATCCAAGCCCATCAGGGAAGCGGCGATCTCCGCCTGCGCTTCCTGATCCTCGGTAATCCCGGCAGCCGCGAAAATCGCCTCTTCCAACGTCGGCGGGTCGCGCCGCACGCGCCGAGGGCCGTATTTGGTCTGCCAGTCTTCGCTCATCGGGGCCTCGCAAATCGATCGCCGATATCTAGGGAGCCTCATGTTGCATTGCAATATGAAACAGGTGTGGCAATGCTGCCATGCGTTAGAGCTTATCCACCTTTTTTGCGTCGTAGATCTCGATGGTCGTCGCGGCCGCGGCGAGTGACTGTAGTGCTCGCACGAAATCGCGGGAGGCCGGAACGGCGAAATGCGTCAGCAAAGCGGCGCGGTCAGCCCATTGTTCGAAGAACACCAGCCGCAACGGGTTCTCGCAATCGACATGCACCGCGTGCGAGATGCAGCCCGGCTCCTCGCGCGAGCGGTGCACATGCTCGAGACTGAGCCGCCGCACCTCGTCGAACGTATCGGGCCTTGCGGTCACGCTGCCGGTTACCACGATCATGTTGCCCCCACTGCTATTCTGCCGCCTGCGTGATCTCGACCGGCTGCTGTGGCCAGCGCTTCAGCGCGGCGCGCCCGGCATCGGTCAGCCCATAGATGCCGCGCTCGGCGCGGTCGAACCAACCATAGACGTTGTGCAGCAGGATCTTGCCGGCATCGGGAATGCGGGCGCGCAGGTCGCGGACGCGCTGCGGGCCGGCTGACAGCGCCGAGGCGCAGGCCAACGCCTGCTGGCGATAGGCGGTCATGATCGGCGCACGCGTGCTGCCGCCGATGGCGGGATCGCCGATGCGCTTGGTGTGCTCGACCACCAGGCGCGAGCGCTTCTTGGGATCGCGGCGCGGCGCCGTGGTCGGCGGTTTGACGATCACCTCGACGTTGCCGCCAGCCGTCACTGCGAGCATGCCGAAGCCGAGGCGGCGGCAGAGGTTGCGATAGCGCGCATCGCTCTCACGGCCCTTGCCGCGCGCCGAGAGCTTTGCTGCCAGCCAAACCTCGTCGGCAGCCGCGGCGCGATCGACTGCCTGCAGGATCAGTTCGAGATTGAACGACTGTTTCAATTCGCCGATCACCACCACCGGCGGATCGTCGCCGCTCAGCGCCACCAGATCGCAGCCGCCGACCTCGCCCTTGACGGTAAAGCCGAGCTTTTCCAGGAAGCGTTTGACGGGAGGGTAAAGCGCGGTTTCCAAGGCAGGCTCCGGCGGCAGAGCCGCGACTCAGTTGCCGCCGATTCTAGCGGAAAATCGCCGGGACGTTTGAGAGCCCAGCGCAGCACTGGATGCTGGAGGCTAAACCCGTCCCGTCACCGGGATCAGCGCGCCGGTCACGGCACTCGCCGCATTGCTGGCCAGGAACAGGATGACCTCGGCGAGTTCCTGCGGGCTCACCCATTTGGAAAAGTCCGACTTCGGCATGCTCGCCCGGTTGGCCGCGGTGTCGATGATCGACGGCAGCACGGCGTTGACGGTGATCTTGCCCTTGTGCTCGGCCGCGAGGGCCTCGGTGAGGCGATGCACGCCGGCCTTGGAGGCGGCATAGGCGCCCATGCCCGAGCCCGCCTGCAGCGCGCCATAGGCGCCGATATTGACGATGCGCGCGTTGGGAGAGGCGAGAAGATGCGGGATCGCGGCCCGGCAGGCGTTGAGCGCAGTGGTGAGGTTCAGCGCGACCATGCGGGCCCAGGTTTTCGGATCGCCCTCGGCGACGGTCTCGAAGGCGAAGCCGCCGGCGATGTTGATCAGCGCATCGATCTTGCCGAAATGCGAGGCCGCCGCAGCGACGGCCTTGCTTGCCTGCGTGGCGTCGGTGAGGTCGACACCGCCGAGATCGAGATGTTGCGGCGAAGGCGGCATCTGCGCGGCGGCATGGTCCACAGCGGCCACGCGCGCGCCGCGCGCCAGCGCGACTTCCGCAACGACCTTGCCGAGTGCGCCGGAAGCGCCGGTCACGACGATGACTTTTTCCCGCAGCATGATGCCCTCGGATGGAAATATATTCAGACTCGATAGCGCCAATTCCGACCGAAGTCCGGGAAAATCCGGAGGGCAATCAATAAAATTCGCCGGAGTTTCGTAAGCTGACGGCAGAACGATGCCGCTATAGCTCAGTCCCGGATTACGTTCAGGGGACTGAAAATACCATGATGAGAACCTTGCCCGACCACGGCCTGCCGCTGGTCCAGCTCAAGGAGCAGCGCCGCGACCTGGTTGTCGCGCTGCAGAACCGGAACGGCCCCATCGGCGGCTGGGAGCTGATGCAGATCGCAGCGATTCAACAGGCGATCCAGGCGTTCGAAGAAGTTATCGCCGACCTCGACGCCGAGCTGGAAGCGGCGGCCTGATCGCCGTCAGGCTTCCAGGTAGCGTTCCCGCAAAGTGTCGCGCTGGGCTGGGCCGACGCCGAGACCATCGCGCAGATAGTTGTCCAGACTGCCATAGCCCGCATCGATGGTCTCGAAGGCAGCGGCCAGGAACGATGACTGGACGGTGCCGAGCACCTGCCGGACTTCAACGGGCAGGTCGCTGCTGACCGCGGGATCGCGGCGATAGAACTGGTTGGTTAACAAATAGTCTTCCGCGATGACGTCGTCGGGCACGCCGAGCGTGTGCAGGATCAGCGCGCAGGCAAAGCCGGTGCGATCCTTGCCCGCGGTGCAGTGGATCACGAGCGGCGCCCGGTCTTCGAGCAGGTGCGCAAACAGCGCACGGAAGCGAGGCGTGTTGTGTTCGACATAGCCGCGGTAGGAATCCCGCATCACTTCCATCGCGTCATCCGCGGTTGACGTCCGCCCCGTGGCATGGATCGCCCGCAGCGCCGCCACCACCGTCGGCTCGACCGGCAGCGAATGGGTTTCGATGTGCTCGACGCCGCAAAGCGCCTCGCCGCGCTCGTCCTTGCCGCGGAAATCGAAGGCGCTCTTGACGCCGAGCTGACGGAGCACCGCGATGTCGGCGGGCGTCAGGTGGCCGAGATGGTTTGAGCGGAACAGTTTTCGCCAGCGCACGGTCCGGCCGTCCTGGCCGACATAGCCGCCGAGGTCGCGAAAATTGCTGGCGCCGGAAAGGTTGAGATGGCGGGCAGGGGATTGTGACATGAAACGGAACTTGATGGATGTTCGGGGTCGCGCGCCCGGCAATTGTACCGAGTGCTCCGAACTCGTTTATACTGGTGCTACTCAGGGGGAAACATGAAATCCGGCAGGACCACTATTCTCGCCGCGCTGCTCGCCGGCGCTATCTTGTTCGGCCCATCGGGAGCTTTCGCGCAGACCACGACCTGGCAGAATTATCGCTGCAGCGACGGCACCGAGTTCATTGTGGGATTCTTCGGCTACGACAAGCGCGCCCATATGCAGGTGGACGGCAAGGCGGTGACGCTGCAAAAGCGCCTGGCCTTGGGTGGCGCTCGCTATTCCGGCGAAGGCGTGACGCTGTGGATCGGCAAGTCCGGCACCACGTTCAAGATCGGCAAGCGACCGGTCACAACCTGCCAGTTGACGTGAAAAAGGGCCGAAACCTCGTTGTTTCGACCCTTCTTTATCTCGCGTTTCGCGCCTGAATATCCATGCGCGGTTTGGCGGAATGTGCTTGCGGCATCAGTGGTCCCATACCTTGGATTCTTCGATCGCTGCCTGATGGTACCAGCTGTCGCTGCACAGGGCTTCGTTGACCCGCGCAACACTGGATAGATCAGCCTTGGCGGCGGCATAGCGGCGGCCTCCGAGGGCTGCCCGGCCACCGGCAGGAAACGCGTAGATCGTTGCAGAACTCTGACTTGAATCCTGATTCAACATTTCGGTCTCTCCTTTCACGAGACGCAGATCGATGGATGGTGCGCCCGACTCGTTCGTGGTCGGTTAACGATTTTGATATCGGACGGGGCGTCCGCCAGTGCAACCTGCTGAAGGAAAAGTCATCTGCTGTCTAAATCGTAGGCAGTCTTTCGCCTGCTTCCTTTGAAGCACATCGCGGCCCGACAACGCTTCACCGAAGCCTGCGGTTTCCGGCTGCGCCGGCCCTCGTCAATGTGGGGCGCCGCGACTGGCGCGTGATTGAGCTGAGAAGGCCGCCCAAGGCGCCGATGCCGCCAAAAGCGGCGCCTTTTGACGGTTATTGCGCTGATTCCAGTCGGCGAATTTTCCCCGTACCGCGCCGCTATGTCGCAGCCAAAATCTGGAGGCGGACGGCGTGCCGGCTGTGGACAACCGCTGCCGCAGTGCGGCCGCTGGCATTTTTATTGCTTTGTTAAGGTCGGCCGATGGTGGCCGGGTACACCAGTGGGGCCGGCACAACGGTTCCCACCATTCGCTTCAACAGGAAGGCTCAATGACCAAGTACAAGCTCGAGTATATCTGGCTGGACGGATATACGCCGACACCGAACCTGCGCGGCAAGACGCAGATCAAGGAATTTGCTTCGTTCCCGACGCTCGACCAGCTCCCGCTGTGGGGCTTTGACGGCTCCTCGACGATGCAGGCCGAAGGCCACAGCTCCGACTGCGTCCTGAAGCCGGTCGCGGTCTATCCCGACGGCGCGCGCACCAACGGCGTGCTGGTCATGTGCGAAGTCATGATGCCCGACGGCAAGACTGCGCATCCGTCCAACAAGCGCGCCACCATCCTCGACGATGCCGACGCCTGGTTCGGCTTCGAGCAGGAATATTTCTTCTACAAGGACGGCCGTCCGCTCGGCTTCCCGGAATACGGCTACCCCGCGCCGCAGGGCCCGTACTACACCGGCGTCGGCTACAAGTTCGTCGGCGACGTCGCGCGCAAGCTGGTGGAAGAGCATCTCGATCTCTGCCTGCACGCCGGTATCAATCACGAAGGGATCAATGCCGAAGTGGCCAAGGGCCAGTGGGAATTCCAGATCTTCGGCAAGGGCTCCCGCACCGCCGCCGACCAGATGTGGATGGCCCGTTATCTGATGCTGCGCCTGACCGAGAAGTACGGCATCGACATCGAATTCCACTGCAAGCCACTCGGCGACACCGACTGGAACGGCTCGGGCATGCACGCCAACTTCTCGACCAAGTATATGCGCGAAGTCGGCGGCAAGGAGTATTTCGAGAAGCTGATGGCGGCCTTCGAGAAGAACCTCATGGACCACATCTCCGTCTACGGCCCGGACAACGACAAGCGCCTGACCGGCAAGCACGAGACCGCGCCGTGGAACAAGTTCAGCTACGGCCTGGCCGATCGCGGTGCCTCGATCCGCGTGCCGCACTCCTTCATGAACAACGGCTATAAGGGCTATCTCGAGGATCGCCGTCCGAACTCGCAAGGCGACCCCTACCAGATCGCTTCGCAGATCCTGAAAACCATCTCGGAAGTTCCGACCACTTCGAAGTCGGCGGCCGCCTAAAAGTGCGTCCCCGGGGCGCGGGGGCTTCCCGGGATAAAAGATGATCCGCCAAGGTGGTATCCCTTGGCGGATCATTTTCGTTTGTGACTGTGCAAGGCTGTTTCGGCTGATTTCCCCCTGGCGTAAACCGCGCTATGTACGGTCGCGCTCGATTGCCGGGGACGCGGCAGGTGTTTGCGGGATTTTATACCGTCAGGTTTCAGCTCAACGATGCGGTGGGCCGCAGCGTCATGTATGTGCGCGACGGCAAGATGCTCGGCGGCAACTCGGCCTTTGCCCATATCGGTACCTATCAAGAGACCGGCGAGGGGATCGACATCGAGGTGAAGACCGTCCGCCACAACCCCGATCCGAACTACCGCCCCATGGCCGGCACGGACGAGGCGACCCTGATTGCCAGGGGGAACGCCGACGGCAGTCTCTATCGCTTCAGGGGTGCGCTGAAGGAGGTGCCCGGCGCCGTGTTCCAATCGCTCATGACGCCGGTCAAGGAAGAGGCTGTGCCGATTGCCGGTGGCGTCGGCGAGGGCGGTATCGTCAATGGGCTTTATTCCATTCACCTGCGCATGCTCGACGGAATCGAGGGCGGTCTGACCGGCGTGATGCTGCTCAATAACGGCCGCATTCTCGGCGGTGACGCCTCCTTCTACTATCTCGGCACCTACACCTCCGAGAATGGCCGCTGGAAGGGACAGATCCTCAACCAGGAGCACACGCCGTCGGTCGGCGACAATCCGATCCTCGGCGGCCATGAAGTCGGCATCGGCTTTTCCGGCACCTGCGACGAGCAGGGCGCGCTGATGGAAGCAACCGCGCTCGCCGGCAAACGCAGCCTGCGTCTGACCGCGGTCCTGAAGCTGATGCGTCAAGTCTGAGCGACGATGCAAGCGATCCGCGTTCTCTCGACTCTGGCCGTCAAGGGTGCCTTCCCCGAACTGGCGCGCCGGTTTCAGGCCGCAAGCGGCACCCGCATCGATGCCGATTTCGCGCCGACGCTGGCGCTGCTCGACCGCCTGCGCCGCAACGAAGCCGCCGACGTCGTCATCCTCACTCGTGAGGGATTGAGCGAAATGCTGAGCGAGCACCGCGTGGCGGCGGCAAGCTATGTCGATATCGCAAAGTCCTGGGTCGGCATCGCCGTAAAGGCCGGCCGCGCGCATCCGGATATTTCGAGCGAAGCCGCGCTACGCACTGCGTTGGTCCAGGCCCGCGCGGTCGCCTATTCGCGCATCGGCGCCAGCGGAATCCTGTTTGCGGAGCTGATCGCGCGGCTCGGCATCGCCCACATCGTCAATGCGCACGCCATCGTCATTCCCTCGGGCCTGACCGCCGAACAGCTGTTGACCGGTCAGGCCGATCTCGCCGTGCAGCAGATCAGCGAACTCAAGCAGGTGGCCGGCGTGGAGGTCGTGGGGCCGATCCCGCGCGAACTGCAGGTGCCTGCCGTGTTCTCGGCCGGTTGCATGATGGCCACGGACAAGGTGGTGCCGGCGGAGCAATTCCTGAAATTCCTGCGCTCGCCGGAGGCGGTGGCCGTGCTTCGCGAGGCGGGGCTGGAGCCTTGAATTTGCCCGCGCGACCAAGCAACCTCAGCCGCATGAGGCGCTTCTTTCGACCGATATTGCTCGGCATGGCCGCGGCGCTTGCCGCGCCGGCGCTGGCGCATGCGCAATCGGCCGATCTCGTGCTGTGCGACCGACTGGCCGCCGATCCCTCTGATCCCGACAAGCCCGCCGACGTCAAGGGCGTATCCCAGGTCGCTGCCGGCGATATCGCGACAGCAATCAAATATTGTGCGATCGCCGCCAAGACGCAGCGGCGCGCGATGTACCAGCTTGGCCGCGCCTACGCCTCCAGCGGGCAGATGACGGAAGCCATCGCCGCCTGGCGCAAGGCGGCCGACAAGGGCTCCTCCTCGGCGATGGTCGAACTCGGCGTCGCCTATGGTACCGGAACCGGCGTCGCCAGAGACGGGGCGCAGGCGAGAAAACTTTTCGAGCGCGCGGCGGAGGCGGGTAATCCCCGCGGCGTCTCCAATCTCGCGGCCCTCGGCGGCGGCGGCGCGCCGGCCGATCCCGTGCGCTCCCGCGAATTGCTCGGCCGCGCCGCGGAGACCAATGCGGAAGCGCAATACCAGCTCGGATTGATGTTGTCGGAAGGCAATGGCGGCGAGAAGGACGACGCCGCCGCGCGCGCGATGTTCGAGAAAGCCGCGACGCAGAACCACCCCGCCGCGCTGGAGCGCATGGGCGCGTTCAGTGCCGAAGGCCGCGGCGGTCCGAAGGATTCCTCCGCCGCCAAGGCCTATTACGAGCGCGCCGCCGCGCTCGGCGATGAGGATGCGAAAAAGGCACTGGAGCGGCTGCGCTGTCCCTACGTCATCAAGGACAAGCGCGGCGGCGTGGTGTCGACGCTCTGCTTCTGAGACTCTCGCCCGCGAGCTATTTGTAATAGTAGGCGACGTCGTTGGCGGCCTGCTGGTAGGTGCTTTCGAGAAAGCCCGGATAATCCTGCCGCGCGCGGGCCACCGCATGCACGCAGCGTTGCCAGTACTCGGCATTGCTTTGCTCGAAATACCTGAAGCAGGCATCTTCGAACTTCACGGCCGTGATGATCGCCTGCCGGATCGCATGGTCGTCCGCACGCGGATGCGCGCGCTTCAGATGCTCGAAAGCGGAGCCGTCATGGGCGTGGTCGCGGTCCCAACGGTATTTCGCCGCCATTTGTTCCGGTGTCAGCGTCCGGTTGATGCGGACCTCTTCGGCGGTGGGGCGGCCCTCCAGCGCGTCGAGCCGGTAGCGCCGCCGCCACAGCGCATAGGCTGCGTCAAGCAGCGGCAGCGGCGCCGCTTCGGCAATGATGTCAGTCAGCTCCGCGGCGTCTTGTTCGGTCATGGATGATATGTCGACCCCGTCTCCGATCCGGTTCGATGACAGGTGCGGAAGGAACGAGGCGCCGTCGTTTCCTGTTATAGTGGGCAGTCCGAAAGGTAAGCCATGATCCGCAAGCTCAAGTCCGGCCAGTACCGGCTCTATTCCCGCAAGATCAACCCGAAGACGGGCAAGCGGCGCAATCTGGGCACCTTCAGAACACGAGCAGCGGCGGAAAAGCACGAGCGCGACGTGCAGTATTTCAAGCGGCACTGAGCTGACGGGCGATCACACCGTTGGATGGTCAGCCCTTTTCCGCTTGGCAAGCCTTCGTCCATGCCTGGAAACACCCTTCCACCGCGGCGTCATATGGAATAAGAGGCCGCCAACTCAACTTCCCGGGCAGCAATGATCCGTCTCGACAACGTCTCCAAGCAGGTCGGCCACCAGATCCTCTTCATCGAAGCTTCCGCAGCTCTCCAGCGCGGCGAAAAGATCGGCCTCGTCGGTCCCAACGGGGCTGGCAAGAGCACGCTGTTTCGCATGATATCCGGCGAGGACCAGCCCGACGAAGGCCAGGTCGCGGCCGACCGCGGCATCACCATCGGCTATTTCAGCCAGGATGTCGGCGAGATGAGCGGCCGCAGCGCGGTCGCCGAGGTGATGGACGGCGCCGGCTCCGTCAGCGTCGTTGCAGCCGAATTGAAGCAGCTCGAAGCCGCGATGGCCGATCCCGAGCAGGAAGCCGAGATGGAGGACATCATCGCCCGCTACGGCGAGGTGCAGGCGCGCTTCGAGGAACTCGACGGCTATGCGCTGGAGGGCCGGGCGCGCGAGGCGCTGGCCGGCCTCGGCTTCAGTCAGGAGATGATGGACGGCGATGTCGGCAATCTCTCCGGCGGCTGGAAGATGCGCGTGGCGCTGGCGCGCATCCTGCTGATGCGCCCGGACGTGATGCTGCTGGACGAGCCGAGCAACCATCTCGATCTGGAGAGCCTGATCTGGCTGGAGCATTTCTTGAAGGCGTATGAAGGCGCGCTCCTGATGACCTCGCACGACCGCGAGTTCATGAACCGCATCGCCAACAAGATCGTCGAGATCGACGGGGGACAGCTCACGACCTATTCCGGCAATTACGAGTTCTACGAGCAGCAGCGCGCGCTCAACGACAAGCAGCAGCAGGCGCAGTTCGAGCGCCAGCAGGCGATGCTGGCCAAGGAGATCAAGTTCATCGAGCGCTTCAAGGCGCGCGCCTCGCATGCGGCGCAGGTACAGAGCCGGGTCAAGAAGCTGGAGAAGATCGAGCGGGTCGAGCCGCCGAAGCGGCGCCAGACGGTGGCCTTCGAGTTCCAGCCGGCGCCGCGCTCCGGCGAGGATGTCGCGAGCCTGAAGAACGTCCACAAGGGCTATGGCAGCCGCCGCATCTATGAAGGCCTCGACTTCATGATTCGCCGCCGGGAGCGCTGGTGCGTGATGGGCGTCAACGGCGCCGGCAAATCGACGCTGCTCAAGCTCGTCGCTGGCTCGACCGAGCCGGATGACGGCACGGTCGCCATCGGCGGCAGCGTCAAGATGGGCTACTTCGCCCAGCATGCGATGGATTTGCTCGACGGCGAGCGCACCGTGTTCCAGTCGCTGGAGGATTCCTTTCCCCAGGCCGGCCAGGGCTCCTTGCGCGCGCTCGCCGGCTGCTTCGGCTTCTCCGGCGACGATGTCGAGAAGAAATGTCGGGTGCTGTCGGGCGGCGAGAAGGCGCGGCTGGTGATGGCGAAGATGCTGTTCGATCCTCCGAACTTCCTGGTGCTGGACGAGCCGACCAACCATCTCGACATGGCGACCAAGGAAATGCTGATCAACGCGCTCGCCGAATTCGAGGGCACCATGCTGTTCGTCTCGCACGACCGGCATTTTCTCGCCGCGCTCTCCAACCGCGTGCTGGAGCTGACACCCGAGGGCATCCATCAATTTGGCGGCGGCTATACCGAATATGTCGCACGCACCGGCCAGGAAGCGCCGGGCTTGCGAAGCTGAGCGGCTTCATTGAAGATCGCTCTCAAAACAAGGGAGCGAACAACGCCATGAAGCAGATCAGGATCGGCGACGTCACCATCGATGCCGTCATCGAGCGCGAAGGGCCGTGGCGGCGGCCGCAGGATTTCTTCCCGGCGTATGACGACGCCGTCTTCAAGCATCATCTGAAGACCATGGAGCCCGAGGTATTCGATGCCGCAAGCGGCCTGATGATGATCACCTACCAGACCTTCGTGGTCCGCACGCCCCATCACACCATCCTGGTCGATACTTGCACCGGCGAGAACAAGGATCATCCGCCACCGTTCGATTTTCCCGGCAAGGAGCGCTGGCGCAGCGAGCTGTTCGCGCTCGGCGTGACATTCGAGCAGATCGACTACGTCTTCTGCACCCACCTGCACATCGACCACACCGGCTGGAATACGACGCTGCGCGACGGTCGCTGGGTGCCGACCTTCCCGAACGCAAAATACGTCTTCCACAAGCGCGAATATGCGGCGTGGGAGGCGGCCTATGCGCAGGGGAAGAATCCGCCCGGCAAGGTATTCTCGGATAACTGCCGGCCGATCGTCGAGGCGGGACAGGCGCTATTGGTCGACGACGATTACGCACTCGACGACCTGATCACGCTGTCGCCAACGCCCGGCCATTCGCCCTGCCATTGCTGCGTCAACATCTTCTCGAAGGGGCTGCGCGCGGTGGTGGCCGGCGATTTGATGCACCATGCCATTCAATGCCGCGAGCCCGATTGGTCGGCGCGGCCGGACTGGGACCCCAAACAATCGGCGGTATCGCGGCGAAAATTCTTTGCCGAGGTCGCCGACACCGACACGCTGATCCTGCCGGTGCATTTCCCTCGACCTACCGTCGGCCTCTTGAGGGCCGACGGCGACCGTTTCGACTATCGCTTCAAGCGCTAAAGCGCGATGAAATCACCATCGCGCTTCAGCTCTTTCTTGCGCATGATCTTTCTGGAAAACCCGCTTCACACGTTTCTGGATCATGCGCCGATCAGGTGCCACTCTCGCACTTCTTCATGAAGGAGGTCTTGGCCGCGCCGGCCAGCTTCTTGCCGTCGGAGCCGACGGCCTTGGCCTCGCAGGAATCGGCCATGCACTTCTTCATGAACGAGGTTTTTGCGGCGCCGGACAGGGCCTTGCCGTCCTTGCCGACGGCCTTGGTTTCGCAGGAAGCGTCCTGTGCCATCGCGGCGGTGCCGAGGGCGAAGGTGGCAAGGACGGTGGCAACGAAAATCCGCTTCATCGGGTGTCTCCCTTGATCGAGCAACATCGCATGGGTCGTCTGAAGTGCCGGGTTGCCCGTGCCGGCCCCATGGCTGCGATGATGGCCGGGATCGCATGAACGGCAGATGACTGCCCCTGCGCTGGAACCGGAGGTGCCCGCGGGGCGGCATCACCAGCCGGTTTCCTGGCAAATGTCGGCCTGTCGGTCTCGAATATGCCGCAGTCTGGCGGCCATAATGCCGGGGAAATTCCACGAATCCCTCGCAGAATGGGCGCCGTCGAGGGGAGTGGGTCCGGGGACCAGATGGGCCAAGGGATGGGCCAAGTCAGGATAAGGGCCGACCGGCCATGGCCGCAGCGACGCGCATCGTCCTCCAGGACCGCGGCGCTGGTGCTGGCCGCATTCGGCGTGAGCGCGGCCGTGGCTGCCTGGGTCGCCTATCCCGGCGAGGCTGCGCTGGTATCCGCCAATGCCGCTCCGTCGCGCCCGCTGTCCGCTTCGAGCTTTGACGAGCGCTTCCTGCCGCCGTCTCCGGATTCGCAGCGCCGCCAATTTACGACGCAGTCGCTCGATCGTGCCGCCACGACGGCAGCCGACATCCGCGCGCTGCAGGCGAAGGAGCGCCTTGCGCGGCAAATGCAATCGCAGGACTGGCGGACTGCCGTCATTGATGTGCCGGCCCCACCGGCTGCCACGGCGGCGGTACCTTTGCCGCGGGCTCGCCCTTCCGATGCGCGGCTCGAAGCCGCGGCGCGGGCCGCTGCAGCCGCCGACGGAGCCGGGCAGGGCGACCAGCGCTCGTTGCTGCAAAAGCTGTCAGACATCCTTCCTGGTCGCGTCACGCTGGCGTCGCTCACCTCCGGCGACGGTCTGTTTCGTTCCGGTCCCGACCTCGCCTCGCTGGGCTATGACAGCTTTACCGCGGTCTATGACATTTCCGCACAAGTGGTGTACCTGCCGAACGGCGTGAAGCTGGAAGCCCATTCCGGCCTGGGCAACCGCATGGACAGGGTGGAAAGCGTCGGCGAGCGCATGGTCGGCGCCACCCCGCCCGGCACCTACGAGCTCAAGCCCCGCGAAAGACTGTTTCATGGCGTGCGGGCGCTTCGCATGACGCCCGTCGACAGCGAGTCCACGCTCGGCCGCACCGGCCTGCTGGTACACAGCTACTTGCTTGGCCCCGAGGGTGCTTCCAACGGCTGCGTGTCGATCCGCAACTACGAGCGCTTCCTGAAGGCCTACAGCGACGGCGAGGTCACGCGGCTCGTCGTGGTGCAGAGCCTGACCGATTCGATCACGGCTTCGCGGCGAACGCTGGCGCCCTCATGAGCCCTGCCGATCCGGCCCGGCTGCCCGACGTGTCGGCGTCGGAAACGCCGTTGCAGACCACGTTTCGCCTCAAGCTCAACGGTCAGACCGTTTCGATCGGCACCGTCGGGCAGGCCTTCCGCTTCATCACGAGCCTTTCCGCCATCGAGTGGATGGAATTCCGTGCGCTGCACGAGGACGCCCTGTCGGCGCTGCAGCGTGCCGCTGCAAATGCGATGCTGGCGGTGCAGGCGACCAACGCGCTGCGCATGCTGTTCGCGCGGGCGAAGCTGCTGTGATGCGGCCACGCTGCGTTCACCGGGTGCCGAGCGAACGGAGTGTGGCGAGGGCGCGCTGAAAAGCGTCGGTCGTGGCGCTGCGATTGGCAGTTGCGGATTGCCTGCGAGCTCCGGGATCGTCGAAGCCATGCACCGCACCGGGATAGAGAACAACGTCGACCGGACTTCCGGCCTCGCGCGATCGCTGCGCGAATTGCTGGCAGAGGGCTGGCGAGACCTCTTCATCCTCCGACGCGAGAAACATCGTGACCGGCACTTTCGACGAGAGCTCCCGTCCCAGCATCGCCTTCGGGCCGCAGCCGGGATAGAAAGCGAGCGCTGCGCGGAATCCCGAAGTTTGCATGCCCTGCCGGTAGATCACGTTGAGCGCCGTACTGCCGCCGTTGGACCAGCCCTGCAGGAAGATGTCGTCGGCGACGACATCCCTGCGTTTGCGCAGCCAGGCGAGCGCGCCCTCGGCATCGAGCGGCCGAACCGTCCGTTCGTTGACGTCGTCGCGAACGGGATCGCCATGAGTAAAGCGGCCAAAGCCATAGGCCTTGCCGCGCGGTCCAAAGCTGTCCACCAGCAAGGCGAGATAGCCTTGCGCGGCCCAATATTCTCCCCACGTCCGGTGACGCTTCGACAGCGTTGCGGCGTTGCAGGGTGAGTTGGTCGATCGCGCCACCAGCGTGCAAGCTCTGTTCACGTTGGTGGAGTAGGGGCCCCCGCGACCATGCAGCATCACGACTGCAGGATATGGCCCGCTTCCCGCCGGCATGAAGAGATAGCCGACGAGTTCGGTGCGGCCGTCGGCGCTCGCGAGATACACCGTTTCCGGCACGCCGGCTGAGGCTGCGGCAGGCGCCGCCAGTGCGAAGACAAGCAGGCCAATGAAACGGCGGATCATTTGGGCTCGCGTGATTTGAGCCAGTCTATGGGTGACAGCCGGATATCGCCAGCCCCCGCGGTTCACCGCTTCACATCATTGCGAAATGTGGGACAGATCACAGGGCGAATCCGCCAAGCGCTTTAATTCTCCGCTGCGACCGCGGCTGGGTTTTCATCTCGGGAGATTTTCATGATGCGCTTGATTGTTGCTGCATTTGCAGCCGTTGCATTATTCGCCGCGACTACCGTATTGCGGTCGCACTCGATCTCGGGCAACGAGGCTGCGCGAATGGCCATGATGCCGAGCGTGCAGGAGCTGCAGCACGCCACCGACAGCAGCAAGTTGCCGGTCGAGGTACTTGACGATCATCAGGTCGTCTATCCGCAACGGCCGCCGCGTTGAGCGGCGGTCACTCCAGCGGTTGCACCGGGGGCGCCTTCGCTCTCGGCGCAGGCGGCGCTGCCGGCGCGGCGGAGGGCCCGCCCATCGCGGCCTGGCTTTCGCGATAGGAGCGCGCCTCGTTGTTTGCTGTCCGGCGCGGTGCGCGCGCGGAAGAGTTGCCGCGTACGCCCCAGGCGCGTGACATCGAGGGGCCTGCGGTATAGCCGATGAAGGCGCCTGCTACCGCACCGATCGGGCCAAGCACGACGGCGCCGGACACTGCGCCGAGCGCCGCGCCGGTCGCGCGCTCGCCGGCAACCGCTGCGGTCGACACCGTCACCGCCATTGCCGCGATCGCGATCTGCTTTTTCATGTGGGCCCTCTTCGTCTCGTCCTCGCAACAAGCCCCAGGAATGCGGCGACAAAAATGCGATAGCGCGGACAAATCTGTCTGAAGCTGCGTCGTTGCGTCTCGGTCGCGGTCCGATGGTGTCGGGATTATGGCAATGTACCAATCTCGCGGGCCATCTCCCGGAAGTGAGCACAGTGTGGTGTGGCCACGATCGCGGCGGAACCCGGAACTAGCGGGCGTCCTGATGGCTCTTCGATAGCCCGCGATGTTGCGACGATGATTGAGACCCGACCTCCTCGCAGGGCAGCTGCTCCCAATTGCCGTCAGGGCCAAGCTGATAGGAAGTGCAAGGCGGCTTCGCATCATCGCTTTCCGCTTTGGGTACCTTCGTATCCTTGGCGAGTGCCGGCGTTACCAGCATGGCCAGCGCGGTCAGGGTTATGAAAGTTGGTTTTGCTATTGGCATACGCGGTCCCCTCCTTTCAAATCAGGCTTTATCCGGCAAAAGGATTGTGGTGATTTTTCTGCCTTTGCAATCCACCATTAGATTGAGGACTCGCCATGAGCCTGCTGCAAAATCCCTTCGATCCCGAGCGCGAGGCGGCACTGGTGACAGGTGCCGGCAACGGCATCGGGCGCGCGATCGCGCAGGCGCTGGTGGGTGAGGGCGTTCGCACGGTGTTCGCCGATATCAGCACAGATCGGTTGGCGGAGGCGGTGAAGACCTCGCCGCGCCCGGAACTGGCGACGAGCCTTGCTTGCGATCTCGCCGATCGCAGCGCCAGCGCGGCGTTGCTCGCGCATGCGAAAAAGGCGGTGGGACAGGTCACGCATTTCGTCCATTCGGCCTCGCCGCCGCGGCGCGAAGCTGATCATGCGTTGGCTGTGAGCGATGAAACCTGGCGGCAGATGCATGCCGTCAATCTCGATGCCGGCTATTACCTGGCGCGCGAGCTGGCGCGGCAGTTGATCGCGGCGAAATGGCCGGGCTCGTTCCTGTTCCTGACCTCGCTGCACGCCGGCACGCCGCGCAACCTGCCGCATTATTCGACGACGAAGGCGGGCATGGCGATGCTGGTGAAGGAACTCGCCAAGACACTCGGCAGCTACGGCATCCGCGTCAATGCTCTGGTGCCCGGCGCAATCGCTGCCGGCGGCTTTGTCGCCGATCCTTCCCTCGCAAAGCATATTCCGCTCGGCCGGATCGGAGTGGCCGCCGATCTCGCGCCGATGGCGCTCGCGGTCCTCTCCAACAAGCTGTCTTCCTATGTCACCGGCGCGGCGTTTACCGTCGACGGCGGTCTGTCGCTGACGAACTGGTTCGACCCGCCGGCGCTGGATCTCTAATACCGGTCCTGAAGCGGCAATGGCATGGGCGGACGCACCACCGGTTCGCCGTTGGGCTGGATTGTCGCTTGCGGCGGCGGTGAGACCGACGATGGTGCCGTTGCTGTCGGCGGAGGTGGCGCGGCTGCGGCCTGCGCGGCGGGTGGATAGGCCGGGCGCGACGGAGGTGCGACCGGCACGGGCCGCGGCGGAAGCATCGTGACTTTCGGTGCCTGGTGTCGTGACGCGGGTGCCCGCGCAGCCGGCGCAGCGGGGGCGACAGCCGTCTGCTGGTTTGCCTTGAGGGTTTCGATCTGCGCCTTGAGCTGCTCGACTTGCTGGGACATGGCGGCAAGTTCACGCGTCATCGATTGGATTTGCTGCTCGGCCTCGGGAGGCAGGGTGGCGGCCTTGCTGGCCGGAGCCTGCAACGCCGGCGGCGAGGTGACGACCGGCTGGTCCGCTACCGGCTGTGCGGCAGGCTCGGCGGCTGTCTCCGCCGCTGGCGAGGCGCCGACGTCCGGCGAAGGCACCCAGCTCGCCGCTGTCCGCGCCACCGTGTCGCCGTGATGCTGCCAGGCCGCCGCGGCGATCACGCTGACCAGCGCGAACGCGAACACCGTGACGGTGCGCTTGATCCAGGCGCGCGACGAGGAGTCCAGCAAGGGCACGTCTTCAGCGTCGGTGGCGCGAAACGCGCTGTCCACTTTCGGCGCGGCCGCCTCCGCTGCGAGGCGTATTTCCGCAAACAGCTTTTCGCGGCTGGTCACATCGTTCGCGGGATGGGGAACGCAATCGGCCCAATCCGCCGGAACGATGTCGGGCGCGATTGGCGCATCATGCGCCTCGCCGTCAATTCTCTTCAGCGTGGAAGGCATCCGGAATCCCCGTGCTCGTCGTCCATCCTGCCCGGCCACGAGTCCAGCCGGGTTTGACGGAAGCAAGGCAAGGGGATGGAGAGTCTGGGGCGGAACTTTGCAGACAAAGCCCGCGCGCCAGGTTCGGCTTGCGCCCAACCTGGCCGACGCTTCACGGTGAAATTCAAGCGGTCGCGGCCTGCACAAGCTTCTCGCGCGCCTTGGCTTCGATCAGCGCGGCGTAGCGGCCGAATTCGGAGGCCATTTCCAGGAGCTTTTCGCGCAGCATGGCATCGCTGACGCGGTCGGCCATGCGACGGGCGCGATCGGCCTGAAAGCGATAGTGGTCAACTTCGAGCATTTCATATCTCCTCTCAGCGACTGCGCTGAAAGTCTCCCCAGGGCTTCACGCGGCAATCCGTCGGCGGCGGATCTCCTGAAGCCGGATGACGACGTAGAAGCGGTACAGCATGGTGAGAAGCGCCTGCATGATCGAACCCCATCGTTTGATCACATGCCCCAACGCTAGTGCCCTTCCGTTTCCGGACGTCTTTCTCGCAAGGCCAAAATGGCTTCGTCGCCCCCGGCCCAATGTTTCGTCGCGGGGCGGGGGACGAAATACCGTTCACGAAAACGGGATGGGAGGCGGCGGAAACGACTGCTTCCACAAGTCTGGGGCGCGTACGGCAAAGGGCGGGCCGCAATCTGAGCCAAGTTTTCGCTAGACTTACGCCGATTGCGGCCGCCGGCTGATTCGCCGGGGCAGTTCGGGATATTGCGAGGGTGAGATGTCATTCTTCAGGCGTGAACTGGGCCCGGTCGAGCGCTTTGAGAATGCATTGCGGGAAAAGCAGGCGATACGGTCGAAGCTCGCAGGCAGATCGCGCGCCGCCGACGCCGTCGTCGCTGACAAGCGCAAGACCGCCGAAAAGCTCGCGGTGGCCGGCGCAGCGGACGCAAAGCTGGTCCGCGCGGAGAGCGATCTGCGCCTCGTCGAGGAGCGCGCCAAGACGCTGCGCGCCGAGCTTGCCGAATTCGACGAGCAACTCGTCGCCACCGAGCGGGCGCTTGCCGAAGCCAAAGCGCAGCGCGAGCGCGACCGTATCGCCGATGCGATCGAGGCGATGGCGGCCAGCATCGAAAAGGCTGCACCCGGATTCGACGCCGGGGCGGCCGGGTTGCTTGCGGCGGCCGACGAGAGCATGTCGCCAATTCCGCAGGCCGCACGATTTTCGGCCAGCATCGATGCCGTGCGTCGCGAGGTGCTTTCGGCGGTGGAACTGATCTGCTGGGAGCTGCGCTCGGCTGCGGCCGCCACCCGCAGCGGCAACGCCAATGCCGGAGAGAACGCGGCGGCCGAGCCGGACGTGCCGGCGCTGCCGGAGATCCAGCGGCAGCTGATCTACACGCTCAACCCGCTGCAATGGCGCGAGGGCGCCGAACTGAAACGGGTGCCGGCCTTCTCCGCAATCGGCCTGCCGAAATATCTGGTCCCGGTCGCCCTGCGTCACCAGCATGTCGACCACATGAATGCGCGGCGGGTGCAGACGCTGATGCATGTCCATGGCAACGGCGCCACGCAGGCCGAAGTCGGCGCCGACGATCCGCGGCTGGTCGATCTCGATGCGCTGGCAGCGGACGAGCAGGAGAAGCGCGCCGACGTTGCCTGAGCGATCGCGCAGGTGCCGAGCGGCACCCCTCGCTCGGCCCATCTTTTGCCACGCCGCTTCGTTCTAACGGGCTTCGGCGCGGCGTCGGCTGCGGACCGGAAGAAAATTTCATGTCGTCAACTTCGCCGCGACGCAGTCTGCTGGCACTTGCCGCCATTGCCGTTCTCGCGGGCCATCCGGCTTGCGCGCAGGAAAACCTCGACGCCGGCAAATCTCCGGCCAAGCTGTTTGCCGAGGGCTGCGCCAGCTGCCATCGCAGTGCAAAGGGGCTTGCCAAGGGGCGCTTTTCCTTCACGCTCTACCTCTTCCTGCAGAAGCATTATGCGAGCAATTCGGGCTCGGCCTGGGCGCTGACGTCGTACCTGGAGCAGGTCGATGGCGAAAAGCGCGGCACCAAGCGTGCGGCGGCGACCGCTTCGCACCCCGCCGCACAGCCATCCTCCACCTGGATGCCGCAGTCCTCGTTGCGTCCGCCAGCGCCGATCCCCGGCCGGTAGTCATTTTCTTTGCCGCGCCCCGCACGAAAATCACCCCAAGCCCGCCATCTTTTGGTCGCCTCGGCGCGGAGGATCAGAGGTTGTGGGTGTGGCGTGGAGTGCGACCATGGAAGATTTCGAGGGCAAGATGGAAAAGTACATGGCGCGGGCCGCCAAATGCGAGGAGCAGGCGCGTGAGGCGACCGACGCCACCCGCCAGGACTTCTACGAGGTGCTGGCCCGCTACTTCCGCAATCTCGCCAACGACTTCAAGGTGATCATCGAAAAGCGCAAGACGGCGTGACGAGACGGCGGGGCAGCGCCTTGCTTCGCTTCACCTCAGCGCCATCATCTCGCCGGAGCGGGAGCTATTGCGGATCCGTCCGGCGGGCGGGCCAGCGGACCACAAGCTCGAACACGCCGAAGGCGAGCAGCAGCACGAGCAGGCCGAGCATCACGCGGATCGGGGTAACGAGCGGCTCGGCGGCGCGTGCATCGGCTGCAAGATCGCTCGGCAACGCGGCGCGGTCGGCAGTCTGATCGGCGGCCTGGTTGGCCGTCCGATCCGTTCTCGGCGCGGCAGGCGGAACGCGTTGCGCGATCTCGACCCAGCGCTCGAAGAAATTCGCGCGCGGCGTGACGAGCGACGCTGCGGTCGCATCGACGCTGGCTCCGGCGCTGGCCGCAACCGCGGCGTCCGGCATGTCGTCGGATCGCATCCGCGACATCGCATCGCGCCAGCGCGGTTTTTTGGGTATCTCCTGCGCCTGGCGCTCGACCTCCTTGCCGGATGTCTGCTGCGGCTCCTTCGCCCTGAGGCGCTGGCCGAGCCGCGCGCGGCTCGGCGTCGCGTCCCAGCAACGGTTGGCGCCGTGCCACCACAGATGCTCTTTCGGAAATTTAGTCCGCGCCTCGCTCTGCGTCATGCAGGACGGCGAGGCGATCGCCGGCGTTGACGCCAGCGCGATCGCCGCTGCGATTATCGCGACACGCATGAAGCCGCTCCGCTTCCACCAGGCCGCCGCCAAATTTGTCCCGCGCTGTGAATCATCGCTAAACTCTAGATGTTTATGCAATGCAAATTGTGGCGTGTTTGAAGAGACAGTGCGGTTAACCCATGTTTGCGCTGTCCCGCGTTGCGACAGTTCCGCATTCATCGATGTGGCGAGCGTGTGGCGAAAGCTGACAAGCGCTGTTTTCGGATTGGATCGGCGTGCGCTCTCGTTCTCGCAGCGCGTTTTCGCTCGAGCCTTGCATCGCGTTGTCCCTCTCCTCGGAAGAGGGCGCAGGGAAAGCCGGGCGCCGACCGCACCCGCAGCCTCGCGTGCAAGACAAAAAGCACACGAGCTAGTCCACCACAGGTATTGCCGGAACGTTCCGGCTTTCCCCGCACGACGGGTTACGGCTTATACGCATTCTCCCCGGTGAGCGGCCTTTCTTGTCACCGTTGCCGACCCCGCACAGGCAGGGCGGATGGACGCCAGGGTCGCGGCGCCAGGACCGTGCGACTTCGCCGTCCGCGGCAATCCTTCGTCGGGCGGCCGCGACGCGCCCTTTCGGGCCACGCGTGCACCGCCTGGAATTGCCTGCGTCCATCGCAGCCCGCACCCGACGACCGTGACGACCGCGCATCGTCCCCTTGGTGGGTGCAGGACGGGCGAGTGTATAACGGAAATCAGAATTCTGGTAAAGCGAAATATTTTTGGCGAGGGGGCTTGACGCGAAAGGCTGGTTGGCGTGGACCCAGGGAAAAGTGACGGACCGCAACTGCCGCTGGTCGCGTGCCCACATATTGGGCGTCTGCCTTAGTCTTATGCAGCCGCCATTGCGTGTTTCGCTGTTTCCGATTTGCAGAGGCCGGCGTCGGCAACGGAAGATTCATGGAAATCCGCTAATCGGGACGGACATCTTTTCTTCTGGGGGGCAAGGATGTCATTTCACCTGACCATTTCGCGCGCGGTTGTCGTCTTCGGAATTGCCGCCCTTGTCGGGCTCGGAGCGATCATCGGCACCAGCAATTTCGCGCTCCAGCATCTCAAGGTCGGCGGTCCGCTCTACGACAAGATCAAGCTCGGCAACGACCTGATCGCCGACATCCTGCCGCCGCCGGAATACGTCATCGAGGCCTATCTGGAAGCAACGCTTGCGGTGCGCGATCCGGCTTCGCTGGACGAGCGCCGCGAGCGGCTGGCCCAGCTCAGGAAGGACTACGACGACCGTCGCGAGTTCTGGTCCAAGTCCGATCTCGACCCGGCGCTGAAATCCCTGCTGGTCGAGAAGTCGGACGCCGAGGTGAGGAAGTTCTGGAAGGCGGTCGACGAGGCGCTGCTGCCGGCGCTTGCTGAAGGCAAGGCCGACGCCGCGGCAAAGGCCTATGAAGAGGTCAGCGCCGCCTACAAGGCGCATCGCACGGTGATCGACGACATCGTCAAGAAGACCACGGATGCGAACGCTGCGACCGAAGCCAGCGCGGCATCGACGGTCAGCGTTCTCTCAGCCGCCGTGTGGACCGCGTCGGCGCTCGTCGTGCTCCTGATCTGCGGCGGCCTGCTCGGCATGGCGCGCGGCGTCGTGCGCCCGATCGGCGCCATGACGGCGGCCATGCAGCGCCTTGCCGGCGGCGACCTCGGCGCTGCCATTCCCTCCGCGTCCCGCAAGGACGAGATCGGCGCGATGGCGAGGGCCGTGCAGGTGTTCAAGGACAATGCCGAACGCGTGCGGGCGATGGAGGCCGGCGAGGCTGCGCAGCGCGCCAGCGCCGAGCAGGAACGCAAGGCGGAATTCGCGCGCGTGGCCGACGAGTTCGAGTCCACGGTCGGCAGCGTCGTCAGCATGGTTTCTTCGGTTTCCGTCGACATCGAGAAGGCCGCCGCTTCGCTCGGCGAATCCGCGCAATCCACCCGCACGCTGTCGGAAAGCGTCGCCGAAGTTTCCGAGCGCTCGTCGCAGAGCGTGGGAGCTGCGGCTGCGGCGTCCGAGGAAATGGCGTCTTCGGTCGCCGAGATCGGCCGGCAGGTCGCCGAGGCCAACCGCATCGCCAACGCGGCGGTCGGCCAGGCGCAGCGCACCAACGAGCTGGTGGCGGCGCTGTCCGGCGCGGCGGGCCGCATCGGCGAAGTCGTCAAGATGATCACGGCGGTTGCCGAGCAGACCAATCTGCTGGCGCTCAACGCCACCATCGAGGCGGCGCGTGCGGGCGAAGCCGGCCGCGGCTTTGCGGTGGTGGCGTCCGAAGTGAAGGCGCTGTCGGCGCAGACCGCCAAGGCCACCGACGAGATCGCCAGCCAGATCACGCAGATGCAGGCCGCAACGGGCAACTCGGTATCGGCGATCGAGGAGATCAGCGGCACCATCGTGCGGATTTCGGAAATCTCCGCCGCCATTGCCGCCGCCGTCGAGGAGCAGGGCGCGGCGACCCAGGAGATCGCCCGCAGCGTGCAACAGGCGGCCAGCGGCAGCGACGAGGTGGCCGGCAGTATCCGCAAGGTCAATCACGGCGCGGTAGAAACTGGAACGGCCGCCGACAAGGTGCGCAGCGCCTCGGACGCGCTGAGCAACGAGACCGAGCGGCTGACGTCGGGAATCCGCAAATTCGTGGCGACGATCCGGGCGGCGTGATCCCTGGGAGAGGCGGCTTCCGTGAACCGGGCCTGCCTGCCTTCGTTCTAGCCCGTGAGCCCATGCCGGGCGCGCCATTTGGGGCCGGGGCCGCGCATGTAGTGGCGTTCGGGGCGATAGGGATCGGCCACCGCGCCAATGACGGCGCGGGTGCGCGCGATGATCGCGGCAATCCGCTGGTGCATCGACATCGCGAGCCTCAGTTCGGCTTGCCGAGAAGGGCAGCGAAGGAAATCGTGAAGATCTCGTCGCCGAATTCGTCGGTGACACGCAGTTCCCAGCCGCGCCAGTCTTCCGCGCTCGGCGTCTTCAGCAGGGTGCGCACGAAGGCTTCGGCCTGGGCGCAGGCCTCGGAGAAATCGCTGACGGCAAGGCCGCGGCGGTCCCGCAGGATGTGGCCGGGGCTGGAGCAGTTGAAAAACACTTCAGTCATGTTCCGCCTCCTTGGTTGCCCCGCGCCTGGTTGGTAGCAGCGGGCGTCTGCGAAAAAAATTCCGGGTGACCCCCTATCGGGAGGTTACGGAGGGCGTTGCCGGCCTTGTTCCAGCCGAGGTGATCGGCAGCGCTTCTTCTGTGACCAGTTCCACACGTTGGTCGGGCGGCGCGGACCGGCGTTCACATGGCGGGGAGGGCGGATGTGCCGGATGTCACACAGCGGGCGAGATGTGCTATGATTGCCCCGGCCATTGCCCGGAGGCTGTCGCCATGAACCAGCCCATGCCCGTAAACCCGCCCGCGCTGCGCTCGCATCTGGTGGAAGCCTCGAAGATGGCGTGGCAGCCGACGCAGTTTGCGGGGATCGAGATGAAGATCCTCTATTCCGACGATGAGGGCCGCTCCACCATCCTGTTCAGGATGGCGCCGGGCGCGGTGGTGCCGCTGCACGAGCACACGGCGCTGGAGCAGACCTACATGCTCGAGGGATCGCTGGAGGACGCCGAATGCGCCTGCGGCCCGGGCGATTTCGTGTGGCGGCCGGGCGGCAACATCCATGTCGCGTATGCGCCGAAGGGTGCGACGTTCCTGGCGGTCTTCAACCGGCCGAACCGGTTCTTCGACGGGACGAAGTTCTTCACGGCATCGCCCCCGGTGCAATCTGCCTATGACTCCATTTCGGACGTGGTGTGGTGTTGATCGATCGGGAGGCCGCCTTGCTCAAGACGGCGCCGGGCGCGGTGGTGCCGCTGCGTCTCTTGATGGCTCTCTGTCTGATGGCTCTGTGTGTCACGACGCTGGGTGTGCCGGCGAATGCCGCCGCGCGAAAGCCTGCTGCCGAACCGCGGCAGGCGATCGTCCGGCCCGGCCCGGCCGCGAACCCGAACTATGTCGCTCCGGGCGGCGGGCGCGTGTTTCGCGACAGCTCCGCTCCCGGTGGCTGGCGGACCGATCATGACGATCCGCCTTCGCCCCGCGACCCCTCGCGGTTCGGCGGCGGCTGATGCCGCATCATGTCGAATGCGCGTGACTACCTGCCCTGAAGCACGACGATCGAGCCGATCAGCACCAGCGCGAGACCGCCAACGGTCGTGAGATAAAGCGTCTCGCGGAACACCAGGATGGAGATCAGCGTCACCGCGACGAACGAGCTGCCCGAAAAGAACGGGAAGGCCATCGACAGCGGGATCTGCCGGATCGCCAGCGCGAACAGATAGGTGTTGGCTGCGCCGAGCAGAAGGCCGACGACGAACAGCGGCCACCATGCCTGCGGCGTCAGGCCGACGATCGCCCGGTAGATCGTGTAGGAGGACGCATTCAGCAGGGTCGCGCCTGCCAGTTGCGCGTAAGCCAGCATCGATGAGGACATCCGGAAGCACCAGCCTGGTGTTGGGGTCGTGCGGGAAGGTATCGCAGTTTAGCATGTTCGCCTTGCGCTGCGACAATAGGGCGGCCGCGAAAGCCTGCGTAAGCTGGGCCGACAACAAAAAACCGCCGGCGCCGTTGTGCCGGACGAGGCGCCGGAGGAAATGCCCATGATCATCGATTCCCAGGTCCATGCCTACGAGGCCAACACGCCGAGTCGGCCATGGGCGAGCGTGCCGAACTGGCCCGCGCATGTCACCGGCGACGAGATGGTGGCGGCGATGGACAAGGTCGGCGTCGACGGCGCGATCTTCATCTCGGCGTTTTCGCTGTACCGCTTCGATGCGAGCTACGCCGTGGAGGTGCAGCGCGCGCACCCGACGCGAATGGCCATCGTCAAGCCGCTCAACGCCGACGATCCCGGCATCGACGAGGTCGTCGCCGAATGGAAGAAGGTACCGGGCGCGGTCGGCATCCGCATCATGCTGGTGAAGGACTGCGGCTGGGTGCCCGGCCAGCATCCGGGCCTCGACCGCATCGCGCGCGCCGCCGTGCGCCACGACTTTCCGCTCAACCTGCATTGCTGGGACAATCTCGACAACGGCATCGCGCTGATCGACCGCCACCCCGACACGCGCTTCATCCTCGACCATCTCGGCATCCTGCAGCCGCGCGTGCCGCCCGCGCCGCCAGAGCCGTGGGCGAACTTGCCGAAGGTGCTGGAGCTGGCCAGGCGCAGGAACGTCGTGATCAAGGTAAGCGGCGCCTGCACGTTGTCGAAGGAGCCGTATCCGTTTGCCGACATCTGGGATCCGCTGGCGCGCGTGTTCGACGCCTGGGGCATCGACCGTTGCCTGTGGGGCACCGACTGGACGCGCGCGGCCGCGGTGGTCAACTACGAGCAGGCGGTGACGCCGTTCCGCACCACGACGCGCCTGAGCGAGAGCGAGCGCGCCATGCTGATGGGCGGGGCGTGCGCGAAAGCCTATCGCTGGCAGCCGAAGAAGGGCCGCGGCTGATCGCCGATGAAGACGGCGCGGTGCGACGGCTTGCTTGCGGCCCATCCTTCGAGACGCCCGCCCTTGGCGGGCTCCTCAGGATGAGGAACTTTTCGCGGGTAGAAAATCCCCGACCCTCATGGTGAGGAGCGCCGCTTGCGGCGCGTCTCGAACCCATGAAGGCCGGGCACGCGGCCCAGACCAGAAGGTCGAAAACTCCACGCAAAATAGCAGCGGCGCGCGCGATCACCGCAGCGTGATCGGTCTATATTTATGCAGGCTGCGCGCTATTTGACCTCGCAATGCTGCATCGCAATATCTATCTTTGAACGAGGAAGGAATCGCCCACGGACAACACTCCAAAAGGAGCCATCCATGGCGAACGTCCTTACAACTGGGGCCTGGCTTTTTGCCCCGACCGGGAAAACCCCGTTCCTCTCGCGACTGATCAGCACCTTGATCGAATCCCGTCAGCGCCACGCCGATCGCGTGGTCGCGCAGTACATTGCGGTTCACGGCAACAAATTCACCGACGATGCCGAGCGCAATATCGAACGCCTGCTGTTCGGGGAGGGTGGATTCCGATGATCCCCCTGATCCTGCATGTCACGCGGCTCGTCCGCTTCGCCCGGGAGTTCTGGCGCGAGACCCAGCACCTTCGTCGCAAGTATCCCGGCCTCGCCGGAGAATAGCGGCGGGCGCGGCGCGCGCAGATCGGCGTTGCGCGATCGCCATCCGGCCGTTGGGCTATCGCATACGACAAAGGTGCGATGAGCCTCTTTGTGACCCATCCTTCGAGACGCCCGCCTTTGGCGGGCTCCTCAGGATGAGGTCTTTTTCGCGGCGAAATCGTAGAACCTCCATGGTGAGGAGCGCCGCTTGCGGCGCGTCTCGAACCATGAAGGCCGAGGACGCTCACGCGCTCAAATGGTCATATGCGATTGCGCTGCATCAGCCCGCGTCTTTTAGCCCTCCGGTGCCGCGCCCGGGGCGGGCGATCAACCCTTGCTAGAAAGGGCCTGCGTCTGTACGCTGCGCCGCAGTAGAGTTAATTTTGCGTAAATGGACCTGCTGGAATGAGCGCAGTTGAGACCATGGTGCCGGAACAGGCAACGGCGCCGAAAATGCCGCCGGGCGTGCTGTTCGACGGCCCGGAGGTCAGGACCAAGCTGCTCGATTCCTATGTCGCGCTCGGGCTGATGATCGCGGGCTCGATCGCCGCACTGGTGTGGGAAGTCACGGTCGGCATGGGCTGGATCGAGCTTTCGGTGTTCGCCTTCACCTTTGCGATGGGCTCGATCGGCATCGGCTTCATGCACCGCTACTTCGTCCACCGCAGCTTCCGCTGCGGGCCGGTGATGCGCACGATATGCGCCGCGCTCGCGACGATGGCGGTGGAGGGCCCGATCGTGAAATGGGTCTCCAACCATCGCCGGCATCATCTGCACTCCGACAAGCCCGGCGACGTCCACAGTCCCTATTACGACAGCGCGGGCCAACCCCATGCAAGCTTCGCCAAGGGGATCATGTACGCGCAATCCGGCTGGTTTCGCGACCAGGCCACCACCGATCCCGAATACTACGCCAGGGACATCCTGGCCGACCCGATCGCCATGTTCTTCACGCGGACGCGCTGGGTCTGGTACGCGCTGTCGGCGGTGATCCTTCCGGGCGCGCTCGGCTACGCGCTCGGCGGCGTGAACGCGATGATCGGCTGCGTGCTGTTCGCCGGCCTGTTCCGCAGCCTGATGATGAACATGTCGACCTCGCTGGTGAACTCGGTCTGCCACAGCGGTGGCCGCTTCGGCTACCGCCGCTTCGAGACCGACGACGGCACCACCAACGAGCCCGTGACCATGCTGCTGACCTTCGGCGAAGGGCTGCACAACAACCACCACCGCTTCCCGCGCGACGCCTACCTCTCGCACGCCTGGTACGAGATCGACATCAACGGCCTGATCATCCTGGGCCTCGGCAAGCTCGGACTCGTGCACGATGTTTTTGCGCCGGTGCGGCCCGCATCCGGGGCTGGCGTCGTCGCCGAGCAGACAACGCTCGATGGGGTCGAAGACCTTGGCTCATCCGGGGTGAGGTAGAGTTGCCCGCGCTTTGCGGAAACTGGACTCCTTGCTCCCTGCGGAAGACGTTCAATACCGGATACGGCAGCCATGGCCTGAGCACGAAGCGGAGACATTCGCCTGCGGATACGTAGCCAACATGAACGTGCGCCTTCGCCGTCGTCAACTACGAGCAGGCCGTCGAGCCGTTCCGCACTGCCAGCCGCCTGAGCGAGGCCGAGCGGGCCATGCTGATGGGCGGCGCGTGTGCGAAGGCTTATGGGTTGGATGCCGAAGAAGCGTAGCGTGTTTAGCGGCTCCCGGCGGCGATTTTCTGGTAAACGGCAATTTGAAATTCTGAATCTAAATTCACCAACCTCTACCGAAAGTAGAAACTTTGTTTTATTCTAATGACTTTTGAGGGGGGGGGGAGCATGAGTGGCGATGGTGAGGAAACGCCGGCTGAAGATGATGCCGCAGTAGAGGATGAGTGGGGTTGGATCGACAGATTAGAGCGCGCGATCATTCGTATCAGCAAAGCTTTTGCAATGATTGTATGGGGGATGGTCGGCGCGCCAGTATGGGCCATACTGATCTGTTTCGCTCTCTTGTTCGTGATCGTCGTCACTGCGGCGCGAGCAGTGACCGGACGAGAGTTCAGCGTCGATCGCCGGTTGTTGGGTGCAGTTATTCGTTTCTATCCAAACGGATTGCGGCGCCTGAAGAGCGAGTTTGCGAAGATCGATGAGGCGCTAGAAGACAACGACGACCAGTCGCGAGTAGAGAACAGCTATTTCTTCAGCACGTTCCAGGCGATCGGTGTGATGACGATTGTTATTGTGTTGTATTGCCTGTACGCTCGAATCGATTTCTGGGCGTTGCCCCAATATGTCTATATCGCATTTGCGGTGATTGTTGCTGTAGCCCTTATCATGGCCGGCGTTGCTGATGCGCGGAAGAAGTACACAGCAGCGCCTGCCGCCGAACCAAATAAGCCTCCAGTGTCCTGAGAGCGGCGTAGAAAATATGAGGAATTACGCCTCAGCCATTCAAGATGGCGTTTGGATCAAAAGCAGAGGGAGGCAGCCGAGGGCGCCGGGTAGTTGAACTGATGCCGTCGATGACGATCCACTGAACAAGCGAGTGTGGGGCAGATCTTACTGAGCACCCTCCTTGATCTTGGGAGTTGGTCGCGTTGCCGCAGGCTCTGTTGATCCCTCGGAGCTTCGCTTCGAGTTAAGTGCACCGTCACCGTATTGCCAACTCTTACAGAAGGAATTTCAGCAGCGCGCTGATAGTCTCACGTAGCTGGTGAAGAAGAGCGAGTCCTTCCGGCGTTGCACCGATGGTTACGGTCGAGCCGATCAGATTGTATGCTCGCTCGAAAAATCCCAAACCCGATAGCAGTATTCGTTTCTTGGAGCTTATAGGCTGGCCGGCATCACCGACGCGGTCTTCAGGCCTAACAACTAGTATCTGAGTCGCCGCCTCTGGACTGCGGTATGGGCTGGCTGACTGCGACTGGGAAAGCGGAAGCGTAGAAACAATCTTTGCAAATTCGGCCATCTTGTCGACGACTTTGACAAAATCATCGGTCGTGAGACCTGCTTTATTGGCATCCTGAACGGCTTCGGCGACGTGTCGGAAGGGTTCGCTTAGGGAATGACCTGTCGCTCCGTTCTCCTCGACCAGAGTTTGCGCATAGATGTCTTCCCGCTCTGGATCAAGGGGGAAGTGGCTGACAAGCGTGTGGTGGTTCTGCGCGACTTTCTCAAAAGCCTTTTGCAATCCCGGCGCAAGCCAGTCTTGCGCCTCCGGGTCACCCACAGCCGCCGCAATTATTTCAAACATATCTTTGAGCAGCCCCAAGATAGGCTGTGCACCGCGAATCTTCAGTTCATCGTCATAACTTTGAAGTGAAGTCTTTAGGTATCTCGGCGAATTTCTCGGCAAATCGCTTAGGATGGCCTTGATAACCTCGCGTTGTCGAAGGGGTAGTGACGGTAAGTCGTCGCTGCTATTAGGTTCATCGTAGACGGGATTGGGGCCCGCATCTAAGCGTCCATCCGGAGCCAACGAGGGAGCAGGACTCGCGACTTTGGCAAGTTGCGCTCGGGCGAGCAGAACGGCGCGTTCCCTCTGAACGCGCGCAGCTTCCTGGCTCTCCTGCTGGCGACGAATCTTATCCTGTTCTCGGGTTGCCTCCTCAATTTGAAATAGCTTTGCCAAATGCTCTTCTTTGGCACGCCTATCTGCTTCGGCTTTCGCTTTCGCCGCTTGAGCCTCAAGCGCAGATCGCGTCAGCAGTGAGTCCGGGTACCGCTTGTTGGGTGCCTCCGCGAATGTTCTCGCGGACTGGTTGGTTGGCGCTGCGGCGCGGCCGAGATTGTCGCCACGGGAAACGGAACTCGCACCCCGTCGAGCATCGCGAGCGCGCTCGGCGGCCTCGGATTCTACTTTGCGTACGGCCTCTTCGAGCGATAGTCGCTCACGAGTGATTTCTAGTTCTGAGAGCGCCGGCTGTATGCTGCGCAACTGCTGGATCAGTGCGGCTCGCGCCCGCTCATAGAGCGCGCGGCGGCTTTCGCCGGGCGCACCCGGATCAAGTCCAGAAATGGCGCGTGCGATCAACGAGTAGTAGTCAGCCATACTAGAAATGTAACCAAAGGCTGTGCTTATGTGAAGGTCAGCAGTAGGGCTTGCCAATCATTGACCGGTGAGATCGGCGGTTGCTTAGGAGCGTGGTCGGCACAGCAATGACGTCGATGCCGTGCATCTGCATGGGAAAGACGGCGGCGCTGTTGCCGACATGGCCGTAGGCGACCTGTGACTGGATGGAGATCACGCGCATCCGTTACGGTCTCTTGGCGGGATCACCGGAACAGCGCGACTCAAGCGTACGGGACACGCGGGTAATCAAAAAACGGCGACCGTTAGGTCGCCGTTCCTTCGATTCAATGATCGTGCTTTGCTCACGAACACCCCGTCGTGGACCCGCACGTGTCGCACTTCATGCAGGTGCCGTTGCGCACCAGCGTGAAGTTCCCGCACTCCGAGCACATCTCGCCTTCGTAGCCTTTTGCTTTCGCTTCGGCGCGGCGTTCGGCTTTCGTCTGGGTGGCGGCCCCTAGCGAGGTGCCGGCCTTGCTCCATTGCAGGGCTTCGAGCTTCTCCGTCGGGGAGAGGTCGTGGCTGGCTTCCTGCTTCAGGGCAACTGCGCCTTCCACCGCATCGCCGGCGCGGGAGGAGGCGCCGTGAGCGAGCGCGGTGACGCGGCCGCCGGCATCGCCGCCGTCGGAGCCCGGCAGCGAGCCGCCGCGCATGACGACGAGGTTGTCCGTGCGCGAGCGGGTGAGGCCCCTGGACAGATACTTCGTGGCCTGATGGCCGCCGTCCGGCTCCTTGCCTTCCTCGACGCCCTTGCCGAGCGCGTCGAAATTGCTCTCGTTGGGATCGACATGGGCGAGATCGAAGCGGCTCATGTAGCTCACCGCGAGCTCGCGGAAGACGTAGTCGAGGATCGAGGTGGCGTATTTGATGCTGTCGTTGCCCTGCACCGGGCCCGCCGGCTCGAAGCGGGTGAAGGTGAAGGCGTCGACATATTCCTCCAGCGGCACGCCGTATTGCAGGCCGAGCGAGACGGCGATGGCGAAGTTGTTGATGAAGGAGCGCAGCGCCGCGCCTTCCTTGTGCATGTCGATGAAGATCTCGCCGAGACGGCCGTCGTCATATTCGCCGGTGCGCAAGTACACCTTGTGGCCGCCGACCACCGCCTTCTGGGTGTAGCCCTTGCGGCGGTCGGGCATGCGCTCGCGCTCGCGCATCACGACGATGCGCTCGACCAGCTTCTCCACCACCTTCTCCGAGAGCTGCGCGGCGCGCGCGGCCTGCGGCTTCTCGAACAGCTGCTCCACCGCATCGTCCTCGTCCTCGTCGTCCGAGATGAGCTGCGAGTTGAGCGGCTGGGAAAGCTTCGAGCCGTCGCGGTAGAGCGCGTTGGCCTTCAGCGCCAGCTTCCAGGACAAGAGGTAGGCGGACTTGCAGTCCTCCACCGTGGCGTCCATGGGCATGTTGATGGTCTTGCTGATCGCCCCCGAAATGAAGGGCTGCGAGGCCGCCATCATGCGGATGTGGCTTTCGACCGAGAGATAGCGCTTGCCGATCTTGCCGCAGGGATTGGCGCAGTCGAACACCGCGTAGTGCTCGGCCTTCAGGTGCGGCGCGCCTTCCACGGTCATCGCGCCGCAGATGTGGACGTTGGCCGCCTCGATCTCGCGCTTGGTGAAGCCGAGGGAAGCGAGCAGGTCGAAGCCGGGGGCGGCGATCGCCTCCGGGCCGATGCCGAGTGCATCGCGGATGAAATCCTCGCCAAAGGTCCACTTGTTGAAGGCGAACTTGATGTCGAAGGCGGTGGGGAGCGCCTTTTCCACTTTCGCAATGGCTTCGTCGGTGAAGCCCTTGGCCTTCAAGGTGGAGGCGTTGATGCCCGGCGCGTTCGACAGCGAGCCGTGGCCGACCGCATAGGCTTCGATCTCGGCGATCTCGCTTTCGCGATAGCCGAGCGCGCGCAAGGCCGCCGGCACCGCCTGGTTGATGATCTTGAAGTAGCCGCCGCCGGCGAGCTTCTTGAATTTTACGAGCGCGAAGTCAGGCTCGATGCCGGTGGTGTCGCAATCCATCACGAGGCCGATCGTGCCGGTGGGGGCGACGACGGTGGTCTGGGCGTTGCGATAGCCGCTGGTCTCGCCGAGCGCGAGCGCCTGGTCCCAGGCGGCCACGGCATGCGTGACGATGTCGGCCTGCGGGCAGGAGGCGTGGTCGAGCGGGACGGGGTTCACCGCCAGCGCCTCGTAGCCCGAGGAATGGCCGTGCGCGGCGCGGCGGTGGTTGCGGATCACGCGCAGCATGTGCTGGGCGTTCTTCTTGTAGCCGGGGAAGGTGCCGAGCTCGGCGGCCATCTCGGCGGACGTCTTGTAGGCGATGCCGGTCATGACCGCGGTCAGCGCGCCGCAGAGCGCGCGGCCTTCCCGGGAGTCATAGGGCAGGCCCATGGTCATCAGGAGGCCGCCGATATTGGCAAAGCCGAGGCCGAGCGTGCGGAATTCGTAGGACAGCTCGGCGATCGCCTTGGACGGGAACTGCGCCATCAGCACGGAAATTTCCAGCACGATGGTCCAGAGCCGGCAGAGGTGCTCGTAGGACTCGACGTCGAAGCGATTGGTGGTGGTGTTGTAGAACGTCAGCAGATTGGCGGACGCGAGATTGCACGCCGTATCGTCCAGGAACATGTATTCCGAGCAGGGGTTCGACGCGCGGATGTCGCCGGACGCCTTGCAGGTGTGCCAGTCGTTCATGGTGGTGTTGAAGTGCAGGCCCGGATCGGCCGAGGCCCAGGCGGCGTAGCCGATCTTCTCCCAGAGATCGCGCGCCTTCAGCGTCTTGGTGATCTTCTTGGTGGTGCGGCCGATCAGGTTCCAGTCGCCGTTGGTTTCGACGGCGCGGAGGAAATCGTCCTTCAGCGAAACCGAGTTGTTGGAGTTCTGGCCGCTTACCGTGAGATAGGCTTCCGAATCCCAGTCGGTGTCGTAGGTGTCGAAGGAGATGTCCTTGTAGCCCTGCTTGGCAAACTGGATCACCCGCTTGATGTAGTTGTCGGGCACGAGCGAGCGGCGCGCGAGCTTGATCTCGCGGCGCAGCGCCGGGTTCTTCTCGGGGTCGAAGCAGTCGTCGCCACTGCCTTCGCAGTTCACGCAGGCCTTCATCACGGCCTTGAGGTGCTTCTGGTTGATCTTGGAGCCGGTGACGAGAGCGGCGACCTTCTGCTCCTCCTTCACCTTCCAGTCGATATAGGTCTCGATGTCGGGGTGATCGATGTCGACCACCACCATCTTGGCGGCGCGGCGGGTGGTGCCGCCGCTCTTGATGGCGCCCGCGGCGCGGTCGCCGATCTTGAGGAAGCTCATCAGGCCGGAAGAGCGGCCGCCGCCGGACAGGCGCTCGCCTTCGCCGCGCAGGCTCGAGAAGTTGGAGCCGGTGCCGGAGCCGTATTTGAACAGGCGCGCCTCGCGCACCCAGAGGTCCATGATGCCGCCCTCGTTGACGAGGTCGTCCTCGATGCCCTGGATGAAGCAGGCATGCGGCTGCGGGTGCTCATAGGCCGACTTGGATTTCGTCAGCTTGCCGGTCTTGTAGTCGACGTAATAGTGGCCCTGGCCGGGGCCGTCGACGCCATAGGCCCAGTGCAGCCCGGTGTTGAACCACTGCGGCGAGTTCGGCGCGACCATCTGCCTGGCGAGCTGCCAGCGCAATTCGTCGAAGAAAGCCTGCGCATCGTCTTCGGAAGTAAAGTAGCCGCCCTTCCAGCCCCAATAGGTCCAGCAGCCGGCCAGACGGTCGAACACCTGCTTGGCCGAGGTCTCGCCGACGAAGCGCTCCTTCTCGGGCATGGCCGACATCGCCTCGCTGTCCGGCACCGAGCGCCACAGCCAGGCGGGCACGCCTTCCTCCTCGACGCGCTTCAGGCGCGCGGCGACGCCGGCCTTGCGGAAATATTTCTGGGCGAGCACGTCGGAGGCGACCTGCGACCAGAAGGTCGGCACTTCGACATTCTCGGCGCGGAACACGATGGAACCGTCGGGGTTGCGGATCTCCGATGTCGTCAGGCGGAAATCGATCCCGGCATAGGCTGACTGGCCGGCGGTGGTGTTGCGTCGTTCAATTCGCATTGGTCGTGCCCCGTCTTTTTCTTCGGCCCCGACCGCTCACGAGGCGGCCCTGGCCCTAGTTGTCCTTGAGCGAACCGTTGAATCCCACACATTCAAATGAACGGGTGGTCCCAAACGCTCCGCAGCTAAAGCCGGTGGACCCGGCCTGTTTCTCTCACCGCCAAAATCGATGCGCCCATCGATCCCGGCGGCGGCACGTTCCGGTCCCCAAGACCGGTCCGTACTCTCAACGCCCAACGCAGAAACCCGTTACCTGAACGCGGGCCTGTTCCGGCCCGTTGTCGCGCTCCAAGACCGTCCGGATTTCGGGCAGACATGCCCGCCACCCGCTGCCTTGCCGGCTTGGCGGAGTGTCAGTCCGGAACCCTTTTGGGAACGACCGGCGGGGACTCCAAACACACTCGCGCCGAACAGGTGAAAGGCTAGGCCAAGACCGTTGCGGCCGTCAAGAACTAGTACGAGTTCCTGAATCAAATACTAAATATGGTGGAAAGAGGGGGAAAACAGGGGTCATGCCGCGCCTGTGATGGATGCAAGTATCAGTGAGTCCTCAGGGATTCCCAAGCGGAAAAAAATCGCGTTTGCCCCGTCCACAGGCTTGGCCCCGCAGTTCACAGGCCGAGTATTTTTCGCCGTTGGCGGATTGCGTTTTGGAGACTCAGGCGGGCGGCAGAGATTCTTAGGGGCTGCCATGCCCGCACACCCGTAGTGGTGGCGCGGCAGAGGGGGCATGGTGCCCGCCATTGCCGGGAATCACAGCACCTCCATGACAGAATCAAAACCGTCCGCGCCTGCGCGGCTGGCGCCCGCGGGCCTGATGTTTCTTGCCGTCACTTCGGTGGGCTGGGGGTTCAACTGGCCGGTCACCAAATACCTTCTTGGCGAATTGCCGCCGCTGACCTTGCGCGGGGTCACGGGCGTGATCGGCGCACTATTGCTCGCAAGCCTGGCGCTGATCCGCGGGCAGGGGCTCGCCGTGGCCGAGGGACAATGGCCGCGGCTCGTCATGGCGGCGGTGCTCAACGTCTCCTGCTGGATGGTGCTGATGGCGTTCGCGCTGTTCTGGCTGCCGGCGAGCGAGGCGACGCTGATCGCCTACACCATGCCGGTGTGGGCTTCGCTCCTGGCCTGGCCGGTGCTGGGCGAGCGGCCGACGCTGCTGCGCACGATTGGACTCGTGCTGGCCTTCGCCGGGCTTGCCTCCATCATGGGCGGCAACGGGTTCGGCGCGAGTATCGCCAAGCTGCCGGGGATCCTGATGGCGCTGGGCGGCGCCTTCGGCTTTGCGCTCGGCACCGTGCTGGCCAAGAAGCTGCCGATAAAACTGCCGCCGATCACGGCGGCGGCCTGGCAGATCGGCGTCGGTTGCCTGCCGATCGCCATCGTGGGGCTCGCGATCGAGACTACGCATCTCGACAAGGTGACGACGACCGGCTGGTGGCTGCTGTTCTATTCCACCGTGGTGCAGTTCTGCATCGCCTATGTCAGCTGGTTTGCGGCGCTGGCGCGGCTGCCGGCCTCGGTCGCGGCGATCGGCACCATGGCGGTGCCGGTGATCGGCGTGGTCGCCTCTGCCGTCGCACTCGGTGAGCCGCTTGGTCCCGGCCAAATCGCGGCGCTGGTGCTGACGCTCGCCGCCGTGGCGCTGGCGACGCGGTCTTAAGCTTCGATTAACGCACGATTGTCGGCAGCGCCGAATAGCGCTTGCCGGATCTCGCTTCGCCGGGCGTGAACTGCGCGAAGGCGTCGCTGACGCGTGCCGCCGGCGTGGTGTCGGCGGCGAAGCGGAACTCGCTCGGCCGCGGCGCATAGAAGCTGGCGCGATAATAATCGTCGTGAAAACGCGCTTCCCCAGTGCCGAAACAGGCGTCGCAGGCCAAGAGCAGCGCGTAGACGCCAGCGATCGCGGCTGCGATCTCCTTCAGAACAGACATGTTGATGCCCCCGTTTTTCAGGAAGCATGCACGCCTGTGGCGAAACTCTGGTTTACGCGGGCAGGGCAGTTGCGGGCAGGGTTTGTCCGGCCTCTGCGGATTGCCGACAATTTTATCCATTTGCGGAAGCGGGCGCCCGGAGCCGCAGGGGCGTCATGCGCTCCTTCTCGCCGGTTTGCGGCGCAGCGATTTCCCTGTAGCTGTGTCTGCCCGTCATCGCGCAAGCGCCTGCCCGCAGAACCCCGGCCGAACATGACCCTTGCTTCCAAGACGAGCCGCGCCCGGTTGATCTCGCCGCTTGGCCTTACGTTCCTCGGGGTCACCTCGATCGGCTGGGGTCTCAACTTCCCGATCATGAAGCATCTGCTGTCGGAGTGGCCGCCGCTGTCGTCGCGCGGGTTCAGCGGCATCGTCGGCGCCGCCGCCTTGGCCCTGGTAGCAGCGCAGCAGCGCCAGCGCCTTTCGGTGCCGCCGGCGATGCGGCTGCGGCTGGTGCTGGTATCGCTGCTGACGATCAGCTCCTGGGTCGCGTTCATGGGGCTGGCGCTGGTATGGCTGGACGCGCGGGAGGCCGCCGTGCTCGCCATCTCGGTGCCGGTCTGGGTGGCGCTGCTGGCCTGGCCGGTCCTGGGCGAGCGCCTGACTCCGCTGCGCGCGCTGGCGCTCATGGTGGCGCTCGGCGGCATCTTCATCCTGATCGGCGGCAACAGCATCGACACCAGCATCGGAAAGCTGCCGGGACTGCTGATGGCGCTGGCGGGCGCCGTCTGCGTCGGGCTCGGCACCGTCCTGACCAAGCACTTTCCGCTGGAGATGCCGCCGACCTCGCTTGCCGCCTGGCAGATCGGAATCGGATGCGTGCCGGTGGCGATCGCGGGATTGCTGTTCGAGCGACCGGACCCGGCGGCGCTGTCGGCGGTCGGCTGGGCGTCCTTGATCTACCTGACCCTGATCCAGTTCTGCCTGTGCTACGTCTGCTGGTTTGCCGCCCTCGAACGCCTGCCGGCAGCGACGGCCTCGATCGGCACCTTGCTGGTTCCGGTGGTCGGCGTGCTCTCCGCGGCCGTGATGCTGCACGAGCCGTTCGGCCTGCGCGAGGTCATCGCGCTCGTGGTGGCGCTCGGTGGTGTCGCACTGGCGCTGCGCGCACAATGAAAGAGCGGCGCACCGAAATGCGCCGCTCTTGCACTCATTGGCTAAGGATCACGAATTACGGGCAGGGATGGCGCTGGCCATCATAGCCGAGATAGGTGCCCGAGGCCGGGTCGTAGGAGCGATAACGCTGCGCGCAATAGGCCGCATCGTCCCCGCCGCCCGGCACGACGGCAACGGCGCCGTCATCATAGTAGCCGTCATCGTAATAGCCGTTGTTGTAGTAGGGGTCATAGTAGCCCCCGCCGTAATAGGCGTAGCTGCTGCCGATACCGAGCCCGATGCCTACGCCCGGCCAAAAGCCGCCAAGACGGTAGTGCCGGCCGCCGTGCCAGCGGCCATTCCAGTTTCCGCCGTTCCAGTTGCCGCCGGCGTAGCGCGGGCCGCTGCCGCCAACGAGCGGTGCGCCGCCACGGTTGGCCGTAAACGCGCCGCCGCCACCGGCCGGGCCGGCGCGGAAATTGCCGCCGGGCATGCCGCCGCCGGCGCGGAAAGCTCCGCCCCCATGTCCCATCGCAGCGCCGCCACCCATCGCGCCGCCGCCGCGGAATCCGCCGCCACCTCCACCGAGCGCGGCACCGCCGCCGCCGCCACCATGGCCTCCACGACCCTGCGCATACCCTGCGCTCGTCATGACAACGGGCAGCAGCAACGCGGCTGCAACACTCAAAACTTTCAGATTGGTCATTTTCGGCTCCATTTCCGGGATGCTAGCGCAACCCCCGACAGGGGAAGACGTTCCCGAGCCCTGCACCATTTGTGCGTGATCGCAGCTTCTCAGGATGCGACTGTATGGCCGATGAACGGATTGCGCTGATTCTGCGGCATTCGCCGGCCAGATCGCCGTGTTGAACGAAGGTACAATCTGCCGGCACGTATGGACAATTCATCCTGCCGGTGGCATCAGGACGACAGCCAATCGAACCATGGCCGAGATCGGATGAAACAGTTTTTGCTGAAATTCTTCACCTGGTGGAGCAGCCAGACCTTTGGCACGCAGCTGTGGACCTGGCGTTTCGGCGAACTGGTGGGCACCGACGATCAGGGCAACCGCTACTATCGCACCCGCGGCGGCGCCGTCGATCCGACGCTCGGCTTCGAGCGGCGCTGGGTGATCTATAACGGCTATGCCGAGGCCTCGCGCATTCCGCCGGAATGGCACGGCTGGATCCATCACACCGTCGATGTGCCGCCGACGCAGGAAAACTATCAGCCTCGCGAATGGCAGAAGCCGCATGTACCGAACATGACCGGCACCGCGCAGGCCTATCGCCCCTCCGGCTCGACGCTCGCCTCCGGCCGCCGGCCTGCGGCCACCGGCGACTACCAGGCCTGGACGCCGGGAAGCTGAGCAAACGCCATCTCGCGCTTTAAAAGCTCGCGACCTGCCGTTCCAGGGCTTCAAGGTCCAGGATCGTCACGCCGCCGCGGGAGGTCTTGATGAGCTTTCGGGCCTCCCATTCCTGAAGCAGTTGATTGACGCGTTGCCGCGTGGTCCCGACAAGCCGCGACAGCGTCATCTGGGTGATCTTCAAATCCAAATTTCCTCCGGACATCGCAAAGATCGGGTCGCGTCGGGCGAGCAATAGAAATCGCATAGCCAGCAACTTGTCGAGCGGGCCTGTCGCGCTCTGTTCAGCCCATTCCGCGGCACGGCGGAATCGTCTGGCCTCAAGGCGGAGCAGGGCCCGGCCGAACGCGCTCCAGTCCGAAAGCAGCTGCTCGACGTCCGAGCGCGCCAGAAAGAGGACGTTCGATCGGGTTTCTGCGACTGCATCATGGGTGCGTTCGCGCCCCTCCAGCACCGCGATTTCCCCGATCCAAAGCCCCCGACCGGACAGGTCCAATATAAACTCGTCGCCGGTGCGGGAAATGGTGGTGATGCGGATCATCCCGCTCAGGATGACATATATGCCATCCGGTTGATCGCCACGGCGATAGACGTATTCGCCGGACTTTACGGATCTCGTTTTTGCTGCGGACAATATGGCTGCGCGCTCGGCCGGCGGCAGCAACTCGAATGCCGGGTCGGCGAAGACCATCTGCGGCAGCGTCAGCGTGCCTGATGTCCTGGCATGCATCTCCCCTCCCACTGCGCGATCCGTGCGCCAATCTTCGCGAAAAGCAAATTCCGGACAGACCGAGCCACGCTCCCGCGCTACAGGCAGTCAGCTGGCCTTGTCAGGAACAGCTCTGCGCGGCGGAGCCATTTTGACCATCTACGCAGAGGAAAGGCCACGAAATTTTCGGCAGATAGCGTATGCTCTGCGGTTGCCAGGGTTGCACTGAAAGGCCCCGCAGCCTCAGCGCGAATTGACGCAAGACGGACTGAAAGGAGCCAACGATGCCAGAACGTCGCACCGTGATCCTGCCGCTTGTGGCGGCCGTTACGTTCATGTTGGCGGCTGCCGTCGCTGCACAAACGCCGCCGCCCAACATGCCGACCAAGGAGCAACTCGCCAACGACAACAACCTGTTCATCTCCTTGGCGAAGAAGGCGCTGAAATGGGAGGAGCCGGCCGAGCCGGTCAGGATCGTCGGCCCGATCTATTTCGTCGGGACCAAGGGCCTCGGAGCTTTCCTCTTCACGACGTCCGAAGGTCACATCCTGATGAACACGGGGATGCCGTCCTCGGGACCGATGATCGTCGAGTCCATCCGCAAGCTCGGCTTCAAGCCGGAGGACATCAAGCTCATGATCAACGGGCATGCCCACATCGATCATGCCGGGGCGTTCGCCTATCTCAAGCAGCAGTTCGGTGCCCAGCTTGCCGTCATGAAGGATGATGTTGCGGCGATGGAAAGCGGCGACGCCAACGACTTCAAATACGCCAATGACTTCGTCTATCCCGCGGTGAAGGTCGATCGGGTGCTGCGCGACGGCGACACCATCAAGATGGGCGACGTTTTGCTGACCGCCTATCACACGCCCGGACATACACGGGGCGCGACTACCTGGATCGCCAATCTCGTCGTCGACGGCAGGGCCTATGTCGTGGCATTTCCCGACGGTTCCGGATTCAATCCGGGCTATCGGCTGGTGAAGAATCCCTCCTATCCCGGGATAGCCGACGATTACCGCCGCACCCTTCACGCGCTCGAAATGATCAGGCCGGACATCTGGCTGGCGCAGCACAACGAATATTACGACCTGGAAGGCAAGCGCGAACGCGCCAGGACGGAGGGTGTCAACGCCTGGATCGACCCGGATGGATATCGCCGATTCATTGTCGGCAAGAAGCGGGCGTTCGAGGACGAGGTCGACGAGGAACTTGGTACAGCGAAGGGAAGCGCCAAATGAGATGTGCCGCATTTCTGCTACTGCTTCTCGTGAACCCGGCGGCAGCGCAAAGTGCCGCCAACACGCCGATGCCGGTCAACGTGCATAACTTCATTCGCGCCGAGACCGATCTCTATTTCCGCAAGGCCGCCATCGACGACGGCGCGTTCGGCAAGCTGCGGCATCGGCGTGCGATGGCGTCGATCGACAAGCAGGACGTCGTGCGCATGAACCGCGACACCCTCTATTCCTCCGGCGTGTTCGATCTCGATGCCGCGCCGGTCACGATCACGCTGCCGGACGCCGGCAAGCGCTTCATGTCGATGCAGGTGATCTCGCAGGACCACTACACGACGGAGGTGGCCTATGGTCCGGGCGCCTTCACCTACGACAAGGGCAAGGTCGGCACGCGCTACGTCTACATCATCATCCGAACGCTGGCGGACTCGGAGAATGCACAGGATGTGAAGGCCGCGAATGCGGTGCAGGACGGCATCAAGGTCGAACAGGCGAGCACCGGAAAGTTCGAGGTGCCTGCCTGGGACAAGGTCTCGCAGGACAAGGCGCGCAATGCGCTCGAGGCGCTCGGCTCGCTCGGCTCGCTCGGCGGCACTGTCGACAGGTTCGGCAGGAAAGGCGAAGTCGACCCGCTCGACCACCTCATCGGCACGGCGATCGGCTGGGGCGGCAACCCGCGCAGCGCGGCCGACTATCAGAGCTATTACCCGCCGAAGAACGATGGCAAGACGGCCTACCGCCTGACGCTCAAGGATGTGCCGGTCGACGGTTTCTGGTCGATCAGCCTCTACAACGACAAGGGCTACTTCCAGAAAAACAGCCTCGGCGCCTATTCGCTGAACAACCTGACGGCAAAGCCCGATTCCAGCGGCGCTTTCACGATCCGGTTCGGGGGTTGCGAAAAGGCGATGACGAACTGCCTGCCGATCGTGAAGGGATGGAATTACACCGTTCGGCTCTACCGTCCACGCAAGGAAATCCTCGACGGCAGCTGGAAGCTGCCGCCGGCGCAGCCGGTGAATTGACGCTGCAACTTAAATCGCTGCTGCGCTGCACTTGCCTGTGAACAACGGTAACAGCGGGGATGCGCTTCAGCTCGCCGTTGCGCCTTTCGCGGGAATGCGGCTCAATGAAGCCATCTTACGGAGATGGGAAACCATCGCGTCGGATTGGGCTCCGGATCTAGACCGTCCCGATGAGCAGCGGCCCCCGAGTAGGACACGGCTGGGAGATAGGCCCCCGGTGCAGAGGTTCTGAAATCGCCCGCTAATGTGGGGCTACCGGAAGACAGGAAAGGCCGCCTGGGCAACCAGGCGGCCTTTTTCTGTTTGCCTCGCGGTCGGCGGATCAGGCGTGCTGCGTGAGCCGCTCGGCCGCGCGCCGGTAATTCTCCATGCGGCGCTGCCGGGTCGGCGCCATCCGTTCCTGCAGCAGCGCGAGCACTTCGGCCGGCGCCGTATCCGGCGAGCCGGCGTTGAAGGGCGGGGCCGGGTTGTATTCGAGGCGGAGCTGAATCGCTTCCGCCGTTTTTCGATCGAGCATGATCGACACCAGCGTCAGCGCAAAGTCGATGCCGGCGGTGACGCCGCCGCCGGTGACGCGGTTGCGATCGACGCAGACGCGGGTCGTAGTCGGGATCGCGCCGAATGGCGCCAGCGCCTCCATCGCCGTCCAGTGCGTCGTCGCGCGAAAGCCCTCGAGCAGGCCGGCGGCGCCGAGCACGAGCGAGCCCGTGCAGACCGAGGTGACGTATCTGGCGCCCTTCGCCTGCTTCTTCAGGAAGGCCAGCATCTCCTCGTCATTGACCATGTCGTCCGTGCCGACGCCGCCGGGCACGCAGATCACGTCGAGCTGCGGGCAGTCGGCAAAGGTGATGGTCGGCGTGATCGCCATCACCGAGTCGCTCGCGACCTGCTCGATGCGTTTCCAGATCAGGTGCACTTTCGCGCCGGGGATGCTGGAGAACACCTGCAGGGGGCCGGTGAAGTCGAGCTGGGTGACGCGCGGGAACAGCACAATTCCGATTTGCAGGGGTTCCGACATCGAGGCTTCCTGATTTTGCTTGACGGGGCGACCTTCGCATGGTCGCTTTCTGTCTGAAATGGCGTATTTCCCTCTTTTTGGGACATAGCGAAATGCTCCGACAGGAATCCCAGCCATGATCGGCGTGCTGATTTTTCCGGACTTCCAGTTACTCGATGCGGCCGGGCCGATCTCGGCGTTCGAGATCGCGGCGCGCTTTGCCGGCGGCACACCGGCGATCCGGGCAATCGCAATCGCGCCGGGAGCGGTGCGCAGTTCTTCCGGCGTGGAGATGGTGGCGCATAGCACAAAGCCTTTGACGGCGATCACGACCTTGATCGTCGCGGGCGGCGAGGGCACCCGTGCCGCGGCTGCGTGCCCCAGGACGATGTCGCTGGTGCGCAACCTGGCGAAACGCGGCATGCGGATCGCCAGCGTCTGCTCCGGCGCCTACATCCTGGCCGAAGCCGGCCTGCTCGACGGCAAGCGCGCCACCACGCATTGGCAGCGCACGCGGCACTTCATTGCCGCCTATCCCAAGGTGAAGCTCGAGCCGGACCAGATCTACGTGCGCGACGGCAATGTCTGGACCTCGGCCGGCATCACCGCCGGCATCGACCTGTCGCTGGCGATGATCGCGGAGGATCATGGCGAGGAGGTCGCGCAACAAACCGCGCGGCAGCTCGTGCTCTATCACCGCCGTTCCGGCGGTCAGTCGCAATTCTCTTCGCTGCTGGAATTGAAGGCGCCGACCGGCCGCTTTGCGCCACTCTTGGCCTGGGCGCGCGAAAATCTCGACGCCCCGCTCACCGTGGAGGACATGGCCGAGCGCGCCGGCATGAGCGCGCGGCATTTCTCCCGTGCCTTCATCGCGGAAACCGGCACCACGCCGTCGAAGGCGGTGGAGAAACTGCGCATCGAGGTGGCAAAGCAGCGGGTGCAATCGTCCAGCGAAGCAATCGAGCGCGTCGCGGAGGTCACGGGCTTTCGCGATCCCGAGCGGATGCGGCGTGCCTTCATCCGCGCCTTCGGCCAGCCGCCGCAATCGCTGCGGCGGGCGGCACGGGCGGGGTAGTGATGGCCGGCCAAAGCCGGCCATCGCCGCCGACGGTCTTCAGTTGTGCTTCTTCACGAAGATGCGCGCGCTCTGGACGTCCTGCGCGAAGTTGATGCGCGCCCGCTCATAGGGCGTGACGACGCCGTCGGCGTTGGCCTGGTTCTTCAGGTTCTGCACATGGGCCTGGCCCTTGGCGAGGCTGACGGTCTCGGGGTAGGTCAGCTGGCCCGACACCACGCCGTTGACGATACGGTGCCCCTGCGCGTTCTGGCGCGCATTGATCAGGGGCGTTCCGGCGAAGCTGGTTGCCGAGGTGACGGCAAGCACCAGCGAAGCAACAAGTACGGTTTTCATGGCAAGTCTCCCTCTGCTTTTTCGCTTGTCGCGGCGACACCATTGTCACCGCAGCGAATGGGCCGATCATGCAGCAGAGGCGCTCGCGCGACTGTGCGCGCTGTCACGCGCCGCTGCGAATTCGCGCGAAGTTACATGAGTTTAATGAAGATGAAGATGAACGATCCGACAGCAAGGAACCCGGTGCGACCGCTCGTCGCGATCACGCCGGGGAGCTTGCCGCAGCGCTACTTCTTTCTCTCGACCTTGGTGACGGTGTCGCCGGATTGTGTGAACGTCACCTGATCGCCGGCGTGCAGCGTGTCGAGCGAGACGCCCTGCACCTTGAATTGCTTCACGACGCCGCCGGTCGCGCCCACCGTGCCGTCCTGCGGCTGCTGAATCGCGATCGTGCCGTTGAGCCGATCAATCCGGGTGATCATCCCCGTCCTGGCATCCTGTGCGAGGGCAGCCGAGCAAATGAAGGCGAGGGCAGCCGCAGCGCAAACGGATTTTGCTGACGTCATGGCGACCTCCTGACTTGGTAGTCCATCCGGGTGAGTCGGATTTAACGCCGGCGACAGGGAATGGTTCCCGGGACCGCTAGTGCGGCTTGTCGGGATGCCAGCCCAATATCGCAAGCATCACGAAGAAGCCGACGACATAGCCGACAATCACGGGCAAACCGTGGCGAACCCAACGTCCGACAGACTTTGCTTCCGGATACATGTTCGAAAGCGCGACGCCCGCCGATGAACCGAACCAGATCATCGACCCGCCAAAGCCGACCGCGTAAGCGAGGTAGCCCCAGTCGTAGCCGCCTTGTTTCAGCGCCAGCGCGGTCAGTGGAATGTTGTCGAACACCGAGGAGACGAAACCGAGCCCGAGCGCGGTCTGCCACGAGGCGACGGGCAATTTTTCGACAGGCATCATCGAAGCCGCTGTCACCAGGGCGAGCAGGAAAAGGGTGCCCTTGAACGTTTCCGGCATGATCCGCCAATCGGGCCGCCGCACGCCTGCCGTCACGAAGATGACGGCCCAAACGGCGATGCCGAGCACGGGGAGCTTGTCGAGAAGGACGGGGAATTTCAGGTTTGCCGTAACATTGGCAACGAGGGCGGCAATCAGCATGGCCGCGACGATGATCACGCGGGCCCAATCGATCCGAAGTCCCGACGGGGGATTTTTCACGATCGGCGAATGACGCTGTTGCTGCATCGATGCCGGCACCGCGAAGATCAGCATCGCAACGATGGCGGCGACATAGGCCTCGACCACGCTGAGCGGACTGACACCATCGATCCACATCATGGTCGTCGTGGTGTCGCCGACAACACTGCCGGCTCCACCGGCGTTGGACGCGGCAACGATGGCGGCGAGATAGCCGATATGGACCTTGCCACTGAACACATGGCGCGCAACCGTGCCGCCGATCAGCGCGGCGGCGATGTTGTCCAGAAAGCTGGAGAGCACGAACACAAGGATGAGGAGAATGAGGCCGCCCTTCCAGTCATCAGGAAGCAGTTGCGGCATCTCGTCCGGAATCCGGCTTTCCTCGAAATGGCGTGAAAGGATCGCAAAGCCCATCAGAAGCAGGAACAGGTTCGCCAGGATGACCCATTCGTGTTCCATGTGCGCGACGAGGCCACCGAAGCCGCCGCCGGATTTGAATCCGGTGAAGGCGAGCTTGTAGGCAGTGATGACGGCCAGCCCGCCGAGCGCGATCGGCAGCGTGTGATGATGGAATACCGCGACGCCGAGCAGCGCCAGTCCGAACAGAAGGAAGTCGACTGGAATTCCAAAGATGACCAAGACGACCTCGGCGTGCAGCGTATGGGACGAAGCTGGTTCGATGTACCCTCGCAGCTAGCCGAGAAGGCAGGCAACTTCAACGCGGCCCGCTGACGCAAGCATTCAGCCCAGCGCCTTCAGCCAGGTGCTTATCTCGCTGGCGGCGATATTGGCCTGGTTCAGCAGCTTGCCCATGGTGAAGAAGCCGTGGAACTGGCCCGGGAAGAAACGATAGGTGACGGCAACGCCGGCCTGCTTCAGCCGCTCGGCATATTCGTTGCCCTCGTCGCGCAGGGGGTCGGCACCGGCGACCAGCACGTAAGCGGGCGGCAGGCCTGCGAGTTCGGCGCGGGCGGGCGAGGCGCGCCAGTCGTTCCGGTCGGCATCGCCCATGTAGTGGTCGATGAACCATTTGATCACGGAGTGGGTCAGGAGCACGCTGGTTTCCGGCTCGCTGTGCGAGGGGTGGTTCATGCGGAAGTCGGTGGCCGGATAGATCAGGAGCTGACCGGCCAGCTTCGGTCCGCTTCCGCGCAGCGCGATGGCGGTGACGGCCGCGAGGTTGCCGCCGGCGCTGTCGCCGCCGACGATGATGCGCGCGTCGTCGATGCCAAGTGATTTGGCGTTGGCGGCCACCCATTGCGTCGCGGCGATGGCATCCCGCGGCGCGGCGGGGAATTGGTGCTCGGGGGCGAGGCGATAGTCGATGGAGATCACGATCAGCTCGCCCTCATGGGCAAGCTTGCGGCACACCACGTCGTGGGAGTCGAGATTGCCGATGACGAAGCCGCCGCCGTGCAGGAACACCAGGCACGGCGCGAGGCCGGCCTTTTTCCGCAGCTTTTTCGGCGTGTAGAGGCGCGCCGGAATCGAACCATGCGGCACCGGGATCGCAAGATCCCTTGCCGAGTCGAGTTCCGGCGGCTCGGGATTGCTGACGAAGCGGGCCGCCAGATACATCTCGCGTGCCTGCGCCGGCGTGACGCTCTCGTAGGGCGGACGGTTCGCTTCCTGGAAGGCCTTGTAGACGGCTGCGGCATCGGGATCGAGAACGACGGGCATGACTTCCCTCACTGTTGGTCATTCCGGGGCGATGCGCAGCATCGAACCCGGAATCTCGAGATTCCGGGTTCTCGCTTCGCGAGCCCCGGAATGACGGAATAGTAACTCACGCCGCCGTGCGGCCGCCATCCACCGTGTAGTGCGAACCCGAAACGTAGCTCGCATCATCGGAGGCGAGGAAGGCGACGATCGCGGCAACTTCAGAGGCCTGGCCGAGGCGGCGCGCCGGTATGCGGTCGACGATCTTGTCCTGCGGCGGCGGCTCGTTGCCGCCGGCGCGGCCCTGCAAGATCGTCGACAGCATGCGGCTGTCGATCAGGCCGGGGCAGACGCAGTTCACCCGTACGCCGGTGCCGGTGCATTCCCAGGCGGCGCTCTTGGTCAGGCCGATCACGGCATGCTTGCTGGCGCTGTAGACCGCAATCAGCGGCGAGCCCATCAGTCCCGCGATGGAAGCGGTGTTGATGATGCTGCCTTTCTTGTTCTTCAGCATGGTCGGCAGCACATGCTTCATGCCGAGGAAGACGCCGACGACATTGACGTCGAGCACCTTGCGAAAGCTCTCCAGCGGATAGTCGGGGATCGGCTTGACCTCGCCCTCGACGCCCGCATTGTTGAAGAAGATGTCGACGGTGCCGAACTTGTCGAGCGCGGCATGGACGTATTCGGCGACTTCCTCCTCCCGCGTGACGTCGGCCGTGACGAGCAGCGGATCGGCCGCGGCGGGCAGGTCCTTGATGGCCGCCTTTAACTCGGCCTTCTTGCGGTCCACCGCGACGATGCGGGCGCCGCGCTCGGCAAGCAGGCGCATGGTGGCGGTGCCGATGACGCCGGCCGCGCCGGTGACGACGGCGACCTTGCCGTCCAGTCGGATACGATCGGGCATTTTTGCTGTTTCCCCAGTTGTTCCGGTTGGTCCGGACTTGTCGGTGCGGCGGGACCGCGCGTTTTCGAATGCGGAAAGACTATTCCATGCGGGGCAGGGGCTGGCTAGGGCTCGCGGTGCGGCCGAAACCGCCCTTTCCCCGCCGTATTCGGCGTGTTAACCGGAAGCCGCGCGGGCGGCTGATCAAGGTACACTGTCACCCGATTCGCCCTTTTGAAGCCGCGAGATGTTTCGGACCTTTGCCCTGACCGGTTTTGCGGCCCTGATCGCCGCCTTTGTTGTCGCGGATGCGCCGAAGGCGCAGGCGCAGATCGGCAATATTTTCTCCGACCAGCCGCCGCGGCCGCCCGGCTCCGTGCCGCGCGGCCAGCAGCAGCAACAGCAACAGCCGCTTCCCGACGACGACGAGCAGGTGCCGGAATTGCCGCGCGGCCGCCTGTTGCCGAGCCGTCCCGTGGCTCCAGGGCAGGGCGTTCCGCCGCCGGGCGCCGTGCAGTCGCAACCGCTGGCGCCGCCGCCCGGGACCAGCGTGGTGCCGCAGGGTCAGCAGCCGGGCATTGCCGTGCAGCCGCCGCAGCCCGGCGCCGCGCCGCAGCCGGGTGTCGCCAACGCGCCCGCCGGCGGGCCGAGCCCGCTGCCGGGATTGCCGCCGGGCCAGCGCCAGCCCAAGGGCGTGCCGCAGACGCCGGCGAGCATCCAGCCCGGTGACGAAGTGGTGAGCGAGCCGCCCTCGACCAAGGTCACCAACAAGAAGGCGACCTTCTCCGGGCTCGACAAGATCACCGGCCGCATCATCAATTTCGACGAGGATATTGGCGAGACCGTGCAGTTCGGCGCGCTGCGGGTGAAGACCAGTGTGTGCTACACGCGGCCGTCGACGGAAGCCGCCAACACCGATGCTTTTGTCGAGGTCGACGAGATCACGCTGCAGGGCGAGGTGAAGCGGATCTTCTCCGGCTGGATGTATGCGGCGAGCCCCGGCCTGCACGGCGTCGAGCATCCCGTCTACGACATCTGGCTGACCGACTGCAAAGGGCCCGACCAGACCATCGTCAGCGCGCAACCCGATCCGCCGAAGCCGCCGCCGCCACCGCCGCAACAGAAGCGCCCGCCGCCCCAGAAGCAGGCCGCACCCGCGCCGCCGCGTCCGCTGCCGCCGCCGGGCTATGGCGCGCCGCCGCCACCTCCGCAGCCGCAGCAGCAACCGGGCGGGTTGTTCGGCATCTTCCGTTGATGATCAGCCGCGCGAGGCGATGATCTCGAGCGCGCGCGCGCCGCTGATCGGCTCGGCCGGCGGCAGCGCGCAGAAATCGGCCGGCTCGCCCGCGATCGCGCGATCGAGCAGCGCGCGGTAGCGGCGGCGGGGGATCTCCACGGCGCCGAAGCTTTTCAGATGCTCGGTGACATATTGCGTGTCGAGCAGTTCGAAGCCGCCGGCAATCAGCCGCGCCACCAGATGCACCAGCGCCACTTTCGAGGCGTCGCGGACGCGGTGGAACATGCTCTCGCCGAAGAAGGCGCGGCCGAGGCTGACGCCATAGAGCCCGCCGGCGAGATCGCCGTCCTGCCAGACCTCGACACTGTGGCAATGGCCGAGCCGGTGCAGGCCGAAATAGAGCTCGCGGATGCGCTTGTTGATCCAGGTGTCCTCGCGGCCTTCCTGCGGCGCGGCGCAGCCGGCGATGACGGCGGAAAACGCGGTGTTGGCCGTCACCGTAAAGGCGTCCGAGCGCACGGTGCGGGCAAGGCGCGAGGCGATGCGAAAGCCGTCGAGCGGGATCACGCCGCGCATCTCCGGCTCGACCCAGAACAGGCTCGGATCCTCGGCGCTCTCTGCCATCGGGAAAATCCCGCAGGCATAGGCGCGCAGCAACACTTCGGGCGTGATTTCGGAGGAGGCGGAGTCGCGCGAGGTCATGGCGCGCAGGATAGCAGGCCGGCAAGCGGCTGTGCTAGGTTCCGCCCAAGGGCAGCGCCGAACGTCGTTGACGGCCCGCGCGACATGCCCGGTGGGGACGAAACGAGGCATCCGTGAAGATCAGCTGGAAGACGTTTGCGCCGCTGGCGGTATGGCTGGTGCTCTATCTCATTCCGGTTCCGGATGGATTGCAGCCCAACCAGTGGCATTATTTCACGATCTTCGCGGCCGTCATTACCGGCCTGATCCTGGAGTCCATGCCGGTCGGCGCGATCGGCCTGATCGGGCTGACGCTGGCCGGCATCTCCGGCTATGTCGAGCATGATCCCAACAAGGCGCTGCGCTGGATGCTGGGCGGCTTCTCCGAGGGAACGGTGTGGCTGATCGTCGGCGCCTTCGTGTTCTCGATCGGCTACCGCAAGAGCGGGCTCGGCCGCAGGCTGGCGCTGCTCCTGGTGCGCGGCCTCGGCCGGCGCACGCTGGGGCTTGGTTACGCGGTGGCGCTGTCCGACGTCGTGCTGGCGCCGGCCACGCCGTCGAATACCGCGCGCTCTGGCGGCACCATCTACCCGATCGCCAACAACATTCCGCGCATCTATGGTTCCGAGCCGGGGCCGACCGCGGGCAGGATCGGCACCTATGTGATGTGGACGGCGTTTGCGACCACGGCAGTGACCAGCTCGCTGTTCCTTACGGCGCTGGCGCCGAACGGCGCGGCGCTAAGCATCGCCAGGAAGATCGTCAACATCGAGGTGAGCTGGTCGCAATGGTTCATCGGCTTTGCACCGCTCGGCATTCCCTTGCTGCTGCTGGTGCCGCTGCTCTCCTATGTGATCTGCCGGCCGGAAATCAAGGAAAGCCCGGAAATCGTGGAGTGGAGCAAGGGTGAACTCGCCGCCATGGGCCCGGTGACGCGCCATGAATGGATCATGGCGGCGCTGGTGGTGCTGGCGATGTTCCTGTGGATCTGCGGCTCCAACCCCAACATCAGCGTGCCCTTCCTGGGCAGCAATTTCATCAACGCCACGATGGTGGTGTTCGTGATCATCTCGCTGATGCTGCTGACCGGCGTGATCGACTTCGCCGACATCGTTGCGGAAAAGGCCGCGTGGGAAGTGTTCTTCTACTTCACCTCGCTCTTGACGCTGTCGGCGGGCCTCAACGAGATCGGCTTCATCAAATGGGTGGCGGAAGGCTACGCCAGGCCGCTGGCCGGCCTGTCACCGACGATGGGACTGATCCTGCTGGTCACCTTCTTCTTCTGGGTGCACTATTTCTTCTCCAGCATCACCTCGCATACGGCGGCGATCCTCCCGGTGGTGCTCGCGGTCGGCAAGAGCATCCCCGGCATGCCGATGGACGTGCTGACACTGCTCTGCATCTATTCGCTCGGCCTGATGGGCGTGATCTCGCCCTATGCCACAGGGCCCGCGCCGATGTATTACGGCTCGGGCTATATCGGCAAGGGCGCGTTCTGGGGCTTCGGCCTGATCTTCGGCTTGATCTTCTTTGTCGGGCTGTTGGTCATCGTGCTGCCCTGGCTCGAAGTGGTCGGCAACAAGCTGTAGCCGGCGGGTGTCCATGCAGCTTCTGATCCGCGTCCCCGAGATCGAGGAACTGCCCGCGCTATCCGAGCTTTGCCTGCGCTCGAAAGCCGTGTGGGGCTATGACGTGGCGTTCATGGCCGCGTGCAGGGCGGAGCTGACGTTCGATCCCGGCGATCTCATGTCCTCGCGCATCGCGGTCGCCGCGCGCGGAACGGACATCCTCGGTGTGGCTCAGGTCAGAAGCATCGGGACCGACGCCGATCTGCAGAAATTGTTTGTCGAGCCAGCCGCGCTGCGCAGCGGCGTCGGCAGCATACTCTTCGATTGGGCGATCGACGCTGCACGCGCCATGGACGCCTCGCGGATGATCATCGAGGCCGATCCCGACGCCGCGCCGTTCTATCGGCGCCTCGGCGCACGCGATGCAGGTCTCGCGCCGTCAGGCTCGATAGCGGGACGGATGCTTCCGAAGCTCGTGGTTCAACTGCGGGCCTGAGCCCGCGTCACGGTTCGAAATCGCCGCTGTCGGCCATCTCAAGAGCTGGCCGAGCTTGCGATGAGCCTGATCGCAGGCATTCCGTTCGAGCGAGTAATCTCCGATCGTGGCCGGGCTTCCCGATCGTCGGCACGGGCCCGACACCATTCGATCACGTCGTCGGCTTGGGCGAACCAGGTCGAGAAGAGATCAAGCGCCCCGCCGTCTTTGCGTTTCTCCGCCGCGTGTTGCGAATGAGAGGAATCTCGGCCCAAGCGATGCGTATCAAATCGGATTGACGCTTGGTGTTGGTCTTTTCGAAGAGGTGCTTGAGGTGTGTCCGGACAGTGTTGATGGATATTCGATGGCGAGCCGCGATATCAGTCAGGTTCAGGCCTTCCAGCAACGACGAGAGTATGCGGCTCTCCGCGCCTGTCAGTCCAAATGTCGCCGCGAACGTGTTCGCCGAATTCTCATCGAACGACGGTCGAGTGTGCACGAAAATCGCGGCGTGTGGTTGGTCGTAAGCGGCGTGCGGGCCGCTGCTCAGCGGCAGCACCGTCGCAGCCGTGACGCGCTTGTTGTCGGCTTCTAGGCGAAGCAATTTTGCATCCGGCTCCGGCGCCCGTATCGCTCGACGCAATCCTTTCTGGTTGCGGGCGCCGTTGGCGGTGAGCACGCCGCGAATGGAAGTCAGGATATCGCCCTTCGCGAGCAATTCCACAGCTGCTGCGTTGTTGTAAACGATACGCTGTTTCGGATCGACGATGAACACGGCAATGGCGATGTGGTTCAGAATTTCAGCGAGCGAATTGTGCTCCAGTGCCCTTTGCTTGAGCAGATCCGGCATCGTCGGCGTTCGATCCAGAGCAGTCGCGAGTTCGTCGCGACTGTTTGGGTGCCTGGTTCCCCATGACGGCGTGGCATGGATTTGCCCCAATCCGATTGCGGGGTCGGCCGTGTCCATTACGGCATCTCTTCGAGCATACAGCAGAGCGCCAACTTCACGCGCAAGACACTCGCAGTTGCGATAGCAAGATGGGAGTGCATGATGGTTCTCCGATTTTCGCGGCCGGAGATTTGCAGGCCAACGATCGAATGGCACCAATTGAAGCTTGCCAGCATACGCGCCGGCGTTAGTCTGGCGTTATTGCGGCGTTACTTTCATTGGCTACCAAGACAAAAAGTAAGAATTTTCCCTGGGAATTGCCGTGCAGATATCGCCTGTGCCAATGGCAGGAGAGCCTGCCCCCAAGTTCGGTCTTTCGCTGCTGGGAGGCTTCGAATTGACCGGGCCCGATGGTGTGGTCGAACTGCCGAGCAAGAAGCTTGCCGGCTTGCTGGCTTTTCTGGCCTGCAACCGTCGGCCGCAGTCGCGGGAGAAACTGACGGCTCTTTTGTGGGGTTCGAGTTTAGAAGCGCAGGCCAAACAGAATCTGCGCCAGGCCCTCTTTCGGCTCCGCAAAGTGCTTGGCCGGAATGCGCTGGAGGGCGACGGCGAGGTCGTTTCGTTGAATGCGGCGATCGTTTCGTGCGATGTCCGCCGCTTCGAGACCCTGGTTCGTGAGGGCAGCCGGGAGGCCCTGGCTGCGGCAACAAATCTCTACCGGGGTCGACTGATCGATGATGTCACTGTCGGTGAAGCGGACTGGAGCGAATGGATCGCCGGCGAACGCGAAAGGTTGCTTGAACTTGCCGTGGGCGCCCTGGTGGGGCTAGGTGGACAGGAGCTGGCCGCAGGGCGTGCCGAACATGCCCTCAAGGCCGGCCAGCGTGCCATCGCGCTCAACAATATTCGGGAGGACGCCCACCGGCTGGTCGTACAGTCGCTGGCGGCCACCGGACGCCGAGCCGAAGCGCTCACTCATTATCAGGATCTCGTAGCTCTGCTGAAGCGGGAACTAAATACGGAACCCGACGTAGCGACCAAATCGCTCGTCGCCGAGCTGCGAGGCAAGCCGTCGTCAGGCGGATTCCCCGCTCTCGCGGATATCGCCAAACCTGCGCCGCGGCAGCATGACCGGCCTTCGGCTGCGGTGCCGCCGGTGGACGACGCCAGGGAAGACCACGACGGGCAGGCGAACATCAAGCACTCTGGAGCGCGGAGCGATGCGGTTTCGTCTGTGGTGGCGATCCGCCCGGGTGGCCCGGAGCGCCGACTGCTGACGATCCTGGTTTGCAAGTTGTTCGGCTCGACGCCGCTTTCGGCCCGCCTCGACCCCGAGGACATGCGCGATGCGATCACTGCTTTCCACAAAGGGATCGCCAATGCGGTGGTGCGATTCGACGGATTTGTCGCCCAGTACCAGAGCGATGGCGCGCTCGTCTATTTCGGTTACCCTGAAGCGCATGAGGACGACGCCGGTCAGGCCGTGCGGGCCGGCCTTGCAATCCTGACCGGTGTTGGCTCGCTGAAAGCCGCTTCCGGCATTCTCCTCCAGGCGCGTGCCGGTATTGCCACCGGAGTGGTTGTCGTCGGCGAGCAGATGGGCGACGCCGACGTTCCGCCAGCCGTTGCGATCGGCGAGACGCCAGACCTCGCGGCGCAAATGCAGGCGATGGCTTCGCCCGGCGAGCTCGTCATCGCGGGCAGCACCCGGCGGCTTGTGGGACGGAGTTTCGACTGTCGCGCACTCGGGGTCCGCGAGGGGAACGAGCTGTCCCAACCGGCGCGGGCGTGGCAGGTGCGTGGTGAGGCGGCCGGCGTCAGCCGGTTCGAGGCGCGGCACGCAGGTGCGCTGTCTCCGCTTGTCGGCCGGCAGGAAGAGATGGATCTATTGCGGCGCCGCTGGGATCAAGCGAAGCGCAACGAGGGACGGGTGGTGCTGCTCTCCGGCGAACCTGGCATCGGCAAATCCAGAATCGCCGAGAGCCTGCTCGCGTCGCTCGCGGGTGAGCCGCATGCGAGCATGCGTTATTTCTGTTCTCCTCACCATCCCAACAGCCCGCTTTACCCGTTCATTGCGCAGCTCGAGCGCTCCGCGGGCTTCGAGCCGGGCAACAGCGCGGCAGCGAAACTCGACAAGCTCAAGGTTTTGCTCGAGCCGACGGGCGGCAGCGCGCCACGCGATCTGGCGTTGATGGCCGATCTCCTGTCGGTGCCGACGGAGGGTAGCTATCCGGTGCCAGACGTCAGCCCGCAGCGCAAGCGAGAGATGATCCTCAGCGCTCTCCTGCGCCGGGTGGAGGCGATCTCGGCGTCCCGTCCGGTGCTGATCGTATTCGAGGACGTCCATTGGATCGACCCGACATCGCTGGACCTGCTCGATCAATTGGTTGACCGTGTCGTCAAGCTTCAGGTGCTGATGATCGTCACGTTCCGGCCGGAGTTCCAGCCGGCCTGGGTCGGTCAGCCGCACGTGTCGATGCTGCCCTTGAGCCGCCTCGGGCGGCGCGATAGCGCCGGCATCATCGGGAGCATCGCCCAAGGCAAGACGCTGCCGGACGCCGTCGTCCAACAGGTACTCGCACACACCGACGGCGTGCCGCTTTTCATCGAAGAGCTGACGAGCATGCTGCTCGAAAGCGGTCATCTGCGAGAATCCGCCGGCGGCTACGTCCTCGACGGGCTGCTGCCTTCGCTCGCGATTCCGACGACCTTGCAGGCTTCGCTTATGGCGCGGCTCGACCGCCTCGCGCCAGTGAGGAACATAGCGCAAATCGGTGCGGTTATCGGACGTGAGTTCCCCTTCAGGCTCATCGCCGCGGTGTCGGCGATGCCAACTGAGGAACTCGAGCCTGCCCTCGGCAAGCTCGTAGCCGCGGAGTTGATCTTTCAGCGCGGGGTTCCGCCCGATGCCACATACCGCTTCAAGCACGCGCTGGTGCAGGATGCGGCCTACGCCAGCCTGCTGCGCAGCCACCGTAGCGCGCTGCATGCGGCGATCGTGAAAGAACTCGTCGCCGTCGGAGGCAGCGGCGCCGAGGTCAAGCCGGAACTGCTCGCGCATCACTGCGCCGAGGCGGGCATGATCGAGGAAGCCGTGCGCCACTATCTGAAGGCCTCCGAACAGGCGGTCGTTCGTTCGGCGCTAACCGAGGCCGCGGTTTTACTCGACAGGGCGATGGGGACAGCTTCCCAGCTTCCAAACGGTCCCCAGCACGATCGCCTGGAGCTGGAAGTACAATCCGCTCGAGGCCCTGTGCTCATAGCGGTGAAGGGCTTCGCTGCCGCCGAGACCGATCAGGCATATGCCCGTGCGCGGGATCTCTGGGATCGCCTCGGCCGGCCGCCGGAGTTCCTTTTGAGGACGGCCCGCGTCAGGTGGTCTCTTCACACCAATCGCTCTCAATTTGCAGAGGCGCACAGGGTCGTCGAGGACCTCCTGGAGTTCGGTCATGCGCATGGCGACGCAGTCGGCTTGATCCTCGGGTATTTCACACGCGGTTTGACCCATTCGTACGAGGGAGAGTTGCAGTCGGCCAGACGTAGTCTGGAGGAAGTGGTCGGCCGCAACGATTTGGCGACACACCCTCAATTGCTCCGCTTCGCCGGCACCGATCCCCAGGCCATCGCTCTGGCCGTGCTTGGCCGGGTTTTGCTGTTTCTCGGCTATCCCGACCAGGCGATCATCCGTTGCGAAGCTGCGATGAGGCAGGCGCGTCAGTTGGCGCATGCGCCAACGTTGGCGCAATGTCTGGCATTCGGTGCCGCGCAGGCATTCGCCGTCGGGAACGATACGCAGCTCGCGCTCTGCGTACAGGAACTCCGCTCATTGACTCGGGAACACGGGTATCCGCAGTGGTCAGCGCTGGTTCCCATCTTTGAAGGCCATCTGCAGCTGATGCGCGGGGAGGCCAGGGAAGCGATCACGCTCATGCGCCAGGGCCTGGACGCCCGTCGCGCAAATGGAGTGACGTTGTTCAACTCAAACTTCACTATTCCGCTCGCCGAAGCTCTGGAAAAAGACGGCAAGTCGGGTGAGGCGTTTGCCCTGCTGGATGAACAGATCGCTTTCGTCAAGGGAACGGGTGAGCTGTGGTGCGCGGCCGGACTGCATCGTCTCCGCGGCCAGCTGCTTCTGAAGGGAAGCATGCCGGATTTCGCGGGCGCGCAGGCGGAATTTCTGGTGGCCATCGACATTGCGCGGCGACAGTCGGCAAAGCTATGGGAGCTGCGTGCCGCCGCCAGCCTTGCCAGCCTATGGCGCGACCAGGGCAAGCACGGTGAAGCCCGGGATCTGGTCGCGTCTGTCTACGGCTGGTTCACTGAGGGTTTTGACATGTCCGACCTCGAGAACGCCAAGGCGCTGCTCTACGATCTGGCGTAGCTGAGATCGCCGGGCTGCGCTCCACTCTCTGCGCTGCCCGAGGCCCTTCACCCCATGTGCAATCTGCCGTCAAGCGGTTCGCTGGGTGTCGCGCATATGCGATTTTCCGGTGCGGCAGGGAATGCCGCCGGCGTTCAGCTGGCCGCTGCGCTAGCATGGCTCCTTGCGGGCGCAACGCAGCGGCGGAGCCGCAGCACCATGCGCGTGCCGGCGTGCGCGGGATCGCGCTCGACGGAGGAGTCGAGCTTTACGGCCATTGCTCCGACGATGCGTTGGCCCAGTCCGGTCGAACGCGGGTCGCTCTTTGCGGCGAGACCGACCCCATCGTCCGATATCGACAATACCAGTTCGTCGCCCTGCACCCTCAGCTCGACATGGATCGGGCCGGGCCCGTCGGGATAGGCATATTTCACCGCATTCATCACCAGCTCGTTGACGATGATGCCGATGGCGACCGCGCGGTCGGGGTCGATCTCGACCGCTTCGGCCTTCAGCGTCAGGCGCGACATCCGGTTGCCTTCGGCGGAGCGGCGCAGATCTTCCAGCAGAGAGTCCAGATACTGGTTGAGCATCACGCTCTTCAGATCCTGCGAGGTATAGAGCCGGCGATGCACCTGCGCCACCGCCGCGACACGGCCCATGGCGTTGGTGAGTGCAGCCTTGACGTCGTCCTCGGCGGCCGCGCTGGCCTGCAGGTGCAGCAGGGAAGCGATGATCTGCAGGCTGTTGCCGACGCGATGGTTGACCTCGCGCAGCAGCATCTCGCGTTCGGCAGCAAGCGCCTCGAAACGGTCGCGCGCCGCATGAACCTCGGCTTCCGCCTCGTCGCGGGCGCGCTGCAACTCGGCCTGGCGGATCGCGTGCTGGGCTGCGACCTGCAGCAGCGGGATGAAGTCGCCGCCGGTGTCCTTGACGAGATAATCGGCGGCGCCCGCTTTCAGCGCGGTGACGGCGATGGCGGAGTCCTGCGATGCGGTGACGAACACCACCGGCGGCGCGTCCGCGATCTGCATGATGCGTTCCAGCGTCTCGAGGCCGTCGAGCCCGGGCATGTACTGGTCGAGCGCGATGACGTCGATGCCGCCCTGCGCGAGGCGCTCCAGCCCCCGATCACCGCTGGCGGCATGCACGACTGAAAAGCCTGCCCGCGTCAAGCCACGCTCGACCAGCCGGGCCAGCGCCGGGTCGTCGTCGATATAGAGCAGGGTGGGTGTCGTCGTCACGGTCATGCGGCGGTGTCGGGAACCTGGATGACGGAGAAGAACAGGCCGAGCTGGCGAATGGCGTTGGCGAAGCTTTCGTAGTTCACGGGCTTGGTGATGTAGACGTTGCAGCCGAGTTCATAACAGCGCTTGATCTCCTGGGAATCGTCCGTAGTGGTCAGCACCACAACGGGCGTGGATTTCAGGAAAGTGTTTTCCTTGATGCGCCTGAGTATGTCGATGCCGGTCATGTCGGGCAGGTTGAGATCGAGCAGCACGAGCAGGGCCTGCCCCTTGCGTGCGCTGGCGGTTCCGTTCTGGCCGAACAGGTAATTCACCGCAGATGTACCGTCGGTGAACGGGATGATCTCGTTGTTGACGCCGGAGCGACGGATGTTGCGCTCGATCAGGCGCGCGTGCCCCTCGTCGTCCTCGACCATGATGATGGTGACGGGATTAGTCATGGCTGGTGTTCCTGCTTGCATTCCAGTGGAGCGGCAGCGTGACGGTGAACGTGCTGCCGTGGTCGAGTTCCGAAGCGACCGACATGGTCCCGCCGAGCCGCCGCACCAGCGCGCGAACATGGGCAAGGCCTATGCCCTGGCCGGGCTTGTCCTGGATGCCGGCACGGCGGAACAGGTCGAAGATGCGCTGGTGGTCCTTGGCAGCGATGCCGCGGCCGTTGTCGATCACGTCGAAGATGGCGAAACCGAGCTTGGTACGGCCGCGGATTTCGATGTCGCCGGGTACGCCGGGCTTCAGATATTTCAGCGCATTGTCGATCAGGTTGGAGAAAATCTGCTCCAGCGCAAGCCGGTCGCTGACGATGCTCGGCAGCGCGCCGACGCGAATCGTCGCTTGCGCCTCCTCGACCTGGTGCGCCACGGTGGCGCCGATGCTCTCCATCAGTTCGCCCATGTCGATACGTTCGGGTGAGAACGCGCGGCGGCCCTCGCGCGTGAGGTTGAGGATAGCCGAGATCAGGCGGTCCATCTTGGCGATCGACGACTTGATGAAACCCAGCGCCTCGACGAAATCATCGGAAAGCTTCTTGTCCGCGCCTTCCAGCTCCGGCTCGGCGTTGCCGGTGGCGCCTTCGGGCAACGCCGGTACCAGTGCCGCGACCTGGCCGAGAGTCGCGATGCGCCGGAAAATGTCGGTGCGCAGCTCTTCGAGTTCGCTGGTGAAGCCCATGATGTTGACGAGCGGCGAGCGCAAATCGTGGCTGACGATATAGGCAAAGCGCTGGATCTCGTCATTAGCCTCGCGCAGATCTGCGGTACGCTCGTCGACAGTGGATTCAAGATTGAGATTGATGTCGCGCAGCTTCGCCTCGGCCACGTCGCGGGCGTGCGACGAGCGGCGCAGCAGAAAGAGCGAGATTCCCGCCAGCACAATCACCATTCCCGAGCCGGCGATCGTGACGCTGGAGGCAAGGATCTGGCTGCGGTCGGCGTTCAGCGTGCGCATCGCCAGCAGCCGCTCTTCCTCGCTGTGCAACGCGGCGGCGACATCGCGGATGGTGGTGCTGGTGTTTCCTGCGGCAGCCTCCCTCACGAGTGCCGTCGCCGCAGCAGGATTGTTCTGCTTGACGAAATTCATCTCCCGCTGGAACTGGTCGAGCCTCGTCGTAAGCGCCGACCGCAGTTTCTCGATGTTGTGCGATTGAGCCGGGTTGTCGCCGGTCATCTGCGCGAGTTTGTCGGCGTAAGGGATGATGTTGGCGACGGCGGCCTCGTGGTCGCTGAGAAACTCCGGGCCCTGGGTCAAAAGGAAGCCGCGTGCGGCGCTTTCGGCGCGGCGCACCTCCAGCAGCAGCGCATTGATCTGGTTCTCCGCCTCCACCGTGTGGGTGACCCAGCCGCTGTCGTCGCGTGCCTTGTTGACCAGCAGGATGGAAGCGATGCTGATGGCAACCAACACCAGAAATCCCGCCGAAAGCAGGACAATCTGGCCTATCGCGCGCCGGCGCGAGGCATCAGGTTTGGCTGAAGGCATTGGCAAAGCGGAATGGATGCCCCTGACAGAAAAATCCCCTGAGCCGGCAACGTTCCGGTCACGGGATGGTTCCAGTCAAAGGGAACTTTTTTCGATGGGGACCGGCCGGGCGTGGGGCGCTAGCCGGCCAGATACTGTTCGAGCCAATGAATGTGGTAGTCGCCGTCGATGATCGAGGGCTCGCGCACCAGCGCGCGGAACAGCGGCAGCGTGGTTTCGATGCCGTCCACCACCATCTCGTCCAGCGCGCGGCGCAGCCGCATCAGACACTCCTGGCGGGTCTTGCCGTGGACGATCAGCTTGCCGACGAGGGAATCGTAGTAGGGCGGGATGACGTAGCCCTGGTAGACTGCGGAATCGATGCGCACGCCCAGCCCTCCGGGCGGGTGAAACTGGCTGATCCGGCCCGGAGAGGGGCGGAAGGTCTGCGGGTTCTCCGCGTTGATGCGGCATTCGATGGCGTGACCGATGATAGCGATCTCGTCCTGCCTGGCGGGAAGGTCTCCGCCGGCGGCAATGCGGATCTGCTCCAGCACGAGGTCGATGTCGGTGATGCTCTCGGTGACGGGATGCTCGACCTGGATGCGGGTGTTCATTTCGATGAAATAGAACTCGCCGTCCTCATAGAGAAATTCGATAGTGCCGACGCCGAGATATTTCATGTCGCGCATCGCCTTGGCGCAGGTCTCGCCGATCCTGGCGCGCGCGGCGGCCGACAGCACGGGCGAGGGGCCCTCTTCCCAGACCTTCTGATGGCGGCGCTGCAGCGAGCAGTCGCGCTCGCCGAGGTGGATGGCGCCGCCGCGGCCGTCGCCGAGGATCTGGATTTCGATGTGGCGCGGCTTGGTCAGGTATTTTTCCAGATAGACCGAGGCATCGCCGAAGGCTGATTTGGCCTCGTTGGCCGCCGTCGACAGCGCGAGCGCCAGATGTTCGGCGCTGTGAGCGACCTTCATGCCGCGCCCGCCGCCGCCCGCGGCCGCCTTCACCAATACGGGAAAGCCGATCTCCCTTGCGATCGCCATCGCATCTTCTTCCGCCGTCACCGCGCCGTCGGAGCCGGGGACCACGGGAATGCCGAGGCGCTTTGCAGTCTTCTTGGCCTCGATCTTGTCGCCCATCAGGCGGATATGCTCGGCCTTGGGGCCGATGAATTCCAGATTGTGCTCGGCGAGGATTTCGGCAAAGCGCGCGTTCTCGGAAAGGAAGCCGTAGCCGGGATGCACGGCATCCGCGCCGGTGATCTCGCAGGCCGCCAGCAGCGCCGGGATGTTGAGATAGCTGTCCTTCGACGGCGGCGGGCCGATGCAGACGCTCTCGTCGGCAAGGCGCACATGCATGGCGTCCGCGTCGGCGGTGGAATGCACCGCGACGGTCGATATGCCGAGTTCCTTGCAGGCCCGCAGCACGCGAAGCGCGATCTCGCCGCGATTGGCTATGAGAATCTTGTCGAACATCACGGCGCCTGACGTGGACGATTGCTATTCAATGATCATCAGCGGCTCGCCGAACTCGACCGGCTGGCCGTCCTCGACGAGAATCTGCGTCACCGTGCCGGCGCGCGGCGACGGAATCTGGTTCATCGTCTTCATGGCTTCGATGATGAGCAGCGTCTGTCCGGCGGTGACGCGGCTGCCGACCTCGACGAACGGCTTGGCGCCGGGTTCGGGCGACCAATAGGCGGTGCCGACCATCGGGGAGGGCACGGCGCCCGGATGCTTGGCAGGATCGGCCGCGGAAGCCGCGGACGGAACGGCTGAAGCGGCAGGCGCGGCGACCGGCGCCGGCGCATAGGCGGGGGGGACGGATGCGGCGAAGCCGATGTTCCGGGCCACGCGCAGACGCAGGCCTGCACGCTCGATCTCGATCTCGGTAAGGCTGGTCTCATCCAGCAGCAGAGCGAGCTCGCGGATGAGCGCGCTGTCGTCAGTCTTGGAGGATTTGTCGGCAGGCTGGCGCGCCATGATCGTGTTTCCGAAGCTTTCTGTGTGGTGACGGCAAAGTGCGTCAGGCATTAGTTCCTGGAAGTCAGTTGGCCTTCTTGGCGCCGACCTTGGCGGCAAGCCCCGATATTGCGAGCCGGTAGCCTTCGATGCCGAAGCCGGTCAGGCTGGCAAAGGCGGCCATGGCCGTGAAGGAATGATGCCGGAAAGACTCGCGGGCGTGAACATTGGTGATGTGAACTTCCACCGTTGGAATGTTCACGCCCTTGATCGCATCGTGCAAGGCGATCGAGGTGTGCGAATAGGCGGCGGCGTTGATGACGATGCCAACGGCCTTTTTCGCATGCGCCTCATGGATGATATCGACCAGCTCGCCCTCGCGGTTGGATTGACGGCAGTCGGCCTTCCATCCGTATTGCGCGGCCGTCTCGACGCAGAGCCTCTCGACATCGGCAAGCGTGAAGTTGCCATATTTCTCCGGCTCGCGGATTCCGAGCAGATTGAGGTTCGGGCCGTTGAGCACGTAGATTGTTTCGGCGGAAGCCTTGGCCATGAAATTCCCGGCAAGGTGGCTGTGGGTGGGGCGCGTTATAGGTAACTACACGGCCAAGGGGAAGCCTCCAGGCCCGCGGGCCGGCCGTCCAGGCGCCTCATCCACTTGCCGAAAAATCCCGCAAAAGCCGTGGAAATACTTGAATTAACCAAGGCCGAGGATGCTCCGGCCGGCCGTGCCGCCAAGCAAAAAGGGGTGGGCATTGCTGCCCACCCCTTTCGGCGTGATTTCGAAGCGGTTAGCCCTCGATGATGTAGACGATCTCGCGGGTCGCCGGACGCACGATCACGTAGCGGCCGTGGATCAGCACCACCTCATAGCCGCGCCACTCCGGATAGATCTCGACGATCCGCGGCGGTAGCGGGACGAAATGAACCGACGCCGGCAGAACGGTGCCGATCGATACGTTCACGTTGATGTTGGTCTCCTGGATCCGCTCCGACTTGATCGCCGAAACGATCTGGGTCTGCTTCTCCGGCGGGGGCGCTGCGACGCGCGCTGACGTGGCGGCGTTGCCGGTTGTCGTCTGCGAGCCGCTGCTCGGGGTGGTCTGGGCGCCCTTCTGGTCCATCGAACCCTTCTGGTCCGTCGACCCCTTCTGCGCGTTCATGCGGTCCTCGCGGCCCTGCGCGCTGGACGGGGCATTCTTGTCGCGTCCCATTTTCTCGTCGCGCTGCATGGGCGAGCCGCTCTTTTCGGGCGCCTGGCCGACCGTGCTCTTTTCCCTGCCTTCGCGGCCCTCGGCCTTCATGTCCTTGCCGCCCTTGATGTCTTCAGCATGCTTGCCGCCGGGCGCCGCCTTTTCGGACTGGCCCGATGTCATGCCGGAAGGAGGAGCGGATTCGCGGGACGGCGCTGCACCGCCGCCGGCGGCCGGCGCGCTGTGCTGGGCGGCGGAACCGCCCTGGTTCATGGCGCCGCCGGCGCCTTGCGCGTTCGCAAAGCCGGTGCCTGCAATCAACGCGGCCGCGGCAACCGAAATCAGGAAGCGATTGGTCATAGATTATTCCTCCAGTGCTGTTCATTGCCCGGACCGACAACGAAGCGCGCGGAGGGATGTTCCGGAACGACGGCGGTTCCGCCGGATTTCTTTGCTGAACCGCCGATGAACCGCAATGCCGCGAAGGCGACGCAAGCGAAAAGGCCGGCGCAAGCGCCGGCCTTCGAACTGGGACTGCAAACGATACGGCCTATGTCTCAGCAAGTCGCCTTGCCGCAACGTGCGGTGCTGATCTTCTCGCGCAGGGCATCGAGGCCGACCGCGCCGATCACGACCTGCTTGCCGATGATGTAGCTCGGCGTGCCGTTCATGCCGAGCGAGTCCGCCATCTTCAGGTTTTCTTCCAGCGTAGCGCGCACTTCGGGGCTGGACATATCCTTGTCGAGCCTGGCCATGTCGACGCCGACGTCCTTGGCCGCGGCCAGCGCGCGCGCCTTGTCGGCCTGGCCGCGCCCGTTGAGCAGCTTCTGATGGAATTCGAGATATTTCTTGCCGGTGGGATCCTGCATGCGCACAGCGACCGCAACCTGCGCGGCCTCGACCGAGCCCTGGCCGAGCACCGGGAATTCCTTCAGCACCACTTTCAGCTTGGCGTCGCTCTTCATCAACTCGAGCATGTCGCTCATGGCGCGTTTGCAATAGCCGCAGTTGTAGTCGAAGAACTCGACGAAGGCGACGTCGCCGTCCTTGTTGCCGAGCATGACGCCGCGCGGCGAGTTGAAGATGGCATCGGAATTCTTGGCGATCGTGACCTGATGCTTCTCGGCTTCCGCCAGTGCCTGGCGCTTGCTCAGCTCGGCCATCGCCTCTTCCAGCACTTCCGGATGGGCGATGATGTACTCGCGGACGATCTTTTCGATATCGCCGCGCTGGACGTCGGAAAAACTCTGGGCTGGCGCGGCCTGAGGCGCAACGCCGAGGGCGAAGGCGAGCAGGGCTGGGGCGAGCAGGCGGAACGAAGGCATTTCCTATTCCTTTTCAAGCAATCGGCGAGGGGGCGGGCCGACGGTCCCCTGTACGCAATACGTACTAACCCCGGCAAAGTTTACGGCTAGTTGTTTCTTTGCCCGGGAGGCGGCCTGGCGCTCACAATATCGTCAGCCTTGACCCAGCCGGGGGTTCCGATGGCGAAACGGGTCTTGGCACGGGAGGCAAGCTCGCGCGCCGTCTTGTTGTCGCCGCGCAGATAGGCGGCCTGCGCGGAGGCGAGGTCGGCCTGGGCGTAGTCGCCCTTGCGGCCATAGGCCATGGCGAGCTGGGAATAGCCGAGCGGCGCCTCGGTCTCGCGCGACACCGCCGCGCGCAGGATGGCGATCGCCTCATCGGTGTAGGCGTTGTTGTTGGCCGCGACCAGCGCCTGGCCCAGCAGCATCTCGATCAACGGGGCATTGTGCGAAAGCTGAACCGCCCTGCGCAGCGGCGGGATCGCCTCCACCGGGCGGCCGCCCTCGAGCAGCGCCTGACCGCGCAGCTCCTGGAAGTAGGGATTGTTCGGTTGCTCCTGGATCAATGCGTCGATCTGGGCGACGGCCGAGCGCAGGTCGCCGTGCCGGTAGGTCACGATGGCGCGGGCGTAGCGGGCCGGCAGGGTGCTGCTGGAAGATTGATAGCGGCGATAGACCGTGTCCGGCCTTTCCATGAAAGCGGAGATCTTGGCGCGCACCATGTCGTGGCGCAGCTGCAGCGCCGGATCGTCCTTCCTGTCCCAATAGGGGCTGGAGCGCGCCAATTCCTCGAGCGCGGCAACGCGTTCGGCCGGCATCGGGTGCGACTGCATGTAGGGGTCGGCGCCGCGCGCGGCAAACAGGCTCTCGCTGGTGAAGCGCTTGAAGGTCTCGTACATGCCGCGCGGCGATTGACCGATCGCGGTCAGATATTTGACGCCGGCGCGGTCGGCGTTCTCCTCCTGCTGGCGCTGGTAGGAGAGCAGGTTGCGGCGGATCATCTCCTGCGGTGCCTGCACGGCGGCGGCACCGGCCTGCGTCAGGCCGCTGCCGGGATTGCCGCTGCGGGCGCCCGCCACCATGGCGCCGGCGCCGAGCAGCATGGCGATGATCAGCTGGGTTTGCGCGTTGGCGAGCTGCTCGCGGATTTTCGCAAGATGGCCGCCGGCGAGATGGCCGGTTTCGTGGGCGAGCACGCCGATGATCTGGTTCGGCGTCTCCGATTGCAGGAGCGCACCGGTGTTGACGAAGATGCGGCGGCCGTCGGCGACGAAGGCGTTGAAGCTGACATCGTTGATGATGACCATCTGGATGTTCTGCTTCTCCAGGCCCGCGGCGCGCAGGATCGGGCGCGTGTAGTCGCGCAGCAGCTGCTCGGCTTCGGTGTCACGGATCAGAGGGATGCCGCCCTGGGCCATGGCGGCCGTCGGCGCAGCCGCCGTCGCCAGCGCAGCGGCGAGCGCGATGATCCTTGCGGTCCGGCTATGGGGCGCGATGGCGAGCATGAAACGGTCGATAGTGATTGGCGACAGCCCCTGGAGGCGATATGTCCTTAGAAACCGCCGAATAAGGCTAGTTCGGGGCACCACCACCCCCGTTTTCGGCATATGCCGGGGTCAGATAGCAGATATCCATGCGCGATGCGACACTGAGAGAATTGGCCGCAAGAGGTTTGGCCGGAAGCGGTTCGGCCGGACGCCTGCTGACGGCGTCGAAACGCAGCGAAGTTCCGCCTTTCATGGTGATGGACGTGATGGCCGCGGCGGCACGAATCGAGGCTGCGGGCGGCCATGTCATCCACATGGAAGTGGGCCAGCCGGCGGCGCCTGCGCCCAAGACGGCGATATCGGCCGCACATGCGGCGCTGGAGCAGGGACGGATCGACTACACTTCAGCGCTCGGCATCCCCTCGCTGCGCGCGCGCATCGCGCGGCACTATCGCGAGGCCTATGGCTGCGAAGTCGAGGCCGAACGCATCGTGGTCACCACCGGTTCTTCCGGCGGGTTCATCCTGGCTTTTCTTGCGATGTTCGAGCCGGGCGACCGCGTCGCCGTGACGGTTCCCGGCTATCCGCCGTACCGCCATATCCTCACGGCGCTGGGCTGCGAGCCGGTGCTGATCGAGACCACGAGCGAAACCCGGCATGCGCTCACGGGCGAAGCGCTGCTTGCGGCGCATCGCAAAGCGCCGCTGCAGGGCGCGCTGGTCGGAAGCCCTGCCAATCCGACCGGCACCATGATGTCGCGCGAGGCGTTGACGAGCTTGATGCATGCCGCCGCCAGTGCCGGCATCCGCTTCATCTCCGACGAAATCTATCACGGCCTCGACTATGCCTTTCCCGCCGTAACCGCCGCCTCGCTTTCGCCGGACGCGCTCGTCATCAATTCTTTCTCGAAATATTTCTGCATGACCGGCTGGCGGGTCGGCTGGATGGTGGTGCCCGAACCGCTGGTGCGGCCGATCGAGCGGTTGCAGCAGAATCTATCGATTTCCGTGCCGACGCTGTCGCAGATCGCGGCTGAAGCCGCCTTCGAGGGACGCGACGAGATGGAGGCGATCAAGCACGGCTACGAGGAGAACCGCCGGATCCTGATCGAGGGCTTGCCGCGTGCGGGCCTCACCAAGTTCCTGCCCGTGGACGGCGCATTCTACCTCTACGCAGACGTATCGGATTTCACCGCGGACAGTTTTGAATTCGCCAAGGCCATGCTGGAGAAGGCGGGCGTCGCCGCCACGCCGGGGGTCGATTTCGATCCGGTCCATGGCCGCGCCTTCATCCGCTTCTCCTATGCGCGTTCCGCCCAGGAGATGCGGGAGGCGGTGTCGCGGCTCTCGCGCTGGCTCGGCCAATAATACCGTCGAGAATGCCGGGGAGCGGAAAAACCTCCGCCCGCCATTGACTCCGCGCGCGTGATTCCGCTTGGCTGTGTGCGGCGTTCCGCCGCGCACAAAAGTCGAAGCGGACCGCGAAACGAGGGGGAGCAAACGTCATGGCGGCTACGATTACGGCCGATGCGCCGGTGCGTCCGGCAAAAAAACCTTGGTACGAAATTCTCTACGTTCAGGTGCTGATCGCCATCGTGCTCGGGGCCGTGGTCGGCTGGCTCTGGCCGAACCTCGCCACCAACGACTGGATCAAGGCGATGGGCGACGGCTTCATCAAGATGATCAAGATGGTCATCGCGCCGATCATCTTCTGCACTGTGGTGTCGGGCATCGCCCATATCCAGGACGCCAAGAAGGTCGGCCGCATCGGTGTCAAGGCGCTGGTCTATTTCGAGGTGGTGTCGACCTTTGCGCTGGTGATCGGCCTCGTCATCGGCAACCTGGTGCGGCCCGGCGCCGGGTTCGGCAGTGCGGCGGCGGACGCGGCCAAGGTCGCCGGCTTCGCCAAGCAGGCCGAGGCGCAGAAGAGCGTCGACTTCATCCTGCATATCATCCCCGACACCGTGGTCGGCGCCTTCGCGCAAGGCGAGATCCTGCAGGTGCTGTTCTTCTCGATCCTGTTCGGCTTCGCCATCATGAGCCTCGGAGAACGCGGCCATACGCTGCGATCGTTCGTCGACGATGCCGCGCACGGCGTGTTCGGCGTGATTTCGATCGTGATGCGGGCCGCCCCGCTCGGCGCGTTCGGCGCGATGGCTTACACCATCGGCAAGTTCGGGACCGGCGCGATCCTCAACCTGATCGGGTTGATCCTGACCTTTTACCTCACCGCCGCGCTGTTCGTGTTCGTGGTGCTCGGGCTGATCGCGCGCATGGCGGGTTTCTCGATCTTCAAGTTCCTCGCCTACATCAAGGACGAGCTTTTGATCGTGCTCGGTACCTCGTCCTCGGAAAGCGCGCTGCCGTCCTTGATGGAGAAACTGGAGAGGCTCGGCTGCTCGAAATCCGTGGTCGGCCTCGTGGTGCCCACGGGCTATTCCTTCAACCTCGACGGCACCAACATATACATGACGCTGGCAACGCTGTTCATCGCGCAGGCGCTGGGCTTCGAGCTCTCCCTGAGCCAGCAGATCACGATTCTCGTCGTGGCGATGCTGACCTCGAAGGGCGCGTCAGGCATTACAGGTGCGGGCTTCATTACGCTGGCGGCGACGCTGGCGGTGGTCGATCCGCGGCTGGTGCCGGGCATGGCCATCGTGCTCGGCATCGACAAGTTCATGAGCGAATGCCGTGCACTCACCAATCTCTGCGGCAATGGCGTTGCCTGCGTCGTCGTGGCCTGGTGGGAGGGCGAACTCGATCGCGACAAACTGAAGGCGAATCTGTCGAAGGACATCGATCCGACCGACATGGAAACAGCGATTACCACCGGCTGACCGCCGAGGTCGGCCAAGAGGCGCCGCCAAAAAGAAAACCGCCCGGCTTTGCCGGGCGGTTTTTTTCATTATCGTCCGTGCCTATCCGCCGCCGAAGCGGCGCGACCACCAGCCGGCCTTGCGCGGCTGGTCGCTTGCGCCGGGCGTGGCGTCTTCTTCCGACGCGGGTGCCGCTGCCGGTTGCTCGATCGCGGCCGGCATTGCGGGGGCGGTGTCCGGCGCGGAGCCGGAGGTAAAGCTCACCTTCTCGCGTACCGTGGAACGGCGCCGCGCGGATTTTTCCTCTGCCGTAATCTCGTCGGCCGCCGGCGCGGCCACCGCGGCTGGCCGGGGCTCGGGCTCGGTCTGCCCGACGGGCTCGGGCTGCTGCACGATCGTCGGGGGCGCAGAACCCTGACCGCCGTCGAAATCGGCAACGGCGGCGACCGCTTCCGATACGGGCGGTGGGGCGAGTTCGTCGCTGATCGATCCGGCAAGACCTTCGTCGCGTCCGCCCCCGCGCCGGCGGCGGCCGCCGCGGCGTCCACGGCGGCGTGCGCGCCGCTCGCCATTCTGGCCCTGATCGGCACCGGCAAAGGCCGGCTGGTCGTCGGATTCCTCTTCGTCCGAGAATCCTTCGTCGGCATTGCTTTCCGCCGGCTCGGCCATGGCGGCCTGCACGACCTCGGCGTCGTCGCGCGGCTGGGCGCCTTCGCGCGCTTCGCCGCCGCGGCCACGGCGTCGTCGTCGCCGGCGGCGCCGTTGTCCGTCACCTTCGCCGCCGGCTTCCTCCGCCGCCGGCTGCTCGTCGGAAAGGCCTTCGGTCTCGTCGGTCTCGATCTCGGATTCCACCTCGATATCGAAAGCTTCTTCCTCGTCCTCGACGTCCTCTTCCTGCGAGGGAGAGCTTGCCGCTTGCGCCGCAAGCAACGCCTTGGCCGCTTCCAGCGTGTGGACCTGCTCGCCGCGATCGATGATGAAGGATTGCTGACCGCTCACGGTGGGATCGGCAACGACCGCAAGCGAGACCTTGAAACTGTTCTCGAGGTCGCGCAGATGGCCGCGCTTGTGGTTGAGAACGTAGAGCGCAACGTCGGTGCGGGTGCGCACATTGAGGTTATGGGTCGCGCCCTTCATCAGGATTTCCTCGATGCCGCGCAGCAGCTGCAGCGCAACCGAGGAGACGGAGCGGACGTGGCCGGTGCCGCCGCATTGCGCGCAGGGCTCGGTCGAGGATTCCAGCACGCTGGCGCGGATGCGCTGGCGCGACATTTCCAAGAGGCCGAAATGCGAGATGCGGCCGACCTGGATCCGCGCGCGATCCTGCCGCAGGCAGTCGGAAAGCTTGCGCTCGACCGAGCGGTTGTTGCGCTTCTCGTCCATGTCGATGAAGTCGATGACGATCAGGCCGGCGAGGTCTCGCAGTCGAAGCTGCCGCGCGACCTCCTCGGCCGCCTCCAGATTGGTCTTGAGCGCGGTGTCCTCGATGTGATGTTCGCGTGTCGAGCGGCCCGAGTTGACGTCGATCGAGACCAGCGCCTCGGTCTGGTTGATGACGATATAGCCGCCGGAACGCAGCTGCACGGTCGGCGAGAACATCGCGTCGAGCTGGCTTTCGACGCCCATCCGCGAGAACAGCGGCTGGCCGTCGCGATACTGCTTCACCGACTTCACGTTCGACGGCATCAGCATCTTCATGAAGTCGCGCGCTTCGCGGTAGCCGCCTTCGCCGGCCACCATGATGTCGTCGATCTCCTTGTTGTAGAGGTCGCGCAGCGAGCGCTTGATCAGCGATCCTTCCTCGTAGACCAGGGTGGGGGCCTGCGACTTCAGCGTCATGTCGCGCACGGTTTCCCACATGCGGATCAGATATTCGAAGTCGCGCTTGATCTCGGGCTTGGTGCGCGAGGCGCCGGCGGTGCGCAGGATGATCCCCATGCCCTCGGGCACGTCGAGGTCCTGCACCACTTCCTTCAGCCGCGAACGGTCCTGGGCGGAGGTGATCTTGCGGCTGATGCCGCCGCCGCGGGCGGTGTTGGGCATCAGCACGGCATAGCGGCCGGCGAGCGACAGGTAGGTCGTCAGCGCCGCGCCCTTGTTGCCGCGCTCTTCCTTGACCACCTGGACCAGCATGACCTGCCGGCGCTTGATCACTTCCTGGATCTTGTACTGACGGCGTGGACGGAACGGGCGTTCCGGCACTTCCTCCAGCACGTCGTCACCGCCGACGGATTCGACGACTTCCTCTTCCTCGGTCTCCTCGCCTTCATCGTCCTCGTCGTCGTGGTGTTCGTCGCCTGCCGGCTGCAGCGCATGCTCGTCAGGATGAAACTCGCCTGCTTCGGCGTGCGCGGTTTCGGCGCGGGCGGCGTCCTCGGCGTGGGCGAAGTTTTCCTCAACCTGCTCCCGGGCGGCACGCTCAGATTCGATCTCGACGGAAGCCGCGGACTCCGGCGAGGCCGATGCAACGGATTCTTCGATGACGGCGGCAACCGGATCGGCCGGCGCCGCCTGCTCATAGAGTTCACGTTCCGGCTCTTGCTGGTGATGCGCGGAGCGTCCTTCGCCCGCGGGCTCGGAACCGAATTCCACCGCGATCGGCTCCGGCGCTTCCAGATGCTGGCCGGCCTCGTCCGGCGGTTCTGCGTAGCCGTGCTCGGGAGAGAATCCTTCGACATGCTCCCCGGGCGGTGCATCGCCCGGCTGCAGCTGTTCCTCGACGATCTCGCTGCGGACGCGATCGCCATTGCCGCGGCGGCGGGCATTGCGATGACGCGAGCGGCGGCGGTGCGAACGGTTCTCGTTCTCCTCCTCGGCCTCGCGATGGGCGCGCTCATCGGCCTCGATCAGCGCCTGACGGTCGGCGACCGGGATCTGGTAGTAGTCGGGATGGATTTCGCTGAAGGCCAGGAAGCCGTGCCGGTTGCCGCCATATTCGATGAAGGCGGCCTGCAGCGACGGCTCTACGCGGGTGACCTTGGCGAGGTAGATGTTGCCGCGCAGTTGCTTGCGCTGGGCGGTCTCGAAATCAAACTCTTCGACTCGATTGCCGCGAACCACGACGACCCGGGTCTCCTCCGGGTGGGTGGCATCGATCAACATTTTGTTGGGCATCTTGGAACTCATGACGGCGGCGGGCGCGTTTCATGGCGCGCGCAAACTGCGCTGGCCTGGGACGCGACGGTCCACCTGATTCGGGGGTGAGGGGAAGGCCAAATCGCAACCCGGGGCGCCGCGCCGAACGGGATCGCACGAAAGCAGGCCGCGGCTTCGCGTTTGCTTCGTGGATCTGGCTCGGCAACACAGTCTGGCGCATCAAGCGTCGGCCCGTCTAAAAACAGCGGCGGCAGTGCTCCGCCTGGTAACTCGCTGTCGGCCCGGCCAAGCGCAGAGGGCGCCGTGCCGGCTTATCGTGCATCGAAAGCCCCGAGGGGCCGGATGCTCGGCTACGCCACATCAAAGACCGTCCCTGGAGCAGAATAGTGGCCTTGGGACGGACCGCCGCTCGGGCTCGAAACCGCCGCTCCTGGTCAGCCGCGCGCAGCGCAGGCTCTGGAGGGATCGGAAAACGCTGGAAATCTCCGTGACCTGGAGCTTCCGGCGTGGCACCGGGAGGCTGAACGCGACACAACCGGAAAATTGCCTTCAGCAGCTTTTACATACGTTGAATAGAGGTGAGGTGCAAGGAGCGTCGCGGGCGTGCAACAGTTCCTAGCTTTTGTCGGTCAGGACATTAAGGTCTGATTAACCCTGTGGTTTTATTGCGGTAAAGAGGGCTCCTTCAGAGGGGCTGTGGATCGTTGGCGGGCCGCGCAAATCACCATGTTTTGCTGGGTTCTGCGCTCTTGTGCGCCGCAGCAATGGTGTGTGCCGGTCGGGTTCCAGCCCGTGCCGCCGAAGGCCAGCCGACGCCTTTTGCCGCCTCCAATTTCCCGATCGCATCCGATGCGCGCCTGGCCGGTGACGCCGCGCAGACCCGCTTCATCCTCGATCTCGACAAGCCGATTCAGCACCGCGTCTTCACCTTGGCCGACCCCTATCGGGTCGTGATCGACATTCCCCAGGTCAGCTTTCAGCTGCCGGCCGGCGTCGGCACGGCGGGGCGAGGACTGATCAAGGCGTTCCGCTACGGGCTGGTGATGCCCGGCGGCTCGCGCATCGTCTTCGATCTCACGGGGCCGGCGAAGGTCTCCAGTTCCTATCTGCTGGAAGCCGCCAACGGTCAGCCGCCGCGACTGGTGCTGGAACTGACGGAAGTCGATCGTGCCGCTTTCATGCAGGCGCTCGCGGGCGAAGCACGTCCCGAACTGCGTCCCGCCCTCGGCGAAGCCAAGGCGGCAGTATCGCCCGCCACGCCGGCCAAACCGGCCGGACCGCCGGACAATCGTCCGGTGATCGTCATCGATCCCGGCCATGGCGGCCCCGACAACGGCACCCAGGCGGGCGGCGGCGATTTGACGGAGAAGAACCTCGTGCTGACCTTTGGGCTCGCGCTGCGCGACCGCATGCAGAAGTCAGGCAAATACCGGGTGGTGATGACCCGCGACGACGACACGTTTGTCCCGCTCGACGAGCGCGTGCGCATCGCGCGCGGCCAGTCGGCGGCGCTCCTGGTGTCGATCCATGCCGACGCGTTGAAGCGCGGCGAGGGCGATGCACAGGGCGCCACCATCTACACCCTTTCCGACAAGGCCTCCGACGTGGAAGCCGAACGGCTGGCGGAAGCAGAAAACCGCTCGGATGCCATCGCCGGCGTGACGATGAGCGACGAGCCGGTAGTGGCCGACATCCTGATCGACCTGGCGCAACGGGAAACCCGGACCTTTTCCAACCGGTTTGCCCGCATCTTGATGGGCGAAATGAAGACCACGGTCAGGATGCACAAGCATCCCCTGAAGTCGGCCGGCTTCCGGGTGCTCAAGGCGCCCGATGTACCATCGGTGCTGGTCGAACTCGGCTATGTCTCCAACAAGGGCGACCGTGAGCATCTGGTATCGGAGGCCTGGCGTAACCGCACCGTGGGGGCGATGTCGCAGGCAATCGACGCATTTCTGGCGAAACGTCTGGCGACGGCGGGATCCGGCAACTGAAAAGGACAAGTTCCCGCCGTGCCAAGCCCTAGTTTGGCCACAGCGGCGGCCAATAAAAAATCCCTGAGATACTTGCGGAATCGGTCAAATTTCACTGCCGGACCATGTATTATCCGCCCGCGATTTGCCGGATGAAGCGCGGGCCTAGAGATTAACGGAAAGCGCCGGGACGGCGGCGCAAAGGGTAGGATCGGAACTTCGATAATGCGCTTCCTGGTGCGGTTTTTGGGATTCCTGTTCGCTGCCGGAACCGTCGTGTTCCTGGTCGGCGTTGCCGCCGCCGCCGGACTGATCTGGCATTTCTCCCGCGACCTGCCGGACTATTCGCAGCTTCAGGACTATGAGCCGCCGGTCATGACGCGCGTGCACGCGTCTGACGGTTCGCTGCTCGGCGAATATTCCAAGGAACGGCGGCTCTATCTGCCGATCCAGGCCGTGCCCAAAATGGTCATCAACGCGTTCCTTGCGGCGGAAGACAAGAATTTCTACGAGCATGGCGGCCTCGACTTCACGGGTCTGGCGCGCGCGGCCGTGCTCTATGCACAGAACTTCGGCTCCAACCGTCGCCCGCAGGGCGCCTCCACGATTACCCAGCAGGTCGCGAAAAACTTTCTTCTGACCAACGAGGTGTCGTTCACCCGCAAGATCAAGGAAGCGCTGCTCGCCATGCGCATCGAGCGGACCTATTCCAAGGACCGCATCCTCGAACTGTACCTCAACGAAATCTATCTCGGCCTCGGCGCCTACGGCATTGCCGCCGCCTCGCTGGTCTATTTCGACAAGTCGGTGAACGAGCTCACGATTGCCGAAGCGTCATATCTCGCCTCGCTGCCAAAGGCCCCCGCGGCGCTGCATCCGGTCCGCAACCGCGACCGCGCCATCGAGCGGCGCAATTATGTGGTCGATCGTCTGCTGGAGAACGGCTGGATCAAGCAGGCCGATGCCGACAAGGCGCGCAAGGAAGGTCTCAACGTCGTCTCGCGCTCCAATGCCGCGCATGTCTTTGCCGGCGAGTATTTTGCCGAGGAAGTCCGCCGCGACATCTTCGAGCGCTATGGCGAGAAGAAGCTCTACGAGGGCGGCCTCTCGGTTCGCACCACGCTCGATCCGAAACTGCAGGTGATGGCACGCAAGACCATGGTCGCGGGGCTCGTCAATTTCGACGAGGCGACCGGTTATCGCGGGGCCATCCAGAAGCTCGACATTGCCGGCGACTGGGGGGTCAAGCTCGCCGACGTCAAATCATTGTCCGACATCTCGCCCTGGCGCATGGCCGTGGTGCTGGAGACCAGCGACCAGTCGGCGCGGGTCGGCTTCCAGCCGGGCCGCGAGCTCGGCGGCGCCGTGAGCAAGATCCGGCAGACCGGCATCGTCACGATTGACGGCGTGAAGTGGGCCAAGCCCGCCTCGGGTCCGAACCGCTTCAAGACGCCGACGACAGTCTCTTCCGTGCTGCAGCCCGGCGACGTCGTCTATGTCGATCCGCTGTTCGGCAAGGACGGCAATCCGATCGAAGGGCAATTCCGTCTGCGCCAGCTGCCGGAAGTGTCCGGCGCGATGGTGGTGATGGATCCCTGGACCGGCCGCGTGCTCGCCATGGTCGGCGGATTCTCCTTCGACCAGAGCCAGTTCAATCGCGCCACCCAGGCCTATCGCCAGCCGGGCTCGTCGTTCAAGCCGCTGGTCTATTCCACGGCGCTCGACAACGGCTATACGCCGTCGACCGTCGTGGTCGACGCGCCCATCGAAATCGACCAGGGGCAGGGCGCGGGCGTGTGGCGTCCGGAAAACTATTCGACCGGCAAGTATTACGGCCCCGTGACGCTGCGCGTCGCGCTGCAGCGCTCGCTCAATACGGTGACGGTGCGCCTCGCCCAGGACATCGGCATGCCGCTGATCGGTGAGTACGCCAAACGCTTCGGCGTCTACGACGAGTTGCCGAACTATCTGTCCTACGCGCTCGGCGCCGGCGAGACGACGGTGATGCGCATGGTCACCGCCTATTCGATGTTCGCCAATGGCGGCCGTCGCGTGAAGTCCACGCTGATCGACCGCATCCAGGATCGCTACGGTCACACCATCTTCAAGCACGACCAGCGCGAATGCCGCGGCTGCGATGCGCCGGGCGGCTTCAAGAACCAGAACGAGCCGCAACTGGTCGATCGCCGCGAACAGGTGCTCGATGCCATGACGGCCTACCAGATCACCTCCATGATGGAGGGCGTGGTGCAGGGCGGCACGGCCACCATCCTCAAGGAAGTCGGCAAGCCGATCGCCGGCAAGACCGGTACCACCAACGACGAAAAGGACGCCTGGTTCATCGGCTTCTCGCCGGACATCGCGGTCGGCGTCTATATCGGCTATGACAAGCCGCGCCACCTCGGCAAGGGCGCCACCGGCGGCCATCTGGCTGCTCCGATCGTGAAGGACTTCTTCAAGCTGGCGCTCGTCGACAAGCCGCCGATCCCCTTCAAGGTGCCTGCCGGCATCAAGCTGGTGCGCGTCGACGCCAAGAGCGGCATGCGCGCCGGTGCTCTGCGACGGACGCGGATCCTCGAGGCCTTCAAACCCGGCACCGCGCCGCCGGACAACTATGCCGCGATTGGCGTGGAGCCGGACGCCGCCAACCGGCCGTTGTTTGCGCCGCCGGACGCCGGCAATATCATGCAGCCGGGCACCGGCAGGCTCTATTAGCGCGTCCGCATGCATCGTGCAGGTTGCCTTCGGCAGCCTGCGCCGCTACATCCCGCCTGTTCAGTTGAACGTCTGCAAAGCATGATCCCTAAAGACGGGTCCGGTTCTCGGAAAAGATCATGCTCAACCACATTTAGAGATCATGCGCGCCGAAATCGAACGCCTTGTCGAAGAGATCAAGCAGTCAGTCGGGCTGCTGAGGAGGCATCTTTGACGTCGAGAAATCGACAGCACGCCTCGCCGAGCTGAACAAGCTCGCCGAAGATCCCAATCTCTGGAACGATCCCCAGAAGGCCCAGAAGCTGATGCAGGAGCGCACCTCGCTGGAGGATGCGCTTTCCGCATCGGCAAGGTCGAGCGCGACCTGCAGGACAACATCGACATGATCGCGCTCGGCGAGGAGGAGAACGACGCCGGTGTCGTCTCCGAGGCCGAGAACGCTGAAGGAATTGAAGAAGGAAGTCGGCCCGGCGGGAGCTCGAGGCGCTGTTGCCGGGGTGAAGCCGACAAATTCGACTCCTATCTCGAGGTTCATGCCGGCGCGGGCGGCACCGAAAGCCAGGGATTGGGCGCAGATGCTGCTGCGCATGTATACGCGCTGGGCCGAGAAGCACGGTTTCGCTGGTCGAGTATCTCGAGGAGTTCGCAGGGCGAAGAAGCCGGCATCAAGTCCGCCACGATCCAGATCTCGGCCACAACGCCTATGGCTGGCTGAAGACGGAAGTCGGCGTGCATCGCCTGGTGCGGATTTCGCCGTTCGACTCCACTGCGCGGCGGCACACGTCATTTTCATCGGTGCAGATTTTTCCCGTGATCGACGACTCCATCAAGATCGATATCAAGGAGTTTGGACGTGCGCACCGACACCATGCGCTCAAGGGCGCCGGCGGCCAGCACGTCAACAAGACCGAATTCGCGGTGCGCCTGACTCATATCCCCACCGGCATCGCCGTGGTCTGTCAGGCCGGGCGCCTGCAGCACAAGAACCGCGCGCAGGTCTGGGACAATGCTGCGCGCCTGTACGAGATCGAGCTGGAAGAGGGCGTCGGCGGAGAAGGCCGCCGCCGACCAGGCCGCCAAGACCGACATCGGCTGGGGCCACCAGATCCGCTCCTATGTGCTGCAGCCCTATCAGATGGTGAAGGATCTGCGCACGGGCGTGCAGACCTCGGACAATTTCCGGGCGTGCTCGACGGCGACCTTGACGAGTTCATGGCCGCAACCCTGGCGCAGCGCGCCTTCGGCACCGGGCCCGGCGCTATCGAGGATGTGGATTAGCAGATGCCGCGCGTTGCCTTCATAGGTCTGGGGCGGATGGGTCATGGGATGGCCGGCCGCTATCTCGATGCCGGGTATTACGTCGCGGTCTGGAATCGCAGCAAGGCCAAGGCGGATGATTTGATCGCGCGCGGTGCGCATTGGGCGACTTCGCCCGAAGACGCCGCACCGATGCCGATGCCGTCATCACCATGGTTGCGGACGATGAGGCCTCAGGCGGTGGAGCCTGCGCGACGGCGCCGCTGCCAATATGAAGGCCGGCACGCTCGCGATCGAATGCTCGACCGTGTCGCATGCCCACGCGCTCGACATGGCGCGCGAGCTGCATTCTCGCGGCTTGATCTATATCGATTGTTCTGTCACCGGCCTGCCGCAAGCGGCGGCCGAGGGAGCTGACGCTGCTGGTCGGCGCCGATGCCGCCGACCTGGAGAAGGCACGGCCCTACCTCGCACCGCTCTGCACCAGCATCCGCCATTTCGGCGCGGTCGGCTCGGGCACCGTGTTCAAGCTGATCAACAACCTGATGGGGGCGGTGCAGATCGCGAGCCTCGCCGAGGGCGTAGCAACTGCCGAGCGCGCCGGCCTCGACATGAATCTGGTGGCCGAGGCGCTCTCGACCGGCGCGGTGGCAAGCCCGCAGGTGATCCGCCATTCCTGGCGCATGGCGCTGGCGATTTCTCCGGCGCTTCGTTCATCGCGACGCTGCGACACAAGGATGCGGCCTATGCAGTGCGGCTTGCCGAGGAACTGCTGCCCGGCGTCCCCGTCAGCCGCGCGGCGCTGGCAGCCTATGAAGAGGCCAAGGCAATCGCGCCCGACGACGACGAGGGGGCGATGATCAAGATCGTCTCGCGGCCGAAATAGCCGCGAACTACGCACCCAGTCGCACCTTTCGCCATTCGGCGAGCCACAAAACCTGCCGCTGTCGCGCTCGCCGCCGTGCCAGGCGGCGTGCACCGAGCCGTCATCGGCGACCATCAGCACGGCATCGAGCCCCTTGAGCGGCGCAGCGTGTCGATCGCCTGCTGCGGCGTCTGCGCGATCGGGCCGGCGACATTGAACGACGTGTTGACCGACATCTCCACGCCGACGCGGCGGCCCATGGCCTTGAGATAGGCGTAGACGAGGACGTCGGCCTCGCGCACGATCTGCAGACGGCCGGTGCCGTCGGCATGGATCACCGCCGGAACTTGCCGCGCGCCCCGGGCTTCGAATGCGCGGTCAGCACCATATAATTGTAGGCGTTGTAGTCGGCGTCGGATGCGCCGGGCAGCAACTCGAAATATTGCCGGGCCGCTTCAACGTCGCCATCGGCGCCAGCGGACGGATTGCCCCCGCGGTACTTCACGCGTCTGTTCAGCCGTTCCGCGCGCGGCGGCATCGGCAGGGATTGGCGAGGATCGAGCGATGGCCGAGCGCCCGCGGGCCGGTCTCGGCGGCGCCCCGATAGATCGCGACGACGCCGCTTCCGGGCGACCGCAAGCGCCATCAGGTCGGCAATCTCGTTGAGTCCCCTCGGGGGTCGAGATGTTGCCGATGTGCAAGCTGCGAGGTGACGTCATCGGCCTGCAAGGCCGCCGCGATGTCCGCGGCGGCCGGCGGCGTGCCACAGTAGAATGCGTGCGTCATCGGCTCGCCGCGCGGCGCCCCGGCGAGATGGGCGAATTGCCAGGCAGCGCCAATGACGACGCCGGGATCGCCGGGCACCGGCGGCACCCACAGATGCAGCCGCGCTTTCCGGCCCCGATTTTTCTCAAACCATGCCTCGTCGAAATGTTCGAGCAGCCGCATGTTGCTGACCGCGTTGAGTGCGACGCCGCCGGTCAGCACGAGGCGATGCGCACCGGTGATGCGCAGCAGATGATCGACGACATGGATCATCGCGTCTTCCAGCACCAATTGCGTTGCCGCCGCCTTGTCGAGCCGGTCCTTCCTTTGTATCCGGACGGTGCTTGATGTCCTCGACGCGCAGCACCGCATCCGGATCTCCCACAATTGCTCGGGCTTCAGCGGCTCACCGAGGATATCGATCAGCGGCAGCTTGTAGGGATTGATCGAGGGATCGTAGTACCAGTTCGCCATGGCACGGTTGAGCGAGATCTCTCCGCCATCGCCGAGATGCAGCACATGCTTCAGCCGCGAATAATAGGGGTTGCTGGCGCGGTTCATGTCGCCCCAGGCGGCGGCACCCATGTAGCGGCCTTCGCTTGACAGCCAGGTCCAGCCTCCCTGTGTCGACGACACCACGCTGTAGAACATACCCAGCGAATCGAACATGCTGTCGTTGCAATAGAGCTGCTGCATCTCGCCGTCTTTGACGGAATAGAGCGAGATCGAGCCCGTGTCGCCGGTGCCGTCGAGCACCGCAACCGCGATCGGTTCGCCGTTCTCGGCAAAGGGCGAGACGGCATACGAGAACCAGGTACGGTTGCCGTGATGCGGCACGCAGATCAGTGGCACCGGTTCGCAAGGCCGAGTTGCTTCGCCAGGATTCGGCGAGCGGCGCATCTGGTCGAGACGGCGGCGGTCGAACGCGGTGGCATCGGCAACACCGGGATCAGCGCGCGAGGCTTTGCGGTGCCTCCTCGAAGACGCTGCGCGCCAGCATGCCGGCGAGCGCAAAATAGTCCCAGCTGGTCAGCCACGCATCGATGTCGGCGATGTCACGTCCCATGCCGCGAAGCGTTGCCAGCATCGCGTCGATCGATTGCCGCGGATACTCGGTGGTGTGCTTGTTACCGGAGAAGCGCTCTTCCTCGTTGTTGAGGATCAGGCGCGGGCCGTGCGCCTGCGTCACCTCGACCAGCGCCGCGCCCGCATTGTGCGTGCCGGGCAGGCCCAGACCCACAAGGTATGCGGTCTCGCCGCGCGCCAGCTTGCCCCTAACCTGCGTCAGGCGCTGCTCGACTAAGTCCGAACCAAGCTCGTGAAAGCCGATCCTGCCCATGGTACGGCGCGTGATCCAGCGCGCGGCGCGAGAGGCGGCGGCACCCAACCTGGGATGACGCGGTCCGACACGTAACTTCTGCGCTTCCAAGCGATTGCCTCAAACGGATGCGGCGGAACAGGCGTCATACTCACCACATCTGGCTCTCCGCAACAACTCGTTTCATCGCACGGAATAAGCCCATTCTTGCCAGTCCGCGCGCGGCTTGCCACACTCTGTAAAAGCACGGGAGGAGAGCATGCTGCGCCGAACGAGCCTCGTTGTCTTCGTGTCATTGGTTTCCGTGGCGGCGACGGCCACGTCTGCAAGCGCGCAGAAGAAATACGATCCCGGCGCCAGCGATACCGAAATCAAGATCGGCAACATCATGCCCTATAGCGGACCGGCGTCCGCTTACGGGACCATCGGCAGGGCGGAGGCCGCCTACTTCAAGAAGATCAATGACGAGGGCGGCATCAACGGCCGCAAGATCAATTTCATCAGCTATGACGACGCCTTCAGCCCGCCCAAGGCCGTTGAACAGGCGCGCAAGCTGGTCGAGAGCGACGAGGTGCTGCTGATCTTCCAGCCGCTCGGCACGCAATCGAACTCGGCGACGCAGAATACCTGAACGTGCCAAGAAGGTGCCGCAGCTCTTTGTCGCAACCGGCGCCACCAAATGGGGCGATCCGCAGAACTTCCCGTGGACCATGGGCTGGCAACCCAATTACCAGAGCGAAGGCCGCATCTACGCGAAACACATCCTGAAGAACTACCCGAACGGCAAGATCGCAGCGGTCTGGCAGAACGACGACGCCGGCAGGGACCAGATGAAGGGTTCGCGACGGCTCGGCGACAAGGCGAGCATGATCATCGCCGATAAGTCCTATGAAGTGTCCGATCCGACGCTGATCTCAGATCGTCGCGCTGAAGGATTCCGGCGCCGACATCTTCGTGACCTGGGCCGCGCCGAAGGGGGCAGCGCAGGCGATCCGCAGGTCGGCGAACTCGGCTGGAAGCCGGTGAGCTTCCCTCGGCAACGTCTCGACCTCGGTGGCGACCGTGCTGAAACCCGCCGGCCTCGACAACTCGAAGGGCATCATCTCGACCGCCTATATCGACCCGACCGATCCGGCATGGAAGGACGATCCCGGCATCAAGACCTGGCCGTCGTTCATGGACATTTACTTCCCCGACGGCGACAAGACCAACAACAACAATGTCTACGGTTATGCCACCGCCCAGGACGATGGTGCAGGTGCTCAAGCAGTGCGGCGACGACCTGACGCGCGAAAACATCATGCGGCAGGCCGCGAACCTGAAGGACTTCACGGTGGACGTTCTCCTGCCGAGGTCAGGATCAACACCAGTCCGAAGGATTTCTTTCCGATCGAACAGATGCAATTGATGCGCTTCAACGGAGAAGCGTGGGAATTGTTCGGCGAGATCATCGACGGCGAAGTCGGGCACTGAGAAGCGAGCCCAGAGGGCACTATCCGGGAATATCAGGCTCCACGACCAGCGCGAGCTGCGCCAGCGACTGCTGCCAGCCGAGATAGCAGGCCTCGACCGGAATGGCCGCCGGCAGATTGGCCTGCTCGATGTTGATCTCGGTGCCGCAGGAGACGGCCTTCAGTTGCACGGTGACCTCGATGACCCCGGGCAGGCTGGGGTCGTCGAAGCGGTCCGTGTAGCGGATGCGCTCGTTCGGCACGATCTCCAGATATTCGCCGCCGAACGAATGGCCGTTGCCGGTCGAGAAATTGGTGAAGGACATCCGGAACGTGCCGCCGACCTTGGCCTCCATATGGTGCACCTTGCAGGTGAAGCCGTAGGGCGGCAGCCATTTGGCCATGGCGTCAGCATCGAGAAAGGCGCGAAACACCTTCTCCGGCTTGGTAGCGAAGACGCGATGCAGGCGGACGGTGTTGCCTTGGGACATGACGTTGCTTTCTCCTGACTGGGCGGAGCCTGTCGCCCGATCTTGGCGAGATTGGTTCGGTCTCTGCCACAAGGACGCATGGCTTTCGCGCGGGCCGACACGAGAGAGAAAAAATCGGCGGCCGACGCCCGGTCTGCGTCGAATTCGGGGAGCTGGAAGAGGTTAGCCCGAACTCAACCGCACGCCCGCGCGCAGGAATTTCTGCGGGTCGACCGCGTCGCCGTCTATGCGGGTTTCGTAATGCAGGTGCGGGCCGGTGGAACGCCCGGTCGAGCCGACCGCGCCGATCACCTGGCCGATCTTCACGATGTCGCCGACCTTGACGTTGATCTCGGAGAGATGACCGTAGCGGGTGGCAAGCCCGTTGCCGTGATCGATCTCGACCATGCGTCCATAGCCGCCCTGCCAGCCTGACGCGGCCACCTTGCCATTGGCGGTGGCGCGGACGGGATCGCCGGTAGCCGCGCGGAAATCGAGGCCGGTATGCATCGCGGGCCGCCCGAGGAAGGGATCGCTGCGCACGCCGAAACCGCTGGTGAACTCGACTTCGCCGATGACGGGCTTGCGGTAGGGCACCAGGGCCAGCGTGCGATTAAGCTTTTCGACCTGCATGCGGTTGATATTGATGCGATAGAGCTGGCGGTCGAAGGCGCTGGCATCGCCGGAAAGTTTTACGGGGACGAAGGGGCCTCCGACGGCGCTGCGCGGCGCAGCCGCTTCGAGCTGCGCCATGTCGAGGCCGAGATCGTTGATGACGCCGCGCATGCGCCGCGCCCGCGATTCCAGACTATCTTCAACGGCAGAGAGCGCCGCCATTTGCCGCCGCTCGACCTGGTCGAGCGAAGTCTGCAGCTTGACCACAACATTGTCGAAACCCTGCACCTTGGCGAATTGATTGGGCTGCGGCGCGATCGCCAGCGGTGCGCGCGATTCCAGCCGCGCCTCGCGATCCGGGGGAGCCACGAAAATCACGGTGTCGCTGATCGGAGAAGGTTTCGGCGTGCCGGCCGGCTGGTCCGCAGCGGCACCGCGGCCGCCGGGTCGGACCGACCCGGTCACCGAGGTATCCGGAATGGCGCCGAGCGCGGAGGCGCGCGATTCCAGCGCGGTCTGGCGACGCATGATCTGGTCAAGCTTCTGGTCGAACTGTTCCTGGTCGAGCAACTGCCGGCTCGCGGTGCGATCGACCCGTGCGCGCAATTCGGCGATGCGGTCCTCATAGGCGTATTGCATCTCGGCCTGGCGTGCGATCAGCCGGGTCAGCACGTCATCGCGGAACGCGAAATAGGTAGCGGTCGCCGCCGACCACATGCCGAGCAGGGTGACGGTGCCAACGCCGATCCAGAACACCACCGGGCCGAAGCGAACCTGCTTGCCGGCATGCGTGATGGTGTAGCCGGCTTGCGCCGGTGCCCGATGAGACGGCGGAGTGCGGCGAGGGGAAGGCCGGCCGTGATCCTGGGGATGGTGGTGCGGCTGGTACTCTGAATGATGACCAGAACGATGCGACATCGGCACTCCCGCGCCGGTCGGACACGACTCCGTACGGCTCAAATGGCGGGACCGATATGAACCCTGTCATGGTTAATTTTCAGGAAATGGAGGCTATCGGGCTGTTCTCGGCTAGAGTGTCCGGGCCGCCTCAAGCACCGCATCCGCATGGCCATCGACCCTGACATTGCGCCAGACCCTGGCCACGTAACCGTCCGGGCCGATCAAAACCGTCGTACGAATAATTCCCATGAACGTTCTGCCATACAGAGATTTTTCGCCCCAGGCGCCGTAGGCTTCAAGCATCTCGTGCCGTTCATCCGAGATCAGAGGTACGTCGAGCTTATGCTTGTTCCGGAACGCCTCCTGCGCTTTCACGGTATCGCCCGAGACGCCGAGGATGGCAGTGCCTGCCGCTGCGAAGTCGTCCTTCAGCCGGGTGAAGTCGATCGCCTCCCGGGTGCAACCGGGCGTGTCCGCGCGAGGGTAGAAGAACACGACCAGCTTGCGCCCGGCGAATTCGGATAGCGAAACGGAATCACCGCCGTCGCGCGGCAGCCGGAAAGCCGGGGCCTTCGCGCCTTCGGTCAACGCGGCTGGCTTTAATACTTTCGATGCCGCCTTCTGCGATGCTTTCTTGGGAGACTGCTTGCGGGTGGGAGCGGCGCTTTTTCTCGCCTTGTCCGCTTTTGTCCCGCCTGTTTTGGCTACGCGCGCTTTGGCCGCTTTTGGTGAGCGAACACTCGCCGGCTTCGCCGTAGCGGATTTGCGCGCGGTCTTGGGGGATTTCTTGCGCGATTTCTTGGACATACGCCTTCCTTTCGACGCTTTCGGCGGCTCAACCAATAGGGTATTGCGGGTCTTGTTCGGTGGATGTGGATTCGCGCCATCTGCTGGGCAATTCTGATGACCTCGGAGTATGGTTACAAGGATTTCGAAGCACCACCCGCCCGTTCCTTGAAGGACTCGTTGGGGCCGGCAACGGCCCATAGTAAGAACCGGGGATTGGCAGCGATGCCGGCACAGGAGCGCTCGATGGGGATCGACGGGCGCGCCCTTGGCGGCGAACCAACCCGCAATCAGCGCCAGCACCGAGAGGCAATGGCAAGGAACTCGTCGCCCCAAGGACCGGCTGGAGCATCTCAGGCTGGACGATCCCAGGCAGGATCGTACGCGGGATCGCGCCAGGGGTCGCCTCAAGCGCAGCCCAAGGGGGCGCCTGCGCAGTCGCGCCCGCGCGCCGAGGCTTCATCTGCGCAGTGGGACGACGCCACCTGGCATCACGAGCCGGATGAGGCGGCCGGGCACCGCGCGCGCAAATTGCTGTCGCGCCCGGGCTCGGGCATTCACCGCATCGGCGATCGTGTCGGCTCGGTGCGGCGCTGGATGGTGGGCGAGCGTTGGGTCAAGCGCCTTGCAATCGCAGCCGCGGCGCTCGCCCTGATCTTCGTGTTCTGCTTTGGCGGCTTGTGGTGGCGGCTCGGTGCGGGGCCGATCAATCTCGACATGGCGACGCCCTGGCTTGCCTCGGCGATCGAGGAAAATATCGGCCACGGCAACACCGTCGAAGTCGGCGGCACCCAGATCGAACGCGCCGGCCGCATCCGCATCGCCGTGCGCATCCGCGACATCGTCGTGCGCGATCGCGACCATGCGATCGTTGCGACCGCGCCGAAGGCGGAAGTGAAGCTTTCCGGCACCGCGCTGCTGATGGGTCGGCTGCGCGCCGAAAGCCTGAACCTGGTCGATGCCGAATTGGCCATTCGCATCACTCCCGAGGGACAGGTCACGGTGTCGGCGGGCGATACGGCAAAGCCGCTCGCAACCGGTGTCGCATCCAAGAAGGAGGCTGGCCTGCCGGCCACGTTCCCGCGGCAGGTCCCGGTAACACCGCCGACAGCTGGCGCGCCTCAACCTGTCACCGCGGACGGCGCGCAGGCCGGCATTCTGGCCGGACTCGACTGGCTCGACAGCCTCAGCCTCACCGGGTTGGACGGGCAGAACCTCAACGAGATCGGCTTGAAGAACGGCAATCTGCTCGTCGATGACCAGCAGCGCGGCAACAAATGGTCGTTCGAGAATATCAGCCTGAGCCTGCGCCGCCCGAGCAGCGGCGGCGTGGCGCTCAGCCTCGGTGAAGAGGGCGCAAGGCCGTGGTCGCTGAAGGTGACGGTCGGCCCGCCCGCCAACGGCGTGCGCTCGATCGACATCAAGGCCGACAAGCTGCCGACGGCCAACATCTTTCTGGCCATGAGGGTCAAGGATCTCACCTACAGCGCCGATCTGCCGCTATCGGGCGAATTGAAGGGCGAACTCGGGCGCGATGGCGTGCCGACCTATTTCCGCGGCAAGGTCACCGCCGGCGCCGGCCGCATCATCGACAGCGACACGCCCGACTATCCGATGGCGCTCGACTCGGCCGAGATGAACGTCGAGTGGGATTCCAACCGCCGCGTGCTGGTTGCGCCGTTCAAGATCGTCTCGGGCGCCAACCGCGTGACGCTGCTGGCGCATCTCGAGCCGCCGAACGGCAGCGTCAACGACTGGCAGGCCGGGCTTTCCGGCGGCACGATCGTGTTGCCGGGCGCCGAGGGTGAGCAGCCGCTGATCTTCAACCGCATCAACATCGGCTTCCGCTTCGACATCGACAGGAAGCGCGTGCTACTGAGCCAGGCCGATCTCTCCAATGGCGAGATCAGCGTCGCCGGCACAGGCGTTTTGGATTATTCCGGCGAGCCGCGGCTGCAACTTGGCTTTGCCGGCACGCCGATGTCGGCCTCGGCGTTGAAACGGATATGGCCGATCCTGATCGTGCCGGAATTGCGCGAATGGGTGATCGAGCGGATCGAGAAGGGGCAGTTGCAGCGCATCGACGTCGCGCTCAATTCGCCCGTGCGCAATCTTCCGCGCAAGGGGCCGCCGATTCCCGACGAGGGACTTGCCGTCAACATCGTCGCCAGCGGCGTGACAGTCCGTCCGGTCGACCAGATGCCGGCGGTGCGAGATGCCGATCTGAAAGCGAAGGTGACCGGTCGCACGGCGCTGGTGACGATCGGGCAGGGCATCGCCGACACCCCGACGGGACGCAAGATCAATTTCTCCGATTTCACTTTCGAAGTGCCCGACATGGCGCCGAAACCGTCGCCCGCGAAAGTCCGGGTCCGCGTCGATGGCCCGGTGCCGGCGGCGGCGGAAATCCTGGCCTCGGACCGTCTGAGCGATCTCGCCGGTACGCTGATCGATCCGAACAACAGCAAGGGCAATTTCTCGGCGGTCATCAACATGGGCCTGCCCGTCAAGAACGCGATCACCAAGGCCGACACGACCTACAACGTGACTGCCGACCTCACCGGCTTTGCCGCCGACAAGCTGGTGATGAACCAGAAGCTGGAGGCCACTACGCTGAAGATCGCCGCCAGCAACGCCGGCTATCAGGTGAAGGGCGACGTCAAGATCAACGGCCAGCAGGCCGCGCTCGACTACCGCAAGCCTTCTGAGGGCGATGCCGACATCAGGCTCTCGGCGACGCTCGACGATGCGAGCCGAGCGCGACTCGGCCTCGATCTCGGTCCCGCGGTGTCAGGTTCGCTGCCGGTGAAGCTGATAGGAAAGATCGGCAGTGGCGACCACGACAGCAAGCTCGGCGTCGAGGCCGATCTGACGGCGCTCAGGCTCGACAACATCCTGCCCGGCTGGGTCAAGGCCCCCACCAGGCCCGGCAAGGCCACCTTCAACGTCGTGCAGAAGCAGCAGTCGACCCGCTTCGAGGACATCGTGGTCGAAGGCGGCGGCGTTTCCATCAAGGGATCGCTGGAAGTCGACCAGAACGGCGACCTCGTCAACGCGAATTTCCCGGTCTACTCGCCGACCGACGGCGACCGCACCACGCTGCGCGCGGAGCGCGGCCAGGACGGCGTGGTCAAGGTGACCATGCGCGGCGACGTGTTCGACGGCCGCGGCTTCCTCAAGTCTGCGGTCTCGGGCCGCGAGTCCGAGGTCAAGAGCAAGGCCAGGAACATCGATTTCGACGTCGACCTCAAGCTGGGCGCCGTGCAGGGGTTCAACGGCGAGGCCGTGCGCAGCGTCGACTGCAAGTTCTCGCGCCGTAACGGCGTCATCCGCACCTTCTCGCTCAACGGCAAGCTCGGGCGCGACACGCCGGTCACCGCCGATCTGCGCGGCCGCGCACAGGGCCGCGAGGTGATCTATCTCGAGACGAACGATGCCGGCGCATTCTTCCGCTTCACCGACACCTATTCGAAGATGGTGGGGGGCCAGCTTGCGCTCGCCATGGAGCCGCCGACATCGGAGCCCACCGCCAGGGAGGGGCTGATGAACGTGGTGAACTTCTCGGTCAAGGGCGAGGCGGCGCTCGAGCGCGTGGCGGCAGGCGGGGCGCCCGGCGCCCAGAGCGGCGTGTCATTCTCGCGGTTGCGCGCGGAGTTCACCCGCAACAGCGGCCAGCTCACGGTGCGCGAGGGCGTGGTGAAAGGGCCGGTCATCGGCGCGACCATCGAAGGCAGCATCGACTATGTCGGCAACAGCGTTCGCATGAGCGGCACCTTTGTGCCGATGTACGGCCTCAACAACATGTTCGGCCAGATCCCGGTGCTCGGCCTGTTCCTCGGCGGCGGCAGCAATGAGGGCCTGATCGGCATGACCTATGAAGTGGTCGGCTCGCCCAACCAGCCGACGCTGCGCGTCAATCCGATCTCGATGATGGCACCCGGCGTGCTGCGCAAGATCTTCGAATTCAACACCGGCAAGCAGAACAACCCGGTGGAATTCCCGCCCAACAATTGAGCCCTCCTGAACATGCGCATGATCAGGCTCGGCACCGCGGCGTTTCTCGCCCTGGCGCTGCTGCCATCGTCTGCGCATGCCGCCGAACCCTATGAGGGCGCATGGGTGGCAACGCTGAAGGACTGCGGCGACCATGATGGTCCGACCAGTCTCGCCGTCATTGACCTCGAGGTTAACGTGGACGGCAGGAAGATGCCGATGGTCGATCGGTATGAATATCACTGTCGCATCGACAGGAAGGCGACGGTTGGAACCGACACGACGCTGTTCGTGACCTGCTTCGAATTCTGGGACGATCTGAGGAAGAACATCAACAGCCGCAAGGAGACGATCAAACTGTCGGTCGTCTCGAAAGACCTGCTCAAGATAAGCGATAGGCAATATCGGCGCTGTCCCGCCGCGAACAAGGCCGGCAAGGACGCGCAAAAACGCTAGCGCAGCGCACGCACCACCAGGAACGGCAGCATCCCCAGGATCACGTTGACCAGCGCGAACACGATCAGGGCGTTGTAGCCGTGGGTGTAGTCGTGGATCAGGCCACCCGACCATGAACCGAGCGCCGAGCCCAGCCCGCTGCCGATCGAGATCGTGCCGAAGATCGTCCCGACCCGCTTGCCGCGGAAGAATTTCAGCGCGGTTGCCGTGATCAGTGGCCCGCGCGAGCCGATCATGCTGCCGAAGCAGACGACGAATGCCGTCAGCAGCCAGTAGTTGGGAAACCACTGGATCAGCCACAGGAAGAAGATCCCGAGAATCGAAATGGCGTAGCTGAGCAGCACCGAGGGGCGGCGGCCGATGATGCCGTCCAGAGTGGACACGCCGACCATGCCGAAGGTGAGCACGACGCCGGAAAAGCCCCAGGCGGTCGCCGCCTGCAGCGGCGGGAAGCCGGCGTCGATCAGATAGGCGACGATCTGGGCTGCGATGGCGTACATGCCGATCGCGGTGAAGAAGAAGGTCGAGAACAATGCCCAGAAGGCGTGATGGCGCATCGCGCTGCCGAGCGTCCAGCCGCGATCCTCGATTTCGACGTGCATTTTCTGCACCACCGCCGGCGAGCCGGCGGCGAACAGCCGCCACGGCAACAGCAATAGCGGCACCACGAGGCCGAGCACGACGACGCCGAACCACAGGTAGGAATCGCGCCAGCCGATGCGCTCGATCAGGAGCTGCGACAGCGGCAGCAGCACCAGCACGCCGCCGCCCATGGCGGAGTAAACCACTGCCATCGCAGTCGGCAGCCGCGGCCCGAACCAGCGGCCGAGCAGGATGGAGTTCGGCACGTTGCCGACCAGCGCGGCGCCCAGCCCGACGCAGAGGCCTATGGTCAACTGGAGCTGCCACAGCGATTGCGCATGCGAAGCGGCGAGGAACGCACCGCCGAGCAGGGCGAGGCCGAGCGCATAGACCGTGCGCGGGCCGGAGCGGTCGAACAGACGGCCGACCAGCGGCGCGGTCAGGCCGCCCATCAGCCAGGACAGCGAATAGACCGATACCACCTGTGCGCGGTCCCAGCCGAAACTTTCCGAGATCGGCTTCAGGAAGACCGTAAAGCTTTCGCCGAGACCGCGGCCGAGCACCGAGAGCGCGAAGCACAACGCCAGCACGTTCAGCGCCATGCGCACCGGCTTTAGCGGCCTAGTTGGCGGCTTCCCACTTCGCGTTTCCCTTGGCGTGTTCTGGTCCATCGCGCGCAAGGGAGCGCTCTTTCCCGCCAAAAGAGCAGGGGCTTTTCGCGAATGCGCCTATGCAGCCTTAGTGGAGCGTGAGAGATCATTCGGATTTGAGCATGAGAATCCCCTTGAATCTCTTACCGCTGCTTAGCAGGACTTGCCCGTCCTTATCAAAATCTGTTTCACTAAGACGATAGTGCGGGTTCGTAATGCGGCGCTCCCCAAGATAGACCGCACCGCTTTCGATGAGCTTGCGCGCTTGTGCGTTAGAGCTTGAAAATCCGATCTGTGTATTCGCTGCGGGAAGTGAATCCCCAACATGCACAGACAACCTCTTCAAGTCTGTGCCAAAGCCGCCGTGTTCGAACGCAAGTCTAGCACTCTGCTCTGCCTGTTCTGCTACATGTCGACCATGTAGGAGTGCGGTGGCTTCAGTAGCCAACCTCTTCTTGGCTTCATTGATCTCAGCACCCTGCAATGTTGCCAACCGCCTGATCTCGCTGAGTGGGAGGCGTGTAAATAGCTTTAGGAAGCGTTCGACGTCGGCGTCTTCGGTGTTTCTCCAAAACTGCCAATATTCGTACGGACTCTTCATGTCCGAGTTGAGCCAAACCGCGCCACTCGCAGTTTTGCCCATCTTCTCGCCAGACGAAGTAGTGATCAATGGAGTCGTCAAAGCGTGGAATCGTGGCCTTCCCATCCGACGACCCAAGTCAATGCCATTGACAATGTTACCCCATTGATCCGATCCGCCCATTTGCAAGCGACAATTATAGCGCTTGTTTAGCACCACGTAATCGTAGGCCTGCAGGATCATATAGTTGAATTCAATAAAGCTCATTTCTTGGTCGCGCTCCAACCTGAGCTTCACCGAGTCCATTGACAGCATCCGGTTGACGGAGAAATGCCGGCCTATGTCCCGCAGCATTTCAATCCAGTTTAGCTGTGTAAGCCATTCAGCGTTGTCAGGCATGATCGCGCCATGTCTGTCGTAGCTGAAATCCAAGAAACGCGAGAAGACTTGTTTGATACCTTCTTTGTTTCGCTCGATATCTTGTATCGACAGGATTTTTCGGGTCTCGTCCTTCCCTGAGGGATCACCAACACGGGTGGTGCCACCGCCCATTAGCGCGATTGGTTTGTTGCCGGTTTGCTGTAGCCAGTATAGGCACATGATTTGGACCATCGACCCAACATGGAGTGAGGGGGCGGTACAGTCGAAACCGATATAGCCGACCAGTTCTTGCCTCGCCGCAAGATCATCCAAAGACTCAGGATCGGAGATTTGGTGGATAAAACCCCTTTCCTGTAAAATACGCAGGAAATCCGATTTAAATGCAGTCATGTGTCGGTGACTCTGATCATTCTATTTTCACGATTTCTCTTCAGGTTAATTCTAACGAGTCGCGGAACCCGTTGTGAATTCTCTGCCGATTCATCGTCGGCTGTGGCATTATAAGATGTGCCCGTTCGGCACAAGCCGGGCGTCCCGGGGGCAGGGCTCGTGAGGCTCCAGCAATGATGTTAACGGCACTCGGTCTGATGAGCGGAACCTCGCTCGACGGGGTCGATGTCGCCTTGATCGAAACCGACGGCAAGCGGGTCCAGTCCTTCGGTCCATCCGGCTATCGCCCCTATACCGACCGCGAGCGCGGCCTGCTGCGCCAGGCACTGACGGAGGCTGTGCACCTGCCACAGCGCGAGGCCCGGCCGGGCATCCTGCGCGAGGCTGAGCAGGCCGTCACGGCCGCCCATGCGGAAGCCGTCGTCGCCTTTACCGCGCAGAACCGCATCGCCCGGGAGGAGATCGACATCGTCGGTTTCCATGGCCAGACGGTGCTGCACCGGCCGGAGAAGCGCATGACGGTGCAGATCGGCGATGCCGCTGCGCTTGCCAAGACCATCCATATCCCCGTTATGCATGATTTTCGGGCCGCCGACGTCGCCGCCGGCGGCCAGGGCGCGCCGTTCGTGCCGGTCTATCACCGCGCGCTGACGCAATCGCTGGAGCGCGAGGGGCCGATCGCGGTGGTCAATATCGGCGGCGTTGCCAACATCACCTATATCGACGGCACGGACACGTTGATCGCCTGCGATACCGGGCCCGGCAACGCGCTGATCGACGATCACATGTTCCGCACCATGAGCCAGCGCTTCGACAAGGATGGCGAGTTTGCCGCGAAGGGCAATGTCGACCAGGCCTGGGTGTCTCGTGCACTCAAGCTGCCGTTCTTCAGCCAGAAGCCGCCGAAATCGCTCGACCGCAACGACTTTGCCGGCTTGAAGGTCACCGACATGGCGCCGGCCGACGGCGCGGCGACGCTGACCGCCTTCACCGCCGCGGCCATTGCCCGGATCGTGCCGCAGTTGCCGAAATGGCCGAACAGCTGGATCATCTGCGGCGGCGGCGCCCGCAACCACACCCTGATGCGGATGCTGCGGGAGCGGCTGGAGCCTGCGACCGTCGAGGCCGCCGAAGTGCTCGGCTGGTCGTCGGACGCCTTGGAGGCGCAGGCCTTCGGCTTCCTGGCGGCGCGCGGCCTGAAGGGGCTGCCGCTGAGCTATCCCGCCACTACCGGTGTACCTATGCCCATGACAGGCGGGGTGATCGCGCGACCGTGAACAAGATGCAAGTGCATCGACCTTGACGATTATATGCATATGCATGTAGTTTTGATGCAGATGCATATAACTGCCGAGGCCGCCCATGACCACGCCGCTGAAACTGATCAGCCACAAGCTTTGTCCCTATGTGCAGCGCGCAGTGATCGCGCTGACCGAGAAGGGCGTGCCGTTCGAGCGGATCGATATCGATCTCGCCGACAAGCCGGACTGGTTTCTGAAGATTTCACCGCTCGGCAAGACGCCGGTGCTGGTTGTCGGCACCAGGGCGATCTTCGAATCCGCCGTGATCCTGGAATATCTGGAAGAGACGCAGCCGAACGCATTGCACCCGGCAGATGCCCTTGAGCGCGCCGAGCATCGCGGCTGGATCGAGTTCGGCTCCGCCGTGCTCAACGACATCGCGGGCTTCTACGCCGCCAGGGACGAGGCCACGTTCAAGGCCAAGGCCGAACAGCTCGGGCAACGATTTGCCCGGCTGGAAGCGCGCGTTGCGGCTACACCATGGTTCGACGGCGAGAAGTTTTCGCTGGTCGATGCCGTGTTCGGGCCAGTGTTCCGCTATTTCGACGTGTTCGACGAGATTGGCGATTTCGGCATTCTGGCCGGGAAGCCGAAGCTTGCGCAGTGGCGGAAAAACCTGGCAGCGCGGGCCTCGGTGCGATCGGCAGTGAGTGCCGACTATCCGGCGCTGCTGCGCGACTTCATCGATCGCCGCCAGTCATGGCTGTCGCAATTGCAGGCCGGCAAGCGCAAGGCTGCCTGATCAGAGCTCAGCAGCCATCCTGGCCAGCGTCGCAATAGTATTGATGTTGCGGGCGGTGCCGGCCTTCGCCGCAGGAATCACCAGCTTCGACTTTCCCATGCCGTCGCCATAATGCACGTAAATCTCGCGGCGGCCGAGCTTGACCTCCTCATCTTTCAGTCCTCGCAGGGCAGCGAGCGCATCCTTCGGCGGCTTGCCGTCGAGGAAGATCGCCACGGTGCGATTGGGGGCGGCCTTGGGGAAGGGATTGTCGGCCAAAACCTCCGCCATCTCGTCAGCGCTGCGTATCAGCACGCCGACGGGCTTGCCCGCATAGGCTTGCAGCCGTTTCTCCAGCGCGGCCTTGATCGGTGCTTCCGCCTTGCGGTTGGTGAAGACGACATTGCCGCTGGCGATGTAGGTGCGCACTGAGCCGAAGCCGAGTTCCTCGCAGATCGCCTTCAATTCGTTCATCGGCAGCTTGCCGGTGCCGCCGACATTGACGGCACGCAGCAACGCGACGAACGCACCCATGATTTACCTGACGTTGGCGAGCCGCATATCGAGATAGCCGGTCACCGCCTCCATCAGCGGCTCCAGCTTGCCGTCGAAGAAATGGTTTGCGCCCGGGATGACCTGCTGGTCGATCACGATGCCCTTCTGCGTCTTCAGCTTCTCGACCAGCGTGTTGACGTCCTTCGGCGGCACCACGGCATCCTTTTCGCCATGCACGATCAGTCCCGAGGACGGGCAGGGTGCGAGGAACGAGAAGTCGTAGAGATTTGCCGGCGGCGCGATCGAGATGAAGCCCTCGACCTCTGGACGGCGCATCAGAAGCTGCATCCCGATCCAGGCGCCGAACGAGAAGCCCGCCACCCAGCAGGCGCGCGCCTCGGGGTTGATCGCCTGCGCCCAGTCGAGCGCGGAAGCGGCATCCGACAACTCTCCGGTGCCGTGGTCGAATGACCCCTGGCTGCGGCCGACGCCGCGGAAATTGAAGCGCAGCACCGAGAAGCCGCGATGCGCGAAGGCGTAGTAGCACTGATAGACGATCTGATGGTTCATCGTGCCGTGAAACTGCGGATGCGGATGCAGGATCATGGCGATGGGCGCGTTTTTCTGCTTCGCCGGATGGTAGCGGCCTTCGAGGCGGCCGGCAGGGCCGGTGAAAATCACTTCAGGCATGGGGTCCCTTGATTGACGTCGATCAATCAGCCGGTTGGAGCGGACTGTTCGCAGCAAGTGCGGAGGAGGCGGCTCGTGAATTGGATGCTGGCGCCGTCGGGCGGCGGTTGGGTGTGGGGCGCGTTCTAACATGACGCAAGGGGCAAAAATCAAGGAAATTGTGCAATCCCGCGGTCGGGAAAACGCTTCAGGGAACACTGTTAAATAACTGAAAACAAATCGGTTTTATACGGCGCCTTCAGGCGGAAGCATCGCTTCGATCGAGGGCGGCAACTGCGCTTCGATAGCGCCGGCTTCCGCTCACTGTATGCCCTGAATCGAAGGTCAGGTCGAAATCACCCGAGGGCTTCGACTGCATACCGGTGACGCGGCCGAGATTGGCGAGCCGCGTGCGATGGATTCGCGCCAGGCTGAACCGCGACAGTTCGCTTTCCGCCGCTGCCAGCGTACCCCGGATCAGATGGTTGGAGCCGTCGGCGAGGCTGTATTCGATGTAGTTGCCGGCCGAAGAGATCCAGAGAATGTCGCGCGGCTCGATGCGGACGCTGCGCGCGCCGTCGCGGAGCCAGATCGTCTGTGCCGTGGAGGGCGGATTCGCCGCTGACGGCGGCGCCGTCACCTGCAGCGCGCGCTGTGCCTCGCGCCTTGCATCCGACAGCCACATCCCGCCGCCGATCAGCACGCAGGTCACGAAGTCCTTGCGGAATTCGTAGAGCACGGTCGCGGGCGAGAAACGGAAGTCATAGGCACTCCCCGCCAGGAACATGATGAGCTTGCGTAGCCACACCATCCCCGTGATGTGTACGGCGGAGAACACGACGATGGTGGCGATGGCGAGCGCGACGCGGACGACAGGCGCGGGTTCGCGACGGATTCGCCGCACGATGGCCAGCAGCATCGGCGTCAGCAGGATGATGACGGCGATGCTGGTCATGTCCCAGAGCAGCGGAGTCCAGGGATCATGGATCCCGCCCCGTCGGACCATGTCGTCGGCGGCCGAGAGCGCGCCGACGATTCCGACCACGACCGCGACCGCCGCGACGACGACGTAGATCGGCCAGTCCTCGCCGATCGTCCCGCTCAGCCAGCCGTTCGTCCCGGCGGCTCTCGTCTTGTCCCGCGCTTGCCCGTTTTGATCCCAAACCGGCTTTGCAGCCGGCCGATTAGGCGCATCCTTGACGTCGGTCATGAGATTTCAGCGCATTTTTCGGGGAGCCACCATGATGCAGCAAACCATAGCACAGCCATCGGATATCGCGCCCGAACGGCGTGTCGACCTCGACTGGGTCCGGATCGGCGCCTTCGGGCTCCTGATCCTCTACCACGTCGGCATGTTCTATGTGTCCTGGGGCTGGCACATCAAAAGCGCCCACCCCGTCACGGAACTCGAACCATTGATGCTGGCGCTCAATCCCTGGCGGCTGGCGCTGCTGTTCCTCGTCTCCGGGGTCGCCACCCGCTTCATGCTGCGCAAGACCGCCGTCGGCGCATTGATGCGCTCGCGTTCCTCGCGGCTGCTCATTCCCCTGATTTTCGGCATGATCGTGATCGTACCGCCGCAGGCCTGGATCCAGGTCGTCGAGGCGGTCGGCTACGAGGGCGGCTTCGTCGATTTCTACCTGAAGTACTATTTCACCTTCGGCAAGGCGTTCTGCCCGAACCCCTGCATCATCCTGCCGACCTGGAATCATCTGTGGTTCGTGGCCTATCTCTGGGTCTACACCATGGCGTTGGGCCTCGTCGTGATGACGGCTCCTGGCATGGCCGGATGGATCGAACGCCGGCTCGCGCCGCTGCTGTCGGGTGCGCTGCTGCTGGTTGTACCTTCCGTGTTATTCGGCGTTTTCCGCCTGGCGCTGCTGCCGAGCTTTCCCTCGACCCATGCGCTGTTCGGCGACTGGTACAATCACGCGCTGTTTGCCGGCATATTCCTGCTCGGCTTCCTCCTGGCGCACGCCGCCTCGTTCTGGAGTGCGATCGAGCGCCAGCGCTGGATCGCGCTCGGCCTTGCGGTCGCGTTCTACGCATCCTGGATCTGGCTGCGCTGGGTGCGCGAGGGCGGCATGCCGCTGTGGCTGTATGCCGGCTTTGCCTATGGCTTTTATCAGTGGCTCTGCATCGTTGCCGTGCTCGGTTTTGCGCGGCGCTGGTTGAACCGGGATTCCGCCGTGCGGCGCTATCTTACCGACGCGATCTTTCCCTATTACATCGTGCACCAGACCGCGATCATCGTGATCGCGCACGCCCTGCGCGGCAGCGGGATTTCTGCCGGGCTTGAAGCCGCCATCATCCTGGGCGGCACCGCGGCGAGCTGCATCGTCACCTTCGAGATCGTGCGGCGCGTGGCCTGGCTTCGGCCGCTGTTCGGGCTGAAGACGGAAGCCGCAGGGCCGGCCATCCCGATGCGGGCGAGCGGGCAGGCGGCGAATTAACGATTTCGCTCGTCCGGACGTACCGGCTTCGCCCGGACGCGCTATATGGCTGGCATGGCCCAGCGCGTCTATCTCGACTGGAACGCGACCACGCCGCTTCGCTCCGAGGCGAAGGCGGCGATGGCGCATGCCTGGGAGGTCGGCGGAAATCCGTCATCCGTCCATGCCGAGGGCCGTGCGGCGCGCCGGCTGGTGGAAGAGGCGCGCGCCGCGGTTGCATCCGCCGTCGGCGCCGAGGCGGCCAACGTGATCTTCACCTCGGGCGGCACGGAGGCCAATTCGCTGGCGCTGACGCCGGGCACGAGGCGCGGCAAGGGCCAGGCAACGCAGCGCCTGCTGATGTCGGCGATCGAGCATTCCTCGGTGCTCGCGGGCGGGCGCTTTGCGTCCGGGGCGACGGGGCGCATCGCCGTCACGCGCGCCGGGGTCGTTGATCTGGATCGTCTGCGGGCCATGCTCGATGGCCCGCCGGCTCTGGTCTCCATCATGCTCGCCAACAACGAGACCGGCGCAATCCAGCCCGTGGCGCAGGCAGCCGAACTCGTTCACGCTGCGGGCGGTCTGTTGCACGTCGATGCCATTCAGGCGCTGGGCAGGATTCCCTTCGACCTTGCCTCTACCGGTGCTGACCTGCTGTCGCTTTCGGCGCACAAGATCGGCGGGCCCAAAGGGGTGGGTGCGCTTGTACTGGCCGAGGGAGTGGAGGGTCTCGCGCCGCTGCTGCGCGGCGGCGGCCAGGAGAGAGGCCGCCGGGCCGGGACTGAAGATGTCGCCGGCATGGCTGGCTTCGGAGCGGCCACGAAGGCCGCTCTGGCCTCGCAGGACGACGAAGTCGTTCGCGCGCGCCGGCTGCGGGTCCGGCTGGAAAGCGGTCTTAAGGAGACGCCCGGAGTCGTCCTGTTTGCCAGCGACGTGGAGCGGTTGCCAAATACCGTTCTGGTCGCGATTCCCGGGATGCGCGCCGAAACCGCCGTCATTGGCCTCGATCTCGCCGGCGTTGCGGTATCGGCCGGCTCAGCCTGTTCCTCGGGAAAGGTCCAACCCTCCCATGTGGTGGATGCCATGGGCTACGGCGCCGACCTCGCGTTGGGAGCGGTGCGGCTCAGTCTGGGCTGGTCCACCACCGAGGCAGAGGTTGATTTGGCCCTTCAGGCTTGGCGAAAGCTTGCCGATAGCTTACTTAGAGGACAACGAAACACGGCTTGAACCGTTCTAAGCCGGTTTCACGGGGTGCGTGGCACCACTACGACGTTAATCCACCGCGGTCCTTGAAACCGCGAGCGGAGGATGGAATGCCAGCCGTGCAAGAGACGGTCGACCGGGTGCGCCG
>JAXMDE010000011.1:0-124401 GCA_046349015.1 Bradyrhizobium sp. | reverse complement strand
GAGGCCTCGGACGCGTTCCGAAACCAGATTGTAGGAATGGCTGCGGATTGGGGGCTGTTTGAAAGCCTATCAGAGAGCACGGGCCGGCAGAAGCCCGCCGCGTAATCAAAGTTCCGCTGCTTTTTCATCTAGATAGGTACTGATCGCGGATTTTGGAAGGCTGCTCTGCGAATCACGCCGCACTTTTGGCGAAACGCCCTCGGATTGGTTGTATGGTCCGCCGTCTTGCCGCGCTGCCGAAACGGGAATTTTGTGACCTCCTTCCTCGATCCCCTGATTGCCTTCGTCTCGGCTCATGCCTGGCTTGCCTATCTGACGCTGTTCCTGGCTGCCTTCCTGGAAGCGGTGCCTGTGATCGGCGCGCTTGTCCCGGGTTCGACCGTGATCCTGGCCCTGGGCGCGCTGGTTCCCGGCGGCGAGTTGCGCTTCGAAGGTGTGCTGGCGGCTGCGTTTGCGGGCGCGCTGATCGGCGACGGCACGGCGTTCTGGATCGGGCATCGCCGCCAGCGCGAGATTCTCAACGCCTGGCCGTTGGCCAATTATCCGAGGCTGGTCGAGGAGAGCGAAGGCTTCTTCCAGCGGTGGGGCACGCTTGCCGTGTTCTTCGCACGCTTCGTGCCACCGATCCGCGCCTTCGTCCCGATTACCGCGGGTTCGCTCGGGATGGCGCCGTGGAAGTTCTACAGCGTCAATATTGCCGCCGTTCTGACCTGGGCCCTGGCGCATACGCTGCCCGGCGTGCTCGCCGTGTCGGCGCTGCATCGATATGCCGGCCTGCCGCACCATGAGCATGTCGGCAAGCATCTGTGGATGTTTGTGGTCGTGGGTGGCGCCGCCATCTTGGGGCTTTCGATCTGGTCCGCACGCCGCCATCGCCGCACCGGGATCGCGAAGCCCGCCAATTAGTCGCGCCGGGATGGCGTGTTGGCCCCTCGATTGTGTGATAGCTTTCCGCACGGAAGACACTGATGATTGAACGTCGGCGTTTCATCGCGACCTTCGGCGCGACCGTGGCGGTTCTCCCGCTGGCGGCGCAAGCTCAATCCATCCCGACTGTGGGTTTCCTGAATGGCTCCTCGGCAGAGGGCTATGCTCCGATGATTTTGGCGTTCAAGGCCGGCTTGAAAGAAGCGGGCTACGGCGAAGGACAAAACGTGGCGATCGAATATCGCTGGGCAGGCGGGCACTACGACAGGCTCGCCGACATGGCTGCAGAACTCGTTCGCCGCCCGGTCGCCGTCATCGTTGCGAACACGCCGGCGAACCTGGCTGCAAAGGCTGCAACCAGCAGCGTTCCCATCGTATTCACCACGAGCAGCGATCCGGTGAACGCCGGTCTTGTGCCCAATCTCAACCGGCCGGGCGGCAATGTCACCGGCGTAAGCCAGTTGAATGTCGAAGTCGGGCCAAAGCGGCTGGAGCTGGCGCGCGAGCTGTTGCCCGCCGTCAGGACGGTGGCGCTCCTGGTCAATCCCGGCAATCCGCAAGGCGATGCCGTAAGCAGATCGGCCGAGGCTACGGCCGCCAGGCTTGGTCTTGACGTCAGGGTGTTGAAGGCCGGTACCGATTCCGAGCTGGAAAAGGCCTTTGCCGGCTTCGCCGGATCGGGAGCCGGCGTTCTCGTCATCGGGACCGACGCCTTCTTCAACGGCAAGACGGCTCAGCTTGCGGGCCTGTCCGTCCGCCACGGCGTTCCAGCCATCTACCAGTACGATGAGTTTGCGGAGAATGGCGGCCTGATGAGCTATGGCGGCAGCATCAAGGACGCCTACCGCACGGCAGGACTTTACGCAGGCCGGATCCTCAAGGGCGAGAAGCCCGGCGATCTGCCGGTGCAGCAATCGACCAAGGTCGAATTGATCGTCAATTTGAAGACGGCCAAGGCGCTCGGCATCGACGTCCCGCTCTCCCTGCTCGGACGCGCCGACAGGATCATCGAATAGTCATTTGGCAATGGCGCCGCGCGGCGCGGGGCCGACATAGCGTGCCCGCGGGCGGATCAGCCTGCCATGCTGCAATTGCTCGATGGCATGGGCGATCCAGCCGACGCTGCGGGCCATGGCGAACAGCGCCAGCTCGCTGCCCGCAGGCATCCGCAACGCATGCACCAGTACGGCGAGCGCATAATCGATGTTGACGAATTCGCCGGTCGCCTCCGCGATCCGCTCGGGAATCTCCTTGGTGAATTTGCGCGGCGCGCCGGCGCGCGTCAGCGCTTCCAACAGCGAGATCGCGCGGGGATCGCCGCGCTTGTAGACACCGTGGCCAAAGCCGGCAAAACGCTCGCCGAGCGCGACGCGTTCGCGGATGACGGGCGCTACATCCTTGTCCACCATGGTCTTCACGAGTTGCGAGGCCAGCACGCCCGCGCCGCCATGCTTCGGGCCCTTTAGCGCGGCGAGACCCGCGATCACGGAATCATAGAGATTGAGGCCGGTGGAAGCGGCACAACGCACGGTGAAGGTCGAAGCGTTCAATTCATGATCGGCAAGCAGCACCAGCGCGCGGCGGATCAGGTCGGGCGCATGTTTGTTGTCCGGCGCCCAGGCTTGCGCGATCTGCAGATGCAGCGGCTCGCGCGACGTGCTGCGGCTCAGCATCGTCGCCACCAACAGGCGCACGATGCGCCCGCCGACCATGGCGCGGCCGTCGGGCGCGCGGGTGAACGCACGCGGATCGGCGCTCGATGCCAGCGCCAGCACGGCAATGGCGCGATCGATCGGCGCGGCGCGCGCTGCGGCTTCCGCAATCGTGCGCATGGCGTCCGACACCGACGGGCAATTGTCCGGCGCAAAGGGATCGACGCTGGTGACGTCCCACAGCAGCGTCGCGGTGTGCTCGAGCGTGTCCTTCTCGGAAAGATCGACGCAGTTGACGCCGCGATAGATCGCACCCTGCTCAGTGATGGTCCCGATGGCGGAATCGAGCACCGGCAGATCGGCGTCGAAGGAGCGCAGTCCGCGCGGCTCGGGCGCCGGCACACGGCGCTCCTTCAGGCCGCGGACATCCTCGGCACGATAGCGGTGGCTGCGCGAGTCCGGTGACGGCTCGGAGCGAATCAGCCCTCGGCTGACATAGGCGTAGAGCGTGGCCGGCGCGATGGCGAGCTCCGCGGAGGCCTCTCGGGCAGAGAGGTAAAGCGCCTCGGATTTTTTCATATTGATTTATATAATCAAGATTGATCAATCTGTCGAGTCGGCCGAACTTGATTCCGATGGAACAGGAGATCCGGCCATGAATATCCACCTCACCAAGAGCCAGATTGGTCTGGACGGCGTGCCCGCCGCCGAAACCGTGCTGAGCCATGTCGATGGCGAGCGCGGCGAACTGATCATCGCGGGCGACTTTGTCGGCAGCCTCGCCGGCAAATCGAGTTTCGAGAGCGTCACCGCACGGCTGTGGAGCGGCGCGACCGGGCGGGTGACGGACGAAGCGCATGTGCGCGCCAATCTCGGCGCCGCCCGAGAACGCGCCTTTGCCCGCCTGCCCGATCTCTTGCCGGCGACTCGCGGCATGTCCGTCGTCGACGGCTTTCGCGCCGCAATCGCCGGCCTTCGCGCCGAGAGCGGGCTCGATCACGAGGCGACGATTGTCGGTGCTTTCCCGGTAATTGCGGGCGCGCTGGTACAGCGCGCGAAGGGCGCCGATCCCGTCGCGCCCGACCCGAATGCGAGCCACGCCGCCGATACGCTGAACATGCTGCACAACAGGCGGCCCGCGCCGCGCGAGGTTGCGGCACTCGACGCCTATCTCGTCACTGCCAGCGATCACGGCATGAATGCCTCGACCTTCACCGCGCGGGTGGTGGCCTCCACGCAGGCCGATCTGTTTGCCGCGATCACCGCAGGCTATTGCGCGCTCACCGGGCCGCTGCACGGCGGCGCGCCGGAGCCGGTGCTGGAAATGCTGGACGCGATCGGCACGCGCGAGCGGATCAAGCCGTGGGTCGACGATGCGCTGGCGCGCGGCGAACGGCTGATGGGCTTTGGTCACCGCGTTTATCGCGTGCGCGATCCCCGCGCCGATGTATTGAAGGCCGCGATCGAGCGGCTGGCCGGAGAAGGCGCCGATCTTCCCTTCGCGGGCGAGGTCGAATCCTACGTCCGCGCCGCCCTGCGCAGGAAAAACCCGGACCGTCCGCTCGAGACCAATGTCGAGTTCTTCACCGCGATCCTGCTCGACGCGCTGAAAATACCGCGGCAGGCGTTCACGCCGATCTTTGCGGTGGCGCGCGCCGCCGGCTGGACCGCGCATGCGCTGGAGCAGCGCCGCACGGGACGGCTGATCCGGCCGAGTTCATCCTATGTCGGGGCAAAGCCGGCGGCTTAGCCACGATAGCGCGGCACAACCGCTGTCGTCCCGGCGAAAGCCGGGATCCATAGCCACGAATGCGCGCGGTTGCACCTGGCTGTGGCCACTGCGCGTTTCAACGATTGACGGTTGTGGTTATGGGTCCCGGCTTTCGCCGGGACGACAGCGAGAGAGTGGAGAGGCCTAAGCCTCCTTCACCACCGTCTTCAGATAATTATACGCCTTGATGATCTCGATCAGGCGGTCCTCGGTCGAACGGTCGCCGCCGTTGGCGTCCGGGTGATGCTGCTTCACCAGCGCCTTGTACTTCATCTTGACCTCGACCAGCGTGGCGCCGGCTGCAAGCCCCATCACCTGCAGCGCCTTGCGCTCGGCGTTCATCACCTTGCGGGTTTCGGCCTTGGCCTGCTGCGCACCGGGGCGCCAACGCGCACGGCCGTTCAGTTCGGCAAACATCTGGAATGGATCGGAAGCGCTGTCGAAAGCGGCGTCACCCTCCTGGCCCTTGGCGCCGGAATTGGCGCCCATCTTCCAGGTCGGGCGATGGCCGGTCAGCGCATCCTTCTGGTAGCGCGCCACGTCGTCCGGATTCATGCCCTGGAAGAAATTGTAGGACTGGTTGTACTCGCGGACGTGGTCGAGACAGAAGTGCCAGTACTCGCGCGAGTTGGTGCGGCCTTTCGGCGCGCGGTGCGGGCCCTTGTTCTGGCAGCCCGTCCACTCGCACATCATCGCTTCTTCCTTGGCGCGCGCCTGCGCCTTCGCGCTCAGCTTGTTCGGCTTGATGCGAATGGAGTCGAAGAACTTTGATGAATCGATCGGCATGACTGACTTTGACTACGCAATGCGTCGGGCTTCAAGACTTGACATTGCGATTCCTTCCATTCCCGGGCGCGCCATTGACGAACGCCCTGCCCGGACGTAATGCCGCATCGATGAAAACCAGAGATATTATCATAAACAGGTTGCGTGAAGCTTTCTTGCCCGAAAGCCTCGACGTCACGGACGAATCACATTTGCATGAGGGCCATGCCGGACATCGGCCGGGCGGCGAGACGCACTTCAGGGTGAATATTGTGTCTAACGCCTTCGAAGGGAAGAGCCGGGTGGAACGCCACCGCATGATTAATGCAACTCTCGCGGCGGAACTGGCGGGCTCGGTGCACGCGCTCGCCATTCATGCAGCGGCGCCGGGCGAAAAACGGGGTTAACCAGCCAAGAACGGCAGAGACGGTTTGCCCGTTTTCATTTATGTAAGGCCGAGGCGACCGACGTAGCTCCCGGAATTTTGCGGGCAAGGGCCGGGCCGGCCCTGACATCGGCGCCGATTGATGAGGGCGTTCCCGATGCGAGCCTTTTTGATCCGGGCCTTTCCAATTCAAGCTTTGGCACCGTTTCGCGTGCTCTGTGCCTTTCTCCTTGCGGCCGGACTTGCCGGCGCGCCGTCGTCCGCCTTCGCGCAGGGCATGCCGAGCCCCTTCGTGCAGGAGGTGCTGGTCAAGAGCATTTTGGTGACGCTGTCGGACGCCGTGGCCTACGACAATTTCACCGTGCTTCACGCCAAGATCTCTAAGCCGTTTCGCGAGCAGTTTCCACCGGAGAAGCTGCGCACGGTGTTCAAGGATCTGATCGACAAGCGCGCGGTGTTCGACGCCATCGTAGCCAAGCCGATCGTGCCGGACGGCGAGGCCAGGATCGACGAGAACGGCGTGTTGCGGCTGAAGGGCCGATTCGAGACCACGCCGAAGCAGGTGAAATACCAGCTCGGCTTCATCCCGTCGGACGGCCTCTGGAAACTGTCCGCTGTCACCATCGATATCGAATGAGTCGTCATCACCGAGGAAAGACCATGCGTAGCCACTTCACCGCTCTCTTCGTTCTCGCCTCCTTTGCCTGCGCCCAGGCGACACCGCTGTCGCCGCCGGACAAGGCGGCGCTGCTCAAGGGCACCAACGATTCCTGCCTCGAGAACCAGGTCAAGGACGCCACCAACAAGGCGATGACCGTCGGCCAGTTGCAGACCTATTGCGACTGCTACGCCCGCGCCTTTTCCGACTACATGCAGGTCGAGGATCTCGACAAGAACAAGGACACCCTGACGCCGGAGACCCAGAAGAAGGCCGGCGAGTTCTCGCAGGCCTGTGCCGCCAGCGCGCTGAAGAAGTAAATTCCGGCTCCGTCTTGGCCGGGCTTGTCCCGGCCAAGACGAACATCACGACAAGCCGCTAGAAAGACGTCCCCGCCCGCCTCGGCTTCGGCTCGGGCAGCTCCGGCTCGCGCTGCACCGGCACGATGCGCAGCGCCGTGATGCGGTTGCGCTCCCGGCGGAGCACGCGGAAGCGGAAATTGTGGAAGGTGAAGCTCTGGCCGCGCTCGGGGATCGAGCGCGCCTCGTGAATGACGAGACCGGCGACCGTGGTCGCCTCGCCGTCCGGCAAATGCCAGTTCATGGCGCGGTTGAGGTCGCGGATCGGCACCGAGCCGTCGACCACGACCGAGCCGTCGGGCTGGATGCGGACGCCTGCGACCACGACGTCGTGCTCGTCGGAGATGTCGCCGACGATCTCCTCCAGGATGTCCTCCAGCGTCACCATGCCCTCGACCTCGCCATACTCGTCGACGACGAGGGCGAAATGCGTCTTGCGGCGGCGGAATGCTTTCAGCTGGTCCGAGATCGGCCGCATCTCCGGCACGAACCAGGGCGGCAGCGCGATGCCGGCGACGTCGAGCTTTGAGGCGTCGCCGTCATTGGCGCGAAGCGCGCGCAGCAGATCCTTGGCATGCAGCACGCCGATGATGTTTTCCGGCTTGTCGCGCCATAGCGGAATGCGGGTGTATTCGGTCGCCAGCACCTCGCGCACCAGTTCTTCCGCCGGCAGGTCGGCGTTGACCATCACCATCGCGGTACGGTGGACCATGACGTCGGAGACCGCCAGATCGCCGAAGCGGAAGACATTGTGGATGTATTCGGCCTCGCCGCTTTCGATGACGCCGTGCTCGGCGGATTCCTCCACCAGCCCCTCGATCTCGCTATCGGTGAGAATTTCGTGCGACGAGGATTCCTTGACCCCGAACAGGCGCAGGATGCCGCGCGAGGCGCCGTTGAGCAGCCAGTTGAGCGGATAGAAAACGAGATACGAGACATAGAGCGGATAGGCGATCCACTGCGATACCGGCACCGGCTGGCGGATCGCGAATGTCTTCGGCACCTGCTCGCCGATCACGATATGCAGCGAGGAGAATATCAAGAAGCCAGCCAGGAATGAGGTGAAATGCAGCGCATGATCCGACATGCCGAGCGGCGTCAGCAGCGGGGCGAGCAGCGCCGAGACCGTCGGCTCGCCGACCCAGCCGAGACCGAGCGAGGCCATGGTGATGCCGAGCTGGCAGCAGGCAAGATAGGCCTCGATATTGTCCATCATGCCTTGCAGGAGGCGCGCACCAAAGCGGTTCTGCCCGACCATCGCCCTGACGCGGAAGCCGCGGCTCTTCACCAGCGCGAACTCGGCCGCCACGTAGAACGCGTTGGCCGCCAATAGCAGGACGGCAAGCGTCAGATTGATCGAGACCGAGCTCATGTTTGCCTCGCGATGGTCCCGTGCGATGCGAACGCTGCGACAGACGATGGCACCCGGGCGCTCATCCCGCCAGTTTCTGCCGCAGGAAATCGCGAACCAAGGCGGGATCGACGTCGGGGGCGATCACGGCGCGGCCGATCGCCTCCATCAGGATGAAGGTCAGCTTGCCCCGCTTGACTTTCTTGTCCTGCGCCATCAGCGCCAGCAGGGCGTCGGCGTCCGCCAGCCCCTCCTGCGCGAAACCCGCGATGTCCTGCAGCCGGGTCGGCAGACCGACAGCGGCGAGATGATGCCTGATCCGCGCGGTATCGGCGTCGGAGATCTTGCCGAGCTGCGCGGAAAATTCCGCCGCCAGCACCATCCCGACCGCAACGCCTTCGCCATGGAACAGCCGGTCCGAAAAACCGGTGGCGGCTTCCAGCGCGTGGCCGAAAGTGTGGCCGAGATTGAGCAGCGCCCGCTCGCCGGTCTCGCGCTCGTCGCGCGCGACGATGGCAGCCTTGGCGCGGCATGAGGTGGCAATCGCATGCTCGCGCGCGGCACCGCCGGCAAAGATGTCGCCGTGATTCTTCTCCAGCCAGGCGAAGAAGGCGGCATCGCCGAGCAGGCCGTACTTGGCGACTTCGGCATAGCCGGCACGGAACTGGCGCGGCGACAGCGTGTCCAGCACGGCGGTGTCGGCGATGACCAGGACCGGCTGATGGAAAGCACCGATCAGGTTCTTGCCCTGCGGCGAATTGATGCCGGTCTTGCCGCCGACCGAGGAATCGACCTGCGCCAGCAGCGACGTCGGTACCTGCACGAAATCGACGCCGCGGCGCAGGATCGCCGCTGCAAAGCCGGCGAGATCGCCGACCACGCCGCCGCCGAGTGCAATGACGAGATCGTTGCGCTCGATCCTGGCCGCGATCAGCGCTTCGCTGACCTTCTCGATCCCGGCATAGCTCTTCGAGCCTTCGCCCTCCTCGACCACGATGGCCGACGTCGGAATGCCGGCCTGCGCCAGCGACGCCTCGGTCTGCTTCAGCCAGGCCTTGGCGACGGTGCGATCGGTGACAATGGCCGTTCGCACGCCGGGGCGCATCGTCGCCAGCCGCGATCCGAGCGACTGCAGCACGTTGCGGCCGATGACGATGTCATAGGCGCGATCGCCGAGCGCGACGTCGACGAGGATGGCATCGGAATGCTTCAGCGGCGCGGTCATGACGTGGCATCTATCCGGTTCGGCGCGGCCAGGCAAAGCCGTGCATACAGCGCCTCGATGCATTCGTCGACGATCCTGTCATGCGGTACGTCGCGCGACAGGATGACGATATCGGCCTTGCCGTAGACCGGCTCGCGCTCGCCGAGCAGCCGGCTGATGGTGCCCTCGGGATCGGCATTTTGCAGCAGCGGCCGGTCGGAACGGCGGCGCACCCGCTTCAGGATCACGTCGGCATCCGCCTTGAGCCAGATCGACACCGCCTTGTCGCGGATTCGATTTCGCGTTTCCTCGCGCATGAAGGCGCCGCCGCCGGTGGCGACCACCGCCGGGCCGCCTTCGAGCAGCCGCGCGATCACCCGTGCTTCGCCGTCGCGGAAATGCGGCTCGCCATGGGTCTCGAAAATGTCGGGGATGGACATGCCCGCCGCCGCCTCGATTTCGGTATCGGCATCGAGGAAAGGCAACCGCAGCCGGGCCGCCACGCGCCGGCCGATGGTGGACTTGCCGGCGCCCATCATGCCGATCAGCACGATGCAGCGCTTGCCCAGCGCCGAGGCGATCTCGGCGTCATGGGACGGGCTCGCAGGTACCGTCGGTACAGTTTCGGACATTCGGGGTTCGTCTCGCTCGCGAAATTGCCGCGTTTGGCGTCACCTATACTACCGCCGCAGCAACCCATGCCAGAGACTCTTGCAAGGAAAGGGCGAAACATGCAGGTAAGACCGGACGGCCCCGGCCTGATTTGATGGTTAATTCGCTGCCTGAGACCCTGCCATGCCAAGTCTGTTCCGTTTCCTGACGGTCGTCGGCATCATCGCCGGGGTCGGCTATGGCGTGGTCTTTGCGCTGGCGAATTTCGTCAATCCAAAGCCGCGCGAGATGACCGTGACCATCCCGCCGGACAGGTTCCTCAAGAAATAGTCGGGAGCGGACCGGGGAGATGCGCGCAAAGCCGACAGATGCGAAGCTGATCACCCTGTTCCTCGACATGCTCGCGGCCGAACAGGGCGCCGGCGACAACACGCTGCAGGCCTACCGCCGCGACCTCAGCGACTTCTCCGAGTTTCTCGGCCATGCCGGTCTGACATTCGTCGCCGCCGACACGCAGAAACTGCGCGACTATCTCGCCGATCTCGATGCGCGCGGCTTCAAATCGTCGAGCGTGGCGCGGCGGCTCTCGGCCATGCGCCATCTCTATCGCTTCATGCTCACCGAGCGCATTCGCAGCGACGACCCCGCCGCCATCCTGTCCGGCCCAAAGCGCGGCCGCGGCCTGCCGAAGGTACTGTCGATATCGGATGTCGACCGCATGCTGAGCAAGGCGCGGGAACTCGCGCAGGCGGCCGAGGCGTCGAGCCTGCAGCGGTTGCGGAGCTTGCGGCTCTATTGCCTGCTCGAAGTGCTCTACGCCACGGGCTTGCGCGTCTCCGAGCTGGTGTCGCTGCCGCTGTCGGCCTCGCGGCGCGACGCCCGCATGATCGTGGTGCGCGGCAAGGGCGACAAGGAGCGGCTGGTGCCGCTTAACGACGCCTCGCGGCAGGCGATGGCGGAATATCTCGCCGCGATCCAGGCGTTGACGCCGTCGAAGAAGAAGAGCCTCGCCGGCTCGAAATGGCTGTTCCCCTCCTTCGGCGAGAGCGGCCATCTGACCCGACAGCATTTTGCCCGCGACCTGAAAGAGCTCGCCGCGGCCGCAGGCCTCGCCCCGCGGCTGGTCTCGCCGCACGTCCTGCGCCATGCTTTTGCCAGCCACCTCCTGCACAACGGTGCCGACCTGCGCATCGTGCAGACGCTGCTAGGACACACCGATATCTCCACCACGCAGATCTATACGCATGTGGTGGAAGAACGGCTGAAGAGCCTGGTGCGCGACCTCCACCCGCTGGCGGAGAAGTAACGCAGCGCTTTCGAACGAAAGCCTATGGCAGGTAAGCCAGGTAATGCGCCAGCGCGACGATCTCTTCCTCATGCAGGGGGAACGCGACCTCGGCCATCGACGCGCGGCCGCCGCCGGAGCGGATACCCGCCTTGAAGTCGCGCAGTGCTTTCAGGAGATAATCCTCGCGCTGGCCGGCAAGCCGCGCCACCGCCTTGGTGCCGGCATAGCTATCGGTGTGGCACGCCGCGCAACGACGGCCGGCGGCGGACAGCGCGCCTTTCTTCGACAGATCGGGATCGTCATCCGGCTTGTCCGCCTTGGGAGGCGGAAGCGAAGCGAAATAGGCGCCGAGGTTGCGGATGTCCTCATTGTCCAGCTGCTCGATGATCGGCTGCATCTGCTCGTTCTTGCGCGTGCCGGCGCGAAAATAGACCAGTTGCCACTGGATGAACTCGTCGAGCTGGCCGGCGAGCGAGGGGATGTTCTCCATCTGCGAGATGCCGTTCTCGCCATGGCAACCGACACACAGCTCGGCCTTCGCCTTGCCGGCCGCGATATCGGCGGCGCGGGCGGGCGGCGCGTTCATGGCGACTGCAGTGACGATGATCCCAAACAGCAGGCTGCGCATTCAAGACTCTCCTCGTCATGCCCGGGGCATGGCGATCAAACGCAGAAGGCCGCGGCTGCCCTTTCAAGCAACCGCAGCCTCCGATGGTTCCGCGCCTACTTGCTGTAGCTGATGCGATAGATCGCACCGGCCCAGTCGTCGGCGACGAGGATCGAGCCGTCCTTGGCAAGCAGGATGTCGCAGGGACGGCCGGTATAGCCCTGGTCGCCCTCGATCCAGCCGGAGGCGAAGATCTCCGACTTCGGATTCTTGCCGTCAGGCCCGACGATGACGCGCTTGATGCGCGCGCCCTGATACTTGTGCCGGTTCCAGGAGCCATGCTCGGCGATCAGGATGTTGTTCTTATACTCGGCCGGGAACTGGCTGCCGGTATAGAACTTCATGCCGAGCGGGGCGACATGGGCGCCGAGATTGACGACCGGAGGCGTGAATTCCGAGCACTTGTGGCCCATCGCGAATTTCGGATCGGGCAGGTCACCCTGGTGGCAATAGGGATAGCCGAAGTGCTCGCCGATCTTGTTGATCATGTTGAGCTTGTCGCTCGGGATGTCGTCGCTCATCCAGTCGCGGGCATTCTCCGTGAACCAGTATTTGCCGGTGCGCGGATCGACGTCGCCGCCGACGCTGTTGCGCACGCCGAGCGCCCAGATTTCCGCGTTGCCGGTCTTGGGGTCGACGCGGCGGATCTGCGAGACGCTGGTCGGGGGTATGCCGATATTGAAGGGCGGGCCGAACGGCAGATAGAACCAGCCGTCCTTGTCGACCGCGATGTATTTCCAGCCATGCGCGACATAGGACGGCATGTCGTCATACACCACCTTGCCGGCCCCGAGATTGTCGAGGTTGGCCTCGGCGTTCTCGTATTTGATCAGCTTGTTGATGGCGACGACGTAGAGCGCGCCGTCCCGGAAAGCCAGTCCCGTCGGCATGGTGAGGCCCTTGAGGACCGTCTTGACCTCTTTCTTCCCGCCATTGTCCTTGATCGCGTAGACATTGCCTAGGCTGAAGGAGCCGACGAACAGGGTGCCCTTGTCGCCCAAGGCCATCTGCCGCGCCTCGAGCACGCCGGAAGCATAGAGTTCGATCTTGAAGCCCGACGGCAACTTGATCTTCTTCAGCGTGGCGGCGATCTCTGCCTCCGTCCTGCCGGTCGGCGGACCCGAGGGCGGCGCGAGCCCCTTCTGCGCCTCGGTCTCGTCACCGAGGAACCAGTCCGGCGGCGGATTGGTCCAGAATTCCTTGGTACCGGATTCATATTTCTTCAGCGCCTTCTGCTGGGCCATGGCCTGTCCGGCCATGCCGACAGCGAAGGTCGCTGCAAGCGCAAGTACACATCCATTGATAGCCGATTTCATCGCTTCACTCCCCTGGGCGGCCATAGGCCGGCTTTATTGTTTTGAAGTCGAGAGACGAAGATTAGTGGTCCGCCTGTGCAGGCGGACGCAAAAGCCTAACACATCCCGAGCGCGTGAGAAGCGTGAGGCTCGCTTGGCGATGCGAAGCGGCCAAGAAATTAATTTCGTTGCCGCAGCGCGGTTGCCTTGAGACGATTTTGCGATGAGCGAGTTGCGCTGCAATATCGGTGGGCAAGCCCCCACATCGCAAACGGCTGGGAGCTTGCCTGAGGCGGACCCTATCTCCGCGTCACGACGAGATCGGCAGCACCGCCATTGTTCCTGTAGAAGGAATCATAAAGCCCGGGGATGCCGATGACGGCGTCGTTGACGAAGACGAAGAGCTCGCCGTCGCGCGTCGCCCTGATCGGCGCCTGGAGGTAGGGATCGTCGGGGTCGGGCAGGATGAACGTCTCCTCGCCGCCGACGCGGCCGTAGCGCAGCACGACGTGGAACCAGTCCTGGGTAGTTTCGCGGCGCAGCGGCACGAAGGCGGCCAGCTTGAGCCGTTGATACCAGGACGGCGGATGTTCCGGTGAAAACCCGCCGAGCGGGACGGCAATGCCATCATCCGACCATTCCTGCACCGGCTTGATCTCGATGAGATACCTCGCTCCTTTTTCGACCATGATCCCGGTCGCCTTGCAGAAATCGGACGTGTTGAACCGGATGGGGCCCGAAGTCGCGCCTTTTCGCTCAAGCTGCCTCGTCTCAGCGCTTTCGACGCAGGTCAGGCCGGCCACATCCTGCATGTTGAAGAGAAGATGGCTGGCAAGGCAGAGCCCGAGATAGACGAGCAGCAGCGCGAAAAAGGCCGGCGCCCAGCGGTACTTGATCCGCTCGTGGAAGGCGATGTAGGGACGGCTGGTACGCAGCCGATAGATGAAGTCGTTCGGCAGGCCGGATGGTGCGGCGGGGACCCCGCGCCAGATCGTGCCCATGTTGACGGAGATGCGCCAGGCGATGCGCGTTCCCCACCACATCAGCCCGCCGACCAGCAGCACCAGCAGGACGAACGAGCCGGGAGAGCGTGCATAGCCGTCGATCCAGGGCTGGGTGAAATCGGGCAGGAAGCTCTTCACCATGCGAATGAGGTCGGAGACCCAGCGGATCGGGCTCGTATACTCGTCCTCGCGCCGCGCCCCGCTGAGCAGCGGAAACACCAATAGCCACAAGGTGGCGCCGACGGTGGCGAAGTAGACGATGCGCCGCTTCCAGATGTCGTTCCAGACATGCTCCTGCGCATCGCCGCGCGCCTTGGCCACGTCGTCGTCCTCGACCCCGAACTCCGACGGCGTCAGGATCGCGCCATCACGTTCACGCACCACGTCGTAGACGCGCGGCAGGCTCACCGGCGCGTAGGCATGCGCGCGATTGTTGATGCGCAGAAAAGCCGTTTCATGGATCTTCGGACGCGGGATGACGACCTGGTCGGCGGCGTTCGATTTCTTGGCGTAGTTGGCGTTGCAGAGCAGCTCCAGCTTGCGCGGCCCGTAGCGATAATAGGAGCCGAGGCCGGCACGCGGATCGTAGATGCGGCCGTCCTTGTCGCGCCGGGAGTTGGCGCTCTTGAACGTGTCGGGATCCGCGATCGGCGGAATGGCGTCCGACTTGAACTTCAGGCCGCAATGCTGCGCCTCGGTGATCATCCAGACAAAGGGAATATAGGCCAGGGAATCGTCGGGATAGCCGCCGCCGACATTGGAATGGACGCCGGCAAACCAGACCTGACTCAGCTGCTCGTCCTTGACGAAGCGTTCCTTGTTGGGATCGACCAGCGCGGAAGGCACGTCGCCTTCGTTCCATAGCTCGGGATGGAACGTGGTTCGCTCTTCATCCAGCGCCAGTGCCTGGCAGGCGCGAACCACCCGGTCGCGCGGCAGGTTGTGGGTGGGAAGCTCGAGCGGCCAGATATAGCGGCTGATGCCGCGCGTCATTTCGTCCAGCGGTGCCCCATAGGCGGCGACCGTATCCCAGACGCCGACGAACTGGATCTTCGGCACCTGCCGGTTTTCGTGCTTGTCGTATTTGTCGCGCAGGAACAGGTCGCGGACCCAGCGAAAGACCTTCTCGACGCCGAAGACCGTGTGGTAGCGCTCGCGCCGGTACTGGCGATAGGCCGCGCGCGCCTTGCGGTCGAGTTCCTTCTCGTCTTGCGCGGTGACGAGACCCTGGTAGAGAATGAGTCCCCCGACAACACGGATGGTGAAGGCGCCACGGCTGAAGCCGAAGCCGAACAGGCGATCGTTGTCGTCGCGATAGTTGCGGCAGGCGAATTTGTAGATGTCGATGACATTGCGCTTGAGGCCGAAGCCGAAGGCGCCGCCGAGGATCGCCCATGGCTTGAACGAGGACGTGCCGACGCCGTCATCGTAGAAGGCGACCTGTTCGCTGCCCGAAAGGTCGAGCGCCTCGAAGGTGCGCCAGACATTGGTGCGCCAGACCTTTGCGGAGGAGTTGCCGGTCCCGTCGGACAACAGAACGATGTTTCGGCTCATGGGCAGCCCCCGCCGTATCGTCGAATGCGTGCAATCTCAGGTTTGAAGCATGGCACATCGCGCCTGCCGGAAAAGCGATGTGGTTCACACAGGCTGGGAAAGTATTGGGGCCGCCTGATGGCGGATTGTCGCGGGCGCTCGGCGATCGCTTATGGCTTGCTCACGCCGTTGCCCTCGATCGCGCTGCCTTGCATGACATCGAGGTCGTCCTATTCCACCTTGATGCCGGAAAACCTGACCACCTTGCCCCACTTCTCGGTTTCGGCGGCGATGAAGCCGGCGAAATCGGCCGGCGTCGGCGACGGCACGACTGTCATTCCGAGGTCCGCCATCCGCATCTTGATCGCGGGGTCGGCCAGCACCAGGTTGATCTCACGGTTGAGCCGCTCAACGATGTCGGGCGGCGTGTTGCGGGGCGCACCGACGCCGTACCAGTCGCTGGCGTCATAACCCGGAACGAACTCGCCGATGCTCGGCACCTCGGGCAAGGCCTCCGAGCGCTCCGCCGAGGTCACCCCGAGCGGACGCAGCTTGCCGCCCCTGATATAGCCGATCGAAGAAGGCAGCGTCGGAAACATCACCTGCACCTGTCCGGCCAGCAGGTCGATCAGCGCAGGACCCGCGCCGCGATACGGCAGATGAACCATCCGGATGCCGGTCATCATCTTGAACAGTTCGCCGGTGACGTGGGTGACCGTGCCGGTGCCGCCCGAGGCAAAGTTGATCTTGTCCGGATTGGCTTTGGCATAGGCGATGAATTCAGGTCCGCTGGCAGCGGGAAACGCCGGATTGACCTCCATGACATTTGGCATGCGGACGACGTTGGAGACCGGGGCGATGTCGCGGCTGAAAGAGAAATTGAGTTTCTCGTAGAGCGTCGCATTGACGGCGTTGAAGCCGCCGACCATCAGCAGCGTGTAGCCATCGGCAGGCGCGTTCACCACGCTTTCGGTGCCGAGATTGCCGCCGGCGCCGGCGCGATTCTCGACGACGATCTGCTGCCCGAGGCGTTCGGTGAGCGCAGGTCCGACGATCCGCGCCACGATGTCGGTGGCTCCCGCCGGCGCAAAGGGCACGACCAGGCGGATTGGGCGAGCCGGCCAAGACTGCGCCGAGGCCCTGCGCGCTGTGGCTGACATGGCGACGGCACAAGCCGCACCGATGAGAAAACGACGTCGCCCCGGCATATCGGCCTCCCGAATGTGGTCGGCTGAAGGTCTCTTGGCTCGCGCTTGCGCGCAAGCCGGCAAAAGCGGCGCACGATCCGATTTAGCTTGCGGAAAATCTGGAGCGGGCGAAGGGGCTCGAACCCTCGACCCCGACCTTGGCAAGGTCGTGCTCTACCACTGAGCTACACCCGCATCCTTGATGGCGGCGACAGGTCGCCGGCAACGGCGCACCTATGCCAAATGCGCAGAGTGAATGCAACACTTGAGCGAACCGTTAAAATCCGGCCGCTTTCGGTGATTTATCTCGAATTGGTCAGCAAATACCGCGAAATCGCGCCATCGGCCGGTTCCAGGCGATTGAAAATAGCCGGGACCAGCGCCAATTAGGGCAAATCTGGCCCGCACGGAATCGTACCCGGCCGTGCTAGAAGGAACCCTCTTTCCGGAAAGATTTCAGGCGAGGACATCGTGACCATCATGGAGCAGGGCGGCGGCGCGCCGCAGGCAGCGCCCGACCTCATCAAGGACACCACCACCCAGACCTTCGTGAAGGACGTGATCGAGGAATCGAAGCGCCAGCCGGTGCTGATCGACTTCTGGGCGGAATGGTGCGGCCCCTGCCGCCAGCTCACGCCGGTGCTGGAAAAGGCGGTCCGCAACGCCAAGGGCCGGGTCAAGCTGGTCAAGATGAACATCGACCATCATCCGGCGATCCCCGGCCAGATGGGCATCCAGTCGATCCCGGCCGTGATCGCCTTCGTCAACGGCCAGCCGGCCGACGGCTTCATGGGCGCGGTGCCGGAAAGCCAGGTCAACGCCTTCATCGACAAGGTGACCAAGGGCGTGCCGGCGCCCGGCGAGCCCAATATCGCGGAGATCCTGGCCGAAGCCGAAGCCGTGCTGGCGGACGGCGACGCGGCGGGCGCGGCGCAGATCTATGCCGAGGTGCTGGCGCTTGATTCCACCAACATCGCGGCGCTCGCGGGCCTTGCGAAATGCTACGTCACCACGGGCGCGATCGAGCAGGCCAGGCAGACGCTCGGCATGGTGCCGGAATCCAAGCGCAACGACGCCGGCGTGAAGGCCGTGCAGGCCGCGATCGAGCTTGCCGAGCAGGCCCAATCGGTCGGGCCCGTCGCCGAGCTCGAACAGAAGGTTGCCGCGAACCCGCTCGACCATCAGGCGCGCTTCGATCTTGCCACCGCGCTCAACGCCCAGGGCAAGCGCAGCGAGGCGACCGCCCAGCTGCTCGAGATCGTCAGGCGCGACCGCAAGTGGAACGACGACGGCGCGCGCAGGCAGCTGGTCCAGCTCTTCGAGGCGTGGGGCGGCGCGGATGAGGCGACCGTCGAGGGGCGAAAGAAACTGTCGACGATCCTGTTCTCCTGAAACCCGAGACTTCTGAAACTCAGGTCTTCTGAAACTCAAGGGCACGCCGGGACGTTTATGCCGATCAATGCCGAATATCGCGGACCCGGCGAGCTGCCGGAAGTGATTCCGGTGTTTCCCCTGCCCGGCGCGCTGCTGCTGCCGCGCGGCCAGATGCCGCTCAACATCTTCGAGCCGCGCTATCTCGCCATGGTGGACGACTCCTTCCGCGACGGCCACCGCCTGATCGGGATGATCCAGCCCGACGTCGCGCATTCACCGAGCGAAAAAATCCCGGCCCTGTTCCGCGTCGGCTGCGTCGGCCGCATCACCCAGCTCGCCGAGACCGGGGACGGCCGCTACATCCTCGAACTGACGGGCGTGTCGCGCTTCAAGGTGATCGAGGAATTGTCGGTGCTGACGCCCTATCGCCAGTGCAAGGTCGACTATTTCGCCTTCGTCGACGACTTCACCGCCCGCAAGGGCGAAGACGCCGTCGACCGCCAGGCGCTGCTCGACGTGCTCACGGACTTCCTGAAAGCCAACAACCTCAAGGTCGACTGGGAAGGCATCGAGAGCGCGCCCAACGAGGCGCTGGTCAATGCGCTCGCCATGATGTCCCCCTACGGTCCCGCCGAGAAGCAGGCCATGCTGGAAGCACCGGACCTGAAGACGCGCGCGGAGATCCTGATCGCGGTCACCGAGATGGACCTCGCGAAAAAACGCACCAGCGGCGAACCGGGACTGCAGTGAACCCAAGATGGGTTACGCCCTGCATGCGGATATGATAGAGCGGCCGCAAAACGGAGAATCTGCCCGATGAATGCGCAGCCCGAGCGGCCCGAGCCCGGCGTCGATCCGAAACTGCTGGAGATTCTGGTCTGCCCGCTGACCAAGGGTCCGCTGGAATTCGACGCCGCCCGGCAGGAACTGGTCTCGCGCTCCGCCAAGCTCGCCTATCCCATCCGCGACGGCATCCCGATCATGCTGCCGGAAGAGGCACGGAAGATCGACTAGTGCGCGCGGCGGCGATCGTCGGCGCGGTCGCCCTGCTTGTTGCCGGCTTTGCCATGGGTGCGTCTCGTGCCTCGGCCGGGGAGACGATGCTGCGCATCGGCGCAATCGATGCCGTCCTGACGACTCCTGCCGACATGGCGCGGCCACCCATCGCATTGCTGATCGCTGGCTCCGGTCCGACCGACCGCGACGGCAATGGACCGCAGGTCAGGCCGGACACACTGAAAAAATTGTCCGAGGGACTCGTCGCACGCGGCATCGCCACGCTTCGCTACGACAAGCGCGGCGCCGGCGGCTGGAAGCCTGAGTTCGGAAGGATCGAGGACTTCCGCTTCAAGGATTTCGTCGACGATGTCGCAACGCTGGTTGCTTATCTGCGGGACGGCGGAAGATTCTCCCGCATCGTCGTCATCGGCCACAGCGAAGGCGGATTGGTTGCGATCCTCGGTGCGGTTCGCATACCGATGGACCGCCTCGTGCTGCTCGCTACCACCGCGCGCCGCCAGGGCGATCTGTTAAAGGAGCAACTTGCCCGTCAGGTTCCGCCTCAGATTCTAAAGCCGATTGCCGATGGCATCGACGCCATGATGGCCGGCGGGATTGTCGATCCGCCGCCGCCCGGGCTGAACATTCCGCCTGCGCTGCAGCCATCCTTCGCCTCGGCCTTCAAGGAGGACCCCATTCCGCCTTTGAAGCTGATCGCTCAGCCGATCCTGATCGCTGCCGGCGGGCGCGACCGGCAGGTGCCGCGGCAGGATTTCGACGCGCTGAGGGCGGCCGCACCCACGGCCGAGACGCTATGGCTGCCTGAGATGAACCATGTGCTGAACGACGTCGACGGCGAAGTCGACGATCTTGCGGCCTACAATCAGCCGGAGCGTCCGCTGAATGCGAAACTCATCGAGACGATCGCCGGATTCGTCACGCGCTGACTACAGCGCCTCGCCCTTCAGCAGCCGCGGCACTTCGCCGGTCAGCCCCGCGGCCTGGCGGATGAACAGGTTCTTCAGCGGCGGTGCGCGGTCGACCAGCCCGAGCCCGATGTCGCGCACGGCGCGCAGCAGCTTCGATTCGTTGGAGAACAGCAGGTTCAGCGAATTGGTGGCCATCCCCATCGCCATGGTGTCGAAGCGGCGCCAGCGCTGGTAGCGCTCGAGCACGCCCGCCTCGCCGGGATCCATGCCGAGCCGAGCCGCATCGACGATGACCTCCGCAAGCGCCGCGACATCCTTCAGGCCCATATTGAGCCCCTGCCCCGCGATCGGATGGATGACATGCGCGGCATCGCCGACCAGCGCCAGGCGCTCGGCGATGAAGGAGCGCGCGACGAAATAGCCGAGCGGGAAGGCACGCGGCCTGTCCAGCGCCTTGATCTCGCCGAGATGCAGGCCGAAGCGCCGCTCGAGCTCGGCATGAAACTCCTCGTCGCTCAACGCCGTGATGCGCGCGGCCTCGTTGCGCGTCTCGGTCCACACCAGCGAGGAGCGCCTTCCCGTCAGCGGCAGGATCGCAAACGGGCCGGCAGGCAGGAAATGCTCCTCGGCGCGGCCCTGGTGGTCGCGCTCGTGGCCGACGGTAACAACGATGCCGGACTGATCGTAGTCCCAGCCATGGGTGGCAATGCCCGCCTGCTCGCGCAGTTTCGAGCGTGCGCCATCGGCGGCGACCAGCAGGCTCGCAGCGACAGTCGCACCGTCGCTCAGCACGGCATCGATGCGGTCGGCGCTCGTTTCAAAGCGGCTTACGGCGGTGGCCCGCAGATCGATGCCGGCCGCCTCCGCGCGCCTGGTGAGCGCGTCGATCAGGTCGCGGTTCTCCACCATATGCGCGAACGGCTCGCCTGGTTCGACTTCGCCGCCAAAAGTCAGGAACACCGGACGCATGGCGTCATTGAGCGCCGAGTCCGTCACCACCATGTCGAGCATGGGCTGCGCTTTCGGCGCCACGTCCTCCCACACGCCCAGCGCCTCGAACAGCCTGCGGCAGGCGGCGACGATGGCGGTGGCGCGCGGGTCCTTGCTCGGGCGCGTGCCGAGCGCGGGATCGGCGACGATGACGGGCACCTCCGGCCCCAGCCCCTGGCGCAGCGCGAGCGCCAGCGCCAGCCCGGCGAATGCTCCGCCGCCAATGACAATGCCTCGCTGTAGCGTCATGAAAAGCCTTGCATACTCTTAACTCTTGCTCGCGGAGTATAGCTGGGCGAAACAGGTTCACCAAACAGGGCTATCGCAGCGATTTTACCGCCGGCCGCCCTATTGAAAGCATCGTTAATGTCCAAAAGCCTGATCGACCTGCTCGCTATCCTCGACCTCGAACAGCTCGAGGTGAATCTGTTCCGCGGCAACAGCCCGAAGACGAGCTGGCAGCGTGTATTCGGCGGCCAGGTGATCGGACAGGCCATGATGGCGGCATGCCGCACCGTCGAGGGACGGCTGCCGCATTCGATCCATTGCTATTTCATCCTGCCGGGCGACCCGCAGATCCCCATCATCTACCAGGTCGAGCGGCTGCGCGACGGCAAGAGCTATTCCACCCGCCGCGTCACCGCGATCCAGCATGGCAACGCGATCTTTTCCATCATGGTGTCCTTCCACACCGACGAGGAAACCGAGTTCGACCATCAGGAAAAAATGCCGAACGTGCCGCCGCCGGAAAAGCTCACGGCGGAGGAAGTGTCCAAGCAGCCGATGTTCAAGGAGATGCCGGACTTCATCCGCCGCTACTATGAGTCGGATCGGCCGATCGAACTGCGTCCCGTCGAACTCGGCCGCTATTTCGGCCAGAAGATCGAGGAAGGACGCATCCACGTCTGGATCCGAACCGCGGCGAAACTGCCCGACGATCCGGCGCTGCATATGTGCGCGCTGGCCTATGCCTCCGACTTCTCGCTGCTCGACGCGATCATGGCGCGCTACGGCCGCACGCTGTTCGATCGCCGCATGATGCCGGCGAGCCTCGACCATGCGATGTGGTTTCATCGCCCGTTCCGCGCCGACGAATGGCTGCTCTACGCCCAGGATTCGCCGAGCGCGCAGGGCGGCCGCGGCTTGACCCGCGGCATGATCTTCAAGCCCGACGGCACGCTGGTGGCTTCAGTCGCGCAGGAAGGCTCCGTGCGACAGCGCAAGGTCTAGCTCAGGCGTACGCACCGCGCGGCGCCAGCGCGAACTGCGAGACGTACCAGCGCGTGTACCAGCGCAGCATCCACGGAATCGGGATGACGAGGGAGCAGACCAGCGCCAGCACGATCGAGCGCCACAGCACCTGCAGGCCGGACGCGTTGAAGACGATCTCGCGCCGGGTGCCGCTGACGTTGCGGCAGATCCAGCGGACCATCGCGGTGATCACCCAGGCCCAGCCGATGATGGTGAAGAAGGAGATGAAAAGCAGGATCTGCCAGCCGATGAAAGCCCACACATTGCCGTTGAAGGCGATCGGAAGCTTCTGTCCGTTCGAGCTGAGATTCTCCGCAAACCATCGCAGCATCATCCAGGACAGGAACGCGGAAACGGGAATCGTGATCAGCTGCAGCCTGTTGTCGTACACGCCGACGTAGCTGAGCAGCGCCGTCGCGATGAAGACATACCAGATGTCGAGCGGTTGGCCGGTGAACGCGAAACCGGGCCGGCCGGGCACCTGCGTGCGGGAGGCCATCCAGCGATAGAAGCTGGTGTAGGTCCATGGCGCGGGGATCACCAGGATCAATCCGATGATCACGAGCAGGATGCGCCCGAGGAAGGGCAGGAGTGGAATGTCGATCGACAGCGCGTTGCCCGCACCGCCTGCGCCCATCATCGGCGGCAGGCCGCCACTCGGCAGCACCGGCGGGCCGCCGGCGGGCATCAGTCCCGGCACTTCGGCCGCCTTCTGCCAACCGGCCATGCCTTCGGTCCAAACGAGGGTGTCCGGCCGCACCGTGCCATTCGCGATGAGGTCGCGAAGCTGGGAATCGGGAAATGGCCCCTGCTGCTGTCCGTTGGCGGCATAAAACCAGTTGGACATATGCTCCCCCTGCCCGTTGACCGGCGATCATGACGCCGCTGCTGGCCGGGAAATCCCGGCTTGGAAAACCGGCATTCTGGCGGACGATTCGGTCGCCTGTACAGATAGGGGCGGCGCGCAGCCGTGAATGATTCCGCTTATCCCTGCAACTTTTTTGTGCCATTTGCACAGAAAGATGCCAGAGTTGGATTGGCAAAAGCCGCCAGCCGGTGAGACTGCCCAAAACATGATGGAATGAAGGTCCCCATGAAGCTCGTCGTCGCGATCATCAAACCGTTCAAACTGGACGAGGTCCGCCAGGCGCTGACCGCCATCGGCGTCCACGGCATGACCGTGACTGAGGTCAAGGGCTACGGCCGTCAGAAGGGCCACACCGAAATCTACCGCGGTGCAGAATACGTCGTGAACTTCCTGCCCAAGCTGCGCATCGAGGTGGCCGTCGACTCAGCCGTCGCCGACAAGGTCGTCGGCGTGATCACTTCGGGCGCCCGCACCGGCCAGATCGGTGACGGCAAGATTTTCGTTACGCCGATCGATCATGTGCTGCGCATCCGCACCGGCGAGACCGATGAGGATGCGCTGTAGAGCATGATCCCGAGCCGAAGGGCCGCGGTAGCGCAAAGTGGGCACCGGTTCTCGGACAAGATCATGCTCAAGCAACAAGTCTCTTCCAAACGCATCCGCCGGAAGCGGCCGAAGATGCGGACAAGAAATGCAAGTTGGTAATGCCGGGGAAAATACAATGGGGCTTCACTCACGCGCCGTGAGGCGTCTGGCGTTTGTCGGATTGTTTGCATCCACGACGCCCGCCTTTGCCGAAACGTCCACCATCAATGCCGCCGACACCGCCTGGATGATCGTCGCTACCGCCCTGGTGCTGATGATGACCATTCCCGGTCTGGCGCTGTTCTATGCCGGCATGGTGCGCAAGAAGAACGTGCTTGCCACCATGGCGCAGAGCCTGTCGTCGGTCGCGCTGATTTCCATCCTCTGGGTCGCCTATGGTTATTCGCTGGCCTTCGTCGGCGACGGCGCATGGATCGGCACGCTGGACCGCTGGTTCCTCGCGGGCATGTCCATGGACTCGGTCAACCCGGCGGCCAAGACCATCCCGGAAGCGCTGTTCATGCTTTACCAGATGACCTTTGCCGTCATCACGGTGGCGCTGGTGGCAGGCTCGGTCGCCGACCGCATGCGGTTCTCGGCATGGCTGTGGTTTTCGGTCGGCTGGTTCACCTTCGTCTATGTGCCGCTGGCGCATTGGGTGTGGGGCGGCGGTTTTCTTGCCACCATGGGCGTGCTCGATTTCGCCGGCGGTCTCGTCGTGCATCTGTCTGCCGGCATCGGCGGTCTGGTCGCGGCGAAGACACTCGGCAACCGTCATGGCTATCTGGCCGAGAACCTCGCGCCGTTCGATCTCTCGCTCGCGGTGATCGGTACCGGCATGCTTTGGGTCGGCTGGTTCGGCTTCAACGGCGGCTCGGCGCTGACGGCAAGCCCGCGCGCGGTGATGGCCATCACCGCAACCCACCTGTCGGCCTGCGCGGGCGCGCTGACCTGGGCGGCGCTGGAATGGTCGACGCGCAGAAAACCGTCGGTGCTGGGCATGATCTCGGGCGCGGTCGCCGGCCTCGGCACCATCACGCCGGCATCCGGCTTTGTCGCGCCCTGGGCAGGCATCGTCATCGGCGTGGTCGCCGGGCTGATCTGCTTCTGGGCCTGCACCTGGCTGAAACTGCGCTTCAGATATGACGACTCGCTCGACGTGTTCGGCGTGCACGGCATCGGCGGCATTACCGGCACGCTGTTGTGCGGCGTGTTCGCCACCAAGGCGATCGGCGAAACCGCGGGCCTGATCGAGAACAACCCGCAGCAGGTCCTCATCCAGTTCTATGGCGTCGCCATCACCTTCGCCTGGACTGTGGTCGTCACCTTCATCCTGCTCAAGCTGGTCGGCGCCTTCGCGCCATTGCGGGTATCGCTGCAGCAGGAACTGGAGGGCCTCGATATTTCGCAGCATGGCGAAGCGCTCCAATAGTTTCGCTATTCGCTACTCTATTACCACCGCGTGCACTCTCGGTGGGCATGATTTGGGGCGACAAATGGCTGTGCTCAGGATTTGGGCACATCTGATTAGACTTTAGGCGCGGCCGAATGGCGCACTCCTCGCGGGTGCGCCGGAACCTCGAAAACACCCAGATTCATAAACCGTTAGGGAATGCCGTCGTTCTGGCACGGCATTTGATTCTACGGGGCCAGGCTGTGCCCGCGTAGTGAAACCTCTCCGCGTGGTGACGTCCTTCCAGATCGCCCGGAGCGCCGGGCCCAAGCGGGGATAAACGCATGAAAATTGTTATGGCGATCATCAAGCCATTCAAGCTCGAAGAAGTCCGTGATGCCTTGACCGCCATCGGCGTTCACGGTCTGACGGTGACCGAAGTCAAGGGATACGGCCGACAGAAAGGCCACACGGAAATCTATCGCGGCGCCGAATACGCCGTGAGCTTCCTGCCCAAGATCAAAATCGAAGTCGCGGTCAATTCCGATCAGGTCGACAAGACCATCGATGCGATCACCTCGGCCGCCAAGACCGGCCAGATCGGTGATGGCAAGATCTTCGTCATCAACCTCGACCATGCGGTTCGCATCCGCACTGGCGAGGCCGATGCCGCCGCCCTCTGATTTCGCGCTCAACCATACCCACTCAGGAGTAAGACAAAATGACGTTCAAACGTCCCTATAGCGCGGGATTGGCGGCCCTCGCAGTCGGTCTGTTCGCTGCGACCGCAGCCTATGCCGAGCCAACCGTCAACAAGGGCGACAACGCCTGGATGCTGACCTCGACGGTGCTCGTGCTGTTGATGACCATTCCCGGCCTGGCGCTGTTCTACGGCGGCCTGGTGCGTACCAAGAACATGCTCTCGGTCCTGATGCAGGTGTTCTACACCGTCTGCATCGTCACCGTGATCTGGGCACTCTACGGCTACAGCCTCGCCTTCACCGGCGGTTCCGACTTCATCGGCGGCTTCTCGAAGGCCTTCCTGATGGGTGTGACGCCGGACTCCAAGGCCGCGACCTTCAGCGTCGACGCCAACATCTCGGAGCTCGTGTATATGTGCTTCCAGATGACCTTCGCGGCGATTACGCCGGCCCTGATCGTCGGCGCTTTTGCCGAGCGCATGAAGTTCTCGGCGGTAGCGCTGTTCATTCCGCTCTGGGTCACCCTGATCTATTTCCCGATCGCCCACATGGTCTGGTACTGGGCTGGTCCCGATGCGATCTCGGACGCGGCCAAGGCGCTTGCTGCGGCAGGTGACGAGGCGGCCAAGAAGGCTGCGCAGGCCAAGCTCGACGAAGTGATGGCCGACGCCGGCTGGATCTTCAAGAAGGGCGCGATCGACTTCGCGGGCGGCACCGTGGTGCACATCAACGCCGGCATCGCCGGCCTCGTCGGCGCGCTCCTGATCGGCAAGCGCACCGGCTACGGCAAGGAGCTGATGGCTCCGCACTCGCTGACCCTGTCGATGGTCGGCGCCTCCCTGCTCTGGGTCGGCTGGTTCGGCTTCAACGCCGGCTCCAACCTCGAAGCGTCCGGCGGCGCTGCGCTCGCCATGACCAACTCCTTCGTTGCGACAGCAGCGGCGGCGCTGGCCTGGATGTTCGCGGAATGGATCGTTCGCGGTCATCCCTCGATGCTCGGCGTGATCTCGGGCGCGGTGGCCGGCCTCGTCGCGGTCACGCCTGCTGCCGGCTACTCCGGCCCGATGGGCGCGATCGTACTCGGCCTCGTGGTCGGCGTGGTCTGCCTGTTCTTCTGCACCATTGTGAAGAACTCGCTCGGCTATGACGACTCGCTGGACGTGTTCGGCGTGCACTGCGTCGGCGGCATCGTCGGCGCACTCGGCACCGGCATCCTGGTCAACCCTGCCCTCGGCGGCACCGGCGTGATGGATTACGTCACCGCCAAGGTAGGCGACTACGACTTCGCGGCGCAGATGACCTCCCAGATCTGGGGCGTCTGCACCACGCTGGTCTGGTCGGGTATCGGCTCGGCGATCCTCTACAAGGTCGTCGATGTGATCGTGGGCCTGCGCGCCAGCGTCGAAGTGGAGCGCGAGGGTCTCGACCTCACCGACCACACCGAGCGCGCCTACAATATGTAAGTTCTCCCGGGGTGCGGCTCCTTCGGGTGCCGCACCCAGAACTACGGTTCGGGCACATACCCGGCAATGCCAGGACCGTTGAGGGGCTCCAGCGCAAGTTGGAGCCCCTTCTTTTTGGTCGCTCGACTCGGTGACGCGGTTGGCTCAGATCCGCCAATTGCGCCCATCCGGCACCTTCGCAAGGCGTGTTGACGCCGGGCAAAATGACCGGTTTGCTTCCATCCCAATCAAGAGAGCGGAAATTCCGTCTCGCAAAACAACAATGGGGTGAGAGAACGCTCATGGATGCCCACGCCGCAGTCTCGACCGGCAAATGGTCGCCCCCGCAACACGCAAGCGATATCGTGAAAAGCGTGCATGCGATGCTGCACCCGCGCAACATCGTGCTGGTCGGCGCCACCGACAAGCCGGGCAACTATGCCGAGCGCATCTGGAACAATCTGGTCAAGTACGGCTATGAGGGCGGCCTCTATCCGGTCAATGCCAGGCGCGAGACCATCTGGGGGGTCGCCTGCTACAAGGATTTCGCAAACCTTCCCGAAAAACCCGACCATGTCCTGGTGCTGGTACCCGCCCGCTTTGCCGTGCAGGTCATCCGCGATGCCGCCGCGGCCGGTGCGCGCTCCGCCACCATCGTCACCTCGGGCTTTTCCGAGTTGCAGGATGAGGAAAGCCAGCGGCTAGCCGAGGAACTCGAGCGAGCGGTGAAAGAGACCGGGCTCGCGGTGACCGGCCCGAACTGCCTGGGCAATCTCAGCGCCGGCGAAAAGCTGTTCACCAATATCGACGACCGCATCGTCACCATGGAGCAAGGCAGGGTCGGTATTGCCGGGCAGTCGGGCGCCATCGTGATGGCGATTCGTCAGGCGCTGGAGGATCGTGGCGTCGGCGTCGGCTACATGGTGACGACCGGCAACGAGGTCGGCCTGGAGACGCCGGACCTGATGGCCTATTTCGCCGCCGATCCCTCGATCCGCGTCATCGTGGTCTATCTCGAAGGCGTGCGGAATACGAAGGCGTTCCGCGATGCCTGCAAGGCGGCGCGCGCCGCCGGCAAGCCCGTCATTGCGCTGAAGCTCGGCGCTTCCGAAGGAGGACGCGCGGCGGCAATGGCACACACCGGTGCGCTGGCTGGTTCCATCGAAACCTTCGATGCGATCTCCGCGCGCGAGGGCGTGATCCGGGTCCGCGGCCTCGACGAGCTGATCGAGACCACCGAATGCTTCGTCCATGCCGATACGCCCAAAGGAGACCGCCTCGCCGCGGTGTCGCTGTCCGGCGGCAAGCGCGGCCTCTTGATCGACGCCTTCTATGCTGCCGGTCTCAACTTCGCGCCCCTGCCACCCAGCGCCTCCGAGCAACTGGCAAAAATGCTCGGGCCCGGCAGCATCGTCGGCAATCCGCTGGATGCCGGCTTCGCCGCGGTGGTCGACCCCTCCGTCTACATGAAGTCGATCAAGATCATGATCGACGATCCCGACACCGACATCGTCATCATCGATTCCGAGCTGCCGAAGGCGCCGCACGAAGTGCGCGAGCGCAATCTGCGCATCGTCAACGAGATGGCCGGTCAGGCCAACAAGCCCGTGATCTATATCAGCGCCATGTCGATCGGTTTTACCGAGTACACCAAGGCGCTGCGCAAGTCCTTGCCGAACATCGCGGTCATGCAGGGTCTCGACCGCGCCGTCGGCGCCATCAAATCGCTGATCGAATATGCCGGCTTGCGCAAGGAAGTGCCTGACATCGTTTCCAGCTCGAAGGCATCCGCCCGTGCCATGCTGGAAAAGGCGTTGAAGAAAGCCGGCGACGCCGCTGCACTCGACGAGGTAGCTTCCAAGCAGCTGTTGAAGGCCTATGGCATCCCGATTTCGCAGGAGGCGATCGCGCAGACCTCTGCCGAAGCCGCGAAGATCGCCAAGAAAATCGGCTTCCCGGTGGTGGCGAAGGTGGTCAGCCCCGACATCCTGCACAAGTCCGATGTCGGTGGCGTCGTGCTCAACCTCAACAGCGCCGCCGAGGTGAGGAAGGCTTTTGACGACATCACCCGACGCGTTAAGAAGCTGAAGAACAAGCCGAAGCTCGAGGGCATTCTGATCGCCCAACAGGTCAAGGCCGATCTCGAGCTTGTGGTCGGCGCTTCCTTGGACGCCGAGATGGGCCCGGTGGTGCTGTTCGGCACCGGCGGCGTCGATATCGAATTGATGAAGGACGTGGCACTCGCCGGCGCGCCGATCGACGCCGCGGAGGCGAAGCTCCTGATCGGGCGCACCAAGGCCGGCGTGAAGATGAAAGGCTATCGCGGCCGCCCCGCGCTGCACGAGGCCTCCGCCGTAAAGGCGCTGGTCGGCCTCTCCAACCTGATCGCAGACGCCGGCAACCGGATTGCTTCCATCGACGTCAACCCGTTCCTGATCAACAGCAAAATCGGCGTCGCCGTGGACGGATTGATCGTGCTGAACAATGAAGCGGCAAGGAAGGCCGCGAAGCATTAACGGAGGGAACGGCCATGAAACTGACAGGCGGATGCTATTGCGGCGCGGTGCGTTACGAGGCCGAAGGCGAACCGATGATGATGGCGCAGTGCCATTGCCGTGAGTGCCAGTACATCACGGGCGGGTCGCCCAACGTGTTCGTGGCGATGTCGCCGGACGGCTTCAAATACACCAAGGGCGCGCCAAAACAGTTTGCGCGCAAGGATCTGGAGAAGCCGGTGACGCGCGAATTCTGCGCCGAATGCGGCACCCATGTCGTGACACGCCCGAACCGGCCGATCGTCGTCATCAAGGTCGGCACGCTCGATGATCCCAGCCAGATCACGCCGAAGGTGGCGATCTACACCGTCGACAAGCAGCCGTTCCACCACGTGCCGGAAGGCATCCCCGCGTTTGAGCGGCTGCCACAGCGGTAACGATCTCCGCTTGGGTCGTTGTCAAGGCGTGATCAGTTTGATTGTCGGAAAGTAGTTCCGATAGCGGCGCGCATCTCGTGTGAGCAACGGAATTTGTTCGACGGCGGCGTGCGCGCCAATGAAGAAATCCGCCAAAACGCCGGTGCGGTGCCCTCCGCCGGCCCGATATTGAACAAATGCCTTGCCCGCCAGGAAGAGCGCGCTTCGCGGTATTGGCGCAACGTCGATACTCAGCTCATCCAGCATTGAGTCGACTGCTTCGATGGCGGCATAGCGCGCCGAAATCTCCGCATAGATCACGTCGTTGATGACCAAAGGTCCATCGAGGGCTGCACATTCGAGTTGATCTTGAGACCAATCGGCCCACGCTTCGCCGTCCGTCACGACGTCGAGCAGAACGTTGGAATCAACCAGCGTCATTCCGGCTCGCCGCGCAGCAGCGCCATGAGTTCATCGGTCGTCATCCCCGGCCCAGCGGATCCGCGGGCCTTGGCAAAGCGGCTCGGTTGCCGCAGGCCGTCGGCTTTCTCGATTACGATGCCACCATCTGCGGTCCGACGGAAATTGACCCTGCTGCCCGGGCCTATCCCCAAATGATCTCGAACTGGCTTCGGAATAGTGACCTGACCTTTGCTGGTGACTTTGGTGGACATGGCAGGACCTCTACTGCGGTAATACTTCTAAAATATATGGTATTACTTGCTGACATGTCCAGAAAATTCGGAGGTAAGTCAGTCCCTTACAGACTTCGTACCAAGGCTCAAGCCATCGCCAGCGGCGGCGCCTCGTCGGCGTGGATGACACGGTCCCGGCCCTGGCGCTTGGCCGTGTAGAGGGCCAGATCGGCGATCCGCATGATCTTGGCGAGGTCGGTCTCGCCGCGGGCGACAGTGAAGCCGATGGAAATGGTCAGGCGCTCGGAGATCTCGCCGCTCTTGATCTCGTGCGCGGCGCAGGTCTTGCGGATTTCCTCGGCATAGAGCTCGGCCTGCTCGTGGGTGATGCCGATCATCAGCACGGAAAACTCCTCGCCGCCGTGCCGCGCAACCAGCGCGCCATGGGTGCGGGAGAAATGACGCAATACATTGGCAATCTCGATCAGCGCCTTGTCGCCGAACTCGTGACCGAAGCGGTCGTTGATCGACTTGAAATGATCGATGTCGCACATGAAGACGACGGCGGGCAGGCTTGCATGGCTGGCCGAGCGCAGCGCCGGCAGCGCCGCTTCGTCGAAGCCGCGGCGGTTGAGCAGGCAGGTGAGCTGGTCGGTCTGCGAGATACGCGACAGCTCGCTGCGCATCAGGGTCAGCTGCTGCATCAACAGCGCCGAGCGGTAGGTCAAGATGCCGGAAAGCAGGGCCGCGATCGTGGCAGCCGCACCCAGGCTCAGCCAGATGACGAAACCGACCGGTACGAGCGCCGCGGGATCGGTGCCCAGGGTCAACAGCACAATTGCCAGCGTCATCGCGACGGCAAGGCCGCTGGCAACGGCGACCCGCCTTGCGGTGTGGCGCAGCACATCATCGTGCGTGGTGATATGAATGCTCATCGTCCGCTCGATCCCGGCCGTGACAGCTAGCATCGCAGGGAATTGCGAACAGCAGAGCGGGCCGTAGTTCCGCCTGCGTGGTAAACTGCGCGTATAGGCGTTCGCTAAAATGCTCGGCATTGCAGGACCGCAGTCGGAGCGATCGCCATTGCACCGATTTGCCGCGAGCGATTTTGGGAGTCTAGACGCCGCGGCCGACCGATGGTTAATCGGGTCTTAACCTCGCCGTATCTATGGTGATTTCATCGGGTCTTTCGGCCGGCATTTCCATGCCAGGCTGCATTGAGAGTGCTGGCGTTTCAGACATGGCAATGACCGCTTCTTCCGGCCTGGCACACGGCGCAGGCCAAGCCCCTTCTGCCGGTCAGGCCGAGCGCTCCCCGTTTGCCCGCACCACCGAGCTGCTGGCGCCCTATCAGCCCGGCAAGCCATTGATAACATTGTCATTAGGCGAGCCGCAGCATCCCGTGCCCGATTTCGTCGGCCCGGTGCTGGCAAGGCATATCGCCGATTTCGGCCGCTATCCGCTGGCCAAGGGCATCGAGCCTTTCCGCCGCGCCGTGGCAAGCTGGCTGTCGAACCGATTCCATCTGCCCCGCGGCGTCGATCCTGAGACCGAAGTGCTGGTGCTCAACGGCAGCCGCGAAGGCCTGTTCTTCGCGGCGATCGCCGCCTCGCGCTATGTGACCGGTCGCAGGGGCCGTCCCGCCATCCTGATGCCGAATCCATTCTACCCGGCCTATGGCGCCGGCGCGCGCGCCGCCGGCTGCGAGCAGGTTTATCTGCCGACCACCCTTGCCAATGGATTTTTGCCCGATCTCGATGCGCTGGATGATGCGCTGCTGGCTCGGACGGTGGCGATGTTCATCGCCTCGCCGGCCAATCCGCAAGGTGCCGTCGCCACACGCGACTATTTCACACGGCTGAAGCAGCTCGCCGACCGCTTCGGCTTCTTCATCCTCAGCGACGAGTGCTACTCGGAAATCTATACAAGGGAGGCGCCGGGGAGCGCGCTGGAATGCGCCGGTCCCGATTTCTCCAACGTCGTCGTGTTTCAATCGCTGTCGAAGCGCTCGAACCTGCCGGGCATGCGCGTCGGCTTTGCCGCCGGCGACAGGAAGTTTCTCGCCGCGTTCCACGAGCTGCGCAACGTCGCCGCGCCCCAGGTGCCGGTGCCGTTGCAGCATGTCGCAGTCGCCGCCTACAGCGACGAGACGCATGTCGAGGAGAACAGGAAGCTCTATCGCATCAAGTTCGATCTCGCCGACCAGATCCTCGGCAATCGCTATGGCTACCATCGTCCGGCGGGCGGCTTCTGTGTCTGGCTCGACGTCTCGGCCCGCGGCGGCGACGAGGCGGCGTGCGTCAGGCTCTATCGCGATGCGGGCGTGCGCGTGATCCCCGGCAGCTATCTGGCGCGGATGCAGGATGACGGCAGCAATCCCGGCGCTGGCTACATCCGCCTTGCGCTGGTCTCGGATTCGCAATCTACGGCCGAAGCATTGCATCGGCTGGTTGAAACTCTGGATTAATCGCAAGGCACGCTACAAGCATGGCAGCGATCGAACGAGTCATTCCCCTGGTGAGCCATCTGCCGCCGTCGATCCGCGACGCGCTGACGCGCCGCATTCGCGAGCTGGTCGGCCTCGGCCTGATCTCGCTGTCCGGCGTTGCCGCGTCGGCGCTGATGACCTGGTCGGTGCAGGATCCGTCTCTCAGCCACGCCACCTCGCGTGCGATCCGCAACGTGCTCGGCTATCCCGGCGCGATCGTTGCCGATCTATCGATGCAGATCCTCGGCCTCGGCGCGATCATGCTGATCCTGCCGGTCGCCGTGTGGGGCTGGCGCATGCTGACGCACCGCACCTTCGATCGCGAGGCGCTGCGGCTCGGCTGCTGGCTGCTGGCCACCGTGCTCGCCGCGGGTTTCGCCTCCTGTTTCAAGCATGGCGGTGCCTGGCCGCTGCCGACCGGCCTCGGCGGCGTCGTGGGCGATGCGCTGGTGCGCGCGCCGGCCGTGGTGTTCGGCCCGGCCGGTTTCATCTACCGACTGGTGCTCGGCACCATTCTGTTCGCGGCGATGAGTGCCGCCTTCCTGTTCGCCGCCGGCTGGGGTTCGCGTCCGCGCGAGGACGAAGAGCTGACGCCGATCGAGGATGATGACGAGCCCTTCGTCGAGGAGGAGGAAAGCCGCAGCGCGATCTCGCTCGGCTTTATCTTCCACGCCATCATGAGCGCGAAGGCGCGGATCGGCTGGTTCTTGTCCACCGCCTATCGCTCGCTGGTTTCCTCGGGCCCCGCGCCGCAACGCTCCTTCGATCGGCAGGAGCCCAATCTCGACGGCCGCCGGGCGCCGACGCTGGCGCCGCAGCACGACGAGGACGAGGAATACGAAGAAGAGGACGAAGACGAGGAGGACGAAGAGCCCGTTGCCCGCGCGCCGAAGAAGAGCGCGGCGCGCCAGCCCGCGCGAAAATCTTCCGGAAAGTTCGAGCTGCCGTCGGTATCGGTGCTCGCTTCCCCCAAGGCGTCCGACCGCCAGCCGCTCAGCAAGGCGGAGCTCGAAGCCAATTCGCGCGCGCTGGAAGGCGTGCTCGGGGATTTCGGCGTGCGCGGCGAAATCGTGAAGGCAAGCCCGGGTCCCGTCGTCACGCTCTACGAACTGGAGCCTGCGCCGGGTATCAAGTCCTCCCGCGTCATCGGCCTTGCCGACGACATCGCCCGCTCCATGAGCGCGCTCTCGGCGCGCGTTGCGGTCGTGCCCGGGCGCAACGCCATCGGCATCGAGCTGCCGAACGCGCATCGCGAAAAGGTCTATCTGCGCGAGCTGCTGACGGCCCGGGAGGCCATCGACACTCCGGCGAAACTCCCGCTCTGCCTCGGCAAGACCATCGGCGGCGAACCCGTCATCATCGACCTCGCCCGCACGCCGCACATGCTGATCGCCGGCACCACCGGCTCCGGCAAATCGGTCGCCATCAACACCATGATCCTCAGCCTCGTCTACCGGCTGCGTCCGGATCAGTGCCGCCTGATCATGGTCGATCCCAAGATGCTCGAACTTTCCGTCTATGACGGCATCCCGCATCTGCTCACCCCCGTCGTCACCGACCCCAAGAAGGCGGTGGTCGCGCTGAAATGGGCCGTGCGCGAGATGGAAGAGCGTTACAAGCGGATGGCCAAGCTCGGCGTGCGCAACATCGACGGCTACAACGCGCGCCTGGTCGAGGCCAGGGCAAAGGGCGAGGAGCTGACCCGCACGGTGCATACCGGCTTCGACAAGGAGAGCGGCAAGGCGATCTACGAGGAAGAGAAGCTCGAGCTCGATCCGCTGCCCTATATCGTCATCATCGTCGACGAAATGGCAGACCTGATGATGGTCGCCGGCAAGGACATCGAAGGCGCTGTGCAGCGCCTCGCACAGATGGCGCGCGCCGCGGGCCTCCATGTGATCCTAGCCACGCAACGTCCGTCGGTCGACGTCATCACCGGCACGATCAAGGCCAACTTCCCGACCCGCATCGCCTTCCAGGTCACATCAAAGATCGACAGCCGCACCATCCTGGGTGAAATGGGCGCCGAACAGCTGCTCGGCCAGGGCGACATGCTCTACATGGCTGGCGGCGGCCGCATCAGCCGCGTGCACGGCCCGTTCGCCTCGGACGAAGAAGTCGAGAAGGTGGTACGTCATCTCAAGACGCAAGGCGCGCCGGAATATCTTGAAGCCGTCACCGCGGAAGAGCCGACTGACGAGGAGGGCGGCGCGGTGTTCGATGCCACCGGAATGGGCGGCGAGGGCGGCGACCTTTTCCAGCAGGCAGTCGCCATCGTCAAGCGCGACCAGAAGGCTTCGACCTCCTATATCCAGCGGCGTCTGCAGATCGGCTACAACCGCGCGGCTTCGCTGATGGAGCGCATGGAACTGGAAGGCATCGTGGGCCCGGCGAATCACGCCGGCAAACGCGAGATCCTCGTGGGCGAGGAAGAGGGCGGCGGTTACTGAGAAAAGGCCGCTTTTGCGGCAAGATTTCACGGAAAAACGATATCTCGATACGGCGAAATCGCGGTAAAAGAAACCGGCAGCTCTGCGGGTTGACGCGTTGAACGGAAGTCCAGAAGTTCGCATGACAAACAAGCCGACGGCCACAAGCGCTCTGGCGCTCCTGATCGCAGCGTCGCTCGCAGTAGGCATCTCCTCCTCCTCCGCGCAGACCGTTCCGGTGCCGAAGCCCGCGCCCAAGTCGCGCGACCGCGACAATGCGCAGAACCAGATGAGCGCTGCGGAAAAGGCTCCGATGACCACGGCCACAACGCAGCAACCGCCGCCGACGCCGGTCATCCCGGATCCGCGCCGCAACGTGCCCGCCAATATCTTTGCAACATTCGATGCCAACCAGAAGGCGCAGGCGGCAAAGGTCTCGAGCTATTTGTCCTCGCTGCAGCAGCTCTCCGGCAATTTCGTGCAGGTCGGTCCCGACGGCAGCAAGACCAAGGGCGACTTCTACATCCAGAAGCCCGGCAAGGTGCGCTTTGAATACGATCCGCCAACGCCGATCGCTATCATCGCCGACGGCTCCTCGCTGGCCGTCCGCGACCGCACGCTCGCCACCCAGGACATCTATCCGCTGTCGCAGACGCCCCTGCGCTTCCTGCTCTCCGATCGCATCGATCTCCTGAAGGACACCAACGTCGTCAGCGTCACCGCGGACGACGTCTTCATCAGCGTCACCATCGAGGAGAAGCAGGCGCTGATCGGCACCAGCCGGTTGATGCTGATGGTCGGCACCAAGGACGGCCAGCTCAAGCAGTGGACCGTCACCGACCCGCAGGGCTACGACACGACGGTCGCCGTCTACAATCTCGATGCGAACAAGAAGGTCGATCCCGGCCTGTTCAAGATCGATTTCACCAAATACTCGGTCCCGCCGGGCTGACCCCGCTCTCCCATCGGGAGAGGCGTTCGTCATGGCCGGACGAAAGCGCCAAGTGCGCCTTCGCACCGGATGTCCCGTGCATCCAAATCTTGCAGGGTTTGAAAAAAGACGTGGACGGCCGCCTTGAGCCCGGCCATCCCGCGGAGAGATTCCTGTTACATCACCCCCATGCAATTTTCCCTGACAACATGGAACATCAATTCGGTGCGCCTGCGCATCGACCTCGTCGCCAAGTTCCTGAAGGCGGCACGGCCGGACGTGCTCTGCCTGCAGGAAACCAAATGCATCGACGACGCCTTTCCGAGCAAGCGGTTCAAGCGGCTCGGCTACGAGCACATCGCGCTGAACGGGCAGAAGGGCTATCACGGCGTCGCCATCGTTTCGAAGCTGCCGTTCGAGAGCAGTGACGTCAGGACGTTCTGCGACAAGGTCGACTCGCGCCATATTTCGGTGTCCTTCGGCGAGAAGGCGCAGCTGGCAAAACCGCTGGTGCTGCATAATTTCTACGTGCCGGCCGGCGGCGACATTCCAGATCCCGCGCTCAATCCGAAATTCGAACACAAGCTGCAATTCCTGGACGAGCTGAAGGCCTGCGAGCCCCTGCATCCGCGCGGCGACGACCGCCACATCCTGGTCGGCGATCTCAATGTCGCGCCGCACGAGAACGACGTCTGGTCGCACAAGCAGCTGCTCAAAGTCGTCTCGCATACGCCGATCGAAACGGAAAAGCTGCTCGCCGCGCAGACCCATGGCGAATGGATCGATCTCGCGCGCGAAAAATATCCGATGTCGGAAAAAGTCTACACTTGGTGGAGCTATCGCGCCGCCGACTGGACCATCGGCGACCGCGGCCGGAGGCTCGACCACATCTGGGTGTCGCGTGCGCTCAAGGACAAGGTCGCCGATTTCCGCATCCTGCGCGACGCCCGCGGCTGGGAGCGCCCGTCGGATCACGTGCCCGTCACGGCGGTGCTGGAGGTGTGAATCAGACGCGCTTGCGGAGCTTCACGTACTCAGCTTGCCGCCCGCCATCAGAATATCGCTCGCAATCTGGCTGGTGCGGCCGGCGAATTCGTCGCGCAGGCGCCGGGCGGCGGCAGGGTCGCTTTCCAGCACGCGCGCAAACAGGCTGCGCGGAATGCGAATGACGGAAGAATCGTCGAGCGCCACCGCCGTCGACGGCCGCTTCATCGCCACCACCAGTGCAAGCTCGCCGATCAGCGCGGTGGGGCCGGCGACGATCTCCGCGGACATCCCGTCGTCGATGCGAAAGCTGCCATGCTGGACCACGAAGCCGGCATCGGCGTCTTCGCCCGCCTTGAAAAGAAAATCACCTCGGGCGAAGTCGCGCTGTTCGGAACCGATGGCGAGCATGCGCAACGACGCCGATCCCAGAAGCCTGAGGGTCGGCACGCGCTCGAGCAGGGCTAGATCGTCTTCGATGGACATGGAGGGCCGGTCAGCTCAGCGCTCGCTACGAATCGTGCTGAGCGAATCGTATCACGGCACCAGCTTGTAGCCACCGGCTTCCGTCACCAGGATCTCGGGGTTGGCCGCATCTTTTTCGATCTTCTGGCGCAGCCGGTAGATGTGGGTCTCCAGCGTGTGGGTCGTGACGCCGGAATTGTAGCCCCATACTTCCTGCAGCAGGGTCTCGCGCGACACCGGCTGCTGGCCGGCGCGGTAAAGGAAGCGCAGGATCGCGGTTTCCTTTTCGGTCAAGCGAACCTTGCGCGCATTCGCCGCGGTCAGCATCTTGGAACCCGGGCGGAAACTGTACGGCCCAACCGAGAACACCGCGTCTTCGCTGGCTTCGTGCTGGCGGAGCTGTGCGCGAATCCGCGCGAGCAGCACGGCGAATCGGAACGGCTTTGCCACATAGTCATTCGCGCCGGATTCCAGACCCAGAATCGTATCCGAATCGGTATCGTGCCCGGTCAGCATGATGATCGGCGCCTTGAAGCCGCCCTTGCGCAGGCTGCGCACCACTTCGCGGCCATCGGTATCGGGCAACCCCACGTCCATCAGCACCAGATCGGGCGAATCGTTTTTGGCGGCAGTAGCGCCCTTTGCGCCGGTGTCGACGGCGGAGGCCTCGAACTCGTCATGCAGCGACAATTGCTCGACCAGCGTGTCGCGCAAATCGGTGTCGTCATCCACAATCAATATCTTGCGGGCATTGGCCATCGGTACGATCCTTGAAGGGCAGGCAGCGGTCGCAGGCGCGAGCCTGTACCTGTTACGCAACTGAAAAAGCCGTCTGGTGTTCTGCCCAATTCGTATTCAGGTAAGGGGCTGTTACAGATTCTCAAGACGAAGACCAGTCTACTCCAGATTCCCCGGCCTGTTTCGGTCATTGTTTCCGTAGCGCGGGAAATAGAGCAATTTGTCGCGCCGTGGCAATCCCGGATTGTCGATTCACATGGGAAATCCCGCTATTTCAATCACTTATAAGACATCCAGGCGTGATCGCCCGGCCGCGACCATCCGCGTCAACGCGGCGGCCGGAAACCCAAGGCGCGGCTGGCTGGTGGCGGACGGATGGGCCATTCCGGTCGCACTCGGCCGTGGCGGCATCAAGGCCAACAAGCGCGAAGGCGACGGTGGCACGCCGCGGGGCGTCTTCCATCCCAGGCGGCTTTGGTGGCGCGCGGACCGCCATCCTCGCCCGAAAACACACCTCTCCGTCCGGCCGATTCGTCCCGAAGATGCGTGGTGCGAAGATCCGGCTCAACGCCACTACAACCGGCCGATCCGGCTTGAAGGCGGCGAGGCAGGCGACCGCCTGACCAGGAAAGATCACCTCTACGATTTCATCGTCGAGATCGATCACAACACCAGCCCCCGCGTTGCCGGCCGCGGCAGCGCCGTGTTCCTGCATCTGGCACGCGAAAACTTTTCTCCCACCGCGGGATGTGTTTCGATGACGCGGTCGAATATGTTGCGATTATTGCGAAGGATGGGTCCGCGGACGCGGATCGTGATTGGATGAAGCACATTTCGGGGACATTTCATGGAACGGGATCAGATTGCCGCGGCATCGCGGACACTGCATGACCATTGGCAGGCCGGCACCAAGCTCGCCGCGCTCGAACAAACCCAACGTCCATCGAGCCGCGCCGACGGTTACGCGATCCAGGCGGCGATCGAGCGATATTCGACCACGCATCTGTTCGGATGGAAGATCGCCGCCACCAGCGAGGCCGGCCAGAAACACATCAATGTCGCCGGTCCGATGGCAGGTCGAATCTTGGCTGAAACCGTGGTCGCAGACGGCGGTACCGCCTCGATGGCCGGCAACGCGATGGCGGTCGCCGAACCGGAATTCGCCTTCCGCATGCGCGCAGACCTGCCGGCGCGTTCTGCACCCTACAGCATGCAGCAAGTGCTGGACGCAGTCGACACCCTGCATCCAGCGATCGAAATCCCGGACTCCCGCTTCGCCGATTTCGCAAATGCCGGCGAGGCGCAGCTGATCGCCGACAACGCCTGCGCGCATCTGTTCGTGCTGGGACCGGCAACGACCGCCGACTGGCGCTCGATGGATCTGATCGAGCATCGTCCGGTCATCACCATGCGCGGCGAAACATTCATCGGCCACGGCAAGAACGTGCTCGGCGACCCCCGGGTCGCGCTCACCTGGCTCGCCAATGAGCTGCGCCAGTTCGGCATCAACCTGAAGGCGGGCCGCATCGTCACCACCGGCACCTGCCACAAGCCACTGCCGATCCAGGCCGGCGATTTCTGCGCGGCGGATTTCGGCGTGCTGGGCAGGGTGTCGGTGGGCTTCAGCTAGATCAGCATCGCCGGCGCCGGTCTCTCATCCTGAGAAGCGCGGGACGCGTCCCGACGGATGTGACTGCAGCCTCTACCGGGCAAGGGTCTGCCAATCACCGATGCCCGAAGATCGCCGATCCCACCCGCACATGCGTGGCGCCGAACTGGATGGCGGTGGCGAAATCCGCACTCATGCCCATCGAGAGATTCTTCAGGCCGTTGCGCGCGGCGATCTTGGCGGTCAGCGCGAAATGCGGCGCCGGCGGCTGGTCGACCGGCGGGATGCACATCAGGCCGGATATATCGAGCCCGTATTTCTCCCTGCATTCGGCGATGAAGGCGTCCGACTCCTGCGGCGGGATGCCGGCTTTCTGCGGCTCCTCGCCGGTATTGATCTGCACGAACAGTTGCGGGTGACGGTTCTGACTTTTGATCTCCTTGGCTAACGCCTGGCAAATGCTCGGACGGTCCACCGAATGGATGGCATCGAACAGCGCCACCGCCTCCTTTGCCTTGTTGGACTGCAACGGACCGATCAGATGCAGCACGAGGCCGGGATGGGCAGATATCAGCGCCGGCCATTTCGCTTTCGCTTCTTGCACGCGATTTTCGCCGAATACGCGTTGTCCGCTCGCAATGACGGGCACAATCGCATCGGCGCCGAAGGTTTTCGACACCGCGATCAGGGTCACGGACGCGCGGTCGCGGCCCGACTCCTTGCAGGCGCGAGCGATCTCCTGCTCCACGGCAGCAAGTCCATTTGGTAAAGGCGCGGTTACCGCGCCCGTTTCTGTCGCCATTGCCTCACTCATCCCGCGGCCTTGTCGGGGTTTGGTTGAATTTTACCAAGTTCGAGAAGGCCTTTTTGAATCCTTCCCGCTAGCTTGACCGAGGGCAGGGAAGAAGATGTCGCGCGTCGCATTCAGCCGCAAGAGGGTGAAGCTCAAGAAAGTGCTGGGTATCAGGGCGCGGCTGGCCCTGCTTGCCCTGATGCTGGTCGCCCCCTTGATGATCGAGCGCGTCCGCTCGCTGGAGGAAACGCGCAGCCGGCAGATCGCCGCGGCCGGACAGGAATACGCCCATTTCGTCCAGCACATCGCCAATGCCCAGCGCGAAATCATTTCTTCCGTCGAGACCCTGCTCAAATCGACGGCCTATATTCGCGCTTCCGGCGGCGTAATGCACAGCTGCGACGTGATGCGTGCCAGCCTGCCCAGCAATCTGCCCTGGATTCGTAGCGCGATGATCGTCGGCGCCGACGGCCGCATCCAGTGTTCGACGACTGACCGGTTCGTCGGCGTCGACCTGTCCGACCGGCCGTATCTGGTAAAGGCGCGCGAGACCCATAATTTCGTCTTCTCCGACTTCCTGCTGGCGCGACCTACCAATACGCCTCTGATCATGGCGGTCTACCCGGTGTCCGCCATCGACCCCAATTCGGGCGCGGTCATTGCCGCCAGTATCAGCCTCGACTGGCTGTCGAAGATGATGGACAATCTCGGCGGACGTCCCGGCATTTCGTCGGTCCTCGTCGACAGCACCGGTACCGTGCTGGCGGCCCCCGAGGATCAAGCGAGCCTCGTCGGTCGGCCGCTCGATGCCGTGCCGCTGTTTTCCGCGGCGATGGAAAAGACGCTCTCCACCGACGCAACGAGCGGCTCGACATCCTTCACCGCCGCCGACGGCACCTCACGCACGGTGCATTTTGCAGCCATCCCGGGCACCCAGGCCCGAGTCATCGTCAGCATCGACGAAGACAAGGTAACGGCAGCCGTCAACCGCGAGATCCGCACCGCCTATGTCCAGCTCATTTTCGTTTGTCTGTTCGTGTTGGTCGGCGCGCTGATCGGCGCGGAAAGGTTGATCATCAGGCCTATCGAGATCATGACGGGCATGGCGCGGCGTTTTGGCGAAGGCGACTGGTCGGCGCGCGTTCCGCGCAGCCATCTGCCGTCGGAGTTCGTACCGCTGGCGCGCGCCTTCAACGCGATGGCGGCACAACTGTCCCAGCGCGAGCGCGAAATGCTCGCGACCAACGACCGTCTCACCGTGATGGCCTCCATCGACATGCTGTCGGGTCTGGCGAACCGCCGCGGCTTCCAGGGCCGGCTCGAATTCGAGTGGATGAAGGCGCAGCAATACGAAAGCGAACTGTCGTTGCTGATGATCGATGTCGATCATTTCAAGCTCTACAACGACACCTATGGCCACCCCGAAGGTGACGCCTGCCTCACCAAGCTCGGCGAGACGCTGGCCGACGTCGCCGCCGAAAATCTGGGCTTTGCCGCACGCTATGGCGGCGAGGAATTCTGCCTGCTGCTGCCCAATACCGGCGTGCTGCGCGCCATGGAAGTCGGCGAGAGCCTGCGCGCCACTATCCAGGCCCTCAATCTGCCCCACGCGACCTCGACCCACATGGCCGTCACTGTCTCCATCGGAGTCGCCTCAACGATCCCCAGCTACGATGGCCGTCCCGGCGACCTGATCGAAGCAGCAGACGCCGCGCTCTACGCGGCGAAGCACCGAGGCCGCAACATCGTGGTCGAGCACGGTTTCGTCCGGCTGGTCGATCAAGCCGGCAGAGCGCTGGCCGGGTAGAATCCCCCGCGCTCCGACGGGGGTCGGTGCTTCGCCGAGAAGCGGTACTTCGGACTTTCAAAATCCCCCTTGACATTTCCGTAAATCGGAACTACTTTCCAGCCCGCGCCGCCAAGAGGGACGTTCGCGCAATCGTCACGCAACGTGGTACGGGTTGCGATGGACGCTTGCCGCGTCAGGTGATCTGCACCCGACGAAACGCGGCAGCGTACGGCGAAGTCGTGTGGTCCTGGCGCCGCGACCCTGGCGTCGATCCGGCCCGCCCGTGCGGGCACGGCAACGGTGACAATAAAGGCCGCTCACCGGGGAGAGCACGAAGGAAACCGTCAAACCATTGCGCGGGGAAAGCCGGGATGTCTCGGCTGAACCTGTAGTGACGACCGCTCGTTTGCTTCTTTCATTCCGGCAAACGAGGCTATGGGTGCGGCCAGCGCCCGGCTTCCCTGCGCCCTCTCTGAATTCGGGGGGTAGCCAGATCGCAGAACCCGGGCGAAATCGCGTCGCGGGAACGAGCGCGCACGGTTTCGCGCCCCAAAGGCGGAAAGCTACTCCGCCGGTGCGTCGCCGGGGTCGGCATGTCCGCGCGCCGCGAGCAGACCGATCGCGATGCCGCCAATGGCCAGCAGCGGCACCACCCGCTTGATGCCGATGGCGCGGACGATCTGGATGCCGACGGCAACCATGGCCGGATCGATCAAGGGAGCGGCGGCCTTCGCAGCTGCTCGGGTGCGGGCTTGAATCTGGCGCTTGCGCAGGATGTAGCTGCCCGCCGCGATCGCCGTGGCTACGGCGAACACCGCGGCTCCCGCAAGGCAGGCTTCGATGGGACCGTACTTCTGCAGCACCAGCAGGAAGGCGGCCGCGCACAGGAAGCAGGTGGCGATGAACAACCCCACCGCGGCGGCGAGAGCCAGCGACGTCAGCCGAAGCGTGATCCCGGTCGATTCCTTGATGTCATCGATCATCCGCTGGAACATCTGCTCGCCTCGTCCTGTAAAGCGCGTCAACGAACTGGACGGCCGCCCACCAGCGTCGCCATTCCACGATCAGATCCGGTGTTGCGGCCTGCACGGTTCACCTCAGCGGCGCCAGGTCACACCGATCAGGAAGCCGAGGCCGACCGCAAGGCCCACCGCCGCGATCGGGCGCTGGACGATGGCATCTTCCACCGTCTCCTCGATCGTCGTGGCCGCATCCTGCGCGGCATCCATCATCGCGCTGCCCCGCTCCGACAGATCGCCGATGGCGTCTTCGGCGCTGGTGCGCGCCTGCTTGTAGGTCCGGCGGGCTTCCTTGCGGGCGGTGCCGGCGAGCGAATTCATTACGTCGGAAATCTGGCGGGTGAGGGCGGAGATGTCGCCCTTGACGGCGCTGACGTCTTTTTCCAGCCGATCCATGTTCGCGGAGTCGATCATTTTGTTGCCCTGCTTTTCACGAGAGAGTTCGTCGCCGGGAAAACGCGTTCGGGCCCTGGAAGTTCCTCTTCCGAAACCGAATCAATCTTCCGGCAACTGCGGCGTTTCGTCCGGCATCAGATGTTCTTTCAGGATCAGCGCCACGATCAGGAGCGGCGAGGACAGGAAGCCGCCCATCGGTCCCCACAGCCAGGTCCAGAACGCCAGCGCCAGCAGCACCGCCAGCGCATTCAGCGCCAGTCTGCGGCCGATGATGGTGGGGGTGATGAAATGACCTTCGAAAAACGTGAGAAGTCCGAACAGCAGCGGCGCCATCGCGGCGCCGGCGAGGGTGGGGAAGGCGACGAGCCCGACGACGACCAGAACGGCGAAGGTGGCGACCGGACCGATAATCGGAATGTAGTTCAGCGTCGCCGCCATGGCGCCGAGCCCGGCGGGATTCGGCATTCCGGTCACCGCACAGATCAGGCCGGTGGCGACGCCGACTCCGGCATTGATCAAGGTCACCGTGAGAAGATAGCCGCCGAGATGATCCTCGATCTCATTGAGGATTCGCAGCGTGCGCAGGCGCGAGACACGATCGCCAAAGGTCATGATCAGCGCACGGCGCAGGTCCTTCCAGCTCGCGATGAACAGGATCAACGTGACGATGAACAGCAGGAACTCGGTGAAGGTCGGCGAAAGGAATTCCAGCGTCGGCTGCACCCATTCGAATTTCGGCAGCTGCAGGCCGGCCAGAGCGTCGGAGCCGCCGAGCATGGTCTGCAGATCCTGCCACAAGACCAGCAGCCGGTCGAAGACATGCAGCTTGTCTTTCAGCCGGCTGGCGAGTTCCGGCAACCGCGAACTCCACTCGATCGCGGGCGCGGCGATCAGGCCGAGGATGAAGGCGCCGAGCGCAGTCACCGCTACCACGATCAGCACCGCGCCGACGCTGCGGGGAATGCGATAGCGCTCCAGCAAGCTCGCGGCTGGCGACAGCATGGTGCCGACCACGAAGGCCATCACGACGGGCAGGAAGAATGCCTTGGCGAAATAGAGTACCGCGATAATCGCAATCAGCAGCAGCCCGACCAGCGCAATTGCCACCACTTCCTGGCGGCGAATCAGCGGCGGCAGTTCGGCCGCGCTGTCCGGCATCGGCGTGCCGGCGGCCCGGTGCGGCTCATGCTTGAAGTCATGCTTCTCTTGCTTGGCGTCATGCTTGATGTCGCGCTGCTGCTCGTGCTTCGCCTCGCGGCGACCCTCCTGCCTCACGTCGCGTCGCGGCTCGTTCTGTTTGTCCATGGAAAGCTGGCGATCACCTTGAACGGCACGCACGCGTTTTCTCCCCCGCGCATCGGCGACGTTCTGCATCGCACCGCTGCGCCCTGCCAACCGGAATCATCGGTCCTTAACGCCGCCGCATGGTCGGGGTTCCATCGCAGGATGGTGAAGAAGCTGCGCTTGACAGCTGTCAGTTCGTGCTTGCCCTCGCTGGAACTGCAACGCGATGCGCTGCGTTTGTCGAACCAGAGCATCGCTTCGATGCGAATCCCGATGGGGCAGCACATGACGCAATCCGTCTCTTCCCGCCACCGGCCTCTGGGCCGTTTCAATCTGGTTGCCGCCGCGATGCTGATCGCACCCGCCATCCTCTCGGCACCGGCCGGCGCGCAGACCCTTGGCTATGCGCCCATGCAACAGAACTTCCCGTCCGACTACGTGACCACGGATGAAGGCGCCGAAGCCCCGCTGCCGGAGCGCCTGCGCCGCGCCACGGTCGCCTTCAATACGGCCGAAGCACCCGGCACCATCGTGATCGATACCGGTGGCACCGCGCTTTATTACGTCCTGGGCCAGGGCCGGGCGATCCGCTATGGCGTCGGCGTCGGCCGCGAGGGCTTTACCTGGTCCGGCGTGCAGACCATCAGCCGAAAGGCGGAATGGCCGGACTGGCACCCGCCGGCCGAGATGATCGCGCGCCAGCCTTATCTGCCGCGCTTCATGGCGGGCGGTCCCGGCAACCCGCTTGGCGCGCGCGCCATGTATCTCGGCTCCAGCCAGTACCGTATCCACGGTACCAACGATCCCACGACGATCGGCAAGTTCGTCTCCTCTGGCTGCATTCGCATGACCAACGAGGACGTGGTCGATCTCTTCAGCCGCGTCGACGTCGGTACCAGGGTTGTGGTGCTGCCGAAGAGTGCGCCGCTGGAGGCACGCCATCCGGTGCGTCCGGCGCTGACCTCGCTGCCTGCGGGGCGTCAGGCCATGGCGCTGATGACTCGTGTGAATTGAGGAGTTTGCAATGGCAGAACGTATCGGCAGACATTGGGTGCGAGCGGCGGTGATCCTCGTCGTCGCCGCGCTCGCCCCCTCGGCGCAGGCGCAGGATTTCTTCTCCAACCTGTTCGGAGGTTTTGCTCCCCCGCGCGCGCCCGCTGTCCAGGCTCCGCTCGACGATAGTTTCCAGCAGGCTGAGCCTCGTCAGCGCACCCGTGTTTCCGGCGGCGGCCAGGCTTGGTGCGTTCGCACCTGCGATGGCCGCTATTTCCCGATCACGGGCAATGACCGCGCGGGTCGCACAACCACGTGTGACAGTCTCTGTCCAAAGGCGGATACCGAGATCGTTTACGGCAGCACGATCGACAATGCGGCGACAGCCACGGGCAAACCGTATTCCAGATTGCCGAACGCATTTCGCTATCGCGACGAACTCGTGAGTGGCTGTACCTGCACCGGCATGGATTCCTCGGGGCTTGCCTCGGTCGAGATCGAGAAGGATCCGACGCTGCGCAGCGGCGACATCGTGGCGAGTTCGAGCGGGCTCGTGGTGGCCAACAAGAGCGACCGACGCGGCGCTTCGCTCGAATTTTCTCCTGCCGCGGAGAAGATACAGCAGCGCTACCGGTACCCGGCCGTGGTGGCGAAGGAGTAAAATGAAAATGCCCGGCACCGGGCCGGGCATTCGGTGTTGAAGGGAGAAGCTGCGCGTTACGCCGCGCGAATCCGGGAGAGGAACTGCGTCACCTGGTTGCCGAGAGCCTTGCTTTGCGTTTCCAGCGTCGCGGAAGCCTGCTTGACGTCATCGGCCGCAGAAGCCGCCGCGTCGGCATCGGCCTTTACGCCGTTTATGTTTTCCGCCACGTTGCGGGTGCCCTGCGCCGCGAACTGCGTGCTGCGGGTGATCTCCTGGGTCGCCGCGCCCTGCTCCTGCACGGCGGCGGCGATGGCGGTCGCAACCTCATTGACCTCGCCGATGATGCCGCCGATGGTCTTGATGGCGTCGATCGCCTCACCCGCGACCTTCTGGATGTCGGCGATCTGCTCGGAGATTTCCTCCGTCGCCTTGGCCGTCTGGCTCGCCAGCGATTTCACCTCGGAGGCGACCACCGCGAAGCCGCGGCCGGCCTCGCCGGCGCGCGCCGCCTCGATGGTGGCATTGAGCGCGAGCAGGTTGGTCTGGGCCGCGATGGTGTTGATCAGGCCGACCACCTCGCCGATGCGCCCGGCGGATTTGGCGAGACCCTGCACGGTGCCGTCGGTGTCGCTGGCCTGCTTGACGGCGCGGCTGGCGATGCCCGCGGCATGCGCGGCCTGCTGGCTGATGTCGTTGATCGAGGCGGAGAGTTCCTCGGAAGCGGCGGCGACGCTGTCCACGCTGGAGGAGGCATCGCCGGAAGCCTTCTCGGCGACCGCGATGCGTTCGTTGGTCTGCCGTGAAACGCTGGAGAGGCTGTTGGAGGTCGAGCGCATCTGGCCGGAGGCGTCGCCCAGTTGATCCAGCGTCTGCCGCATCTGGGTTTCGAACTCACCGACATAGTTCTCGATCGCGTGCTGGCGCGCGGAGGCTGCGACGTTGCGCTCACGCTCATGCGCCTCGATGCGGGCCTTGTCCATCGCCTGTTGCTTGAACGTGTCGAGCGCCGTGGCCAGCGCGCCGATCTCGTCGTTGCGGCTTGTGGCGCCGGTGTCCACCTCGAGGTCGCCGCTGGCGACCTTAAGCATGGCGTCGCGCATCGTATGAAGCGGCCTGATGACGCGGCGGGTGACGAGCATCATCGCGCCGGCGGTCAGCGCGATCGCGCCCATCAGCAGCACGAGCTGCACGGTCAGCGCGTTGCGCGCCGAGACGTATTGCGCGTTCGAATGTTCCTTGGCAGCGTCGAGCGCGCCTTCGGCCACCGCAACGGCGGCGCCGAGACGGCCGACCGTCAGCGGGGTCCATTGGTTGGCGGTCAGCTCGGGCTTCTCGGTGCCGGCCGACAGCACATTGACCAGGCGGTCGCGCAGCTCGAGATATTTCGGCTCGAAATAGGCGGTCTTGTTGGCGGCGATGGCGCCCGCCAACGCGGGCGGCAGCTGCATGCCGGAGGCGGTCAGCTCCAGCGCGTTCCAGGCGATCTCGATGCCGCCGACGAACCTGGCATAGGCCGCCTTGGTCTCCGGCGAAATCTTGCCCGCGGCAAGGCCGGTAGAGACGATCAGCGAGGCCTCGCCCGCGGTGTTGCGGAGCAGCCAGGCGATCTGCTTGATCGCGAGCAGCTGGTCGATGGTGGCGTCCTGATGGTTGACGGTGGCCGCGAGCGTTCCGGAAAGCTTCTCCATGACGTCCAGCAGCACGTTGGTCGTGTCGGTGTATTGCTTGGGCAGGTCGGCGCGGCGTTGCGCTTTCGGCTTGCCCATCATGTCCCAGAATTCCTTCTGCAGGCTCCCAAGCGTCTTGTAGGCGCGATCGAGCTCCGGCACGAGCGTCTTCTGCTGCGGAAAGTCCAAGGTGGCGAGCGTGACCAGCGCGTTGCCCATGGCCGGCATTTCCGCATCGCGGATGCCGCGCAGGTATTTCTCGATCTCCGCGTCCATCGGCGCGTCGGAATTGAGCATGCGCGTCGTGGTGGAACGGTCGGTGCGCAGATTGTGCATCGCCTTGAACAGATTGGCCGAGGCGTCCGCGACGACGGAGATGCGGCTCGCCGCCTGAAGCCTGTTCCAGGAATCCCAGGCGTTGAGCGAGAAGCCGACCACCACACAGAAGGCGGTGGCCAGGATGACGGTCTTGAGCAGAGCAGAAACGGTCAGGCGATCGAGCATGGAATTCCCCTCAGGCGAATCCCACGCATTTGGACCTAAAACGGTAAATACTTAGACACTCTAGCTAACGTAGAAACACGGGCAGCTTTGAAAAGGCTGATATTTTCCGTTCCTTTGATGGTTCCTAACATGGAACCTGCGGCGAGCCCTGGAGTTAATGATCCGTTAACAGCGCGGTCGCTTCAAAGGGGGTCTTCCGATGCTCGTCGGTGCGCTCGTCACATTCCTCGTCGTTATCCTCATCCTCTATCTGATCAACCTGCTGCCGCTCGATGGCCGCGCCAAGCAGATCTGCCGGGTCGTCGTCATCATCCTCGGCGTGATCTCGCTGTTGAAATATCTCGCGGTGTTTTAGGCCAAGGTCCAACAAGAAAGCCCCGGCCGAGGCCGGGGCTTTCAGTGCGGACAATTGCGGAGCGATCAGCCTGTCGCCTTCGCCTCTTTGCGGCGGGCGTGCAGGATGAACTCGGTGTAGCCGTTCGGCTGCTCGCGGCCCTTGAAGACGAGGTCGCAGGCGGCCTTGAAGGCGACGCCGTCGAAGCCGGGCGCCATCGGCTTGTACAGCGGATCGTCGGCGTTCTGCTTGTCGACGACGACGGCCATGCGCTTCAGCGACTCCATGACCTGGTCGCGGGTGATGACGCCCTGATGCAGCCAGTTCGCCAGATGCTGGCTGGAGATGCGCAAGGTGGCGCGGTCTTCCATCAGGCCGACGTCGTGGATGTCGGGCACCTTGGAGCAGCCGACGCCCTGGTCGATCCAGCGCACGACGTAGCCCAGGATGCCCTGGCAGTTGTTGTCGATCTCCTGCTTCACATCGTCGGGCGCCCAGTTCGACTGCGATACCGGAATGGTCAGAATGTCGGAGAGTTTTGCGCGCGGGCCGCCCTTTGCGAGTTCCTGCTGGCGCGCGATGACATTGACCTGGTGATAGTGCAGCGCGTGCAGCGTCGCCGCCGTCGGCGAGGGCACCCACGCCGTCGTCGCGCCGGCCTGCGGGTGGCCGAGCTTCTGCGTCAGCATGTCCGCCATCTTGTCGGGAGCGGCCCACATGCCCTTGCCGATCTGGGCATGGCCGGGCAGGCCGTCGGTCAGGCCGTTGTCGACGTTCCAGTCCTCATAGGCCTTGATCCAGGGCTGGGCCTTCATGTCGTTCTTGCGGATCATCGGGCCCGCTTCCATGGAGGTGTGGATCTCGTCGCCGGTGCGGTCCAGGAAGCCGGTGTTGATGAAGCAGATGCGCTTCGATGCATTCTGGATACAGGCCTTCAGGTTGACGGTGGTGCGGCGCTCCTCGTCCATGATGCCGACCTTCATGGTGTCCGCCGGCAGCGACAGCATCTTCTCGACTTCGTCAAACAGCTGGCAGGTGAGCGCGACTTCGTCCGGGCCGTGCATCTTCGGCTTGACGATATAGATCGAGCCCTTGCGGCTGTTCCTGACCTTGGAATTGCCCTTGAGGTCGTGGATCGCGAGCAGGCCGGCCACCGCCGCGTCGAGAATGCCTTCGGGAATCTCGGCGCCATGTTCATCGAGGACCGCGTCGGTGTACATGTGGTGGCCGACATTGCGCATCAGGAGCAGGCTGCGGCCGTGCAGCTTCAGTTCGCTGCCCGCGGGCGTCTTGTAGATGCGGTCGGCATTGAGCGAGCGGGTCATGGACTTGCCGCCCTTCTCGAAGTCGGCGGCGAGCGTTCCGTTCATCAGGCCGAGCGTGTTGCGATAGACCAGCACCTTGTCCTCGGCATCGACGGCGGCGACGCTGTCTTCCATGTCGAGGATGGTGGAGACTGCCGATTCGAGAATCATGTCGGCCACGCCCGCGGCGTCGTCCTTGCCGATCGGATGGTTGCGGTCGATTTTCACTTCGACATGCATGCCGTTGTTGACGAGCAGCACGGCGGAGGGCGCTTCGGGATGGCCCTGATAGCCGGCAAATTGGCTCGGTGTCTTCAGGCCCGTCGCATTGCCGCTCTTCAGCTTCGCCGAGAGCTGGCCTGCGACAATGCTGTAGGACGTGACGTCGCTGTGGTTGCCGGTCGCCAGCGGCACGGCGGAATCCAGGAAGGATTTTGCCTTGGCGATCACCTTGTCGCCGCGCGCCTTGTTGAAACCCTTGCCGCTCTCGCCTGGATCATGCGGGATCGCGTCGGTGCCGTAGAAGGCGTCGTAGAGCGAGCCCCAGCGCGCGTTGGCCGCGTTCAGCGCATAGCGCGCATTGGTCAGCGGCACGACCAGCTGCGGACCGCAGATCTTGCCGATCTCGTCATCGACATTGGCGGTCTCGACCTTTTTCGTCGCAGGCTCCGGCAGCAGATAGCCGATCTCCTTCAGGAACGCGGTATAGGCGTTGATGTCGACCGGCTTGCCCTTGTTGGCGCGGTGCCAACCGTCGATCTTCTCCTGCAGCGTGTCCCGGAATTTCAACAGCTCGGCATTCTTTGGCGCCAGTTTCTTGAGGATAGAGGCCAAGCCCGCCCAGAACGCGTCGGGCGAAATCCCGGTTTTGGGGGCCGCTTCCCTCTCGATGAAGTCGAACAGGACAGGGGCGATCTTCAATCCGTGGGCATCGACACGCTTCATGATGGGCTTTCTCGGCAGGAAATGGTGTTGCAGGGCTGTTTTCCGGCAGAAAACAGCAAAAAGCGCCCCAAAAGGGCGGCGTTCAAGGCGCCCCTTTTAGCCACAAGCCGGGAGGAAGAGAAGGCCCCCAAAAGCCGTAAAAACCCTGCTGGGAAGGCCTCAAATATTGGCAGCGAGATCGGTCACTTCGTTGAGCAGCACGCCGGTGCTGGCGAGCATCCGCTCGATCGCTTCGGTCGCCTCGGCCACCGAGGAGGACGAGGTGTCGAGCACGAGTTCAGCCTCGGTCGGCGGCTGGTAGTCATTGCCGATGCCGGTGAACGATTTCAATGCGCCGGCGCGGGCCTTGGCATAGTGCCCTTTGGGGTCGCGGCTCTCGCAGACTTCGGCTGGTGTCGAGACATAGATCTCGCGGAAGGCGGTGTCGGCAATGCGCCGGGCGGCCGCGCGGTCATCGCTCGCGGGCGAGACCGCGGCGACGATGGCGATATGGCCGCTGCGCGCCAGATGCGTGGCGACCTCCGCCAGGCGGCGGATGTTCTCGCTGCGGTCCTGCGGCGAGAAGCCGAGGTCGCCATTGAGTCCGGCCCGCAACGTGTCGCCGTCGAGCAGGATCGGCGAGCCACCATTGGTGAACAGCCGCCGCTCCAGCGCCCGCGCCAGCGTCGACTTGCCGGCACCCGGCAGACCGGTGAACCACACCACGGCGCCGTTGTGACGATAACGCGCCGAGCGCTCATCGGGGCGCAGTGCCGATTCCACGGGCACGATATCGATGGGCGCGGCGCGCTGTCCGGCATCCACCGACAGCACCAGGCCGCCGCCGGCGATGCGGCCATTGACTTCGATCACGAGACGCCCGGTGCGCGGATTTTCGCCGTAGGGGTCAGCCGCGACCGGCTGCGCCAGCGAGATGTCGATCTCGCCGACATGATTGCGCGCGATCGACTTGTTCTCTTCGTTCGACAATGCGCCGGGATCGATCGCCTTTTCGATCGCGACCACATTGGCACGGCTCTCGCGGGTACCGAGGCGCACCAGGATGGTATCGCCCTTGGCGAGCGGCTTGTCGTGCAGCCAGAAGACGCGGGCGCGGATGCGGCGGGTGTCGCGCGGCGCGGCTGAGGCATGGGCGATGATGTCGCCACGTTCAATGAATAGCTCGCGGTCGAGCGTGATGCCGACGGAGCGGCCGGCACCCTGCCGGCCTTCCACCGGCGTCACCGGCCAGCCCTCGACCGAGCGGATCTTTGCGATCTTGCCCGCGGGCATGATGACGATTTCGTCGCCTGCAACGAGGCTGCCGGATTCGATGCGGCCGGCGACGATGCGGCGGTCGTCGAACTTGTAGATCGCCTGCACCGGCAGGCGCAGGGCGAGTTGCTCCAGCGCCCGTGCCGGCTCCAGCGCGTCCAGCGCCTCGACGACGGTCGGGCCCTTGTACCAGGCGATGTTCGGCGTGTGCGCGGCGACACCGTCGCCATCGCGCGCCGAAATCGGAATCACGGCCGATGGCGTGACGCCGAGCCCGGTGAGATGCGTGGTGATTTCCATGGAGATTTCTGCAAATCGCGCCGCGCCGAAGTCGACGCGGTCCATCTTGTTGACCACGACGGCAACTTGCTTGATTCCCAGGAGATGCAGCAGATAGCCGTGCCGCCTTGTCTGGTCGCGTACGCCTTCCAGCGCGTCGATGATCAGCACCGCACCGTCGGCCTGGGAAGCGCCCGTGATCATGTTGCGCAGGAATTCGGCGTGGCCGGGGGCGTCGATCAGCACGACGTCGCGCGAGCGGGTGCGGAAGCGGATCTGCGTGGTGTCGATGGTGATGCCCTGGTCGCGCTCGGTCTGCAGCGCATCGAGCAGGAACGACCACTCGAACGGCATGCCGCGACGCGCGCTGACCGTTTTGAGCATTTCCAGCTTGCCTTCGGGCAGGCTGCCGGTCTCGTGCAGGAGGCGCCCCACCAATGTGGACTTGCCATGGTCGACATGGCCGACAATGACGATGTGGACCTGCGGGCGCGTCGTGCCGTTGGGCGTTGCCGAAGGGGTGGGAGAGACGATCATGTTCATGGCGACGCTCACAGCTGGAATTCGTCAGAGATAGCCGGCGACGCGGAGGCGCTCGAAAGCGTCTTCGGTCTCGTGGTCCAGCGCGCGGCCGGCGCGCTCCGGCACTTTGGTGGCATCGAGCTCGGTGAGGATTTCGTCGATGGTGGAAGCGGTCGAGGCAACGGGATTGGTGATGTCCTGGTCGCCGAGCGAGCGGTAGCGCTTGCCGTCCTTGGCGATGTAGAGCGGGATGATCGGGATGTTCTCGCGCTTGGTGTAGGCCCAGATGTCGGCCTCGGTCCAATGCAGGATCGGGTGGATGCGCAGATGCGCCCCCTGCGGCGGCGAAGCGTTGAACTGGTCCCAGAATTCCGGCGGCTGGTCGCGCACGTCCCATCCGCCCTCCAGCCCGCGCGGCGAGAACACACGCTCTTTCGCACGGGTGGCCTCCTCGTCGCGACGGATGCCGGCGATCAGGCCGTCAAAGCCGTACTTGGCAAGCGCGAGCTTCAGACCTTCGGTCTTGCGCGCCGCCGAGCGCGCTGCCGGCGGCAGCGTCGGATCGACCGCATCGATCGGCGGGCAGGGCTCGACGCGCAAGTCGAGGTCCCATTCCTTCGCGTAGCGGTCGCGGAAGGCGTACATCTCGGCAAACTTCTTGCCGGTGTCGACATGCATGGCGGGGAAGGGCACGCGGCCGAAGAAGGCCTTTCGCGCCAGCCAGATCATGACGTTGGAGTCCTTGCCGAGCGACCACAGCAGCGCGAGCTTCTTCAGGCGCGCAAAGGCCTCTCGCAGGATGTAGATGCTCTGCGCCTCGAGCTGGTCGAGGTGATCCATCGGAGGCGGGATGGGCAGGTCTTGCGGCATGGAAGATGCTTGGATCAGGGTTGCCTGGCGGCGTCGCGCTTTCGCCGCTTCACTGGTGAGAACATCCATCTCGTCGACCTCAGCCTCAATAGGCAAAAATTCCATCTGCAAGCAGCAACATAGAAGAAAGAATTTTCTATATTTCTGACTTGCGGCACAGTTAGAGAGAAAATAATTTCAGTCAACCCCGGAATGGGAAAAGTGCATGCGCTATCTGCCCGTCTTCCTCGATCTGCAACGCGGACCGGTCCTGCTGGTCGGCGCGGGCGATCTCGCGCGCGCGAAATTGCGCCTGCTGACGTCGGCCGGCGCGCGCGTGCGTTGGTATGCGACTGACGGCAATCACGACCTGACGGGACTCGCAGCCGACGCCGCTGCGCGCATCGAGATCGCGCAGGGCGATCCGCTTGCCGCTGATCTGACGGGCGTCATCGCCATTCTCTGCGCCGGTGCGGGAGATATTGGTCCGGCCATGTCGGCACGAGCGAAGTCCGTTGGACTGCCCGTCAACGTGATGGACGACCTCGCGCATTCCACCTTCATCCTTCCCGCCATCGTCGATCGCGGCGATGTCGTTGTTGCCGTCGGCACCGGCGGTGCTTCGCCTGTCGTGGCGCGGCGCGTGCGCGAAAGGATCGAGGCGATACTGCCTTCGCGCATCGGCGATCTCGCAGCCTTCATCGGCTCGTTCCGCAAGTCCATTCACGCGCGCATTCCGGAATTTGCGCTGCGCCGCCGTTTTTGGGAGCGCATCATCGACGGGCCAATCGGGGCGCTGGTGCTGGCCGGCCGCAGGGACGAGGCCGAGAAAGCGCTTAATGAAATTTCCGACGCTTCCGCCTTTGCCGGTAGCGCAGACGGCAACGTAAAAGGCCATGTCACGCTGGTCGGCGCCGGCCCCGGCGATCCCGACCTGCTGACGGTGAAGGCGTTGCGCGCGCTACAGGATGCCGATGTGGTGTTCTATGACGAACTGGTATCCGCCGAGGTGCTGGATCGCGCCCGCCGCGATGCGGCGCGCGTGCCGGTCGGCCGCCGCGTCGGCAGGCCCGGTATCGGCCAGGACGCCACCAACAGGCTGCTGCTCGAAGCCGCCCGTTCCGGACAGCGCGCCGTTCGCCTGAAAGGCGGCGACCCCTTCATCTTCGGCCGTGGCGGCGAGGAAGTGGATGTGCTGCGCGCCGCCGGCGTCAGTTATTCCGTCATCCCCGGCATCACCGCGGGCCTGGGCGCAGCTTCGCAATTCGAGGCCCCGCTCACCTATCGCCAGGAAGCGTTGCGCATCACCTTCCTGACCGCGCACAAGGCGCAGGACGCCGAGAATGTCGACTGGTCGGTACTGACCGACAGGAAGATGACCGTCGTCGTCTATATGGGCATGACCGCGGCGCCGACGATCCGCGACGGTATGCTGGCCGCCGGCCGCTCGCCGCGGACGCCGGTCGGCGTGTTTGCGCGGGTCACGCGGCCGGATGCCAAGGCCGCGGTCGGCACGCTCGACCAACTGCCCGAACTGGTGGCGCAAATCGATGGCGGTCCCGCCATCCTCATTATCGGCGACGTGGTCGCGCATTCCGCGCCATGGCGCGATTACGAGCTCAATGAAGTGATCTCCAACCTGCTGGAAGCTGCCGAATGACCTCTCCGCTGCAACAAAAAATCAAGATCACGGGTCCGTCGGTGGTGACCGCGAACCGCACGAGCGACGGCGTCGTGATCTGGCGCACCGGCGCGCAGGGCTGGTCGACCGATCTCGCGGACGCCGCCGTCGTCCGCACGGCGGATGATGCGCGGGCGCTGCTTTCCGGGGCGATTGAAGACGATCTCGGTGCGATCGGCGCCTATATCGCACCGGTCGAGGTCAAGGACGGCGGCAAGGTGGTGCCCGGAAACCTGCGCGAGCGCATCCGCGTCAAGGGCCTCACCATCGAGCTGCTGCCGGTCGCGGTGTAAAGGTTTCCCGTCATGTACGCATACGACGAACTCGATCGCACGCTGCTCAACGAGCGCGTTTCCGAATTCCGCGACCAGGTGAAGCGCCGCCTCTCCGGCGAACTCACCGAAGACGAATTCAAGATGCTGCGCCTGCAGAACGGCGTTTATCTGCAGCTGCACGCCTACATGTTCCGCGTCGCCATCCCCTATGGCACGCTGTCCTCGAAGCAGCTGCGAGCGCTCGCCCATGTCGCGCGGCGCTACGACCGCGGCTATGGCCATTTCACCACGCGCCAGAACATCCAGTACAACTGGATCAAGCTGAGTGAGTTGCCGGATGCGCTCGCCGATCTCGCCGAGGTCGGCATCCATGCCATGCAGACTTCGGGCAACAACACCCGCAACGTCACCTCCGACCAGTGGGCCGGCGTCGCCCCGGGCGAGGTCGACGATCCCCGCATCTGGTCGGAGCTCCTGCGCCAATATACCACGCTGCATCCCGAATTCTCGTTCCTGCCGCGCAAGTTCAAGATCGCGATCACGGCCTCCGCGCATGACCGTGCCGCGATCAAGATCCACGACATCGGGCTTCGCCTCCACAAGAACGAGGACGACGAACTCGGCTTCGAGGTGCTGGTCGGCGGCGGGCTCGGCCGCACGCCGTTCATCGCCAAGACCATCAAGCAGTTCGTGCACCGCCGCGACATCCTGAGTTACGTCGAGGCGATCATGCGCGTCTACAACCAGTATGGCCGCCGCGACAACATCTACAAGGCGCGCATCAAGATCCTCGTCCACGAGCTCGGCATCGACAAGTTCGCAAGAGAGGTCGAGGAGGAATGGCAGCATCTGCGCGACAGCGCGCTCGTTGTCGAGGACGCCGCCATCGAGGAAATCCGCTCCCGCTTTACCTACCCGAGATACGAAAAGCTGCCGCATATGCCCGACGAGCTCAAGCAGGCGGCGCATGATCCGCTGTTCGAGCGCTGGCGCCGCAATTCCGTCTTCACCCACAAGGCGCAGGGCTATTCCATCGTCACGATCTCGCTGAAGCCGGTCGGCGCGCCTCCGGGCGACGCCACGGCCGAGCAGATGGACGCGCTCGCCGACCTCGCGGAAAAATACTCCTTCGGTGAAATCCGGGTCGGCCATGAGCAGAACCTGGCGCTGCCGCATGTCGCCAAGCGCGACCTGCCGGCGCTGTGGAAGGCGCTGGACAAGATCGGGCTTGCCACCCCGAACGTGAACCTCGTCTCCGACATCATTGCTTGCCCCGGGCTGGACTATTGCTCGCTCGCCAATGCACGCTCGATTCCGATCGCGCAGGAGCTGACGCGACGTTTCGCCAACCACGACACTGCCAACCTGATCGGCCGGCTGCACATCAATATCTCCGGCTGCATCAATGCCTGCGGCCATCACCATGTCGGGCATATCGGTATCCTGGGCGTCGAGAAGAACGGCGAGGAGTTCTACCAGATCACCATTGGCGGCCGTGCCGACGAGCAGGCCGAGATGGGTACGCTGATCGGCCCTGCGGTGCCCTATGCCGAGGTCGCCGACGTGATCGAGGATATCGTCGAGGCCTATCTCGCACTCCGCGATTCAAAGGAGGAGCTGTTCATCGACACGGTGAAGCGGCTCGGCGTCGAACCTTTCAAGGAGCGGGTCTATGCCACTCGTTAGGAACGGGTACATCGCGATCGACGATTTCTTCCATGCCGCCGACGGCGCCGAACTGCCCGGCGATGGCCCGGTGCTGGTTTCCGCCGCGCGCTTCCTGGAAAATCCTGAGCTGCTGCTCGCGCGCGGCAAGGTCGGCGTGATCTGGCCGAACAACCGCGATGTCGACGACCTCGTGCCGTATCTCGATCGCCTTGCGCTGGTGGCGCTGGTCTTTCCGTCGTTCCGCGACGGCCGCGCCTATACGCAGGCGCGACTGCTGCGCGAGCGGTTCGGCTATGAGGGCGAACTGCGCGCCACCGGCCAGGTGCTGCGAGACCAGTTCGTATTCATGCTGCGCGCCGGGTTCGACGCGTTCGACGTCAGGAAGCAGGCCGATGCCGAAGCATTCGGCGAAGCCGAGCGGCGCTACAGCGTGTTTTATCAGCCGACCGGCGATGGCCGGCTCTCCGCCTTGCAGCGGCGTGCCCGGCCGCATCGCTCTGAGGGCGCGCAACGGTGAGTGCCATTGTGCACGAGAAGATATCCGACGCCCCGGCGCTTCCGCCGGCGGTGGCACTCGATGGAGTGCTGCATCACGCTTCGCCAGCCGAGGTGATCGCGGCGGCACTGAAGATCGTCGGCCGCGAGCGCCTCGCTTTGGTATCGTCGTTCGGCACGGAATCCGCCGCGCTGCTCAAGGTGATGGCGGATGTCGATCCCGCGATTCCGGTGATTTTCCTCGATACCGGCTGGCTGTTCCAGGAGACGCTGGACTACCGCGATAGGCTGACGCAGCGGCTCGGCCTCACCGATGTCCGTTCCGTCAAGCCGCTCGAGGAAGCGCTGTTGCGCGAGGACCCCGACAGGGAATTGTGGTTTTCCGACCCCGACGCCTGCTGCCGTATCCGCAAGGTCGAGCCGCTGGCGCGCGCGCTGGAGCCGTTTTCGGCCTGGATCAACGGCCGCAAGCGCTTTCAGGGCGGCGCACGAGCCGTGATTCCCGTTGTCGAGCAGGACGGCGCGAGGTTGAAGTTCAATCCCTTCGCCAATGTCTCGCGCGAGGAGATCGAGGCCATCTACAAGTCCGCCGATCTGCCGCCGCACCCGCTGGTCGCCAAAGGCTTTCTGTCGGTAGGCTGCATGCCCTGTACTTCCCGCAGCGAGGCTGACGAGGACGCGCGCGCCGGCCGCTGGCGCGGAAGCAGCAAGACAGAATGCGGCATTCACACGACGCCGACTTCTTAGCGCTTCTCTCTGCGATCGCGACCGGTGACGTCGGAAAAAAGTGACGCGAGGAGACGTCAGTGGCAAACAAGATTTGCCATGTGATTGTGTTCTGCAGAAAATCGTTTTGCGTAAAGCAGGACTGCCACACTAATCGTCGCCTTCACGGTGTGTGTCTTTTCCATTGCCATCGATTTCGAGAAGAACTTTTGCCGGCTGAAATGAATTGGCCGGCAAGACAGGATTGCTTGCAAACAAACGACTGAGCACGCGCGTCGCTGCGAGTGTTTCGTTGTTATTTCTCGCGTGATCTCGACAGCCAGTCTGATTGTCACCATCATTCTGGCCAGCGATGTCGTTGCAGTTGCACTGCGCGGCGTCCGTAACGGAGATCATCATGTATCGTCGTCAATTCATTCAGCTGGCCCTCGTCTCGGGAGCCGCCATCACGCTGCCGTCTCTCGCGCGAGCGGAGGACAAGCCGAAGGAAATCCGCATCGGAACCCAAAAGGGCGGCTTCTTTCCTGCCGTGCGGCAGCGTCGAAGCGTCGAGAACGTATTCGCGCCACTCGGCATCGAAATAAAGTGGATCGACTTCCAGTTCGGACCGCCGCTGCTCGAGGCGATCAATGTCGGCAGTGTCGACTTCGGCTATGTCGGCGATTCCCCGCCGATCTTTGCCCAGGCCGCCAATGCGCGGATTCGCTACGTCGCCGCCGTAAAGTCGGAAGGCAGTACGCAGGCGATAATCGTGCCGAAGGATTCGCCAATAAGGACGCTTGCGGATCTCAAGGGCAAGCGGATCGCCTTCGGCAAGGGGTCCAGCGCACACAATCTGTTGGTTGCAGGGCTTGAAAAGGCCGGCATCGCCTGGACCGATATCACGCCGGCGCCGCTGGCGCCCGCGGATGCGACTGCCGCCTTTGTCAAAGGCAATGTCGACGCCTGGTCGATCTGGGATCCCTATCTTTCGCTCGCCGAGCTGAAGGAGGGTGCGCGAGTGATTGCCTTCGACAAGGATATCCACAAGCCGAACTCTTTCTACATCGCCGGCACCGAGTTCGTCGAACGGTATCCGTCGGTCGTGGCCCGGCTCAATTCGGTTTTTGCGTCGGAGGGAGTCTGGGCGGAATCCCACCACGAGGAAGTTGCAAAGGCGCAGTCCGAAGCGACGGGCGTCGACATCGAGGCGGTCAGGCGTTTCGTCAACCGTTCGAGCTATCGGGTCGTACCGATCGACAACGACGTGATCAAGAGCCAGCAAGCAGTCGCGGACCGTTTCGCTCGCCTCAATCTGATCCCCAGGCAGATCGCCGTCGCCGACATCGTGTGGAAATGGAGCCCGGGCGCCTGAAGGGTTCGATTGCTCCGCGAAATCTCGAACGACGAGGAATCTTCACAATGACTGTTGACGTGCGCACTTCGACGAAAATCCTCTGGTTCCTTCCAACCCATGGCGACGGGCGCTATCTTGGCACCTCGGTGGGCGGACGTGAGGTTGACTTCAAATATCTGCGTCAAGTGGCGCAGGCCGCCGACCAGCTTGGCTACTACGGCGTGCTGATCCCGACGGGGCGCAGCTGCGAAGATTCCTGGATCGTCGCTTCCTCGGTTGCATCTCACACCGAGCGGCTTCGCTATCTCGTCGCGGTGCGGCCGGGCCTGCAATCGCCAAGCGTTGCCGCGCGGATGACGGCGACGCTCGATCGGCTGACCGAGGGTCGGGTGCTGGTCAACGTTGTGACCGGCGGTGATCCCGTCGAAAACAGGGGCGACGGCATCTTCCTGGATCATGCCGAGCGCTATCAGGTGACGCGCGAATTCCTGACGGTCTACAATGCGCTGCTGGAGGGCAAGACCGTCAATTTCGAAGGCAGGCACATCCGCGTCGAAAACGGCAGCCTGCTGTTCCGGCCGGCGCAGTCGCCGAGACCGCCGCTGTTCTTTGGCGGGTCGTCCGATGCAGGGATCGATGTCGCAGCCGATACCGTCGAGAAGTATCTCACCTGGGGCGAGCCCCCGGCGCAGGTCGCGGAAAAGATCAAGCGAGTGAGGGAAGTCGCCGCGAGCCGTGGTCGGAATCTCTCCTTCGGCATCCGGCTCCATGTGATTGTCAGGGAGACCAATGAGGAGGCCTGGAAGGCTGCGGACGATCTGATCAAGTACGTTACCGACGACACCATCGCGGCTGCGCAGAGTATCTTTTCGCGAATGGATTCGGTCGGCCAGCAGCGGATGTCCCGGCTGCATGGCGGCCGTCGCGACAAGCTCGAGATAAGCCCCAACCTGTGGGCCGGAGTTGGCTTGGTGCGCGGCGGAGCGGGCACGGCGCTGGTCGGCGATCCAGACACCGTGGCGGCACGGATCCGCGAATACCAGGATCTCGGCATCGATACCTTTATCCTGTCCGGCTATCCCCATCTGGAAGAGGCCTATCGCTTCGCCGATCTGGTGTTCCCGTTGCTGTCGCTGGCGAGGCCCGGCAATACCGCTTCGATCCGCGTCAATACCGGTCCGTTCGGCGAGACCGTCGCCAACGAGCATCGTCCCCTGCTGAGGGCGTCCCAATCATGAGCCTCAGTGAAAGCCTGCCGCGGGTGCAAAGATGGCGCCTGCCGCGCGCGGACGGCCTCGTTCCCTGGATCGTGCCGCTCGCCATCATTCTGATCTGGCAGGCGGCCAGCATCAGCGGGTTTGTGCCGGCGCGGGTGCTGCCAGCGCCGACAGACGTTGCGGTCGCGGGCTGGAAATTGCTGCTGTCCGGTGAACTCGTTCGCAACATCTGGGTCAGCTTCTGCCGCGCCAGCATCGGCTTCTTGATCGGCGGCGGCATCGGCTTCGTCTTCGGTCTGGCGAACGGCCTCTCGCAGCTCTCGGCCAGACTTACCGACACCACGCTGCAAATGGTGCGCAACATTCCGCATCTGGCGCTGATCCCCCTGGTCATCCTGTGGTTCGGCATCGACGAGTCAGCCAAACTCTTTCTGGTGGCGCTCGGCGTGTTCTTCCCGATCTATCTCAACACGCTGCACGGCATCCGCACCGTCGACCCGCAGCTGATCGAGATGGGGCGAGTCTATGGCATGACCGACGCTGAGCTGTTCCGCCGGGTGCTCCTTCCGGGTGCGTTACCCTCGATCTTTGTCGGCCTGCGCTTTGCCCTCGGCATCATGTGGCTCACGCTGATCGTGGCGGAAACCATCGCTGCCTCGTCTGGGCTTGGCTACATGGCGATGCAGGCACGTGAGTTCATGCTGATCGACGTCGTCGTGCTCTCGATCCTGATCTATGCGCTGTTGGGCAAGGTTGCCGACGGCGCCTCGCGCGGGCTGGAGCGGCTGACGCTGTCCTGGCACCCGGCCTTTCAGAAGCACTGAGGACCACATGCAAGAGGTATTTCGCATCCTTCCCGCCGAGGCCGAACTGGTGACGCCGCCGGATTTCCTCGATCAGGCGCGGCTGACATGGTGCAGTCCGCAGCTGTCGCGCGGGCTGTCGCTGACGATCCGCAATTTACGCAAGTCTTTCGGTGACAATGAGGTGCTGCGCGGTGTCGACCTGCACATCCCGGCCGGCCAGTTCGTGTCAATCGTCGGCAAGAGTGGCTGCGGCAAGAGCACGTTGTTGCGGCTGATTGCAGGGCTCGAAACCGCGACTTCCGGCACGATCAGCTTCGGCGAAGAGGCGCGTGCCGCGGATATCCGTGTGATGTTCCAGGAGCCGCGGCTCTTGCCCTGGGCGCGGGTGAGCGCCAATGTCGAGGTCGGTCTCGGTCGCGAGCGCAACTCGCCGGATGCGCAGGAGCGTGCGGTAAGGGCGCTGGACGAGGTAGGCCTCAGCGACAAGCGCAGCCAGTGGCCGGCAACGCTCTCCGGCGGCCAGAGGCAGCGTGTGGCGTTGGCGCGCGCGCTGGTCAGCCAACCCCGCGTGCTGGCGTTCGATGAGCCGTTCGGCGCCCTCGACGCATTGACCCGCATTTCCATGCAACAGCTGCTGGAGCGCGTCTGGCACGACCAGGAATTCACCGCGATCCTCGTTACCCACGACGTCGCCGAGGCCGTGGCGCTGGCCGATCGCGTGCTCGTCATCGAGGACGGCCGGATTGCCCATGACGTCGATATCGCCATTCCGCGGCCGCGCCGTCGCGGCTCCGCCGATCTTGCAGCGCTCGAAGGCTCGATCCTGCGTCATCTCTTCAAGTCGGGCGACGGTTTCCTGACATAGCGAGGCGATCATGAATTCCTCTGTCCGCGACGTCAGGGTTGTTGACGAAGTTTCCGCTGGCGATTACCGCAACGCCATGCGCCGACTCGCCGGCGGGGTTAGCCTGATCACTGCCGGTCGGGACAAGGACATCAGCGGCATGACCGTGACATCAGTGACGTCGCTGTCGGTCGAACCGGCCGCGCTGATCGTCAGCGTCAACCGTTCAGCCTCGTCCTGGCCGCTGATCCGCCGCTACTCGGGCTTCGGCGTCAGTATCCTCAACGCCGATCAACTCGACGTCGCCAACCGCTTTACCGGCAAAGGCGGACTGAAGGGCGCTGAACGCTTCGTCGGCGCCGAATGGTTTACCCTTGCATCCGGCGTACCGCTTCTGTCAGGGGCGCTTGCCGCGATTGATTGCGAGGTGGATGAGGTTTTCGAGCGTCATTCCCACGCCATCGTTGTCGGTCGCGTGCTGGATCTGCAGCTCTCATCACACACGGCGGCGCTGGCCTATTGGCAGGGGCAATACCTCACGATCGACCATGACGAAGACGCCATCAGGCTGGCGGACGTCAGTCTTCCGGTACCGCGCGAGTGTCAATCGAAGGTGTGAATCCGTTACCTGTTGGCCGCAAGGGAGCGCGTCGTGAAATCTAGAGTCCGCTGCCGAAATTTACCGAAAAATCGCGCCACGTGGCCCAGTCCGGTTGCCGCGGCCTTGGCTGGATATCAGGCGGCGGTGCCAATAGAATGCGGCATTCAAGCGACGCCCGCTTTGTAGCACAGCAAAGCTGCAAGACTGCAAACTACGAAAAGTAGTTTCGTTGACTTAAGGCCGGTTTCTCACGAGTTATTTCCGACAGAGCTCGACGATGTTGGTCGTCATGCCCGAATGGAGATTGCGATGATCCGACCCGTTCTCGCTGCCGTCACTCACCTGGTGTTGGGCCTGCTGCTTGCGGCTTCCGCCTACGCCGCCGATGTCTCGCTGCTCAACGTGTCCTACGATCCGACGCGGGAGCTCTATGCCGATTTCAACAAGGCGTTCGCGGCGGCTTACCAGAAGGAAACCGGCAAGAGCGTCGAGATCAAACAGTCGCATGGGGGCTCCGGCTCGCAGGCGCGCGCCGTGATCGACGGCCTGCAGGCCGACGTGGTCACGCTCGCGCTCGCCTATGACATCGACGCTGTTGCCGCCAAGGGTCTGATCGCGCCTGACTGGCAAAAGCGTCTGCCGCTCAATGCTTCTCCGTATACCTCGACCATCGTGTTCCTTGTGCGCAAGGGAAATCCAAAGGGCATTAAGGACTGGGATGATCTGACCAAGAAGGGCGTCGACGTCATCACACCGAACCCGAAGACGTCGGGCGGCGCGCGCTGGAATTATCTGGCAGCCTGGGGTTACGCGCAGAAAAAGTTCGGTTCCGCCGACAAGGCCAAGGAGTTCGTCGCCGAGCTCTACAGGCATGTGCCGGTGTTGGATACCGGGGCACGCGGCTCCACAGTCACCTTCGTCGAGCGCGGCGTCGGCGATGTCTTGCTCGCCTGGGAGAACGAGGCGTTCTTGGCGCAACGGGAATTCGGCAACGACAAGTTCGAGATCGTGGCGCCACCGCTCTCGATTCTCGCCGAACCGCCGGTCGCCATCGTCGACAAGGTTGCCGACAAGAAGGGCACGCGGGCGGTGGCCGAGGCCTACCTGAAATACTGGTATACAAGGGAAGGCCAGGAAATCGCAGCACGCAATTCCTATCGTCCGCGCGACAGCGAGATTGCGAAGGAATACGAAAAATCCTTCGCCAAGGTGGAACTGTTCACCATCGACGACGTTTTCGGGGGTTGGACCAAGGCGCAGAAGGAGCACTTCGCCGAGGGGGGTATTTTCGACCAGATCTACAAGAACTGAGGCGGCCGCAACGAAGCGGGGGGTGTCGTGAACGGAGTGCCGCAACGGCGCAGCACGTTGCCAGGATTCGGTCTCACCATGGGACTGACACTGACGTGGCTCTCCGTCATCATCCTGATTCCGCTCGCCGGTCTCTTCCTCAAGACGCTCGATCTCAGTCCCGACCAGTTCTGGAGCATCGTCACCAGTCGCCGTACGCTGAACGCGCTGAAGATTTCCTTTGGCCTTTCGTTTGCGGCCGCCTGCGTCAATCTCGTGATGGGGATGATCGTGGTGTGGGCGCTGGTGCGCTACCGCTTTCCGGGGCGGAGGCTGTTCGATGCCATTGTCGACGTTCCCTTCGCGTTGCCGACGGCGGTGGCCGGCATCGCGCTGACGCAATTGTTCGCGCAAAAAGGCTGGCTCGGCGCGCCGCTCGCCGAACTCGGCCTCAAGGTGGCGTTCACGCCGGTCGGCATCTTCATCGCCATGATCTTCATCGGCATTCCCTTCGTGGTACGAACGGTGCAGCCGGTATTGCTCGATCTTGATGTCGAGATCGAGGAGGCGGCAGCCTCGCTGGGCGCCAGCCGCTGGCACACGATATTTCGTGTCATCCTGCCGAGCCTGATCCCGGCGCTGCTCACCGGCTTCGCGCTCGCCTTCGCGCGCGCGGTCGGCGAATACGGCTCGGTCATCTTTATCGCCGGCAATCTGCCTAACGTCTCGGAGATTGCCCCGCTCCTGATCGTCATCCGGCTGTCCGAATTCCGCTATGCCGATGCGACGGCCATCGCGGTCGTCATGCTGGTGGCATCGTTCCTCATCATCTTCGCCGTCAACCGCCTGCAGCGCTGGGCGCAGATGCGAATTCCTGCGCATTGAGGTAACCGATGGGCAGCCAAACGCTTTCCTATCAGCCGCGCGACGACGTGCACACCGAGCCCGGCGCAATCCGCTTTGTCATCGTTGCGCTCGCGGTGCTGTTCCTGCTGATCTTCGTCGTGATGCCGCTGGTCGTGGTGTTCGCGTCAGCGTTGTCCAAGGGCGTGATGGCCTATCTGGCGGCGCTCGCCGAGCCGGAGGCGCTGTCGGCGATCAGGCTGACGCTCCTCGTCGCCGCCATCTCCGTCAGCCTCAATCTCATCTTCGGCGTGATCGCGGCCTGGGCCATCGCAAAGTTCGATTTCACCGGCAAGACCTTCCTGATCACGCTGATCGATCTACCGTTTTCGGTCAGCCCCGTGATCTCGGGCCTCGTTTTCGTGCTGCTGTTCGGCGCGCAGGGACTTCTGGGGCCATGGCTGCAGGCGCATGATATCCGCATCCTCTTTGCGGTTCCCGGTATTGCGCTGGCGACGATTTTCGTCACCTTCCCGTTCGTGGCGCGTGCGTTGATACCCTTGATGCAGGAGCAGGGTACGCAGGAGGAGGAAGCGGCGATCTCGCTCGGTGCGTCAGGATTACAGACCTTCTTCCGTGTCACGCTACCCAATATCAAATGGGGCCTGCTCTATGGCGTGCTGTTGTGCAACGCGCGCGCGATGGGCGAGTTCGGCGCGGTGTCCGTCGTGTCCGGCCATATCCGGGGCGAGACCAACACCATGCCGCTGCTGGTCGAGATCCTCTACAACGAATATCAATTCGTAGCCTCGTTCGCGATTGCATCGTTGCTCGCCATGCTGGCGCTCGTTACGCTGGTAGCCAAGACCATTCTCGAACGCCGCCTCGACAAAGGGCAGATAGTCAGTGACGATTGAAGTCAGGAACCTGACGAAGAAGTTCGGCGTATTCGCTGCGCTCGACAATGTCGATCTCAGGGTCGCCGACGGCGAGCTGTTGGCGCTGCTCGGTCCGTCCGGCTCGGGCAAGACCACGCTGCTTCGTATCATCGCCGGTCTCGACTGGCCGGATGCCGGCGAGGTGTCGTTCGACGGCGAGAACGCGCTCTCCCGCGGCGCCGGGGAACGTCATGTCGGTTTCGTGTTCCAGCACTACGCGCTGTTCCGCCACATGACGGTATTCGAGAACGTTGCCTTTGGCCTGCGCGTGCAACCGCGCGGCATCCGCAAGGACGAGGCGACGATCCGTCGCCGTGTGAAAGAGCTGCTCGATCTCGTGCAACTCGACTGGCTTGCCGACCGCTATCCGAACCAGCTCTCCGGCGGCCAGCGCCAGCGTATTGCACTGGCGCGCGCGCTCGCCATCGAGCCGAGCATCCTGCTGCTCGACGAGCCGTTCGGCGCGCTCGATGCGAAAGTGCGCAAGGAGCTGCGGCAATGGCTGCGCTCGCTGCATCAGGAAATCCACGTCACTTCGATTTTTGTAACCCACGACCAGGAGGAGGCGCTCGAAGTCGCCAACCGCGTCGTTGTGATGGACAAGGGCCGTATCGAGCAGGTCGGCACGCCCGGGGATGTCTATGACAATCCGGCGACCGCCTTCGTTCACGGCTTCATCGGCGAGTCCATCGTGCTTCCGATCGAGGTGCGCGACGGCGGCGTGCAGTTTGGCGGCAAGGCGCTGAACATCAAAGCCAACGGCTCCGCGCCGGGCGCCGCAAAGCTGTTCGTGCGCCGCCACGACATGCAGATCGGTCCGGCCGGCAGTGGCGTGCTGGAGGGATCGGTCAACCATGTTCGGACCTTCGGGCCGATCCAGCGTGCCGAAGTCGCGCTGTGCGGAGCCGCGGAACGGACCATGATCGAGGTCGACGCGCCGCGCGACCGGACGCTGCACGCAGGCGACACGGTGAGCCTGCAGCCGCGTCGCTACCGGATCTATTCAGCCCGCAATTGAGCCGAAACGGTCCTAAACCCGTCCCGCCGTTCACTATTCAGCCATTGTTGGTATGCAACAACGGCCCCTCTGGTCACGGGGTAGTTCTCGATCATGCGGGCGATTCTCGCCATCACCGCGCTGTTGGCGCTTTCCGGCTGCATGTCCGACAGCCAGCCGGAACAGCCGGCCATGTATCTTTCGATGGCCAATGGCGGCGCCACGCTCGATGCGCAGACGGCGGCCTCCATGATCTCGCAGTACCGCCAGAATAACGGCCTGGGGAAGGTCGTGGTTGATCCCGAACTGATGAAGGTCGCGGAAGCCCAATCCATGGCCATGGCCAGCCGCAACAAGCTTGACCACGACGTCAAGGGACCGCTCGCCAAACGACTCGGCGCTTCCGGTTATCCCGCCGCGGTGGCCGTGGAAAACGTCTCGGCCGGCTATCACTCCCTGGCCGAAGCCTTCTCCGGCTGGCGCGACTCGCCCCCGCACAGGGCCAACATGCTCAGCCGCGATGTCACAAAATTGGGCATCGCCGCCAGTTATGCTCCGAACACCAAATACAAGGTGTTCTGGACGCTTATTCTTGCGTCAACGGATGCCAGATAAATCAGTCTTGATTTTGGTTCCACTCTCGTTGATTGACGCAACTGCGAACGACCGCCACCGTGCGGCGATCATGGCTCTCTCATCGGCGGGTCACCATGGATAGCTCACCCTCCGCGCCGGCGACGACGCCCGCACAGGCGCAACGCGTGCTGGTCCTGCAAGGCGGCGGCGCGCTCGGCTCCTATCAGGCCGGCGCCTATCAGGCGCTGTGTCACTGCGGCTTTGAACCGGAATGGATCGCGGGCATTTCGATCGGTGCGGTCAACGCGGCCATCATCGCCGGCAACGAGCGCGACAAGCGGGTCGATCGCCTGAAGGAGTTCTGGGACATGGTGTCCCAGCCGGTGCCGTGGAATCCGCTCGTGCCGGGTGACCACGCCCGCTCGCTGTTCAACGAAACCTCGGCGGCGATCATCGCGACGTTTGGCGTGCCCGGCTTCTTCACGCCGCGCTTTCCGCCGGCGCCGCTCTGGCCGGGCGGCCCCGCCGATGGGATCAGCTATTACGACACCGCGCCCCTGAAGAAGACGCTGGAGCGGCTGGTCGATTTCGACCGCATCAACGATGGCAAGACGCGGCTTTCCATCGGCGCCGTCGGCGTGACGTCCGGCAATTTCAAGTATTTCGACAACTACGAATTCAAGAAGCTCGGCAAGAAGATCGGCCCTGAGCACATCATGGCTTCCGGTGCGTTGCCACCCGGCTTTCCTTCCGTCGTCATCGACGACGAGCATTTCTGGGACGGCGGCATCGCCTCCAACACGCCGCTCGACTATGTGCTGGACGAAGAGACCCGGCGCGACCTGCTGATCTTCCAGGTCGACCTGTTCTCCGCGCAAGGCGAACTGCCGCAGACGCTGCTGGAAGCCGCCGAGCGCGAAAAGGACATCCGGTTTTCCAGCCGCACGCGGATGAACACCGACAAGAACCGGCAGCTGCACAATGCCCGCATGGCGCTGCGCGACCTCATAGGCAAGCTGCCGGACTCTTTGAAGAACGATCCCTCGGTCGAATTTTTGCGCGAGGCGGCGAAGGAGAACACGGTCACGGTCGTGCACCTGATCTACCGCAGCAAGAACCACGAATCCTCTTCGAAGGATTACGATTTTTCCCATATCGGCGTGGTGGAGCACTGGAACGCCGGTGCGCGCGACGTCCATCTGTCAATGCGCCGGAAGGATTGGCTGGAACGGCCGCAGTCCGGTGCGACCATGGTGACTTACGATCTCACGCGGGACGGCGGAGAGGCCCCCGCAAAAAAGGAGTGAATGAAATGGGTTCCTTGACTGGTAAGACGGCAGTGGTGACCGGCTCGACGAGCGGCATCGGGCTTGCGATCGCGCGCGGCTTCGCCGGCGCCGGCGCCAACGTCGTGATCAATGGCATGGGCGCGCCTGCCGACATCGAGCGCGAACGCTCCAGCATTGAAACCGATTTCAAGGTTCGCGCCGTGCACTCGCCCGCCGACATGACCAAGCCTGCCGAGATCGCCGAGATGATTGCGCTCGGCGAGAAAACGTTCGGCAGCGTCGATGTCCTCGTCAACAATGCCGGCATCCAGTTCGTCTCGCCGATCGAGGAGTTTCCGATCGAAAAATGGGACGCCATCATCGCCATCAATCTGTCGGCAGCGTTTCATGCCATCCGCGCCGCGGTGCCGGGCATGAAGAAGCGCGGCTGGGGCCGCATCATCAATACGGCCTCGGCGCATTCGCTGGTCGCCTCGCCGTTCAAGTCGGCTTACGTCTCGGCCAAGCACGGCATCGCCGGCCTCACCAAGACGGTGGCGCTGGAACTTGCGACTTTCAAGATCACCTGCAACTGCATCAGTCCCGGCTATGTCTGGACGCCGCTTGTCGAAAAGCAGATTCCCGACACCATGAAGGCGCGCAATTTGACCAAGGAGCAGGTCATCCAGGACGTGCTGCTGGCGGCTCAGCCGACCAAGGAATTCGTCACCGTTGACCAGGTCGCAGCGCTGGCGCTGTTCCTGTGCAGCGACGACGCGGCCCAGATCACCGGCACGAACCTGTCGATCGATGGCGGCTGGACGGCGGCGTAATCCGCCGCGCCGTCGCTAAAGCATGATCCGGAAAAGTGTGCAGCGGTTTTCCGAACAAGATCATGCGCGAGTAAAGCGCTAAAGCGCGATGACGATTGATCCTGATCTCATCGCGCTTTAGCGGCCCGCGCCATAAAGCGCGGCGATCGTCGAAGGCTGTAAATCGAACTCCTGCACGCCGATCTTGCCGGCCACCAGGACCAGCACCACGGCGAGCGTCACGCGCAACACCGTCTCCGGCACGCGCAACGCGCCGTAGCTGCCGATGACGATGCCGGGCAGCGAGCCCAGCAGCAGCACGCCCATCAGGCCCCAATCGACAGCGCCGAGCGCCCAATGCCCGACGCCTGCGACCAGCGTCAGCGGCACCGCGTGTGCAATATCGGTACCGACGATGGTGGCCATCGGAAGGCGCGGGTAAAGCAGCAACAGCGCGGTCACGCCGACTGCGCCGGCGCCGACCGAGGAAATCGAGACGAGAACGCCGAGCGCAGCACCCGTCACGACGGTTGCGACCGCGGCGGTTCTTTCATCGACATGCTCCAGCCGCTTGCGATAGCGCTCCATGATCGCCTTGCGGAAGATCAGCGAGGTTGCGGTGAGGAGAAGTGCAAAACACAGCACGATATTGACGACCGTGCGCTGCGCCGAAGCGTCGAGATTGAGCTGCCACATCACCAGCAGCGTCGCGGCGCTCGCCGGCAGGCTGCCGCAGGCGAGCCGGATCACCGCCCGCCAGTGGATGCTGCGCCCGAGGCCGTGGATCAGGCCGCCGCCGGTCTTGGTGGCCGCGGCATACAGCAGGTCGGTGCCGACGGCGGTGGTCGGGTGAACGCCGAACAGCAGAATGAGCAGCGGCGTCATCAGCGACCCGCCGCCGACGCCGGTCATTCCGACAAGCAGGCCGACGGCGAAGCCCGAGATGACGTAGAGCGGATCGATCATTGCCACGTGGATGTTGATTGCGTTTCGGACATGTAACGACGCAGAACCCCTGGCTGCAACTGAGCCGCGAAAATAAGAATATTCTATGCGCGCAATGGAACCGGATGGTGTTTTTCCCCAATCCGCAGGCACGGCGAGGAATCCGCTTCTGCGCTGCGGAACGGCAAAAATGGCAGGAAAATGATGCGGTTGGTGCCGGCTAAGCCCGCTGCCGAAACCCGGGCGGATGTCGTCCCGCCGATGGACACCGGCTACGGCTATGCGCCTGCTTTCCCGAACGCCAGCACATGCAGGCCGAGGCGGCGGCGGACGATGGCAAACAGCAGTACCGTTTCGAAGGCGAGCGAGATCGTGGTCGAAGCGGCAGCTCCGTAACCACCCCAGTGCGGCACCAGGGCGATGCACAGCGCGAGGTTCATCGCGAAAGCCAGGGCATAGGCCAGCGCGCAGATGTGCTGATGGCCGAGCATGTTGAGCAGCCGCTCGACCGGGCCGATGGCCGAACGCACCACGAGGCCGATCGCTGCGATGAACATGATGTCGTAGCCGGCGACGAATTGCGGGCCGAACAGCCAGAGCAAAGGCTTGCCGAACGCCAGCAGCAACAGCGTTGCGGCCAGCGACGGCCAGAACGTCCACTGGATGGCGTGAATGACATAGGCCGCGAGCCGTTCGCGATCGCCTTGCGCATTGTACTCGGCAAAGCGATGCGCCGTGGTCGCCGACATCGCGTAGTGGATGAAGGACACCAGCGCCAATGTCTTGATCACGGCGAAATAGATGCCGACCTCCCCGGAGGGGCGGAACTGCTGCAGGACCAGCACGTCGGTGTAGGAGAGCAGCAGGTAGAAGCTTTCGACGAGCAGGATCGGCAGCGATACGGCAAGCCAGCCGCGGACATCGTAGGTCTTGCGTCCGGTCTCGACATGCCCGGCCAGCCGACGGTTGAGCACGATCATCTGCCCGAGCATCGCAATCCACACGGCGGCAAAACTGGCGAGCATTGCGGCCGTGGCTCCGAGATCGAGCCCGAGCACGAAAGCGCCGGCGGTAAAGCCGATGATCAGCGTCTGGCGCACGATGAATTGCGGCATCAGGCCGAGCCGCATCCAGTCATGCGAGCGCGCAATGCCGTCCTGGGTGTTGGCGACGACGAAGGCCGGCAGCGTCGCGCAGCCGATGTAGAGCGGGGCCACCGTGGCCGCATCGATCCAGGGCGACAGCAGCCTGACGAGGCCGGCAAGAAGCAGAGATACGACGGATGATGCCGCAAAGGTCAGCCAGCGGCTGCCGGAGAGGAACCCGCGCAAGAGCGCATGCTCGCCGCGCGTGCGGTATTCTGGAATGAGTTTTTGTGCCGAGGCCGAGATGCCGAAATCCATCATGCTGCCGAGCAGCAGCACCCAGGTCCAGACATAGACATAGACACCGTATTCCGAGGTGCCCATCCAGCGCGCCAGCAGGATCTGCGAACCGTAGGCCATCACCGCGCTGACGACGCGGATGATGAAGATGGTCGCGGCAAGGCGCTTGGTGACCGAGGCCTCGCTGGAGTCGACGAGCAGCGCCTTGACCCGCGCAAGGATGCCGGCAGGCGAAGCGGTTGCGGATTGGCTGTCCATCGCGGCCACGGGGGCGTCAGGTCCTCGGCAATGCCGCGGCATGCGGCCATGGCCAGATCTATCAACGAATCGTTAAGATTGGGTTGGGTGGCTGTCGTTCCATGGCGCACGAAGTGCGAACCCGGAACCTCGAGATTCCGGGTTCGATGCAATCGCATCGCCCCGGAATGACCCTTCGGGTCAGTTCAGATTCACATTGAACTCATACGCCTTGTCGCCGCCGACCAGCGTCAGCTTCAGCGCGGCGCCATCGGGCTTGGCGCCCGGCGGCAGGCCGTCGAGTTCGAAGACGAAGCGCCTCGTTCCGGGCGGGCTGTTCTCCAAGAGCTTCGGGATCGGCAGCGCCCAGTCCGGTGTCGGGCCTTCGACGAAGAGCTGAACCTCCTTGTTGTCGGGCGCGCTCACCTCGACGAGGACGCTCCTGTCGCCTTCGCGCCTGACGTCGCGGATCGTCACCGGCGTGGCGTCGCCGACATTGGTCGGCTTTGGTACCGCGTCGAGCGCGGCAGCAAGGGTACCATCCTCGGTGCTGGCCACGCTCGCGAATGTCAGTTCGCTCGATGCCTCGACGGGAACGCAGAGCTTGTCGCAGACGGCGTAGTTGATGTGCGCGCGCAGCGTCACCGGCTTGTCGTTGTTTTTCGCGACAATGCGCAGCGGCAGCACCACCTGCTTCTTGTACCCGAGCGAGTAGCCGCCGGCGCCGTCGTCAAACTTCATCGGTGCCGGCCACAAGACCGTCACCGCCTCGACGTTGTCCGACTTGGAGAAATCGAAGCGCGGCGGCACGCCGGAATCGCCCGGCATGCGCCAATAGGTCTTCCATCCCGGCTCGAGCTGGATGGCAATACCGCCCAGGAGCACGCCGCCGCTGCGCGAGCCCGCGAGCAAGCGCACCGCCGAATGCGCATCGCGCTGCCAGGCCGAGGCGTCCTCGGCGCAAGCCTCGATTACCGGCGAACCGGCGAATGCGACGGCGAAAAGGGCGAATGCGGCGCGGAAGGGAACAATCGTGTTCATGAGGCGTCTTTACCGGCTGGACCTCGGGCAAACCATTGAATTGCTTGTGATGTACTGCATGGAGCTTGATTGACAGATCGCCCACCCAATATCAGGATGCAGGCGAATATGAGGGGCCTTTGCGGATGAGTCCTGAAGGCAAAGCATCGAACGGCCCGGGCCGCAAGGCCGGCAGCGGGCAAGACGAGCCCGAAGAGGGTTATCTCGACGGCCAGATGCTGATTGCAATGCCCGTCATGGGCGATCCGCGCTTCGAACGCTCGGTGATCTACATGTGCGCGCATTCGTCCGAGGGCGCCATGGGCATCATCGTCAATCACCCCGCCGGGAGTATCGACTTCCCGCAACTGCTGATGCAGCTCGACATCATCAAGAGCGCCGACCAGATCAAGGTGCCTGAAAATGCCGAACCGATGCAGGTGCTGAAGGGCGGTCCGGTCGATACCGGCCGCGGCTTCGTGCTGCATTCCAGCGACTTCTTCATCCAGGATGCGACCTTGCGGATCGACAAGGACATCTGCCTGACCGCGACCGTGGACATCCTGAAGGCGATCGCGAAGGGTTCGGGTCCGAGGCACGCGCTCCTCGCACTGGGTTATGCCGGCTGGGCGCCGGGGCAGCTCGAGACCGAAATCCAGCACAATGGCTGGCTGCATTGTCCCGCCGATCCCGACCTCGTGTTCGGCAGCGCGATCGAGGAAAAATACCCGCGGGCACTGCGCAAGATCGGCATCGATCCCGGCATGCTGTCGGGCGACGCGGGACATGCCTAGACGCGTCATCGCCGGGTCAAGCCCGCGCACATGACGATCATGTTTGCAGCGCTTGCGACGCCTACTCCGCCGCCTGCTGGGCCACGGTCGGTTCGGTGCCGGCCACCGTTGCACGCCGCATGTCCCGGGGTTGCGACTGGTCGTAGCGGCGCACGCGGTGAATGGTCTGGCGGTTGTCCCACATCACCAGGTCATGCAGTTTCCATTTGTGAACGTAGACGAATTCCGGCTGCGTCGCATGCTCGGTGAGATCGCGCAGGATCAAGCGCCCCTCCGGCACCGTCATGCCCTTGATGGCGCCGGCATGCGATGAAAGATACAGCGACTTGCGGCCGTGCACGGGGTGCGTGCGCACCAGGCGCTGCAGCACCGGCTTGAACATCGCCTTTTCCTCGTCGCTATAGTCGAGCAGGCCGAGCGAGCCGCGCGAATACATCAGGGAATGTTCGCAAATCATATCCTCGATCTCCGCCTTAGTCTCCTCGTCGAGCGCGTCATAGGCTGCGCGCATGTCGGCGAATTCGGTGTTGCCGCCCTTCGGGTTCAGGACCCGCGCCGACAGCAGCGAGAATTTTGCCGGTATCGGACGGAACGAGCTGTCGGAATGCCACAGGCAATTACCCAGGTTGAACAGGTGAGCCCGGCTGTCGCGGGCGAGAATCTTGCCGTCCTTGCCGATGTTGGAAACGTCGTTCAGCCCGCTGGTGAGCCGGTAGTCCTCCTTCTTCACCACGGTGCCGCCGTGCGACTTCTCGCGTTCACCGAAATTGAGCGCGAAGGCAAGCTGCTGTTCGTCTGTGAGATCCTGATCGTGAAACACCAGCACGGCATATTTGTCCATCGCCGCCTCGACCTCGGCGGCCTGCTCTCTGGTCAGCGGCACCCGCAGATCGAGGCCGGAAACTTCGCCGACAAAATGCTTCTGCAACTGACGGATGGCCAAGGCCATGGCGTCTCTCCCTGCTGTGTTGCTTTTTTCGAAAGGCTACTCCCGAAGCTGACGATGTCAACGAGAAGGCAGGGGCGCCAGTCATGCATTCCGCGCCATCAGCCCTCCGTCCACCGGAATAACGGCGCCGGTCAGGAAGGAAGCGGCAGGCAGGCACAGGCTCAGCGTCATGTGCGCGACCTCTTCCGGATCGCCGTAGCGGCCGAGCGCGGTGCGGCGCTTGGCGTAAATCGTCTTGTGCTCCTCGGGAATCCGCTCGGTGATCGCCGAGCGGATCGGACCGGGGCAGATGCAGTTCACGGTGATTCCCTCGCGGCCCAGTTCGACCGCCAGCGAGCGCGTCAGGCTGGTGACGCCGCCCTTGGCCGCCGAATAGGGGCTGTTGGTTGCCGTCGCCCCGAGCGCCTCGGTGGAAGCGATATTTACGATCCGCGGGCATTTCGATTTTCGCAGATAGGGCAGCGCCGCACGGATGATGCGCGGATGCGCCGTCAGCATGACCGTCAGCGCCTTTGCCCAGGCCTCTTCATAATTTTCCGCATCGATTGGGGTGCGCAGCGACAGGCCGGCATTGTTGATGATGATGTCGAGCGAGCCGAAATGCGCGGCGATGTCGTCGATGACGGACACGATCGCCTTGGGATCGGCGACGTCGAGCGTCCAGGCTTTTGCCTTGCCGCCGGAGGCGGTGATCGCTTCGGCAACAGCGCGCGTGCCTTCCGCGGTCAAGTCGGTGACGGCGACGTTGGCGCCTTCGTCGGCAAAGGCATGCGCGGTGGCCCGACCCATGCCGCTGGCTGCTCCGGTGACAAGAACCGTCAAGCCTCTGACGGAGCGGGAAAGCTTTTTGACTTCGGCCATTGAATACTCGCTGCGCGGAATATGGTTGATGGGGCAGGTTGACAAGGCTGGCACCGATCCGCAGACAGGTCAAAAGCAAAAGGCGCGAAGATCATGCGCAACAAATAGCGGGAGCGGCAGCGATGAACGAACTCGACTTCGGCGGCAAGCAGGTGCTGGTGGTTGGCGGCTCCAGCGGCATCGGCAATGGCATCGCACAGGCCTTTCGCGCCAGGGGCGCGCGCGTTGCCGTCTGCGGCACCCGAGCGAGCGCGGCGGATTACGCGCCGGAGGATGGCTCTCGTCTGGAAGGCCTCGCCTATTCGCAGCTCGATGTCAGCGATCCGGCGGCCGTCGACAGGTTCAAGCCGTCGTTCGACAGGCTCGACATCCTCGTGCTGGCGCAGGGCGCGGTGATCTATCGCCGCGGCGAATTCCAGATGGAGGGCTTTCGCAAGGTGATGGAAGTCAATCTGATGAGCCTGATGGCTTGCGCGACGAAGTTTCATGCCATGCTCGCCGCAAGCAAGGGCTCGCTGATCATCGTCAGCTCGACGGCGGCCTATCACTCGACCATGGGCAATCCCGCCTACAACGCCTCCAAGACCGGCGCGATGGGCCTGACGCGCACGCTGGGCGAGGCCTGGGCTGAAGATGGCATCCGCGTCAACGGCATCGCGCCGGGGCTGGTCGACACCAAGATGACGAAGGTGACGACAGCCAATCCGAAGCGGTTGGAAGGCGCGCTGCAGCGGATTCCGCTGAGGCGGCTCGGTACGCCGGAGGACATGGCGGGCGCTGCGCTGTTCCTGGCCTCGCCGCTTTCGTCCTATATCGTCGGTCAGACCATCATCGTGGATGGCGGGCTGATCCTCTAAAGCGCGATGAGACTGGGATGAATCGTCATCGCGCTTTAGCTCTTTGTTTGAGCATGATCTTTTCGGAAAACCGCTTCACACTTTTCCGGATCATGCTCCAAGCGGGAACCTGCGCCGGCTTTGTCGGTTACATCGTGCAGAACTCCAGGGAGCAACACGATGGACAAGGATCGGATCGCAGGCGCGGCAAAGGATTTTGCCGGCAAGGTGGAAGGTGCCGCTGGCGAGCTCGCCGGCGACGCGAAAATGCAAGGTTCCGGCCGCACGCGCGAGGCAGCAGGCACGGTGCAGAATCTCTACGGTCAGGCCAAGGATGCCGCGCGCGACGTCGGTGAAGCCGCCGCCGGCATGGCCAAGGACGCCTATGAGAGCGGGGGCAAGACGATTCAGGACGGCACCAGGGCGGTCGCTAAAACCGTGCACGACAATCCGATCGGTGCGCTGCTGGTCGCCGGTGGCATCGGCTTTGCGCTGGCGCTGATGATGACGCGCCAGCCACGCCGTCCGCCGCCGCGCTGGCGTTACTACGGCTAGGCCGCGTGTCCAAAGACTAGCGCGTGGGATTCGCCGGCGGCACCGCTGCCGAGCGGCCGACATTGGCCGGCGGGCGCGGCGCGCCGTTGTTGGCCGGCGGGCGCGGCTGTCCCGTCGGCGGCGTGGCCTGACGCGGCGCAGGTGGAGGTGGGGCAGCTGCAGGGGCAGTGTTGCCGAAGCCGCCGAACAGATCACGCAGCGACTGCGTGGTAGTTTGCGCCGGCCGTGGCGGATGCTTCTGCTGTTGCGGGATCTGTCCGGGTTGTGGTCCCGGTTGCACGATGCCGGGCTGGCCAAATCCGGGCTGGCCGGGCTGAAGCGGCGGCCGCTGTTGCGGTTGCTGCGGCCGCTGCCCCGGCTGCACGACGGTGCCGTCGGGCGCAACGCTTGCCACCGGCGAGTCGCCCTTGGCCTGCTCGCGGCCGACTTCGCGGCGCGGCCAGGCAAAATCATCGGCGCGTCCCGCGGGCGGCGCCAGCGCCTCGCCCTTCACCAGCGTGCGCGCGGCGAGCGCATCGACCGGCGCCGGCCGCGAGCCGGGACCGCCGAGCAATTGGTCGGTGCCGATGGAAGCTGCGACCAGAGGAACGATCGGTCCTGCCATCGGCCGCGGCGCGGGCTGGCCCGGTACGGCATTGATGTCAGGGGTGGCGGGCTCGCTTGGCAGTGCGATCGGACCGGAACGGCCTGCCAGCAGACGGGTGATCTCGCGGTCGACATAGTGCGCCAATTTTCGAGCGCCGGGCTTGGTAAAGTACACGCCGTCATAGGAGCGCAGCTGGCGAATCTGACCTTCGAAGTCGGGGCCCTTCTGCAGCATGCGGCCGACCTCGTCGACAAAACCATCCCAGACGTCGACATAGGTGATGCCCGCCTTGCCGGCGCCGTCGCGATATAGCGCATCCAGAAAGAGCATGTCCGAGATGCCCTTGGGGCCGCGGATCGCGGGCAGGCCGACCCACAGCACCGGGACGCCTTTGCCCTTCAGGACTGCAATCAGCTCCTCGATCTTCTTGGCGTAGAGCTCGACCCAGCGCTCGTCGCGGAATTCGTAGAGGCCGGTGCCAGAGCGCGCGGTCTTCTCGGGCGCGACGATCGAAGGCGTATCGGCATTGTCGGCTTCTTCAGCGTCATCAGCCGGCTTGTCGTCGGGCTTGGCCGCCGCATCAGGCTTGGCGGCCGCATCAGATTTGGCCGTATCGGGTTTGGCGGCATCGGGCTTCACATTTGCAGCCGCATCAGGTTTTGCGGCCTGCTTGGCATCCTTTGCCCGCGCGTCCTTCTTGTTCTTGTCGGCCGGCTTGTCGGATTTTTCCGGCGCCGCCTCGCGCATGGCGATGCGGTCGTTGAGGCCGAGCATGACCACGATCGCGTCGGGTTTCTCGGTGGCAAGAATCTGCTTGGCAGCCGCGGCCCAGTCCGATGGCTCACCCTTGGGCTGATACTTGATCAGGCCCGATGTCGCGCGGTTCTTGCGGATCACGCCCATGTCGGGGCGCTCGGTGTAGGCATCCTCCAGGCCATAAGCCAGCCAGTCCGCCATGCCGTCGCCGAGCACCAGCACGTAACGCTCCGGCACCAAATTCGGATCGCGCTTGTCCGGCGGCGGGGCCTTTGAAAAATCCTGCACGCGCTTGGGCTGCTGTTGCTGGAAGGGCGCGAACAGATCGCCCCCGAACCAGCCGCCACCGCCGCCGTTGCTGCGCGGCGCCGGGCGCGACCAGCCGCCGAAATTGAAGAACTGCGCGGAAGCAGGCCCCGCGATGCCGACCAGGAGCGCAATGGCGACGGCGAGTGCGGTCAGCGGACCGCCCTCGGTCAACACGCGATAGAATGGCTTTGGCTTTCGCATCCGGCTCGGTCGCAAGGGATCTGGGATGACAAATATAATAGCGGAAAGAGGCCGCAAGCGGGCGGATTTTCCCCCATAAGCGGGACGCAGCGCCCACCCGTCAAGGGAGGGCTCAAATCATTGTTTTTGAAGGTTACTTTTGCGCCCTTACCGCACGCGGAGCCGGTCCAGTACCCCCTCGGTGGCGAATCCGTCGGCAGGCAGTCCCACCGAAAGCTGGAAGGCGCGCAGCGCCTCCCGGGTCTGGCCGCCAAACTGGCCATCCGGCGTGCCCTTGTAGAAGCCGCGATCGGCCAGCAATTGCTGCAGTTCCAGCCGCTCGGTGCGCGACAGCACCCGTTCCTGTCGCGGCCAGGGCTGCACGAACGGCGGTCCGCCGCGCAGGCGGTCGGCAAAATGGCCGATCGCCAACGCATAGGCCTCGGCCGGGTTGTATTTCATGATCACGCGGAAATTCTGCAGCATCAGGAAGCCGGGCCCCGCCGCACCGGCCGGCGCCAGCAGGTAGGCCTTCTCACCGGGGTTGGGATAAGGCTTGCCGCCCGCGCGCCTGACCCCCTGCTGGTCCCATTGCGACAGCGTCATCGCTTTCGCGCGGTCCGCCATCATGAAATTGAAGCCGTTGGGAATCACGACTTCGTAGCCCCAGCTTGCCCCGCTCTGCCAGCCGTCCTTCTTCAGGTTGTTCGCGGTCGATGCGATCAGGTCATAGGGGTTGTCGACAACGTCGCGACGTCCGTCACCATCGGCATCGACCGCATAGCGTTTGAACGCGGTCGGCATGAACTGCGTCGGTCCGAACGCGCCGGCCCAGGAGCCGCGCAGCTGCTCGGGGCGCAAATCGCCGCGATGCAGGATTTCCAGCGCGACGAGAAACTCGTCCCGGAAATATTTCTGCCGGCGGCCGACGCAGGCGAGCGTCGCAGTCGATTGCAGCACGCTGCGGTCGCCGATCTGTGTCGAATAGTTCGACTCGATGCCCCAGATGGAGGCGATGATGTAGCGATCGACGCCATAGGATTTTTCCACTGCGTCGAATTCCGCCTTGTATTTGGCGAGGATCTCACGGCCCTTGGTCATCCTGGCGTCGCTGACGAGGATGTCGAGATATTCCCAGATCGCCTTGGTGAACTCCGGCTGGGAATCCATCAGGTCCATGATGCGCAAATCGGGCTGCAGGCCCGCCGTGAAGCGCTGAAAGCTCTCCTGCGAAATGCCGCGCCGCGCGGCATCCGGCCACATGCCGGCGATGCAACTGTCGAAATTCGCAGCCGCCTGGCGGATTGCGCTTGCGGTCATCAGCGGGTGGCCGGAAGCGCCGTCCTCGCCGCTCCAGGGCGGGGCGCCACCGGGCCCCGGAGCCGCCTGCGGCGCCTCTGTGCCGGGTTTCGGAGCAAGCAGATTATTGAAGAAATTGGAGATCCCGTCGCCGGAAGATTGGGCGCCCGCGGCAATCGGAAACAGCAGGAGGGCCGCAAGCGCCAGCGCGCCTGCCCGGGCAATCGTTAATGTCATCTGCCCCGTCATTCTCTTGGTCCGTCCGTTCAGTAACCCCATTCCAAGGAGGACCTCTTCCGGTTTCCAATAGTTTAACAAAGGCGAACCTGCCTGGCCGTTCTTTTCGTCGCACAGATCGGACTTTGTTCCCGGCTGCAAACCCGCTAACAACGTGCCATTCAACCTGGATTCCGTTCCATCAAGGCCTCTCCATTCCCATGAAAATCCGTAAAGCCGTCTTCCCGGTCGCCGGCCTCGGCACCCGCGTCTTGCCTGCCACCAAGGCAATGCCGAAGGAAATGCTGACCATCGTCGACAAACCGCTCATTCAATATGTCGTCGATGAGGCGAGGGAGGCCGGGATCGAGCATTTCGTGTTCGTCACCGGCCGCAACAAGGGTGTGATCGAGGATCATTTCGACCGCATGTTCGAACTCGACACCACGCTGGCTGCACGCGGCAAGAAGGTCGAGCAGGAGATCCTGGCCGCCAACCAGCCCGAAGCCGGCGCCATGAGCTTTACCCGCCAGCAGGCGCCGCTCGGTCTCGGCCATGCCGTGTGGTGCGCGCGCGACATCGTCGGCGACGAACCCTTTGCCGTGGTGCTGCCGGATGAACTCGTGCTCAACACGCCGGGCTGCCTCAAACAGATGATCGAGGCTGCCAGCCGCCTCGATGCCAAGTCCAACCTGATCGCGGTCGAGACCGTGCCGGACGAACTCACCCATCAATACGGCATCTGCGGCGTTGGCAAGCGCAACGGCCGCCTCTTCGAGGTCGCCGGCATGGTGGAGAAGCCGCCAAAGGGCACCGCGCCGTCAAATCTCTCGATCACCGGCCGCTACATCCTGCAGCCGGAGATATTCAAGATTCTGGAAACGCAGGAGCGCGGCGCCGGCGGCGAGATCCAGCTCACCGACGCCATGATCGGTCTGTCGAAGACACAACGCTTTTACGGGGTCGAGTTCGAGGGCGAGCGCCACGACTGCGGTTCGAAGCCGGGCTTCCTGCGCGCCAACATCGCCTTCGGCTTGGCGCGTGCCGACCTCCGCGACGGCCTTCGCGCCGAGATGAAGAAATATCTGGAGAAGTGAGGACCGAAGCTAGGCCACCAGCGACATCGCCGGCACGCCGGCGAGTACCGACTGGTTGCGGCCGTTGGCCTTGGCGGCATAGAGCGCCTTGTCGGCGGCTTCCACCAGCAGCGCCCAGTGCATGTTCGGAGCCGGCGTCAGGCTGGCGACGCCGACCGAGACGGTGGTGACCGCGTCGCCCTCCGACCATTGCATGACCTTCCGCCGGATCGTCTCGGCTATCTTGAGCGCATCGGGCGCCTCGCATCCCGGCAGCAGCACCGCGAACTCCTCGCCGCCGTAGCGCGCCGCGCAATCCCCGGGGCGGTGCACCGAATCGGAAATGCAGATTGCGATCCCGACCAGCACCTGGTCGCCCGCCTGGTGGCCGTGCGTGTCGTTGAAGTCCTTGAAATGGTCGGCGTCGATCATCAGAAGTGCGAGCGGCGTCTTCTGCCGTGCGGCGCGTCGCCATTCGTTGTCGATGTCTTCGTCGAACTTGCGCCGGTTTCGCAGACCGGTGAGTGCGTCGGTGATCGAAAGCTCCTTCAGTTTGGCTTCCGCCGCCGCGCGGCGGTCGATCTCGCGGGCCAGGAACAGCGTGGTGCCGAGCACGAACAGAATCAGCACCACCATGACGGCGGCGACCCGCATCGCTTCCCTGTGCCAGAGGCTGAAAACCGCATCCAGCGGCTTGCCCACCACGACGAAGAGCGGGCCGGAGGTATCGCGCCTGATATAGAGGCGGGGAATCGTGTCCACGGGGCCCTGCCCGGAATAGGAGGCCCCGGGCCGGAGATTGCTGGAGTTCCAGCTGGCGATGTCGGCGAGGTTCCTGCCGATGATATCGAGATCGAACGGCTTGCGCATGATGATGGTGCGGTCCCGGCGGAGCACCGTGATGACGTCGTCCTGATCGAGGTTGAGCCGCTCGAACAGCTCGTGGAAATAGGAAAAGCGGATTGATCCTACCACGACGCCATGGAAGGCGTTGTCTTCGCCGGAAATGCGCCGGCTCAGCACGATCGAATAGGTTCCCCGATGCAGCAGGGGCTTGCTGATGAACAATCCCACATCGGGATTGTCGCGATGGACCTTGAAATACTCCTCGTCGGCCCGGTTCTCCTGTTGTGGATCGAGCGAGGACGCGTCAGCTGCCAGTTGCCCCCTGTCGTCGAAGATCTGGATGGAGCCGAAATGCCTCGCTGTGGCGACATGGTCGAACAGGATCAGGTGCAGGATCGGCTTGGGGACATCCTTTAGCTCCGGCATCAGAATGTTGGAGGTGACGTTGCGCAGCGACAGGTCGTAGAGCTCGACGTTGCGCGCGATGTCGGCTTCGATGCTGGCGGCGAGATTCTCGAGCATCTGCCGGGCCAGCTCCTCCTCGCCGCGGCGCATGTCGAGCATGACGGAGAGGCAGATCATGGAAAAGCCGATGATCGCGGCGATCAAGGAGGCGATCAGCAGCTTTGTCGACAGCCGCACGCGCGGTCTGCGCCTATGATTGGGCCACTTGAACAGCATCGCTTCGCTCCCGGTCGTCTTGATTGCGCCCGGAAGCGTTGCGGCGGCCTTAAATCGCGACAAGGGTTCCGCGATCGGTTAACGGTTGGTTTACCGCGGCAGCGGCTTTTTGCAGCACGGCTTGATTCGGGGGGTTAGGTGAACGACTACCACGCGCTGCGGGATTACCTGAAGAAGCAGACGCTTCCCGAATTCATTCTGACCTTCGAGGAGATCGAGGAAATCATCGACGCGGCGCTGCCGCGCGCGGCGTATCGCGCCTCCTGGTGGGACAGCCTGCGCAGCCCGCAGGAGAAAATGCCGCAGCGTGAAGCGTGCCTCCAGGGCGGCTACGTCGCGACGAGGCAGGCCGACGGGAAAAGCGTGAAGTTCAGGCGGATGAAGCGCGAGCGGTGAGGGCGGACGGGGGCGACAACGTCGCCCGGGGGATCAAGCCGCATGCAGGCGTTGCCGCCCGGCCGGCTTCAGCTCGCCGCTTCCAGCCGCTCTTCCGTCAGCAGACGCATCGCTGCGTCGGCGTCCATCGGCTCGCCGAAGGCGAAGCCTTGCGCGTATTCGCAGCCCAATTGATAGAGCTCGACCGCATCTGAATCGGTCTCGGCGCCTTCGGCGACGACGTCCATGCCGAGGTCGTGGGCCAGCGCGATGATGGATTTCAGGATCACCGGGCGCGTGCCGCGGCTGGTGGTACGCACAAAGGACTGGTCGATCTTAATGGTGTCGAACGGGAAGCGCTGCAGATAGGCCAGCGAGGAATGGCCGGTGCCGAAATCGTCGAGTGAAAGTCCCGTGCCGAGTTCGCGGATGCGGCCCAGCATTTGCGCCGCATGCTCCGGGTTCTCCATGACGAGCGATTCCGTCAATTCCAGCTTCAGCGTGCCGCGCGCCACGGAAGAGCGCGACAGCACCGATCGGATGTCGTGAATCAGGTCGTGACGCAGCAATTGCCGCGAGGACACGTTGACGCTGGCGAAGATAGGCTCGCGCGAGCGCATGGCGCGTTGCCATACCGCGAGCTGCCGCGCGGTCTGGTCCATCACGAACATGCCGAGATCGACGATCAGGCCGATTTCCTCGGCGACATTGATGAAATCCGATGGCGACAGGCGGCCGAGTTTCGGGTGGTCCCAGCGCGCCAGCGCCTCGAAGCCGGCGATGGAGCGATCCTCCAGCCGCACGATCGGCTGGTAGAGGATCGAGATCTCCTGCCGCTCGATGGCGCGGCGCAGTTCCGACTCGATCGTCAGGCGGTCGGTCTTGCGCGCGCGCATCGCCGGCTTGTAGACGTCGATGCGGTCGCCGCCGATGCGCTTGGAATGATACATCGCCAGTTCCGCGTCCTTGATGATCTCTTCCGAGAGCTGCGTCTGCGGATCCGACAGCGCGAGGCCGATCGAGGCCGTGAGAAAGATCTCGCGGTCGTTGAAGGCGATCGGTGCGCGGATGGTCTTGCGGATCATTTCGGCGAAGGCGGTGATGCGCGCGGACTCCTGCTCGGACAGCAGGATCAGGCCGAACTGGTCGCCGGCAAGGCGCGCCAGCGTGTCCTGCGGCTTGAGGATGCGCGTCAGCCGCCGCGCCAGCGTCAGCAGGATGGAATCGCCGACGGCGATCCCCACGGAGTCGTTGACCTGCTTGAAGCGGTCGAGGTCGATCACCATCAGCGTCGGCCGCAATGTCGGCATGGTCTTGGCGAAATTCGCCACCGCATTGAGGCGATCCATGAACAGCTTGCGGTTCGGCAGTCCCGTGAGGTTGTCGTGCACGCTGTCATGCAGCATGCGCTCCTCGGCATTCTTGATGTCGGTGACGTCGGTGAGCGTGCCGACCACGCGCGACACCTCGCCGTCGGACCCGACCACCGGCCGCGCCTTCAGCGCGAACCACATGAAGTGACCGTCGGGCGTGCGCAGGCGGAAATCCTGCACCAGCCGGCCGCGGCGCTGGTCGAGCACGCTGTCGAGCGCGGCGCGGAAACGGTCCTGGTCGAGCGGATGCAGCACTTCCAGCCATTTCGCGGCGGGGCCTTCCAGCGTGCCGCGCTTCAGCCCGAGCAGCGCTTCGGTCTCGGGGCTGGTGAAAACCTTGTCGGCGGAGACGTCCCAGTCCCAGATCAGGTCGCCGGAGCCGGCCAGCGCAAGGGCGCGGCGCTCGACGTCGGAGACCACGCCCGTGGTGGCGCCGCCGCCCGCAAAGGCGTGTTGCATGACCGTAAATCCGATCAGCATCACGATCAGCACGAGGCCGCCGAGCAGGGCAGGGCCGACAATGTCGTTGGTGACGCTTCCCGCGACCGTCATGCCCGCCGCCACCACCCAGACCACCAGCAGGAACCATGTCGGGATCAACAGCACCGCACGGTCGAATCCGTGCGTCGACAGATAGACGATCAGCGCAAAGCCGGCGAACGCGATCAGGACCAGCGACATGCGCGCGATGCCGGAGGCAACGGCAGGATCGAACAGCGCCAGCGCCACCAGCGAGCCAAGGAAGGTCAGCCAGCCGATGGTGATGTGGGAGTAGCGCACATGCCAGCGCGACAGGTTGAGATAGGCGAACAGGAACACCAGCAAGGTCGCCGCCAGGATCGCCTCGCCCGCCGCGCGCCAGACGCGCTCGGCGTTGTTCGACATGTCCAGCACCTTGCCCCAGAAGCCGAAATCGACGCCGATATAGACCAGCACCGCCCAGGCAAGTGCGGCGGCGGCCGGAAACATGATCGAGCCCTTGACCACGAACAGGATGGTCAGCACGAGCGCCAGCAGGCCGGAGATGCCGATCACGATGCCATGGTAGAGCGTGAAGGAGTTGACCTTGTCCTTGTAGGCATCGGGCTCCCACAGATAGAGCTGCGGCAGCCGGTCGGTGCGCAACTCCGCGACGAAGGTGACGACGGCGCCGGGATCGAGCGTAATGCGGAAGATGTCGGCGGTCGCGCTCTCCTGCCGCTCGGGACGATCGCCGACCGATGGCGTGATGGTGGCGACGCGCGAGAGGCCGAGATCGGGCCACAGCAGGCCCGAGGAGACGATGCGGTAGTGTGGCGCGACGATCAGACGATCGAGCTGGTCGTCGGTGTTGTTGGCGAGCGCAAAAACCACCCAGTTCTGGCCGCCTTCGCGGGCGCGGACCTCGATGCGGCGGACGATGCCGTCGGTTCCCGGCGCCGTGGAAACCTGGATTCGGTCGGTGTCGCTGCGCTGATGGTCGAGGACGGCGGTGAGGTCGATGGCAGGCGCGTCACTGCGGACGCTGACGGCGTCGATCGCGCGCGCGGGCGCCGCGACAGCAACAATCATGAGGCCCAGCGCAACAAGCGCAAGGCGCCTGATCAGACGCAATGCCAGTACTCCGCGATGTCGTTCGTTCCGGCCAAGCGACCGGCCCGGCGCACGCGATAGATGCCATGAAAGCGAGGGAAATCAAAGGGTTTCCACCCGCCGATCGTTTCGAAGCGTTAAATGGCTAACACAATTTTGCCAATATGTTGGCTGGTCTCCATGCGCCGGTGCGCATCGGCGGCCTTTTCCAGCGGGAAAGTGCTGTCCATCACCGGTTTGACCCGTCCCTCGCGCAGGAACGGCATCACCTTGGCCTCGATGGCCGCGACCATCGCCGCCTTGTCCGCGTTGGTACGCGGGCGCAGCGTGGAGCCGGTATGGGTGAGTCGCTTCACCATCAGCTTGGAGAAATTGGCGGTCGCCTTCGGCGCGTTGGAAAGGAAGGCGATCTGCACCACGCGGCCGTCGACCGCGGCGGCATCGTAGTTGCGGTCGATGTAGTCGCCGCCAACCATGTCAAGGATCACGTTGGCGCCGGCATTGTCGGTCGCCTTCCTGGTCTCGGCGACAAAGTCCTGTGTCTTGTAGTTGATCGCGACGTCGGCGCCGAGCTTGAGGCAGGCGTCGGCCTTGTCCCGGCCACCGACAGTGACGATCACCTTCGCGCCGAACGCCTTCGCGAGCTGGATCGCCATGGTGCCGATGCCGGAGGAGCCGCCATGAATCAGCAGCGTCTCGCCGGGTTTCAGCGCGCCACGCTCGAACACATTGTGCCAGACGGTCATCAGCGTTTCCGGAATGGCGCCGGCTTCCGCCATCGTCAGCGAAGGCGGCACCGTCATCGCCTGGCCGTCTTGCGCAATGCAATATTGGGCGTAGCCGCCGCCGGCCACCAGCGACATCACCTTGTCGCCGACCTTGTGCCGGCTCACGCCGCTGCCCGTGGCCACGACTTCGCCCGCGATCTCGAGGCCCGGCAGGTCGCTCGCGCCGGGCGGCGGCGGATAGGCGCCGGAGCGCTGCGCCACATCGGGCCGGTTGACGCCGGCGGCCATGACCTTGACCAGCAATTCGCCCGGACCGGGCACGGGCAGGGCGCGCTGCTCGGGGATCAGCACCTCCGGACCGCCGGGCTTGCTGATGGCGACAACGGTCATTTGCGCGGGCAGCTTTTCCATGATTTGTCCTTGGGAAATGCGGTAAATCCGGACCGTTGCTTAGCCACCCGGCGTGCCGCTGGCAACCGCTCCAAAGCGCATATCACGGAGACGCGCGATGCCTGTCGAAGACGATGATCGCCCGCGGAAGAAAATCAGCCACGAGATCGGCCAGGACCTGTCGCTGCTCTCGGTCGAGGAACTGGCCGATCGGATCGCGCTGCTGAAAAGCGAGATCGAAAGGCTGGAGGCCGCCTCGGCGCGCAAGCGAGCATCGAAGGATGCCGCGAACAGCTTCTTCAAGTCGTGATGCTTGTCGCCCCGGCGGAGGCCGGGGCCCAAACGCCGAGGGCGCCGGAAAGGGCACAGGGGGAGTCGCCTCCGCTTCACAGCAATCAGTCGTGGTGGTGGACCCCGCCCTTCGCCGGAGCGACGCTGTGGCGGAACTCGGCCAATGGCCGACATGGCAAACAAGGCTTCAATAAATCAGTTCGTTTACGATCGATTAAGCTTTCTCGAATATGACTGTCCGTGTCCTCGTTTGGACACCGAGTGGCTCCTGTCCACTCTGTTTGACGCCTCCCTGTTATCAACTTCAAAAGCCGCCGATTCTATCGGCGGCTCTTTTTTTGGCCTTCTTCCTCACCCGCTCGGAAACCATAAATCGCGTTGCGGCTGGACTCCTTGCCCGGGGCGCGCAATGATTTGTTCATCATACCGGCGCCCCAAGACGCCGGCTTCTGGCGTAAATTTGTGGTGTGAGGGCGTAAACCATGGCGGAGCGTTCGCAGGGCGACGGCGCGTTGGTGAACTTGAGCGAACGGCTGACCAATTCGTCGGCGTTCAGCACTCTGTTCCGGGAAGGCATGGATCTGGTCGAGGAGACCGCGGCCTATCTCGACGGCGACGGCCGCACCGAGGCGAAGGCGCTGGAGCGCTCGGTCAGCCTGACTTACGCCACCGAGAGCATGCGCCTCACCACCCGCCTGATGCAGCTCGCCTCCTGGCTGCTGTTGCATCGCGCGGTCAAGGAAGGCGAAATGACACTGACCCAGGCCAACCGCGAAAAGACCAAGGTCAAGCTGACCGCAGCCGATCCCGGCCCGGTCGACGTGATCGAAAGGCTCCCCGCCCAGCTGCAGGACCTGATCGCCCGCTCGATGAGCCTGCAAGCGCGCGTGCGCCGTCTCGACACCACCATCCATGCACCGCCCGCCGAACGGCCGTCGATCGGCAATCCGCTGGTGCCGCAGCTCAACCGGCTCAAGGCCGCGTTCGAACAGTAAGCCTCTCTAAAACTGATGACGGCATAAAAAAACGCCCCGTCAAAGCCGGGGCGCTTTTCGTCTCGAGCTGCCGCGCCGGGCGCTGGGCCGGTCACTTCTTGAGGATACCGATACCCTCGAACTTCTTCTGGAAGCGCGATACACGGCCGCCGCGATCCATGATCTGCTGGGAGCCGCCGGTCCAGGCCGGGTGCGATTTGGGGTCGATGTCGAGGTTCAGCTTGTCGCCGGCCTTGCCCCAAGTGGACCGGGTCTGGTACTCGGTTCCGTCGGTCATGACGACCGTAATCATATGATAATCGGGATGAATTTCGGCTTTCATGGCTTGTCCTCTGGCGCGCCGGCGCCCGTCTCGGATCTCGGGAAATGCGGATTTGGGCGCTCTATAACGCAAGCTCCCCGGCAAAACAAGCTACGGAACAGCCCGCGGGGAAGGCCTCCGGATGCGGGGTGTTCCGGATTTGCCAGCCCCCCGGCTGAGGGCCTATTGGGGGGCGTCAAATCGGTCGGGACCGGATGAGCGTAGCCGAACAGCTTGAGGATGGACGCGCCAAGGCGGAGGCGCCGCGCGATGCGCTGATGGAGGCGGAAGCCGTCATCGACGCGGCGGAGGCGCCGGTGCGGCGCGAGAAGCTGCGCCCGCTGCTCGAGCTTGCCCCCTACGTCGCGCGCTATCGCGGGCGGGCGATTCTGGCCTTCATCGCACTCACCATTGCGGCGGTGACGACGCTGGTCGTTCCGGTTGCGGTGCGGCGCATCATCGACTTCGGCTTCACGCCCGAAGGCATCGCGATGATCAACAGCTATTTCAGCGTGATGATCGCGGTCGTGGCGGTGCTGGCCGGCGCCAGTGCGGCGCGCTTCTATCTCGTCATGACCATCGGCGAGCGCATCGTCGCCGATATTCGCCGCGACGTCTTCACTCACCTGATTTCGCTGTCGCCGTCCTTCTTCGACGTGGCGCGCAGCGGCGAACTGGTGTCGCGGCTGACGGCCGATACCACCCAGATCAAGTCGGCGGTCGGCGCCTCGGTGTCGATAGCGCTGCGCAACCTCATGCTGTTCTTCGGGGCGGCGGCCATGATGGTGATCACAAGCCCGAAGCTTTCCGGCTTCGTGCTGCTGGCGATTCCCGTGATCGTCATTCCGCTGGTCGCCTTCGGCCGCTGGGTGCGCCGGCTGTCGCGCAACGCGCAGGACACGCTCGCCGATGCAAGCGCTTATGCGTCCGAACTGGTCGGCGCGATCCGGGTGGTACAGGCCTATACCGGCGAGCGGCTCGCCGAAGCGCGCTTCGGCGGCGAGGTGGAGCAGGCCTTCCAGGCGGCGGTCAACTCGACGCGCGCGCGCGCCGTGCTCACCGCGATCATCATCTTCATCGTCTTCTCCAGCGTGGTCGCAATCCTCTGGGTCGGCTCGAATGACGTGCTGGCCGGCACCATGACACCGGGCCGGCTCGGCCAGTTCGTGCTCTATGCGGCGTTTGCCGCTGCGGGACTAGGCCAGCTCAGTGAAGTTTGGGGCGAGGTGTCGGCGGCCTCCGGCGCCGCGGAGCGGCTGTTCGAGATCTTGCGCATTCAGCCCGAGATCAGCGCGCCCGCAGTGCCACGCGCCTTGCCGTCGCCGGCACGCGGCGATGTGGCGTTCGAGAATGTGAGTTTTGCCTATCCGGCGCGGCCGCAAGTGTCGGCTGTCGATGCCGTGTCATTGTCGGTGAAGGCGGGCGAGAAGGTCGCCATTGTCGGTCCGTCCGGCGCCGGCAAGAGCACGTTGTTCTATCTCCTGCTGCGCTTCTACGATCCGAAGGCGGGCAGGATTACCTTCGACGGTGTTGGAATCGAAAGCGTGGATCCGCAGGCGCTTCGTGCCCGCGTTGCGCTGGTGCCGCAGGACTCGGTGGTATTTGCAGCCTCGGCGCGCGAGAACATCCGCTTCGGCCGGCCCGATGCCGGCGATGCCGATGTCGAGCGCGCGGCGGAGCTCGCGCATGCCGGCGAGTTCATCCGTCGCCTGCCCGGCGGCTTCGACGCCAAACTCGGCGAACGCGGCGTGACCCTGTCGGGCGGCCAGCGCCAGCGGATTGCGATCGCCCGCGCCATCCTGAGAGATGCGCCGCTGCTCTTGCTGGACGAGGCGACCTCTGCGCTCGATGCGGAAAGCGAGACGCTGGTGCAGACGGCGCTGGAGGAGTTGATGCGCCACCGCACCACTCTCGTCATCGCGCATCGGCTCGCCACCGTGCTGTCGTGCGACCGCATCCTTGTCATGGAACATGGCCGTATCGTCGAGCAGGGTACGCACGCCTCGCTGGTTGCCGCCAACGGGCTCTATGCGCGGCTGGCGCGTCTGCAGTTCGAGGGCGTGTAGTTTCAGCGCGTCAGGGCGACCTCGCGGAAGGCCTTCACCAGCGGCGCCTCCAGCTTTCCCTTCGCGCTCATGTCGCACAGGATTTCGTAGGCCCGCTCGCGCGGCATGACCGGCTTGTAGCTCCGGCATTCGATCAGTGCAGCGAAAATGTCCGACACCGTCAACATGCGAACGAGATCGCCGATCTCGGACGCGCCAAGCTTGTCGGGATATCCGCTGCCGTCGAGATATTCATGGTGATGTCGAACGGCATCGAGGATTTCCCTTGAAACGCCCTTCTGGCTTTTCAGCACTTCGTAGCCGATCACGGGATGCGTTTCGATCTGGGCGCGCTCGCCGGCATCGAGGCGGCTGGGCTTGTCGAGCAGGACGAGCGGGATCTTGGCCTTGCCGATGTCGTGAAACATCGCGGCAGCGCTGAGGCGTTCGACATCGGGCGCTTTCAGGCCGAGGCTCAGTCCGAAATCGACGGCAATACCAGTGACAAGGAGGCAATGCTGGAACGTGCCCTCATGATGCTGGCGAACGGTCGCCAGCCAATCGGCAAGGCCGCGTTCGGAGATGTTTTCGGTGATATCGCGTCCGACGTTGCGTGCCTGGTCGAGATCGATCGGTTGACCGTTGACGATGGCGGTGAACATCGAGGCGATACAGGCGGCACCGGTTGCCGCCGCCTCGCCGCTGTCGGACGGCGGCTTGACGTGCCGTTCGCCGTTGGTTCCCGGCTTGAGAAGCTCCCGCAACAGCTTCGGACCCGTGACAGGACTGGTCAGCACGCTCGTGGCGCCAAGGGCGTAAGCCTGCACGATCGCCAGCCGGGAGTTCTGATCGATCAGGAAGACCCGCTTGGGAATCTGACGCAGATCGTCGGAAATATCCTTGAGCGCCGAAATGTTGTTCACATCGCGCAAATCGGCAGCCACGACGACGGCAGGCGTGTCGCGATCCCCAAGACATGACTTGCCCAACAGTTCCGGCGCGAACGGAAGCTTTTCGCCGATCAGATCGCCGATCTTGGCAAGCCTGGCTTTGGAATCGCCGATAATCCGTACGCACATCGAAAGCACACGTCCCGTCCGGGCCCGAAAAACGCGCAACAGCGCAGCATGAGGCCAAAACGGAAACTTTTCGGTAAAGGACGGCGTCGGTAATTCTACGGCCGGCTTTTTTGCGCCAAATAACCCTTCCTTAGTACTAATCGACCCCGGCCGGCCGCTCGACCGCGTGTCAGCGTTCCGTCAGCTTCAGCTCGATGCGGCGATTGCGCTTGTAGGCCTCTTCTGTCGGCGCGGTGTCGAGCGGCTGGAACTCGGCAAAGCCCGCCGCGACCAGCCGCTGCGAGGGCACGCCGAGCGAGATCAGGTACTGCACCACGGAGATCGCGCGGCCTGCCGACAATTCCCAATTCGACTTGAACAGGGGGCTGTTGATCGGCCGCACGTCGGTGTGGCCGTCGACCCGCAGCACCCAGGCGATTTCGGAAGGAATCTGTTTGTCGAGCTCGATCAGCGCGCTGGCAAGCTTGTCGAGCTCGGCGCGGCCCTCGGGCAGGAGCTGCGCCTGTCCCGTATCGAAGAAGACCTCCGACTGGAACACGAAGCGGTCGCCGACGATGCGGATGTCGGGACGATTGCCGAGGATCGCGCGCAACCGGCCGAAGAATTCGGAGCGGTAGCGCGATAATTCCTGCACGCGCTGGGCCAGCGCGACGTTGAGCCGCTGGCCGAGATCGGCGATGCGGTTCTGAGATTCCTTGTCGCGCTTCTCGGAGGCTTCCAGCGCTTCCTCCAGTGCCGCAAGCTGGCGGCGCAGCGCGCTGATCTGCTGGTTCAGTACCTCGATCTGGGCCAGTGCGCGCGCGGTGACCTGCTTCTCGGAATCCAGCGCCTTGTTCAGCTCGTTGGCGCGGCCCTGCGCATCGCCGCCGGCGCCAGCGAGCCCGTCATAGAGCCCCTTGATGCGGTCGCGCTCGCCCTCGGCCGAAGCGAGCCCGGCGCGCAGCTGGGAGATCTGGTCGTCGAGATTGAGCTTGGCAAGCTTCTCCAGCGACAAGAGCTCGTTGAGCTGCGCGATCTTGGCGGTTAGCTGCTCCAGCGCCTTGTCCTTGCCGGTGACTTCCTGCGACAGGAAGAACTGCACCACCAGGAACACCGTGAGCAGGAACACGATCGACAGCACCAGCGTCGACAGGGCGTCGACGAATCCCGGCCAGTAGTTGAGGCCGGATTCACTGCGGCGGAGACGGGCGAGGGCCATTGGCTTCTCTGTCTGTTGGGTTCGCGTGGGTCATCCCGGCGGTGTGTGGCAGACCGCTTCGATATTGTGGCCGTCGGGATCGAGCACAAAGGCTCCGTAATAGTTGGCATGATAGTGCGGGCGCAGGCCCGGCGGTCCATTGTCCTTGCCGCCGGCAGCGACGGCTTCCTCATGGAAGCGATCGACGGTTGCCCGGTCAGGGGCGGTGAAGGCGATGTGAGCACCTGTTTGCGGGCTGGCTTTCAACCCGATCCAGAAGAACGCCTTGGGCTTGATGCCATAGCCCACCGCCTGCTCGCCCTCGGCGTAGAGCCGCGTGATCCCGAGCGACCGCAATGCCCGATCATAGAATCGTTTCGACCGCTCGATGTCGGCGATGCCGATCGTGACGTGATCGAGCATGTTAGCTCTTTTCGGGCTGGCGTGCGATGCGCTCGAGCAGGCGTTTGATCTCCGTGTTCTGCTCGCCCTGGCCGTCGGCCCATTCGCGGATCATCTGCTGCTCTGTGCGCATATGCGCCACGAGGCCCTGGATCGCTTCGGCCAGATTGGCCATCGCAGCCGTCGCGTTGCGGTTGGCGCCGCCTTCTTCCACGGCGTGGCGCAGCCGGTCGAGCGCCTGCTGCAGGCCGGGACCGACGGCTGCGGCGCCGGCATCGTCGCCGGCATACTCACGCACGGTGGTGGCGAGCCAGTCTTCGAGGTCGGTATAGAAGCGGTTCTGCGCCTGGCTCGATTGCAGGTCGAGGAACCCGAGGATCAGCGAGCCGGCAAGGCCGAACAGCGAGGACGAGAACGAAATGCCCATGCCGCCGAGCGGGGCCGCGAGGCCCTCTTTCAGCGCGTCGAACAGCGAGCCGGCATCGCCTCCGACCTTCAGACCCTCGATCACCTTGCCGACCGAGCCGACGGTCTCGATCAGGCCCCAGAAGGTGCCGAGCAGGCCGAGGAAAACCAACAAGCCCGTCATGTAGCGCGAGATGTCGCGGGCTTCGTCGAGGCGGGTGGCGATGGAGTCGAGCAGATGCCGCATGGTCTGCTGCGTGATGCTCATCCGTCCGGTGCGCTCGCCGCCCAGGATCGCCGCCATCGGCGCCAGCAGCGTCGGGTGCCGCTCCACCGCGAGCCCGGGGTCGGCGATGCGGAAACTGTTGACCCAGGCCACTTCCGGATAAAGCCGGATCACCTGCCGGAACGACAGGATGATGCCGATCAACAGCACGCCGCCGATCAGGGCGTTCAGGCCGGGATTGGCGAAGAAAGCGACGATGATCTGCTTGTAGAGCACGATCATGACCAGCGCACAGAGCACCAGAAAAACCAGCATCCGTACCAGGAAAATCCGGGGCGACGACAGCTTGGTCAGCTCGATCTCCATCGCGGCGCGGGGGGAAGGGTTTTGGGGCATGGGGCTCACGTCATCCAAGGCGAGGCGCGGTCAGTTCGCCAATATGGCACGGAAACGCGGTGAGAAAAGGCCGGAATGGCGGGTTTGAATTGGACCAAAGGGGAACCGGGAGTTGAAACCGGCCATTCTCTCCACGCGTATTTTCAGCAGTGTTCGATGTCTGGCTGGGATATCCGGATTTTGCATGACGCTGACTTGTCTTTCGGCTCTCGCTTTGATGGCCGTTTCCCTTTCGATCCTGATGGCCGGCGCCTGGATAGTTCAGCAGCGCACCGGTAATTCCGGTTGGGTCGACACGATCTGGACCTTCTCGCTTGGCCTCGTCGGTGCGGCCGGCGCGCTGTGGCCGATGGATGATGCCGCGCCGAACGGCCGGCAATGGCTGGTGGCAGGGCTGGTCGCGATCTGGTCGCTGCGGCTCGGCATCCATATCGCCATCCGCACCGCCGGGATCGCGGACGATCCGCGCTATGCCAGCTTCGCGAAGGAATGGGGCCTCAATGCGCCGCGGCGGATGTTCATCTTCCTGCAGAACCAGGCGCTCGGCACCATTCCGCTGGCGTTTGCGATCTTCGTCGCTGCCCGATTTCCTCAACCCGCGTTGCGGCTGCAGGACTGTCTCGGCGCGTTGATCCTCCTCATCGGCATCGCCGGTGAGGCGCTGGCCGACGCGCAGCTCAAGCGTTTTCGCGAGAATCCCGCCAACAAGGGCCGGGTCTGCGACGTCGGGCTGTGGCGCTGGTCGCGGCATCCCAATTATTTCTTCGAATGGTTCGGCTGGCTTGCCTATCCCGTGATCGGCCTCTCGCTCGATTACCCCTGGGGTCTTGCGACATTGCTGGCGCCGATCTTCATGTACTGGATTCTGGTCCATGTGACCGGCATTCCGCCGCTGGAGGAGCAGATGCTGCGCTCCCGCGGGGAGCGCTATCGCGAGTATCAGTCGCGCACCAGCCGGTTTTTCCCGCTGCCTCCGAAGGAGCTGCCGACATGAGCTTCGTCTCTGCCATCATCGGCACCGCGGAACGCGTGCCGCTGCCCGACGCCGTCGTCCGTGCCGCGATCCACCGCCTGTGCTCGCGCACCGCGCTGCGCCTTGCCGAATGCGACACCAGGAGCGACGTGTTGTTCGCCGATGAAATGGCGACGCGCGCCATCGCCGAGCACACCGATCAGGCCAACGCCCAGCACTACGAGGTGCCGGCGGCGTTCTTTGCAAAGGTGCTCGGGCCCAACCGCAAGTATTCGTCGTGCTTCTACCGGGAAGGCGCTTCCACGCTGCAGGAAGCCGAAGAGGAGGCGCTGCGGCAGACCGTCGAGCATGCGGATCTTGCGGACGGCCAACGGATCCTCGAGCTCGGCTGCGGATGGGGTTCGCTATCGCTATGGATGGCGCGGCGGTTTCCGCGCGCCGAGGTTACGGCGGTGTCGAACTCGAACTCGCAGCGCCAATATATCGAGGGCGAAGCGGCAAGACACGGCCTGACCAACCTGCGTGTCATCACCTGCGACATGAACAGGTTCGACATCGATGCGCGCTTCGACCGCGTCGTTTCGGTCGAGATGTTCGAGCACATGATGAATTGGCGCGACCTGCTGGGCCGCGTGCGCTCATGGCTGAAGCCCGGCGGCCGCTTCTTCATGCATATCTTCACCCACCGTTCCGGCTCCTATCTGTTCGACAGTGCCGACCGCGCGGACTGGATCGCGCAGCATTTCTTCACCGGCGGCGTGATGCCGAGCCATCATCTGATCCGGCAATATGCCGGGATATTCGAGGTGGAGAAGGAGTGGAGCTGGAGCGGCACGCATTACCAGCGCACCGCGCTCGACTGGCTCGCCAATTTCGACGTGCATCGCGGGGAGATCGAGGCCGTGCTGCGCGACGTCTATGGCGAGGACACGGCACTTTGGATGCGGCGCTGGCGCTGGTTCTTCCTCGCAACCGCGGGATTGTTCGGCCATGCCGGCGGCAGCGAATGGGGCGTCAGCCATTATCGAATGAAGGCGACGTAGACCCGATCGGCGCCTGATTCCCGCGCGTACGCCACCCCTGCGAAGGAACCCGGAGCGGCGGCTGTTTCACAATCCGTTGAATCCGAAAATCGCTTGCGGTTTCAGTCGCCTAAGCCGTGTGACATTGAGCCGCCGTGAAAGATGTTGCGTTGCGGTAAGTGCTGCCTATGTTCGCGATTGGCGCGCGAAGTCGTCGCGCCGGCGCGACCTTTCGTGCGTCTGCAATTCGAAGTCAAACAGGGGCGACCGTTTCAAATGTCCGGCTTACGTGCGCGATCGGCCTGCATTGTATCGATGCTCGCTGTGCTGGCGTCACTGCTTGCCGGATGCAAGGAGCCGACGGCGACCGCCGCTCCTTCGACGCCCGAGCCCGATGTCGGTGTTGTCATCGTGCAGCCGCAAGCGCGCGCGCAAGTGCGCGAGTTGCCCGGCCGCATCGCGCCGACCCGCGTTGCCGAAGTGCGCCCGCGCGTTTCCGGCATCATCGTCGAGCGCTTGTTCCATCAGGGCAGCGAGGTCAAGGCGGGAGATCCGCTTTACCGGATCGATCCGCGTCCGTTCGACGTCGAAGTGCAATCGAGCGAAGCTGCCCTGGCGCGCGCCAAGGCCGTGCTCGAGCAGGCCGCTTCGCACGCCAATCGCATCGGCACGCTGTACAAGGAGAAAGCCGCGGCGGAAGCGAAGAACGAAGAGGCCGTTGCCGCGCTGCGCCAGGCCGAGGCCGACGTCGCTGCGCGCAAGGCGGACGTGGCGCGCGCGCGTCTCAATCTCGATTATGCCACCATCCGCGCGCCGATCGACGGCATCGTCGGTGCGGCCTATGTCAGCGAGGGCGCGCTGGTGGTGCAGAACGATTCGACGAGTCTTGCCACCATCCAGCAGCTCGATCCGATCTATGCCGACTTCACGCAATCGGTGACGGAGATGCACCAGCTGCGCCGCGCACTCGATGCCGGCGAGCTCGACCGCATCGCGCCCGATGCGATGAAGGTGCGCCTCGTGCTCGACGACGGCGAACTCTATCCGCTGCCGGGCAAGCTCCTGTTCTCGGAAGCCAAGGTTGACGCCCATACAGGGCAGGTGACGCTGCGCGGCGAGTTTCCCAATCCCAGGCGCGAATTGTTGCCGGGCATGTATGTCCGCGTGCAGATCGAGCAGGGCATCGACAGCGACGCCATCGCGGTGCCGCAGCAGGCGATCCAGCGCAACAGCGGCGGCGGCAGCGAAGTGTTCGTGGTTGGCGGGGACAGCCGCGTCACGATCCAGCCGGTGAAAACCGGCGCGCTGCAGGGAGGCACGTGGTTCGTCACCGACGGCCTGAAGTCCGGCGACAAGGTCGTGGTCGACGGCTTCCAGAAATTCGCGCCCGGCGACAGGGTCAAGACGCAGTCCTGGGTCGAGGCGGATGCGCATGTCGACATCAAACGGCAACCTTCTCGGTGATCCAGGATGCCGGGCTTCTTCATTGACAGGCCGATCTTCGCCTGGGTCGTCGCACTTTTCATCTGCCTGATCGGCGCCATCTCCATCCCGCTGCTGGCGGTCGCGCAATATCCGATCATCGCGCCGCCGTCGATCTCGATCTCGACCAGCTATCCCGGCGCCTCGCCGGAGAACCTCTACAACAGCGTGACGCGGCTGATCGAGGAGGAGCTGAACGGCGCCTCCGGCATCCTCAATTTCGAATCGACCAGCGACTCGCTCGGCCAGGTCGAGATCATCGCCAATTTCGTGCCGGGCACGGAGACCAGCGCCGCCTCGGTCGAGGTGCAGAACCGCCTCAAGCGCGTCGAGGCGCGTCTGCCGCGCGCGGTCATCCAGCAGGGCATTCTGGTGGAGGAAGCTTCCAGCGCCGTGCTGCAGATCATCACCCTGCGTTCGACCGACGGCAGCCTCGATGAAGTCGGCCTCGGCGATTTCATGATCCGCAACATCCTCGGGGAAGTCCGCCGCATTCCCGGCGTCGGCCGCGCCACGCTTTATTCCACCGAGCGTTCGCTTCGCATCTGGATCGATCCCGCAAAACTCGTCGGCTTCGGGTTGACCGCCGACGACGTCAACAAGGCCATCGCCGCACAGAATGCGCAGGTCGCTTCGGGAAGCATCGGCGCCGAGCCGAGCACGCCGGACACCCGGATTTCCGCACAGGTGCTGGTCAAGGGCCAGCTCGCCTCGCCGGACGAATTCGGCGCCATCATCCTGCGCGCCAATGCCGACGGCTCGACGGTTCGCCTGCGCGACGTCGCGCGCATCGAGATCGGCGGCCTCAGCTACCAGTTCCAGACCCGACTCAACGGCAAGCCGACCGCGGGACTTTCCGTTCTGCTGTCGCCGACCGGCAATGCGCTTGCGACCGCCAGCGCGATCGAAAACAAGATGAAGGAGCTGTCGAAGTTCTTTCCGGCCAACATCGCCTACGACATTCCCTACAACATCACGCCCGTGGTGAAGGCCTCGATCAACAAGGTGCTGATGACCCTGGTCGAGGCGGTGGTGCTGGTGTTCATCGTGATGTTCCTGTTTCTGCAGAACATCCGCTACACCATGATTCCGACCATCGTGGTGCCCGTGGCGCTGCTCGGCGCCTGCGCTACGCTGATGCTGATGGGCTATTCCATCAACATGCTCACCATGTTCGGCATGGTGCTGGCGGTCGGCATCCTGGTCGACGATGCCATCGTCGTCGTCGAGAATGTCGAGCGCATCATGGCGGAGGAGGGCCTGCCGCCGAAGGAGGCGACACGCAAGGCTATGTCGCAGATCACCGGCGCCATTGTCGGCATCACGCTGGTGCTGGTCGCGGTGTTCCTGCCGATGGCGTTCTTTCCGGGATCGGTCGGCATCATCTACCGCCAGTTCTCCGTCACCATGGTGGCGGCGATCTCCTTTTCCGCGCTGCTTGCACTGTCGCTGACACCCGCGCTGTGCGCGACGCTGTTGAAGCCGGTCGAAGCCGGTCACGGCCACGCACGGCGAGGCGTATTCGGCTGGTTCAACCGGCTGCTCGATTCCGGCCGCCACCACTATTCGCGCACGGTGCAGGGCTCGCTGAAGCGCACCGGTCGGCTGATGCTGATCTATGCCGTGCTGCTGATCGGTCTCGCCTGGGCGTTCGTCCGGCTGCCCGGCGGCTTCCTGCCCGTCGACGACCAGGGGTTCATCACGACCGACGTGCAGACGCCGTCGGATTCGTCCTACGCCCGCACCGAGGCGGCGGTCGAAAAGGTGGAAAAATATCTGCTGGAGCGTTCCGGCATCGAGAACGTCACCTTCCTCACCGGCTTCAGCTTTCTCGGCCAGGGCATGAACACCGCGCAGGCCTTTATCTCGCTGAAGGACTGGTCGGAGCGGCCGCCGAAGGACTCCGCCGCCAGCATCGTCGCGGATATCAACAGGAACCTCGCATCCATACGTGATGCCAGGATCACTGCGCTGCAACCGCCGCCGATCGACAACCTCGGCAACTCCTCCGGCTTTTCGTTCCGCCTGCAGGACCGCGGCCAGAAAGGCTTTGCCGCGCTGACCTCCGCCGCCGACCGTCTGGTGTCGGAGGCGAATGCGAGTCCCGTGCTGCAGAAGGTCTTCATCGAAGGCCTGCCGCCGGCGCCGCAAGCCAACCTGATGATCGACCGCCAGAAGGCCGGCGCCTTCGGCATCACCTTCGAGGACATCAACAACACCATCTCGACCAATCTCGGCTCCAACTACATCAACGACTTTCCGAACCGCGGCCGCATGCAGCGCGTGATCGTGCAGGCTGACGCGTCGAGCCGCATGAAGGCCGAGGACCTCCTGAACTACAACGTCAAGAACAATCGCGGCCAGCTGGTGCCGTTCTCGGCCTTTGCCTCGATCGAGTGGTCCAAGGGCCCGACGCAGATCGCCGGCTTCAACTATTATCCCGCCGTGCGCATCACCGGCGAAGCGAAGCCCGGCTACACCTCGGGCGATGCCATCAAGGAGATGGAGCGCCTGGCCAACCGCCTGCCGCGCGGCTTCGGCTACGAGTGGACCGGGCAGTCGCTGCAGGAAAAGCTTTCGGGATCGCAGGCGCCGTTCCTGCTCGGCCTGTCGGTGCTGGTGGTGTTCCTGCTGCTAGCCGCGCTCTACGAGAGCTGGACCATCCCGCTCGCGGTGCTGCTCACCGTGCCGCTCGGCATTGCCGGCGCCGTGGTGGCGGCAACCATGCGGGGGCTGCCCAACGACGTCTATTTCACCGTCGGCCTGATCACCATCATTGGGCTCGCGGCCAAGGACGCCATCCTCATCATCGAATTTGCCAAGGACCTGCGCGCGCAAGGCAAGCCACTGGTGGAGTCGACGATCGAGGCGTGCTCGCTACGTTTCCGTCCGATCCTGATGACGGGCCTCGCCTTCGTCTGCGGCGTGCTGCCGATGGTGGTGGCGTCGGGCGCCGGAGGCGCCAGCCAGCAGGCGCTCGGCACCAGCGTCATGGGCGGCATGATCGCCGTGGTGATCCTGGCACTGCTGCTGGTGCCCGTGTTCTTCGTCAGCGTGCAGCGCGTGCTGGCGGGAGATCGGGAGAGGGCGGAGAAGAAAGCGGAAGCCGCAGGTAATGCGCACGCGCCGGCGGAGTGACGATTACCCGCCAGAGAAATGCGGATCGTCCACTCACAGCGGCTTCAATATCTTCACCAGCTCGGCATGCACGAACTCGTTGCCGGCCACGACATGGCCCGTGGTCAGCGCATTATCGTGGCCCTCGATGCCGGAGATGATGCCGCCGGCCTCGCGCACCATGATCTGGCCGGCCGCGATGTCCCACGGGCTCAGGTTTCGCTCCCAATAACCGTCGAGGCGGCCGGCGGCGACGAAGGCCATGTCGAGCGAGGCGGCGCCGAAGCGGCGGAAGCCTGCGACCTTGTCCTGCAAGGCAATCATCTCGCGGCGGAATTGCTCGTGGTCGCCGCGGCCGATATGCGGCAGGCCGCAGGCGATCACGCATTCGTTGAGCTTGCGGCGGCCTGCAACGCGCAGCCGCTGGTCGTTGAGGAACGCGCCCTTGCCGCGCTCGGCAATATAGAGCTCTTCATTGGCGGGATTGTAGATCACGCCCGCGATCACCGTGCCCTCGCGTGCGAGGCCGATCGAGATGGCGAATTGCGGAATGCCGTGCAGGAAATTGGTGGTGCCGTCGAGAGGGTCGACGATCCAGGTATGGCTCTTGTCGGTGCCCTCGCGCGCGCCGCCTTCCTCGCCGAGAAAGCCGTAGCCGGGCCGCGCCTTCGCAAGGTCCGTGTAGAGCATCTCCTCGGCGCGCTTGTCGGCCAGCGAGACGAAATTGGCCGGCCCCTTGAGCGAGACCTGCAGATGCTCGATCTCGCCGAGGTCGCGCTTCAGGCTGCGGCCGGCACGGCGCGCGGCCTTGACCATGACGTTGATGAGGGCGGAATGGAGCATGCAATCACGCTGGCGAAATGAGGAGGAGAGGCGATCGTTGCGGAGGTCTTCGCGGCGGTCTTTGCGGTCTTGGGTGCCCTGCCGGGCCATTCCCGTCAAGGCGGATCATTTGCCGCCGAGCCATTTGCGCCCGGCTTCCTCGGCCCTGGCGCGATCGGCGGCGCTGACATCGGCCAGGAATTCATCGAGCTCCGGATCGCCCTTGCCGGCGGTCTTCGCGATCCAGTGCCATTTCAGCGCCTCGACCTTGTCCTGCTGCACGCCTTGCCCGTAGGCGAGCACGCGCGCCAGCCGGTTTTGCGCGATCGGGCTGTTCTGCCTTGCCGCCTTGCGCAGCAGCGCCACCGCGGCCGGCTGGTTCTTCGGCGTGCCCGTGCCGTTGAACATGGCAATGGCATATTCGACTTCGGCATCGACATTGCCGGCGAGCGAGGCGGCCTGAAGCAGTCGCACCGCTTTTTCCGCATCCTTCTCGACGCCGGTGCCTTCCTTGTAGAACGTTGCAAGTGCGTATTGCGCTTCCGGATTGCCCGCGTCCGCGGCAACCCGCAACAGCTCGGCGGCGCGGCGCACGTCCTGCGGCAGGCTCTGACCGTCGAGATAGAGCAGCGCGAGATTATAGGCTGCCTTGGGATTGCCGAGCTTGGCCGAGGAGGCGAGCAGCTTGACCGCCTCCTCGCGATTGGTTGTGCCGCCGCGTCCGGAAAGCCGCATCATGGCGAGCGCAAACATCGCCTCGCGGTCGCCGGCATCGGCGGCGCGCTTGTACCATTCGGCGGCTTTCGCGTAGTCGCGCTTGACGCCCATGGCGTTGGCGTAAAGCTCGCCCAGCATCGTCATCGCCTTGGGGTCGCCATTGTACTGCGCGCGGTTCATCGCAAGGTCGAACGCGGTCTTGTACATGCCGCGCTGATAGGCGCCGTAGACGAGATCGACGTTGGGATCGTCGAACACGGAAGGCGGCGCCTGCGTGGTGGTGGGGGCGGGCGTCGGAGTTGGCTTCGGCGCCGCAGGAGGCTGCTTCTTCGCCGCCGCCGGCGCCTTCTTCTCCTTGGCCTTGCCGTCCGCCGCGGGAGGAGCGGTCTGCGTTTGCGCAAACGCCGCCTGAGCAAGCATCAGGCTCGCCATAACAACCGCGATGGGCCGAAACATCTTCATCAGGCGCGGACTTTTCCGAGAGCTTGCCGATGCGCGTGCCGGATCGTCTTTTCGGCATCGATCAGCGCCGCCCTGGCGCCGCGCGGGTCTGCCCAGACGAAATCGCCGACCAGCACGAAATCCGCGCCCGCCGCGGCGAACTCGCCGGCCTCGTCAAGCGAGGCGGCAAAGCCGACGCAGGGCGGCTCGAACAGCTCGTCCCACCATTGCAGACGCTCGGCGATCGCCTCCGCCGACGGCCGCGCGCCCCTGGCGTCGGGCTCGCCGAACAGCACATAGTCGGCCCCTTTTTCGCCCGCGGCCATGGAGTCGTGCCGTGTCGCGAGCCCGCCGACGCCGGCGATGCGGTCCGGCTTCAGCGTCGGCAAAGCGTCTTCCAGCGCGGCGATGCCCGTGACGTGCGCGCCGTCGGCGCCGGCGCGCGCCACCAGCTCCGCATGTCCCTCGACCAAGAGCGCTGCGCCCGCGTTCTGGATTGCGGGCGCCAGTTGCTTGAGGCACGATATCATCGTGCGCTGGTCGGTCTCCTTCAGCCGCACCAGCACGGCTGCGACATCCGCTGCGGCAAGCAGATCGGGTAGCACGCCGGCGAGCTCAGCCGGATCGTCCACGACGGGCGTCGCGAGATAAAGACGCGGCGCCGGGCGCGGCGGAGGCGATTTCGCAGCCAACTCAGGCCGCCTTCTTTTCCAGGCCGGACTCCCAGATGCCCTTGCTGGCGAGCCCGTTCATATGGGCGCGATGCGCGAAGGCGCGCTGTCCGGCGGCGACATTCTCCGACTTGCCCGACCACGCCTTCTGCGGCGCCGCCTGCAGCGCGCGGCCGTAGGAGAAGGTCAGCTTCCACGGCAGCCCGCCGATCCTGTTCATGGCGTCGAGATGCGCGGTTGCCTCCTCATCGCTCTGTCCGCCGGAGAGGAAGGCGATGCCGGGCACCGCCGCCGGCACGCAGGCCTTCAGCATGCGCACGGTCTTCTCGGCGACCTCGGCAACGGAAGCCTGCCTTGAGCACTTCTTGCCCGAGATCGCCATGTTCGGCTTCAGTACCATGCCTTCCAGTTCGACGCGCTGCACGCGCAACTCCTGGAAGGTCTTGTTGAGGACGCGCTGGGTCACATCGTAGCAGCGGTCGATGTCGTGATCGCCGTCCATCAGCACTTCCGGCTCGACGATCGGCACGATCTGCGCGGCCTGGCACAGCGCGGCGTAGCGGGCGAGCGCATGCGCGTTGACGCTGATCGCCGTCATCGTGGGGATGCCGCTGCCGATATCGATCACCGCGCGCCATTTCGCAAAGCGCGCGCCGCGCTCGTAATATTTCTTCAGCCGCTCGGCGAGCTTGTCGAGACCGACGGTGACGAGTTCGCCCGGGCATTGCGGCAGGGCCTGGGTTCCTTCGTCCACCTTGATGCCGGGGATAGCTCCGGCCTGCTCGATCAGCTTGACCAGCGGCGTGCCGTCCTTGGCGTTCTGCCAGATCGTCTCGTCATAGAGGATGACGCCGGAGATGTAGTTGCTCATGGCTTCCGTCGAGCGGAACAGCATCTCGCGGTAGTCGCGGCGGTTGTCCTCGGTCGATTCGACCTTGATGGCGTCAAAGCGCTTCTTGATGGTGCCGGAGGATTCGTCGGCAGCCAGAATGCCCTTGCCCGGTGCGACCATGGCAACGGCGACTTTGTTCAGTTCGGTCAGATTCATTGGATCGTTCTCCCGGCAGAAGGTGCTTTGGCCGCCAAAATAGACGGTTCTCGGGCAATTGAGGAGATTTACGTTCGTCGCAGGGTTAAGCGTGAAGTGCTGCGGAGCGGGGCTGTTAACCCTCCGCCTCACCACTATCACCGCGGCACAAGGAACGTGGATGCCCGGGACAAGCCCGGGCATGACGAGTTTGTGGCATATACGAGAGCCCCGCCCTCCAGGGGGAGGGAGGCACCTTCAACTCTGGCCGGATCAAGCCACCTTCGGGTCGAGTTCGCCCTTGGCGTAACGCTTGGCCATCTCGGCCGTGGTCAGCACCTTCTTGATCTTGCTGGCCTGGCCCGCGGTATTGAATTCCTGCAGCCGTTGCTTGCAGATCTTGGTCATCGCTTCCATCGCCGGCTTCAAGTATTTGCGCGGATCGAACTCCTCCGGGTGGTCCTTCAGGACTTTTCGGATCTGGCCGGTCATCGCCATGCGGTTGTCGGTGTCGATGTTGATCTTGCGCACGCCGTTCTTGATGCCGCGCTGGATTTCCGGAACCGGCACGCCCCAGGTCGGCTTCATCTTGCCGCCATTGGCGTTGATGATGTCCTGCAGGTCCTGCGGCACCGAGGAGGAGCCGTGCATGACCAGATGCGTGTTCGGCAGCTTGCGGTGGATTTCCTCGATCACCTTCATCGCGAGAATGTCGCCGTCAGGCTTGCGGGTGAACTTGTAGGCGCCGTGCGAGGTGCCCATGGCGATGGCGAGCGCGTCGACTCTCGTCTCCTTGACGAACTTGACGGCTTCGTCCGGATTCGTCAGCAACTGGTCGTGTGACAGTTTTCCCTCGGCGCCGTGGCCGTCCTCCTTGTCGCCCATGCCGGTCTCGAGCGAGCCGAGCACGCCGAGTTCGCCCTCCACCGAGATGCCGCCGAGATGGGCCATGTCGGTTACGGTCTTGGTCACGCCGACATTGTAGTCCCAATCGCCCGGCGTCTTGCCGTCGGCCTTCAGCGAGCCGTCCATCATGACCGAGGTGAAGCCGGACTGGATCGCGGTCATGCAGGTGGCGGGCTCGTTGCCATGGTCGAGATGCACGCAGACCGGAATCTGCGGGTAGATTTCGGTCACGGCGTCCATCATGTGGCGGAGCATCACGTCATTGGCATAGGAGCGCGCGCCGCGCGAAGCCTGGATGATGACGGGCGCATCGAGCGCGGACGTGGCTTCCATGATCGCCAGCGCCTGTTCCATATTGTTGATGTTGAACGCGGGCACGCCGTAGTCGTGTTCCGCCGCGTGATCGAGCAATTGACGCAACGTAATGCGGGCCATGTGTCGAATTCTCCGGTTTTACTGGGCGCGCTTTGCGGCGCTCAATCAGGCTGAAATTATCGTGCTCGCAGGACTTCGACGCCGGGCAGCGGCTTGCCTTCCATCCATTCAAGAAACGCGCCACCCGCGGTCGAAACATAGGAAAAATCGTTGGCCACGCCGGCCTGGTTGAGAGCAGCGACCGTGTCGCCGCCGCCGGCGACCGAAACCAGCTTTTTCGCTTTGGTGCGCGCGGCGGCGTGGCGGGCTGCCGTGACGGTGCCGCGGTCGAACGGCGTCATCTCGAAGGCACCGAGCGGGCCGTTCCAGACCAGCGTCGCGGCGTCGTCGATCGCGGCATGGATGCGCGAAGTCGATTGCGGGCCGACGTCCAGGATCATGCCGTCGGCGGGGATCGCATCCAGCCCATAGGCATGCGAGGGCGCATTGGCCGCGAAGTGATAGGCGACCACGGCATCCACGGGAAGAATGATGGCGCAATTGGCGGCTTCGGCCTTTTCCAGGATGCGCAACGCGGTCGGCGCCAGATCCTTTTCGGCCAGCGACTTGCCGATCGCGACGCCCTGGGCGTGCAGGAAGGTGTTGGCCATGCCGCCGCCGATGACGAGCGCATCGACCTTGGTGACGAGATTTTCGAGGAGATCGATCTTGGTCGACACCTTGGCACCGCCGATGATGGCGATCACAGGCTTGGTCGGCGCTTCCAGCGCCTTTCCGAGCGCGTCGAGTTCCGCCTGCATGGTGCGGCCCGCATAGGCCGGCAGCTTGTGGCCGAGCCCTTCGGTCGAGGCGTGCGCGCGATGCGCGGCGGAGAAGGCATCGTTGACCCAGATGTCGCCGAGTTTGGCGAGTTCCGCGACGAAGCCCGCGTCGTTCTTTTCCTCTTCCTTGTGGAAGCGGGTATTTTCCAGACAAAGGATGTCGCCGTCCTTCATCGCCGCGATGGCCTTGGCGGCCGGTTCGCCGACGCAGTCCTCGGCGAACGCCACCGGCTTCTTGATCACCTTAGAAAGTGCTTCGGCCACCGGCTTCAGCGAGTCCTTGGCGTCGCGGCCCTTGGGCCGGCCGAAATGCGCGAGCAGGATGACCTTGCCGCCCTTGCCGGAAATTTCCGTGATGGTCGGTGCGACGCGCTCCAGCCGTGTCGCGTCGGTGACGCGGCCATTCTCGGTTGGAACGTTGAGGTCGACACGCAGCAGCACGCGCTTGCCCTTCACGTCGACGTCATCGAGGGTGCGGAAGGATTTTGTCATCGAAGGACTCGAACTCCAGGCAGTCATTCCGGGGCGATGCGAAGCATCGAACCCGGAATCTCGAGATTCCAGGTCTGGTCCTGCGGACCATCCCGGAATGACGATGTAACACATGGCCGGACGAGCCCGGCCACGACGCAACAAAGACGACTTACAGCAGCTTGCCCATCGCCACGGCCGTGTCGGCCATGCGGTTGGAGAAACCCCACTCATTGTCGTACCAGGACATCACGCGCACGAGGTTGCCGTTCATGACCTTGGTCTGGTCTTCGTGGAAGGTCGAGGAGTGCGGGTCGTGGTTGAAGTCGATGGAGACATTCGGCGCCGACGTGTAGCCCAGGATGCCCTTGAGCTGCTGCTCGCTGGCGCGCTTCATCGCCGCGTTGATTTCCTTCGGATCGGTGTTGCGCTTGGCGACGATCTTGAGGTCGACGACCGAAACGTTCGGCGTCGGCACGCGGATCGCGACGCCGTCGAGCTTGCCCTTCAGTTCCGGCAGCACGAGGCCGATCGCCTTCGCAGCACCCGTGGAGGTCGGGATCATCGACATCGCGGCGGCGCGGCCGCGATAGAGATCCTTGTGCATGGTGTCGAGCGTCGGCTGGTCGCCGGTATAGGCGTGGATCGTGGTCATGAAGCCGGTCTCGATGCCGACCGTGTCGTTCAGGATTTTCGCGACCGGCGCGAGGCAGTTGGTGGTGCAGCTTCCGTTGGAGACCACGAGGTGGTCCTTCTTCAACGTGTCGTGGTTGACGCCGTAGACGATGGTGGCATCGGCGTTGTCGGCGGGCGCCGAGACCAGCACGCGCTTGGCGCCGGCGGTCAGGTGCGCGGAAGCCTTGTCCTTGGCGGTGAAGATGCCGGTGCATTCCAGCGCGATGTCGACGCCGAGATCCTTCCACGGCAGCTTCGATGGATCGCGCTCGGCGCAGACCTTGATCTTGCTGTTGCCGAGGCTGATCGAGTCGCCGTCGACGGTGACGGTGCCGGGGAAGCGGCCATGCACGGAATCGAAGCGGAGCAGATGCGCGTTGGTCTCCACCGGGCCGAGATCGTTGATGCCGACCACCTCGATATCCTTGCGGCCGGATTCGGCGATGGCGCGCAGCACGTTGCGGCCGATGCGGCCAAATCCGTTGATCGCGACGCGGAGTGCCATGCTCGTTTCTCCTTCTAAAAGCTGGTGCCGCCCCGCAGGGATGCCCTCGCGGAGTTCTTACGGCGGAACGCCCGGTTCGGCCGGGCGGGGACGGTCAAGATGGGAAAATTCCTAGCCCTTTTTCCCGGCAATCTCAACCGTAACAGCCCTTCATGCCAAGCGTTTCAGGGCAGCGTTAACCGCAGCCTCGGCGGTAATTCCGAAGTGCTTGTAAAGGTCCTTGGCGGGGGCGCTGGCGCCGAAGCCATGCATGCCCACGAATTCACCATCCTGGCCGATCACGGCATCCCAGCCCCAGCGCACCGCGGCTTCGATCGCGATCTTCACCGGCGCGCTGCCGATGATGGCCTTTTTTCGCTCGGCCGGCTGCGCCAGCAGCAATTCCAGCGAGGGGACCGAAACCACCCGTGCTGGAATGCCACGCTCCGCAAGTTGCTTCTGAGCCGCAACTGCAATCTCGACCTCGGAGCCCGAGGCAAACAGGGACACCTTGGCTTCGCCTTGCGCCGCCACCAGCTCGTAGGCACCATGCGCGCAGGGGTTGTCGTTCGGCGCCGTGGTGCGCAGCTGCGGCACGTTCTGGCGGGTGAGCACCAGAACCGTGGGACCATCCGTGCGGTTGAGCGCCAGCTCCCAGCACTCCGCCACCTCGATGGCGTCGCAGGGGCGGAAGACGCGCATATTGGGCATGGCGCGAAGTGCGGCGAGATGCTCGACCGGCTGGTGGGTCGGACCGTCCTCGCCGAGGCCGATCGAGTCGTGCGTCATGACATAAACCACGCCGCAGCCCATCAGCGCCGACAGGCGCATCGCGCCGCGGGCGTAATCGGTGAACACCAGGAAGGTCGCGCCGTTCGGCGCAAAGCCGCCATGCAGATGAAGGCCGTTCATGGCCGCGGCCATGCCGTGCTCGCGGATGCCGTAATGGATGAAGCGGCCCTTCGGGGTCTTGTGCGAGAACGCGACGGCCGATTTCGCCTTGTTGTTGTTGGAGCCGGTCAGGTCCGCCGAGCCCGCGACAAACTCCGGCACGGCAGTGACGATCGCCTCGATCGCAGCTTCCGAGGATTTGCGGGTCGCCGCGGTCAGCGGCTTCTCCAGCAGCGCCTTCTTGTGCGCGCGCATCGCCTTGGCGAGCGTCGCCGGCCGCTCGTGCCGCATGCGGCGCTGGAATTCGTTCTGCTTGCGGTTCGACAGCGTCGCGAACGCTTCCTGCCATTCCTTCTTCGCCGCTGCGCCGCGCGCGCCTGCGGCGCGCCAGGCCTTCAGCACGTCGTCCGGCACCGAGAAAGCCTCCTGCGAGATGCCGAGCTTGTCCTTGGCGGCCTTCAATTCGTCGGCGCCGAGCGCCTCGCCATGGGCCTTCGCGGTGCCTGCCTTGTTCGGCGCGCCATAGCCGATGGTGGTCTTGCAGGCGATCAGCGACGGCTTGCCGGACTTTTGTGCCCGCGCGATCGCCGCCGCAATCGCCCTGGGATCCTGGCCGTCGATGCGCTCGGCGGCCCAGCCCGCCGATTTGAAGCGCTTCACCTGGTCGACGGAGTCGGCCATCGAGACCGGGCCGTCGATGGAAATGCCGTTGTCGTCGAACAGCACGATCAGCTTGTTGAGCCGCCAGTGCCCGGCCATCGCGATCGCTTCCTGCGAGATGCCCTCCATGAGGTCGCCGTCGGACGCCAGCACATAGGTGTGGTGGTTGACTACCTTCTTGGAAAACTCAGCCGCCAGCATCTTCTCCGCCAGCGCCATGCCGACCGCGGTCGCAATTCCCTGGCCGAGCGGACCGGTGGTGGTTTCCACGCCCGAGGTATGGAAGTTTTCCGGATGTCCCGGCGTCTTCGAATCGAGTTGGCGGAAATTCCTGATCTGGTCGAGCGTCATCTCCGCATTGCCGGTGAGATACAACAGCGCGTAGATCAGCATCGAGCCGTGGCCCGCCGAGAGCACGAAGCGGTCGCGATCCGGCCATTTCGGATCGGCTGCGTCGTATTTCAGGAACTGCGTGAACAGGACAGTGGCAATGTCGGCGGCGCCCATCGGCAGGCCGGGGTGACCCGATTTCGCCTTCTCCACGGCATCCATGGCAAGGGAACGGATCGCATTGGCCATGCGGGTGTGGTCGACCTGCGTCATGATGAAAATCCGCCTGAAATGAGGTGCTTGCTGGTGGTACGCAACGCTCACGGACCGCGCCGGTTTGGGCCGGAAAGGGTGAGGAAGTGGGCCGCTGATAGCACCTCGGTTCCGCGAGTCCAAGGCAAGGGAACGCGCAAATGCAGGGAAAAGTTGCCTGCGGCATGACCTTGAAAAGCGGCACCGATTTTCCCGACCGGATCAGGCCCGATCAATCGGTGCATAGCTTCCAAGCGGCGTTGCGCAGGTCGATTCGGCCACGTAAAGTTCTCCGCTTAAGCGCTTGCTCAACCGGTAGATTTACTGGCAGCGGGCCGAGCCAAAGCTACGTGTAGTCCCGGGATGAACGAACGCCCCGCCAACGGTTCCGGCATGGCCGATACCTCCGCCTTCGATCTGGAGGCCGCGACACGGCGGCTGATGACGGCGCTCGATGCGTTGGAGCACGCGGTTGAGCGGCGGCGCGATTCCGACCGCGACGAGAACGAGCTGGCGAGCCGGATCCAGGCGCTCGGCGTCGACCGCTCGCGTCTGGCGCAGGAACTCGACAATTCGCTGGTCAAGACGCGCAAGCTCGAGCGCACCAATCGCGAGATCGCCGAACGTCTGGACGCCGCGATCGACACCATCCGCACCGTGCTCGACGGCGGGGAGCAAGCATGAGCCACATCAACGTCACCATCAACGGCCGGCAATACCGCATGGCCTGCGAGGAAGGACAGGAGGTGCGCCTGCTCAAGCTCGCGGAGAGCCTGGAGTCGCGGGTCACGGAGCTGCGCGGCAAATTCGGCGAGATCGGCGATGCGCGCCTCACCGTGATGGCCGCGCTCACCGTCTGCGACGAACTGCTGGACGCCAACGCGCGCCTGCACACGCTGGAACAGGAGCTGGAGGCCGCCCGCAACATGCGCACCGCCGCCGTCGATCGCGCGCGGCTGACGCAGACCGCAGTGGCGAATGCATTGAATTCGGCGGCCGACCGCATCGAGAAGACGACACAGGTGCTCAACCGCACCATCGGCAGCGGGATCGCGATCGGCTGATAGCGGCTCGCGCTCTGCGGCAATTTCCGATTATCTGATCTGCGACTCCAGCCGCCGCGCTATCCGGAAGTCCTCCAGATGACGGACGTTAGGCTGGTAGGCCGCCTCCTTTGCAAGGAGGTGGTAGACCCGTGCCACCACGCGCTGCTTGCTCTTGTCGCGCCCGAAGGGCAGGGCTCGGGCCTTCTGCACGGCCGCCACAGCGTGGGCTCTGAAATAGTCACAGGCGTCGGACATGAAGCCCAACGCCGCAGGGCTGGCGTAGTTTCCAACCATGAACGGAATGTAAGGCGGTGCGGGCCGCTGGCGGTTTGCCGCCGCCGTTGCTACATTAACCCCCGCGAAGCTGCGTTGCGCGTCAGGAGCCATATATCCCCGGGGCCTTATCGATCCTTTAGGGAACTGTCCCTGGCCGGGCCCGTGGGCCCGGCCATATGGTGCCCACCTACTTTCGTAGGGAACTCCGGGATCGAGCGCTTCAACGGCATCTGCGGCTTCGCACTCTGATTTTGGCCGTTTGTATCCCTGGCCGTTTCATGGACGCAGCACCTTCCAAGGCTGACCTGCGTGCTGCCGCGCTGGCGGCCCGCGACGCCTTGGGCACCAAGAAACGCGAGGCTGCGGCCGCGAAACTCGCCAGGCGCGGCCTGCCGGTCGAGATCGCGGCCGGGACGGTTGTTTCCGGTTATTCGCCGATCCGCAATGAGATCGATCCCGCACCCTTGATGCAGAAGCTCGCCGCGGCCGGTGCGCGGCTGGCGCTGCCGGTGGTGAGTGCACGCGGCAAATCGCTGATCTTCCGCGCCTGGTCGCCGAACGATCGCCTCGTGCTGGGATCGCTTGGGATCCCCGAGCCGTCGCCGGCCGCGGCCGAACTGATCCCCGATATCATGCTGGTGCCGCTGGCGGCCTTCGACCGCTCCGGCCATCGCATCGGCTACGGCGCCGGCCATTACGACCACACCTTCGCGCATTTGCGGAAATCGCACCACGTCACCGGCATCGGGCTTGCCTTTTCGGTGCAGGAAACGCCCGCCATCCCCGCCCTGTCGCACGACGTGGCGCTGGATTTTGTGCTAACGGAAAAAGACGTGTTCGATTTCCGGAGCAAATAGGCTTGCGCATTCTCTTCATCGGCGACGTCGTCGGCCGCACCGGCCGCACCGCCGTCACGGACTATCTTCCCGGCATGATCAGGGACTGGTCGCTCGATCTCGTCATCGTCAATGGCGAGAATTCAGCGGGCGGCTTCGGCATCACCGAGGCGATCTATCAGGAGCTGCTCGATGCCGGCGCCGACGCCATTACGCTCGGCAACCATGCCTGGGATCAGCGCGAGGCGCTGGTCTTCATCGAGCGCGCACCGCGCCTGATCCGGCCCGCCAACATGCCGCCGGGCACGCCCGGCCGCGGCTCGGCGCTGATAGACACGAAGAGCGGCAAGCGTGCGCTGGTCATCAACGCCATCGGTCGCGTGTTCATGACGCCGTTCGACGATCCCTTCGCTGTGCTGGCGCGCGAGCTTGCCGCCTGTCCGTTGCGCGAGGCGGCGGATGCCGTCGTGGTCGACTTCCATTGCGAGGCTACCTCGGAGAAACAGGGCATCGGCTTCTTCTGCGACGGCCGCGCCAGCCTCGTGGTCGGCACGCACACCCATGTGCCGACCGCCGATCACCAGATCCTGCCCGGTGGCACCGGCTATATGAGCGATGCCGGCATGACAGGCGACTACGATTCGATCATCGGCATGCAGAAGGAGGAGCCGCTGCGGCGCTTCACCACAGGCATTCCGTCGGCGCGGTTCGAGCCGGCCGCGGGCGAGGCCACGCTCTCGGGCGTTGCCGTGGAGACCGACGACGCCACGGGGCTGGCCACGAAGATCGCGCCGGTGCGCAAGGGCGGCCGGCTCGCGCCGGCGGTTCCGGATTTCTGGTAACCTGACGCGTCCTCTCGGCGGGCTCAGGCGTCCGCCAGGTATCGGCCGACAGCGTCCTCGTTCCATTCCAGCCCGAGGCCGGGCGCGTCCGGGATGTGCAGCAGCCCGTCGCGAATTTCGTACGGCTTTTGCAGGATCGGATCCGCCCAATCCTGCCATTCCAGCCAATGCGCGGTTTCGGTCACGCGCATCACATGGGCGGCGACCTCCGGATAAAGATGCGTTGACATGGGAATTCCCCACGCGCCCGCAATCGCTGCGGCGCGCAGCCATCCGGTCACGCCGCCGATGCGCATGAAGTCCGGCATGACGAGGTTGCACGCCTTTGCCTGCAGTGCGGCGTGAAGGGCGCGGGGGCCGTAGAAGTTTTCCCCGATCTGGATCGGGGTGGCGATCTCGCCGGTGAGTTGCGCATAGCCGTCGAGATTGTCGTAGACGATCGGTTCTTCGATCCAGGCCAGTCCCTGATCGTCCAGCATGTGGCAGCGCTGCAGGGCGTCGACGAGATTGAGGCCCTGATTGAAGTCAGCCATCAGCTCGATCTCCTCACCCACGGCGCGGCGCACGGTTTCGATGGCAGTGATGTCGTCGCGCGGCCGATCGCGGCCCAGCCTGATTTTCAGCGCGGCAAATCCGCCTTCGTCGCGAAGCGCGACGGCATCAGGGCCAAGCTGTTCCGGCGGTTGCAGCCAAAGCCCGTTGCTGTTGTAGGCCTTCACCGGTCCGACGGTGCCGCCGAGCAGGACGCACAACGGCATCCCCGCCGCCTTCGCAAGCGCGTCCCATGCCGCCATGTCCAGGCCCGAGACGGCAATCATCGATTGTCCCTCGTAGCCCACGAAATGCAGCGACTTGCGCGCCAGTTCGTATAATTCCGCCGGGGCCAGCGGGCGTCCCTTGAGCATGTTGCCGAAGTCCTGCAGCGCGGGAACCAGATAACGCATCGTCCTGACAGTGTATGGCTCCAGATAGCTGCGTCCGACGGGGCCTTCCTCGGTGAAGAGATCGATCAGGATCAGCGGCCAGTCGCTGATGGTGGCGATCCTCGCCACGACCGGCCGCTTCAGCTTGAGCACTATGGGGCGGACCCTGATCGACCTGACGGTGAGCGAGGCCAGTTGCACGGTGGCACCTCATGTTGGATGTCATATCGCCGGGGGCGCTATGGCCTTCACTCTTGCAAGCGGCCAATACGCTGTAAATGTACTCGCCGGTATACTTATCAAAGGAGGCTGGCATGCGGAGGCAGACGGCGGAGGTCCGCATGCGGATTGTGGACGCAGCTTACGAGTCTTTCTGGCGGCTGGGCTTCCGCAGGGCCAGCGTCGATTCCATCGCCGCGCGCGCCGGACTGACCAAGCGCACGGTCTACGCCTACTTCCGCAGCAAGGACGATCTGCTCGCCGCGGTGTTACAGCGCTATGAGGAACTGGCCGAGCTGCGGCTGAAGCATATTGGGGACCGCATGCCGACCGATCGCGTCGGACTGATCGATTCCTTTTTCGGCCAGTTGGGCGGTTGGGCGAGCACGACGCCACGCTGGTCAGGATCCGGATTCACCAGGCTCGTCGTCGAGTTGGCCGATCTGCCCGGCCATCCCGCCCGCGCCATCGCCCGTCGCGCCAAGGCGAAGACGGAGTCCTGGCTCGCGGAACGGCTAGCCAATGCGCGCGTGAAGGGCCCACGCGAACGCGCGCGCGAGATCATGCTGCTGACTGAAGGTGCGATGGCGCTGACGCTGATCCACGGCGGTCGCGCCTATATCGACGCCGCGGCCGTTGCGGCGAAACAGCTCGTCAGCTCGCGATAGACTGACCTAGAGCCGATACGCCGTGCGGAAGCCGCCCCAGTGCCTGCCGCGCACGCGCACGGGCACGTCGATCTCGCGCATCATCACGGTGTTGCCGTTGCCCATGTCGCGCGCATAGGTCTGGATCAGATAGGCGCGGGTGTTTTGCCCGGCGGCAAGGCCCGCGGCATCGTTGAAGATGCGCCGGTTGCGGCTGTTGGCGGTGTTGAAGGTGACGTCGCCGGGCTTCTGCGGCTGCGAGTAGATCCGGTTGTGCACGGGCAGATAGCCGTTGCGGTCGATCATGGCGGCGAACGCCATGGTCTTGTCCTTGGCCACGAATGCTTCCTGCAGGGCGGGAAGCGCGCGGTCGGCCCAGTCGAGGAATTTGGTGCGGTACTGCACGGGATTGGTCCCTGCGATCTCGACATAGTCGGTGTCGAAAAGATCCTCCATCGAGATGGCGCCGCTCGAAACCGCATTCTCGAAGATCGTCGTGAGCTCGCGCCCGGCTTCCATCGCCCGCGCCACCGCTTCGGTGTTGGCGTCCTGCAGCGCCCACATCTGGTCTTCGATCTTCTCGATCCTCGCCGCCGCCGGCCGTTCGAAGGCCGCCTGGGTGCCGCCCTTGGTCTTCTCGCCGATGCGGATGCGGCAGTCGCCGATCTCGGCCAGCGTGGCGTCGACGCTTTGACCGGTCACCAGCTTCTCCGCCTCGGGCCCGCTGATCAGGATGCCGTCGAGCGAAATCTCGTAGACCGGAGCGGTGATGGGGCCGCCCGGCGTCCTCATCTCGATCTTGAGGCTGCAGGGCAGGCGCTCGCGCTTTTGCGCAGCCCCGCCCTCGTTCTGCCGGAGCAGCACTGCACAGCGCGATTTCAGCTTTTTCGCGAACACCGTCACGGCCTGGCCCGCTTTGGCGACGCTCTCGCCATGCGCCGCGGCTTCCCTGGTGGCGCTGTCGATTTCGGATGCGCTGTCGCCGACCGATGCGATGAAGCTGGAAGCCGACGCCGCGTTGTCGCTCATCTCGCCGGTGGTCGTGCTCTGCTCGGCCACCGCCCCGCTGACGGTCTCGAAGACCGGGCGGATCGCCTCGATCGCCTGCGAGATACGGTGCACGGCATCGACCGAGCCGGCGGCGTCGCGCTGCAGCGCCTCGATCTTCCTTGTGATCTCTTCGGTGGCCTGCTGGGTCTGCACCGCCAGCGCCTTGACCTCGACGGCGACGACCGCGAAGCCCTTGCCTGCGGCCCCCGCACGCGCCGCCTCGATGGTCGAGTTGAGTGCGAGCAACGTGGTCTGGCGCGCGATCTGCGCGATCAGGTTGACGACATTGCCGATCGCGGCCGACGACTCCCTGAGACGGTCCACGTTGGCGCGCGCTTCGCTCGCGGCGGCGCCTGCTTCATCGGCGAGTTTGCCGGCGTCGCGCACCTGCGTGCCGATGCCCTGTGCGGACTGGGTGAACTTGTCTGCGACATCCGAGAAGGTCGCCGCGGTCGATTGCGCCGCGCTGGTGCGCTGCGTGAGCGCACCGGTGCGCTCGCGGATGGTGGAGAGCGTGGCTTCGGTGGCTTCCGCGCCGCTCGCGACGGAAGCCGCGGCCCGCTCCAGCTGGCCGATCATGGCCCCGAGCTCGAGCTCCAGCAGCTCCAGAATGGCGCGCGTCGAATCGGCGTCGTTGCCGGTGGCCGCCTCGCTCGTTGCCGGTATTGAAGTAGTTATCGCCTCAGCCGCGGGTCGCAATTCCTGGAGAGGTGCGGTTGATTCCGCGGGGCGCTTCCGAAACAGGCCGAACGCCATGAAGGTGCTCTTGAGGGTTGAAGTTTCGGCGGCATCCTCTCATCCGAGCATGAAGTCATGGTTAACAAGCCCTCACCGCGGGCCAAACCTTTGGCTAAGGCGCCAAAACGTCGCGGGAATCTTTGATTTTGCCCTTCTTGCGGCCTATAACGCCGCGCCTTCCATCCCAATTCCCCAGCGAATTTCGAGACCCAGCAATGGCCGGCCATTCCCAGTTCAAGAACATCATGCACCGCAAGGGGCGGCAGGATGCCCAGAAGTCGAAGCTGTTCGGCAAGCTGGCGCGGGAAATCACGGTGGCGGCCAAGCTCGGGACCCCGGATCCCGTCATGAACCCGCGGCTGCGGGCCGCGGTGCTGGCCGCGCGCCAGGAAAACATGCCCAAGGACAATATCGAGCGCGCCATCAAGAAGGCCGCGGGCTCGGACGGCGAGAACTATGACGAGATCCGTTACGAGGGTTACGGCCCCGGCGGCGTCGCCGTCATCGTCGAGGCCCTGACCGACAACCGCAACCGCGCCGCCTCCGACATCCGCTCGATGTTCACGAAGTCCGGCGGCAATCTCGGCGAAACCGGCTCGGTGTCCTTCATGTTCGACCACACCGGCATCATCGAATACGACCGCAGCGTCGCCTCCGATGACGCCATGCTGGATGCAGCCATCGAGGCCGGCGCCGACGACGTGATGTCGGACGAGGCCGGCCACGAGATCTATGCCTCGCAAGGCACGTTCCGCGAGGTCGCCAAAGCGCTGGAGGCCAAGTTCGGCGAACCGCGCAAGGCGGCGATGACCTGGAAGCCGCAGAACACCATCGCGGTCGACGACGAGACCGGCGAAAAGCTGCTGAAGCTGGTGGACCTGCTCAACGAGCACGACGACGTGCAGAACGTCTTCGCCAATTTCGAGGTGTCCGACGCACTGGTCGCCAAGATGGGTGGCTGAACTGTCGTCGCCCAACTCGACCGGGCGGGGGATGGCCCCTTGTTTATGTTTCGTTCACGTCGCTGTGGCGCTATCACTAGGCCATGGCACCCCCACCGATTCGCCACCCCGTCCGTATCCTCGGCATCGACCCGGGCCTGCGCCGCACCGGCTGGGGCGTCATCGAGAGCGAGGGCAACCGCCTGACGTTTATCGGCTGCGGCTCGGTGGAGCCGCCAAACGACCTGTCGCTGTCGAACCGCCTGCTCGCCATCCATGAGGGGCTCGCCGCCGTGCTCGGCGACTTTCGGCCGGACGAGGCCGCGGTCGAGCAGACCTTCATCAACAAGGATGGCGCCGCCACGCTGAAGCTCGGCCAGGCCCGCGGCGTCGCCATGCTGGCGCCCGCGATGTTCGGCATTGCAGTTGCCGAATATGCGCCGAACCAGGTGAAGAAGACCGTGGTCGGCGCGGGCCATGCCGACAAGAACCAGATCGCGGTGATGCTGAAGATCCTTCTGCCGAAAGCCGACCCGAAATCGCCCGATGCGGCCGACGCGCTCGCCATCGCCATCACCCATGCGCACCATCGCGCCAGCGTCGAGCTGCGGCTGAAAGTGGCCGGCGCATGATCGGCAAGCTGAAAGGCCTGATCGATTCCTACGGCGAGGACTTCGTCATCCTCGATGTCGGCGGCGTCGGCTACCAGGTGCATTGCTCGGCGCGCACGCTGCAGGCGCTGCCGGCACCGGGCGAGGCGGCCGTGCTGTCGATCGAGACCTACGTGCGCGAGGACCAGATCAAACTGTTCGGCTTCCGCACCGATCACGAGCGCGAATGGTTTCGCCTCCTGCAGACCGTGCAGGGCGTCGGCGCCAAGGTCGCGCTGTCCGTGCTCGGCACGCTGCCGCCGTCGGAGCTTGCGAACGCGATCGCGCTGCGCGACAAGGCCTCGGTGGCGCGCACGCCCGGCGTCGGCCCGAAGGTTGCCGAGCGCATCGTCACCGAGCTGAAGGACAAGGCGCCGGCCTTCGCCAATGTCGACCCCGCCGTGGTGCATCTTGCCGGCGCCATCGACGATGCACGCGCGCCGCGCCCGGTGGCGGATGCGATCTCCGCGCTGGTCAATCTCGGCTACGGCCAGCCGCAGGCGGCAGCCGCGATTGCCTCGGCCGCACGCAGTGCGGGTGACAATGCCGAGACGGCGCAGTTGATCCGGCTGGGCTTGAAGGAGCTGGCAAAGTGAACGCAGGAGGGCCAGTCTCGAAAGAGCCCTCATCTCGATCGGCCACGGTGGCGCCGCGCCATCATCCGTTCTTTTACATCGGCGGCGTTCTCTTGAATGCCGCGGTGTTTTCCGCTGTCGGCCCGCTGGTGGGAGGACTTGTATTGGCGACGGTAACGTCTGCACTGGAGCTTTCGATTTCCGGTCTGTTTGCAGGAACGCTGGGCAATTTTGCGTTCTTCTTTGTGACGGTGCCCACCAGCTATTTCATTGCCCTTCCGCCGGCCTTCGTTACGGGAGCTATTGTAGCGGTTGCCTCAGTCTGGATCACTTCAATCCGCTCTCTCTATGCGATTGCCGCCATCGTCGGAGGAACAGTATTCATTCTCTTTCTTGCCAGATCCGACTTCCTCATGAGAGATGCGGATCTCGCTTCTTCCCTTATCGGCTTTGCTGTATCCGGTTCCGTCGCGGCCTTGGTCTGTACACGCCTCACGAGACCGTTTCGTTTTACCGTGCCAGCGGATACCAAGATCCCGGGTAAACTGATGGCAAAAGCAAAATGACCACGCCCTCCCGCATCGTCACGCCCGAGCGCCGCAGCGACGATGTCGGCGATACCGCGCTGCGCCCGCAGTTCCTGTCCGAGTTCGTCGGCCAGGCGCAAGCGCGCAAGAACCTCTCGATCTTCATCGAGGCGGCGCGCAAGCGCGGAGAGGCGCTGGATCACGTGCTGTTCGTCGGCCCTCCCGGCCTCGGCAAGACTACGCTGGCGCAGATCGTGGCGCGCGAGCTCGGCGTCGGTTTCCGCGCCACCTCCGGTCCGGTCATTGCGAAAGCCGGCGATCTCGCCGCGCTCCTGACCAATCTCGAGGAGCGCGACGTGCTCTTCATCGACGAAATCCATCGCCTCAGCCCGGCGGTGGAGGAAGTCCTCTATCCCGCGATGGAGGATTTTCAGCTCGACCTCATCATCGGCGAGGGGCCGGCGGCGCGCTCGGTGAAGATCGAGCTTGCGAAATTCACGCTGGTCGGCGCGACGACGCGCGCGGGTCTGTTAACCAATCCGCTGCGCGACCGCTTCGGCATTCCGGTGCGGCTCAACTTCTACACTGAGGAAGAGCTGGAGAAGATCGTGTCCCGCGGCGCTCGCGTGCTCAACATCGGCATGACCGCCGACGGCGCCAACGAGATCGCCCGCCGCGCCCGCGGCACGCCGCGCATCGCCGGCCGCCTGCTGCGGCGCGTGCGCGATTTTGCCTCGGCTGCGAATGCCACCTCGATCGACCGCGCCATCGCCGATCATGCGCTGAGCGCGCTGGAAGTCGATGCGGCCGGCCTCGATGCCATGGACCGGCGATACCTCACCACCATCGCGTTGAACTATGGCGGCGGCCCTGTCGGCGTGGAAACCATGGCGGCGGCGCTGTCCGAGCCGCGCGATGCCATCGAGGACATCATCGAGCCCTACCTGATCCAGTGCGGCTATCTGCAGCGCACCCCGCGCGGCCGGCTGTTGACGTCGCATGCGTTCCGGCACCTCGGCTTGACCGAGCCGGCACGCGATCCGGCGCAATTTGGACTGTTCGGTAGCGATAGCGACGAATAGCGTCGAACCTGATCCTGGCCTTCGCGTACTAAGCTGAACGCCCGGCCGCATATCGGCCCGTAGTTTCACGGGAAGCCAGTTTCATGGTTACTGCCGAAGACGCAACCACCGTTGGCGCTTCCGTGCCGGATCTTGCCGGCGACGAAGAGGCGAATGCCCTGTTTGACGCGCTTCCGATCCCGCAGCTGGCCATGATGTGGTGCGCGCTGCAGCGCATCAGCCGCCGCGACCAGACCGGCAGCGTGTGGGCGGCAAAAGTCTATTTCGACCATCTGCCCGGCGATCAGCCCGACCGTGCGCTCGATCTCGTGCTCGAAGTGCTGGCTTCCGAACAGGACAAGCCGACGGTGATGCTGCTCAACGACAAGCTGATGCTGTCGCTGATGTTTACGCATGGCGCAGAAATGATCGACCGCCTCGAGGCGGCCGTCCGCGGCAATGCAAAGCTGCGCTGGCTGCTCGGCGGCATCCGCTTCGGCACGGGAAAGGCGTTCGAGCGCCGCATCGAGGCGATTGCCGACCGCGACGCCTGGGAGATTGACGACACCGCGCGGCATCGTCCACAGCATCCGCTCGATTGCGCCAACATGTCCATCGCCGCGCTCGCGCGCGCCTGGGTCGAACAGTATTCGAAATCGGACCGCGACCGCGACGACAATTTCTTCGCGCTTATGGATTACGAGCGTGACTTGCGCGAGGACGATCCGGACCGCGCCATCGATCTGATCCTCGAAGTGCTGCGCATCGAAACGAATCCGGTGCTGCTGTCGATGCTCGCCGCCGGTCCGCTCGAGGACGTCATCAGCATGCGGACCATCGACCGTATCGAGCGCGAGGCGGCCGCCAACAAGCGCTTTGCCGACCTGCTCGGCGGGGTCTGGTATTTCCGCGCGCCCGAGGAGCTGAAGGCGCGCCTGGATGCATTGATCGGCGACAACCGCTGGTGAGTTGATGCAGAGCATCTGCTGACGATCTGCACGAACGTGGCCGATTTCCGCTGCAATCCGGCCCCACGCTATGTGGTATCACAGACGGACTCACATGCTTACGCGGCGGCGTTTCCTGAAGGCGATGGGCGGGTTCGGCGCGACCGGCGTCTCAACCGCGGCCTATGGATTCGGCGTGGAGCCGGAGCGGCTGCGCGTCACGGGCTACCATCTGGCGCCGCCACAATGGCCTTCCGATTTCAGGCTGAGGATCGCGGTCATCGCCGATCTCCACGCCTGCGATCCCTGGATGTCGCTGAAGCGGATCGAGGGCATCGTCGCACGCACCAATGCGCTTCGCCCCGACATCAC
>JAXMDE010000010.1:0-127426 GCA_046349015.1 Bradyrhizobium sp. | reverse complement strand
CAGCGCCAAAACCGACGGTTCGGCGCAAATCGCAGGTCAAGCGATGGATCGGCGGTCGCGGCAGGCCCCTCAACTTGCGGCGACATGGATAGTCGGTGCCATCACAGAACGACTGGCGAGCCGGGTCAAGGGGTTGACGGCCGAGTTCTGTGTCCTGTTATTAGTCAAAAGACCCCGGCATGCCGCCGAAACGGGCAGTGCGCGCAGCGGTTGCGGCAAAAATCTTGGTGCAAGTACATGAAATCATCGGGGGCTGACCGAAAAGGCGTATCGCAACAAGCCGAAACACGCCTGGTGACCGCCGGACGCGACCGCGACGCGCAAAAGGGCTTCGTCAATCCGGCCGTATTCCACGGCTCGACGGTTCTCTATCCGACCGCGGAAGACCTGCACGCTCACCGCGCCGAATACACCTATGGCCGCCACGGCACACCGACGACGCGCGCGCTGCAAGACGTCATGATGGGATTGGAAGGCCCGCAATGCGCCGGGGTCGGCATCGCACCCTCCGGCCTTGCGGCGATCTCCACCACGCTGCTCTCGGTGACGAAAGCGGGCGACCATCTTCTGGTGTGCGACAATGTCTATCGTCCGTCGCGGAACTTCTGCAACGGCCTGCTCGCCCGCTACGGCGTCGAGACCACCTACTTCGACCCGCGGATCGGCAGCGCCATCGAAAAGCTCTTCAAGCCGAACACGAAAGCCGTGCTGGTCGAGGCTCCCGGCTCGCAGTCCTTCGAAATGCCCGACGTCCCCGCCATCGCCGAAGTCGCGCATGCGCGCGGCGCACTCGTGATCGACGACAATACCTGGGCGACGCCTCTGTTTCACCGCTCGCTCGAACTCGGCGTCGACATCAGCATGCAAGCCGCCACCAAATATATCGGCGGCCACTCCGACATCATGTTCGGCACCATCTCGGCCAATGCGAAGGCCTGGCCGATGGTAACGGAGACGATCCGTCTGCTCGGCGTCTGCGCTGGCCCGGACGACGTCTTCCTAGCGCTGCGCGGCACGCGTACGCTGGCGGTGCGGTTGGCGCAGCATCACCGCTCCGGGCTCGAGATGGCGCGCTGGCTCGCCGCGCGGCCGGAAGTCGCCCGCGTGCTGCATCCCGGCCTCGAGAGCGATCCGGGGCACGCGATCTGGAAACGGGATTTCACCGGCGCTTCCGGCTTGTTCAGCATCGTGCTCAATCCGGTTCCGCAGAAGGCCGTCGATGCCCTGCTCGATACGGTGACGCTGTTCGGCATGGGCTTTTCCTGGGGCGGCTTCGAGAGCCTGATCATCCCCTTCGACTGCGAGGGCTACCGTACTGCGACCAAGTGGTCGCCGGGAGGCCCGACACTGCGATTGCACATCGGACTTGAGAATGTCGACGACCTCAAGGCCGATCTCGACCGCGGTTTTGCCGCACTGAAGGCCGCGCAGTAAAGACTGGCGATCGGATTTCATTAACCACCGTGGCGGCTTCGCGGCGTCTGTACGGCGCACGCGTGTCCCCGCCGCGAGGTCCCGTCAAAATACGTGGCCGCCACGGCATTTAGCCCGGTCGCCCACGGGCTCGATAACCAACCGTTCACCATGGCGACGAGTTCCCGCGCCCGCGTTCCGCCACGCAAGCGCCCATATACCTTTGCCGCTTAGTCCTCAATGTCGGGATGGGATGAGAGGCCGCCGTGGGGCTGATGGCTTCACGGCGTGAGAAGCGGACAGTAAACGCGTATGAAGACAGCACAGATCGTCGTCCTTTCCATCGCGCTTGGCGCCGGCGCCGTCGCCGCCTATCTCGCACGCGGAACGGACGACAAGGCGCAGGCTCCGGCCCAGCCCGTCGCGCAACTGCCCACTGTCGAGGTCCTGGTTGCCAAGAACGAGATCGGTCTCGGCCAGTCGGTGAAGCCGGCCGATCTGCAATGGCAGACCTGGCCGGCCGCGGCGGCCAGCAACACCTTCATCAAGCGGGGCGAGCGTCCGGAAGCCAACACGCAGATCGTGGGCATGATCGCGCGCGCGCCCTTCATTGCCGGCGAGCCGATCCGCGAACCCAAGCTGGTGAAGGCCGATGGCTCCGGCTTCATGGCCGCGATCCTGCCGAGCGGCATGCGCGCGGTTTCCACCGAAATTTCCGCAGAAACCGGCGCCGGCGGCTTCATCCTGCCAAACGACCGCGTCGACGTGATCCTGACCCGGCGTGACAAGAGCGCCGACAACAAGAGCGGCCCCGACATCGTCAATTCCGAGATCATACTGCCCAATGTGCGCGTGCTCGCGATCGACCAGGCGCCGAAGGAGAAGGAAGGCCAGAACGCGCTCGTCGGCCGTACGGTGACGCTGGAGCTGAAGCCCGAGCAGTCCGAGACGCTGGCGCGCGCGCGCCAGTCCGGCACGCTGTCTCTGGCCCTGCGCTCGATCGCCGATGTCAACATTTCCGAGAACAATGCGGAAGAAGGCGCCGCGTCCAGGAAGGGCGCCAGCGTCAATGTGGTGCGCTACGGCGTGCAGAGTTCGATGACGACACAGAAGTGACCAGTATCATGCGTAACAAGACAAGCGGTGACAATCCGGTGCGAAGCGAACGTCTTCGCATGCTTTCGTTCTCGGCGGTCGCCGCGCTCGCGTTATCCCCGGTTCTCTGGCCGGCCAATGCGACGGAAACCAGTCCTCCTCAGGCGCCCGCTTCCACGGCACCTGCCGCGCAACCGGCGACGGGTGCAGCCACCGCAGAACAGGCCCCGCAGGTCACCGGCTCGATCGGCCCGGTGAAGACCCGCTTCCTGGCCCTCGGTGTCGGCAAGTCCAGCGTGATCGACCTGCCGCGCGAGGCCAAGGACGTGCTGGTGGCCGATCCCAAGATCGCCAACGCCGTGATCCGCTCGTCGCAGCGCGCCTACATCATCGGCGCGGCCGTCGGCCAGACCAATGTCGTGTTCTTCGATGCCGACGGCAACCAGATCACCTCCTACGATATCGCCATCAAGCGCGACCTCAACGGCATCCGCGCGGCCCTGCGCTCCATTCCCGGTGTCCAGATCGAAGGCGTCGGTGACGGCGTCATCCTTACCGGCTCGGTGTCGAGCCCGATCGAGGCGCAGCAGGCCGGCGACATCGCAACCAAGCTGGTCGGCTCCGCCGACAAGGTCGTCAACTCCATCGTGGTGCGCGGCCGCGACCAGGTGATGCTGAAGGTCCACGTCGCCGAGGTCCGCCGGGACATCGTCAAGCAGATGGGCGTCGATATCAGCGCCAGCATGAACTACGGCACGGCCGTGGTGAACTTCAACAACAGCAATCCCTTCACCGCCTACGGCCGTCCGCTGGTCTCGGACAACGGTTTCCAGGCCGGCTCCATTCTCAAGGGCGTACCGCAGGTTCAGGCCACCATGCGCGCCATGGAAAGCGCCGGCGTGGTGCGCACGCTGGCCGAACCCAACCTCACCGCCATCTCCGGCGAATCCGCGACGTTTATCGCCGGCGGTGAATTCCCGATCCCGGCCGGCTATTCCTGCGATCCCGTCACGCATGTCTGCACGACGCAGATCCAGTACAAGAAGTTCGGCATTTCTCTGAACTTCACCCCCGTCGTCATGACCGAAGGCCGCATCAGCCTCCGCGTGATGACGGAAGTCTCGGAACTCTCGAACGACAACGCGATCACGCTGAACCAGAACGGCAACTCGCTGACCGTTCCCTCGATCCGGACCCGCCGCGCCGACTCGACGCTGGAAATTCCCTCCGGCGGCTCGATGGCGATGGCCGGCCTGATCCAGCAGCAGACCCGGCAGGCGGTCAACGGCCTGCCCGGCCTCGACCAGCTGCCCATCCTCGGCGGCCTGTTCCGCAGCCAGGATTTCGTCAACAACGAGACCGAACTGATGGTGCTGGTGACGCCCTATGTCGTGCGCGCCGTCGCCCAGAAGGAATTGTCGCGTCCCGATGACGGCTTTGCGCCGGCCAACGACTCGCAATCGACGCTGCTGGCACGCATCAACCGGATCTACGGCGTTGCCGCCCGCGTCGAAACCGGCGCCGGCCACCCCGGCTATTTTGGCTTCATCATCGACTGACGGGATCGCTCGGGGCTGGGGAAACAGACAATGACCGCAACATCGACAACTCGCAGGCTTCGCGGCATCGCCGCCATCGCCGCCCTTTCAGCCGCGCTCGGCGGATGCTGGACCTCGCCGGAAGTGGTGACCGCAAGCGTGCCCAACGACTACCGCCAGCGCCACCCGATCGCCGTGCAGGAGGCCAATCACTCCATCGTCGTGTTCGTCGGCGCCGGCCGCGGCGGACTGTCCGGCCCGCAGCGCGCCGACGTCGCAGGCTTCGGCCAGAGCTGGCTGCGCGAGGGAACCGGCGGCGTTGTCGTCGATGTCCCCGTCAACACGCCGAATGCGCGCGCCTCCGCCTCGGCTGCGCGCGAAATCCGTCACACCCTGTCGGCCGCCGGCGTGCCATCCGATGCCATTCGCATCCATCGCTACTCGCCCGACGATCCCGAGCGCTTCGCCACGATCCGCCTGAGCTATCCGAAGATTTCCGCGGTGGCGGGTCCTTGCGGCATGTGGCCGGCTGATCTCGGCCCGTCGATCGACAACCCCGGCTACAACGAAAACAGGCAATACTACAATTTCGGCTGCGCGACCCAGCGCAACCTCGCCGCCATGGTGGACAATCCCGCCGACCTCGAGCAGCCGCGGCCGGAGGCCCCAGCCTACACGATGCGGCGCACCCAATCGTTCGAGAAGTATCGCAAGGGCGTTTCGAGCGCGACGGTGTATCCGGAATCCGACAAAGCCAAACTGAGCGACACGGGTAAATGATGAGCCGCTCCAAGCGAACCACAGAAGAAGCCGACCTGCCGCCCTCGCAGCAGCATGCCGACGATTACATCTCTCCTGCACCGCGCGTCTCGGTTCAGGTCTTTTGCGTCAGCGAAGCGACCGCCGCCACCGCGCGGGCTGCGGCTGAAGACCGACGGCTGGCAAAAGCGCATCTCTCGGTGCACATGGGCGGCATCGTGGCCGCGATCGAGGCCTATCATACGGCTCCGACGCCGAACGTCATCATGCTGGAGACCGAAGGCGACACCGACATCCTTGCCGGCCTCGACGAACTCGCCAGCGTCTGCGATCCCGGCACACGCGTGATCGTGATCGGCGCGGCTGGCGGCATCGCGCCCTATCGCGAGCTGGTCCGCCGCGGCGTCAACGACTATGTGATCGGCCCGGTCGAGGTGCTCGACGTCGTGCGCTCGATCTGCAGCCTGTTTTCCGCTTCGGAAGCCGTCACCGTGGGCCGCATGATCGCGGTGGTCGGCGCCAAGGGCGGCGTCGGCGCTTCCACCATCGCCCACAACGTCGCCTGGCACATCGCCCGCGACGTTGGTCTCGACTCCGTCGTGATCGACCTCGACCTTGCCTTCGGTACCGCCAGCCTGGACTACAACCAGGATCCGGTGCAGGGCATTGCCAACGCGGTGTTTTCGCCGGACCGGCTCGACAGCTCCTTCATGGAGCGTCTGTACGCCAAATGCACCGACAATCTCAACCTGCTGGCGGCGCCCGCCGCGCTCGATCAGGTCTATGATTTCGGGGCGGACGCGTTCGATTCCATCTTCGATACGCTGCGCATGACCACGCCCTGCATCATCCTCGATATGCCGCACCAGTGGAGCGCCTGGACGCGGCGGGCTCTGGTCGGCGCCGACGACATCCTGATTGTCGCCGAGCCTGATCTTGCCAACATGCGCAACGCCAAGAACATGATAAGCCTGCTGAAGTCGGCGCGCCCCAATGACCGTCCGCCGCTTTATTGCATCAACCAGGTCGGCATGCACAAGCGCCCGGAGATCGAGGTGCGAGCCTTTGCCAAGACGATCGAGAGCCTGCCGATCGCCAGCATCCCCTTCGATTCCCGGACGTTCGGCGAAGCCGCCAACAACGGTCAGATGATCGTGGAGGTTGCCGCCAAGCACCGCGCCGCAAGGATGTTCCAGCAGATGGCGCGACGCCTGACCGGCCGCAGCGAGCCGAAGAAGGACTCGTTCCTGACGCCGATCATCAACAAGCTGCGGCGCGCATCCTGACGCGGCGCAGCGCGGCCTCGTCGCCGCCGCTTGGTTGCTAAGTCAATCCGAGCGGCTGGTCGAGGCCACCGGCATCTTGTCGTCGGCGCTCGCCTTCTTGCGCGTCAGCATCTGCTTCAGCGCCGCGATGTTCTGGGTCGCCTCTTCCGGCGGCAGATCGGCCTTCATGATCGACTCGGCCTCGCTCATGCGGCCCTGCAGGCCGACCGTGAGCGCGAGGTTGGCGCGGATGCGCATATCCGAGCCGGCCAAGCCGTAGGCCCGACGCAGTGTCTCCTCGGCCTTCGGCAGATCCTTGGACAGGACATAGGAGAGCCCGAGATTGCAAAGCACGCTGGGTTCGTCGGGCGCGATCTTCAATGCGCTCGCATAATACTGCCGCGCTTCCTCGAAGCGACCGAGCTGGTCCAGCGTGGCGCCCTGCGCCGACAGGATGCTCCAATCGGGATCCTCGGGCTTGTGGGCCCGTCCCAGCACGTCGAAAGCCTGCTGGAAATTGCCGTTGTCGGCCAGCGCACGGCCGTATCCCGCAAGCAGCGCCTCATTGCCTGGATTGGACATCGATGCCTGCTCGAGCACGGCGACGGCTTGCGCCTTCTGTCCGATGGTGCGCAAGGCCTTGCCGTATTTCAGCGCCGCTTCGCTATCCTTGGGATTGGCCTTGAAGCGCTCGCGATAGGTGTCGACGTCGCGGCGCGGGTCGGAGGCCTTGGCTTCCGCCTTCTCGCCGAGAGAACCCGTGATGTCGGAAGGACCGGAGGTCTGGCAGCCCCAGAGCCCCGCGGCCAGGATCATGCAAGCAACGGCAGGAGCAAGACGCCTGACGGGGCCGGGCTGTCGGGGGTATTTTGCGGGCATCTACTCACGGACTCATCAGGCGACGGTCCGCGGATGCTCACAGCTTAAGCCTAATGTTGGGTTAAATTCCCGGAGCAGCGGCTCTGGAAACGCGGCCGGTCAGGCCCTGTCCATGAATTCCGCGCCGAATTCGCAGCCGATCCGCCAGGCAAGGCGGCACTGGCGCGGCCGGCCGGTGGCCAGGATGATGGTGAACTCGGACGGGATGTCCGCATAGTCGGCGATCACTTTGACGCCGCCGTCCGAAATGTCGGTGATTTGGCAGTCGCGCGGCAGGGCCCCGGTTCCAAACTGGATCTTGGCAACCCTGTTGCAGACAACACGCTCGCTCTTGCGCCGATTGACGAACATTTCCCGGTCCCGCTTCGCTGGTAACGCACTGAAGAGACTAGAACCTATAGCGGCTAGGTGTTGGAATTCGCCGAACGCAATCGCTTGCAATGTAACAAATGGCTTACCTCTCCGTTTACATCCATTGGCCGTTTGCGCCCACTTGAAGGGTCGGCCTAAGCCACGGCAAGTCCTTGACTTTCTGGAAAACAAGGGTTGATCCGCGGCCATTTGCCGATAGCCTGACCCTTCGACTCGATTTGAGGCCTCGACTGGCATGGGAACGATCATCCTTCTCGATCTGATGGGGGGCGTAGCGCTGCTGCTGTGGGGCCTGCACATGGTCCACAGCGGCATCCTGCGCGCTTTCGGACCGGATCTGCGGCAATTGCTCTCCAGGGCACTCGACAACCGCTTCTCGGCCTTTGCTGCCGGCCTCGGCCTGACGGCGGTCCTGCAGAGCAGCACGGCGACCGCACTGATCACCAGTTCCTTCAGCGCCGAAGGCCTTGTCGCCCTGGTGCCTGCGTTGGCGATCATGCTCGGCGCCAATGTCGGCACCACGCTGATCGTGCAGGTGCTGTCGTTCAACATTGCCGAGGTGGCGCCGATACTGTTCATCATCGGCCTCGTCGCCTTCCGCAGCGGACCGCGTTCGCGCATCAAGGACCTCGGCAGGGTTTCGATTGGCCTCGGCCTGATGCTGCTTGCCCTGCACATATTGCTGAATACGCTGGCGCCGGCCGAGAACGCTTCGGGTGTTCGCGTCTTCATGAGCGCAATCACCGGCGATCCCGTGCTTTGCATCGTCATCGCAGCCATCGTCACCTGGGTCGTCCACTCCAGCGTCGCCAGCGTCCTCCTGATCATGTCGCTCGCCTACGCGCATTTCGTGACACCCCATGCTGCCCTGGCGCTGGTGCTGGGCGCCAATCTCGGCAGCGCCATCAATCCGCTGGTCGAGGGCACCCGCCGCGACAACCCTGCAAGCTATCGCCTGCCGCTCGGCAACCTCGCAAACCGTGTCATCGGCATTCTGCTGGTGGCGCCGTTCCTGGGCCCGATCAGCCAATGGCTGCCGAGCGTGCAGCCTGATCTCACTAAGGCCACCGCCGCTTTCCACATCGCCTTCAACGTCGGCACCGCGGTACTGTTCATCGGGCTGCTCGACGGCCTCGCGCGCCTCCTCAGCAAATTCCTGCCGCAACGCAAGCAGGAGACCGACCCGCTGCGCCCGCGCTATCTCGACGAGACCGCGCTGGAGACGCCCTCGCTGGCGCTTGCCGACGCGGCTCGCGAGACCCTCCACATGGGAGATCATGTCGAGGTGATGCTGCGCAAGGTAATGACGGCGATGATGAACAACGACCGCGCCCTGGTCGACGAAGTATCGAAGGCCGACAACAGCGTCGACAGCCTCGACGAGGCCATCAAGCTCTACGTCACCAAGCTGACCCGCGGCAGCCTCGACGAGCGCGAAGGCAAGCGGGCGATGGAAATCGTCTCCTTCGCCATCAATCTCGAGCATATCGGCGACATCATCGACAAGAACCTCAGCGAGCTTGCGACCAAGAAGATCAAGCGGCGGCTGCAGTTTTCCAGCGAGGGGGCCGACGAGCTATCGGCCTTCCACAAGCGCATCGTGGATTCGCTCCGCATCGCCTTCGGCGTCTTCATGTCGGGCGAAGTCAACGAGGCGCGCAAGCTGCTGGTCGAGAAGAACGCCCTGCGCAATGCCGAGCTTGCCGCCACCGAGCGCCATCTCGAACGCCTGCGCGAAGGCCGCCCCGAGACCATCGAGACGACCTCGCTTCACCTCGACGTGCTGCGCGACCTCAGGCGCATCCACTCGCATATTTGTTCGGTGGCCTACCCCGTGCTCGACGCGGCGGGTGAGCTTGCCGCCCATCGCGCGGCCGACAGCGACGTCGCGCCCGCCGCTTCGCTCCTCGCGCCCGGGCGCTAGTCTCAAGCGTCCACAAGCGCCTCGGTTCATTTTTTTGCGCAGGCTCTCAGCGGTCCAGCGTCTTCGAGCCGGTGCCGCGGTTCTTCACGATCAGCATGATGTTCCTGATATAGATGATCGTGGCCAGCGCCTGTCCGAGAATGATCACCGGCTCGCGCTTGACGATGCCATAGACCAGCGTCATCAGTCCGCCGCCCATCGAGCAGAACCAGAACGCCATCGGCACCACGCTGTTGCCGGCCCTCTCGCTGGCGATCCATTGCACCAGGAATCGCGCGGTGAAGAACAGCTGCGCGACGAGGCCGAAAGCCAGCCAGAAGTCGAACTTGGCGACAAAGACGTCGTAGAGATAATCGCCGAGCGCCTGCCCGTATTGAATGAGCATCACTGCACCTCGCTGGCAACAGGCGTCGGCCTCTTGCGGCGGATCAGCCACCACACGCCGGCGAGATCCATGATGCCGATCCAGAGCCGGTCGAAGAAACCGTAGTTCGACACGCCGGAATGGCGCGGACGGTCGACCACGTCGACATAGGCAATGTCAAAGCCCTCGCGCCGCACCAGCGCCGGTAGAAACCGGTGCAGGCCGTCGAAGTAAGGCATCGCCAGAAACACCTCGCGCGGGAACGCTTTCAGCCCACAGCCGGTGTCGCGGGTGCCGTCATGCAGGATGGCACTGCGCACCGTATTGGCTACCCGCGACTGAAGTTTCTTGAACCCGGTGTCCTTGCGCCCGACGCGCTGGCCCGCCGCGAGCCCGATCCGGCCGCCGCCCTTCTCGACCGCCGCGATCAGTTCCGGCAGGAAGGCCGGGTTGTTCTGGCCGTCGCCGTCCATCGTCGCCACGATCCCACCGCGCGCCGCGCGCACGCCGCTGCGCACCGCAGCCGATTGCCCGCCCGAAGTTGCGTGCCTGATCTGGCGAAGCTGGCTGTAGCGCTTCTTCAATTCGGTGAGCTTATCGCCGGTCGTATCGGTCGAGCCGTCGTTGACGTAGATGATCTCGTAGGCCCATCGGCCGTCGAGCGCACTGGCGATTTCGGCTATCAGCGGCGCGACATTGTTTTCTTCGTTGCGCACGGGCACGACGATGGAAACGGCAATCGCAGCGACTTCAGGAGACGGCAAATCGAGGCTCTTGGCTGGTTGAGTGGCTGGAAGCGCGAGAGGCGACCGGCAGCCGCTTTTATGGACCCGGCGCGCCCCGGGCAACCCTTTTGAGGCGTTCCAGGGAAGGCCCGGGAAGCGCCATGATCGTGCCGTCCCGCTCGATGGCGAAGCCGAGCCGGCGCGCCGCGAACCAGTAGCGCACCATCGAGGCCCCGATCACGCCGACCAGCGCGCCGGCGACCACGTCGCTCGGGTGATGTGCAAGCAGGACCAGGCGCGTCGCGCAGATGATGACGGCGTAGACCAGCATGACGAAGCGCGTCTGCGGCCACAGCGCAGCCACCGCAAAGGCCAATGCGAAGGCCGTGTTGGCATGTCCGGACGGAAAGCTGGCAAACGCCTCGCTGCCGCCGAAATGCTGGAAGTTGAAGGCATTGGCCTCACCGCCGACGAACGGCCTGCCGCGTCCGACCGCCCACTTCAACACCTCTCCAATCATGACGGGCGTCAGCACCGCGAAGAACAGGAACTGCAAGCGCGTACCAAGCCCGAGCAACAGCGAGCGCGTCGTACCCTGCATGGCGGCGGATGCGACCAGCACGACGGCCATCAATCCGAACAGCGTCCAAAGCACATAGGCTGCCTTGCCGAAGTCGGTCAAAATACGCACCCACCACAGTCCGGGGGTGCCGCGCGGCGGCATCAGGCGGATTTCGGCGACGTCCAGCAGGTACATCAGGACGATGACGGCGGCGCCGAGGCCCGCGATCAGCCACAGGCCATGGCGCGCGGCGCGTCGGCCGGCCTCGGCACGGCGTGAATGCGACGGCGAGCGCACGAGCTGGGCGAACGATGCCAGCAGCGTACCGAAGAAGCGGCCGACGTAATGCGGCGACACGCCTTCCTTGGTCATTATTCCGTACCCTCGGACCGGAAGATCGAGATCGAGATCGCCTTGCCTTGCGAGAAATTGAAGCCCTCGACCCGGGTCAGCACGTTGTAGCGCAACCCGATGGCTTCGGCGCGCGCCACGAAACTGCGCTCCGAGCGTGCCTCGACCAGCGCGAAGCGACAGGTGCCCTGGTTGAGGAAATCGGCCGCGCGCGAGCCGTCGGTCAACAGCGTCGAAGTCTCGGTCATGAAGACGAGACTTGGCTCGTGGAATCCGGCCGAGGCGATCTTCGGCCCGACGCATTTCACGTTGCGCAGCGCGCGCGCAATTTCCGGGCTCGGAAACAGCCGCGTCAGCGCCGGCGCCACCGCGCCATAGGTGGCAAGGGAGAGGAACAGCGAAGCAACCACCGCGTTGAGCAGCGAGCGTTCGGCATGGCCGTCGTCATAAAGCCACCACGCGATAAGGCCGAAGATCAGCGCTCCCGCCACGAACGGCCAGGCAAGGAACACCGGCTGCCGCGTCAACGTGATGGCACCGACGATGGCGAGCACCGAACCGCCGGCCGGGACCACGAACCACCAGGCCGTGCCGCGCACGATCCAGGGCCTGCGCGACAGCACTCGCCGTTCCAGCGCGCCGACCGCGAGGATCGCGATCGCCGGGTAGAGCGGCAGAACGTAATGCGGCAGCTTGGTCAGCACCAGTTCGAACACGATCCATGACGGGATCAGCCATGCCAGCAGATATTGTGCGCCGGGCTCGCGCCGCGCCTGCCACACCGCGGGCGCGGCAAGACCGGCCAGTACCGCGCCGGGCCAGAACGTCACCCAGAACAGCAGGAGATAGAGACCGGGCGGCGCACCATGCGACTCCTGGCCGACAAACTTCGCCAGCATGTCGCCACCGACGGAATCAGTAAAAAAGGTCTCGCCTGCACGCCAGAAGATCGCAACGAACCAGGGCAGTACCAGCATCAAGGTCCATATCAGGCCCGAGACCGGCCGCAGCCGCCACAGCCACGCAGCGTTGCGGTCGAGGATCGCCAGCATCACGATGGCAAGCCCGACGAACATCAGGATCAGCGGCCCCTTCAGCAGGATGCCGCCTGCCAGCGCCGTCCAGAAGATCGCTGGTGCCCGCCATGGCGGATGCACAGGATCCTCGCCGCGTTGCCACGTGAGATAGACGCGCGCCATCGCCCCCATCGCCGCGACAACGGTAAGCAGCAGCATGGCGTCGGTCTTGGCGAGCCGCGCCTCGACGCTGAGCAGCACCGACGAGCACATGATCAGCGCGGCCAGGATCGCGCCGCGCCGCGTGACGAAGGCAAGCGCCGTCCAATAGGTCAGCAGCACCGCACCGACGGCGCCGATCAGAGATGGAATGCGATAGATCCAGATCCGCGCCTGCGGCCGCGGCAGCCCCGCCGCCGAGGCCACCTCGACCGCGGCGGCCTGCATCCAGTAGATGCCGACCGGCTTCTTGTAGCGAACGTCGTCCTGAAAGCGGATGTCAACGAAATCGCCGCTCTCGACCATCTGCCGGGTCGCCTGCGCAAAGCGCGCCTCGTCGCGGTCGATCGGAGGAATGGTGAAGAAGCCCGGCAGGTAGAACAGCATGGCGCAAAGCAGCAGGAACGCCGCAGCGCGGGCGTGACTGCCGGCGACCAGATCGATGACGCGGGCAAGCCGGCCACCCGGATCCACCCGGTTCTTCGGCTCACGCGGTTCGCCAAATCGGGGGCGGGCATAGGTCTCGGCCATCGGTTCCGCATACGCCGAAACCGCCGTTCCTACAACCGCTTAGGGTGCGTCTATTGAATTCTGACGACAACTGTGTCCGCCGCGCCCGTGGCGTCGATCACGGTGAGGCGGGCAAAGCCCGGCCCGGGCGGCTCGACCAGCCGCTGGCGGCGGCTGTCGATCTCGCCGGCCGCGGTGCCGTTGACCAGAACGGTCATCGGCAGCACGCCACCTGCGACCTTGACCGGCATCGCCGCGTTCTGTCCGTCGCCGGAGCGATCGACATCGATCCGCGAGCCATTGAGCGGGAACTGGATACGGGGTGCGAGATCGCTCCCGGCGCGCACCAGCTCGCCCATGGGTCGGAACCGGCGCAGCGGGGGCGGCAATTTGGCATTGCTGGCAATCAGCGCGCCCTTGGGCGCCTTGGCCAGCGGCGCAGGAATCTTGCCGGTGCGCGCGAAGGCGTCGAACAGGATCGGCGCAGCGGCCGAGCGGCCGATCAACCCCGGAACCGGCGCACCATCTGGTCTTCCGACCCAGACACCGATGGTGATCTTGCCGTCGAAGCCGACCGACCAGGCATCGCGATAGCCGTAGCTGGTGCCGGTCTTGAAGGCGATGCGATTATGCGCGCCATTCTCCGGCGGCGGCGTTCCGATCAGGACGTTGCCGACCTGCCAGGCCGCCGCCTGGTCCATCAGACGCATCGGCTCGCGCTCGTCCCGGACCATGGCGATCTCGCGCAGCGGCTTTGTCGTGCCGAGCCGCGCCAGGCCGGCATAGAGCTGCGCCAGGTCCTGCAAGGTGACGCCGACGCCGCCGAGCCCCATGGCGAGGCCCGGCGCCTCGTCCTTCGGCAGGACGAGCGAAGCGCCCGCCTGTTTCAGCCGCGACGACAGCCGGCTCGAGCCGACGCGGTCGAGCAGCGCAATCGCGGGCACGTTGAGCGAAAGCTGCAGCGCCCGGCGCACCGGCACGGTGCCCTGAAAGGTCATGTCGAAGTTTTCCGGCGCGTAAGAGCCGAAGCGGATCGGCCGGTCGTCGATCAGGCTTTCCGGATGGACGAAGCCGTCCTCGAAGGCCAGCCCATAAATGAAGGGCTTCAGCGTCGAGCCCGGCGAGCGCACCGCACGGGTCATGTCGACCTGCCCTGCCCGCCGCTCGTCGAAGTAATCGGCCGAGCCGACATGGGCGAGCACCTCGCCGCTCTCATTGTCGAGCGCGATGATGCCGATGGAAATCTCTGATCCCAGTGCCAGGGCGCGGTCACGCGCCAGCGCCTCCAGCACCTTCTGCAAGTTCGCATCGAGTGTCAGGCGGATCACCGGCATATCCTTGAAGGTCGCCACTGCCTGGTCCGACGAGTGAGGCGCCAGGATCGGCATCGGCTTGCGCATCTTGGGAACGGCCGATGCCTTGGCCTGGGCGGCATCTTCGCCGGCGACGACGCCCTCCTCGACCATGCGGCCGAGCACCTTGTCGCGCGCGAGACGCGCCGCATCGGGATAGCGGTCGAGACGACGCGTTTCCGGCGACTGCGGCAGCGCCACCAGGACCGCGGCTTCCGCCAGCGACAGCCGCTTCGGCTCCTTGCCGAAATAGGCGATCGAGGCGGCGCGGATGCCTTCGAGATTGCCGCCGAACGGCGCCAGCGCGAGATAAAGATCGAGGATCTCGTCCTTGCCGAGCTGCCGCTCCAGTTGCACCGCGCGCACCATCTGGCGAACCTTGGCGTAAACCGAGCGCTCGCGCCGCGGCTCCATCAGCCGTGCCAGCTGCATGGTGATGGTGGAACCGCCGGAGACGATGTGCCCGCTCGTGACCAGCTGGAACGCGGCGCGCGACAGCGCCAGCGGATCGATGCCGGCGTGGGAATAAAAGCGCTTGTCCTCGAAGGCGAGCAGCAACTTCAGGTAGGTCGGATCGACATCGCGCCTCGCATCGGCAGGCAACCGCCATCGCCCATCGGCCATCGCATAGGCGCGCAGCAGCTTGCCGTTGCGATCGACGACGGTGGTGGAGACGCGCCTGGCCTCCTCGAGCGGCAGCGGCCCGAGGGAGATCACCCAGGCGGCAAAGACGCAGGTGAGGACGACAAACGCCGTCGCGACACCGACCAGGAGTTTGCGCCCACGCCTAGCATTACGCGCGTCATGGCCGGGCTTGGCCCCGCCATCCACGTCTTTGCATGCGTCGCCCGAAACCGTGGATGCCCGGGCCAAGCCCGGGCATGACGAGTTGATATGGTCCCCGCGTTGGCTCATTTCGCCGGACGCACCTCGACCGTGCCGGTGGCGGTGCGGCCGTAGCGCGAGGGGTTGTACATGTCCTCGACATAGGCCTGCGGCAGCACGTATTTGCCGGGCGAGACCGCGCGCACGATGTAGGCGACCGTGAAGATCGATTGATCGTCGGCGGCGCGGTCGATGGCCGCGGTGAAGCGGTCATCGCGGAACTCCGTGTGTTCCGGCTCCTCGCCGTCCTCGATCCAGTCGAGCGTGCCGCTGTCGCCCGAGGAGACCAGCCGCGGATTGTCGATCTCGAAGCCGGCCGGCAGATAGTCAGCCACCATGATATGCCCGTATTCGGGCTTGGCTTCGGTGATCTTGAGCACCACGGCAAAACGGTCGTTCTGCCTGGCCTTGCTGACGTCGGCGGGCTTGCCGTCGAGCGTGAAGAAACCGCGCTCGATCTTGAAGCCGTTCGAGGCAGCCGGCTCCGGCGTGACCGGGGAGCCCGAGACCGAGACCACCGCCTGCACCGGCGCTTCGCCGGTGTTGGTGATCTTGACCGGCTTGCCGGCCATTTCGGACGCCTTGTAGCTGCGGAATACCGCCTGCTTGACCGGCGCCCCGTCGATGTCGAGTGTCATCGTCTCCTTGGCGAGCGCACGCGCCGCCAGCACCATCCAGGCGTTCTCCTGCGTGGAGGTGTAGGGCGTCAGCCCCCGCGCCGCCTCGACGCGCTGGACGGCCTGCGTCAGCGTCGCCCGCGGCGCGTTGCCTTCGCTGGCAAGCGAGACGAGGGCTGCGGCATCGCGCAGCGCGCTGCCATAGTCGGTGCGGCCGAACTCGATGGAAGGCTTCGGATTGAGCGCCTCCAAAGCCGCGCCATAGACCCGCTCCGCCCTCGCCTTGTCGCCGACCAGCGCCAGCGCTGCCGCCAGCTGCGATTTCGCGATCGGCGTCGCAAGCGAGGAAAGCTTCGTGTCGGCGAGATAGCGAAGGTCGCCGATCGGCGCCACGCCGTTGCGGGCGAGCACATAGAGACCGTAGGCGAGATCGCGGCCGCCGTTCTTCTCGGGCTCCTCGGCATTGACGACCGAATTGCGAATGCGGTCGAGCGCGCTCTTGAACAGGATGTCCGGCACCGCAAAGCCCTTTTCGCGGGCGCGGGTCAGGAAGTCGGTCACGTAAGCATCAAGCCAGGCGTCATCGCCGCCGGCCAACCACAGGCCGAACGAGCCGTTGGAGCCCTGGCGGGCCAACAGCCGCTCGATGGCATCCTTGATGCGCTGATCGACGGCCGCATCCATCGCCAGGTGTGCGCCGGCCGCGAGATCGTTGACATAGAGCAGCGGCATCGCGCGGCTCGTGATCTGCTCGGAGCAGCCATGCGGATAGCGGTCCAGCGCCTTGAGGATGGTCGCGGCATCGAGCGCGGTCGACAGGCTGACGGAGATCGACGCGCTGCCGGTCCCCGACACCAGATCCGAAAACATGTCCGAGGTCAGCGTCAGGCTTTCACCCTTCGCCAGCGTGCGGATCGAGCGGCGCGCCAAGATCTGGTTGGCCGCCTTGACGTCGACCGCGTAATGCCGCGCCAGCGTCAGCCCGTTCGGACCCCTGATGTCGACGTCGAGATTGGCGGTCCCCGCCCCTCCCGCATCGAGCGCCAGCGCCAGCGAGGTACGCTGCTTGGCCGCAAGCTTCACCGTGGTCGCCGGGTTGCCGGTCACCTTCACCGGTCCGCTCGTCTTCACGTTGATGGTGTAGTCGCCCGCGGCCCCCTCGACGTTGTCGATGTCGAAATTCACGGTGCCCTTGTCGCCGCTGAGAAGGAAGCGCGGCAAGGTTGCAGTCAGCACCACGGGATCGCGCACGATGACGTCGGTGGTGGCGCGGCCGAGCTTGGTGGCGGTCCATGCCACCGCCATCACCCGCGCGGTGCCGGCGAATTCCGGGATGTCAAAGCTGACCTCGGCCGTGCCGTCGGCACCGACCGTGACGATGCCCGAATAAAGCGCCAGCGGCTTTTGCGTCGGCGGACTGCCGGTCAGCTCCGCTCCGGCGTCGCCACCCGACTTGATCTGGCCGCGCGTGCCCTGCATGCCGTCGATCAGCTGGCCGTAGAGATCGCGCACTTCGGCCGTCAGGCGGCGCTGGCCGAGATAGAAATCGTCCGGCGCCGGCGGCTTGTAGTTGGTGAGGTTGAGGATGCCGACATCGACGGCGGCAACGACCACCTTGGCGTCCTCGCCGGGGTTGAGACCGCCGAGCTTGACCGGAATCTTCAGCGCGCCGCCGGGACGAACCAGCGGCGGCGGCGCAAGCTCGACGCTCAGCGTCCGCGCCTTCTTGTCGATACCGAACCATTTCAGGCCGATCGCCCGGCCGGGCATGCGCTGGGCTGCCGCATCGAGCGGACGGCGCAGCGTCGCCAGCACATAGGCGCCGGTGCCCCAATCCTTGCCGACCGGGATCTTGACCTGGCTGGTGCCTTCCTTGACGTCGATGGTCTGCGTCGTCAGCAGGCGGTCGCCCAGCACATTGACCGTAAGCTTGCCGGCGGTGCGCGCATTGACCGACACCACCATGGTGTCGCCGGAAAGATATTCCGGCCTGTCGATCGAGGTCTCCAGCAGGTCGGGCGTGTCGGCGCCGCCCTCGGAGTACCAGCCGACGTCGAACTGCACCGACGTGATCGGCCCGTCGGCCTCCGTCGACTTCACGTCGAGGCGGTAGCGGCCGGGCTGCGGCACGAAGGAAAGCCGCGCCGCCTGATCGGCGGCAAGGGCGAGATCGCCGTCGCCGACGCGCTTGGTCGACTTCACCGGCTCATATTCCCAATAGGAGTTGTGGCGATACCACTGGTAGCGCGACTCGATCTTCATCAGCTCGTAGCGCAGTCCGCTGCGCGCGAGCTGCTTGCCGTCGGGCGCCACGAACACAACGTCGAACTCGGCCTTGTCGCCTTCGGCGACGCTCTTGTCGCCGAACAACGGCTTGACGCCGATCAGGTTGGCGGCAGGAGCAACCGGCAGCACCAGCTTGCGCTCGACCGCGCGGCCGCCGGTCTCCGCCATGCGGATGAAGAACTGCGCTTCCTGCGGCCGGGTCGACGTCGGCGCCTTGGCAAGGCTGACCGGGAAGGTCGCAACGCCATTGGCGTCGGCAACAGGCAGGTTCTCCAGCGGCGTGCGGTCGTTGCTGGAGGTTTCTTCGTCCGGCACGCCGAACTGGTAGCCCGGGTAGCCCGGCCGGCCGGAGGCAGCCGTGGTCACCAGCATGTCGCCCTCGATCTGCAGCCCCGAGGCGGGCGCGCCATAGAGGAAACGGCCGTCGACCTTCAGTTCCACGGGAGCTTCAGCCTTGATGGTCTTATCCTTGGAAGTAATGGAGAATTCGATCCGCTCCGGCAGGTAGTCCTCGACCATGAAGGTGGTCTCGCCCACGGAGGCAGCCTTCGGATCGGTGAAGGCGCGCACCCGCCAGGTCCCGGTCGGAACCGCGGAATTGAGCGGGATCGACATCGAGCGGCCGCCGGCGCCCTGGTCGGGCAGCACGGCGCGGCGGTACTCGACGCCATCCGGCCGCTCGATCACCAGGGTCAGCGGCGTGCCCGTGACGGCGTTGCCCTGCCCGTTGCGCAACAGCGCCGTCAGATAGACTGTCTCATTGGAGCGATAGACGCCGCGCTCGGCATAGACAAAGGCATCCGCACCCGCAGGCACGATACGGCCGGCGACGCCGCGGTCGGTCAGATCGAACGCGTTGGTCTTCAGGCTGAGGAAGGCGTAGTCCGCCTTCTCGCTCATGACCGTCACCATCGCCGGCGACAGCCCGCCCTCGCCGCGCGCCAGTCCCGTCTCGAACAGCACATGCCCGGCATCGTCGGTCTTGCGGGTGGCAAGGATCTCGTTGTTACGCGCGATCAGTCGCACCTCGGCCTTGCCGACGGCTTCGGTCGACGCCAGTGAATTGACGAAGACATGGACGCCGTCATTGCCGGAGAACGCCGTCAGTCCCATGTCGGAGACGATGAACCACTGCGTCGCCAGCGAACTATCGTCCTGGCTGCCCGGATTCTTGGGCGCTGCGGTCATCACATAGACGCCCGGCTGCAGATCGCCGAGCGCCTGGTCAACCGGGAAAGCGGTTGTCACGTCCTGGTTCAGCGTGGTCGCGGTCGCTAGCTCGCCCGACCAGACCTTGACGCCGCGCTCGTCGCCGAGCGAGTTCAGCTCGTAGCGGCTGAGCGCGCCCTGGAAGTCGCCATCGATCACGGTGTTCAGCAAATTGCGGTCGCCGATGCGGAACACATTGACGGTCACCGCCGGGGTATTGACGCTGACCAGGGGAATTCCGCGCTGGCCGGTGCGCGGCAGCACATAAGCGCGGCCCGTGAAGCGGACGAAGGGCTTGCGGTCGCGCACATAGATGTTGAACTCGGCCGATTTCGGCAGGCTCTCCTTCACCGCCGACGGCATGCCGGCGCGCAGATTGATGTTGTAGCGCTCGCCGTGCTTCAACCCTTCGACGCAGAGCTGCTTGCCTTCGGACGAAAGCGCCGGCTTGTCGGAGCCGGCCTGCGCCACGAACGGCGAGAAGTCGACACGCTTGGCAAGCTCCTCCGAGAACTGGAAGCAGGCCCGCGGCGTCGCGCCGTCGGAATCCACGGCGTAGTCGAGCAGGCGGAAACCGTGCTCGTCGCGCAGCTTCTCATACTGGCCCCTGACGTCGGCAACTTCGCGCAGGTCCAGCGACAGCCGCATCGCATCCAGCGCCGGACGCCACAATTTGCGGTCGGCCATCGCCCGGCCGAGCACGGCCAGCGCATCCGCCTCCTCGCCCGCGTTGCCGGCACGCTGATAGGCGATGTAGGCCGCGGTCGAAGCGCGCTCGAGCAGGAAGGTCTGTTCGGTCGAGTTGACGGGACGGATCTGGAAGATGGTGCGGGCGAGCCGCAGCCAGTTGCCGCTGTCTTCGGGCGTGGTGGCGGCAATCTTGCCCAGCAGATCGAGCCCGGTGCGGAAATCGTTGCGCCTGAAGGCAGCGTCCGCGTCGGTCTTCAGCGTCGCCGTGGTCTTGGCGACGGGACCGGCCTCTTTTCTGATCTCGGCCTCCAGCTTGATGGCGGAATCGGCAAGATCGTCGCGCTTGAAGGTCTTGTCCGCCGCCAGCGCCGAATTCAGGCCAAGCGCCAGCGTTGCGCAAACCGCTGCGGCGCGTACCAAACCGATCATGATGGAGCTCCTTGGACGGCTGGCTTCAGCCGCGTGAGGCATTAATGGGCGCGAAAAGGTGACGGACTGATGGCAGCGTGAGAGGCGAGCAAGAAGGTCGCAAAGCATTGCCAAACGGGTCCCAAGGTCGCCGTCCGGACGGGCGTCCGGCACGGCGCAACCAGCGGCCGGATCGTAGCCAGGACGGCCCACCGCCCGCCTTAGTCGCGTCGCATGACCGAATGGTTCGACCAGCCCGCTTGGCGGCGCAGCGGATTTTTCATATTGGCAGTGTTACAAGGGCTGTTGCACCGCCGCAAACGGTCCGGTCCCGTAGCTCAACTGGATAGAGCATCAGATTTCTACTCTGAGGGTTGCAGGTTCGAATCCTGCCGGGATCGCCAGTCTCATTCAGCGGCCGAGGGAGGCGTTATCGGCCCCGGGCCCCATCTGAAATCGGCCAGGGACAGGGTTTCTTCGACTCCGACCACCATGACCCGCAAATGCTTCTCGCCGGGATCAGTGCTGTTTTCGAAGACCCAAACCACCTCCCAGTCATCGCTTCGTTCGCCTGTCTGCTTGAGGCCGCGAATTTCAGTCAGCCATATCGCCCAATAGAACCCCGGTCCCGCTGGAATCGGCATCTTTACATCCGGTGAGAAAAGTCTCGGATCAATCCGCTGGCGACCGATCCAAAAGCCCTTGGCTGTGCGCGCAGGGCAAGGTTGCGCAAAAAGGCCCCGGCATGGGGGCGCCGGGGCCAAAAGTTTCTAGTAGCGGGCTCGACGGGCCTTGGTGGGGGCTCGCCGCACCGCCGTCACATTATCTGGGCGACCGGGGCTGGGTCTGTGCACAAGTGCACGCAAATACCATGGCGACATCATAAAGGCCGGTCGCAATTCGCAAACCGGCCATTCCGAATCCTGCTCACGCGGCTGTCACGGCTTTGCGATGGCACTCCGCTGAACCCGCCCGGATTTCACCGCCGACCAATGGCCGGATCGGATTTGAGATCGGGAGGTTTCCATGTTCCGCCGCACGATGATGGCCAGCGCGATTGCCGTTCTGAAGGCGCCCGTCATGGCCGCCAACAACTATCCAAAAGCGTTCCTGAGGATGGGGCGCCGACGACTTGCGAGACCGCAGCCGCTGATGGCCTGACCCGCCCTGCCCGCGGCCGCCTTATGGACGCTGCGCACGAGCGCGCGTTCACGTCCAGGCGACGATGATCTTGACGCTCCACGCCAGGAACACGGCGAACATCATCAATGTCGCCAGCATCAGCACGTTCTCAAAGGAAGCGAACTTCATCACTGTTCTCCGCTTCCTCACCCCGGCGGGATGGTAGCTGATTCCACAGCAAAGCCGCCACCGGGTTGACAACACGGAGACTGCTTCTTGCGTATGAAGTCCGATTTATCATCCGCCCATCACAACAAGGGCGAGCATCGTCAGCGATGCGAGGACCAAAACGGTTTCAAAGGAAGCGAGTCTCATGACGCTCTCCACTTCCTACCCCGAGGCAACTGTAGTTGATTCGAGGCTTTGGCGGCATAGTTCAGGTCATGAGCGGTCGATCACCGCTTCGGGAACTGATAGAATGGTTGCAATGAAGAATGCGAAGCCGATCTCGCTGACAGCAGGGAGGACATCGACATGAAGCCGACCCAGGCGCTCAAGGGGGCCATACCTTCGGCCGTTCTTGTCGCGATGGTCTCGCTGGCCGCGCCGACACCGGCAAAGGCTCAGACCTACGATCCCAAATATCCGGTTTGCCTGCAGGTCTACCAGAGCATGGTCGATTTCTATTTCGAGTGTGGCTACACCTCGATGCCGCAATGTCGGGCATCGGCGTCAGGCCGCAACGCCTCCTGCGTGGTCAACCCTTACTATGAAGGGCCCAAGGCCAAGCGCGGCAAGAAGCAGCCCAGCCCGTATTGAGGCTAGCGCAACAGGCCAAGCGCGTTGCGCCAGGATCGCGCACATGCCGGCGCCTTGCCCGCAACGGACGCCGTCTCGAAGCGAGCGACGCGCGAGCAGGTCGTGAACACGAAGGCAAGCCGCGTGCACTGCCAGTCCGGTCCGAGCAAGCCGCTCGATACCGGCTCGGGATTTGTGATGCCGATTGCAAGGGCCGCGGTCACTGCGACAAGGGTAAATACCACGACGACAGCGGCGATCTGCCGGGGCGCCCGGAAACTGAAATTGAGTGTCATTGTTTGCGCTCCTCATCAGCGCCCGCAGCCAATATAGGTCCTGCCCGCCGGTTCCCTTTGTGATCGAGATCACAAGCCCGACGGCCTTTTGACGGGAGCAAGGAAGGTCCGCGCCAGCCCTGGCGGCCATCGCACGAAGCTTGGGACAAGTCGTCCAATCCCGTTGCGAGCCGAGGGGGCTTGGGAAACACTTGCCTCGGGGAAGGTGCGTACGGGGGCGTACGATGAGCAATCAGGACGAGGGCTACGACTACACGCGCTATCGGCAGCTGCTGGCGGAAGCCGTCGACGAGGCCAAGCGGCTCGAGTTGATCGATCTCTTGATCCGCGAGAAAGCGCATGCCCGGCTGCAGGCCCAGCAGATGTCCGAGCGGGTGGCAATGACGCTGGGCGGAATGTCCGGCCTGGGCGGGCCACGCGGCTACGGCTAGGCGAACGAGCCGGTTTCAACGGTCAACGGCATGAGCGCGGCTATCGCGCTCATCGCCAGCTTGTCAGCCGTTTGCCATTCACGAAAGTCCTCCCTGCTCTGCTTGTCCCGCTGGAGGCTGGCCTTTTGCCTCGGCTTCGCTTAGTGAAGCGGCCAAAATCGACATTCGCCGATCCCTTCGCGGCGGCTTGGACAACGACAGGGTCTCATGAGCGGATTCAAGGAACCGAATTACGCCGATCGCCAGAAGGCGGCGGCGGAGGCACGGCAGAAGATATTGGAGAAATTCCGCGCCCGTCCCGGTGCGGACGATCCGGCGGTGCAGGCACGTGAGGCCGAGCGCGTGGCGATCGCTGCCAACCGCGTCAAGGCCAAGGAAGCGCGCGAGGCCGAGAAGGCCGAGAAGAACCGGCGCGAGGCGGAGGCGGCTGCCGCAGAGGCCGCCCGTATCGCGAGGGAAAAGGAAGAGGAAGCTGCACGCCTGGCCGCGCTCGAGGCCGAGCAAAAGGCCAAGCGCGATGCGCGCTATGCCGCCCGCAAGGATCGCGGCAAGAAGAAAAAATAGGCAGGACGCCGGGCAGCGCCAAATTGCCACAGGCCCGCCGCGTGAGTTCTTGTCGGAGCATGAATCGTTCCGGAATACCGCGTCACACTTTTTGCTGACGCGGAATTCCGGGTCCGGATCATGCTCTGGCGGCGGACCTGTCGCCAGGGCTGACGATACGTCAGTTCTTCTTCATCCCGTCTTCCTTCTTCATGCCGTCGGACATGGAGTTGTTCTTCATCGTCCCTTCCTTCTTCATCATGCCATCGTCCTTCTTCATGGCATCCTTGGACATGGAATCCTCTTTCTTCATCGCATCGCCTTTGCCCATCTTGTCCTGGGCAAACGACGGGGAGAGCGCGAGGCTGAACGAAACCAGGGCGGCGGAAACGCCGAGAACGATGCGGGAGCTGTTGGTCATGGGATGGTCGTCCTTATTTGAGACAGGTGGTTGAAGCGACGTTCGCCGCTACCCCGCTGGACGCGCCATGCCGGACGTTTGTTACCCGCGCTCCGCCTGATTTCCGCCTTGTAACGAACTCTTGAAAGGCGCTTTTGCCCGATCAGTAGGATTTGGCAGGAATTGGAGCCGAACCTGTTGCGTCTAGCCTCGGGGCCACGGCCTGCCGATGCCGAGTGTGCGGCGCAGCAAAGGGCCATCTCGCTGCCGCGTCCGGCTTCGACCAAGACAACCTCGAACTATCAGACGAGAGAATATCCGGAGTAAAACCGGCTAGCATGCGCTTCGAGCCGCATCCGGAATTTCGATCGAGAACGCCACAAGGGGAACACTCATGCTGACACGCCGCCATGTCCTTGCCACCGCGGTCGCCGCGCCTGCCATTCTTCGACTTGGCATCGGTAGCGCGCAAGCCGCCACCCAGCTGAAGATCTCGCATCAATTCCCGGGTGGCACCATCGACAAGGGCGATTTCCGCGACCGCCTGTGCCGCATGTTCGCGGCGGAAGTGGCGAAACGTTCGGGCGGCGACCTCACCGCTGAGATCTACCCCAATTCCTCGCTGATCAAGACCAACGCGCAGTTCGCTGCGATGCGCAAGGGTGCGCTCGACATCAGCCTCTATCCGCTGCCCTACGCCGGCGGCGAAGTGCCGGAAACCAATATCGGCCTGATGCCCGGCCTGGTGTCGACCTATGACCAGGGGCTGAAGTGGAAGAACCAACCCGTCGGCAAGGCGCTGACCGACTTCCTCGCCGACAAGGGCATCATCATCCTGACCTGGATCTGGCAGGCCGGCGGCGTCGCCAGCCGCACCAAGCCGATCGTGGCGCCGGAAGATGCCAAGGGGCTGAAGGTGCGCGGCGGATCCCGCGAAATGGATATGGTGCTGCAGACGGCGGGTGCCGCCGTGCTGTCGCTGCCGTCGAACGAGCTCTATGCGGCGATGCAGACCGGCGCCTGCGATGCCTGCCTCACCTCTTCCACCAGCCTGATCTCGTTCCGCCTCGAGGAAGTCGCCAAGGCGTTGACCTCCGGGGCGGACGCCTCCTACTGGTTCATGATGGAGCCGCTTCTGATGTCGAAGGCGATCTTCGACAAGCTGCCCAAGAACCACCAGGACATCCTCCTTTCCGTGGGCGCCGGCCTCGAGGCCTTCGGCAAGAAGGGCGCGCAGGACGACGACGTCGAGGTGGCCAAGGTCTACGAGAAGGTCGGCGCCAAGGTCAGCAAGCTTGACGCAGCCACCGTCGGCAAGTGGCGCGACATTGCGCGCGATACCGCCTGGAAGGACTATGGTGCTAAGACGGCAACCGCGGCCAACCTGTTGAAGCTTGCGAGCGACGTCTCTGCATGATGCATGGTCCGATTACGGATCGAGGCGAACTGAAATCACCGGCCACGAGCAACCCGCTCGTGGCCGGGCTCGGTCGTGCCCTTGATATTTGCAACCGCGTCATCGTCGTCCTCGCCGGCATTGCGCTGGTCGCGGCGTGCGTGATCCTGAGCTACAGCGTGCTGGGCCGCGCGCTGTTCAAGAGCCCGAACTATTGGCAGGACGAGGCCGCCGTGTTCCTTCTGGTCGGCGCCACCTTCATGACCGCGGCCTATGTCCAGAGCCAGCGCGGCCACGTCAGCATCGAGGCATTCGCCAGCCTGATGCCGCCGCTCGCCAACCGCATCCGGCTATGGCTGGTCGACGTCGCAAGTTTCGCCTTCTGCACCTTCTTCACCTGGAAGTCGTTCACGCTCGCGCATGAAGCCTATGTCGACGGACAGGTCTCGAACTCCATGTGGTCGCCGCCGCTCGCCATTCCCTACTCGCTGATGGCGCTCGGCATGACCCTGCTCTGTATCCAGCTTCTCCTTCAGATCATTCTTCCCCTGACCGGAGCGCAACGCCGATGACGGTTCTCGGCATCGGCATCTCCTACGGGGTCGCCACCCTCTTTGCGATGTTTTCGGGCATGCCCATTGCCTTCGCCTTGGGCGCGGTCGCCGTCGTGTTCATGGCGATCTACATGCCGGCGGCTTCGCTCGATACGGTGACGCAGAACGTCTACGAGGAAATGGCCTCCATCACGCTGCTGTCGATCCCCCTGTTCATCCTCAAGGGCGCGGCGATCGGCCAGTCACGCGCCGGACAGGATCTCTATTCGGCGCTGCACGCCTGGCTGCACCGCATTCCCGGCGGCCTGGGCGTTGCCAACGTGTTTGCCTGCGCGCTGTTTGCTGCGATGGCCGGCTCCTCGCCGGCGACCTGCGCGGCGATCGGTTCGGCTGGCATCCCCGAGATGCGCAAGCGCGGCTATTCCGGCGGCTTTGCCGCAGGGATCATCGCGGCCGGCGGCACGCTCGGTATCCTGCTGCCGCCCTCCATCACCATGATCCTGTTCGCGGTCGCCGCCGAGAAATCGCTGGGCCGGCTGTTCCTCGCCGGCATCGGCCCGGGCTTCCTGCTTGTCACCCTGTTCGGCGTCTACGCCGTATTCCGCTTCCGCAAGGAATTCCGCCTCGCGCACGAACTCTATCAGCGGACCGGCAACTCAGCCGCGATCCTGCAGCGCGACGAGTTCACCATGGCCGAGCGCTTCACCATGCTGCCGCGGGTGATCCCGTTCGTGCTGCTCCTGACCGGCGTCATGATCGCGCTCTATGGCGGTTACGCCACGCCGTCGGAGACAGCGGGTCTCGGCGGGCTGCTGGCGCTGTTCCTGATCGCGGCGATCTACGCCGTGTGGACACCGAGCGACCTCGCGCCGATCATCAAGGCGACGATCCGGGATTCCACCATGCTGATGATGATCATCGGCATGTCGCTGCTCTATTCCTATGTGATGAGCTACCTGCACATCTCGCAATCGGCGGCGCAGGCGATCATCGCCATGCACCTGCCGCGCTGGGAACTGTTGGCGGCGATCCTTTTGATGGTGGTCGTGCTCGGCTTCTTCCTGCCGCCGGTATCGATCATCCTGATGACGGCGCCGATCATCCTGCCGCCGCTGCGCGATGCCCATTTCGACATCATCTGGTTCGGCGTGGTGATGACCATCGTCATGGAAATGGGCCTGATCCACCCGCCGGTGGGGCTCAACATCTTCGTCATCCGCAACGTCGCGCCGGACATCCCCCTCAGCGAGGTCATCTGGGGCACGCTGCCCTTTGTCATCCTGATGATGATCGCGGTGCTGCTGCTCTGCTTCTTCCCGGAGATCTCGACCTGGTTGCCCGACCTCGTGATGGGGCCGGACGGCAGCAGATAGCGCAATCTTGCCTTAGCTTGAGGCAGGTCGGCCTCCCGTCAGGACGCCTTCTCGACTTCGGCGAGCTCGACGCCCTCGCCGACGATGTCGCCGACCTTGCATTTCAGCTTCTTCAGCACGCCGGCATAAGGCGCGCGCAGCGTCTGCTCCATCTTCATCACTTCGAGCGTCAGGATCGCCGCGCCTTTTTCGAGTTTCGCGCCCTCCTGCGCCAGCAGCGCCACCACGGTGCCCGGCAGCGGCGCCACGACCTTCTCCTCGCCGGTCTGCTCCTCGCTCTCGCCGCCGAACGGATCGACCCAGTGCAGGTCGAAGCGGCCGTTGCAGGTGCGCAGATAGAGGTCGTGGCCCTCGATCACGGAGGCCGCGCGGGATTTCACGCCGTCGAGCGTCATGTCGAAACCGTCATCGACCGGCGCGAACGTCATCGCAATCTCGTGCTTGCCAAGCAAGACGGTCGGCGTGCCGCCGCCGTAATGCAGCGTTGCCTTGTGCTCGGCGGCCTGCCCCTGCCGGAACGAGAACGCCCGCTGCCGCCGGCCGACCGGTTGCCAGCCAAAGGTCTGCCATGGCGAATGCGCTCCCGCCCGCGCCGCCCTTTGCTCGGCGGCGAGGATGGCCGCGACCGCGGCGCAGAGTTCGAGATCGCCCGGCGGGGGTGTGGCCTCGGTCAGCCCCTTGAGCTCGCGCTCGATGAAGCCGGTGTCGATCCGGTTCGAGCGGACCTGCGGATGCGTCACCAGCGCCGACAGGAAGGGAATATTGGTGACGATGCCGCGAACGTCGGTCTCCTCCAGGGCGCGGTTGAGCTTGTCGATCGCGACATCGCGCGTCGGCGCCCACGCAATCACCTTGGCCAGCATGGCGTCGTAATAGGGCGAGACGGTATCGCCGCTGCGATAGCCGGCGTCGATGCGCAGCCCGTCCGCCTCCGGCGGCGTCCGCCATGTCTTGATGCTGCCGACCGACGGCATGAAATTCTTCTGCGGATTTTCGGCGTAGACCCGCGCCTCGATGGCGTGGCCTTTCAGCTTGATCTGGTCCTGCGTCAGCGGCAGCTTTTCTCCGAAGGCGACGCGCAGTTGCCATTCCACGAGATCGATACCGGTGATCAGTTCGGTGACGGGATGTTCGACCTGCAGGCGGGTGTTCATTTCGATGAAGAATACGTCCTTGCCATCGGAGACGAATTCGATGGTTCCCGCGCCGACATAGTTCACCGCGCCGGCCGCCTTGCGCGCCGCTTCGCAGACCGCCTCCCGCTGCCGGGCATCGAGCGTCGGCGACGGCGCCTCCTCGATGACCTTCTGGTGACGCCGCTGCAGCGTGCACTCGCGCTCGAACAGCGACAGCAGATTGCCGTGGCTGTCGCCAATGATCTGCACCTCGATATGCCGGGGATTGTCGACATATTTCTCGATCAGCATGCGGTCGTCGCCGAACGCAGCCTTGGCCTCGCGCTTGGCGCTGACGATTGCCGGCCCCAGCTCTTCCCTCGTCCGCACCACGCGCATGCCGCGGCCGCCGCCGCCGGCGGACGCCTTCACCAGCACGGGGAAGCCGACCGTCTCGGCGGCACCGCCGAGCGTCGCCTCGTCCTGCGCGTCGCCGTGATAGCCCGGCACCAGAGGAACGCCCGCCTTCTCCATCAGCACCTTGGAGCCGGATTTGGAGCCCATCGCGGTCATCATCGCCGCGGTCGGCCCGACAAAGACGATGCCGGCCTTGGCACAGGCCTCGGCAAATTCGGCGTTCTCCGACAGGAAGCCGTAGCCGGGATGGATCGCCTCGGCGCCGGCCTTCCTGGCGGCATCGAGGACAGCCTCGATGTTGAGATAGGAATCGCGCGCCCGCGCCGGCCCGAGCAGCACGGCGGAATCCGCCATGGCGACATGCATCGCGCCGGCGTCGGCCTCGGAATAGACGGCGACCGTACGCAGGCCCATGGCGCGCGCCGTGCGGATGACGCGGCAGGCGATCTCGCCGCGGTTGGCGATCAGGAGGGTGCGGAAGCGACGGTACATCTTGCTCTTCATCGTCACATCCTGAACAGGCCGAATTTCGTGGGTTCGATCGGCGCATTGGCCGCAGCCGACAGGCCGAGCCCGAGCACGAGGCGAGTGTCCGCGGGATCGATGACGCCATCGTCCCACAGCCGCGCCGTGGCATAATAGGGATTGCCCTGCTTCTCGTATTGCGCCCGGATCGGCTCGCGGAATTTCTCCTCCTCTTCCGCCGACCATTTCTCGCCCTTGGCCTCGATGCCGTCGCGGCGCACCTGGCTCAGCACCATCGAGGCCTGCTCGCCGCCCATCACCGAGATGCGCGCGTTCGGCCACAGCCAGAGAAAGCGCGGACTGTAGGCGCGGCCGCACATGCCATAATTGCCGGCGCCGTAGGAGCCGCCGATCACGACGGTGAATTTCGGCACGCCGGCGGTCGCTACCGCCGTCACCAGCTTGGCGCCGTCGCGCGCGATGCCGCCGGCCTCGTATTTCTTGCCGACCATGAAGCCGGTGATGTTCTGCAGGAACACCAGCGGAATGCCGCGCTGGCAGCACAGTTCGATGAAATGCGCGCCCTTCAGCGAACTCTCGCTGAACAGGATGCCGTTGTTGGCGATGATGCCGACCGGATACCCCCAGATATGCGCAAAGCCGCAGATCAGCGTGGTCCCGTAGAGTTTCTTGAATTCGTCGAATTCAGAGCCATCGACAATGCGCGCGATGATGTCATGCACGTCGAACGGCTTGCGGCCGTCGGCGGAGACCACGCCGTAAATCTCCTCCGCCGGAAACAGCGGTTCGCGCGGCTCGCGCATGTTGAGGACCGCCGGTGCCGGTTTCTTCAGGGTCGCGACGATGCGGCGCGCAATGCCGATCGCATGCGCGTCGTTCTGCGCGTAGTGGTCGGTGACGCCGGACTGGCGCGAATGCACGTCGGCACCGCCGAGCTCTTCCGCAGTGACCACCTCGCCGGTGGCGGCCTTCACCAGCGGCGGCCCGCCGAGGAAGATCGTGCCCTGGTTGCGCACGATGATGCTTTCGTCCGACATGGCCGGCACATAGGCGCCGCCGGCGGTGCAAGAGCCCATCACGATGGCAATCTGGGGGATGCCGAGCGAAGACATCTGGGCCTGGTTGTAGAAGATGCGGCCAAAATGCCGCTCGTCCGGAAAGATCTCGTCCTGCATCGGCAAAAAGGCGCCGCCGGAATCGACCAGATAGACGCAGGGCAGATTGTTCTGCCGCGCAATGTCCTGAGCGCGCAGATGCTTCTTCACCGTCATCGGATAATAGGTGCCGCCCTTGATGGTCGCATCATTGGCGACAATGACGCATTCGCGTCCCGAAATCCGCCCGACCCCGGTGATGACGCTCGCCGAATGCACGTCCCCGCCGTAGAGGCCGTTGGCCGCCAGCGGCGACAGTTCCAGAAAGGCCGTGCCGGGATCGACCAGCAGGTCGACGCGGTCGCGCGCCAGCATCTTGCCGCGCGAGGTGTGGCGCTTGCGGGACGCTTCGCCGCCGCCGCCGGCAACCTCCCCCAGCTTGTCGCGCAGCTCCGCGACGAGGCCGCGCATGACTTCGGCATTCCCTGCAAATTCGGATGAGGACGGATCGATGGTTGAATGAAGCGGCATGACCTTGGGCTGGCTTATGTTGCGCCGCAATTCGATGATGTCGCGGCTTCTGGCATGGTGTCACCGGGCCACGGTCTAGCGCAACCGCAACTTTTGAAATGTCCTGATCAGGACAATTTCGCGTGCCATTTGCGGGGAATGCCGACCATTCGGCCTGGCCGGTCCGGGATCAGGCGGCCGGATTAGCTGGGCCTCAAATCAAAGGGACCCGGGTCAATGCGTCCAAGGCTCGCCGCGGCGGAATGCAAAATTGTCGGCATAGGCGACCTGACGTTGCGCCGAGGCCTTCGGCTCGATCACCTGATAGGGGATGCCCTTGCGCTCGCAATAGGCCACCGCGTCTTCCCTGCTGTCGAAACGGATGGTGAGCTGCTGCTTCATGTCGCCGGAGGAGGTCCAGCCCATCAGGGGTTCGACCGAGCGCGGCTGTTCGGGCTCATAGTCGAGCCGCCACTCCCTGCTCACGGCCTTACCCGATTGCATCGCGTTCTTGGCAGGCTTGTAGATGCGTGCGGTCATGGACAGTCGAGCCCCGTGAGGTCGGAAGGTTGGCGTTTGGCGGATGCCGCCGGGATAGTATAGAGACACCTTTCAGGGATTTGATCGGTGATTCTGGCCCCGACACCATCGCTTTTCCGGATGGGTATAGTCATTATGCCGTGCTGTGACAATCTGCCATCCGCTCGGGCGCCGTGGCGCCCGTGCCGCCTTTCCGAAGCCACGAGTTCGAGCCGGCACCCATGAAAATCAACGCCATCCTGCCCGACAAGGGACGCGATCTCCGGCTCGACCTGTTTCGCGGGGTCGCGAACTGGGCGATCTATCTCGACCACATCCCCGACAACGTCGTGAACTGGATCACGACCCGCAATTACGGGTTCTCGGACGCGGCCGACCTCTTCGTCTTCATCTCCGGCTACACCGCCTCCTTCGTCTATGCGCGCATGATGCTCGACCGCGGCTTCGTCGTCGGCGCCACGCGCCTGACCAAGCGGGTCTGGCAGCTCTACGTCGCCCACATTATTCTGTTCGTGATCTACATCGCCGCCATCACCTATCTTGCGCTCCGCTTCGGCGACTCCGAGATGATCAACGAGTTCAACGTGGCAGGCCTGGTCGACAACGCGACCGAGACGCTGCGGCAGGGACTGCTGCTGAAGTTCAAGCCGGTCAATCTCGATGTGCTGCCGCTGTACATCGTGCTGATGGGGCTGTTCCCGCCGGTGCTTTGGTTCATGCTGCGCCAGCCCGACCTCACCATGGTGATCTCGATCGTGCTGTGGCTGGTCACGCGCCAGATGGGCTGGAACCTGCCCGCCTATCCCGCCGGCACTTGGTATTTCAACCCGCTTGCCTGGCAGGTGCTGTTCGTGTTCGGCGCCTGGTGCTCGATGGGCGGCGCCCGCAAGTCGATGGCGATCATCAATTCGAAATACACGCTGTGGTTCTGCATCGCCTATCTGATCCTGGCGCTGGTCATGACCATGGCCGGCAAATTCGCGGATTTCGGCGCGCTGTTCCCGAACTGGCTTTATTCGACCTTCAACCCGAACGACAAGACGTTCCTGGCCCCCTACCGCTTCATCCACTTCGTGGTGATCGTGATCCTGACGATCCGCTTCGTGCCGAAGACCTGGCCGGGACTGGAATGGAAGATATTCGATCCACTTGTCGTCTGCGGCCAGCAATCACTCGCGGTGTTCTGCGTCGGCGTGTTCCTGTCCTTTGTCGCGCACTTCCTGCTGTCGCTGAGCTCCGGCTCGATCTTCGTGCAGGTGCTGGTCAGCATCGCCGGCATCTCGATCATGACGCTGGTGGCCTATTACATCTCCTGGTCGAAACGGCAGGACAAACCGACACCGAAGGCGCCAGCAGCCAAGCCGGCCGCAACCGCGGCGTGATCGGGAGCCAGTTCCTCATCCTGAGGAGCCGCGAAGCGGCGTCTCGAAGGATGCAGGCCCGTCCGTGGCCTCATGGTTCGAGACGCGCCAACAAGCGCTCCTCACCATGAGGGTCCGATCGCTTCCGGCCGCTAGGCCGGCTGCTGCGTGCTCTGTGCCACGACGGTACCGACGTCGGTAAAGACCTTCACCATCGGCGCCACGATGCGATGCATCGCGTTCTTCGAAACCAGCATATCGTGCAGCACCAGATGGTCGATGCCGGTGGTGAGAAAGCAGATGACGGCATCCTGCGGGGTCTCGACGATCGGCTCACCCTTGACGTTGAATGAGGTGTTGATCAGCACCGGCACGCCGGTCAGCCTGTCGAATTCCTTCAGCAGCCGATAGAGCGTTGGATTGGTCGCCTCCCGCACCGTCTGCACCCGCGCGGTGCCGTCGACATGAACGACGCCGGGGATCCTGTCGCGCCACTCCGGCCGTACCGGCTTTGCGATCAGCATGAAAGGCGAATCCTCCTCGCCCTCGAAAACGTCCTTCATCCGCTCGGCCAGCACGATCGGCGCAAACGGCCGGAACGCCTGCCGGTGCTTGACGCGGCTGTTGAGAATGTCCTTGATCTCGGCGCTCCGGGGATCGGCGAGCAGGCTGCGGTTGCCGAGCGCGCGGGGGCCGAATTCGGAAGCGCCCTGGAACCAGCCGATTACCTTCCGGTCGGCAAGCAACGTTGCCGTGTCGCGGCAGACGTCGTCGCTGCGCATCGCCTTGATCTGGATGCGGACCAGCGGCTTCCGCAGCGCATCGGCGATCTCGTCCTCGCCATATTGGCGGCCGGTGTAGACATGCTCCATCACAAAGCTGCGGCGCTGCTTCAGCACTTCGAGCCAGCCGTAATAGGCGCAGCCGATCGCAATGCCGTCGTCGCCGGCCGCCGGCTGGATCCAGACATTCTCGAAGCCGCCTTCGCGTGCGATGCGGCCATTGGCAACGCAGTTGAGCGCGACGCCGCCGGCAATACAGAGGTTCTTGGCGCCTGTGGTCTCGCGCAGCCAGCGCGTCCGCGCCAGCAGCACGTTCTCCGTATCGTCCTGCACCCGCCAGGCAAGATCTTGCCAGTGCCGCATCGCCGGATGCTTTTCCCAGTCGCCCGACCCCATCACATAAGGCTGCTTGAACTCGGCATTCCAGGCCGGCACACGCAACTCGCCGTCGTTGAGCTCGAGCAACGGCTTGAACTGCTCGCGGCGCCCATAGGGCGCAAGCCCCATCAGTTCGCCGCATTTGTTCCAGTCGCCGAACACATAGGTCGAGGCGCGGCTGTAGAGGGCGCCTAGCCCCGGCATGCTGTAGAATTCCTCGTTCAGCATGCCGCGCGAGGGCTCCAGCCAGACCTTCTTCAGGCATTCGAGCCGGGTGCCGGAAAAGCGGTAGTAGCTCTCGGACTCCCGCGCGAGCGGATTTCCCTTGTCGTCCCCGGGGAGCTTTTCCATCGCATCGGCGCGATAGCTGCCGACGCCGTCGACGATCATCACCACGCCCTCCTCGAAGGGCGAGGCCGCAAAGGCGCTGTAGGCATGCGCCAGATGGTGCGAAATGGAAACGACCTTGTCCGACGCGGTTGCGCGGAAATATGGATGCCGCTCGGCCTGCGCGCGCTCCGGCGGTGGCAGGAAGCCCGGCATGTCCTGGTAGGTGAGCCGCTCCTCCATATCGGGAACCGGCATGATGTAGCAATTGCGCACGACCAGATCGACGTCGGCCAGCGTGATGCCCTCGGCATCTAGGCAGTAGTCGATGACCTCCTGGTAGAATCCGGTGGCGTGCTTTTCCCGCGTCAGCCGTTCCTTGTCGATCGCACAGGCGATGGCGCCGTCGCGAAGCAGGCACGCGCTGACGTCGTGATCATAGGTGTTGAGACCAAGGACATAAGTGTGTTGTTTGGACATTGACACTTTCTGGAAGGAAAAGCCGCTGGGCCGAAGCTACGATCATGTCGAGACTGGGGTAGCATGATGGCGTTCAGCCGCGACGTTTTTTGCTTCGCACAACCGTTCATCCAGCGTTCATCGCAAAACGGAATTTGGCAATGTACATGAACGGGTTGCGTGCTTGACCTTACTCTGTGGTCTCAATAGAGTCACACGCGACTCCAAGAACCTTCGTCAAAATATCGTCTTGGCGCATTCGAACCAAATCCGATCTCGCGCATATCCAGTGGGATCGCATCGTGCGGTTTGATGCGTTGGAAATGCCGGGGAGACTTTGATGGCGAGACGCTACAATTTCCTGACACGCTGTCTTGCGGCCGTGGCTCTGCTGTTCGTCTACGTTGTCGGCGCTTCGGCCATCCTGGTCGGCGCGACTACGACGCCGGCGCAGGCCTGGCGTGGACGCGGATGGTACGGACGCGGCTTTTATGGCGGCTATGGCTGGCGCGGCTATCCCTATTATTATGCACCACCGCCTGTCTACTACGCGCCGCGCGCCTATTATGGTCAGCGTTGCTACTGGAGCCGTCGCTGGGGCCGCACCATCTGCCGCTGGTGATCGCCACCATCGCAATTCAGCCAATCAAATCGGGCGCGTCGGACATCCGTCGCGCCCGATTGCATTTGCGCCCACCCTCGGTTCAGACGGGCTTTTCGTCGTCGGTCACCGGCGAGGTGATCACCAGGAACACGAGATCGACCAGGCCGGAATTCGAAATGGCGTGCTCGACGCCGGGCGGCAGGAAGATGAAGTCGTGCTTGCGCACGACATGGTTCCTGCCCGCGATCTCCATGAGCCCCTCGCCCTCCAGCACGTGGTAGATCTGCTCCTGCACACGGTGCTTGTGGCGCGCGACATGCGCCATCGGCTGGTACATCGAGATGCGGTAATCGACGTGGCGCGAGCCCGCGGTCTCCGGCATCACCAGCGGTTTGGACAGCGCGCCGCCAAAATGATCCGGGAATTCACGCCACGGCACTTCGGCAATGTTGCGAATGAAGGCGCCGTTGTCCGAAGCCATGCTTTTGCTCCTTCCTTCGGCCTTCGCGCTCAACTCGCCAGCGCGCCGCCGTCGATATAGACGATCGATCCGGTGGCAAAGCCGTTGGCCATGAAGGCGAGGATTTGCCGTGCGATGTCTTCGCCCTGCCCGACGCGGCCGACCGGGAGGCTCGCCGCGGTCTTGGCCAGCATTTCGCGCCGCGCTTCTTCCGGCATCGCAGCACGGATCGGGGTGTCGATGACGCCGGGAGAGACCGCATTGACCCGTACCGGCGCAAGCTCGAGCGCCAGCGCGCGGGACAGCGATTCCAGCGCGCCGTTGGCCGAGCCGACGATCGCCGAATTCGGTCGCGGTCGCACGCTGAGGAAGCCCGAAACCGGCGTCAGCGATCCGCCGGGGCGGATCTCGGCCGAGCGAGCCACCCGCCAGGCGCCCCAGAACTTGCTCTCCATGGTGGCGCGGACATCGTCCATCGAAACGGTCTTGAACGGCCCCGTCTTCAGTTGCGCCGCGGTCACCACGACATGATCCAGCGCTCCACAGCGGCGAAACAGATCGGTTACGCTGTCATCGCTGGTCACGTCCGTGGGGATCGCGACCGCATTGAGCTTTTCCGCCACCGCATCGAGCTTCACAGCGTTGCGTGAGGCGATGACGACGTCGGCGCCTTCGCGCTTGGCCATTTCCGCGGTGGCGAGGCCAATTCCCGAGGAGCCGCCCACCACCACAACTTTCTTGCCCTTCAATTCCATTTCTTCAATTCCATGTCTTCCCGTCGAAATCAGATCACGCCGGCTGGTAGCGCGTGCCGATGCCGGCCTTGCTCTGGCCGAGCCCCGGCAGTTCCCAGACGCCCGCCCCCGCCGGGTTGATGTCGGCAGCGATGTCGACGTCGATCAGATACGGCTTGTTGGCGGCGATGCCTTTGCGGACGGCCTCGCCGATGTCGCCGGCGCGGTCGACCCGCACGCCCTCGATACCGCAGGCGCGAGCCATCGCCGCGAAATCCGGATTGTAGCGCTCGCCTGTCCTGGGATCGTGGAAGTCGGTGGCAAGCTCGCGCCCGCCGAGATAGCCGCGCTGCAGGCCGCGGATCGAGGCATAGGCGTAATTGTTCCAGACCACCCAGACCACGGGCAGATTGTACTCGACCGCCGTGCCCAGCACGTTGGCATGCATGAAGAAGGCACCGTCGCCGCATACCGACACGCAAGGCCGGTCGGGCGCGGCGAATTTCGCCCCCATCACGCCGGCGACCCCGAACCCCATCGGACCGAATCCCATGGAACCGATCAGCGAATCGGGCCGCCGCGGCTTGCAGAAGCCGAGCAGCCAGTTGTGGTGCACGCCGATATCGCTGACCAGGATGGCATCTTCCGGCAGCGCCTTGTCGATCTCGAGCGCCGCGCGCTGCGGATTGACCGGCGTGGAATCGTCGGAAAAGCCCGGCGCGACGAAGCGGTCCCACTCCTTGCGGTAGACGTCGATCTGCGCGAGCCATTTTTGCCGCGCATCGGACTTGGCCGAGAGGTTGGCACGCCGGTCCAGCTCGGCATGGACTTGGCGCAGGAATGTGCGCACATCGGCCATCAGCCCCAGCGCGACGGGATAGTTGCGACCGATTTCCTCGGGATCGATGTCGACGTGAATGAGTTTGGTCGGCGGGATGGTGAAGGAATAGCCCGGGATCCACGAGCTCGAGGTGCGGTCGTCGAAGCGCATGCCGAGCGCGAGCAACACGTCGGCCTGCCGCGCCGCGTGATTGGCATGATAATGCCCGGCGCGCGCGACCAGTCCCAGCGCCAGCGGATGGTTGCAGTCGAGCGCGCCGAGGCCGGATGCGGAAGCCGCCACCGGAATCTGCAGCCGCTCGGCGAGCCGCTTCAACTCCTCCGCAGCGCCGCCATAGCGCACGCCCTGCCCGACGATGACGACCGGCCGCTCGGCCGACAGCAGCATGTCGACCGCCTTGACCACGCCTTCCGGATCGGCGCCGCAACGGCTCGAGATATTGGCGTTCCAGGCGATCGCGTTCGGCGCCTCCTCGGCCGCGGCCTCCATAAAGACGTCGAAGGGCACGTCGAGCACCACCGGCCCCGGCCGCCCCGTCACCATCGTCTTCCAGGCCTGCCGCACCGCCAGCGGAACCATCTCGCCGCGCGTCGGCTGAAAAACCTTCTTGCAGTAGGAGCGCACCGTCGAAGGGAAATCGGCCTGATAGTGCCGGTACAATTCCTGAAAGGCGCCGCGGTTGAACTGGCTGGTCGGCACATTGCCGGTGACCGCCAAGAACGGCACGGAGTCGAGAAACGCATTGCCGAGCGAGATCGGCAGATTGGCCGAGCCCGGCCCGCAGGAAGTGAACGTCGCAGTCGGCCGTCCCGAGACGCGGTAATACACGTCGGCCATGAAGCCGGCGACGCTCTCGTGATGCACGGAGATGGTCTTGATTTCGCTCGAGCGTTCGTAGAGCGCGTCGATGAACTGGATGTTGCCGTGGCCGCACAGGCCGAACACCTGCGGCACCTTCTCCTGGATCAGGTAATCGACAATGACCTGGGCGCCGTTGAGCGCATTGCTCGGCATCGGATCAATCTCTCCCAGCGGCGCAACGGCCGCACTGCCGCGTTCTTCCGCGCGGCGTTAAACATGGCCCGGACCCTATTTCTCATAATACTGTACGTCAATTGCTATTGTGATATACGCTTCCGAGCGGCCCGACAGTTGCCGATTGAAGGCCGAAACGGAGAAGAGCGTGAAAGTCCGCACCAAGCCCGGATCGAGCGAGAAAGCCGGCGAGAAGCCGATCCAGCCCCGCAAGTCGGCAGTCGCGCGGCTGGTGCAATCGAGCGAGCGGACCATTGATGACGAGGCCGGGGAACGCGCCCGCGGCGGCGTGCAGTCGCTCGGCCGCGCTTTTGCCATCCTGGAGGAGATCGCCCGACACCGCGAGGGCATTGGGCTGGCGGACCTCAGCAAGCGCGTGGCCCTGCACAATTCCACCACCTTCCACCTCGCCAAGACGATGGTGTCGCTCGGCTATATCAGGCAAGAGCGCGACACCAAGCGCTACCGTGTCGGCCGGCCGCTGTTTGCGCTTGCGGCAAGCGCGCTGGACGAAATCGAGATGGTCAATCTGGCCACGCCCATCCTGGAGGAGCTGTCGCGGGAAAGCGGCGAAAGCGGCCATTTTGCCGTGAGGATGGGCGATGCTGTGGTCGTCATCGCCCGCACCAGCGGCACAGGTGCATTCCAGCTCACCGACCGCGTCGGCGTGGTCCGCCCGGCCCATTGCACGGCGCTTGGCAAGATCGTGCTCGCTTCGCTACGGCCCGATCAACTCAAGCGCTTCCTGGAACGCGTCGAGCTGAAGCCGTCGACCAGGAAATCCATCACTGATCCCACCGTGCTGCTGCGCGAGATTGCCGAGGTCCGGCGCAGCGCAGTTGCGCTAGATGACGGCGAGTTCAACGCCGAAGTGCGTTGCGTTGCCGTGCCCGTGTTTAACTTCACCGGCGATGCGATCGGCGCACTCGGCATTTCAGGCCCGATCTGGCGGATGACCGACAGCGTGCTGAAGGCCCGCGTCAAGCAGGTGCAGGAGGCGGCGAACCGCCTTTCCGCCGAGTTCGGCGCCAAGCGCTGACGACCCTGCTGGCATCATCGGCTTGCCTGCGACGCATTTTGCGTTGACAGCGGCGGCGGCGTCCGGAAATACTCTCTGGCAATAAAAGAACGTCTCTCACATTGTCGCATAGCGATATCTGAGCGGACGTCGCGACGTCACTGAGATGGACGACAGCGGGAGGGAGGACTGCCATGGTCAGCTGCAACAGGCGTGTGTTGTTGAAGGGTGGTGCCGCGTTCGCCGGCGCTTCTGCCCTGGGTTTGCCCGCAATCGTCCGCGCGCAGGCGGCGAAACTCAAGATCGCGCATCTGGTGCCGCTCACCGGCTTTCTCGGCGCGATCGGCGGCTACGCGCAGCTCGGCGCCAAGCTGGCGGCCGATGAGATCAATGCGGCCGGCGGCATCATGGGCAAGCCGATCGACCTGATCTCGGAAGACTCGGTCAACCCGGCCACCGCCGCCACCAAGGCGCAGCGCATGATCGAGCAGGACGGTGCAGCGGTGCTGTTCGGCGAGATTTCCTCCGCCTCCTCGCTGACCATCATGCAGGTCGCCGAGCGCAACAAGAAGGTGTTCTTCTCGACCGGCGCCCGCTCCGACGCGCTACGCGGCAAGAACTGCAACCGCTACTCCTTCCATTGCGACATCCCCAACACCGTGATGGTCAACGCGGTCGGCACCGCGCTGAAGCAGCAAGGCATGGTGAAGGGCAAGAAGTTCGTCACGCTGACAGCCGACTACATCTTCGGCCATGACCTGCTGAAGGCCGCAAAGGCCTTCTTCGACGCCAACGGCGCCACGCTGATCGGCGACGAGTTGATCGCCACCGACGTCACCGACTTCAGCCCCTATCTCTTGAAAATCCGGCAAGCCAAACCCGACGTGGTCTGCTGCAACCTCGCCGGCAACCAGGTCACCAATCTCGTCAAGCAGTATGCCGAGTTCGGCTTCCCCTACCCGCTGGTCGGCTTCAACCTCAACACGGGCGATGCCTGGGCAATGGGAGAAGGCAATCTTTCCGGCACATGGCCGACAGTCTGGTATCACACGCTGGACAATCCGGCCTCGAAAGCGTTCGTCGCGGCTTTCAGCAAGAAATACGACAAGCCGCCGGAGAACCACGCCTGGATCGACTATGTCACGCTGAAGCTGATCGCCCAGGCCATCGAGGCCACCAAATCGATCGAGACGGACGCGCTGATCGGGTATTTCGAGAAGGAAACCCAGTTCGACATCATGAAGGCGCGCAAGGGCTATTTCCGCTCCTGGGATCACCAGATGGTGCAGGAGGCCTATCCCTTCACGGTGAAGCCGAAAGGCGAGATGAAGGACAAATGGGACATGCTGGTGCTCGGCGCCGCGGTACCGGTCGCCGGCGAGCCGCTGGAATCGATCTATCCGACCAAGACGCAGAATCCCTGTGAAATGAAGGCCTGACGCCACTTTTCCCTTCATTGGTGTCAGCGGCGCCAGCACGATCGAGCCGGCGCCGCCTTTTGTTTGAGGCAAACAGGCTTCCATGCAATTCGCCTTCTTGCTGGAACAGGTGGTCAACGGACTCGTGCTCGGAGGCTATTACCTCCTGATTGCGCTCGGCCTGTCGCTGATCTTTTCCGTCGGCGGCATCGTCAACCTCGCCCATGGCGCGTTCTACGCGCTCGGCGCCTATCTCTCGGTCGAAATCACCAACCGCCTCGGCTTCGGCGCGGCGGTGACGGCGTCGCCCGTGGCAGTGGCGCTGCTCGGCATCCTGTTCGAGCGCTACATCCTGCGTCGCTTCTATGCCGCCGATCCCATCCTGAGCCTGCTCGTGACTTTCGGGCTCGCCATGGTCGCCGAGCAGGCGATCCGCATTATCTGGGGTTCGCCGCCGCTGCCGGCCTCGATCCCGCCAATGTTTCGCGGCTCGGTCTTTGTCGGCGACTTCCTGTTCTCACGCTACCGCCTGCTGATCCTCGCTGTCGTGGCCGCGATCCTGGTCGGCGTCTGGCTGCTTCTGCACAAGACCTCGTTCGGCCGGGTGGTGCGCGCCGGCATTCAGCGGCCGGACATGGTGGCGGCGCTCGGGATCCGCCTGCAGCCCTATATGACCGTCGTCGTCATGCTCGGCGTCGGGATGGCGGCGCTGGCCGGCGCCTTCTTCGCGCCGATTTCGATCGTCCACCCTGCCATGGGCTCCGAGATCATCACGGTTGCCTTTGTCGTCGTCGTGATCGGCGGCCTCGGCAGCTTCTGGGGGGTGGTGATCGCGGCACTTCTGGTCGGTGTCGTCAGGGGCATCACCATCCACTTCGAACCCGCCGCGGGCGAGGCCTCGATCTATGTCCTGATGTTCCTGGTGCTGCTGGTCCGGCCGCGCGGGCTGCTCGGCGAACGGATCGAGAAGTTCGAATGATCACGCCGACCGCACATAAATATCGGCCGCTGCTGATCGCAGCCCTTGCCGTGATTGCGCTGCCCTTTGCGCTGTCGGCCCTCGGACTTTCCCACAACACCGGCACCATGATCGTGGCGCTTGCGGTTGCGGCAACGGGACTCAATCTTTGCATCGGCTACACTGGTCTCGTCTCCTTCGGCCACGCTGCCTGGTTCGGCATCGGTGCCTACGCCGCAGGCCTGATCCAGCTCAACTGGTTTCCCGGGCAGATCTGGCTGCCCCTGCTGCTCTCTCCATTCATTGTTGCCGCAACGGCGGCCGTTATCGGAGCCTTCATCCTGCGGCGGCGCGGTGTGTATTTCTCGCTGCTCACGCTGGCATTGGCGGCACTGACCTACACCACGGCCTTCCGCTGGACGAAGCTGACCGGCGGCGAGGACGGCCTTGGCGGGTTGAAGCGCGGCGCCATCGCCGGCTACAGCCTCGACAACGCGCTCCACTACTACATCGTCGTCGCCATCCTCTGCCTTGGCGTACTGTTCCTGCTGCTCCGTCTCGTGCGCTCGCCGTTCGGCCATGTGCTGATGGCGATCCGCGAGAATGAGCTGCGCGCGCGATTTCAGGGCTATCCGGTCGAACGCTACAAGCTCGGCGTTTTCGTGATCTCGGCGGTGGTCACCGGCTTTGCGGGCGCGCTGATCGGCTTCCAGAACTATCTGGTCTCGGCCGAGGCGGTGTCCGTCCCCTTCTCCGGCGAATTGCTAGCGGTGGTGGTGATCGGCGGCATGCGCAGCATGCTTGGTCCGGCGCTGGGCGCGCTGTTCTTCATCCTGTTCCGCGAGTTGCTCTCGATCTGGACACCGAACTGGCTGCTCTGGTTCGGTCTGCTGTTTGTCGCTTTCGTGCTCTATTCACCGGGCGGCCTCGTCGGAATCTGGGCGACGCTGAGCAAACGCTGGTGGCCGCCGCCCGAAGAGATGGCGGCCATGAGCCGGCGGAAAATCTATGACAATCTGCCGCTGCCCAACTTCCTGCGGCCGCCCGCCAGCCAAGGCTCGGTGCTCGAAGTCGCCGGTGTCTCGAAAACCTTTGGCGGCATCCGCGCCGTGCACGACGCCAGCCTGCGCGTCCAATCCGGCGAAATCCATGCCCTGATCGGTCCGAACGGCGCCGGCAAGACCACACTGTTCAACCTCGTCTCCGGACTCTACGCCCCCGACGCCGGCACTATCAAGCTACGTGGCAGCCAAATCCAGGGTCTCTCATCGGAGTCGATTTGCCATCGGGGCCTCGCCCGCTCGTTCCAGATCACCAATTTGTTCAAGGGGCTTTCGATCTACGAAAACCTGCGCCTGTCGCTGCAGGCGCGCGCGCCGGGTCGCTTCAACGCCTGGCGCGACATCGACCATTTCGGCGCGGTGCACGCCGAGACGGCCGAACTGATCAAGTTTCTCGGCCTGGAAGGCATCGAGAACATCGAGGGCGGCGAGCTTTCTTATGGCGGCCAGCGCCTGGTCGATCTCGGCATTGCGCTTGGCTCGAAACCGCAGATGTTGCTGCTCGACGAGCCCCTGGCTGGCCTTGCCGCAGCGGAACGCGAGCGGGTGTCCAGCCTGGTACGCAACGTCGCCCAAAACATTCCCGTGCTGATCGTCGAGCACGACATCGATCGCGTGCTCGGCTTCTCTCACGATGTCACCGTGATGAACCAGGGCGAGATACTCATGACCGGCTCGCCCGAAGCGGTGCGCGCCGACCGCCGCGTGCAGGAAGTCTACACCGGTACCGGCACCCCCGCCGTCACGCACCGCCCGACGCTCTCGGCAGATCGGGAAACCGCGCCGATCCTCCGCTTCGATAGCGTCAACACCTTCTACGGCAAGAGCCACATCCTGCACGACGCGACGCTTGACGTTCGACCAGGCGAAATCGTCGCCCTGCTCGGCCGCAATGGCGCCGGAAAATCCACGCTGCTGAAGACGGTAGCCGGTCTCGTGCCGGCGGCGTCGGGCCGGATCGAATTTTCCGGCCGTGACATCACGCAGCTTCCCGCGCCCGACATTGCCCGCCTCGGCATCGGCTATGTGCCGCAGGGCCGCGGATTGTTCGCGGGCATGACGGTACGGGAAAACCTTGCCCTTGGGCGTCTGGCTCGCAAATGCGATGGCAGCGACGGCGCCGTCTGGAACGAGGAGCAGATCCTCGCCTACTTCCCGCGGCTGAAGGAACGCATGGAGGTCGCGGCGGACTATCTCTCCGGCGGCGAGCAGCAGATGGTGGCCGTGGCGCGCGCGATGTCGGGCAACGTCAGACTGTTGCTGCTCGACGAGCCTTTCGAGGGCTTGGCGCCTTCCGTCATCCTGGAGTTGTTCCGCGTCTTCGATCGCCTGCGCCAGCACGTCTCGATCCTGATCGTCGAGCATAATCTCGATCTCGTACTGGCGCTGGCCGACCGCGTCTTCGCGCTGGAGCGCGGTACCGTGTTCCATCAAGGTCCAGCGGCAGCGCTGCTCACCGATCTCGAGTACCGCAAGAAGATTCTCTGGCTTTAGCGCGGTAGAGGTGACCGGCAGTACAACGACATCACATGCACGCCGACGCCATCAGAATGGAGAATGGGTCGAGCTTGAATTCGGTTTCCAGATCGGTACCGAAGCGCCCGAGCCACCGATCCTGAGCCTTGTAAGCGAGCTTCTCCCGCGCCGCCGGGCACTCGAACCTCAGTCCCGCCAGGTTCTGGAGGTGGTGCACCATCTCGTGCACAAGCGCTGACTGCTCGGCAGGCCCCTTGCCGGTCCAGTCCTCGGGCAGAAAGATCGTGCGCTTGGTGTGGTCGTAGAGCGCCACGACGCCGCTCGCCGTGCGGGATTGACCAGCGGCTTCACCTTCGGCTTGAACCGATCCATCCAGCGTCGTCCGGTAGCGCATGTCCTGCAGTTCCGTCTGCGACAGAAACCTTATTGCAGGCCTTTGCTGGGTCGCCGGCAGTTCGAAGTTCGCCGTGAGCCAGTCCGAAATTTCTCCGACAAGGTTTTCGGCGGCGGCCGACGCCTCGGCGCTCGATTGTTTCGCACCGGTGCCCGAGGCGGGCGGCTCCGCTGCCGCAGCCGGCGTCACGCTTACGGCGGCAGCAAGCAGCCATCTCAGCAAGGCGGGTACAAGCATGACGATTCCTCCAAGGGAGCCGGCGATTGCGGCGAAAGCAGATCGACGCTCAGCCGGGCATCCATTTCGATCCGGCCAAGATCGATCCGGATCTCCTCGCCTGCAAAGGTCGCCAGCATGCTGTGGCGCAACTCCGCAACGAGATCGGGATGCGCACCTTCACGTCGAACCAGGAGGCGTCGATAACGGATGGCTGCGAACTCGATGACGTTGGCCAGCAGTTCGGACATGATCCGCCGCTGATCGCACATCAGCGGACACACCACGGCCAGTTCCGCTCGCGTTCCGTCTCCCGGCAGGGCCACGATGATGGCAAGGGATTCCAGGCAGTACCGCCCGGAGCGCGCGATCAACTCCGTCCTCGTCCAGTCGATCGTCCGACAGAACTGCACGATGGAGTGGTCGGACATACCCCCGCCGAAATAGGCACGGCGTTGATCGAAATCCAATGACAGGAAGAACGCCTCGATCCTTGGACGATCATGGCTGCTCAGCTGCTGGTAGGAATGCTTGGCAGGGCTATGTGAAACGTCGTGCAAATTGCAGATCAAATCCGTCATGGTCTTCTCCAAATGAAAATCGAGCTAGGCCGCCAGCGGCGATCTGGCGCATTCGTAAGGGCGCGATGGCTCTTCGCCCGGCGTGGAGCCGCACCCTGGCTGGTCAGATGTTCGAGGGATGCCGCTGCCGGACCAGACCGCGCGCTCGGCGGCGGGACAGCCAATCCCGGCGGCGATGGTCGAGATCCCATGCCGCCCAGATCAGCAGGGGAATCAGGTTCAGTATCAGGATGAACAGAAACTGATTGAGGACGCTCAGCGGCACGTCCGAAAAAAATGATGTCATGGTGCACTCCTGTCCGAAAATATCGGGACGGGGCACATCATGCGGATGCCGGCTATTCCGGCATCATCCGATTGGATGAGCGTTACCGGATATTGCCGGCCCGGGAGGCAGATTAAGCACCTGCTTGGAGTAGCCGTTTCGCAGATTTCCGTTCGGGTCGAACGACTGACAGATCGTCCGGAACTCCTCGAGCCGGGGATAGGATGAGACGATGTCGCGGTACTGGAAGGGAAAATGCTTGCCCCAGTGCAACCGCGCATTCACCAGGCGCAGCAGGGAAAAGGCGAGGAAACGACAGAACTCGTAGTATGCCTCGCGCCGGCGGGGCGGATCGTAGGTGAAGATCGAGATCGAATACATCGGCCCGTTGCTGGAAGCCGTCATGGAAATCATGGTCGCATCCGGCAGGATCCGGCGGCAGAACAATGGATAATGGTGCGTATAGCCGCCAGCGCCTTCGCGAAGTGTCCGCTCGGTGCCCGCGGCCTTGATCGCCGGCAGGAATTCCGACGGAAACGCGGTCTCGATGCCGGCGAAAAACTCGACCGCCGCCCGAATGAATCGGATCGCCAGTTCGACATCCGATTCACGAACGAAAATCTCCATTTCCTCGTGACGAAAAAGGTAATGGTGCGTCGTCAGCACGTGCTCGGAATCGTCGATTCGCTCGCGGTTCCTGATCAGCGCCATCGGCGCCGAGCGCAGGTAGGCCTTGACGGCAAAAGGTCCCAGAAACCGGGCGGCATACAAACCGAGATGGAACCCCACATCGAGCATCAGGAAGCCGTACCACCGGAAGAGCCTGGCCGTGCATATCTCGGCCAACGATCTCGCGCGCATCTCCAACGGCCTTCGCTCGAACATGGCGAACGTCCAGCCGTAGGGTGAAAGGACGAAATTGCTGAGCGGCTGCTCGGCAAAGGTGGCGATGATCTCGTCAACATCCTTGCGTGGGCGAATCGTTTCCGCCACCAGGTACTTCGGAACGGTCTGGAGATCGACGGACAGGATAATCCCGGCGCAACCGAGCCCGCATCTGGCGGCTTCAAGTTCGGGGCCTTCCCGGAAATCGCGAATGGCGGGCTGTCCTGTCGCGCGGTCATAGACGGCCATTCGGACGGCAACGACAAAATGCGAGATGCTTTGCCGCCCGGAGCCGTGCGTGCCCGTGGAGACCACGCCCGAGATCGTTTGCTTCTTGATCGCGCCGAGGGTTGGCAACGTCCGGTCGGACATCGCATGTACCCTGTCGAGCAGGTGCTGCAGCCGGCAACCCGCACCGACCCGGGCCAGCTGCTCGCCCTCCACCGTGACGAGCTCGACCGAGCTGAACGCGCTCATGTCGAGCGCGATATCCGTGTTGGCCGCTATGTCGCTCCAGGAATGCCCCGATCCGATCGCCCGAATGGTCGCGCGCGGATTCTGCAGCATGATCTGAAGGAGTTCGGCCTCCGACCCTGGCCGGAAGGATTCACTGTACCACTGCTGGTTGCGGCCAAAATTTGCAATTTTCTTCAAAGTACCCCTGCCGGTGGCATTCATCGCCAACAACTCCGAAATCAAATCGGTGGCCGGTGCAAACGACTTCGAATAGTGTGGAACAAAATTTGAAGTCTTTTCTCCGCCATATCAAGGTGGAAACGACATTTGTGCGTCATCCGGACGGATGAGAAGCCGATTATGCTCCGCTTGAGGAAGCCACCATGTTCAGTTTCCAGGAACCGTTTCGGATCAAAAATGTCAGTTTTGCAAACCGGATACTGCGTTCGTCGATCGGAGGACGAACCGCCTATTATGACGGCACGGTATCTCCCGCCTGGGTGCATTTTGAAAAGCGCTTTGCTGAGGCCGGCGTAGCGGGAATCATATCGCCGACCATCAGCGTCAGCCAGGAGCGCATGTCGCCCCTCGAATATCCGTCCCTGCATGACGATCGCTTTATCGGTCCCTTTCGCGATGCGATGCGGGAAATCCGGTCTGCCGGTCCAGGACCGGGAGGGTGCCGCTACATCGTCCAGCTCGGCGATACCGGCGGGCATACGCACACCAGTCTCAGGCCGCAGGATTCGGACCGCATCTCCTCTTCCGCCACCTTCGATTTCCTGTTCGGCTATCATGCGACCACCCGGCCGATGACCACCGCGGAAATTGAAAAGACCATCCGGGAATTCGGCAATGCCGCCAGGCGGGCTGTTGCGGCCGGATGCGACGGCATCGAAGTCACCGCCTCCAAGGGTTACCTGATCCACCAATTCCTCAACCCCGCCGTCAACCGGCGGACGGATGAGTATGGAGGCTCGATCGACAATCGCTTCAACTTGCTTCGCAAGATCGTCACCGAGGTCAGAAGAGAGATCGGTGAAGATTTCCTGTTCGGCGTCAGGCTGTCGGCGAGCGACTACCGCCGCCGTCCCTTCAACCTCCGCTTCCCGCTTGCTCGTCCCCTCCCCTCGTGGCGGGAATTCCGACATGGCAATGAGCTCGCAGAGACCAGCTACTACGCCCGCAAGCTCGAAGCCTTGGGGGTCGACTATCTTCATATCGACGCCGGCTTCGGATTCCCGAACCCTGCCGGCAGTCCCGGCGATTATCCGGACGAGGGCTTTCATACCTTCGTCAACGCCTGCCGCTATCTGGGCCGCAAGGCCAACGCGCGCGCGATCGGTTTCAACGTGACGCCTGCCGCGATCCGAAGAACGCTGTTTGCCTGGAACTGGCACTTCAAGGCGGCGGCAAATGCCGACCTCGCGGCGGCCATTAAGCGTGTGGTCAGCATCCCCGTCATCGCCAATGGCGGATTCCAGGAGCGCGACGTGATCGAAGAGACCTTCAGCTCCGGCAAGTGCGACATGATCGCCATCGCCCGGCCGCTCCTTGCAAACCCGGACCTGCTTGCGCAGCTTGCCGACGCCAACCTGCCGGCCAGACCCTGCTCCTACTGCACCCTTTGCTGTTCGCACACGGCCGTATTCCCGCTCGGCTGTTATGACGAGCGCCGCTTCGAATCCAGGGAGGCGATGATGAACCAGGTGCTGGCATGGTGTTCGCCCAACGCCCCCTTCTCGGTGAAGGACGGCAGGGAACCTGTCACCGACGACCGCCGAGAGTTTGCATGATGGCGGCCATTCCCTTTCGCTCGGCGACCGAACTGTCGTCGCTGATCCGGTCGAAGAAACTCGGCTCGGAAGAATTGCTCGATGTCTATCTGGAGCGGATCGACAAGCACAACGAACGCATCAACGCGATCGTCGCCACCGACGTTCCGGGCGCAAGACGGCGCGCCAAGGCAGCGGATGCCGCCGTTTCCAAGGGGGAATTCTGGGGGCCGTTTCACGGCCTGCCCGTCACCATCAAGGACAGTTTCGACCTGATCGGAATGCCCGCGACCTGGGGCGTTCCCGAACTCAGAGATCATCGGCCGGCCACCAATGCCCTTGCCGTCCAGCGCTATATCGATGGCGGAGCGATCCCCTTCGGCAAGACCAACGTCGCGGCCTATCTCATCGGATGGGCCACGTCGAACGAGATCTACGGCACCACCAACAACCCCTGGGAACTGACGCGCTCGCCGGGCGGCTCCTCGGGAGGCGCCGCAGCGGCGCTCGCCGCCGGATTGACCGCGCTCGAGATCGGTGTCGATTTTGGCGGCGGCGTCCGCAATGTCGCGCACTACTGCGGCATCTACGGCCACAAGCCCACTTATGGGGTGACCAACTGGGTTGGGCATCTCATGCCGGGGATAGGCAATAAGCCCGACCTTGCCGTAGCCGGACCGCTGGCACGCAGCGCCGACGACCTGAAAACCGCCCTGTCCCTGATCGCCGGCCCCGTGCCTGACGATGCCGTGGCGTGGCAGTTGAATCTGCCGGCGTCGCGTGTTTCCAGGATTTCCGATTTGCGCGTCGCAGTGATGCTGGAGGATGCGAATTTTCCCGTCGACCCGGAGGTTCAGGAACGGATCCAGGCGGCGGTGGATTGTCTTGTGAAGGGTGGTGCGAAAGTAAATGCGCGAGCGCGTCCCTCGATCGACAGCGGTGCGGCCTTCCGCATTTTCGGCGGCCTGCTGATGTCGGGACTCGCCAGCCGCCAGAACGATGCGGAATGGTGGAAGCGGCTTAGTCATCTGCGTTCGCGATTCATGGGCGCCGGTGCTGGAACCGAAGAAAAAGTATTCACCCATGCCGACTGGATAGAGCTTGACGCCGCAAGACATTCGCTTCGCCGCGCCTGGAAAGCCTTCTTCGGCGAGTGGGACGTGCTGCTTTGTCCCGCAGCGCCCACCGTGGCGGTCCCGCACGACCCCAAGCATGCCTGGCATGAGCGCAAGGTGATGGTGAAGGGGCGGCCAACCTCCCCGGCCGATCCCACCTTCTGGGGGGCATTCACCACGGTCGCCTATCTGCCTTCCACGGTGGCGCCCGCCGGTTTGACCAAGTCCGGCCTTCCGGTCGGCGTCCAGATCGTCGGACCGGAATACGGAGACCTGACCTGCATCGAAGTCGCTCGGCTGCTTGAGCGCGAATTCTGCAAGTTTACGCCGCCGAGGGGCTGGAGCTGACGCCCCCAGTTGACCATAGTCGATGGGCTCCGGCTGCGATCATTGGAATGCGATCGGTTGAACGATGAACATGAGATTGGAGGTTCTCAGCGAGGCAATCGGTTCGATCTACGATTGCGTGCTGGCGCCGCAGGAATGGCCCCGAGCGCTGAGGCTGGTGTCCTCATTCGGCGCAAGTGCCGCCAGTTCGGTCGTGATCCGGGATCGCACTGCCGAAGGCGGCATCAGCGTGTTCGAACATGGCGCCGATCAATCGTTTCTGCGCCTCTATTTCGAAACGCTGGTAGCGTCGCGCACGCGGGCGAAGCAGGTCGCCCTCGACCATCTCGGCGATGTCGCCACCATGACCATGCTGGCCGGCGAGCGCGAGCCGCTCAACAGCGACTTCTACGTCAAATGGGTCAAGCCGCTGGGGTTTCGGGATGTGCTCGGCGTTCTCGTCCTCAAATCGGGCAAGCGCATTGCCTGGTTCTCCGTGGTCCGGTCGGACATCCAGTCCCGCTTCGAGGATGCCGACGTTCAACAGCTCGGACTTCTCTCGCCGCATATTTGCCGGGCACTCCTGATCTCGGATGCCCTGGAGCTTCAGACCGTGACCGCGACGCGGCTCGAAGAAACCGTCGACAGCCTCTCGACCGGAATTCTCCTGACTGAAGGTCGCGGGCGTATTTCCTACATGAACGGTTCTGCCGAAAATCTGCTGAAAAGCGGCACTGCGCTGAGATCAAAGGACGGCCATCTGATCGCAGCCCGCGCCGACTCACGCGATGCGCTTTCCAGCGCCATCGCGCAAAGCGTGTCGGGCCGCGCGCCGGCTTCGACAGGCCAGTATTCGGTGCCGCTTCCTGACGATGAAGGTGCAGGCCTGATTGCGAATGTCCTGCCGTTGCAATGGCGCGACGGCCGCAATCCGCTCGGATCCTTGCCTGGCGCCGCGGCCGTCATCATCCAGAATCCGGCGGAGAGCCCCAAACCTCCGCTTGAAGCGCTGGCCAAGCTCTACGGTCTGACCGCATCTGAGCAGAAGGTTCTCGAACTCATCGCGGAAGGCGCCGCCCCGCAGGAAGCCGCCGACCGATTGAGCGTCAGCCTCACGACGGTCAAGACCCACTTGCAGCACGTCTTCGCCAAGACCGGTACCGGCAGGCAGGCCGACCTGGTCCGCCTGGTGGCGCAGGCGACCGCACCCATCCGGCCGCAACGCTAGGGCGTTTCCAGGCGGAGTGGATGCCGGTTCGCGTAAAGAAAACGCGTCAAAACAAGTCCCCGGAGTCGTCGGTTCTGATTCAACCAGATCCGAAAAGCTCTGGTCCCGCCCGGCGCATCGCGGCACCAAAATCATCAGGCCGTCATTCGAACGAATGACGTGAGCCGGCCGGCCCACGCCTAGCCTCGCCTCATTGTTTTTCCCTTTGAGACGAGGCAGCCAATGAAAAACCTGACCATTGCCGGCTTGATCGCGATCGCTTTGCTTTCGACAATCCTCGCCTTGCCTTTCGTGCAGTCTTCTCCGGCAAATTCATCCAAAAATGCAATCTCCGTCTCCGATTCGCAGCGGCAAGATACGGCCATGAAGGAAACGAAAGTCGCGGACTATTCGCTGGTGTTTCCGGAGGATCCTTCGGCCGCGCGAAAGTAGACAGCAGATCGGGTGAGGGTTTTCGTTGCCGCGCCGGAGATCTGCGGCCATCGCCCGCGCTTCAAGGAAGGGCCTGTGGCTATCGCGCGAGCTGCGCTATTTGCCTTCGAGCCCCTTGGCGCCAACGATCTTGTTGGCGGACAACATGCCGAAAATGCGATCGGCGACGTCCTTCTGTCCCTCTGGGGTCCAGTGCGGTCCCCAAACGTTTTCCTTGGACGGCTTGATGAAGTCCGCGCCATCCAGGCTCACAAACGGAATCTTGTTGGCTGCCAGATACCGCTCGAGCCTTTCGTCGTGCCACTGGATGCCGACCATGAGTTTGCCGCCGTTGCCTTCGACGAACGCGCGCATCTTGCCGATAAGCTTCTCGCTGGGGTCCGGCACGGTCACTTTCGGGTATCGGAACCGCATGTAGGCGTTGGTGGCGAGCCGCGCCAGCCAGAGATGATGGACCAGCCAGTGATCCCTGAAATATAGCAGGTGAGACCGCGGGACGGGTTGCCCCATCAATTGCAGCGAACCGTCCGGCTGGGTGACGAAATACGGCTTGTAATAGTTGAAGTAATAGAGGCTTCTCATATTGTCTTCGCGATCGTTTTGCGCGCAGAAGATCAAGACGACGACAGCCGGCTTCATCGTGGGCCATATCCGCTCCAGCAGCAGATATTCCTGATCGGTGCCGAAACCCGAAACGCCGGCGGAATAAATTCTGTGGTCGGGTATCCTGGCCTTGAGAAGGTCGGAGAAGCGTTCGTCCGCTTCGGAATCCAGACCCCACACAAAGGAATCACCCAGAAACAGGATGGCCGGTTTGCCGTCGAGACGGGGTTCCTCGTCGCGCAGGCCGAGGCTGTTGTGCTTGTAGTGGGTCGTGCGAAACGACTGGATGGTGCCAGCCGAGCCGGGAATGGGCATCCAGCCGAGCTCCGCGTCAAAGTCGTAGACGAGCGAAGTCTCGCTGAGCGTTTCACGCAACTCGCGGAAATCGGCGACGCGCAGCACGATTTCCAGTCCTGCCAATGTCGCCAGCGTAATGCCGAGGAAAGTGCCGACCGATTTGAGGGCTTCCCTGGCCCGGCTGCTTCCAGTCACGCTTGGTCTCTGCTGTTGCCCGGCCATTGCGGAGGATGTCATAGGGGCCCGGGCCGGTTCCGGCAAGCGTCGGCCCTGGGAGGGCCCGTGCTTCGGACGGCAAAAAAGAAGCCGGCCGTTTGAGGCGGCCGGCAGTCATGCTCTAGGGGTAGGAAAGGCTGCAACATGCCACGAGGCTGGCTGGCGCGTTTGCGCCAGATCAAATTGCGGCAAGATTACCTGACCTCTCCCCGGACCGTGGTGCGCCAGCCGGCCCTGGCACGGCATTGGCCCCGGACGCTAATGCCTCGCAACAGCCAGAGGGGGCCGGATGTGCGGCGCGAGACCAAGACATCTGCCGCTATTTTGCGAGCTTGCTGGCCCGGTAATCGCGCGGTGAGAGCCCGTAGCGCTCGCGGAAAACGCGCCCGAAATGCGAGAGGTCGTTGAACCCCCAGGCGAAGGCGATTTCGCTGACGTGACGGTGCGCCAGCACCGGTGAAGCCAGATCGCGCTGGCATCGGGCCAGCCGCTCCGTCAGCACGTAACGCTGGAAGGACGTCCCTTCGTCCGACAACAGGTCGTTGACGTACCGCGACGAAACGCCAAGTGCCGCGGCGGTCTCGGACAGCGAGAGGTCGGGGTCCGCAAGATGGGTCCGCACATAGGCTTTCAAGCGATGCAGGACAGCCAGCCGGCGGGTCGAGGGTAGCGTACGCGTGCCGAGCCGGTCGCCGAGTGCCATCGCCACGAGATCGACCGCCTGCTCGGACAGGCGAGCGGCGTGCTCAGGCTCTATGCCATCCGCACTGTGGCAGAGCTGATAGACAAAATCATGCGCCAGCTTCTGCAGCGGACGATCCGGCCCGAAACCGATCGCGGTCAGCGCCTCCACGCCCGCGATCCGGCGCAGCAACATGTCGCGCGGCACTTGCAGGATGACTTGCGTGAAGGGCTCGTCGAACCGCAGTTCATACGGACGCGTCGTATCGTATATCGCGAACTCGCCGGGCCGAACCACGGTTTCGCGTCCGTCCTGCGCCACGCCGCCGGCACCATGCTTGCCGAGCGCAATCAAAAAGAAGTCTTCGTTGGAACGGGCGATACGCGAGCGCGTGCGATACACGCGTTGCTGCTCCGAGGAAACTTCGGTGCAGCTCGCCTCCCCGAGCGGCGCCCGTGTCACCCGTCCTTTGAAGGAGCTGCCGAGATCGGATTTGCAATCGAGCTGAACATAAACGTCGCAGACGATATCCTGCCACAGCGCCAATCGCCGGTAGGCCGGCACGCCGTCCGTCGCGAATTGCACCGACATGGCTCTTCCGCTCCTCGGGCTCCCAGGTCCGCTCGTCCTGGGCTGGCTGCCGCGGCAGTCGAATTCCGGTTCCTTGGCGGACGAGAGACGCGCCCGTGCCTGACTTAAAAAGACTGCAACGGAAACCGGTGTCGATCAACTGGAAAGCGGCCTCGGCCGGCCCGACACCGATCGCATGGAGCAACTCATGGGCATCGAACATCCGAAATACAAGGTCGCAGTGGTGCAGGCCGCGCCAGCCTGGCTTGATCTCGACGGCTCGATCAAGAAGGTGATCGCGCTGATCGAAGAGGCTGCCGCCAAAGGCGCCAAGCTGATCGCTTTCCCCGAGACCTTCATTCCCGGCTACCCTTGGCATATCTGGCTGGACTCGCCGGCATGGGCGATCGGCCGCGGCTTTGTGCAACGCTATTTCGACAATTCATTGGCCTATGACAGTCCGCAAGCCGACAAGCTGCGCGCTGCCGTCAAGAAGGCCAGGCTCACCGCCGTGATCGGCCTGTCGGAGCGCGACGGCGGCAGCCTCTATATCGCGCAATGGCTGATCGGCCCTGATGGCGAGACCATCGCCAAGCGCCGGAAGCTAAGGCCGACGCATGCAGAACGCACCGTCTATGGCGAGGGAGACGGCAGCGACCTTGCCGTGCACGATCGGCCCGATATCGGGCGGCTGGGGGCGCTGTGCTGCTGGGAGCACCTGCAGCCGCTGTCGAAATACGCGATGTATGCCCAGAACGAGCAGGTCCATGTCGCGTCATGGCCGAGCTTCTCGCTCTACGATCCCTTTGCACCGGCGCTTGGCGCCGAGGTCAACAATGCTGCTTCCCGCGTCTATGCGGTCGAAGGCTCCTGCTTCGTGCTGGCGCCGTGCGCCACGGTCTCGCAGGCGATGATCGATGAGCTGTGCGACCGGCCGGACAAGCATACGCTGCTGCATGTCGGCGGTGGACACGCCGCGATCTACGGCCCCGACGGCAGCGCCCTCGCCGAAAAGCTGCCGCAGGACGCAGAGGGCCTTCTCATCGCCGAAATCGATCTCGGCGCGATCGGGGTGGCCAAGAATGCGGCCGACCCGGCGGGGCATTATTCGCGGCCGGACGTGACACGGCTGCTCGTGAACCGGAAGCGGCAGCGACGGGTGGAGGAGTTTTCGCTGCCGGTCGATACGGTTACGCTGGCGGAAGAGCTCGCGGCGACGCCCGCAAAGCCAGGCCAGGCGGCCTAGAGGGAGATGGGCGGTAGAATCCGCCTCCAAAGCGGCCGCAGATGTCGCGCTCGAGGCACTTCCGGAATGTGGGACGATCATCAAGAGTCCCTCATTCCGCCGCTTTCGCTTTTGGAAATTGCCGCAATCCCAGGGAAAACTGCCCTCCGCGTCGGCGTATGGGGGCGAGTATGGAAAACTACCAGTTTTATCTGTTGGACCATCAAGGCCGCACGGCTAGGCCACCGCGAGTTGCCTCGTTCAAGGATGACAAAGCGGCCCTCGCTGAAGCGCGCAAGACGCTTGGCGACCAGACAATCGAGATCTGGCAAGGCGACCGCTGTGTAGCGACCTTGCTGCAGATGCAGAGGGCCGCCTGAGCCTGGCCCCTCTGTTGCGATGTCTCACTGCCCATGTCTCATTGCCCATGTCTCGTTCTGCCTGAAACTCTGGGCTGAGCGCCATCAGCGTTTCTCTACCTCGACTTTCTTCCAGGTCTGATCCGGATCGAACGAGTCGATCCGCTTGACGAGGCTCATGGTGGAGCCGCCGAGATCCTTCTGGTAGACGACGCCACCGTGATTGACCAGGAAGGTCATCACGCCGGAGTTGCCGTATTCGGCGGGCCAGGCGAGCAACGCGAAGCCCCCGATCATCTTGCCCTTGACGACGTAGTCGAGCCTGCCGCCGGGCGCGTTCGGGCCTTGCTGGGTCAGGATGCGGTAGTAATAGCCGTGATAGGGAATCTGCCCCTGCCCGACCTTGTAGCCCTCGGCGGAAGCTTGCGCAGCGAGTTCGCCAAGCGGGCTGTCGTCGCCGGGCCAGTACAGGCCATCCTTCTTGCCTGACGTGCTGACGATGCGTCGCGCATAGATGCCGGCGCCCTGCCCGCGATCCTTCTCGGCATATTCGTTCTGGGCATCGACAAAGGCGAGACAGGTCTGGATCGCGTCGAGCTCGTTTCGCCCGATGCGCCGATACAGGATTTCGAGGCGGCCGGCATCCGTGTCAAACTCCCACCCGGATTTGGTCTTCGCCAGCGGAATCGGAAACGGAAAATCGTCATTGCCGAGAATGACGATGGCTTTCTTGTCACCCGCCGTCTTGATCGAATGCCTGGCTTCCCAGGCTTTCGTGAAACGTTCGCGCGATTCCTTGTCCGCGACGTCGTCGCCGGACGAGATGATGTCCTCGCCGTTCGCTCCCAGCACACGCAACATGTCCTTGCGCACGCCGGACTTGACGGCGGCGGCGAGCGCACTCGCCGCTTCATCCGGCGAAGAATAGGCCTGCTGGGCGCCGGCGTTCGTCGGCGACAGACAAAGCATGCCGGCTAGCGCGATCGCTGCGATGCGAGCAAGGGAGAGGGAGAGATGCCAGGTCATCGTCAAATCCTCGATCGCGTGGGAATCTGCCCGCCCGTGGCGAGCCAGTCGCGGTAGGTGCGGAATTTCAGCCCGAGCCGGTCGTAGTAGACCCGCAGATAGCCGTCGCTGCCGCGCGTCACCGCCTCGGGTTGCAACGCCTGCACTTCCTGCGCCATCACGCCGACATAGGCCTTCCGGCTGCCGAGATAGCTGAAGCGATAGTAGCCGAGGCCGTTGTCGAGATGGCCGAGCAGGACCACGTCGTGCTTCAGCGCCATGTCGGACCGCCGGCCGCCGCCTCCACCGCCGCCGCGGCCACCGCCACCGCCGAAGCCACCGCCGCCGCGGCCACCGCCTCCGGCAAATCCGCCGCCTCCGCCACGTCCGCCGCCCGCGAAGGCAGCACCACCACCGCCGCGGCCGCCCATGCTCATCTGGCCGCGCGCAGAAGAGATGTTGGCGGCGCGTCCGCCACCGCCGACGCCGGAGAAAGCGTCGCGGCCTCCGCCGCCACCGCGGGCTCGATTGGCGGCAGCCGCACGATCGCCGCCGCCGCGATTGCCTGCACGATCGCCACCGCCCTTGGCGCGATCTCCGGCACCCGCACGATCGCCGCCCTTGGAACGATCTGCTGCACCGGCGCGATCGCCACCCTTGGAGCGATCTGCAGCGCCGGCACGATCGCCTGCCCTGTCTCCCGCACGGTCACCAGCGCGATCGCCGCCCGGCTTCAGCACCTGCTGGCCGTCGCGGCCGCGAAAATCCATGCGGTCGCTGGCGCCGGCCCGGTTGCCGGCGTTGCCGCCAAAGCGATTGGCGACGTTCTGGTTGGGGTATTTGACGCCCGCGCGATGCGCGGGGTTATGCTGCCAGCCGCCGCCGATGTTGTTGATCGTGTTGGAGCGATGGTTGACGTAGATGTTGTTGTTGCCCCAGCCGCAGCCGCCGCCCCAGTAATTGCCCCAGCGTCCGATCGCCCAGCCGGCACCGAAGGCGAGGCCTGCCGCGATCACGCCGGCGCCGATATAGGAGGGATAGCCGAAATAGTACGGCGGATAACTCGCATAAGGCCAGGTGCCATAGACGGTGGCCGGATCGTAGTAAGGCACGTAGATCGTGTCAGGCTGCGCCTGCTGGATCACGATCACGTCCTTGTTGTTCTGCTTCTGGACACTGACCTTCTGCTGCTTGTTGGTGGCGAGCTTGTTGTTGGCCTGGGCCTTCGCGCGCAGGCGCTGGATCGCGTCCATCACGTCGGGCTGCTGCGCCAGCACGGCGTCGCCGAGATTCTTGGTCCAGTCGACCTTGTCGCTCATCATGGCAAGCACATCGGGCGTCGAGGCCAGCGCCTTGACGCTGTCGTCCCACTGCTGTTTCTCGACTGCCGCCTTCAACGCGTCGCCCTTCAGGCTCTTGTTGCCCTTCACCCAGCGGTCGGCCTGCACGATCTCCAGCGGATAGGTCGAGGCTGCCAGCACGTTGGCGAGCAGTTCATCCGGATAGAGCGCGATCGGGGCGACCAGCGCCTCAAGCTGCTCGGGCTTGAGCTGTTCGGACTGCGCCGCTGCCGGAGCCTGTACCGGCGGTGTTGCCTGCGCCCATGTGACGGTCGGCGTCACCATCAACAGCGCCAGCGCAAGCACGACTTTGCCGCAACCAACCATCGTCGCCTCCTCCGATATTACCGCGAGCTTCACGCGCGCGGATGAGCCGAGGTTTGACAAAGATCAAAGGAAGCCCGACGGCCCCGCCGCGAGCCTGTTCCCGCGGCTTGGCTTCCTGTTGCGAAGCAAGGAAGAGCCGGCGCCATACCAGGACTACGGCGCCGGGCAGCGTGCGTATCTGATCTCCATCCCCTCCATGCCGGGGAAAGTACGGATGACGTTATTGGCGTCCACTTCCCTGAGGCTGAACTGGACGTTCTGCAACATGATATCGGTTGCGCAGGCTGCGACCAGATTGACGGTCTTGCCGTCATCCTTCTTGGCCTTGATCCGGCATCGCCCGAACTTTCCGGTGATCTGGTCGCCGTCGACGATGAAACCGCCGCCATAGACGTCGGACATTTCGGTAAAGACCACTTGCGAACCCTTGCGCTCGAACACCTTGGCGCAATTGTCCGCATCGCCCGCCCAGGCGCCATTGAGATCGAAGGCGGCGACGGAGCCGGACATCGCGATGGACGTGGCGAGCACGAGTGCCACATGCGTGGCGCAGACCGAGAAAGCTTTCATTCTTCCTCCCCTAGTGGCCGCTCATCACAAGCGTCTTTACCGGTAGCAGCAAGGCCTGGATGCGCAGCAGCAGCGCATGGACTATGGCTGTGGCGTCGACGGCGTGCAGGGCGATCCCCTTCAGCGTGCCTGTCTTGGGATCGGCGATCACGTCATGGTTGCTGGAGTACGCGTTGACGATGCAGCTCGAGCCCGGCGTAACGCCCTCGAGCCCGTCCGTGTAGAGCGGCTCGAGGAACGCAAGGATCGTCCCGGGCTGCCGCTGGTTTTGCAGGTCGAGCAGTTGTTCGCCGGCGCGGAACTGGCCAGCGGCGATAAAGTCCTGCACGCCCGTGACGACCAGCGGAATGATGACCCACGGCTTCGAGATGCAGGTCGCTTCCGCGATCATGCCCGGCTTCATGACCTGGGCCTCGATCTGGCCGAATCCGGCCTGCAACCTGTTCCGGCCGGAGCCTTCGGGTATCAGCACACCCGCCGGCCGCATCATCTGGTTGACAACGTCGCCGGTTCGAACAAGGAACTGCTCGACACGTCCATCGACACCGGCCCGGACATAGGTCTTGTCGAGATCGACCTGCGCTTCCGCCAGTGCAGCCTCGGCGCTCGCCTTCTCCGCGGGCAGTAGCGTGGAGACGCGCAAGGCCGCAGATTCCTTGACCGCATTGGCGGCGTCGACGCCGGACTGGCGTTGATCGACCATGACTTGCAGCTTCTCGATATCCCGCTGCGGCACGATGCCGGGATTGCGGCGCTGCAGCTCGCTCTTCACGTCCAGTTCATCCTTGGCCTGCTGCCAGGCGGCCTTCGCCTCGCCGATCTGGGCGTCCGCCTTGACGACGTCGGCGCGCGCGCTGATCAGCGTCGCATCGACCTCGGCGACCTTGCGCCTGGCGGTCTGCAGCACCGCTTGCTGCTTCGAACTGTCAAGGCGGAACAGCACGTCGCCCTTCTTCACGGCCTGGCTGTAACCGACATTCACCTCGGCGACGCGTCCCGAGCCCTCGGGCAGAATGGGAACGGTGCGGTAATAGATCGCCGCGTTGTTGGTCGCGGGATGATAGTAGAAGATCATCGTGATCAGCGCGATCGTGAGCATCAGGCAGCCCGTGATGCCCCAGCGCAGCTCGTACCAGACTGAAAAAAGCGTGATCTCGTGGCCGAACCGCTTGCCCTGGCGGTAACGTCGGTAGAGGTAGTCGGGAAGGATCGTGACGAGGGAGCAGATCATCACCTCAAGCATGGTCGTGTGCTCCCTGCTTGGCGCCATCGCTGCCAACTCCGTGGTGGTCCACCTGCATGGAGACCGGCTCGACATCGGTGTCAGCCGGCGGCGCACCCGCTGTAGCGTCGGCGATGCGCCCGACCGATCCGGCGATGTGGCGCAGCGGCGAACTGAAATCCGGCAGGTCGATCATCGCGAGCAGCAGGCCCGCAATCCAGAAGATGTGCATATGAGTGAACAGCGAGATCAGGCCGAGGACGGCGACGATCTCGAATTGCAGCTTGTGCGTCCGGTGCGCCATGCGCTCCGGCAGGCTGTGCAGCTTCCAATAGAGGGTGCCGACCCACAGGACGGTCGCGACCAGGAAGAAGCCCATTACCACCATCAGCGCGTCCGACCCGTCGGCGCCGGGAATGAAGAACGGGAGGTGATGAGGCGCGGCGGGATGCATCTGGTCGCTCAACAGCTTCCTCCCCTTCGAGGCGCAAGGGCGCCGCGGTCTGGCCTTGGACAGTGCGGACCATGCTCCATCAATGCTTGATCTGAATCAAGGTACGGGTGGAGGCCGCACCCCTAAGCTTTCGGCAAGAACATGTGCCGAATGGTCCTTGAAGAGAGGCTTGCTATGGCCAAGATCGACGACCTGATCCCCAATGCGAAGGAAATCCAGAAACAGGCAGCCCTCAAGGAGGCTCAGAAGGCCGAGGAGCATGCCAAGCGCCTCGCGGCCGCCGAGGCCGAGAAGCGGGCCTTGATCGAGAAGCTGAGCAAGCCTTCCGGCCTCACTGAGGAAGAGAAGGTCAAGCTGGCGTCGACCGTGATCCAGCGTGCCGTGCGCAACGGACTCTCCGAAGTCCAGGTCTACCGTTTCCCGAACTCGCTATGCACCGACCATGGCCGTGCCATCAACCAGATGGAAAAGGGCTGGGAGACGACGCTGACCGGAATCCCCAGGGAGATCTACCAGCTCTGGAGCGATTACCTGCAGCCGCGCGGGTATCGCATCCGCTACCAGATCGTCGACTTTCCCGGCGGCGTCCCCGGCGACATCAGCATCACCATCAACTGGGACGGCTAGCTGTTATCGCGATCCAACCGGAGAAGGCTGTGCATGGCAAAGGACAATGCCGCGCCGAAGATGAAACGCAAGGACTATGAGAAGGAACTGCGCAAGCTCCAGGTGCAGCTCTGTCACTTGCAGGAATGGGTGAAGGCCGAAAAGCTCAAGGTCATCATCATCTTCGAAGGCCGCGATGCCGCCGGCAAGGGCGGCACCATCAAGGCGCTGACGGAAAAGGTGAGCCCGCGGGTGTTCCGCGTCTGCGCCCTGCCCGCGCCGTCCGACCGGCAGAAATCACAACTCTTCCTGCAGCGCTACATCGAGCACTACCCGGCCGCTGGCGAGATCGTGATCTTCGACCGCAGCTGGTACAACCGCGCCGGCGTCGAATATGTGATGGGGTTTTGCACCCCGGAGCAGCACAAGCGCTTCCTGGAGCTGTGTCCGCAGGTGGAGAAGTTCGCAGTCGAAGGCGGCATCATCCTGATCAAGCTGTGGCTCGAGGTCGGAATGGACGAGCAGGAAGCGCGCTTCCAGGCCCGCATCGACGATCCCCTGAGGCAGTGGAAGCTGAGCCCGATGGACACCGAGTCGTTCGGGCGCTGGTATGACTATTCCCGCGCGCGCGACATGATGCTGGAGGCCACCGACACCAAGCATGCTCCGTGGCGGCTGATCCGCTCCGACGACAAGCGGCGTGCACGGCTCAACGTGATCTCGCACATCCTCAAGACCATCCCGTACAAGAAGATCGCGCGGGACAAGGTCAAGCTGCCGAAGCGCTCCAACAAGGGCAGCTACAACGATCAGGCCATCCTGAAGCGGATGAAGTTCGTCGAGGAACGCTACTAGATCGCGAGCGGAAGCCGCGCGAAGCGGCTTCCCGCCGTCTATCTTATTGCATTGTGATGGTGACCCCGCCCACCGCCGCGGAGGCTTCAACGCCGACCTTGGGTCCGCTGAGCTGCAGGATCACGCCATTCGCATTCTGCAACTGCACGCCACCCGCGCCGGCTGCAAGCGCGCCGCCGGCGCCGCCCGCAGCGTAGCTGCCCGCAAGATCGCCCGGGCTGCGCAGGTTCAAGGCCCGACCGACGAATTTCGTGGTCGAGGCACCGATCGTGAAACCGACGCTCATACCCGACACGGAGAAAGGATACTTCTTGCCCCGAAACACCAGCACGCCCTTTCCGCCGCCGACGCCCACGATGAAGCCGCCCTTGGTGAAGACCACCGCCACCTCACCGGTCTCTGCAGCGCTTGGCGTTGGCAAGCCGACCGAGGCCAGAAATCCCAGTACGGACGCAAGCACAATTCCCGTCAGACACTTTCTCATGACGCTTCCTTTTCAGCTTGGAGCCCGGGCCACCATGGCCCGCGCTGCGTTGGCAGGCGGCCTATTACGCGAGGATCATCGCGAAGTAGCCGAACACGGTGAGCAAGATGCCCAAGACGACGTAAGCGACCGGGAAGCCGGATCCTGTTGCCGCGGTCAGAGGCGAACCTTGATTTAAGTCAACGGATGACTGTGGTTCGATTTGCCGTCCTGCTCTCTGCACGGGCGCTCGCCGCAGTGCAGTAAGTTCAGTTCTGCTTCAAATCGCCGAGCAGACTGTCCATCCGTCGCGTCCAGTTCGTGCTGTCGGTCTTCTCCGCCATGCCATCGGCCTGGAGGACATCGCGGACCTGACCGCGGGCGCCGACGATCTGGAGGGCAATACCGCGCAAAGCGAGCTCGCCATGGAGGTCGTGCAGCATCTTCGCGCCAGCCAGATCGATGAAGGGCGACGACGAGAGGCCGCAGACCACGAGTTTGGTGTCCGGCGCGGACTGCAGCCTTGCCAGCACCGCGTCGAGAACGGTTTCGGCATTGATGTAGAGCAGCGAGGCCTCGGGGCGGAACGCGATCACGCCCTGCAGCGGCTCGACATCCGGATTGCGCGCGCTGTCGGCATAACGGCCGGTTCCCGGCACCCGGCCGAGGAAGGCCACGTTCGGCTGCGAGGCCCGCGCCAGCAGCAGGCAGATCGAGGCGATCGCCGCCAGCAGGATTCCCTTGAGGATGCCGAGCAGCAGCACCGCCAGCAGCGCAATCGTGGCAGCCAGGAAATCGATCCGGCTGATCCGCCACATCCGCATCAGGGCGGCGACGTCGACGAGCCTGTAGACCGCGGTGACGACGATCGCCGCCAGCACCGCCTTGGGGAGGTTGGTCAACAACCCCGTGAGGAAAAGCAGGCAGACGGCAAGCGTGATCGAACAGATGACCAGTGCGAGCGGCGTTTTCGCGCCCGCCTGGTCGTTGACGGCGGATTGCGATAGCCCGCCTGCGACGGGATAGCCATGGCCCAGCGACACCGCGAGATTGGCGGCGCCGAGGCCCAGAAACTCCTGCCGCACGTCGAGCAAATAGCCATGCTTGGCCGCAAAGCTTCGCGCGGCCGAGACGCCCTCGACATAGGCGAGCAACAGCACGCCGGCTGTGAGCGGGAACAGCTCGTCGAAATCGAGCAGCCCGAAAGTGGGCATGGCAATGCTCGGCAGGCCTTTCGGGATTTCGCCGGTAACCGCGACACCCAGCGCCGGCAAGCCAAGCACGGTGGCGACGGCGATCGACAGGATGACGATGGCAAGCCCGACGGGTCTTCCCGGCAACAACCGTTCGCCGAGCAGCAGCAGCACGATGGCAACGAGCCCGACAGTCAGCACGATCCAGTGGATGCTACCGAGCTGTCCGACCAGCGTGATCAGCCGGTCGAAGAAATTTCGTCCGCCGCCGGGGACGCCAAACAGGCTCGGCAATTGCGTCATGATGATGGTCAGGCCCGCGCCCGCCTTGAAGCCCACCAGAATGCTGTCGCTGATCAGGCGCACCAGCATGCTGAGCCGGAAAATCCAGGCAACCAGGCACAGGGCGGCCACCGCGAGCGCAGCGATGCTGGCAATCTGGCCGTATCGGACCGCATCGCCCGCGGCGAGCGCGCCGACGGAAGCGGCGACCATCAGCGAGATCGCCGAAGTCGGGCCGACCGCCAGCTGGCGCGACGCGCCGAACAGCGCATAGCCGATGCCGCCGAGCAAGTAGCCGTAAATGCCGATCTGCGGCGGCAGCCCGGCGAGCCCCGCATAGGCCAACGACACCGGAATCGCGTAGGCGGCAAGCGTCACGCCGGCGATGATGTCGGGGCGCAGCCACGCCGAGCGGTATTCGGTGAGCCATTGTGCGGGCGGAAAGAACTTTTGCCAGTGGACTCTCATCGCGCGCCCTCATCTATCCTGCTACGCTACCGCTGCTGCGCGCCATGGGCGACACGGCAGCACGACAAGCAGCAGCACAGGCGGATCTTCGGCGCCGATGGAGAATGCGCTTTGGCTCATCGGAGCAATAAGCGCCGCCCTCCTGACTGTGCGGATTGATCTGAATCAATCGGCCGCCCGGACTTCCGCTACCGGATTGGAATTGGAGGAATTGGCCGGGGCAAATCGGGGGGTCTCACCACTTTATCGAGGGACCATCCCCCACCCGGCGCTGTGCGCCGAGCTCTCCCGAAGCAAGAGGTGATTCCCGGTGACGCGCCCGATCAACCCAATCTCATCGCGCTTTAGGCAAGTGCCGCTGCCCGCTCGATTGGCTCGATCAGCGACTGCGCTGAGAACGGCTTGGTCAGATAGGCGAGGCAGCCGGATGCCATCGCGGCCATGCGGGTGGCGTCGCTGTCGTTGCCGGTGATGAAGATCACCGGCAGGGTCACGCCGGATTCCGCCAGCTGCTGGCGCAATTCGATGCCCGACCCATCGCTCAAATTGATATCGAGCACGAGGCAGAAGGCCTGGTCAAAATTGCCATACCGCTTCAGCGCGCGCGCCGTCTCGAACGGCACAGTCTCGTAGCCGTGCTGCTTGAGCAGCCGGCGCATGCCCCTCAGCAAGGACGGATCGTCATCGACGATAAAAATGGACTTTCTGAGCGACAAGGTTCTTCGGCCTTCAGCTTCGTCGCAAGGATAGGCTTCGTGATGGTGTCAACATATTGTCCTCAGGGACAAGCAAGCGCTGCAGGTAGAGTCCGGCAATGTCCGCATCGTTCGTATCGGGGCGCCTTGGGAAGCGGTTCCGCTAGCCGAGCATCCCGAGCCGCTCGGCCATCGCTACCAGCTCGGCGAGGGACTGCACCTTCATCTTCTCCATCACCTGGTGCCGATGCGCCTTGACGGTGCGTTCGGTCGTACCCAGTTCGTGCGCGATCTGCTTGTTGAGCTTGCCGCGCACGACCAGGCCGAACACCTCGCGCTCGCGCGGCGTAAGCCCGGCGACCAGCGAGTGCATCTGGTCGAGCTTTTGCCGCTCGCAACGCACGCTCGAATACCGCGCCAGCGCGCGCTCGATCGCCCCGAGCAATTGTTCCGACTCAACGGGCTTGGTGAGAAAATCCTCCGCGCCGGCCTTGATGGTCCGCACGGTGGTCGGCGTATCGGCGTACCCGGTCAAGAACACGATCGGCAGCAACGAGCCCAGTTCATTCAGTCGCCCCTGCAGATCCGGTCCGCTCATGCCGGGGATTCGCACGTCGAGCAGGATGCAGCCGGGCTCGCTCTCGTCAGGCAGGCGGTCGAGCAATTGCTGCGCCGACGGATAGGTCGCTACCTCGTAGCCCGCAAGCCTCAACCGCCGCTCGATCGCGGTGCGGAAGGAATCGTCGTCGTCAACGACATGAATGCGACCGGACAAGCCCCTCTCCTACGCAGCCAGCGGCAGGGTGAAACGAAACGCCGCGCCGCCACCGCTCTGGTTCTCGGCCCAGATCTGCCCTTTGTGGGCCAGCACGATGGTGCGCGCGATGGAAAGCCCGATTCCCATGCCCTGATCCTTGGTCGTGAAAAACGGGTCGAAGACCTGGGCGATCTTGTCGGCCGGGATACCGGGGCCGGAGTCGGAGATCGAAATCTCGACCTTGGCTCCGCCGTTCATCTCGGTGCGCCCGATCACGGTACGGCCGTAGGGAATCGCGGCCAGCGCATCCATGCTGTTGACGATGAGATTGAGGATGACCTGCTGCAGCTGGACCGGATCGCCCTTGATATGCAGCGCACCTGGCGCCGTTTGCAGGTAGAGCGCGACATTGCGGGCTGAAGCCTGTACCGACAGGAACTTGAATGCCTCGCCCATGATTTCGTTGATATCGACGTCGCGCGCCTCGAATGGCGTTCGCTTCAGGAACCCGCGCAAGCGGCGGATCACCTCTCCCGCGCGCCGATCGTCGCGCTTGATGTCGGCAAGAATTTCGCTGATCTCCGCGAGATCGGGATTGGCTGATTTCAGTATGAGCTCGGCAGTCTCGGCATTGGTGAGGATCGATCCCAGCGGCTGGTTCAGCTCATGCGCGATCGACGATGACAGTTCGCCGGTTGTGGCCTGTCGGTTGACATGGGCGAGTTCCGTCATCCGCATCTGCGATTCCACTTCGGCGCGATGACGCCGGTGCCGCTCATACAGCAGGAACACGATCAGCCCGCCCTGCAACAGCAGCGCGCCAGCAATTGCGACGCTCTCCAAACGGTATTTCTCCAGGAACGGAGGCTCGCGAAAGCGTATTTCGCTGCCTTCGGGCAAGCCGGAAGCGCTGATATTCCAGCGCTGCATCTGGGGCCAATTGAAGATCGGTTTCACCCCGCCATGAATCGGCGGAATGTCTGCAGCGCGTTCGCCGTCGAGAATGCGCAGCGCCATTCCTGCCGCGTCGGCGCCGATAATGGATGGAGTAAGGACATGCCCGCCGATGCCGCCGGGCGCAAGGAACGTTTCCGCCGCCACTACGATCGGCCGATTGGCCTTTTCCGAGATGAGCCCAAGGGCAACGAAGGGTGGATAGAAAGTGCCCTCGCCGTCCGAAAAGACCGACGAATAGATGATGGCGCTACGTTCCGGCAATTCGGCGACCCGCTTGCGTATATCGGACATTTTTTCGCCGACGAGGTCGACTACCTTGAGGCTGGCGGCCGCAGTCGACAGCTCGTCTTTCCAGTTGCGGAATACGACCAGCCGATCCCAGGAATCTCCGACAAGGACGATGGTATCGAGACCCGGCACCACCGTCCGTGCCACCCCGATCGAGTCCGCCAGCGGCAGTTGCACGATGACTCCGGTGACGTCTCGCGGCGGCTTCAGCCGCGCGACATCGAGTTCATCGAGCATCGCAAAGACGACGGGAATACCCGGCCATAATTCGTTGCGCCATCGCAGCACGAGATCGGTCGTACCGGCCCCGACCGCGATGATCGCGCCGATCTCCTTGCCCTGGTATTTTTCTTTCACATACCGCTTCAGGGTCTCCTCATAGGAGGAGCCGCTGAAGCGGCTGAGATCGAGACTCTCGTTGTACAGGGTGACGTGGGCGTCGGTGTGCAAGCCTACGATGTTGCGCAGCCCGGAAGATAGCTGGTGATAGAACGGCCCTCCGTCCGACTGGTCGAGCACGAGGATGGAATGGGGGCGCATTTCCTGCGCCGAGGCATCCGGCGGCGCAAGCAATGCAATTGCCCCGGCAATCAGCCATCCGAGCGAAATGATCCTGATCATTGTCCCGCACAGCAGCTCGTTTCAACCAAAACTATCACCGGAAGATGCCGGCGAAAACACCCGTATGGAGTCAGCGGCTATCGCTTTCCGGCAAACATGTTGACGCTTCTTGCTACCTGTCCTCAGGGACAATGGACCGCAAGAAATCGATGGAGAGAATGGCCCCCTTGAGGATCGATTTTTCGCAAGATGCGGCGGCGCATTACAGATTGTGCGGGATCGAAAGCCACTGCCAGAGCGCCAAGGCATCTTTCGGGTAGGGAAAACGTGCAAGGAGCTGTCCATGTTTGCCCGCTTCACCGCTCGCGCTGCAGAATTCCCCGGCCTTTTCGACGATTACGTCCCCCATGGAGGGACGGCGATCCGCATCAACTTGAATGAATTCAGCTACAAGAAGGGCAACGAGATCTTTGGCGAGAAGGAGCCTGCCGATTACGTCTACCAGGTGGTGAGCGGCGCGGTGCGGAGCTACAAGCTGCTTTCCGACGGCCGCCGGCAGATCGGCGCATTCCACCTGGCCGGCGACATTTTCGGGCTCGAGATCGGTACCGATCACCGCTTCACCGCCGAGGCGATCGTCGACACCAGCGTGCGACTCCTGAAGCGGCGCAGTCTCGAACTCGCGGCCGAGAACGATGTGACCGTGGCGCGCAACTTGCTCCGCATGACCACCAACAATCTGCGGCACGCCGAGGATCATATGCTGCTGCTCGGCCGCAAGACTTCGCTGGAGCGCGTAGCCGCTTTCGTGATCGAAATGGATCGCCGCTCGACCGCTGCCGGCGTTCTCGCGCTGCCGATGTGCCGGCGTGATATCGCCGATTATCTCGGGCTGACGCTGGAAACCGTCTCGCGCTGCCTGTCGCGGCTGCACGATCGCGGCGTTCTCGGATTCATCGGCAATAACCAGCGCCAGATCGTGCTGCTCGACCGCGAGATGCTCGCTAGCCTCGATCTTCAGTACTGAATGGCGAGCCGGGCCCGGCGCTCGCGCCGAGCTTCTCGATCGTCTTGAGCATCACCTCGAACAGTACGGCTGTCGACCAGCCAAACATCAGGATACCGTTCATCGCGGTCATCGGTCCGAGAAGGCGCCACGCTTTGACGGGAGTTACGTCCCCATAGCCAAGCGTCGTGTAGTTGACGAAGGCGAAATACAGGAGATCGCTGCCTTGAGGCGCTGCGCCGAACGCCGCATAGGACAGCGACCAGACAACGATTTCGACGGTATGCGCCGACATCAACACCAGCACGGTCGCGACCATGACACCCATCAGGTGCAGGCGCGGCCTCGCGGAACGCCATCGGCCCACGGAACGGGCGGCGCCGACGGCTCCGACCGTTGCCAGAGCATGTATCATGATGTCGACGATGCTGACGAACGATCCGACCAGCAGCTGGATGACCATCACGTTCCTCCGACCACCGCGCCGATATCGCGCCGGTCGTCGCTTTCGGCGTCGGATGGCACTGCTCTTGCCGGGTCGTCGCGCACCCATGCGGCGAGCAATTCCCAGGCGACCGCCAGGATGATGGGCCCTATGAAGAGGCCGACGATGCCATGCGCCAGCGTGCCCCCGATGACGCCGATGAAGATGACGAGCGCCGGCGTGGTGAGGCCCCGCCCCATCACGATCGGCTTCAGCACATTGTCGGCCAGCGAGGCCGGCAGAATGCAAAGCGTGATGATCAGCGCCACCGCAAAGGATTTGGTTATCCAGACCCAGATGAGAACGGGGATCACCACGATGGCGGAGCCGATCTGCAAGATGCCGAGCATCATCACCGCAAAGGCGAGCAGTCCTGCCCGCGGCACGTCGGCGAATTTCAGGATGATGCCGATCGCCAGACCCTGCGCGACCGCGATGCCGATCACGCCCTGCGCCACGGATCGGATGGTTGCGCCGGCGAGCGCAAGAAAGTCGACGCTGCGCTCGGCGACGATCCGCGAGAGGAAGCGGTGGGCCGCCGCCACCAGTCGCGGCCCCGCCGGGAACAGGAAGCCGGTCAGCGCGACTGCGACGAGGAACTTGACGGTGCCGAGGCCGGTATCGCCCGCAAGGCTGAGCATCGAGCCGGCCATCGGCTTAAGGTGAGGCGCGAACTCGCGGAGCGCCGCGCTCAGATTGGTCGAGGCGTGGTCCCACAGGCCATAAAGCGGCGCGCCGACGATGGGCCAGGCCTTGACGCCGGCGGGTGGTGCCGGGATGACCAGCGTGCCGGCGGCAAGCTGCGCCGCAAAACTTCGGATCCCGTCCACGGCGCCAAGCCCGAGCCAGGTCGCGGGTCCAATGATGATCGCGAGATTGACGAGCGTGAGGATGGTGGCCGCCAGTTTCGGGCGATCGCCGAGCAGCCGCGAAAGCCCCGTGAAGACTGGATAGAGCGCGACCGCCAGCACCACGCTCCAGGCTAGGATCGGCACGAACGGCCGGAGCACCACGAACGACCAGTAGATCAACAGCGCCAGCAGCGCGAGCCGGACCGCGAGCTGGATCTCGTCCTCGCCGGCAAGCAACTGTCGGATGGTTCGCAAGCGCTGCTCCCCTCTCTTGCATTGGGAAGCTTAGTGGTGCCGCCAGCCCGTCACGATTGATTCAGGTCAAGCCGCACCTCAACAAACGAGTCCGCAAACTCGATGGGGTCGGAGGATGAACATTGGCCCGCGCCGACGCAGTGTCGATTTCGACCACGCTTGCCAGAACTCGCGGATCTTCCACGGCGCCATGTTATTCGGAATGCTTGACTATTTGGTCGGGGCAGCTGGATTCGAACCAACGACCTGCAGTACCCAAAACTGCCGCGCTACCAGGCTGCGCTATACCCCGATTTGGGAGAGAGCTACACGCTTCACCGGCCGCCAGCAAGGCGCAAAGCCCGCCCTTAGCGGCGGTCGAACAGCGGGTGGGACACCCGGTCGCCGGGGGCGATGCCGTATTTCTGCGCCGTGCCGGCCGGCACTTCCAGGACGCCCCGGGCAAGCCCGCCGGACGAGATGATCTTCGTCGACTCCGGCTCCGTGTTTTCCGCAATCCGCAGCACGCGGCCGTCGGCACGGATGAAGATCATGTCGAGGGAGATGTAGGTGTTCTTCATCCACATCGAGATCTGCTGTTCCGGCGAGAAGTCGAACAGCATGCCTTTGCCGTCGGCGAGCTCCCGCCGGTACATCAGGCCTTTCTGTTTCTCGTCCTCGGTCGTCGCCATCTCCACGGAGAAGATGTGCACGCCGGTCCTGGTGGCGATCTCGAGCGTGCCGAAGCTGGCCGCCCTGACGCTGGCACCGGTCAGCGCCGCGAAGAAGCCAAGGATGGCCACGACCAGCCAAAGGCGCGCGGCGCGCCGGGCAAAATTTCGATCTGGAATCATTGGAAAACGCTCAAGTCGGCCGAGAGGGATGACGGCAACCTAACCCGGCGGTCGCGGCCAATGCCAGAGGCTCCCGCTGTGCCGCGGGGCTCACATTCGCGTCACTAAATAAGGACTTAGTGCGAGGAGAGTGCCGAGGGCCCGGTCTCGGGGTGGATCTCTGCCGCCATCATGCCCTTGGAGCCGGGCCCAAAGCGCACCAGCACATATTGGCCGGGACGCAGCTCGGTCATGCCGAAGCGGCGCAGGGTTTCCATGTGGACGAAGATGTCGGGCGTCCCCTCCCCGCAAGTCAGGAAGCCGAAGCCGCGCAAGCGGTTGAACCATTTGACCTGTGCCCGCTCCAGCCCCGAGGTGGGCGTCACTGTGACGTGGGTCCGGGGCGGCAGCATCTGCGCCGGGTGGATGGCGGTGGACTCATCCATCGAGAGGATGCGGAACGCCTGGTATCCCTTGGCGCGCTGCACGCACTCAACCACTACGCGAGCGCCTTCATAGGCGGTCTGGTAGCCGTCGCGCCGCAGCACGGTGACGTGCAGCAGCACATCCGGCCAGCCATTGTCGGGAACGACGAAGCCATAGCCCTTGGAGGCGTCGAACCATTTGATGACACCGGAGATTTCGACGAGGTTGGCGGCGGCATCGCCAAGACCGGAGAGCGCATCCAATGCCGGGTCGCGTGGTACGCCGCCCTGAAATTCCGCCGCTGGTCCAAGCCGACCGGGCCCAGCCGCGGCTGGCGGCCCACCGACCTTCTTGGACTCAAATCCGTCCGACCCCATGACCCCGGAACCCCACACCCCGTTGCCGGTGTACCCCGCTACAGCAACACCGGACGCGCACCCATCCATGAGAACTCATGACAACGCCGCGCGATTCTTTCGAATCAAAGATAACACTTGCGCTTGCGGCGCATAGCTAAAAAACAATTACGGGGGGAACTATGAACAGCTTGCACAGGCTCGAATCAGATTCGGCCTTCAATTTCCCACAAAGGGCCCGAGCGTCTCGCCGATATCGTAGCGCAGCACGAGGTCGGCCATGTCGTCCTGCTCGGTCGGCTCGCGATTGATGATGACGAGCTTCGCGCCATTGCGTTTTGCCATCAGCGGAAATCCGGCCGCCGGCCAAACCACCAGCGAGGAGCCGATCGCAAGGAACAGGTCGCACACCTGCGCCAATTCCGCCGCGCGGCGCATCTCGTCCTCCGGCATCGCCTGGCCGAAGGAGATGGTTGCGGTTTTTACGGGCTCCTCGCACGCTGTGCAGTCGGGCGCGCGGCCGTCTTCCTCGTAGCGCGCCTTCACCCATTTGAGATCATACGACTTTCCACAGCCGATGCAGCGCGCATACGTCGTGTTGCCGTGCAGTTCGATGACGTCTTCCGCCTTGAAGCCCGAGGCCTGGTGCAGATTATCGATATTCTGGGTGATGATCGCCGGCGTCTTGCCGGCCCGATAGAGGGAAGCGAGCGCCCGATGTCCACGCCCGGGCTTGGCCGCCGCAAAGGTCGGTTCCATGGCAAAGCGGCGCCGCCAGGACTCATCGCGCGCCTCCTGGCTGGCGACGAACTCGTCGAAATTGATCGGCCGGTTCTTGGTCCAGATGCCGCCGGGCGACCGGAAATCCGGGATGCCGCATTCGGTCGAGATGCCGGCGCCCGTAAAGGGCACGATGACGGAAGCCTCGGCGATCATGTCGCCGAGCCGTTCGACGCCGCTGCGCAGATCCGTGGCAATCACTGGACAATCCTCAAAGCAAAGGGCGCTTAAGAGCAAAGGGGCGTGACAACTATACCACGCCACCATGGATTGCCAGTTAGCCGGCGACCGGCTGCAGCGCGGAAAGCGCGCGTTCAGGCCGCCGCGGCGTCGGCTTCGGATGCCGGCGGCTCCTTCGGCGCGGCCGTCTCTTCGCCCGTCCCCTGCGGCTCGCCCTTCTTCTTCGACTTGGCGGCGGGTGCTGCGGTGCCCTTCCGCGCAGGCTTGCCGTATTGGGAAAGCCTCTCAAGCTCCGCCTCCAGCTCCAGCTGACGCGCGGCGACTTTCTCCGCGATCTTTTCGCCGATGCGCTCGCGCAGCGCGACGAGTTCCTCGATGTTCAGCGCGTCCAGATCGATCTTGGCCATGTGATGCCCTCCACTTGCTTCTCATCGCTACCGGCAAGGTGCCGGAGCGACAACACTGTCGTCCTCCTTATCCACGACGTTCGATTTATCCACGCGAGCGCGCGGTGCACGGCCATATTCCTGTAACCATGCTTTCAAAATCGCGCCTCAATCGCGGCAGCCAATGGTCAACAGGACGACTCAAAGAAGAGGGTGGACGATGAGCGAGAACAAGCCGGACTGGTTGGCCCGCGAGCGCGAAGAGATCGCCGCACGCGTCGCCCACTTCCGCGCCACCCAGAGGAAATTCGAGAAGGAGCGCGAGGAATATTACGCCGCCACGCTCTCGAATGCCTGGGACGGCTTCAACAAGCCGTTCTTCTGGAATTGACGGCCGCGCATCGTCGAGAAAAAACCCGGAGCATCGCTCCGGGTTTTTGGTATCTCACCGCTTTTTAGTATCTCACCATTGGCGATAATGGCGGTAATAGTGCCGGCGCGGATAGTAGACCGGGCCGTCATAATACGCATAACCCGGCGAATAATAGGTCGGGCCATACCCACCATAGTAGCCGTACGGTGCGTACGGATAAGCGTTCGCAGCCGCAGCCCCCGCAACCACGGCGCCCGCAGCCAGACCAAACGCCAGACCCGGTCCGATACCGCGCGCCTCGGCGGGCGCAGGCGCCATGGCGGCGGCAGTTCCGACAACGGCAACAGTGGCGAGCGTCGCTAGCGTCTTTTTCATGGAGTCCTCCTGACATCAATCGTCAGGCATAACGTGCAGGTCCCCGGCGCCGTTCCGGGAACTCGCACATACGCGGGCGGATTGCGCATTAAAAATGTGCAATGCGTCCGGAACGAAAAATGTCACGCCGTATTGTCCTCCAAGTGCCACACCTCGCGAGGGGTGAGAGCATGAGAACCCCGCCGGCGCTTACGGAGCCCGGTGGGGTTCTTCTGTTTCAGGGGACGCGGGTGATCGCCGAGTGTCTGAAAGATCCCGTATCGGTCGCCCCCCGTCCGGCCAATGAAAATTGCGACCAGATCCGTCCTGACCGCACCGGCCCAGGGGGAACGAAATCCGCCGTCGGGAGATTTTTCCCGAAAGGAGATTCAATCATGCCGGTCTGGATGGATATTCTGCTCAACGTCATCGGCTACGCCGGCTTTGTCGGCATGGCGACGCTCAGTCATTCCGCGGATGAGACGACAAGAAGCGACGCGGAAAGGGTCAGTTAGCCTTTTTCGCCTCGCCCGCGGTCCGCATCAGCTTGTCGGCCTTGACCAGCACGCGGTCGTCGACGGGCGGCGTGCGCAGCGAGAAGCTGATCAGCACGAAGGCGGCACAGAAGAGAAGGCCGATCACCATCACCCGGCGATAGGTCGGCTTGTCCGCGTTGTGAAACGAAGGCACCATGGCTGCTCTCCGGCAGCCACCCTTAGGGCAGCGCATCGGGCGCGCAACGCAATCCCGGTCTTAACCTAACCGAATAGGGTTATCCTCTTGGATCTCGGGCCGCGCCGGCCCTCACCGCAGCGCGCCGATCAAACCAGCGCCGCTACGAAATCGACCGCGCTCTTGAGCAGGGCGACCGCCAGCCCCGCCGAAAATGCGGCAGCGCCGAAATCGGCGAGCTCAGCCAGGGCTTCACGCTGTTCCGCGTCCAGCAGCGCCACGATCTTGCGCATGGTGGTCTCACTCCATCGACGGTATCGCAACGCGCCAGACCGGCCGGCGGTTCCCGCTCGATATCTTCGAGCGTTAACCCAACCTGTTTACAAAGCGTAAACGCGATATTGGGAGTTTTACCGAGAGGGAGGCTGAGAGTTTTGCGTAGCAGGAGGTGTCATGCCATGCTCGTCTACCCCATACCGACGTCGGTGACGCAAGCCCGGGTTCAGCTCGTTGCCGACCAGACCGAAAAAGCGCCGCCGCACATCATCCGGCAAGACGTGCTTGACGTGGCCGCGGCCACAAACGAAGCCCAACGCCAGGCGCTCGAGGAGTTCACGGAAGCGCAGGCCAAGGAAGGCCATCTGGACCTGAAGGCCTGAGCCGGATCGCAGGCGACTGCCGATGGACTATCGGCGCGACCCCCGCGTTGCCTGAGCGGCGAGCACAGGCTCGTTCGCGTGCTCCTGCGAAGCCTCCGGCCAATCGGTCCGCGCACGCAGCATCGACTTTGCGAATTTGATGGCGCCGCTCCAGCTGAGATCGAGCACGACCTCATGATGCCGCAGCCCCTTGCCGCCCTTCACCAGACCGAGGTCGCGTATCACGCAATAATGTCCGCTGCTCATCCGCGCGAGCCGCGTATTCCTGAACCGACGCATGGCGGGACAGGATGCATTGACGCTTGATCGTGTCAAATCTTGACGCGGCACGAATCAAGACGATCGCAATTCGTATCCACTGCCGCGTGCGTCGCCGGGATGTTCTGCCTCTGACTCCATTTCGTTCTCAAAGAACGAATCGGAATCGGAAAAATCGCCACGCACCAGACATTAAAAAATCGTTCGCGCCGAAAAACTCTGCCCCTGACCCGCGCTCGATCGCGTCCACGAGTCTCCCCTTCATCCGCACGCTCGCGTTCCCGACCAATATCGTCGCCCTTCACGGTTGAGTAAGCAGGTCGCGGCTAGACTCCGCCGCGTTAGTTGCGTGGAGTATGCGTATGATTGATTTTGACGAGCTGCGCGGGCTTGCCGACGACGTCCGCAGTTTCATCCAGACGTCCGACGACAAGGCGCTTGCGCTGCGGGCGGTGATCGCCGGCCACGACGTCGTTCTCGGCATCTACCCCTCGCACGAAGAGGGCATCGGCCTGCACGTCATCAAGGGCGACGAATTGCTGCGCCAGATCGCGAACTCGAACGAGGCCGGCGACTACACCCACACGGCGATTGCGGTTCAGAACCTCGAACAGGCCGTGACGCTGAAGGCGCTGGTGGCCTAAGGGTTTCGGTTCTGATTGAATCAGAACCGAAACTCCAGAATCTGGATTTGAACGCGTTTTCCTGACGCGAACCGGTATCCACTTCGCTTGAAAACGCTCTGATCGGCACAGACGCGTGGGTTTGGCGAGGCGAGCGGACAGCAGGAGCCCCCTGCCCCTGCCTGCGTTCTTCTGATAAGACCCTGACGCAACAAAAACCCCTCAGGGAGCTCCACCCATGCGTTACCTCCACACCATGCTGCGCGTCCGCAATCTCGACGTCGCGCTGAAATTCTACCAGGACGCGCTGGGGCTGAAGGAGGTGCGGCGGATCGACAACGACAAGGGCCGCTTCACGCTGGTGTTTCTCTGCGCGGCCGAGGATCTCGATCTCTTGAAGAGCCTGCCGAAGACGCGCGGCGCGCCGCTGGTCGAGCTCACCTACAATTGGGACGAGGAGAAATACGGCGAGGACCGCTATTTCGGCCACCTCGCCTATGAGGTCGACGACATCTACGCCACCTGCGACAAGCTCATGAAGATGGGTGTCACCATCAACCGGCCGCCGCGCGACGGCAACATGGCCTTCGTGCGCTCGCCCGATCTGCATTCGATCGAGCTTTTGCAGAAGGGCGACCCCAAGCCGCCGGCCGAGCCCTGGTCCTCGATGCCGAACACCGGCCACTGGTGAGCGCCTACGGCTTCTTCGTCCACGTCCGTCATCCCGCCTATCGGCTGGTGCTGAAGGCGGACGCGCCGTTTCCGCCTGGGACCAGCCAGGACGAGTGGACGCGAACGCGCGTCCGCGAAGCCGGCGACGTCAACGCCGAGGTGCGCGAGGCCGTCGATCGCGACGGCTATTCGCTGTTCAGGATCGGGCTGAAGCTGTCGGAAATACCGACATGAGCGTGCCGTCCGGCACGTCAAGACAAGAAGAAAAGGGAGGTTCGCATGACGGGGTCATTGACGATCTGGGGCCGGGCCAATTCGGTCAACGTACAAAAGGTGTTGTGGTGCCTGACCGAGCTCGACATCCCCTTCACACGCATCGACGCCGGCATGGCGTTCGGCAAGAACGATACGCCGGAATATCTCGCGATGAACCCCAACGGCCGGGTGCCGACGCTGGTCGATGGCGACTACGTGCTCTGGGAATCCAATTCCATCATGCGCTATCTCAACCTCGCCTACGGCAAGGGCTCTGCGATCTATCCGCAGGACGCCAAAGGACGCGCCGCGGTCGACCGCTGGCTGGACTGGACGCTGTCGACGCTGCAGCCGGTGGACCGCCCGGTGTTCTGGGGCCTGGTGCGCACTCCGCCGGAAAAGCGCGACATGGCCGCGTTGCAGAAGGATGCGGACGCAGAAGCGGTGGTGTGGCGCGTGGTGGAAAGCCGGCTTGCCACCCGCCGCTACATCGAGGGCGACCAGTTCACCATTGCCGACATCGCGCTTGGCGCATTTGCACGGCGCTGGTTCGGCGTTGAAGGCGTCGCCAGGCCGAGCCAGCCCAACATGGAGCGCTGGTTTGCGCTGCTCTCCGAACGTCCGGCCTTCGCGAAATGGATCGCGCCGCCGATGTCGTAGCGCGCAGCGTCAGCGTACGAATTTCACGCCGACAGTGCGGCCGCGGCGCCAGACCACTTCGCAGGGCCGGCCGCCCCGCGCATCGCGCGTCAGCGCCAGGCGCAGCTTTGCGGGCAGCGTATTGTTGTCTTCGACCGTCACCTTGGCGCCGGAGGCGGAGAGATCCTCCACCACGCATTGCCGCGCGGCAAAGCCGCCATCCAGCGTAATCCAGCCAGGCTGCCGCAGCGATTTGCGTGCGGCGCGCTTCTTCTCACCCAAATTACGCAGTGCAGGCGCCATCGATGTCACTTCCTTAAAACTCAAATCGATTTACGCCATGCCGCTTTAAAATCCGTTGCTTAAATCCCGCCGTTTCCGCCCTATTGGAACATCGGCGAAAGCAGGCGGATTTGCCGGCGCACGCTGACTTGCCCGCCCACGCAAACGCCACTATACGTTCGGCTGCCAACCGGCCGGGTGTGTCCCGAAGCCGGCCGCAAACCGGGTTAAATCCTGCGCCCAAAGCGTTGATTTACCTTACGTTTTGCTCCCTTCGTCTATCGGTTAGGACGCCACCCTTTCACGGTGGAGAGAGCGGTTCGATTCCGCTAGGGAGCGCCATCTCGCGATCCGCATCCAGACATTTCAGTCACTTGACGACGTGTTCTATGCGGGCGGGTCACAACGTTTGTGTAACTCTCGCTCGCCTTTTTGATCGGCAATCAGCTTCGGCCCCTTCTCGGCGGTCGCCAGCTCCACCCATCCCGTCGTTGCCGAGCGCTTTCTTGCTGCGCTAATCCGAGGGCTCAGGCGACGGCGATAACCGGGCCATAGCAAGCGCCGGCATTATCGTGCGGTGAAATTCTGATGATGGAGCGAAAGATGAATGGAAGCCGCTACTACGTGGTGCGATCGGAGGGCACGAAATACGGCATAGGTTTCGGCAGCGCCCTTGCCATCGCCATCAGCTACACCGCCAACAAATCGATCCTGTGGGCGATCATCCACGGCATTCTCGGCTGGTTTTACGTGATCTACTTCGCGCTGTTCCGCTCATAGCCATGAAATTCGCCAACAACGGCCGGGGCTGAACTTTCGAGCAATGAAAGAGGCCGCCAATTGAGGCGGCCTCCCAACCCATTCTGAATTTACTTGGAAGCGCCTTTCTTGCAGTTCGATGCCTTGCAGTAGCTGGTATTCTTGGCGCGCTGCCCCCCGCTTGGGGCGCAGGTATTGTCGGGGCACCTGACATAATCTCCGCTGATATTTCTCCCTTGGGCGCTTGCCTCGCCAACGTTGATCAAGAAGGCAAACATCCCAATGGTCGCGATGGCCAATAATTTCGGCATTTAATTCCCCTTTGTTTAATATCGCGACATACAACCACGGAACGCAGGCCATCTCCATAGCGGGAAAATTCCGAACCTGGACGCTCCAAGGAGGCCGCTGAGGCGGCCCACGACGCACCGGTGTCGTCACGCTTCTGACCCTTCCGGCAAAGTGCGGTTCGCAAATCGGTCTGCCGAGCCCGCTCGAGCTCCCTCCTCTGCCATCCCCTGTCTTGACGGAACTCAGTGACGACTGGGTTGCGCGCGCCAATTTTCGATAGCCTGCCAGATCAACCGCATCTGGGTACCGTCAGCCGAACTCCTCATAAGCCGAATTTAAGATTTTCCGGCGAAATTGAGCTTTGGAAACAGCGACGTTTGCCAAAAAGCAGGCGCATGATCATGGCCGCGAGCGCTTCTGCCGAACTGGTTGCCGAAATGAAGCGCGCGGAGGCCGGCCGATGAGCTACGGCGACCGGCAGTCGGAACGCGTCCGTTTCGAGCACCGCTATCCCATGAACCTGATGGGCGTCGACGGAACGTGGCGCCGCAGCTGCTTCATGCTCGACGTTTCGTCGACCGGCGCCAGGCTCGAGGTCGAGGGATCTCTTGAAGTCCTGCGCGCGCAGGAATTCTTCCTCGTGCTGTCCTCGACCGGATTGGCATTTCGCCGCTGCGAACTCGTCCGCATCGACGGGTCGGAGATCGGTGTTCGCTTCGTCGTCCCCGACAAGAAACGAAAGGCGCGTCCCGCAGCGGCCGAGCGCTGAACGTCCGGGGGCGACCGGCGCGGCAGCCGCAAGAAACGAAAAAGCCGCCACCTTGCTGAGAACAAGGTGACGGCTTCCACGAAATTAGCGGCTGTTGAGGCCGCGTCCGCACCCAAACAGACCCCCGTTAACGTTTCTCTTAGGGGGGAACCTACTCCCCCGGCAATTTTGCTGTCGTTTTTCGGCAAATAACGACCGAATTCGAATTGACCCGTCCTCAGGGGCATCTGGAGTTGCCGGTGCCATCGCACACAATTTAAGCACCGCCCATCCGGCCGGAATCAAGCGCGCGTTAAGGTGCATTCACTAGCGTCGGCGCATGACGGCTTCCTTCCTTGAAGAGCTGGATCAGGCCATCGCGCAGGGCGCTCCCGGAAATCGCGAGCGCGCGTTGTGGTATGCGACCGAGCGGTTGATGGTCGGGGGATATACCGACGAAGAGATCTGGGTCTTTGGCGAAGTCATTGGCCGTCTGGCCGCCGAAATCGAAATCGCCGCGCGCGCCAAACTCGCCACCAGACTGTCGCGCGTCGACCACGCGCCCGGACAGTTGATCAACAAGCTCGCATCGGAAGACTCCATCGAAGTCGCCGGCCCCCTGCTTCGATATTCCGAGCGCGTCGACGTTCGCACTCTCCTGAACAACGCGCGCACCAAAGACCAGCGGCACCTTCTTGCGATATCCAGGCGGCGCCTGCTGCCGGAACCGGTCACGGACGTGCTGGTGACCCGCGGAAACCGGGAGGTCGTGCACTCCGTCGCGACCAACGACGGCGCGAAATTTTCCGAAGCCGGCTTCCTCAAGATGATCAAGCGTTCCGACAACGACAGCATCCTTGCCGAACAGGTCGGATTGAGAAGGGACATCCCGCGTCACCTGTTTCAACAGCTGATCGCAAAGGCCTCCGACGAGACCAGGAAGAAGCTGGAGCGCGAACGGCCCGACATGACGCTTGCCGTCGATGCCACGGTCGCGGAGGTGACGGCGAAACTTCACTCGAAATTCGGGCCGGCTTCGCCGCGCTATTTCGCGGCCAAGAGGGTAGTTTCGGCGAAGCACCGCCTCGGCGAATTGAAGGAGAGCCTCATTTACGAGTACGCGCGCTCGCACAAGATGGAAGAAACCATCGCGGGCCTGGCGCTGCTGTGCTCCGCGCCTTCGGACCTCGTGGAACGGGCCTTCGCGGAAAAGAGCCGGGAGCTGCTGTTGCTCCTGGCAAAGGCCGCCGATTTCTCCTGGGACACGACAATGGCCCTGCTGTTCCTTGGCGCGCCGGATTTCAGGATTACCAGCGGTGAGCTTGAAAGGTTGAAAGACCGATTCGAACGTCTTCAAGTCTCCAGTTCCCGCGAAGTGCTGGCGCGTTACCGCGTCCGCAGAATCGGCGCTTCGCCCGCAGCGCTGCCCGACGTCGGGGCTCCGGCGCAGCCGCTGCCTTGACCTCTGCGGCAGGCATCAAACTGGCCGAGCCGATCGGCAGGGCGGGAGATCGAAACAACGGACGCGCCGCGCCTTGAAAGGCAAAAGGCCTCCGCATTCCTGCTGGAGGCCTTCCCTGTCGTGAGGGTTACATCCGCCCTCATCGACAACTACGCGGTCATTTCTTCGCTTCCCTGGCCTCGCGTTCGGCCTTGAGTCGCTCATAGTTCCGGTAAAACGCAGCCTGAGCCTTCCGATGCTCGTCCATCGCCAGCTTGGCTTCGGCGCGCTGCTTCTCCAGCCTTGCTTCCCGCTCGATCCCGGAGACAGCTCGTTTCGTTCGGTTTTCATAGGTCATGGATGTTAACGCATTGTGACAGTGAAGGTTCCCCGCCCAAGGCGGCCAAAATTGGACAGCCGGACAGGCTGCTTCGGTTTCACGGAATCGTGTCAAGTCCTGGAATCGCAAATATTTCTATTTACCAGAATTCCGATTTACGGTATAAATCCAGCCAGCCCGCGCCGCCATGAGGGACGTTTGCGCAATCGTCACGCAACGTGGCGCGGGTTGCGATGGACGCTTGCCGCGTCAGGTGATCTCCACCAGACGAAACGCGGCAGCGGACGGTGAAGTCGTGTGGTCCTGGCGCCGCGACCCTGGCGTCGATCCGGCCCGCCCGTGCGGGCACGGCAACGGTGACAATAAAGGCCGCTCACCGGGGAGAGCACGAAGGAAGCCGTAAACCCATTGCGCGGGGAAAGCCGGTGTGACTGGCTGAACCTGTGGTGACTATCGCTCGTTTGCTTTTTCAATTCGCAAACGAGGCTACGGGTGCATGCGGCACCCGGCTTTCCCTGCGCCCTCTTCGCAAGAGAGGGACACGACCTGGCAAGACTCAGGCGAAATCCGCGTCGTGAGAACGGGATTTTTTGTCTTGTGCAAGGCCGAACTCATCCGCGAAAGTGCCGTGACCGAAGATCCGGAACGACGTCCCATGCCCTTGATGCCTTCACAAGCCAATGGTGAGCGCGTCCTCGCCGACCTCAATGCGCTGCGCGCGATCGGCGCCTACAAGACGGGCGTGCACAAGCCGACCTTCTCGGAGCCGCATGCGCGCTCGCTGGAGTGGCTCGCCAACAGGCTGCCCGAGGCGGGGCTGACGGCCGCCGTCGACGGCATCGGCAATGTGCTCGGCAGCAGCGCAAAGCCCGGGCCGAAGCTGCTCGCCGGCTCGCACCTGGAAAGCCAGAACCATGCCGGCTGGCTCGACGGCCCGCTGGGAGTCGTTTACGCGCTGGAGGCCGCCCGCGTCCTCAATCCGGATCCCGATATTGACGGGGCGGTCGAGGTCGCCTCCTGGTGCGACGAGGAAGGCCATTTCGGCCAATTCCTCGGCAGCCGGTCTTTCGTCGGCGCGGTCAGCGAGGCCGACATCGACGCCGCGCGCGACCGCAACGGCGGGCGCACCATGCGCGAGGCGATCGCTGCCGTCGGACTTGCGGGCCGCCCTCGCCTGCGCGCCGTGCGCGGCCGCTACATCGGCTATCTCGAGGCGCATATTGAGCAGGGCGACACGCTCGAGAGCAGCGACCTCAAGATCGGCATCGTCACCTCCATCGTCGGCATCTGGCAGTACCGCATCGTCTTCACCGGTCAGCAGAACCACGCCGGCACGACGCGGATGGCGATCCGCAAGGACGCGGGCCTCGCGCTGGCGCGCTTTTGCGTGGCGATCGACGAGACGTTTCCGAAAATTGCCGGGCCGCGGACGGTATGGACTACGGGCCGTATCGAGCTCGAGCCCGGCGCGCCCAGCATCATTCCGGGCCGCGCCGAAATGCTGTTCCAGCTGCGCGATGCGGACAGCGCTGTGATCGAACGGCTGGAAAACAGGCTGCACGCGATGGCAGCCGACGCCACCGCGCAAGGTCCCTGCGGCGTCAGCGTCGAGCGCCTTCGCACCGGCGCGCCCGCCTTGATGGACGGGTCATTTCAGGATGCGATCGAGGCCGCCAGCAGCGACCTTGCCGACGGCAAGTGGCTGCGGATGCCGTCAGGCGCCGGCCATGATGCCCAGGTCCTCGCCACCATCATGCCCGCGGGCATGCTGTTCGTGCCGTCGATCGGCGGCATCAGCCATCACTGGAGCGAAAACACCGATGACGCCGACATCGTCACCGGGGCAAATGTATTCGTCGAGACGTGCCGAAAATTGCTCTCGCGGTAGCGCGGCGGCGCGGCTGCAGCGGGGTGTTCGGCCTTCATGGTTCGCCCGGCGATGCGAAGCATCGTCCGTAGACGCGCCGCGAGCGGCGCTCCTCACCATGAGGGTCGACAATTTCCCCACACAAAAGACCTCATCCTGAGGAGCCCGCCAACGGCGGGCGTCTCGGAGGATGGGCCTCAGGAAGAGAGGTGAGTTGAGTTTGCCGGGCGCTACCTGCCCCAGGGAATATAGCCGTGATATTCCTTCGGGATCTGGCTCTTGTAACGTGACGGCACCGTGCCGCTGTCGATCGAACGGTCGAGCTCGCTCTTGCCCTTCTTCGACGCCGTCTTCTTCTTGCCGGACTTGTCGTCGCCCGACTTGTCCGTGGTGGCCGCCGCGGGCTTATCAGCCGGCGCAGTGGTCGTGGCCGCCGCGGGTGGCGGGGTCGCAGGTGCGGCGGCGGCCGCCGGGGGCGGTGCGGGAGGCGCCGGCGGCGGGGGTGCCGTCGCTGCGGGAGCCGTGCTGGCCGCGCCCGCGGCCGGTGCCGCCGCAGCACCGGCTGCAGCGCCCGGCGCCGTCGTTCCCTGGGCAAAAACACCCGCCGGCAACGCGGCAAGGCCGAGCGCGGCTGTCGCCGCCGCAATGCAATAAAGTCTGTTCATGGGTCGCTCCAAAATTACCGAGCCGGGCAGAACGTAGTCCGTCCGCGCCCTCTCGTCGAGTGTGGCAAATTCCGTCAAATCTGCGGTCGGGAGCGCGCTTCCGTCCGCCAGGCGGCCGCGGCACGCCGTCACACATCTGGAAAGTGCCGCGACGGTGGTTCACAGTACAATCTGGCCTATCTGCGTTTTGTGATGCTGCTCCTTGAATCCCTTCCTACAGTGATCGGCACCGCCGCGGTCGCGCCGGCGCTGCTGCTTCTGTGGCTCGTCATCGCCACCGACGAGCGGCCGGGGCCGCCGCTGCGGGTGTGGTCCGCCTTCTTCCTCGGCGCGGCCAGCATTTCTCTGCTCGGAATCGCGCGCGCGCCGTTTGCGAAATTCGACGTCGTCGGCCCCGGTCATCCCTGGCTCGCGCAGATCATACATTCGCTGCTCGGCGTCGCCGCACCCGAGGAGATCGTCAAGGTATTGGTGATCCTGGCCGTGGGCCTGCGCAACCGCAGCCGCGGCGTCGACCCGATGGACACCGTCGTCTATGGCGCGGCCGCGGGCCTCGGCTTTGCGGCCTACGAAAACCTCGCTTATCTGGTGCAGCATGCCGACATCTGGAGGTCGCTGGCGGCACTGCGCAGCGTGCTGACCGTGCCCTTCCACGGTGCGCTCGGTGTCATCGCCGGGGCGTATCTTGCGATTGCACGCTCCGGCACCGCGCTCGGCGCCAACCGTCACAACCGGGACTGGGCGCGCGCCTTGAGCTGGGCGCTGGTGCTGCTCGGGCCGACCGGGCTGCACGCGGCGTTCGATTTTCCGCTCCTGATGCTGCAGCAGAATCCGGATCTTTCCGCATCGACGCGCATGCTGCTCGGCGCCACGAGCATCCTGATCGGATTCTCCTCGATCGGTTTTGCCATCCGGCTGATCCGGCGTGTCGGCCGGCACCATGCGCCGCGCACGGAAGTGGCGCGCGAAAGGCTGAGCCAGCTGCGGCGTATGTGGGCGTTGCTGGTGTTCGGGGGCGGCGCCGGATTTGCCGGCCTCACCTTTGTACTTGGCGCTGCGCATCGCTGGCTGACCAATCCCGATCGCAACATGAGCGTGGTGGCTGGCTCGGTCGGCTTGATCGCCATCATCGTCGGGGTTGCACTCCTGGTCGCCACCACCGCCGTCTATTTCCTCGGCCGCAACCGCATGCGCGCCACATCGGAAGGATATTCGTCATTGTCCGGTCCAGGCGGCTGAACAGGGACGCCGATTCGGCGCTATACTGCCGGCGACATAGCGGAGAGCATCATTCATGACCCTTCCCCACGATCTCAACGAATTGCAGGCAAAGATGCGCGAAGCGATGCGGGCGCACTGGAAGGCGTTTCTGGTCGAAGGCATCCTGCTTGCGGTCATGGGCCTTGCCGCCCTGGTCCTGCCGCAGCTGGCGGGCCTTGCGGTGACGATCATTCTGGGCTGGCTGTTCCTGATCACCGGCATCGGCGGCCTGATCGTGACATTCTGGGCGCGCGAGATGCCGGGCTTCTGGTGGTCGCTGATATCGGCCGCCCTCGCGGTGCTTGCCGGTGGCGTCTTGCTGGCGCGGCCGATGCAGGGCGTGCTGACGCTGACCATCGTGGTCAGCGCCTATTTCCTCGCCGAGGGCGTTGCCACCATTCTCTACGCGCTGGAGCATCGGCGTGAATTGTCCGAGCGCTGGTCGTGGCTCCTGATCAGCGGGGCCATGGACATCGTCATCGCCGGCCTGATCGTCGCAGGGCTGCCCGGCTCGGCGGAATGGGCGATTGGCCTGCTGGCGGGGCTCAATCTGATGTTCGGCGGCGCCACGCTGATCGGCATGGCGCTTGCCGCCAGAAAAGCCTGACGGAGGCCTGATACTGTTTGGCAACACTGTTCGCCCGATTGCGCGATTGGGGGGTGACAAGCGAGCGTGGCTGGGCTACATGCCCTGCCATGATCAACCGCGCCACCAGCTATTTTTGGTATTTTAGCTACGACAGCTCGCTGGCGGTGGGAGGATCGCGCGCACTCTGAAACAGAAGTTGCAGCCCAAAATCCGAACAAGCCGCCAGGACCTGGCGGCTTTTTGTTTGGCCGGCAGGTCCTCAAAACGAAAAGAGGACTTTGCCATGTTGAGTACCACCGACGATCTTCGTATTCGCGAGCTCAAGGAGCTCGCTACTCCCGAGCAGGTGATGCGGGAGCTGCCGCGGACGCTGACCGCAACCCGCGTCGTGTTGGCCGCGCGCAACGCCATCCATGCCATCCTCAACGGCAACGACGAGCGGCTCCTGGTCGTGGTCGGCCCCTGTTCGATCCACGATCCGGAGGCGGCCGTCGACTACGCCGAAAAGCTCGCCGCGTTGCGCGAACGCCTTGCCGATCGCCTCGAGATCGTGATGCGGGTCTATTTCGAGAAGCCGCGCACCACCGTCGGCTGGAAGGGCCTGATCAACGATCCGGATCTCGACGGCAGCTTCAACATCAACAAGGGCCTGCGGCTCGCCCGCAACGTGCTCTCCGCCATCAATAATCTCGGCCTGCCCGCCGGCACCGAATTCCTCGATATGACGACGCCGCAATATATCGCCGACCTCGTCGGATGGGCCGCGATCGGCGCGCGCACCACCGAAAGCCAGATCCACCGCGAGCTGGCCTCAGGCCTGTCTTGCCCGGTCGGCTTCAAGAACGGCACCGACGGCAATGTCCGCATTGCTGCCGACGCGGTGAAGTCGGCTTCGCATCCGCATCATTTCATGGCGGTGACCAAGGGTGGCCGCTCCGCGATTGCGGCCACTTCGGGCAATGCGGACTGCCACATCATCCTGCGTGGCGGCAGCCGGCCGAACTACGATGCGGCCAGCGTGGAGGCAGCGGCGGTTGATCTTGCCAAGGCCGGCGTCAAGCCGCGCATCATGATTGACGCCAGCCACGCCAATAGCAGCAAGAAGCCGGAGAACCAGCCGCTTGTCGTCGCCGACATCGCCCGTCAGGTCGCCGGCGGGGATCGGCGTATCATGGGCGTGATGATCGAGAGCCACCTCGTGGCGGGCCGTCAGGACGTGCAACCGGGCCAGCCGCTCACCTACGGGCAGAGCATCACCGATGGCTGCATCGACTGGGACACGACGGTTACCGCGCTGGAACAGCTGGCCGGTGCGGTCAAGGCGCGCGGCAGCGCGCGCGAGCGACGCCTCGGCGAATTGTCGGCGTAGCCGGATGAAAAAAGGCGGGGCGCGTTCCGACGCGCCCTGCAGCTCAGCAGCCGCGGCAAATGCCCTTGAGCTTCTTGTCGAGCAAGGCGTTCTCCTTGCTCAGCATGTCGTTCGGGTTGGTCAGGCTGTTCTTCTCATCCGGGAAGTCGGCGGCGCGCGGCTGGCGGTGGCCGACCGGCGCCTGCGATGCTGCCGGCGAATTCTTCACGGCGGTCGACGTTCCACCGCCGCTCTGGGCAAAGCCGCCGGGGATGCCGATCAGGAGCACCAGTGATATCGACAGAAGGGTCTTACGCATCGCGCTTCTCCCGCATTTTTCTTCAACTCGCTTCATCGCGTCCGTTCGGGCACTTCGATTGTTGCACAGTTTCGCCGCCCCTGGGCAGCGCAATCCTGTGCCTTTCTCACGTCAGCCATGGTGCCAAGCAACCATATACCCGCAGCCACCAGCACGACAAAGAAGCCGGCCATGACCGCATTTTCGATGGTTCGGTTGCCCTCTTCCGGCGGCTCCTTTTCCTCGCCCGTCATGGCGACCGCTGCGGAGGATAGAGATGGACCTCGCCGCAGTAGTCGACCACGCGATAGCGCGGCTCGAAAAGATTATCACGTTGCGGCGATTCCGGCTGCGACAAATAGCTCGGTCCGACCGGAGCCTTGCCGTGGCCGCCGGGAATATCCAGCACATATTCCGGCTGGCACAGACCCGAGACGCGCCCGCGCAAGGCCCGCATCAGCTCCTGGCCGTGCTCGAGCGTGGTGCGCAGATGGGCGGTGCCCGGCGCGAGGTCGCCGTGATGCAGATAATACGGCTTGATCCTGTTCTCGACGAAAGCGCGCATCAGCGCTTCCAGCGCCGCAGCATCATCGTTGACGCCGCGCAGCAGCACCGATTGGCTGACCAGGGGAATGCCGGCATCTGCCAGCCGCGCGCAGGCCCCGCGCGCCGCATCGGAGAATTCGCTGGCATGGTTGGCATGCACGGCGACCCACGTCGTCGCGCCGCTCACCTTGAGCGCCGATACCATATCCGCGTTCACGCGCACGGAATCGGCAACAGGCACACGGGTGTGGATACGGATGATCCTGACGTGATCGATCGCCGCCAGATCGGCCATGATCTCGGCGAGCCGCCGCGGCGACAGCATCAGCGGATCGCCGCCGGTCAGAATCACTTCCCATATTTCGCTGTGATCCCGGATGTAGGCGAGCGCCGTGAGATAGGCGTCATCCGACAGCGCATTCGCCTTGCCGGGGCCGACCATCTCGCGGCGGAAGCAGAAGCGGCAATACACGGCGCAGACATGCACCAGCTTGAACAGCACGCGATCGGGATAGCGGTGCACGATGCCTGTGACAGGTGAATGAGCCTCGTCCCCGATCGGATCGGCATTCTCTTCCGGCGCCGCAACCAGTTCCTGCGCACTCGGGACGAACTGCCGCGCGATCGGATCTGCGGAATCGTCCGGATCGATCAGCGCGGCGATCTCGGGCGTCACGGCAATGGCATAACGCGCAGCGACCTCTTCAAGCTCGGCCAGGGCGGAGGCCGGCGCCAGCCCGCGCGCGACCAGCTCCGCCGGCTGCCGCAGCGTCGCCGCAAGTTTGGGGTCGATCCTGTTCATGCCTCTCCCACCGGCGGCGTCCACACCACCTGGTCGATTTTCGGCGCTCCGCTTGCCAGCATTACCAACCGGTCGAAACCGAGCGCCACGCCGCTCGCCTCAGGCATATGGGCAATCGCGGCCAGAAATTCATCGTCCAGCGGATACCGTTCGCCGTAGCGGCGCTCCTTTTCGTCCATCGACGCGGTGAAACGATGCTGCTGTTCCGCGGCATCGGTCAGTTCGCCAAAGCCGTTGGCCAGCTCCACGCCACAGGCATAGACCTCGAACCGCTCGGCAACCCGGGGATCGGAGGCTTTTGTCCGCGCCAGCGCCGCCTCCGGCGCCGGATATTCGAACAGCAGCGTCAGCCGACCCTGCCCCAGATGGGGCTCGACGTGCTCGACCAGCACCTTGCTGAAAATATCCGACCATGTGTCGTCGTCCGCAATTCGCACGCGCCCCTTCGCTGCCGCCGCCAGCGCGGTGCGATTGCCCTCGCCGCCCGCAATCGTCGCCAGCAGATCGATGCCGGCAAATCGTTCGAAGGCGGCGGCCACGGTCAGGAGCTCCGGCTCGGCAAAGGGATCGCAGTGCCGGCCGCGAAACGAGAAGCTGCCGATGCCGGTCGCCTGCGCGGCATGCGCGATCACCACGACGGTATCAGCCATGATGGCGTCATAGGTGGCGCCAGCGCGATACCATTCCAGCATGGTGAACTCCGGCAGATGCAGATCGCCGCGCTCGCGGTCACGGAAGACGCGCGCGAATTCGAATATCTTCTGCTCGCCCGCGGCGAGCAGCTTCTTGCAGGCGAATTCGGGCGACGTACGCAGATATCGGCTGACGCGGCTGCCATCTGCACGCACGAGCTCGGTGCGCGGCGCGTGTAGATGTGTCTCATTGCCAGGCGAAACCTGAAGGATATTGGTCTCGACTTCAAAAAACCCCTGTTCGTCGAACCAAGCGCGGACGGCGCGCACAATTTGCCGCCGCGCCAGCAGAAACGGTCTGCGATCGACATGCCGCGACGGCGACCACCAGGGCGATGGTTGGTCCTGTCCGGCCACTACTGGACGGCCCCGGCACGCGCGGCCATGCGCAGGCGATCGATGAAGGAATTGACCAATACCATTGATGTTGCTTCGCTTTTTGGCAAACGGGGCCTGTGGACTCGGCACCCTCCAGCCCTTCTGCGGCCTTCATGTCCAAACTATCGCGCCTTGTCCATGTCCTTCGACTGAACCTCTGGCGGGGGTAGCGAGTCCCATGCGCAGCAAGCGAATTGGAACAGGCCATGCGCAGCCACCGGATATTTGGAATCGCACTAGTCATGCTCTCGGTGTTGGTGCACGCGCCTGCCCGCGCCGACGGCCCCGGGCCGGAGATGAAGCGGCTCGACGATATGAAAATATTCAGATCGCCCGACAAGACCCTGAAAATCGAGCAATACTCCAAGGACGGTGGCGACGACGGCTTCAGCTATGAATTCTGGGTGTTCGGCAAGGACCGCAACAACGCCTTCCTCCTCAATCGCGGCGAGGACAAGGACCTCGCGAGTTATCCCGCTGGATTCCGCTTCTCGCCGAACAGCCAATGGCTGGTGCGTATGCAGGGCACCGGCGCTGGCTTCGCAACGTTGCTGCTCTACAAGCGCGATGGCAACGGCTTCGTCGCAGCGACCAAGAAGCCGCTGGGCGAACTCGCCTGGGAATATTTCTTCACCCAACCCGTGTCTCAGGGCATGCCGACGGAGCCCGATGAGTTGAATCACCAGCGTGCGGACCTTCTCAAGGGAATGGAGGAGAATTATGCGTGGCTAGGTCAGAAGTGGCCGGACAGCCGCTATATCGTAGTCACGCTCTCGTTCGACATCCAAGGCAACGAAAAGCCTACCCCGTGGGTCGATGGCTGGCGCTGCGTTTATGACACGCAGACCGGCAAATTCTCGGTGCCTGCGGGCTTTGCCGGGCACAATGCCCAAGCGCGCATGCTGCCAAAGCCCAAGGTTAGCCGCGGTTGACCGTACTTTCCCGATCACGGAAGCCTGTCGGTCCGCCAAAAAAGGGGCGGAAAAGGGTGGCATCTCGGGGACAAATCAGTATGTTGCGGCCCGAACCGCCTCCCTCGCCCATGGGCAAAATCTGTCCGGATCGGCCGGAGGCCAGTCATTCGGGAAAAAAGCTTTGAGAGTCATCGCCAGTTCGATCCGCAAGGGCAACATCATTGAGCAGGACGGCAAGCTCTACGTTGTCCTCAGCGCCGAAAACATCCATCCCGGCAAGGGAACCCCGGTCAGCCAGATCGAAATGCGCCGCATCGGCGATGGCGTGAAGGTGTCCGAGCGCTACAAGACCACCGATCAGGTCGAGAAGGCCACCGTCGAGGACCGCAACTTCAACTACCTCTACGAGGATAGCGACGGCTTTCACTTCATGAACGCCGAGACCTATGACCAGATCCAGGTGCCGAAGGACATCGTCGGCACGGCCGCGCCCTATCTGCAGGAAAACATGACCGTGAAGATCTCGATGCACGAGATGAACCCGGTCGCCATTACGCTGCCCCAGCGCGCCACGCTCGAAGTGGTGGAGACCGAGCCGGTCACCAAGGGTCAGACAGCGTCGTCCTCCTACAAGCCGGCCATCCTCTCCAATGGAGTGCGCACATCGGTACCTCCGCATGTGGCCGCAGGGACACGGATCGTCGTGATGACGGAAGACGGGTCTTACGTCGAGCGCGCAAAGGACTAAACTGCCGACTCTCTGGAAGGGCAATTCGCCGGGGGGCGAGGGAGTTGGGAAAGAAAGCTGACCGGTCCGTTCTGCGCCTGCTGGCAGCTTTCCTCCTGCAAGTGGCGGGCACAAGTCTAGTTTCGGCCGACGAATTCCACACGCCCTCGATCGCGGCATTGCGCGTCGAATGGCGCGCCGCGCTCGACCAGTTCCGCACCGAGGTGAGCGGCCAGCCGGCCGCCGCTTTCACTTTCAGCTTCCCGATCCAACGGCGTTTCGCCGCATCCGACCCTCGCTCGATGCCGGCGCTGGTACAGCTCAACGCCATCACCTCCGAGATATTCGATGGCATCGGCCGCAGTCCCATACCGGTGCTGCTGCCGTTCGACACGTCGGCCTGGCTCGAAGCCCGGCAGACCGGCACACCTGATATCGCCAGCCTCGCGCGCTACCAGGCGGACTTCCGCCGCGTCGACGTCTTCCAGGCGGGTATGTCCGGTTACGACGCCACCTTCTCGTTGGCGCCAGGCGCCGGCCAAGGCCTGCCACATCGAACATTTGCGCAACCGGTCGAAGTGCAGATCACGGGCTCACTGCTGGTCTACGACCTCGCCGATCCCGCCGGCGGCAAGGGCGAACCGGTCAAATCGTTGTCAGCGCAATTTCCTGACCTGCGCCGCTTCATCCGGGAAGGCTATGTGCGTTACGCCTTCACCAGATTCGGCGTGCCCTATGTGGTGTCGATCCAATGCCTGGATTCGACACCCCGCGCACGCCGCCTGGCCTGCCGCGAGGCCTATCCGATCGCCGAGCGCTTCCTGAAAGCGCTGCGGGTGGTGGGCGGCAAGCCATCGCGGTCGCGCACCGACATTGCTTCCACGAGCGTCGAACGCCCCGTCGCGATGTCGGCCGATTTCACCTATCGGCCGAGCGGCGACATCATCGCCCGCACCGGAGCGCGCCGCCAGTCCGGCCGCGCCGACAACACCGCCTATTCGCAGGTCCGCTTCCCGCTGGTGCGCTTCCCCGTCGCGGTCCGCTCGCAATCATTTGCCCGCCGCGACAAGACCAGGCTCGTTGCGGGCACCTACCCCTGGCGCGACAATTTCTGCGAAGATCGAAGTTTCAATGTCGGCCAGTGCGCCAGCGGCTTTGGCCATCAGGGGCAGGACATTCGGCCGCGCCCGTGTACGACCGAAGAGAATGCGGAGGGCTGTGACGACAAGCGCCAGACCATCGTGGCCGTGCGCGATGCCGTCGTGATCCGCGCGCCCAAGCAGCAGGCCGCGACGCTGCAGATCAACACCCGCAACGAGCATATCCGCTTCCGCTATATGCACATGAACCCGTCGGCGATGGATGCCGACGGCCTGCTCAACGGCCGCCGCGTCAATGAGGGCGAGCCTATCGGCGTGGTCTCGAACTATCTCGACCGGCCCGGTGGCACCAGCCGCCACCTGCATTTCGACGTCCAAGTTTTCACGCGCGACGGTTGGCTCTGGGTCAATCCCTACGTCACGCTCATCTCGGCCTATGAACGGCTGATCGGCGGCCGCGGCCGCGAGATCGGCAACGAACCGGTGACCGCCGCAACCATCGCGCATGTATTGCCGGCCCAAGCCCCCCGGCCCGATCTGCATGAGGGCGGCGACAACTAAAGCGCGATGAGATTTGGATGAATCGCCATCGCACTTCAGCTCTTTGTTTGAGCATGATCCTTTCGGAAAACCGCTTCACACTTTTCCGGATCATGCTCTAGCTTGCCGCCGCGTTCTCCTTCTTTCGCGTTGGCGGCGTCCAGCGATAGGCAGCGCCGAACCGGTTCCAGGTGTTGATGGCGGCAACCGCCGAGGTCAGATACATCAACTCCTTTTCGTCGAACTCTGCGCTCGCCTGCGCAAAAACGTCGTCGCTGACGCCGCTTGGCAGCAAGGTGAGGGATTCCGTCCATGCCAGCGCGGCGCGCTCGCGCGCCGAGAACTGCGGCGCCTCGCGCCAGACCGCAACGAGGTTGATCTTGTCCTCGGCGAGCCCGAGCGCTTCGGCCTGCAACACGTGGTACTGCAGGCAGAAGGCGCAGCCATTGATCTGCGACGCCCGGATCTTGATCAGTTCGAGCAACTGCTTGTCGAGGCCGGCCTTTCCGGCGATGTCGCTCAGCGCGCGCACCGCTCGCAAGGCATCGGGGGTCAAGTTCTGGAAATCCATGTACTCGCTGCGAGCATGTGACATCGACATCACCTCATGTTATCAGTGCCCTGATTCAGTATCAGAGCTCTTATATGCCTCGCAAGCCTCGAGCATCAACGGCGCGAAAATCGGTATCGGCGAGAAATTCGCAGGTGCGCAAAGCGGAACGCAGAAAGCCGCCGCGCGCCGGAATGCCCTCCCATGGCAGCGCCGGGACCGCTCCCCTCCCTCCGCCGCCCGGCCAGGGCAAACGCGGCGAGCAGGGCTACCTCGCCTATCTGCTGCGACAGGCCCAGGCCGCCACACGGCTGTCGATGGAACGCTCGCTCGCAAGCCTCGGGGTAACCCCGCCGCAATTCGTCGTGCTGACCATGCTGCGCGCCTATCCTGGCCTGTCGGGCGCGGATGTCGCCCGTGTCGCGCTGCTGACGCCGCAGACCGTCGGCGTCATCATCCGCAATCTGGAGCGCGACGGGGCGATCGCCAAGACACGGCATCCCGTGCACGGCCGAGCCCTGCAGTGGACGCTGACGCGCCGCGGCACGCGCCTCCTGGAGAACTGCCGCCGCCATGCCCTCGGGCTGGAACGGCGGCTGGCCGCCGGGCTGAGCGCGAAATCGCTGGCCACCGTACGTCGCTGGCTGTCCGCCATCGCGCGCGATCTTCAATAAGACTTGAACAGCATGCTCCCCTTCTGATTTTGTAATCCACTTCATACAACCCCGGAGGATGTCGTCCGACCATTGCCGCGCACGTTGCCGATAGCATCGACAACCGAGTGCAACCCACTCTCAGAGGAGCGCGCTATGTGGATTTGCTTCAACTTTCACGGCCGGCGGTTTTGCTTCTGGGTGCCGATCTACTATCAGATACCGATCGTCAAGATTCCCGATCCCGACCCCGGTCCCTACCGCGGCTTCATGGTGGATGCGACCGTCCTCGCAACCATCAACGAGGCCGCCAGGCACCTCACGGATGAGGCGGTTCGCCACGCCGTGCAAAACGGGGTAACGGCCGGCCTGAAGGCCATGCAGCATAAGGCCGGCTCGGACATCTCCATCAGCCTCGAGGCGCCCAAGGGTTGATCCCGCAAACGAATCATCGAATGGCGCGGAAGCGCTTTCGCGCCATTCCCCTTGAGCGGCTAGGTTCTTGCGGATTTTGTTCGCTTAACTTGACGGGGCAGCTGATGGTCTTTGGCCGGAGCAGCCGGCACGGCTACAATGCGCCGATGAACCAGTTCGATTCCTTGAAGAGACCTACCCGTCGCACGCTGTTGCAGGCAGGTCTCGGCGCGACCGCCCTGCTTGTAAACCCCGCATTTGCCGCCGCCGCCCCGCCCGGTTTCGAGGCGTGGCGCGACGCGTTCCGCGCCCGCGCGCTCGCCAAGGGCATTTCAGAGGCGACCTGGAACCGCGTGATGGGCCGCATCGAGCCCGACATGAGCGTGTTCAAGCAGTTCCAGAAGCAGCCGGAATTCACCGAGCAGATCTGGCAATACATCAACCGCCGCGTCTCCGACTGGCGCATCACCAATGGCCGCGAAGCGCTCAGGAAGAACGAGGCGCTGTTTGCGCGCATCGAGCAGGATTATGGCGTCGAGCGCGGCACGCTGCTGGCGCTGTGGGGCGTCGAGTCCGCCTATGGCGATCCGCTGGTGCAACAGAACCACATGCGGCCCATATTTCCCTCGCTTGCCGCGCTGGCCTGGAACGAGCCGCGCCGAAAGGCCTATTGGGAAACCGAGCTGATCAATGCGCTGCGCATCGTCGACCGCGGCTGGAGCACGCCGGAGGAGATGCGCGGCTCCTGGGCCGGCGCGATGGGCCATACGCAATGGATGCCGGAAGTCTGGCTCAATGTCGGCATCGACTATGATCGCGACGGAAAGGTCTCGCCGTTCGGCAAGCCCGACGACGCGCTCGGTTCGACCGCCAAATACCTGGTCAACCGCGGCAAATATCATCGCGGCGAGCATTGGGGATATGAAGTGCGCGGCGCGGGCGGCGGTGCAACCGGCAGCCGCACCTATGCAGCCTGGGCCAGCGCCGGCGTCACCCGCGCCGACGGCCAACCCTTCTCGCAGCCGAATGCGTCGGCGCAGCTATGGGTGCCGGTCGCGGGCGGCCCGACGTTCCTGCTGGGACCGAATTTCTATTCGGTGAAGAGCTACAATCCATCGATGAATTACGCGCTGGCGATTTGCCATCTCGGCGATCGTATCCTGGGCGGGCCGACCTTCATCACCCCGTTCCCCGGCTCGGAACGCGCGCTGACGCTGGCCGAAGTGCAGGAATTGCAGACCCGGCTGACCAAGGCGGGCTTCGACACCGGCGGCACCGACGGCCGCGTCGGCAACGACACCATGAAGGCGGTGAAGGATTATCAGACCAAAATGGGCCTTCTGCCCGCCGACGGCTACGGCGGGCTGAAGGTGCTGGCGCGGTTGAGGCAGGGTGGCTAGCGCGCGAATGCTGGCATTGGATGCGCCGGCGCGTCCGGCAGTCGCAGCGCGCCGCCTGCATACATGCCGCCGTCGATGACGAGTTCGGTGCCCGTCACGTAGCTCGACGCATCGGACGCCAGATACAGCACGCCCTGCGCGATCTCCATGGCATGGCCGGCGCGGCCGAGCGGTGTAGCGAACTTCGCGCGCTCTTCCGGATCGATCGGCGCATTCTGTCCGCGCGCCATCCCGCCCGACGGGATCTTGCCCCAGATCGGTGTATCGATGATGCCGGGATGCACCGAATTGACGCGCACGCCGTCGCCGAACGAGGCGCATTCCATCGCGATCGCCTTTGCAAACAGCCGCACGCCGCCCTTGGTCGCGCAATAGCCGGCGAGCGTCTGCGCGCCACGCAGGCCCGCCAGCGACGACATCAACACAATCGATCCGCCGCCGCCCTTGCGCATCGCCGGCAGGCAGTGTTTGACGGAAAGAAAGACGCCGTCGAGGTTGATCGCAGTCTGCCGCCGCCAGTCCTCCAGCGTCATTTCGACGATCGTCGGCGCCCCGACACCGATGCCGGCATTGGAAACAAGAATATCGAGCCGGCCATAACGTTTCACGACCTCGGCCACCACCTCGATCCAGCGCGCCTCGCTGGTAACGTCCTGATGCCAGAATGTCGCTTCGCCACCGGCCTTCTTGATGCGCTCGACGAGCTCCGGACCGCGAAGGTCATCGATATCGGTCACCGCCACCGAGGCGCCCTCGCGCGCCAGCAATTCTGAGACTGCCTCGCCGATTCCCGATGCGCCGCCCGTGACCAGCGCGACCTTGCCCGAAACCTGCCCTGCCATATCAACTCCCTGCGACGCTTCTTGATTGTTACCGGATCATCGCCGGTCCCTCGTCAGGCACCGCGACATCCACCACACGCATTTGCACACGTTCAGCGCCCTGCCAACGGTCAACCGCGAGCGAACCCGCCACATGCAATTGCTGGCCGCGGTTCTGCACCAGGGCGTTGCCGAGCTTTTGTCCCACCGCGCGGAATGCCATGGCGTTGACGATGGCGCCGTCGCCGGATTTGAAGCGCAGCCGCAGATGTGCCTGGCCAACTTCATCGGCAAAGACGAGTTGATGCGACGGCAGCGCGATCACGGGTTCCGGATTGCCGGCGCCGAAGGGGCCGGCGCGGTTGAGCGTGCCCACGAATTCCGGCGTCACCGCGCGCGCGCTGACGGCGCCATCAATGAGCAGCTCGTTCTCGTGGCGGGAGTTGGCGACGTCGGCGGCGAGCGCGCTTTCCATGTAAGCGCGGAATTCGGCGAGCCGTTCTTTCCGCAGCGTGACGCCGGCGGCCATGGCATGGCCACCGCCCTTCATCAGAAGGCCGTCCTTGACCGCCTGGCGCACCGCCTTGCCGAGATCGACGCCGGAGATGGAGCGTCCGGAGCCGGTGCCGATGCCGCCGGGCTCCAGCGCAATGGCGAAGGCAGGACGCGCAAATTTTTCCTTCAGGCGGGAGGCGACGAGCCCGACCACGCCGGGGTGCCAGCCTTCGGATGCGGTGACGATGACCGCGCCCTTGTCCTCCGCACCGAGCGACGCCAGCGCTTCCGCTTCGGCCTGCGCTTCCGCCGCCTGTTCGATCAGGCGGCGTTCGCTGTTGAGACGGTCCAGTTCCGCAGCGATGCGTGCGGCCTCGGAAACGTCGCCTTCCAGCAGCAGGCGCACCCCGAGATCGGCGCGACCGATGCGGCCGCCGGCATTGATACGCGGACCCAGCATGAAGCCAAGATGCCAGGCTTCCGGCGGCCCGTTGAGGCGCGCGACATCCATCAGCGCGGTATGGCCGACATGGTCGCGCCGTCGCATCGCGATCAGCCCCTTGGCGACGAAGGCGCGGTTGAGCCCGGTCAATGGCGCGACGTCGGCGACGGTGCCGAGCGCGACGTGATGCAGCATGCCGAGCAGGTCGGGCTCCGGCATTTCCGCACTCCAGAATCCGCGCTGGCGCAATTCGCGGTTCACGGCAACCAGCGTGACCAGCACGAGCCCGACGGCGGCGAGGTAGCCGAGACCGGAGAGGTCGTCCGGCCGGTTCGGATTCACCAGTGCGTCGACTTCGGGCAATTGCTCACCGCACTGGTGATGATCGATGACGACCACGGACATGCCGAGCTTTCTTGCTTCCGCCAACGCCTCGAGGCTTGTGGTGCCGCAGTCCACAGCAACCAGCAGCGTCGCGCCCTTGCCCGCGAGCATGCGGACGGCCTCGGTATTGGGGCCGTAGCCCTCGAACAGCCGGTCCGGGATGTGGATCAGCGGATCGAGCCCGCAATGCCGCAAATGCCAGGCGAGCAGCGCGGCGGAAGTTGCGCCGTCGACGTCATAGTCGCCGAAGATCGCCACTTTCTCGCCCCGGCTGGCGGCATCCGCGATGCGCCGGGCGGCCGCCTCCATCTGCGTCACCGTGAAGGGATCCGGCAGCAGCTTGCGGATGGTCGGATCGAGAAAATCCTCGACCGCATCGATCTCGACGCCGCGGCCTGCCAGCACGCGCGCCAGCATTTCCGGCAGCTGATGGCGCTGGGCAATCGCGAGCGCCCTCGCCTGCCCGCGCGCATCGAGCCGGTCGCGCCACAGCTTTCCCGTCGCCGACCGCGACACGCCGAGAAAAGCCGGCGGCAGTTCGACGGGAATGGCGGATGCGGGAAGCGACATGATTCCTTTGAGAAAGAAGACGGAAGCGACCACCGGCCGTACCGGTTCGATTGCTCAAGAAATCGACTTGCACAAACTACGTGCAACCCGCCTCCCGTACGGCACGCAAAATTATACCGATCGTTAGGCAAGATTGCGCGACAAAAGCATCAATCACACGCTCGCGAGTCCCTGTCGATCCACAGGAAACCGGCGGAGCGGAGAGACTGAGGAAGTACCTGCAATGCCCGTCGCGCTTGATCGTCATCGCGCCGCACCGTCAACCAGACAACCCGAGGGTTCCCCCAGCGCCGAGGATGAGGCCGACGTCTCCGCCCTGGTCGGGCGGCTGACGGCGGAGGTCAACGAAGTCGCCTGCGAGAAGACCAAGTCGATCCAGAAGATCACCAACCAGATGAAGATGCTGGCCCTGAACGCACTGATCGAGAGCTCGCGTGCGGGCGCACAGGGCGCGGGCTTTGCGGTGGTGGCGCAGGAAGTGCGCAATGTCGGCCAGCAGGTCGAAGCCATCGCGCGGGAACTGGAAAGCCAGCTCACCAACCGTACCGGCAACCTGATGAATTCGATTTCGCGCATGACCGACCGGTCGCGCGGCGAGCGCATGGTGGATCTCTCGCTCAATGCGATCGAGCTGATCGACCGCAATCTCTATGAGCGGACATGCGACGTGCGCTGGTGGGCCACCGACTCCGCCGTCGTCGACTGCGCCGCCTCGCCCGCAGCCGCGGCCGTCGCCCATGTTTCGGAGCGGCTGGCGGTGATCCTCGGCGCCTATACGGTCTACCTCGATCTCTGGCTCTGCGATCTCGACGGCAATGTGCTCGCCAACGGCCGCGCCGATCGTTTTCATGTGGTCGGGCAGAATGTCGCCAACACCAAATGGTTTCGTGAGGCGCGCAGTTTGCGCTCCGGCGACGACTATGTCGCCGGCGACGTAGAATGCCAACCGCTGCTCGGCAATGCCCAGGTCGCGACCTATTGCGCCAGCGTTCGCGAGGGCGGCAAGGCCAACGGCAAGCCGACCGGCGTGCTCGCGATCCATTTCGACTGGGAGCCACAGGCCCGCGCCATCGTGCAGGGCGTGCGCGTTGGCGCTGCCGACAAGGCGCGCGTGCTGCTGGTCGACTCGAACTTCCGGGTGATCGCAGCCTCCGACGGCCAGGGCATCCTCACCGAGCGCATCTCGCTCTCGCTCGACGGCAAGCGCTGCGGCTTCTATCAGGACCGCTCCGGCATGCTGGTCGCATTCCACGCCACGCCGGGCTACGAGACCTACAAGGGCCTCGGCTGGTACGGCGTGATCCTCGCCGCGGGTCCATAATAAAAGCTTAGCAGCCCATCCGGTCGGCGATGCCGCCGAAATCCCTGGCCACGACCTCCCAATTGTCTTTGGCCTCGAAGTCGTATTTCTGGTGCGGGCCGTATTCTGTCGGCCTTGCCACGAAGGCCGTCTTCAAGCCCAGCTTGCGCGCCGCCTTCAGGTCGTTGTTGTGCGCGGCAACCATCATCACCTCCTCCGGCTTGAGGCAGAGAAGCTTTGCGGCACCGAGATAGGTCTCGGGATCGGGCTTGTAGTGCTCGAACAATTCGGCGGACATGATGAGGTCCCACGGCATCCCGGCGAACTTCGCCATGTTCGTGAGCAACGCGACATTGCCGTTGGAGAGCGGCGAGATGATGTATTTCTTCTTCAGCCGCGCCAGGCCCGCATTGGTGTCGGGCCATGAATGCAGGCGGTGCCAGCCCATGGTGAGGTGGTGCAGGTCGGCGTCGGTGAGACCCTTGATGCCGAACTGCGCGACCAGCTTTTCCAGCGAGCGGCGGTGCAGCACGTCGAGGATGACGTAGCCGTTCTGCGGGTTCTTGCGCACTTCGTCCATCGAGGCCGCATAGACCGCGCGCCAGCCGTCGACCAGCGCCGTCCAGTCGGCCTCGATGCCGCGTTGCTGCGACCACTTCGTGAAATCGTCGATCAGGCTGCTGCGCCAGTCGACGCAGGTGCCGAACACGTCGAAGACCAGTGCCTTTACACCCGAGATGTCCGACATGTTGGTTCTCTCCCTCTGTTCTCTTGCAAGCCCGTCAGAGCTTTTTCCGGTACTGCACGAAACCCGGCCGATCGGCGACCTTGTTGTAGAGCAACTGCGCCGTCTCGTTGGTCTCGTGCGTCATCCAGTAGAGGCGGCTGGCGCCGGCCGCGCGCGCAGCAAGCTCGACGGCAGCGATCAGCTTTCGCCCGACGCCGCCGCCGCGAAGCTCCGGGTCCACGAAGAGGTCTTCGAGATAGCAATAGCAGACCGGCGTCCAGGTCGAGCGATGCAGGAGATAATGCGCAAGCCCGACGAGCTTGCCGCCACGCTCGGCAACCAGCGCGTAAAGCGGCTCGATCGGATCGAAGAAGCGCCGCCACGTCGCATCGGTCACTTCGGGTGCGAGCGACGACTTGTAGAACGTCAGATAGCCCTGCCACAGCGGCTCCCAGGCGGCGCGATCCTCCGGCCGCACCGGCCGGACAACGATGTCGCCCGCCATCGCCGGCTCCGTCAGTCGAGGTGGAATTTCGAGAGTTCGCGGTGCTCGGCCTTGATATAGCGCACGGTGCCGGTGACGGAACGCATCACCACCGTCTCGGTCTCGATCACATTGTCCTTGCGGAACTTGACGCCCGTGAGCAGCGATCCCGTGGTGACGCCGGTGGCCGCAAACAGGCAATCGCCCTTCACCATGTCCTCGATGCCGTAGACCATGCGGGGATCGCGCACGCCCATCTTCCCGGCGCGCTCGCGCTTCTCGGCACTGTCGAGCACGAGGCGGCATTGCATCTGGCCGCCGATGCAGCGAAGCGCAGCCGCCGCGAGCACGCCCTCCGGGGCGCCGCCGGTACCCATGTAGATGTCGACGCCGGTCTCGTCGGGGGTCGCGGTGTGGATCACGCCGGCAACGTCGCCATCGGTAATCAGCCGCACGGCTGCGCCGGTCGAACGGATGGCCGAGATGATGTCGGCGTGACGCGGGCGATCGAGAACCAGTGCAGTGATGGCTGACGCCGGCACGCCCTTGGCCTTGGCCAGACGCTGGATGTTTTCGGCGGGCGGCGCATCGAGGTCGATGGTGTTCTTGGGATAGCCGGGCCCGATCGCGATCTTTTCCATGTAGACGTCGGGCGCATGCAGGAGCGTGCCGCCATCGGCCATCGCCATGGTGGCGATCGCGCCCGGCATGTTCTTCGCACACAGCGTGGTGCCTTCGAGAGGATCGACGGCGATATCGACCTGCGGACCGGCGTTGAGGCCGACCTTCTCGCCGATGAACAGCATCGGCGCCTCGTCGCGCTCGCCCTCGCCGATCACGACGGTGCCCTCGATCGGCAGCTTGTTGAGCTCGCGCCGCATGGCGTCGACCGCAGCCTGGTCGGCCGCCTTCTCCAGGCCATGGCCGCGCAGCCGCGCGGCAGACACGGCCGCCCTCTCCGTCACGCGCACGATCTCGAGCGTCAGGATGCGCTCGAGCAACAGCTGCTGCGGAACGGAAATTTGCGTCGACATCGTGATACTCCTCAAAATCCCCGGGCAGACCTGGCGGTCCACACCAACATTTCCAGAGCGTGCAGAACGATCTTCTGCACGCTAGTTCTTCTCGATCCGGATCACCTGCGGCCGGCCGACAATGACCTTGGCGGCCTGCACGGCGGCGAGCGCGCGGCGCACGGCGTCCTCATGCGTGGCGTAAGTGATCAGGATGATCGGCATCGGCCCGGGCTTGTGGGCTCCCGTGGGGTCGACGCCGTCAGGATGACGCTGCACGATCGACTCCAGCGAAATCTTCTCCTTGGCCAGATGGGTGGCGATTCTGGCTGCGGTTCCCGCCAGATCGCGCGCCATCAGGCGGATGTAATAGCCACCTTCGTGGCGCTCCATCGGCGCCTTCTTCGTGTCGCGCAGCCTGTCCACCGGACGACCGAACGGCATCGAGCGGACGCCGCGCGCCACATCGGCGATATCGGCAATGACCGAGGCTGCGGTCGCAGCGCCGCCGGCACCGGGTCCGACCAGCGTGATCGGCGGGACACCTTCGACGTCGATCGTGACCGCGTTGGTGACGCCCATCACCTGCGCGATGGAAGAGGCCTTCGGCACCATGGTCGGATGAACGCGCTGCTCGATCCCCTTGGCCGTGCGCACCGCCACGCCGAGCAATTTGACGCGATAGCCGAGTTCTTCGGCCGCGCGCAGATCTTCCGGCTTGATCGAGGAAATGCCTTCCACATAGATCGCGCTCTGCGAGACCTTGGTGCCGAAGGCAAGGCTGGCGAGGATCGCTAGCTTCTGCGCGGTATCGTGGCCGTCGACGTCGAAGGACGGATTGGCTTCCGCGTAGCCGAGCCGCTGCGCATCCTTCAGGCATTCGGCGAAGGTCAGCCCCTCCTGCTCCATCCGGCTCAGGATGTAATTGCAGGTTCCGTTGAGGATGCCGTAGACGCGGTTGACGCTGGTACCTGCCAGCCCTTCGCGCAGCGTCTTGATGATGGGAATGCCGCCCGCCACGGCCGCCTCATAGTTCAGCGCGCCGCCATGCTTCTCGGCAGCCTTCGCCAGCCGTACGCCGTGCCTGGCGATCAACGCCTTGTTGGCTGTCACCACCGATTTGCCGGCCTTCAGCGCCGCCTCGACGGCCGAGAATGCGGGATCGCCGGACCCGCCCATCAGTTCCACAAAGCAATCGATATTGGGATCGGTGGCCAGCGCCAGCGGACTTTTTGCCCAATCGATGCCGCGCAGATCAACGCCTCGCTTCTTGACCTTCGAGCGCGCGGTCACCGCGACAACGCGGATGCTGCGGCCGCTGCGCGCCGACAGCACGCGGCCCTGCTCTTCGATAAGACGGACGACTTCGGCGCCAACGGTGCCGAGCCCCGCGATGCCCACTTTCAGGGGTGCGACCATGGACGGGAAAACCTGCAGGTCAGAACTAGCGCCGGTTGGCGAGAGGAACCACGTTGTGCAACGTTTCAATGCCGCTTTCAAGGAAGCGGCGCACACCGCGCGCGGCCTGCCGGATTCGCTGCTCGTTTTCCACCATGGCGATGCGGACATAGCCCTCGCCATGCTCGCCGAAGGCAACTCCCGGCGAGACCACGACGCCTGATTTTTCCACCATCAGGGTAGCGAATTCCATGCTGCCGACCCCCTGGAAGGCCTTGGGCAGCGGCGCCCAGGCGAACATCGAGGCCTGCGGTGGCGGGATGTCCCAGCCGGCCCGGCCGAACGATTCAACCAGCGCATCACGCCGCTTGCGATAGATCTCGCGCATCTCGCGGATGCAGTCATCCGGCCCGTTCAGCGCAGCGGTCGCCGCCACCTGGACCGGCGTGAAAGCGCCGTAATCGAGATAGGATTTCACCCGCGCCAGTGCCGCGATGATGCGCTCGTTGCCGACGGCAAAGCCCATGCGCCAACCGGCCATCGAGAACGTCTTCGACATCGAGGTGAACTCGACCGTGACGTCCATCGCGCCCGGGACCTGCAGCACGGAAGGCGGCGGATTCTTCTCGTCGAAATAGACCTCGGCGTAGGCAAGGTCGGAGAGAATGAAGATGTCGTGCTTCTTCGCGAACGCGATGAGGTCCCGGTAGAAATCGAGATCGGCGACATAGGCCGTGGGATTGGAGGGATAGCAGACGATCAACGCGATCGGCTTCGGGATCGAGTGGACGATCGCGCGTTCCACCATCTCGAAGAACTGCGGCGTAGGTTCCGAGGGCACCGAGCGGATCACGCCGCCCGCCATCAGGAAGCCGAAAGCGTGGATGGGATAGCTCGGGTTGGGGCACAGCACGACGTCGCCCGGCGCAGTGATCGCCTGCGCGACGTTGGCGAAGCCTTCCTTGGAGCCGAGCGTGGCGACGATCTGCGTATCCGGATTGAGCTTCACGCCGAACCGGCGCCCGTAATAGGCGGCTTGCGCCTTGCGCAGACCGTTGATGCCGCGCGAGGCCGAATACCGGTCCGTCCGCGGCTTGCCCAGCGTCTCCTTGAGTTTCTCCAGCACATGGGGCGGCGCCGGCAGGTCGGGATTGCCCATGCCCAGGTCGATGATATCGGCCCCCGCATTGCGCGCGGCCGCCTTGGCCTGGTTGACCTTTTCGAACACGTAAGGCGGCAGGCGGCGGATGCGGTAAAATTCTTCCATGGGTCTCAAGCTCCGGAGCACCGGCGCCCCTCTGGGAACAGCCGGCAGGACTGGCGGCGCGGCGGAACCCGATTCCGCGCAAAAACGCGCCCAAATCAAGGAATTAGGCCAAGTTCAACCGCCAAGCCGTTGAATCGGAACGTTTTACCACGCAAGACCCGAGACGCCAGCGCAAATCGCGTGGTTTGGAGGCTATCGGGCGGGGGCGCTCTGGGCAGTGCCAGAGGAGGCCTGGCGGTCACGGGCCGCAATCAGTTCGGATTGAATCCGCTTCTGCTCGTCCGGCTTCATCGCCGCCTCGGTGCGCTCAGGCGGCAGGTCGTGCACCGGCAGGTAACTGCCAACCTCCTTCGGCCTTGGCGGCGCGTCGGCGGGCAGACCTACGGCCGGAATGTCCGCAATCTGGGTCGAACAGCCGCCAAGCGCGAGCGTCGCTGCAAGCAGCACTCCCGTCATCAGAAGCTTGATCGTTCCACCCACCGCCATGTCCTGCAGAATCCCAACCGGTGCTCGCAACCCTTCCGTCCCGCTGGCCCGAGCCTTGCAGCCAAGTTTAGCACACAAGTTTAGCACAGCTGGTCAAACCAATGTCCCCCAAAACGTTAAGGAAAGGACGACCGAGGCTGCTATCGGTAGGGCTTCATTGTGTCGGAAACGGGAAATTTTGACGCAGCGCAACAACAGTGATCACAGAATTAATCCAAAGAGATGACATTGATATCCTTGCGGTGACGAAGCGTAGCGAAATCGATAAGTTTGCGACATGAACGACGTCAGCACCCAAGGCCAACCGGAGCCGAAATTCGACGCGCAGGCGTTCGCGATGAACATCGCGCGTGCGATGGAGAGCTCCGGCCAGGCGCTCGCGGCCTATCTGAAGCCGCGCGAGAGCGGTGAGGTAAAGGACAAGCCGCCGAGCGAACTTGCCGAGGTGATCAAGACGTTCTCGTCGGTCGCCGAATACTGGATGTCCGACAAGGAGCGCGCCGCCGACCTGCAGCACAAGATGGGCAAGGCCTATCTCGACCTCTGGGGCTCGGCGATGCGCCGCATGGCCGGCGAGGGAGAAGTCAAACCCGCGATCGAGCCTTCCCCGCGCGACAAGCGTTTCCAGGATCCGGAGTGGAAGTCGAACCAGTTCTTCGATTTCGTGATGCAGCTGTATCTCCTGACCACGAGGTGGGCGAACGATCTGGTCCGCAACGCGGAGGGCCTCGACCCGCACACGCGCAAGAAGGCGGAGTTCTACGTTCAGCAGATCGCCAATGCGCTCTCGCCGAGCAACTTCGTGCTGACCAATCCGGAAGTGCTGCGCACGACGCTGGCATCACACGGTGAAAATCTCGTGCGCGGCATGAAGATGCTGGCGGAGGACGTCGAGGCGGGCCGCGGCACGCTGCGCATCCGCCAGTCCGATCCCGGCAATCTCGAGGTCGGCGTCAACATGGCGACGACGCCGGGCAAGGTGATCTACCAGAACGATCTGATGCAGTTGATCCAGTATTCGCCGGTCACCGAGACCGTGCTGCGCACGCCGCTATTGATCGTGCCGCCCTGGATCAACAAGTTCTACATTCTCGATCTCAGACCGGAGAAGTCCTACATCAAATGGTGCGTCGACCAGGGCATCACCGTGTTCGTGATCTCCTGGGTCAACCCCGACAAGGAACTCGGCAAGAAGACCTGGGCCGACTACATGAAGGAAGGCCCCCTCGCCGCAATGGACGTCATCGAGAAGGTGACCGGCGAGATGAAGGTGCATACCGCGGGCTACTGCGTCGGCGGCACCATGCTCGCCTCGACGCTGGCGTATCTGGCGGCAAAGCGGCAGCAACGCGTGACGTCGGCGACGTTCTTCGCCGCGCAGGTCGATTTCACCCATGCCGGCGACCTCCTGGTGTTCGTCGACGAGGACCAGATTTCCGCGCTCGAGCGCGACATGCAGGAATCGGGCGTGCTCGAGGGCAGCAAGATGGCGATGGCCTTCAACATGCTGCGCTCGAACGACCTGATCTGGTCCTATGTGGTCAACAACTATCTGAAAGGCCAGCCGCCTTCGGCCTTCGACCTGCTGCACTGGAATTCCGACGCGACGCGGATGCCGGCGGCGAACCACTCCTATTATTTGCGCAACTGCTATCTCGACAACCGCCTGTCGACCGGCAGCATGGTGGTCGACGATATCCTCCTCGACCTCTCCAAGGTGAAGGTGCCGGTCTATAATCTCGCGACGCGCGAAGACCACATCGCGCCCGCCGAATCCGTGCTGTACGGCTCGCAGTTCTTCGGCGGTCCGGTGAAGTACGTCCTGTCCGGTTCCGGCCATATCGCCGGCGTGGTCAATCCGCCGGCTGGCGGCAAGTATCAGTACTGGACCAACGACGACATCAAAGCCGGCTCCGTCGCCGAATGGATGAAGGGCGCCGTCGAGCACAAGGGCTCGTGGTGGCCGGACTGGCTGCAATGGCTGCAAAGCATCGATAATGAGCGCGTTCCGGCGCGACCGATCGGCAACATTCTGCCGCCGATCGAGGATGCGCCGGGTAGCTATGTCCGCGTCCGCGCATAGCGCGACGTCCTCCGGCTACATCGACGCCGCCATCGTGCGGAACAGGGCGAAATGCTCCTCCATCCGGTAGTGCTCTGGTTTTGGACTGCGCGCGAAATCGCGGAAGGCAGACGATTTGGCGATCACCAGTCGCGCCGATGGATCGACGTAGATGAACTGGTTGTAGATGCCAATCGCAGAGTAGACGCCCGTCGTATCAGGTATCCACCATTGAAAGCCGTAGCCAAGCGGCAGTTGCGCCGACGGTCGCTTCCCGGGCATCAGATGCGGCGCATCCGGCGTGACGGAGTTGCGGACCCATTCCGCTGAAACGATGCGCGTTCCGTCCCACATCCCCTCATGCAGATAGAGCAGACCAAGCCTCGCGTTGTCGCGAAGAACCGCGCTCAGGCCGCCGCCGGCATACTCGATGCCTTCTCCATCTACGTTCCAGTAGCCGTCCGCTTCCGTCCCGAGCGGCTCCCAGAGCTTCTCGTGCAGGTAGTCGGAGAGGGATCGGCCGATGGCGTGGCGCAGGACCATCCCCAGCACGCAGGTGTCGAGCGTATTGTATCTGTTGTACGTCCCCGGCGGATACTCCCGCTGGGTCTGCGCGCAATAGGCATTGACGGATCCGCCGGACGTTCTTACCTGGCCGAACCGATTGAGGTCTGAGCTCGGATCGCTGTAATCTTCGTTCCATCTCGCGCCAGAGGACATCTGCAGGACATCCTTGAGCCTGACGCCATCATAGGCACTTCCTGCGAGTTCGGGCGCATACCGTGTGACAGGGTCTTCGATTGATCGGATTGCTCCTTCGTCAACCGCGATGCCCATCAAGGCCGAAACGAACGACTTGCCGACCGACCACGAAATGGCGTGGGTGGTCGCGTCATAACCATGCCAATAGCTTTCATGGATCACCCGGTCGTCCCTCAACACGATCATGCCGGTCGTATCGACCGAGTCCAGAAACTGCACGGTGTCGAACGAAACGCCGTTGACCTCAAAGGCCCCAGGCAGTGTGCAAGGGGTTCCTCTCTCGAGCGGTCTGGATCGAGACGACCGGCGCACCACCCGCGCCGGAAGAATGGAAGCCATCTGCCGGAAATTGTCTGCCTGCAGCTGACCCGAGAACATCTTTGTGTCTTTGCTTCGCCAGTACTGACCCATTCAATCCCCGCAATCGCGCCTGCACCAATCGAATTCGGCGTATCCATCTGACGCGCTGCACGTCATCATAGCACCCGCGGTGGGATTGAGTCGGGACAGCGAGGACAACGACGATCTGATGACCGGATTTATTAGCGGTGTCAGAGCATTGCCAAGGTCAGTTCCGCCGTGCATTGCACCGGTCCCCGCTGATACCGGCGCTTAACAGAAAGTTACACGGACCGAAATCGACTGTGAAACATCCGCTATGCGTCATTGCCCTCGTCCTGGGTCTGGATGAACCTGCCGGCGACGTGCTGCCGCCGATCGAGGATGCCCAGGCAGCTATGTCCGCGCATAGCGCTGCGCGCTTCCGTCCGTTATAAGGATGCATCCCGCCGGGTCGGGTATCGAAATTGAAATGAGGGGGAAGCGATGACGCGCGAATTGTTCTGGCTGACGTGCACGGTGATCCTGACGGGGCTTCTGTGGATGCCCTACATCATCAACCGCTGTCAGGTGCGCGGCCTTGCCGGCGCCATGGCCAATCCCTCGCGCAACGACAAGCCGCAGTCCGACTGGGCGAACCGGATGATGTTCGCACATGACAATGCGGTGGAAAATCTCGTCGTCTTTGCGCCGCTGGTGCTGATCCTCTCGCAGCTCGACTATTCGACCAAATGGACCGCGCTCGCCTGCGCGGTCTATTTCTGGTCGCGCGTCGCCCACCTCATCGTCTACACGCTGGGGCTGCCGGTGTTCCGCACGCTGGCCTTCACCGTGGGCTTCCTGGCGCAGGCGGTGCTGGCGCTGGCGATCTTCAAGATTCTCTGACGATCCGCTCAGGGGCTTTTTCGCGCAAAAACGAAGAACATCCCGGCCGTCGCATCGTCGAAGCCCCTGACCTCTCCCGTCTCGATCGAGAGATCGCGCCATGCGGCTGCCTGCGCGTAGGTCGCGCGCAGCCAGTCCTCGGCCGGATAGTTGTAGTAGCGGTCGAGCGTGTCGCGACCGTCGCTGTCGCCAGCCTTGTAACTGGCGTAGAAGGCGCCGCTCGGCTTGAGTGCCCGATGGATCAACGCCAGCACGCCGGCCAATTGTTCGCGCGGCACATGCAGCAGGCAGGCATTGGCCCATACCCCGTCATAGGCTGCGACGGCGTTAAGGTCGTGGAACAGCAGCGTTTCGACCGGGCGGCCGAGCTTGCGCGAGGCGATCTCCGCCAGTTCCGGCGAGCCATCCGTCGGCGTGACGTCGTATCCCCGCGCGATCATCTCGGCGGAATCGCCGCCGGCACCGCATCCGAGTTCGAGAATAGCCGCACCGGGTGGAAGCAGTGCGAGAAACTTGCTCAGCCGCGCATGGCGCGAGGTAATCTCGCGCTTGGCGTAGGCCTCGGCATTCTGCCGATAGAATTGCAGCGTGGCGTCGTCCACGACGTTACTTGTCCGGCAGCCCGAGCATCAGCCGCATGTTCTGCACCGCCGCGCCAGAGGCGCCCTTGCCGAGATTGTCGAGGCGAGCGACCAGCACCGCCTGACGGTGCTCTTCGCTGGCGAAGACATAGAGCTCGAGCCGGTTGGTCTCGTTGAGCGCTTCCGGCTCCAGCCGGCCGCTCTTGGCCGCCTCGTTCTGCAGCGGCATCACGGAGACGTAGGCGCTCCCGGCGTAGCGCTTAGCCAACGCCGCATGCAGATCGGCGGCGCCCGGCTTGCCCGGCAGCGTGTCGAGATGCAGCGGCACGGAGACCAGCATGCCCTGCCGGAAATTGCCGACCGAAGGCACGAAGATCGGCCGCCGCGTGAGTTTCGCGTAGAGCTGCGTTTCCGGCAGATGCTTGTGCTCGAAACCGAGGCCGTAGAGCTCGAATGACGGCGCCGCGCCGCTCTCGAAACTCTCGATCATCGACTTTCCGCCGCCGGAATAACCGCTCACCGCGTTGATGGTGACGGGATAATCTGAAGGCAACAGTCCGGCATCGACCAGCGGCCGCAGCAGCGCTATCGCGCCGGTCGGATAACAGCCGGGATTGGAGACCTTCTTCGCGGTCCTGATCTTGTCGGCCTGATCGGGCGCAAGCTCCGGAAAACCATAGGTCCAGTCGGGCGCGACGCGATGCGCCGTCGAGGCATCGAGCACCCGAGGGCCGCTGGCCCCCATGCCGTCGATCAGCGCAACCGTCTGCTTTGCCGCATCGTCGGGCAGACAGAGGATGACGAGATCGACCTCCTGCATCAGCGCCTTCTTGGCAGCCGGATCCTTGCGCTTCTCCTCGGCGATGGTCTTCACCGCGATGTCGTTCTGCAGCTTCAGCCGCTCGGCGATGCCGAGGCCCGTGGTGCCGGAGCCGCCGTCGACGAACACGGTGGGCTTTTTGACCGCGCCGGCGGTCTTCCGATGGGTTTCCGAGAGGCTCATCACATGCTCCCTTCGAGCGAAGCGGTTGTTGCGGCGAAAGCTTGCGGCCGCGCCTCGCGCATCAGCTGCGCGATGGTTTGCGACCCGTGATCGGACATTGCCGCAAGCCCATTTGCCACGGCGGCATAATCGGCCTCGGACTTCTGCTGGTTGAGCTTGAAACTGCCCTCGACATCGTCAATCCGCAGCGACAGCCCCACGATTCCCTTCTTCAACGCTTCCAGCCGCGCGGCCGTCATTTTCCCCGACGTCCACGGCTTCTTCGGAGCCAACCGGTTCTCGAACTTCGCGCTCAGTGTATCGATCTGCGCAACCAATTCCGCCTCGCTCAACGTCCGCACCGGCCCGGTCAGGTGCACGGCCTGGTAGAGCCAGGTCGGCACCTGATCCGCCGAGACGTACCAGTCCGGCGTTACATAGGCATCCGCGCCGTTCACCGCGAGCACCCAGGGCGTCACGCCGTCGGCAGCTTTTATCAGCGGATTGTTGCGGGCAACATGAAACAGCGCCGACGGCGCGCCGTCCGCGGCATAGCTCAGGTAGAACGGCAGCGAGGATGCGATCGGGCGCTCGCCATCCCACGCGCAGGCCGTCCCGAATCCGCGCGCTTCCGCGAAGGCAAGGCTCGCGGCGCGATCGGTCTTGAACATGGGCGGCGTATACATCTTTCAAACTCCTGCTTGGGGAAGGAGCCGCCAGATCAAACCGCGTTTCTTGCAAGGAGGAAAGCCGCGGGAAGGATCCGGCGGCAGGGCGACGATCTCAGACGCGAACGACCGCCCATACCGCGAGAGCGCGGCGGCGGCGAGCGATGGCGATGGTCGGACCGTTGGTCATGGGCGGGGTGTCATAAGGCCGGTTCCCCCGGCGGTCAAGGCAAAATGAGGCTTCGCAAGAATGGACCCGGGTGCCGCTCCCGGCTCAGACGCTGCGCCAGAGCCACTGCATAACGACGGCGATGACGTCGCCGAACAGGAGCAGCACCGCCGACCACATCAGGGCTGAGACGAAATTGGCGATCTGGAACGGCCAGTACGGCATTTCGAAAATCCCGGCCGCCAGCGGCACCGAGGCGCGCAGCGGGCCGAAGAAGCGGCCGATGAAAATGCTGGGCACGCCCCAGTCCCGCACGAACGCCTCGCCCCGCGGCAAGATTTCCGGGTATTTCGACAGGGGCCACAGCTGCGCGACCTGTTCCTTGTATTTGTAGCCGAACCAGTAGGAGACCCAGTCGCCCAGCGCCGCGCCAATTCCGCCGGCCAGCCACACCGGCCAGAAGCTGATGCCGGTTACCCCGATCAAGGCGCCAATGGCGACCAGCGCGCCCCAGGCGGGCACCAGCAGCGAAATGAAGGCGAGCGATTCCCCGAAGGCCAGCACCAGCACGATCGGCGCCGCCCAGGCTTGATGCTCGCGCACGAAATTTGCGATCGAGTGCGCGAAATCTTCCATCGTGTCGAAATGTCCTCAGGCCCCGCCGGTTCCCTTGGTAAGCCAGCGCGTTAGCGAACTTCAAGTCACAAAGCCCGACTGGGTGCGTGAACGGCCACTCGTCCCCAGCCGTCACTTTTTAAGCCCAAGCATGGCATAGTCAGAGCAACCGATTCGCGGTAACGGTCCGCGCGCATCATATGAAGAATCATGCCTAAACCATTGAAATCAGCGGCGAAAGCCAAAGAAAACGACCTTTTTGGCGGCACTGAGCCGAAGAAGGCCAACCTCAAGGTCGCCGCGCGCGGCGGCGGCGCCGAAGCCGGCTATACCGCGCGCGATATCGAGGTGCTGGAAGGCCTGGAGCCGGTCCGTCGCCGGCCCGGCATGTATATCGGCGGCACCGACGAGAAGGCGCTGCATCACCTGTTTGCCGAGGTCATCGACAACTCCATGGACGAGGCGCTGGCTGGCCACGCCACCTTCATCGAGGTGGAGCTTTCCGCCGACGGCTTCCTCACCGTCACGGATAACGGGCGCGGCATTCCGGTCGACCCGCATCCGAAATTCCCGAAGAAGTCGGCGCTCGAAGTCATCATGTGCACGCTGCATTCCGGCGGCAAGTTCGACTCCAAGGTCTATGAGACCTCGGGCGGCCTGCACGGCGTCGGCGTGTCGGTGGTGAACGCGTTGTCCTCACGCCTCGAAGTGGAAGTCGCGCGCAGCCAGAAACTCTATCGCATGAGTTTCGAGCGCGGCCATCCCAAGGGCAAGCTCGAGGATCTCGGCAAGATCAACAACCGCCGCGGCACCCGCATCCGCTTCAAGCCGGACGCCGAGATTTTCGGCGCCAAGGCCGCCTTCAAGCCGCAGCGCCTGTTCAAGATGACGCGCTCGAAGGCCTATCTGTTCGGCGGCGTCGAAATCCGCTGGAAATGCGCTGCCGAGCTGCTCAAGGGCGTCGAGGACGTTCCCGCCGAAGACAGCTTCCACTTCCCCGGCGGCCTGAAGGACTATCTGGCCGCCGCCATCCACGCAGACACGCTCGTGCATCCCGAAATCTTCTCCGGCAAGAGTGGCCGCAACGGCGCGCATGGCGCCTGCGAATGGGCCGTGGCCTGGACGGCGGATGCCGACGGTTTCCTCTCCTCCTACTGCAACACCGTGCCGACGCCCGACGGCGGCACCCATGAATCCGGCCTGCGCAGCGCCCTGTTGCGCGGCCTGAAGGATCACGGCGAGCGCGTCGGCCAGGGCAAACGCGTGGCCCCGGTCACCTCCGAAGACGTCATGGTGGGCGCGGCCAGCATGCTCAGCGTGTTCGTGCGCGAACCGGAATTCCAGGGACAGACCAAGGATCGCCTTGCGACCGCCGAAGCGCAACGCATCGTCGAACAGGCGGTGAAGGATTCCTTCGATCACTGGCTGTCCGGCAATCCGCTGCAAGCCAACAAGCTGCTCGACTTCGTCATCGAGCGCGCCGACGAGCGGCTGCGCCGCCGCGCCGAGAAGGAGATCTCGCGCAAGACCGCGGTGAAGAAGCTTCGCCTGCCCGGCAAGCTCGCCGATTGCACCAACAGCGCCCAGGAAGGCTCCGAACTCTTCATCGTCGAGGGCGACTCGGCCGGCGGCAGCGCCAAGCAGGCGCGCGACCGCAAGACCCAGGCGATCCTTCCCCTGCGCGGAAAAATTCTCAACGTCGCTTCCGCCGGAAAGGACAAGCTCACCGCCAACGCGCAGCTTGCCGATCTCATGCAGGCGATCGGCTGCGGCACGCTCGCCCACTACCGCCAGGAAGACCTGCGCTACTCCCGCATCATCATCATGACTGACGCCGACGTCGACGGCGCGCATATCGCTTCGCTGCTCATTACCTTCTTCTACCGGCAGATGCCGCGGCTGATCGACGAGGGCCACCTCTATCTGGCGGTGCCGCCGCTCTACAAGCTGACCCATGGCAGCAAGTCGGTCTATGCGCGCGACGACGCGCACAAGGACGCGCTGATGAAGAGCGAGTTCAACGCCAACGCCAAGGTCGAGGTCAGCCGCTTCAAAGGCCTCGGCGAGATGATGCCGGCGCAGCTCAAGGAAACCACCATGGACCCGGCCAGGCGGACGCTGCTGCGCGTCGTGCTGCTCGCCGACGACCGCGAGGGTACCGCCGATTCGGTGGAGCGGCTGATGGGCACCAAGGCCGAAGCGCGCTTCGCCTTCATCTCCGACAAGGCGGAGTTTGCCAGCGAGGACCTGCTGGACGTGTGAGACGGCGCCCGCCACGCGCGGTCGTGGCGAAGGTACGGCTCACCTGGTGCCGGCGCTGCGGGCCATGGCGGAATCACGGGCTCGAATGGCAATTGGCCCAGCCGGCACAGCCTCATGCCTCTGCGGTCCGACCCGGGAAAGAGCGCGAAATCGCGCCGTTTGGCCTTGGCTGTGCCCCTTTTTCTCGATTTTGGGTGATGGCACCAAGGCCGTTTCCCGGCAACTGTGCCCTGCCCGCAACAGCATTTCGGACAAAACTGCGTATAGTTGTCGCACTGAGTTTCGGGAATCGGTGCGAAACGCACTTTACGAGGCGTCGAATTCGACGCGAAAGATTTGGGGTTGATCATGAAGAAATTGGCGCTCGCGCTGGCCGCTTCTGCAGCACTTGTTGGACAGGCGACTGCTGCTGACATGGCCGCCCGCATGCCTGCGAAGGCTGCTCCAATGGTTGCGGTGACCAATTGGACCGGCTGCTACCTCGGTGCCGGCGGCGGTGGTGCGGTCACGAACAATGATCACAATGACTTCGTGACTGCCACGGGCTTAGCGACCGGCCCCAACGTTACGACCGGTGCGCGCGGCTGGTTTGGTACCGTGCAAGGTGGTTGCGACTATCAGTTCGCGGGTACCAACTGGTTGGTTGGCGCCTTCGCTGACTACGACTTCATGGACGTGAAGGGCGACACTTCGTTCTTCGGCGTGATTGGTCCGATGCTCACTGGCACGCAGAAGCAGGATTGGCAGTGGTCGGTCGGCGGTCGCGTAGGATACGTGCTGCTGCCGCAGCTTCTTACCTATGTTTCGGGCGGCTACACTCAGGCTCACTGGAAATCGACCGATATGGCTACTTTCGGGGCGGTTCCTACTGTGAATCTCCCGGGAGCTACCAAGGGCGGCTGGTTTATCGGAACGGGCGACGAGTATGCCTTGGGTCTCCTGCCCGGGCTGTTCTGGAAAACTGAGTATCGGTTCTCGGAATTCGACAGAGCGAATGTGGGAGTTGTAACCATTCCCGGCGGCGTTGCGACCGGCTTCTCGGAGACCCAGAAGTTCCGCGAGCACAGTGTGCGCAGCGAACTCGTCTGGCGCTTCAACTGGACCGGCCCGGTCGTTGCGAAGTACTGATCTCTTACGAATTCGACGTTCCGAAAGCCCCGGCCTTGGCCGGGGCTTTTTCATTCCGTCACGCCATAACGCCTCTCGCAATGGTCGCGCCACACGAACTGCGCCATGCTGGCGGGATCGAAAGCGCGCAGGAGCGCCTTCCGCCGCCAGACCACCATAGGCCGCCCGCCAGCGGAAGCTCGAGCAGCGCAATCGCCAGCATCGATTCGCATGCGGAAAATCCCCTTGCCGGCCCGCCTGTCATTGTATTCGATCACCAGCTACGGCTAACCGGGCGCGCCGTTTCACGGACAACCGAACGATGCACGGGGCCGACAAAGGGAGTGAAAAGGCATGCGCAAGGCGCTGTTGATCGTAGGCCTGCTCGCGCTTGCGATCGGGCTGCTCTGGATCGGTCAGGGCACCGGCGCGATCGCCTGGCCCGCCCAAAGCTTCATGATCGGCAGTCTGCAATGGGCCGAGTACGGCGCGCTGCTCTCGGCCGTCGGGCTGATCCTGATCTGGCAAGGCAAGCGGTGATTCATCGCCCCTCCCTCCGCCAAGCCCTGCCATGACGAACAAGGACATAGATGATGACAACCAAGCTCTTCGATCTCTCCGGCAAGGTCGCAATCGTGACCGGCGGCAATGGCGGCATTGGCCTCGGCATCGCGCGCGGTCTCGCGGACGCCGGCGCCAATATTGCGGTGGTGGGCCGCAACGCAGCCAAGTCCGCTGAAGCCGTCGCCGATCTCGGCAAACGCGGCGTCAAGGCGATTGCGGTGGCCACCGACGTGACCGACAAGACCGCGGTGGCCGCCATGATCGAGCGGGTCGGCAAGGAACTCGGCCGGATCGATATTCTCGTCAACAACGCCGGCACCAGCATCCGCAAGCCGACGCATCTGCTCGAGCTCGACGAGTGGCACACGGTCATGGACACCAACCTGACGAGCGCCTTCCTGTGCTCGAAGGCGGCCTATCCCGCGCTGAAGGCCTCCGGCCACGGCAAGGTCATCAATATCGGCTCGATGATGTCGATTTTCGCCGGCAGCTACGCGCCGGCGTATGCCGCGAGCAAGGGCGGCATCGTACAGTTCTCGCGTTCCTGCGCCTGCGCCTGGGCGCCCGACAACATCCAGGTCAACGCCATCCTGCCCGGCTGGATCGACACGGCGCTAACGAAAGGCGCGCGCCAGCAGGTGGCGGGGCTTCACGAGCGCGTGCTCGCGCGCACCCCGGCGGCACGCTGGGGCGAAATCGACGATTTCGCCGGCATCGCGGTATTCCTCGCCTCGGCCGCATCGGACTTCGTGACGGGCACTGCGATCCCCGTCGATGGCGGCTTCTCGGTCATGGCGTGACCCGAGGTCGCGTCACCGCCGGAACGTCTTGATCTCCGACACGCTGCCGTCGCGATAGGTCAGCTCGACCGAGACGGATTTCGTCGTGGGCGCGAGCTTCAGATACGGCGAGGCATCGTGCGGGATGGCGCTCGGCTCCCTGGGATCGCAAGGCGGCATCTTCAGCACCTTGTCCGGCACGGCGGTGTCGATGCCGATGCGCGCCTCGCGGATCGCGCAGCGGTAGGACATCAGGTGCGTGTAGTAGACAAGCAGGCCGTTGAAGTCGCGGAACGACAGCCAGCTGGTCGCGGTCATGTCGAGGATTTTTCGTTGGTCGCGCAAAAGCGCCGCCTCGGGATCGAAGCGGATCGGGAACGGGCCCTGCATCTCGCCGGAAGCATCGACGTAACGCACCTGGATGACGGCGGCCTGCTGGTCGGCGGGCAGTTCGATCGACGAGTTGGGCATGCGCTTGCGGGTGCGCGGGTCGAGCGCATCGATGAAGCCGGTCTCACGGAACTGGCCGGCTTCGCCGAGCCGCCAGGAAATACCGAGGGTCGGGTCGGCAATCGAGAACACCACCGTCCAGCCGCCATTGTGGCGCGAGAAGGCGGCGATCGGCGCGTTGACGGAATCGTTGGCGACCGGCGGCCGCTGCACCTGTGTCAGCGCGGCGACCTGCTGCGTCGGCTCGGCGGGCTTTGCCGCGACCGCGGGCTGAGGCTCAGACTTCCCCGCGGTGCCGTTCAGAAAGACGTCGTCGACCATCTGGTCGAAATAGACGGGGACCTGCTTGTGCCTGACGGTCTCGGCCATCTCACTGACGAGACGGCGCGTGCGCTGGGCGACCTGCACCAGGTTGGCACCGGGCTGCGTCAGTTCCTTGGCGAAAGTGCGGGTGAATACCGAGTTGGGATTGGCATCGTCATTGGAGAGGCGATCGAGCGCGGTCTGCCTGGGGCCCGCCGAAAACACCGAGAACACGCCTTCCGGCAGCTGCGTCATCGGCGCAAGGCCGCCGCCGCCGGCCACCGCGCGCGTGCCGGCGCGCTCGAACGGGTTGTTGCGGCAGGCATCGAACACCAGGATCGCCGTGCGCACCTTCTTGTTCTGCAGCCGCTCGATGACGCGGTCGGCGAGGATGGAGGAATCGCGCACCAGTTCCTCCTGCCCTTCGGTCGCCGCCGGCACGTCGGTCGGCAGCAGGAAATTCTGGCCGGCGATTTCAAAGCCGTGGCCGGCATAGAAAAAGAATGCAGTGTCGCCAGGCTCGACCGACTTGTCGAAGGCGAGCAGCGTCTGGCTGAAAGCCTGCCGCGTCTGGTTCTCCGCCACCATCACGGTGAAGCCGAGTTGCTTCAGCGTATCGCCCATGGTGCGGGCGTCGTTGACCGCCTTCAGCAGCTTGGGCACGTTCTTGTAATCGTTGTTGCCGATGACGAGCGCAACGCGTTTTTCGGCATGAGCGGGCGCGGCCAGCATGATGCCTGCAGCCGCGATGCAAAGCGCCGCCGCGATCTTCCAATTCATCCATCTCATCGCAAAATTCCCCGCCTTCGCCGCAGCCTCGCGGTGGTATCGGCCTCAGGCCAATAGTCGCCGTAGGCACTTCCGAGGTTCAGCGCCCAGCCGGCCTTCGACGCGACCATCCGGCCGTTTGAAGGCAAAATGACGAAAAGCCGCTTATTTGTGCGAAACTATTAAGGTTTTTCGGATATTGGGTCAGTTCCCAGATTGACTTTGGCCGTTTCGACCCTATGTTTCGGCTCAACGCGGCCCTCGGTCGAAATACGATTCCCTGGGTTAGCCGCTCGTCTGCGTAAGTCAGAGCCCCTGAGCTTCCTTCAAAGCACGCCGTTTCGGGGTTGAACGCGACAGCCTTTTTACCTTCGATTCCGAACGGCGGTGTCGAGCAGAGGCTCAATGTCTTTTTCCAATCTCGGTTTGTCCGACAAGGTTCTCGCCGCCGTTGCGGCCACCGGTTACACCACCCCTACTCCCATCCAGGCACAGGCGATCCCCCACGTTCTCGCCCGCCGCGACGTCCTCGGCATCGCCCAGACCGGCACCGGCAAGACCGCCGCCTTCGTTCTGCCGATGCTCACCATCCTCGAAAAGGGCCGCGCCCGCGCACGCATGCCGCGCACCCTGATCCTCGAGCCGACCCGTGAGCTCGCGGCACAAGTGAAGGAGCAGTTCGACAAATACGGCGCCGGCCAGAAGCTCAACGTGGCGCTTTTGATCGGCGGCGTTTCCTTCGGCGACCAGGACTCCAAGCTGATGCGCGGGGTCGACGTGCTGATCGCAACCCCGGGCCGCCTGCTCGACCATACCGAGCGCGGCGGATTGCTGCTCACGGGCGTAGAGCTGCTGGTGATCGACGAAGCCGATCGCATGCTGGACATGGGCTTCATCCCCGACATCGAGCGCATCTGCAAGCTCGTCCCCTTCACGCGGCAGACATTGTTCTTCACCGCGACGATGCCGCCGGAAATTTCCCGCATCTCCGATACCTTCCTGCACAATCCCGAGCGCATCGAAGTTTCCCGTCCCGCGACCACCGCTGTCACCGTGACCCAATCGCAGGTCCCGGCCGGCCGCGAGGCGCACCAGAAGCGCGAAACGCTTCGCCGCCTGTTGCGCGAGGCAAAAGACCTTCAGAACGCGATCATCTTCTGCAACCGCAAGCGCGAAGTCGCCGTCGTCTATAAATCGCTGCAGAAGCACGGCTTCGCCGTCGGCGCCCTGCACGGCGACATGGACCAGCCCGCCCGCATGGCCGCGCTTGAGCAGTTCCGCACGGGCGAGGTGCCGCTATTGGTCGCCTCCGACGTCGCCGCGCGCGGCCTTGACATTCCCGCCGTCAGCCACGTCTTCAATTTCGACGTTCCTCATCATCCCGACGATTACGTCCACCGCATCGGCCGCACCGGTCGCGCGGGCCGCACCGGGACGGCCGTCTCCATCGTCACCTCGCTCGATACGAAGTCGATGGCCGCGATCGAGAAGCTGATCGGTCGGCAAATTCCGCGCGCCGAGGGCAACTTCGAAGTGCAAGCCGATGAAGCTGCCGAAACCGATCGTCCGCGTGAGCACCGCAAGCGCGAGCACGGCCGCGATGGCGCACGCGGCGGCCGCAAACCGCGCCGTGATCGCGGCGAGCGGCATGGCGGCGAGCGCGAGCGCACCGGCGGAGAACGTCACGCCAATCATGGCGGCCGGCGCTCCGCGCCGCAGCCTTCCGCGCCGCAGCCTGAGGTGGCAGCGGCGCCATCGGGCGTACCTTCGATAGGCCGTCCGCAGCCGCGTCGCGTTGTGCCCGAGGACGTCGAGCCTGCGGATCATTCGCATCTTCCCGCGTTTCTGCTGCGGCCGGTTCGCGCGCGGGTCTGAGACGACGGCCGGTTCCCAATGTTTACCGGTCGTTTATCCTCGTCGGCTAACGTTGCCCCGTTAATTTAGTAATTGCTGCTGGCGATCGGGCGGCACCGCGCGACTGGGGACGGAACGGTGGTCAAGCCGCTGGACGAGCACGAACGCACACTCGCCTTCGCGGAAGTTGCGATTGGCCAGATCAAGTCGCTGCGCCAGACCGCCATCCCCCGCAATTACGAAATCTGGTACGTCTACGCCACCGGCTATAACGCCGCGCTCAACAAGATCATCAACGAGACGCTGGCGCGCAACGGCAAGATCAGCGAGAGCGACCTCGAGCAGATCTACGAAACGTATCTGTCGCAGCTGAAAGCGTCCGAACGCATCGACAAGGTCGGCACTCTCGTCATCAGCGAAATCGACGACGTGATGAAGCTGATCATCGAAGCGCTCGGCATGTCGGCCAGCTACGGCGCGAGCCTCGACGGCGCCAGCCGGAACCTGGCGTCGGTGCAGACCCGTGAGCAGCTCCGGGCGATCGTGGATCAGCTGGTGAAGTCGACGCGCGAGATGCGCGAGACCAACAAGGCGCTGGAAGAGCGGCTATCGCTGTCAAAGAGCGAAATCAGCAATCTGCAGCACAGCCTCGAAGCGATCCGTGCCGAGAGCCTGACCGATCCGCTCACGGGGCTTGGCAATCGCAAATATTTCGACCGCTCGATCGAAGCGGCCGTAGCGGCCGCCGGCGAAAGCGGCGAGCCGCTGTCGCTGCTGATGTTCGACATCGACCATTTCAAGGCGTTCAACGATTCCTACGGCCATCTTACCGGCGATCAGGTGCTGCGCCTCGTCGGCATGTCCTTGAAGCAGACCATCAAGGGACAGGACATTACCGCGCGCTACGGCGGCGAGGAATTTGCGGTGGTGCTGCCCAACACGGCCCTGCGCCAGGCGCTGACGGTCGCCGATCACATCCGCCGCGCCGTGATGGCGAAGGAGTTGAAGAAGAAGTCCACCGGCGAGATTCTCGGCCGCGTCACCATCTCCGTCGGCGTGTCGATTCTGAAGGCGGGCGACGACACGGATTCGCTGATCGAGCGCGCGGATGCCTGCCTCTATGCCGCCAAGCGCAACGGCCGCAACCGCGTGATCTGCGAGGTCGACCCGGAATATACGGCCGAATCGCACGGCCATGACAGCCAGGTGGCCTAGCGCTTCCGCTTCGCCTTCTTCACGGTCGTCCTCCTTGCTGCAGCTTTTTTAGGCGCGGCTTTTTTCCCGGCGGCATTCTTCGCGCCCTTGCGCGCCTTCGGCCGCTTCTTCAGCGCGGCACGCTGGGCGGCGGCTAGCGCTTCCCTTGCCCATTCGCTCAGCTCTTCCGAATCGTCAAACAGCCGCGCGGGCAGTTGCCAGTAGGAGTTGACCGTTACCGTCTTGGTGCGGGTCTGATACTGGAATGGCTTTGACCCTTCCGCCTCATATCGCGGAATGGTGAGTTCGTCGGCCCGGAAATAGAGGCCGGCGCGCAGCGCAAGCGCGAAATTGGTGCCATCGGCGGAAATGCCATGGCCTGAAAACATCGGCCGGATCGTGACCGGGCCGAAATCGGCAAAGAGATCGGCGAGGAATTCGCGGTCCATGCGGACGCGAAGCTATCACACCTTGGCCGGCTTGAGCTGCACGGACTCGCCGCAGCCGCAGGCCGAAATCTGGTTCGGATTGTTGAAGACGAACTGGGCCTGCATCTTGTCAGCCTTGTAATCCATCTCGGTGCCGAGCAGAAACAGCACGGCCTTGGGATCAACCAGAATCTTGACGCCCTTGTCCTCAACCACTTCGTCGGTCGGCCGGATCTCGTGGGCGTATTCGACGGTGTAGGACTGCCCGGCACAACCGCCGTTCTTGACGCCGACCCGAAGGCCGACGATCTCGGAGTCGGCCCGCTTGGTCAGTTCGTTGATGCGCGAAGCGGCGGCATCCGTCAGCTTCATCACCTGCGGACGCGGGCGCGGTTTCGGCTTGGTTGTTGCGGTCGGTGTCATATCGGTCATTTGGTCTGTCCTGGCGGCGATTCAAGGCCGCCTGTTTTCAAGTTAAACCCTATCCCCTAACGCTTGCTCTCGTCTGATACGCGCGGACCGGCACCCACTTTCCTTAACAACGCGGCAGTCACCACATATTGAGCACAAGGCGAGCCTCGTCGCTCATCCGGTCCGGCGTCCAGGCCGGATCCCAAACCAGGTTGACGTTGACGACGCCGACGCCCGGAACGCTTGCAACCGCATTCTCGACCATGGTCGGCAGTTCGCCGGCGGCCGGGCAGTTCGGCGTGGTCAACGTCATCATGATGTCGACACCGCGGTCTTCCTTGAGGTCCACCTTGTAGATCAAGCCCAGTTCGTAGATGTCGGCCGGGATTTCCGGATCGAACACGGTTTTCAGCGCCGCGACGATTTCGCCACTCAGGCGCTCGGTCTCCTCCGGCGGTAGCGCCGAATGAGTTTCCATGGAGACGGTTTTTGCTTCAGCCGTGTCGGTCATGCGAACAATTCCCGCGCCTTGATCAGCGCCTGCACCAGGAGGTCGACTTCTTCCCTTGTATTGTACATGCCGAAGGAAGCGCGGCAGGTGGCTGTGACGTTGAACCGCTCCAGGAGCGGCATCACGCAATGGGTTCCGGCACGCACCGCAACGCCCTGGCGGTCGATGACGGTCGCCACATCATGGGCATGCGCCCCCTTGAGCTCGAAGGAGATCACCGGCCCCTTATCGCGGGCGGTACCGATCAGGCGCAGCGAGTTGATCTCGCGCAGCTGTTGCTGGGCATAAGTGAGCAGGCCCTGCTCATGCGCGGCGATGCGTTCCTTGCCGATCGAGTTGACGTAGTCGATCGCAGCCCCTAGCCCGATCGCCTCGACAATGGGCGGCGTACCGGCTTCGAATTTGTGCGGCGGATCACCATAGGTGACCCAGTCCTTTGCCACCTCGCGGATCATCTCGCCGCCGCCGTTGAAGGGCCGCATGGCCACGAGATGCTCGTGCTTGGCGTAGAGCGCGCCGATGCCGGTCGGGCCATAAACCTTGTGGCCGGTGAAGGCGTAGAAATCGCAATCGAGGTCCTGCACGTCGACCGGCAGATGCACCGCGCCCTGTGCGCCGTCCACCAGCACTGGAATACCGCGCTCATGGGCCAGCCTGATCACCTGCTTGACCGGAACGAACGTGCCGAGCGCATTCGACATTTGCGTGATCGCAACCAGCCTGGTGCGCTTGGTCAGGAGCTTCTCGAACTCCTCGATCAGGAAATTGCCGTCGTCATCCACCGGCGCCCATTTGATCACGGCTCCATGGCGCTCCCGGAGAAAATGCCAGGGCACGATGTTGGAATGGTGCTCCATGATCGAAAGGACGATCTCATCGCCAGCCTTGATATTGGGCTCGCCCCAGGACGAGGCGACCAGGTTGATCGCCTCGGTGACATTCCGCGTAAAGACGATTTCCTCGCTGCGCCGCGCATTGACGAACTTCGCCACCTTGGCGCGGGCGCCCTCATAGGCCTCCGTTGCCGCGTTGGCGAGGTAATGCAGGCCGCGATGCACGTTGGCGTATTCGCTGGTATAGGCAGTCGTCATGCGCTGGAGCACGGCGTTCGGCTTCTGGGCGGAGGCGGCGTTGTCGAGATAGACCAGCGGCTTGCCGTAGACCTTCAGCGCCAGTGCCGGAAAATCCTCGCGCACGCGGGTGACGTCGTAGGATCCGTTGGCGACCGCGGGATGAAGCGTCATGATCGCGCCCTCAGCCAGCGTTCCGCCGCAGCGGCCGCAAGCTCGCGCAGCGTGTCGCCGGCAATGGATTCGATCGCCTCGCCGACGAACGCCTGAATCAGCAGCGCCTGCGCCTCCTTCTCCGGCAGCCCGCGGGTGCGCAGATAGAACAGCAGGTTTTGGTCCAGCGCGCCCGAGGTGGCGCCGTGGCCGCAGCTGACGTCGTCGGCGAAGATCTCGAGCTCCGGCTTGTTGTCGGCTTCGGCGTTGTCCGACAGCAGAAGCGCCCGCGTCATCATCCTGGCGTCGGTCTTCTGCGCGTCCGGGCGCACGATGATACGGCCCTGGAACACCGAATGCGCACTGTCGTCGAGCACGGCGCGGAAGACCTCTCGGCTGCTGCAGTTCGGCGCCGCATGGTCGATGAACATGGTGGTGTCGGCATGCTGCTTGCCGTTGAGCAGATTGACACCGCTGGTCTCGACTTTTGCGCCTTCGCCGGCGCAGTCAATGAACGTCTGGAAGCGGCTGACGCCGGCCCCCGTCGTCAGGCCGAAGGTGTTGAAATGCGATCTGGCCCCAAGCCCGACCACGGCGCTGGAGATGTTGAAGGCATCGCGATGGTCTTCCGCCAGCCTGATGTGATCGAGCCGCGCGCCCGCGCCGACCAGCATCATGACGGCGTTATGGACTTGATAGGCGGCCGCATTCCCGGCCGCCAGGAAGCTTTCGATCAGTGTGGCGGTCGCCGCATTGCCAAGGCGCACCGACGAGCGCGTGAACATCGCCGCCGGCGCTGCGGTGGTGGCCACGTGAATGATGTGCAGCGGCCGCGCCAATTGCGTCCCGCCGGCCACCTCGATCATGACCCCGTCGGTCATCATTGCGGCATTCAGCGCGATCATCGGGTCGGACCTGTCCCCGGCATCCGTCGGGTCCGCGTCCTGGATCCCCATTAGCCGGATGAGGCTCGGCCAGTAGCCGCTTTCCAGCGTTTCGCGCAGCGTCCGAATCGTCAGACCTTGCTCGACATCTTCAAGGTCCGAAAGTCCGGGCGCGAAGAATCCATCCACCAGCACGAACCTGCGGACGCCCTTGATCGCATGCGCCTTCAAGGTCTTTGCAGCGGCATCGAGCGCGGCCTGGTCGGGCGCTGGCGCCTGCGGCAGGACCTCCCGCATCAGGGCGCGAAGATCGGTATACTTCCAGTCCTCGATCCGCCGGTGCGGTAACCCTCGCCGCGCATAGCTGTCAAACGCGAGCTGGCGCGTGTGCGGCACCTGCCCGGTACCCGGCAGCCGGTCGCGCGCGGCCGCAAAGGCGTCGCTCAGCGCGCATCCGGTATCGGTCTTTGCCAGGGCCACGTTCATCAGGCAGCGTCCACGAACCCGGCATAGCCGGACTCTTCCAGCTCCAGCGCCAGCTCCTTGCCGCCGCTCTTCACCACCCTGCCCCGCGACAACACATGGACGACGTCGGGCACGATATAGTTGAGCAGCCGCTGATAGTGCGTGATGACGACCATGGCGCGATCGGGCGAGCGCAGCGCATTGACGCCGTCAGCCGCGATCCGCAGCGCATCGATATCGAGGCCGGAGTCCATCTCGTCGAGGATGCACAGGCTCGGCTCGAACAGCGCCATCTGCAGAACTTCGTTGCGCTTCTTCTCGCCGCCGGAAAAACCGACATTGACGCCGCGCTTGAGCATGTCCTGGGGGATGCCGAGCGATTTCGCCACTTCGCGGACCTTCTTCAGAAAGTCCGGCGTGGAGAACTCGCTCTCGCCGCGCGCCTTGCGCTGCGCGTTCAGGGCGCTGCGGAGAAAATTCATGGTGGCGACGCCCGGAATTTCGACCGGATACTGGAACGCCAGGAACACGCCCTTTGCCGCGCGCTCGTCCGGCGTCATCGCCAGCAGGTCCTCGCCCTTGAACAGGATTTCTCCGCCGGTGACCTCGTAGCCGGGCTTACCGGCAATGACATGCGACAGCGTCGACTTGCCGGAGCCGTTCGGCCCCATGATCGCGTGCACCTCGCCCGGGTTCACCGTCAGCGAAAGTCCATGGAGGATCTCGCGATCCTCGACACGGACCTGCAGGTTTTTGACTTCAAGCAACGCAGTCATTTTCTTCCCTTCTGGCCTAGACCGACCGCAATGCGATCAGGAACAAGAGCCAGCCAAAAAATCCCATAGCTCCTAGCCCGGCGGCCGATTTGCCCAACTCCATCATGTCAGGCAAACCCACGAATACTCCGAACAAGGCAACAAACGCTCCAGCGATAGCTACGAACATTGTGATCGCGAACGGCCAAAGCTGAACGCCGATCAGGATGTTCCCTAACGTCTGGATCATTGTTCTACCCTACGCTGCCCTCGAGGCT